>JACQSX010000031.1 GCA_016211105.1 Acidobacteriota bacterium | reverse complement strand
TCCATTTTAAGCCTTATAAACCGCAAATCTGTCGGCTTAAAACAGCGCCAAGTAACCTTGGTTAAACTTCGTTCTCGCATCAGGATACGCGCGCGGCGCGCCTTCTTCAATTACTTTATATGGTTTCCTCTTAAGCGGTTTCCTGCCGGCTTCCCAGCAGGTCTGCCGGACTGCGGACGCCTTTCCCGCCTCGGTTCAGCACATGCGTGTAGATCAAATGTGCTGCAGCATCTTGGATCTATACCCACGTCCTCAACCGCAACCCCGATGCAGTTCGAAGTCCTCTGGATCTAAATCTTAAGAAACCACCGCGAAGTTCAGCGTTAGGGGATTGGTTTCCAACCCTTTCAGTTCAACGCGTTTTATCCACGATGCCCCGAAACGTCACCTCGACTCGCTCGTTGCTGCCGGGGCATTGTGGATAAACTCTATACGTTGCACTGACGCCCCTGTGCCCGACGAGTTCGTAAACCGTTCGGATGTCGTAGCCGTCTTCAAGCAGATAAGTCGCATGAGTGATTTCCGCTTCGCCCATCTCCTCACACGCTCCTGACAGGGCGCGGCTCGTCAACAGCGGCTTCTTGAGCCCGATGACATCCTCCACGGCTTGCAATGACCTTCGTTGAGCTGAGCGTGGGAGCTTTTTACGTTACTTGAATCGGAAGCTGGATTGACGCACGGTTTTGCGAAAATCTTCACCCACGATTTCCACCAGCGTGCACATCTCGTATAGGCGGCTCCGCAAGCGCGCCCCTACGCGATCCGTCAGGCTTTCCTCACGACGCATCAAAGCTGCGTCTGGCCCACGAGAGCTGCCGTCGCTTTCCCGATCGGGAAAGTTGGAAGTAAAGATTGTGACCTTTTTTTCATTGTAGCGCGAGTTAATGATGTGCGTCATGGTATCCTGCACCCAGGTGGTAGGTTTGTTGGCTCCAAGCTCATCCAAGACCAAAACGTCTATTTCTAAGACTGGTCGTAACACCTCGATCTCCGACGATTGGGACACAGGATTCCAAGAATGTTGAATTTCGCGCAGCAGATCGCGAAAATCGTAGAAAAGCCCGTGCGCTGCTTTGCGCTCGACCAACGCCTTCAGAATCGCCACCGACAAGTGAGTTTTTCCCACACCGGCGCTGCCGACAAACAGCAAGCCGCCGTCAACTTGTGGAAACTGATCCACAAATTTCTCAGCAAACCCCTTGGCTGCAAACTGTGAATCGTGCTGGGGGTGATAGTTTTCCAAAGAACAGTGCTGGTATCGGACCGGGATGCGAGCATAGCGCAGACGTGCCCCGACGTCCTTCTCCAAGGTACAGTCACAGCGTCGCACCGCACTGGTTACCGCATCCAGCCGCCACCCGGTGTCATTGCAATCAGGACAACTTGGATGGTTTCGCTCCACTTGCATGTATCAAGACTTACCGCGCCGGCCGAGCGGGAATTTCTTAGGATGCGTTCCAACCCAAGTCGGTATGAATCTGAATATCCTTAAAACCTCAAGATCTTCCGACTCTGTTTTTCCGCCAGCGTAAGAGTGATTTTTCGGCGTTCTCCAGCCCGATAGATGACCGCCTCCAACTTTTCTCCAGGATTGCGATCCTTCAAAACGTCGTCAATATCTTGAGCAGAATTCACATCCTGCCCGCCTACCGTCACAATGATATCGCCGCCTACCAGCATAATCACGTTCCCGATGCGCACGCGCCGATCCCCTCCTCGAATTTCTGAAATTTCCGCAGTAGAACCGGACTCTACAGAAATCACCAGCACTCCGTGGTCAATCGGCAACCGCAAGAGTTCTGCCAGCTCGGGAAATACCGGCTGCCCACGGATTCCAATCACGGGTCGAACTACCTTACCATAGCTGACGAGCTGAGGAACAAGACGGCTGAGTGTTTTAACTCCGACAGCAAAACCAATTCCGATGCTTCCTCGATCGCTTGGGCTGAAAATGCTGGTGTTAATCCCGATCATTTCCCCTGCTGCGTTCAACAGCGGTCCACCGCTGTTTCCGGGGTTGATCGCTGCATCGGTTTGAATCAGATCGGTCATCAACAAGCCACTCTCGGCGCGAATCGAACGGTTCAGAGCGCTTATAATTCCGGTGGTGAGCGTTTGCTCGAAACCAAACGGGTTCCCGATCGCCAGCACCTTCTGGCCCACCTGCAAATCCAGTGAACCGAACGGAATCGGGTGTAGCTTTTCTTTGGGAGCATTGATACGCACCACTGCCACATCTGCGATCGGATCCGCTCCAACTACAGTGGCCGAGTATTTTGACTTGTCGTGCAGAGTTACTTCCAGTTTCTCCGCTCCCTCAATGACGTGATTATTGGTAAGAATATGACCCTGCTGATTGATCACACAACCGGAGCCAATTCCCTTCCTTGGCACCGGTTCAAAGAAAAAGTCATATTCAATGCTAATGCTGGTTATGTTGACCACACCCGGACTGGCGCGCTTGTAAATATCAATGTTGTTGTGCTCGTCTTGGCTGAAAGCAACGGAACGGGAACCCTGAATCTGGGGCTCAAAACTCCCCTCGGACGCTGGAGGGGCACTCCACCTCAAGGCAATAAAAAGGATCGCTGCAGACAGCAGAGCTGAAAATAGAGCCAGTTTGACAAAAACGGAGGGCCTCATCCAAGCGGTGTCCCTGGAACTTGACTTTGAAGTTCTTTAATCCTGGGGTAATTCTTGAACCACTTTGCTCCCATTTCTTCCAGCTTCCCCTGAGATTTCATTTCGCTGATTGTCTCGTTGACCAATTGTAACAGTTTCTCCTCGCCTTTGCGGAGTACGACCGCCTTCTGTTCATTGGTCAACGGCCTGCCGATGATGGTGAGGTTCGGGAAGCTTTTTTCCACATCCTGCACCAAAACTGGAAATCCCGCAATTACTGCGTCCACTTCTCTCTCATTCAGCTTGAGCAGAGCGGAGTCCACGGTGGGGTATGCGATAACCTCGGCGGCTTTCAACCGCTCGTCATTTTGCGCAAATATGTGACCCGCCGTCTTATTCTGCACACCCACCTTCTTGCCTTTCAAACTTTCAATTCCTTTGATTTCCTTCTCGCTATCTTTCCGAATGGCAACGATTTGCCCAGATTGAAAATAGGGCTCGGAGAAAGCGAATTTTTCCTTCCTTTCAGGCAAAATACTGACGACAGAAATGATCAGATCGGCTTTTTTCTCGGTCAAGTTGTCGAATAATTCTTCAAACGGCTTTGGAACCCATCGAATAGGAACATTCATTTTGTGGGATATCGCTTGCGCCAAATCGGCGTCAAAACCAATAATTTGTGTCCCAGAGCTGATGCCGAATGGATCGTTCACGGGCTGCATCCCGACATACAAATGCTCGGCCTCGCGAATACGCTCCAACTCATTGGCTGGCTCCTTCTTTTCGCAACCTACCAACGCCACCATTACCATACTTTCCAAAGCAAGCAAGTACCAGAAACGCTTCACACTTCCTCCAAGGTCAGATTTGCTCAAAGTTAAAAAAGCTAATTATCGATATTTCCCGCGGTCAAAATCAATGGTGATTTCACATTCACACTTCAACCAATTTCTGTCACGGGCGGCAAGGGAATCGTCAGGAAAACTCCGGGTGCTGCTGCTTATGTCCTGAACGGGGGCCCACTCGGCGCCGGTTCGGCTACCCAGAAAAAGAAACATGCCGCCAGCACCGACTGGACCGCTGAAAACAGCGCCACTCCCTTGAAGCCGTAGCTTTCAAACAGGAGCGACGCGAAAATAACTGAAATTGCGATTCCTGCTTGCGAAAAGCAGTTGCGCAAGGCAATAAAGCTTCCTCTCCCTTGAGCCGGGACTAGCTCGGTAACCAGCGCCTGCTGTGATGTTTGGCGAAAGGCAATCACCAACGCCACGCCAAAAAACAAAATCAGCAAAAGTCGCATGTTCTTTAGCCACGGCAGCAAAGCGATTAAGACAGCCGCGGCCAGACTGCTAATCACAAACAGCCGTCGCTTCCCCAGGTGGTCTGAAGCCCAGCCAGACAGCGGAGAAGCGATAATCGATGCGGTACCCACCATCAAAAAAATGAGTCCCACTCTTGATGCGCTCAATCCAAAGTCCATCATCAACCAGGGACTGACAAATGTTAACACTGCCAAGGTAGCCCCCGATACAAAAGCAGCACTCACCAATGCGGCCAACCTTGGCAGCGACGTGAGGTAATGACGATAGCGATTGAAATGTTCCGCCGCGCTCCTGCGTACCCGTCGAATCCTATTCGCGCGCCAGTCATCTGGCTCCAGACGGAAATGGCTTCCGTTCTCGGCCAAAATTCTGCGAGTGCCAGAGATTTTCGCCCCACGCGGCAAAATACGCGCCGTGGTCAAAGTCAAGAAAGTCGCCAACAGCCCCGTCACCGTAAAAATCCGACGCCAACCCCAATGATCCGCGATAAAAGCCCCCATGGGAACCCCGAAAATCAGGGCGGCAAAATACGAGGCCATCACCACCCCCATCGCCCGCCCTCGCACCTCGTAAGGAAAATAATCCCCCACGTACGCGGTGACGCTGGTACTTAAAATTCCGGCAAAAACGCCCATCAGCACCCGCAGGACAAAAAACTCCAAAAATGTCAGACGGAGACTCAGCAAATAACCGGAGATCGCGAATGCGGCCAAACCAACGAGCAGCATCGGCTTTCGGCCAAAAGAGTCGGAAAGCGGCCCGAACAGCAAATTCAGCACCGCCGCGCCCAATGCGTAAGCAGTAACGACCCAACCCAACTCGGCTACCGAACGGTGGAATGTCACCGCAATCAGGCTCAGAATGGGCAGAATTACTTGGTTGTCCAGGACCCCAATGAACAGGATCAGGAATAATAAAGTGAGAACGGCGCCCGTTTTACTTGCCTGAGACCCTGGACGGCTTATCATGCCGAAAGCACAAAAGAAGTATCCAACGTGTAATCCCCCTGCGCCGAGCCAGGCGCACGATCACACCGTCATCTACGAACACGCTCACGGCAACCGGGACGCAGACGCCAACGCCTCCTCACCGAGTATGCCCCCGACGGTAGCTTCAAACTTTACTCCGGGCGGCTGTAACTCAACAGATTGGCCAGCATGCGAAACGCGCCGTTGTTGAGTTCCTTCCACTGCCGATACCACACGTAACTCGTATAAATATAGGCGCCCTTCCCTATCGACGCCACCAGCAGCCCTCCATCCAGTGGGCCTTCGCCTGGATCGTGACACGAGAGCAGCGCCTGGTAACGTTCGTCCCACTGGTCCGGATAGTAAAGCCCTCTCTCCTGTACCCAATGGTCAAAGTCTTCCAATTGAATTTGATTCGGTTGGCGCAGCAGCGGATGGTCAGGAAGAAGAACCTTTACAGACGCCTCCTCCACACTGACACGTTGGCTGGACAGATGCAAGGGGTATGGGGAAAGCTGTGGATATCCAGCTTCCGTGTTAAATTCACCGGCGCGCTGGTAGAACACCACGAGATTGCCGCCATTGCGCGCGAACTCCAACAAACGATCGTTATTCCCGATCAGATCTGGAATCAGCACGTAGCTCCTATGATCCACAAGAATCGTCTGGTACTGCGACAGATCGCCCGATAACAACAGTTCATCATGACTGATAATCTGGTACGGAACTCCCAGGTTTCTCAACGCTTCTTCCGTGGAAGCGTCCGCGTGTCGCAGCAACCCCACTTTCCTCACCGAGGGAACTTGCAAATCGCCCGCTCGCACTTGAATCTCAGTTTCGGCAAGCGTTCCATCCTCTCCTTCAAAGCGAATGCGCTCGTTCTCAGAGCGACTACGCTGAAACTGAACCGGCCATTGAAAGGTCTGCGTGCGCGTGGGAGCTATCTGAACGTCCCTTGCTCCGCTACCTGAAACGGTAAGCCTTCCTCGCAGCAGATCCCTGCTTCGGTTGGTGAGACGCACAATGGCGGTAATCCTTTGATCCCTCCACGTCAACCAACGATTGGGAGAAACCGCTAGCTGCGCCCTGGGAAATATCCTTGGGTGGGTCGTCCACCGGAAGGGAATTTCAATCGCATCCTTTGCAAAAAGCACGTGCCACACGATCTGCGGCAAATCTTCCTTTTTGTAAAACAAGCCAAAGGGCTCCGTGACGCCAGCGTCTTGCGCGAGACGCACGATCCCATATTGCGTCCAAATCTCTGTTGTGGATGCCCCTTGCAAGAGGCGCACTTCGGTCCAGCCCTTCGGCCATTCGCGCGATCCAGATTTCACCTGCAGTGGCAGAGGACTGACAATGCCGATGCGAAACAGCGCATAATCGCCAGCAACGGCTTCGTTCACGGGGCGGGAACGCAACAGGTTGTCAATATCAGCAGTCGTCTGAATCTTCGCAACCGCCTCCCCTGACACCCCCGTCAGGTCCCAAGTTGCGCGCAGACCCGCAACTCCGGCTTTGGAATTCCTCAATCGTTCCGCCAATTCCTCGACCGAAGCGCGAATCCTCTCCCTTTTGTCCCCGCTGAATTGGGTGGAAACTCCCATCCCAATTCTCGCCAAAGTTTTCAGATCTTGCTCGATCTGTGTTAGCGCCATCTGAGGGTCTGGCAAGATGCGTCCTTCGATCAGACTTCGATAACGATTTTGAATTACGTTTAGGTTTTTCCCAATTTCCGGTAGAAACGGTTGTTCCAACCCGGAGAAAAAGTTATCTGCGCCGCTCAAACTCTCCTGCGATACGAAGTCCCAAAGTTTGTAATAACGCACACGAGGCTCGATGTAGGGAACAGGATGAGGTCCTTGAGAAGCATGCTGAAGGTAGCCGGCGCGCGCGATTTCCGAATAGGTCTTTCCGCCGAGTGGTTCTACTTCACCCACCTGCAGTATCACCGCGGCAGCATCCGGTTTCTGTTGCGTTTGGAACAAGCGCAGCGGCTGCCACGGCGTGCCAAGATCAGGATCGTAATCCGACCGGCCCGCGAGTCGAAATGCATCCTTCAACGCAATGGCGACGGCTCGATGATTCCCATGCCCCTGATCCACCGCATGGTTGGTGATAATGACCATCGGCTTCTCTTTTCGAATCACCGCTACTAAACGGCGGGTTACTTCCTCCTGCCCGCCCCAAAAACGGAACGTCTCCTCCGCCGTTTTAGAAAAACCAAAATCGACGAATCCAAGGGAAAGCACACGGGAGACTCCGTAGTGAGCCGCTGCGGTATGCAATTCGTGGTACCGAAGCCCTCCCAGATCCTCATATAGCTCCGGCCCCGTGGCATTCTGTCCTCCTTCACCATAGTTGCTCACCACGATTGAGGCGCGCACGCCCCATTTCATGCGCATTATGGTCAGGGCTTCGGCGTCTTCGTCGTCTGGATGAGCAGCAACACTCATCAGTGAAAAAGTGGTGGAAAGATCCTTCAGCGCCTGCCGCTGTCGCCCGGCGGCATCTTGCGCCGACAAAAAGTCACAAACGAGCAACAAGAAAAGGGACACAAACAAGACAACCTCGTGAACCGATCCACGCGATCTCAGCAGTCCCCGCTGTGCTTGATCTCCGAGTTTTTTGTCTTTCATCACTTCCTCTCTTCCCGCCGCGACATGACGAAAGCGTCCTCAGGCGGGTTGGCGTAATACAGCGGACGGATCCGACATCCGGAAAACCCGTGCGAGCGATAAAACCTTATTGCAGTCAAGTTAGACCGGCGCACTTCTAAGTAGCAGTGGAAAGCCCGGCGCGCGCGTGCCATATCGAGAAATTCCTCCATAAGGCGACTGCCGATCCCTTGCCGCCGATAGGCGCGTCCCACGGCAAGCTTGTACACTTCCGCATCCGGCGGAACGATACGGCCCGCGATAAACCCTAAGACACGAGTCATACCTGTTTCCGGCTCCCACCCTATTCCGGTGGCCGCCGAAGGGGCGCCAGGAGAATCTTCAAGGACAGATACCAAGCCGTGAAAAGTCGTATCGTTCATCAGCATGTTGACATAGTCTTGAGCCCGCCATACCTCCAAGCCGCACTCCTGCTCAACAGTGGTAACTTGGTGGACATGTTTTGGTAGAAAGATTCTGACATGAATGGGCATATGAAAGGACTATTTTTATCCGCAGCGGCGATACAAGCTGGTACATTCAAGCAATGCGGTTGCATGGCGACCAACGCCATATTCCCTTTCAGGACCAATAGTTGCGTGGACCATCCGCATACTTATTTGCCCGCATGAAGTCACCCAAAGGATGGAACGGTCCTCTTCGTCTCTGCATCGGAGGGCCGGATGTAATACGCATCTACCGAGTCCAATGGAACAATATCGCCATTCTGTCGCCGCCTTAGCGCCACTCGCGCCACGACGCGCGCCAAAAAAAACTCTGAAGTCACCACGATATGACCCGCTTGCTCGATCAGGTCTCGATACAGGAGCGTCCCATCCCCTACAAATTTGACTTGTCTTTCATAAAGAGAGGCGATCCAGCGCGCCGGGTCAGCCACCTCTCCCGCCCTACGCAAATGCGGGGGCGCGTTCGGGCAGACCTTTTCGTAAAGCGCCGCAAACACCTGGCGGCGGCGGGCATCCATGAATGCAGCAATCATTCCCGAGTCTGGAACGATTTCTGCCAGTGCCTCCAGGCTCGTGACTCCCACCAAAGGCCGCCCCAACCGCATGGCAAGTGCCTTCATCGTTGTAATTCCCACACGCAGCCCCGTGAAAGAACCTGGACCGGTTGCAACCGCCAACAAATCCAGTTGCCGCAGGCCGACTTGAGAGAGGCGTAACACAAAGTCAACCATTTCCAGGAGCTTTTCAGAAAATGTACGCCCGACATCCACGTTCAGCTCACAAACCACGCGCTGTCCGCACATGAGACAAACGCCTCCCCGCTGAGAGGTTGTATCCGCCGAAAGAACTAAAGTGCTCATTGCAATGCCAAGCCGATCACCCTGCTTTTATACATAAAAAGACGTCAAGGAGCCGGCGATTTCCGCCCAATCCAAATGCTTGGGTTCGCGCCGGGCGATTTCGAGAATATTTCCATTCGAGCTGCCAAATCCGCCGTTTGCGCCGCGTATTATGATGGCAGGTACGGCAAGACCGTTTCAACTGACACCTTGCACTAGGATCGATGCATTGATACCTTGCTATTGCCATGAATGAGAGCCTGACTCCCATGATGCAGCAGTATCAGCAGATGAAGCAGGCTTACCCAGAGGCGCTGCTGTTGTTCCGCATGGGTGATTTCTATGAATTGTTTTTTGAGGACGCCGTCGTGGCCGCTCGACAATTAGAGATCACTCTCACCTCGCGCAGCCGTGATAAGAACGGCATTCCCGTGCCAATGTGCGGCGTACCCTATCACGCGGTCAATAGCTATATCGCGCGTCTTGTTAGAAATGGTCATCGCGTTGCCATTTGCGAACAGGTAGAGGATCCTCGAGACGCGGCAGGAATTGTCAGGCGCGAGGTGATACGCGTCGTGACCCCTGGGACTACAACAGATGATCTGCTGTTGGAGCCGAAAAGTCACCACTACCTTGCAGCAGTGCATTTTAGCGACCAACACATGGGTCTGGCGATCGTTGATCTTTCCACCGGACATCTTGTGTTGAGCGATCCAACTGGACCGAATATCGAAGAACAAGCACTCTCGTTTCTCGCCTCTTTTTCTCCTGCTGAAGTCCTGGTACCCGAATCACTGCGCACTCGATTTCTGCATTGGACAAAACCGATCAGCCTCGCAAGTGTAACCGGCGCTCCCGATTGGACCTTCCATGCCGATCTCGCCCAGCGGGTATTGCGGGAACAGTTCAAGGTGACAACCCTGGATGGCTTTGGTATTCCTCCGGAGGGTCTCGCAATCACGGCGGCAGGCGGGCTGATCGAATACCTGCGGCGAACACAGAAGTCGGCGTTGGATCACATTTGCACGCCTTCATACCTCCATGCGAGCGACTTTCTGCGAATGGACGCCTCCAGTGTGGCCAATCTGGAACTTGTGCAATCGGTGGACGGCTTATCCCGGTGGACCTTGTTTTCGGTACTCGATGGAACCCAAACTGGGATGGGCGCGCGCCTGCTCAAGGAATGGATGCTCCGGCCGAGTTTGAGCATCGAATTGATCCGGCAGCGCCAGGACGCGTTGCAGGAACTAAAGGACGACCTGATTCTTCGACACGGCACCGCCGAGTTACTGTCCAAGATTCATGACATGGAACGGCTGCTGTCCAAAGCGATCTTGGGCATAGCAAATCCTCGCGATCTGGCCACACTGGGAGCCTCCCTCAAACGACTTCCGGAATTGAAAGCTGCTTTGAGCCAGGGGCGCTGTGAGCCGTTGCGCCGGCTCCATACCACGATCGACCCGTTGGAGGATGTCGCCCAAATGTTAGACTCGGCAATCATGGAGGAACCGCCGATTTCAATTCAAGAAGGCGGGATCATCCGCGATCGTTTTAATCCGGAACTGGACGAACTGCGCAGCATTCAAAGAGATGGCAAAAGTTACATCGCCGCCATGGAAAATCGGGAACGGGCCAGGACCCGGATCCCGTCACTTAAGATCAAATATAATCGGGTATTTGGTTATTTCATTGAAGTGACCCGCCCCCATCTCAGACTGATCCCCGATGACTATTCTAGAAGGCAGACTTTAGCAAATGCGGAGAGGTTTGTTACCCCTGAGTTGAAAGAGTACGAAGAGAAAGTCTTAACCGCAGAAGAGCGGATGCTGGAACTCGAGAAGGAACTTTTTATCTCCTTGCGCAATCAGGTGGTTGCTCAGCATCTGCGTGTCCAGGCAAGCGCAGCGGCCGTTGCGGAGATAGATGTGTTTGCATCGCTGGCGGATGTGGCCCATCGCCACCATTACTGTCGGCCGGTGGTGGATGATTCGACGGTGATCGACATTCGAAACGGCAGGCATGCAGTTTTGGAGCAGCGAGATGACCAGCCATTTACCCCGAACGATCTTTACGCCGACAATGAAACTCACCAGATTCTGCTGATTACCGGCCCGAATATGGGGGGTAAATCCACGTTCCTACGACAAAACGCGCTGATCGTGATTCTGGCGCAGATGGGCTCCTTTGTACCCGCAGACTCGGCTCGCATCGGGTTGGTAGATCAAATCTTTACTCGAGTGGGCGCCTCAGACAATCTGGCCCGCGGTCGTTCCACCTTTATGGTGGAGATGATTGAAACGGCGAATATCCTCAACAACGCGACACCGCGCAGCCTCATCCTGTTGGATGAAGTGGGACGCGGAACAGCGACTTTCGATGGGCTGTCAATCGCGTGGGCCGTGGCCGAGTTCCTACACAACGAATCGGAGCGCAAAGCAAAGACGTTGTTTGCCACACACTATCATGAGCTGACCAAGCTGGAACGGTTGTACACCGGCGTAAAAAACTTTTGCGTGACGGCAAGAGAGTCAGGCGACAACATTGTATTCTTCCACAAGCTTGTGTTAGGCAACGCCGACAAGAGCTATGGAATTGAAGTCGCCCGCCTGGCTGGATTACCGCAGCCGGTGTTGTGCCGCGCAAGAGAGATCCTGAAGAGGCTGGAGCGGAAAGAAATCGATTTGTCAGGCCAGCCGCGCGCGCGCAGTACGGACGAAGTTACTGCCGAAATTCAAAAGAGCCTATTCTAACTTGCCGCTACCTTACCGCATTCTCGCTCTAGTTCTAATCGTACTCCCATTTTTCTTGAACCTTGGAGTTTCAGCCCTTTGGGACTCCAGCGAGGCGTTCTACGGAGAAACCGCTCGCGAAATGCTCGAACGCTCCGATTTCATTCATCCGACGTTCAACTACCAGCACCGCATTCAAAAACCACCACTGACCTACTGGTGCATCGCCCTCAGCTTTTGGATCCTCGGCATTCGTGAATTCGCTGCACGGCTCCCCTCTGCGATTGCCGCCTGTTTGTTTCTTGGGTTCCTGATCTACTTTCTTCACCGATCATCGCTGTTGACAGATGAACTGGGGCCGGCAGCGGACGAGAGTTGGCATTGCCCGCAAGCGAGCAGTTGGCCGGCTGCATTCATGGCGGCGGCGATCCTGGCAACGACCCCACGTTTTTTTGTCGTAACGCGCAGATTACCGATCGATTGTTTGCTGACCGTGTTTGTCAGCATCGCCCTGCTACTGGTATATCAGGCGCTCGAGCGGCCGCCGCAGCGGGCTCAAGCGCGAAGCGTCGGCTTTCTCCATCGCGCGGTTCTGAATTGCTGGGAATGGCTCGCGGCCGGTGTTTTTACCGGGCTTGCGTTCCTGACAAAAGGCCCAGTGGCCCTGGTCCTGGTCCTAATCACTACCGGTCTATATGCATGGATCGCGAGGAAAAGGACGAGGCTCCGCGGACCGATGTTGTTCTTGGCGGCTTTTCTGGTCACCGCAGTTCCGTATTATTGGATTCTATTTACCCGTGGCGGGGCAACGATCCTCTACCGTATCTTAATCGAAGAGAACTTTGGGCGGTATACCATCCTTGATTTTGGTCCGCTTCGGGGAGATTTTTACTATTTGCAGGTTTTACTAGTAGACGCACTTCCCTGGAGTTGGTTCTTACCGGCAGCGATTTATTTGTGGAGGTCATGGCGACCCAAGAATTGTTCCCTACTTTGTTTCTGCTGGGTTTGGTTCTTCACGGTTTTCGCCTTCTTCAGTTTTTCACGCAACAAACAGGAATATTACATTCTGCCTGCCTACGTTGCACTGTCGATCCTGCTCGCGCACTTCTTGTCCCAGCAGACCCGCGGTCACTCGCATCTACGGATATTAGCGTTACGAGCGACGGCGCTTGGGCTGGCCGCGGGCCTAATTACCGTAAGCGTCATTGTTGTGTTGCTCGCCCGGTTTTTTCCATTGCCTCCAATCGCATACCTGACAGTATTTCTTCTGCTGGCCAGCGGGGTCATCACGGCCAGGCTCCTCTGGCAGGGTTGGCTGCAACGAGCCACCCAGCTTCTGGCGACGCTACTGCTGTTGGTCTGGATCAGCGTCTGCTTTTTGGTTCTTCCATCCCTGGAGACACTGCGACCCATACGCCGCCTGGCTACGCAAATTGGTCAGACGTGGCAGCCAGAGGATCGTGCCGGCTATTTCCGATTTTCCAGTCCCAGCATGAGCTTTTATCTGCGGACGCATATCTTTGAACTTTCTCGGACCGATGACCTGGAGGAAGAGTTGGATCGACCGGGCAAATCGTTTATTTTGCTACAGGCGGAGGAATTTGATCGGTTGCCGTTCCAAATCAGCGCCCGTCTGGAAGTGATCGGCAGCGCGGATCACTTTCCCACGCGAGGAAAGGAGATACTCAAGTTATCCCCCACATCACGATTGCCCAAAGTATTGCTCGCCCGGGAACGCGATTGGAAGATCTCTCACTAGCGGACTATGAAGGAAGCCTAAGTACCTCGATTCATAAATACGATAACGTTTGCTGATGAAGTCTGCGTGAACTTGCAATTTCCGACTCTCTTACACACCTTTCAAGTCGAGCACGTTCCCTGTAGAATCTATCGGCGATGCTCGAGATATCGTTTGTCGTACCTATCTACAATGAAGCACAAAACCTGCGACTGCTTTATCGCAAGATTATTGACTCGGTCAGTCGGCTGAACAAAACGTTCGAATTGATTTTTGTCGATGACGGCAGTGACGATGAGAGTTATTCCATCCTAGAAGATCTTGCGGGTCGCGATTCTCGCGTGATGGTGGTGCGGTTGGCCCGCAACTTTGGACAAACGGCCGCCCTGGCGGCCGGCTTCGAGTTATCCAAGGGTGAAGTCCTTATCCCGATGGACGGAGACTTACAGAACGATCCCGCAGACATCGGGGCTATCTTGCGCAAATTGGACGAGGGCTATGACGTGGTGAGCTGTTGGAGAAAAGATCGGCAGGATCAATTTCTCACCCGCAGACTCCCATCGGTGCTGGCCAACAAACTGGTAAGTTGGATTTCTGGGGTCTATCTTCACGACTACGGCTGCACGTTAAAGGGATACCGGCGTGAACTGATGCGCCATGTAAGGCTGTACGGTGAAATGCATCGTTTTATCCCGATCTTTGCCAGTTGGGCGGGCGCTCGAGTAACTGAAATCGTAGTGCGGCATCACCCGCGCCAGTTTGGCCAATCCAACTACGGAATCATGCGAAGCTTTAAAGTCATTTTGGATTTGGTCACGATTAAATTCCTGGGAGATTATTCAACCAAGCCGATGTATTTCTTCGGCGGAGCTGGGATCTTGCTGATCCTCGCTGGCTTCGCGACCGGAATCGCTACCTTAGTGCAAAAATTTTACTATGAGGTAAAGGCGCACCGAAACCCTTTGTTGCTGGGCTCTATATTCTTTGCAATTCTCGGAGTCCAATTCGTGCTGATCGGTTTAATCGCTGAGTTGATAACCCGTACGTATCATGAATCTCAGGGCAAGCCAACGTATATCATCAAAACGGTGCTCAACAGCAATCAAGCGATCGACGCGCAAGTAGTGCGCATGAATGCGGTTGAAATTCAAGAATCGCGTAGACGCTGAACTGCGGCACGATCCGGGGTATTTCTGTCCACCGCGACGTGGGTCGATTCGTCTTCGGACAGCACGGGAACCGGTTGGCAATTCTCGCCTCATGAGGCAAGTCTGCGACTTGCAGGCATGTCGCCACTCATCTAGGAACTGATGCCGCTGATCGATGATGACTTAGATGCAGCAACGCTAGCTGGACAAGGTCTCATTGTTGGTTTCTCCGGGGCGGTCCTGGATCAATCTACTCTGGCCATGCTTTCCAAACTCCGCCCTGCAGGCATCATTTTGTTCGCACGTAACTTACAGCAACGGCTCCAGGTGCGGAATTTGATGCAGAATCTCGTTGAGACCTGTGCCCCGCGCTTGGTTTGCATCGATCAGGAAGGAGGTCCCGTCGACCGGCTGCGCGCCGTCTTTCCCCCCTTCCCTTCCCCCGCGAGCCTGGCACGATTTCATACTGCCAAAATATTCTACGACTACGGAAGGTTCAGCGGTGAAATCCTGCATGCGTTCGGCTTCAACGTGACTCTGGCGCCCGTTTTGGATCTCCATTTTCACGATGAGGATAATGCTCTAAGATCGCGTTACCTCGGGCACGACCCTTTCCTGGTAACGGCGTTTGCCAAAGAATATCTAGCCGGCTTGCAGAGCGCTGGCGTGCTCGGATGCGGCAAGCATTTTCCCGGCTTGGGTCGAGCACGATTGGACACGCACTTGCAACTAGCTGAAATCGAAGCGCCGTTGGAGCAACTGGCCGGCGCCGACTTAGTACCCTACCAGCAGCTTCGGGACCGTTTGAAAATGGTAATGGTCAACCATGCCTGTTACCCACAACTAGAAAAAAAACCATTCAGCCGGCGGCAAGAGGGAACGCACGAGGAGAGAGTCCCTGCCTCTTGCGCGCCGACCGTGTACCAATTGCTGCGCACCGCGCTTGGATTTAGCGGCATTGCGTTGACCGACGATTTGGACATGGGCGCCATTCGCAGGATGATCCCTCCGGAAGAAATTCCGACCCGGTGCTTCAAGGCAGGAGCGGATCTGCTGCTTGTCGGCACGGAACTGGATTTTGCCCGGATGTGCCGGGATGAATTAGTGACCCTGCTGCAACAGCCCTTCTGGCGCCAGCAAGCCGGGCAACGCGCCGAAAAGCTGAATTCCCTCCCTGCTGTACCTTCAGTCGACCTGGAACAAATCCAGGTGCTGGAAAATGCGTTTCAAGATTGGAAAAAAGACCTCGGGCTTGGCTGAATCAAAGCTGAAATCCGTGACGCTCCGCGACTGAGCCTGCATTGTGTTCATGACCAGTGCGTCCCCTCTTTCCCCCATTGTGGAGCCGCAGAGATTGTCGTATCATGAAAAGAAAGAATGAGTATGTTCTTTCGTTGAAGGCCTAGAAATTATGGATATGTACGAGGAAATCGTTGCAATCAGGAAGCGGGGTGAGAAAGCTGCGCTGGCGACCTTGGTGCGCAGGGTCGGATCGACTCCCCGTAAAGATCCTGCCAAGATGTTGATCCGTCAGGATGGCAGCTTCATTGGAACGGTCGGGGGAGGCTGCACCGAGGCGGAGGTGTGGCAAGCGGCGCAGGACGTTATGGCCAAAGGAAAGCCCAAGATGCTGAGATTCACATTAAATCAGCAGGATGCGGCCCGTGATGGCCTTGTGTGTGGAGGAACGGTGGAATTTTTTATCGAACCGATTTTACCTGATCCGCAACTAGTGATTTTCGGAGCCGGGCACATCTCCCACTTCATCTCCAAAGTCGCAAAACTCGCGGGTTTCAAAGTGACCGTGGTCGACGACCGCGCGCGCTATGCCTCACGTGAGAGATTCCCCGAAGCGGACGAAGTGCTGGTTTGTGAGTTCGACCGCATTCGAGAACAGGTGCGTTTACACTCAAATAGTTATGTCATTATCGTTACTCGCGGTCACGGTCATGATCAGGTAGTCCTGGAACAGGTGATCGACTCACCGGCAAGGTTTTTAGGAATGGTGGGCAGCCGCCGCAAGAGCAAGATCATCTTTGATTACCTTCGCAGCCGCGGCATTTCCGAAGAGCTCATTGCACGCGTCGAATCTCCCGTAGGCGTGGAAATCGGATCAGAAACCCCGGAAGAAATTGCCGTGAGCATTGTGGCGCACATGATTGCCGTGCGCAAAGGGGTCACCATCGCAACCAAAGAGAAACTTCATACCGGCGCTGAGAAGGTGATCAGCGCCGAGAAAGAAGCTGTATAGGGTTTGCAGAACAGTAAGGCCTGCTTACCACACCTTCGGATCTCTTGACGCC
The DNA here is from genome assembly GCA_016211105.1 of Acidobacteriota bacterium. Classification (GTDB taxonomy): domain Bacteria; phylum Acidobacteriota; class UBA6911; order JACQSX01; family JACQSX01; genus JACQSX01. The sequence goes on along the minus strand of JACQSX010000031.1, from coordinate 49,967 downwards.
ACAGCAGAAATTCTCTCACTCGTGTCCTTCCCTTCTAATTTCCGCGGGGCTGATGTTTGGCGCCGCCTGTTCTCCCACCTCGCAGCCAGAGTCTAAGACCGTCGTGATGGCTCTGGAAACGGGTCCTACGACGCTTGACCCAAGAATTGGCACCAGCGAAGTGACCACGCATCTTTACGAGTTGATGTTCAACTCACTAATACGCCGCGACGAAAATTTCCAATTTGCTCCCGACCTGGCAATATCGTGGGAGAACCCGGATCCACTGACGTACGTATTCCACTTGCGTCATGGAGTCCTGTTTCACAATGGCAAAGAGGTGACCAGCGAAGACGTGAAATTTACTTTGGACAGCCTGGCAGAACTTGCCACACCCAAGAAGGGAAGCTTCTCAAAGCTCAAACAAGTAACGACTCCAGATCGCTATACGGCGATATTCCATCTTTCCGAGCCTTATTTAGAATTTCTCACCAATCTGGTGCGTCCCGCCATTGGAATCGTACCCGCAGGATCGAGCGCCGATTTCTCTCATCATCCCGTGGGAACGGGGCCTTATCGATTCGTCGATTTTCAGCCCGACCGTATGGTTCGTCTCGCCGCTTTTGACGATTATTTCGAAGATCCTCCTACGGTGAGACAGCTTTACTTCCGAATCATTCCTGATGACACCACCCGGGCATTAGAACTTGAAAGAGGCTCAGTGGATCTAGCGCTGAATTCCGTCCCTGGCGATATGCTCTTACGTTTGAAGCAGCAACCTCATCTGTCGGTAGAAAGCGCCCCTGGTGTCCGTTATCAATATCTGGCTTTCAACCTCAAACACCCGATTCTGGCCAACGTCAAAGTGCGCCAGGCGATTGCGTACGCCATCGACAGGGATAGCATCATTCGCTATCTGTATCGGGGCTTCGCACGCAAGGCGAGCAGTATTTTACCCCCCTTCCACTGGGCGTATGAGCCAAACACGCGGCACTATGACTATGACCCTGCTCGAGCGCGGAAATTGCTGGACGAAGCGGGCTATCCGAATATAGGAGGCCATCACGCGCAGGTTCGATTTTCCCTTGACTATAAGTCCTCCCCGGCAGCCGAGTTTGTGAATCAAGCTGAGATCATCCAGCATAATTTAAAGCGAGTCGGCATTAATCTAACCATTCACACATTTGAACTTGCGACCGTGCTGTCAGACATTCGGCGCGGGAATTTCCAACTATATTCCTTGCGCTGGGTGGGAGCGAACCTGTTTACCGATATTTTCAATTTTGTGTTTCATTCCAGAAACATCCCGCCGACGGGAGCAAACCGAGGAAACTACCATAATCCCGTAGTAGACGCCTTGTTGGACGAAGCTAACGAAACGTATGATCCGACTCGGCGCAAGCAGATCTTTTCTCAAGCGCAGAAGATTGTAGCTGAAGATTTGCCATACGTGAGCCTCTGGTATCCGGACAATGTAGTCGTGTACAACCGCCGGCTGGACAAGGTACACATTATTCCATCCGGCGACTACCTCTTCTTGAAGGATATTCGAATACGGCGGGACTGAATTACAATCAAGAACGAGTAGAAACCTCGAGACGCGTCCACAGAGCAAAGCGGCCAGCAGGCGATCGGGGACTTGGGCACTCCACGAGTTGCCCATCACCTCGCTGCCGTGTCGCCCTTTCTGCGGGACATCGCCGCCACCATGGTTCGCTGTACCACCTGCCATTCCCGGATGGCGTCCTGAACACGCTGCAACATTGCTCCTTCCCGCAGAATTCGTGGTGGGTCATAACGTAGATCCACAATGGTAGAGGGGTGGTTGTGAAGAAGTTTTCCAAAATCCAGGAATAGATCAATTCCTTCCGAGAACTGGCGCGCGGCATCCTCTGGATCACGAATCGGAGTCTCTCCACTGCGATTGACGCTGGTCGAGATGAGTGGCGCGCCAAGCATTCTCAAGAAGTCCCGAAGAAAACTCCAACGAGGGCAGCGAATCCCAATGGAATCGTTGCCGACAAAGGGCTTTTTATTCCTCTCTTTTTCGAAAATCATCGTGATCGGGCCTGGCCAGAGCCGTTCCGAAAAGAAAGCGAACAATCCGGGAACTCGGGAGGCCAGCTGCGTCACTGCCTCAGGACGATATACAAGCACCAGGTACGGCTGTGAATCTAGGCGGCGCTTCAAATGGGTCAACTTCTTAACCGCTCTGTCACAAAACGGGTCGCATCCGAGTCCATAGATCGTGTCGGTCGGATACAGCACAATACCTCCTCTACGGACTGTAGCGACAGCCTGCCGGAGGGCCTCTATCCTTTCGATTTCGGCCAGGCGTAAATGTTTCATGAGATAATTGAAAGTATGTCGCATCCCATTATATCCAGCCTTCAAAATCCCCGCATCAAACATTTGCGGCGCCTGCGCACGCAGTGGGGACAAAAGGGGGAATGGTTCTTGTTGGAAGGCCAATCTCTCGTGCAAGAGGCGCGCGCGCGCGGGTGGGAAATCGATTCCGTCTACCAGGTGGTGAATAGCCACATCGTCATACAAGAGGCGCCTACCTTTCAACTTTCCGAAAGATTGATGCAAGCGATCACTACGCTGAAACATTCGCCAGGCGTTCTAGCAGTTGCCAAAAAGCGTTTCGTTTCCGCCAATCAGATTTCTTTAGATGGCTTGTCTCTTGTGCTGGACGGAATTCAAGATCCGGGAAACGTCGGAGCGCTTCTCCGATCAGCGGCCGCATTCGGCGTGCGAGCCGTCTTCTCTACTCCAGGTACAGCGCACTTTTACAATCCTAAGGTTGTCCGCGCGGCAATGGGTGCGATGTTTCATCTGCAGTTGTGCGAGAATGTCAAACCAGAGACCTTGGAGGCGGCATTACAAGCGGCAGGGGCCGAATTGATCTACGCCGACAGCCATTTTGGAGAGGATCCACAAAGCTTTTCCTCAAACGATACGTATGTCCTAGTCCTGGGACATGAAACCTTCGGGGTGTCTCCGAGGCTGAAGGAGATGGCTCGAAGGAAAGCTCGAATTCCTATGGCGCCAGCGGTTGAGTCGCTTAATGTGGCAATCGCCGGTTCTATCTTGTTATATGAACTTGCCAAAATCAGAAGGCAAGAGGCGAGGAATCAATGTCAAACCAGCACAGCTCGGTAGACGTCCCATGTCGAAACTGACATTTCCAAACCTACAAGGGTTAGGCTGCCGACCATTCTTTACCTTTAAGTCCAGATCCCTCGTATGACCCGCCCATTGTTTCCTGAGGATCGGCGAGTCAGCGAGAAATCCATCACGCCTTTGGCCGAGAGAGTGCGGCCCGAAACACTAGACGAATTTATCGGACAAGAACACTTACTCGGAAAGGGGAAGGTGTTGCGGCAGTTGATCGAAGCCGATCAGCTTACCTCAGCTATTTTCTGGGGTCCGCCTGGAACAGGAAAGACGACACTAGCGCGGATCATTGCCAATTCCACACGGTCTTACTTCGTCTCCATCAGCGCCGTCCTTTCCGGCGTCAAAGAGGTCAAAGCAATCATCGAGCACGCAGAACACTTGCGGCGCGAGAAGGGACAGCGCGCGGTACTCTTCGTGGACGAGATCCACCGCTTCAATAAGGCGCAACAAGACGCATTCCTACCACACGTGGAAAGGGGGACCATCATCTTAATTGGCGCTACCACCGAAAACCCGTCGTTCGAAGTGATTTCTGCCCTGCTATCTCGGTCAAAGGTTTTCGTCCTGAATCCCCTGTCAGTGGAAGAAATCCTGCGCGTGTTGCAGCAGGCGCTCTCCTCCCCGCGCGGTCTGGGCGACCGAAGGATTGAGATTGCAGATGATGCCCTTCGCATGATCGCACAATATGCAAATGGCGACGCTAGAGCTGCACTAAACACACTGGAACTGTGCGTCGTTTTGGCAGAATCGCAGGCTGGCCGTGCCTTTGACCGGTCTCTGCGCATTGACAGCGCTCTGGCAAAAGAAGCACTTCAGAAAAAGACCCTCCTGTATGACAAATCAGGGGAGGAGCATTTCAATCTGATCTCAGCACTCCACAAGTCAATGCGCAATAGCGATCCGCAAGCCAGTCTTTACTGGCTGGCAAGAATGCTGGAGGCCGGAGAAGATCCCCTGTATATCGCTCGCCGTGTGGTCCGCTTCGCCTCCGAAGATGTCGGACTGGCTGATCCACAAGGATTGCGTTACGCGCTGGATGCCGCGCAGACGGTGCAATTTGTTGGGCTCCCCGAATGCAAATTGGCTCTGGCTCAAGCTGTGATCTATCTGGCGCTAGCCCCCAAGTCGAACGCCCTTTACGAGGCCTACGATGCGGCCCGAGAAGATTTGGAAAAAACAACCAACAAGCCCGTGCCGTTACACCTGCGCAACGCGCCTACGAATTTGATGAAGCGGCTCGGCTACGGAAACGGCTATCGCTATGCGCATCATGAAGAAGAGCGTACCGCCGACATGGAGTGTCTCCCTGAATCGCTTGCCGGTCGCAATTACTACCGGCCCACCGATCAAGGAATGGAAAAAGAACTTGCTCGATGGATGCGGCTATGGGAAAAGCGCAGGAAAGGCGAATAGACGAGATTGGCGATTTCGGATTGTACAATGCCTTCTGAATCGACGAATCCGCAATCTACAATCTGTAATCCATAATTGGATTAATTCTCCTTATCCAGCGCCTGCGCGATACGTTGAATCTTCTTTAAGGTTCCGTGAAAGCCTTCCGATTGCAGCTCTTGTACGGAAACTGCCACTTCCTGCGGGAATAGGAACTGATCTATTTGTTTCTTGTACAGATCGACCTGTTGAACAAGCAACTGTATCGTCGCCGGCGGTACGGAAGGTTCCGGCTTCTTCGCCTTATTTTGCGGCCGAAGCCAGTCACTCCAGATGCGCAGCGTACTTTCAAGGTCTCCGGCCGTATCTCGAATTCGTCGAATGCACTGCCGCTGCTGACCCGGATCGGACATTTGGGGAAGTTGGCGCGCCGTCTCCTCCAGGCGCCGACTCTTTTGAACCACACGCTTTACAAATTCGTCGATCTGATCATCCAGCACGCGATTGAGGGCGTTGTCATTCAAGTTATCCGCAAACGTTTTGGCGTACATTTCGCGAAAGTAATCACGCAGGACCGTGCTGGTACGTGCTACCAGGCTCACTCTAGGATTTTCTTTTTCCTTTTCATCCTGCGAAGGAAACACAACTGCAAACACGAGTAGCAGGCAAAAACGGGCCCCAATTGCAGGGATTTGATGCATCGATTCCTCATTATAGCGATTCGGCGACAGGGCAGGAAGTTTGGGAAATCCCGCTCAGACAACGAGCATACCAAATGCGAACGCGGCCAGGATCGCTACACCGAGCACGAGCCGATAGATCACAAATGGAGTCAACGTACCGGCCTGGAGATAGCGAAGAAAAAAGCGAATACAGAAAAATCCGGTAAGCGCAGAAATGAAAATTCCAAGAAGCAGCAAACCGAAAGGATGGGCCTGCTGCATCAGAGGATCCGAGGAGAGCGGGCCTTTTAGGTATTCGTGATAGGCCTCTCTTGCTTCCACCAGGCCCGCGCCCGCGATCGCAGGACCGGATAGCAAGAAAGAAATTCGCGCCGCGTCCCAGGACCGAAAATTTCGAAACAGCCCGCCGGTAATGGTTATCCCCGACCGGCTCACTCCGGGAATAAGAGCCAGCATTTGGAATGTTCCAATCCAGAGACCATCTGTTGCGCCCACCTCGTCTGTTTGCCGAGTCTGCGCCCCTACCCCTTGCGCAATCCACATCAGGATTCCAAATCCAATCAGACAGACGACAATAACCAAGGGAGTTCTCATCTGGGTCTCGAGAAAATCTTTTCCGAAAACTCCAAATATTGCGGCAGGCAATGTCCCCAATGCCAGGATGCAGATTCGGCTGTGAGACCAGCGCATCTTTCCTTGAGGCAAGGAGCGTGCCTCCTGCAGGATTGATATCCAGTCGCTTCGAAAGTAAAAAAGTATCGCCAGCAACGTGCCTACATGCAGGGAGACATCGAAGATCAGACCCAGTTGCTGCCATCCCAGTAACCACGGAACGATGATGAGATGCGCCGAACTGCTAATCGGCAGCAGTTCGGTCAGACCCTGAACAATGGCAAGAACAATTACCTGGAGAGCGACTCTCATTGCAAATTGCCCCTGTCGCATATGCCACTTTGATTCCCGCAAACAGGTTCAAGCTGGACATGGATCATGCCGATTGCGCCCTCTGCTGTTTCACCGCCTCGGTAAGGGCCGGAACCACCTCCAGTAGATCCCCCACGATTCCGTAATTAGCAATCTTGAAAATCGGAGCATTCGGATCTTTATTGATGGCCACGACAAATGCCGCGTTCTTCATACCTACAATGTGCTGGATTGCTCCCGAGACTCCAACAGCAAAGTACACGCGAGGAGCAACCGTCTGCCCGGAGCTTCCGATTTGTCTGTCTCGCGGAAGCCATTCCATATCCACGAGCGGACGGGAAGCGCCGATTTCTGCACCCAGCACGGCTGCCAGCTCCTCTGCAATTTTCAGATTTTCTCGCTTGCCGATCCCGCGGCCCACAGCCACAATAATTTCCGCCTTGCTTAGGTCCACCTGATTTTTCAATGCCTGGACGATTTGCAGCATCTTTCGCCGATTGGGAACAGCACTCAAATCAACAAACTTATCTTCCACCGGCGCATTGCCACCTCTTTGCGCAGCATCTGCCGGAAACGAACCAATTTGGATTGACACCAGGTAAGGCGGGCCCACACAAAACGAGAGTTCTGCGGTCAATTTGTCATGAAACGCTGATTTTAAGAAAAGCAGCCTTCCGTCCTCTACACGACATCGGATTACATCGGAGATAAACCCAATATCGAGGGCTGCGGCAAGCTTCGGCGCAAAATCGATCGTGCGATACGTGTGAGAAAAAACAAAGGCGTAAGGGCGCGCCTGTTGCACGATCTGGCCCAGGGCGGCACTGAAATAATCCGGGTTGTAACTTTCCAACTCCGGGGCCGAAACCTTCCACACGCTCTGCTGTTGCCCTGCCGCTATCTCCGCACAGATGGAATCAATATCTTTGCCTAACACCACAGTAACAACGTGCTTCTTTAGTTGAGAGGCCAGACCCTGCGCAAATCCAAGACATTCCCAGGTCGGCAGTCGCACTCTTCCACCGCCGTGTTCGGCTAGCAGCAAAATTAAGTCTGACATTTCGTCTCCATTAAAGAATCTTCATCTCCTTTTTCATTTTCTCTACCAGCACCGCAGCGGCATGCTCAGGGGACCCGCCGATGATCTCGAACTTCTTCTCACTCTTTGGGAAACCAATCCTTTCGATTTGAATCTTCTTCCCTCCAGAAAGTCCAAGGGAAATCCAATCGACGCGTCGTAGCTCTTTTTTCTTGGCCGTCATAATCCCCTTCAGGGAAGCGTAGCGAACCTGGTTGATTCCCTGCTGGATGGTTAATAGGGCCGGAAGAGCCAATGCGACTTCCTCCAACAAACCGGCTTCCAGCTCCCGCTGCACCTTTAGCGTCTTCCCCACCTCATCGGTTTCAACTTTCATCACGATCGTTGCGTGAGGCCAGTGCAGCAATTCGGCCAGCATCGTTCCAGTTTGGGCAAAAGCGTGATCATCGGATCGCACGCCTGTCAAAATCAGATCCGGCTGTTCCACCTGCGCCTGCGCGCGCAACGCCCGCGCCACCATGAGAGGATCCGAGATCTCTTCACGCGGCGCAACGATCAAAATAGCCCGGTCGGCGCCCAGAGCCAAGCCTCGCCTCAAGGCCCGCTCCGCCAGGTCGCTCCCTACGCTGAGCAGAACTACTTCCCCCCCATGCTTTTCCTTCAGTCGCAGCGCTTCCTCCAGCGCGTACTCATCACACTCATTGATCTCATACGTGAGGTCCTGTTCCTTGATCCAGCTATCCTCCGTGTTTAGTTCAAAGCGAGTATCTTTTTCCGGCACTTGTTTGATGCAAGTTACGATCTTCATGAAACCCCCGTTGTCATTCCAACGAATCGCAAGTCTGGAAACTGTTCTGCAGTGTTTTGAGGACGCGCAAGCTGTTTTTTGTCACGGCCGCCCCTACCGCCACGTTTATGCGTCACAAACTGTGACCTTCGCGTTTTCAGGAAAAAACTGAGACCTGTTTTTACCCTACACAAGGCCGCCCTTGTTCTCGCTTCGCTTTACCAAATAGGGGACCACCTTCGACAGGAGATAATACGTAAGCCCCGGAGCAAAACGATTGGCCGCCGCATACAGCCGACCGCCAGCCGTCAGAATGATTTCTCGTTTTCGCACCGCGGCTGCGGCGACGGTGCGTCTCGCCACCTGTTCTGCGCTCATTTCGTAGTGAACACGCAGCGGTCTTCTGACTCCGCGCACGCGTTCATGGAAGGCCGTACCCGAAGTTGTTCCAGGACAGACATTTAAGACATGGATGCCGAAGGGTCTCAGTTCCAGCCGCCATGCATCGGAAAGGGCGGTAAGCGCAAACTTTGTGGCACAGTAGTACCCGCTATAGGGAATCGAAACCTTACCTGCGACCGATGAAATATTAATGATCAGGCCATGCCGCCGTTCCATCATCTTGGGAAGCACTGCATGGGTTGAGTGGATTACTCCGTAAAAATTCACGTCGATTTCATCCTGAATGTCTTGCAGCGGCACTTCGTAAACTGCGCCGCCCACTCCCATTCCCGCGTTGTTAACCAAAATATCAACCGCGCCCAAGTCCTGTTCCACGTGGCGCACGCAGTCAAACACAAAATCCCGGTCGCAGACATCACCGGCGAAAAGCAGGCATCGCCGGTCGAGCACCTGAATATCTCGCTTCAACGCTTGCAGTTTTTCCCAGGAGCAAGCCAACCCTGCAATGTGCGCCCCTTGACGCGCCAGCGCGAGGGCAATCTCCCGCCCGATGCCGCTACTGCTTCCGGTAACGAATGCAATTTGATCTCTAAATTCCATTGGAGCGCTATCATTATATTGCGGATTGCAGATTTCCAATTGCAATCCGCAATCGATCGATCCCTACCGGTTGCCTCGCTTCTGGACATGGATGCCTTCTTTGCACCTGCGCGGCAAACAGTCCCACTGCCAGAAGCCGCCATCGGTCAATATCAAGCATGGCCCAGCCTCACAACCCGGCCTGTTTGACGCTTTACACAAGGAGAAACGCCAACGTGACACTCGCTTGGAATGGCCGCTGTGGTAAACCTCGGCGATGGGAGTATCTAGCAAGCCTGCTGGATCGACCCGGGAAGATGATGACGATCTAGCTCGTTTCTTAAGAACCAGTTCGAAAAGTGCCCACAACCGGCCATCCGCTTCAGCCGATCGCGGCGCGCTGTCGACGGCCGCTTGAGGTGAAGCCTGAACAGTCCAAGCTCTAACATCCAGGAAGAAAAAACGACGGAAAAGCGATATCATAAGCAAGGAGGGCAAATGATGCGGGAAGTTACCATTGGAATTGGTGGAGCCGCCGGAGATGGCTTAGATAAAAGCGGTGACACTCTTGCCAAAACAGCGGCCAGACTTGGACTTTATGTTTACGCCTACAACAGCTACCAGTCGATCATCCGAGGCGGGCACATCTGGCTCCGGGTGCGTTGCTCCGAAGGAAAAGTCTATTCTCACGGAGACCAACTAAATCTCTTCATCGCTCTCAACCAGGATTCCATAGAACGCCACGCGCCAGAGGTGAATCCCCGGGGGGCCGTAATCTTCAACTCCGATAAACTCAAACTAGATCCCGCCCTCCTAAGGAACAACGTATTGTCAGTTCCGCTTCCAGTCGCGGCTCTCACCAAGCCCTTTGGCAGAGTTCAACCGGTGATGCAGAACACGGTGGCACTCGGCGCCTTAATCTTCCTTATTGGCCTGAATTTTGAGACTACGATCGGCGTTCTGGCTGACACCTTCCAGCACAAGGGACAGGCAGTGATCGATCAGAACGTCGGCATTGCTCGTGCTGGCTACGACTATGCCACAGAGCATTTTGTGCCTCTTGGGTACCAATGGGATTTCACTCGAATCCAGAGACCATTCATCACAGGCAACGAGGCCATCGCTTTAGCGGCGGCCACGGCAGGTTGCAAATTTTACTCGGCCTACCCAATGACGCCCGCTTCATCCATCCTTCACTGGATGGTCGCACACGCAGAGAACTGCGGGATCGTCGTCAAACAATGCGAGGACGAGATCGCGGTGGTAAACATGGCCATTGGCGCAGGGCATGCCGGGGTGAGAGCCATGTGCGCGACATCAGGCGGCGGTTTCGCCCTGATGACCGAAGGGGTGGGCATGGCAGGAATGATTGAAGCGCCACTGGTGATTGTCGAGGTACAGCGGGGGGGTCCCTCCACGGGTCTTCCAACAAAGACGGAACAGGCGGATTTGAATCAAGTCTTAGGAGCGTCCCAAGGAGATTTTCCGCGCATCGTAGTGGCCCCAAGTGACGTCACGGATGCTTCTCACATTACGGTGCAGGCTTTCAATCTTGCTGAAAAATATCAACTACCGGTGCTGATAATTTCCGACTTGTTGCTTTCCGAGCATCCGGAGACAATCGAACCGGATGCGCTTCGCCGCGACGTTGCAATCGACCGGGGCGAAATACTCACGGAATGGCCAAGCGGCAACGGGACCTACAAACGTTATCAGCTCACCGCATCAGGCATCTCTCCCCGAGTGTTGCCGGGAACGGCAAACGCCGCCTATGTGGCGGCAACCGACGAGCACGACGAAGAGGGGATTCTAATCAGCGACATGTTTACCACGCCTGCCGTGCGCCGGAAAATCCAGGAAAAGCGTATGAGAAAACTGGAGCTCGCCCTTCGGGATCTGGAAGCACCGAAGCTGGAAGGCCCTGGCGACGCTGACGTGACCCTTCTGGGTTGGGGCTCAACCAGAGGAGTGATCAAGGAAGCGGTGGCAATCCTGAACGCTGCGGGCACGCGGGCAAACCAGCTCCACTTCAAATGGATGCTGCCGTTTCACGCAAGAGAGGCATTGGAAATTCTGCGCCGGTGCAAGAAGACAATTTGTGTCGAGGGCAACTACAGCGGCCAGTTTTCCCGACACCTACGGGCAGAGACTGGGTTGACGGTAGACGACCACATTTTGAAATACGATGGAGAACCGTTTGAGCCCGATTATATCGTGCAAGAAGTAGGAAGGGTCATGGAAGGTCGCTCGCGTAGCTTGGAGGTCACACTGGAGGAGGCAAAAGAAATGGCCTACCACTATATTCGAACGCATCTGGGCGAAGGCATGCGACCCGTGGCTATGAAGCTCGCGAAGGGCGATGGAATTGGCGAGGATGTTTGGCAGATTCAAGTCGCCACGCGCGAGTCTGGCCAAATTCGCGGCGCGTTAAAGATTGGTTTGCGAACCGGCGCGATGTACGGCTGGCAACCCGTAGCGAGCAAGGTCACGTGACGGTATCGGCACTGGTCATGGATCATTTGATGAATGAATGGAAGGGTGTGGTGCAACCATTGCGCCGCCTAAAATCACCGGCGGTCGAACGATCCCGGTGAACGATGGAGAAAAATAAATAGATGGCTACTACCTTAATCCAACTTCCTATTGAAACCTATGAAGGAGTCGTCGAACCGGATTGGTGTCCTGGATGCGGCGATTTCGGCGTGTTGAAGGCGTTAAAGATGGCCGCGGGAAAACTGGGCATCCAGCCACACGAAATGGTGGTGGTAAGTGGGATCGGGTGTTCGTCAAATCTCCCTGGCTTTATCCATGCCTATGGCGTGCACAGCATCCATGGGCGGGCGGTGGCAGTCGCTGAAGGCCTCAAACTGGCGAACCACAACCTGCAAGTGGTTGTAACCGGGGGAGACGGTGATGGCTACGGGATCGGCATCGGACATTTCATCCATGCAATGAGAAGAAACATAAACATTACCTATGTAGTGATGAACAACCAAATCTATGGCTTAACAACGGGACAAGCATCCCCGACAACCATGAAAGAAGTTCGCACTAAATCAACCCCTCGGGGTAATCCCGAATTGCCGATCAATCCTCTTGCTCTTGCCATCGTCTCGGGAGCAACGTACGTGGCGCGAGCCTTTTCCGGCGATCCGGAACACATGTCGGATCTAATCGCAGGCGGGATCGCTCACCGAGGCTTTTCCTTGGTGGATGTGTTCAGCCCCTGTGTCACCTACAATAAAATCAACACTTATCCCTGGTTCAAACAGCGTGTCTATAAGCTGGAAGATAAACCCGCCCACGATCCGTCCAAAACGAACCTAGCTCTGCAAAAATGTTTTGAATGGGGCGATCGTATCCCTCTAGGCCTGTTTTACAAGGACGAGCAGCCGATTTACGAGGACAGCGAACCGGTCCTCAGAGAAATGCCCCTGGTTCGTCAACCGCTTGGCCTGAAGAAGGAAATTTTCGAGGAACTGGTGCACGAATTTGTTTAGCGCATACTCTCGGCATTCATTCTCTGGATGAGATTATTATTGCCAGGTTAGAAAACCCGGTTCAAGATGCTAGATCCCTCTTCAATGAAGGGATTGTCTCCTGCGGCAAATGATTATTTCCCCTGAAGAGTTTTTGGAACCGAACATATCGAGTTCCGCGGCGGGCGTATAATCAAGCTGTCATTGGCTGCTCTATTTTTTGGAGCTTGCCCGAATAATATCCGAAAAAGTCGTTGATTACTTCGTCATCCGGATTCTTTTCCCGCTCGGTCATCCGATCCACGGATATCGGACTCGGAGTCCCAAGGATAGAAGCGTACACCTGCGTTCGAGCGGCCCTCTCAAGAGCTATCGCCGTCACCAGTGCAGCTTCAATACTTTCGCCCACTACGAACGCTCCATGTCCGCGATGGAGGACGGCTCTCTTGTCCCCCAATCGTTTTGCCACTTCTTCTCCCATCTGTTTTGTACCGACATACAACGGAAAGCCTTCATAGATTGGAACACCGTCATAGAAGAGACATCCGTGACGCGTAATGGGCAGGATACTCTTGCCGGCCGCGGCTAGAATGTTGGCATACGTCGGATGACAGTGAACTGCGCTCTTCACGTCGCTTCTGAGGCGGAAAACAGCCGTATAAAAGTAGAACTCACCCATCGACTCTTCATATTTTCCTTCCAGCACCGTTCCATCGAAATCGATCGTTACGATATCATCCTTTTGAATATCCCCTATCGCCTTACCGTAGTCATGCACATGTCCCGGTATTAGAATTTTCTCTCCATCGGGATGGAGAACGCAGATGTGGCCGCGTCCTTCTTGCGTGGCGTCTTCCATCTCAAGGATTCTACAGCTCCTGGCCAATTTTTCTTTCGCCTCGTCTAAATTCATAGGTTCGATCTGCTCCTTTGAGAGGTTTCCCAGATAGCGTGATCCTGCACAGCAAAGGTGTGAAGCCTGGCCCCGATCCGGATTTAGTTTTTGAGCACACAGCAGGTGGCTTTGTGCGAGACATCGGCCCCCCGACGGGTTCTCAGTGCATGTAGAAGAAGCAGGCAAAAACTACTGGAGCATATGCGAAATTGATTTCGCCCGGTTCGCTGGTAATAAACGCGATCTCCTTATTGTCAATCGTCCAGGCGGCGGATTTGTTGCTTAGCTTGACCTTCTGCTCCTCGCCGGCAAACTTGTCCCCTGTGGGACGATTCACCACCTTGAAGATCACGTTGCATAGAATCCCATCGAGAATCGGTTCCTTGCCGGTGATGGTCAGTTTCAGCTTCACATCATTTCCTTCAGGCCCTTTTTCCACCTCCAGCTTGGCGCCCGAGTTTTTCATATCCGGCGTCAACTCGGCCCGATCAAAGACGATCTCCCCGTTGTTTGGATAAGAAATCTCGCTAGTAATCCTGCCTACTTTGACTTCTTCTACCGTAGAAATGCTCAGGGTTACAAACGCATCTTTGCCAACATTAGGAGAGTCCTTCCCAAGACTGACGACTAAGGCTCCCTGCGCGGACTCGCGCGGCGACACCCCACCCTGCGTCGATTGAGAAAAAACGTCTGAGCCGCCCTGCAAGACGATCCAGGCGACAAAAAGTAATCTAACGATCCAACAAGAGAATGTACGCATGAAGACACGCCTCCCTACAAGTATAATCCACACATACGGTGAGTGAGTTTCCAACCCGACTGTGGGTTTCTCTTCCGGCCGGAGTTCGAGCTATGATTTCCAAACCACATCTTTTAGTAACGGATCATACTACCGGTTTCATGTACACAGATGTCAAGAAGAAATTGCCCAATCTTCGTGCAAGCTTCCCCTCCTCCCTTGCCCAGTCCAGGCGAAACCAGAAAAGCAGCTTCGAAAAGAAACTTCGACTTGACATTTCGGAAGGATGAAAAATAGTATTCACCAACAATTTACCCAACTCTACTGAGGTTGCAATCGGGTCACTTTTATACCTCCGCAGGGGTCAGGGCGGAAAGCGGCAACCTTGTTTGCGAAGCATGCGCTGGGCTAAAGAATTCATTCAGGGCCCCTAAGATCAAAAAGGTGGACACGATGGAACAAGAAAAAAGGGTGCTGACAAAATGGAGCGTAGTGGCTCTGGTTTGGTTGGCTATGGTGATTTCGCATATCATTCGTGTCGCCTTGGGCGTAGCAGCTCCCACACTGATGCGTCTCTACAATATCCCGCCAGATGTGATGGGTTACATCTTGTCTGGATGGAACTGGGCTTACACGATCTGTCTCCTCCCCGCAGGCCCCCTGGTGGATCGATTCGGGCCCTGGATTGTCATGGGGATTGGCTCGGGCGTTTGGGGCGCGGCAACTCTGGCCCTTCCCTTGGCAAGCACCGCAATGTCCCTGTTTTTGATGCGAGCCCTATTCGGACTTGGGCACAGCATGCTCATTCCGACAACCTCTTCTTCGGTCTCCCGATGGTTTGAGGCAGAACAACGAGCGACTGCAGTGGGTTTTGCGTTCTCTGGAAACCAAGTTGGGTTGGCGTTAGGAGCTACTGTCGCCGCATTTATTTTAGCCCGCCTCGGTTGGGAAGCTGTTTTCTACTCCATTGGCAGCGCCAGCCTATTGGTTACTCTGCTGTGGTTTGCCTTATACCCAGGGAAAGGCATTGGACGCCAGGTCGCATTGAAGCAACGGGGCAGTGGAAGCGGTGCCACGCGGATTTATTGGCTTTCGCTCCTGCGCTTTCGCTCGACCTGGGGAATTTTCTTCGGACAAATGGGATACCTTTACGCCTACTTCTTCTTTATGAGCTGGCTCCCGGGCTATCTGATTTTAGAGCGAAAGATGAGCATAATGAGGACCGGATTGATCGGCAGTTTGCCTTTTTGGGCGGGGATGATCGGAACCCTCGGGGGAGGATGGTTGGGAGATTATCTGATTCGACGCGGCTTCAGCCGAACTGCTTCACGCAAAGGCATCATCGGCGTGGGATTAGGACTTGCCACGATCCTGGTCGTCACGGCGGCCTTTACGCCGCAAACCTGGCTCGCTGTAACACTTCTCACGCTTTGTATGTTGTCCCTGCGGCTGACGACGGCCTCGGGCAACTCGACGCCCATTGATCTGGCGCCACCTACGGCAGTCGGTTCTCTCACTTCAATCCAGAATTTCGGCGGCAATATTGGAGGCTTGTTAGCGCCCATTGTGACTGGATACCTGCTAAAGGCAACCGGCTCCTTTGTTTCGGCTCTTCTAATGGCAGGCGCTATGGCCACGTTGGGTGCCATTTCCTACGTGTTCATCATGGGGCGTCTTGAAACGATGGAGGTTGCTCCCAAGATTTCTCCTACATTCACGCAGCCGGCGCGTTGAAACCGCCAAAACGACGATTCAACAGTCCTCAAAAGGAAAGCTCCTCTAGAAACGTCACTGACCATGGCCTTGCTTTCCCATGCTTCGAATCTTGTGTTTGAGTTCGTGAATTTGACGCCTCACAGCATGAAGCCCTTTGCAATCATGGGATTTCTCTAAACTCTCACGTTGGGCTTTCAGTTCGCGTATTTTGTGCCTCAATTGTGCACCTGTCTTTGTCTACCAACATTGAACTTCTGGCGTAACAGGCTTTGAGCCTCCTGTACTTCCTCAAGAACCCGGCCCTGGGTTTTGCGGGTGATCATCGCAATTTCATCAGAGTTAAAGCCTTCTAACGCGAAAAGGACAAAAGACTCTCGGATCGAGTCGGGAAGCTGCGCAATCGCCTCTTGGAGCTGCTCTTCCCTCTCATGTTGGGCTAACAATTCTTCTGGCGTGACGCTATTTTCACTGGGCAGTAAGTCCTCTACTCGCAGCACCTCGTCAGGCTGATAGAAATTGAGCGGCTCGTCTTCCCAACGCGGAACGTTTTCAGCAGCCTCTTCGACGTGGGTCTCTTCCCGACTAACCTCCAGGTCCTGCGCGCGCTTTTGCAGCTTATCCCGAGCGATTTGAATCATCCACTGTTCGACCGTCCAGTTAGGAGGCTTACTCGTGACCCGGGATCTCACTTCAAGAAATACCTCATCCAATACAGCTTGAGGCTGCACAAGACCTGCGGGAAAATTTCCCATCAGCACCTGGTGATACAACTCGCGACGGATGTAATTTTCTACTTTATCCAGGCTCTGATTGATCGCATTCTCGATCTCCTGGGTTTCATCGACTGCAGACGCAGCCGGAATCAAGACGCGCTGCTGCCAAAATTTCTCGCGATTGAGCTGGCTTTTAAATCTCTTAATTCTGCGCAATAGTTCCCCAAAAGCACGCAGCACGCTATGAGAGGCATTTACTTCAATATCTTCTACGCGGATCGCGCTCTGTGGTAGATTCAGCACGACAACCGTCCGGTACTGCCTCCCCCGCGGCAGCTTTTCCAGACTCACATGCAAATGCAAATCCTGCGAAGCGAAGGTGGGGAGCACTCTTTGAACCTTCCGCGACTTCTTCTCGATGAGCTCTTCCAAAGTTTTCGGAATCTGAAGATTTCGGTGCTGTATTTTGAGATTCATATAAGTATCGATTATAGGACTGCTTTTCAAGCGTCAGCTCAAGTAATGGACCGCCGGCACAAGGATCCGGCGACACAGCACCGCCGACAACCATTTTATGGATCCACTTCATGAATCCACGTCGAAGCTGGCGTCACTAGAGGTCCTTGTCCCTTCGCTCCGATCCGAGGATGTATCCAAAGATGAAAACCGCCAAAATTCCGATCACGTGGATCCAAATCAAAGCGCTCAGTGACATGAAGCCATTATACGCTGCGACCTTCGAAAATGTGATAGTGAGGATCAATCCCGATTACAGGTCGGCAAAATTCATTGAATCCATGTTCCATTTCACATCGCTCGGCCTCCATAGAGATGGGAGACTGAATGTAATACATAAGAATAATAATCGTAATATATCTCCAATATTAAATAATTTGTATGTATGCGCGTTGGAGGTATCCCTTGCCTGGTAGCTGCTTCTCCAGGCTTCGACCCACCTGTTCGTGAGCCGTAATCGGGCGCCGCAACTACCCAGAAATTGGGATCCATATGTCTGGGTGGATGGCAATTAAATTACGTGCTTCCACAAGCCGGAAGGCGACGCGCTCTACCAAGAGAGCTCATGATCCACGCCGCGAGTCCGACGGTGCCCGGACGGATAACACACGCCTCCTGCTTCTCTTGCTGGCTTGACAGCAGTCCCAAACTTTGCGTTAGAATTGCGTCCAAGTCGCATGAAGAAGGCCAAGGTTAGAGTGTTTCCCTGTTTGAAGACTCTTGGAGAGGCTCTTGAATCTGGAGTCCGGCCCTCCCGGTCACTTCTTTTGAAAGACTGCGGCCATGGGTTCTGACATTCGTGGTCTGGTGGTGATTGTTACCGGCGCAGCCCAAGGGATTGGCGCGAACTATTCAGCCTTCCTCGCAGAAAAAGGCGCCAAAGTAGTGATGGCAGACGTGGACGAGCCTGGCATCAAAGTTCTGGCGGGGAAAATCGAGAGGTCGGGGGGAGAGGTAGTTGCTGTACGCGCCGATGTCTCTTCTCAACAGGACACCGAGCAGATCGCCAGCCTCGCAGTTCAGAATTTCGGCAGAATCGATGGGTTGATCAACAATGCCGCACTTTTTTCTGCCCTCCTGCCAAAACGTTCGATCTTCGACATTGACGTTACCGCATGGGATCGCGTGATGGCGGTAAACATTCGAGGGCCCTTCCTATGTTGCCGCGCCGTTCTACCGCAGATGCAAGAGCAAAAATCAGGCAGCATCATCAACATCTCCTCCAACACGGTTCTGTCAGGGGTTCCCGGTTTTCTACATTATGTGACTTCAAAATCAGCTCAAATTGGTTTCACTCGAGCACTCGCTCGTGAATTTGGTTCCGACGGCATTCGTATCAACGCAGTTATGCCGGGTTTGGTAGAAACCCTAATCGTCAAGGAACGTTATTCTGACGCCGACCAGCAGCGAGCCATCGCTGTTCGGGCGATCCGTCGCGCACAGCATCCCGACGATCTGAACGGCGTCGTCGCGTTTCTGCTGTCAAAAGACAGCGAGTTCATCACTGGCCAAACTTTCAATGTTGACGGTGGCGCGCTCTTTCATTAGATGACCAAAGGAGGTGTTTCAATGGGTGACACGTTTCTAAAGCTCAAGGCGGCAGCCGTTCAAGCAGCACCCGTGCTGCTGGATCGCGAAGCTACCGCAGCCAAAGCCTGTCGGCTCATTGAAGAGGCGGGAGATGCAGGCGCACAGATTATCGGTTTCCCCGAAGGTTATATCCCCGCCCATCCTTACTGGTATGACTTTTACATCGGCACAGATCCCATCTGCACCCGCTTTAATCTGGAACTGTTCAAGAACGCCGTTGTTGTCCCAAGTCCGACAACGGAAGCGCTCGGGCGGGCAGCGCAGCGCGCTCACAGCTATGTGGTGGTGGGCTGTGCTGAAAAGGACCTCGGCAGTTACGGTACGATTTACAACACACAGCTTGTATTCGGACCCGACGGCGACCTGCTCGGCAAGCATCGCAAGTTGATTCCCACTGCCACAGAGCGGCTGATCCATGCGGGAGGCGACGGCAGTACGTTGATCACTTGCAGCACGCCCTTTGGCGGGTTGTCCGGCCTTATCTGCGGCGAAAACATCAACAGCCTGGCCCGCACTGCCCTCCTGCTCGACGGAGAAGTAGTCCACGTAGCAAGCTGGCCTGCTTTTGCTACCGCAGGCTACGAGCGCCAGTGCCACACCATGGACATTCGCATGCGCTACTACGCCTTTGAAGGGCGCATCTTCGTCATCTCCTCGGCAGCGGTCTGGAGTGAAGAAATGAAGGATGTATTGGAACTGGACTCCGCCGCGCGCAGGCGCTTTTTTGGCGAAGGCGGCCATTCAGGAATCCTTAACCCGATGGGCGAATACATCGCCGGCCCCCAGGACGGCGCGGAGACGATTCTTTACGCAGATCTAAATTTGGAAGAAGTGGCGCGCGGGAAAATAGTGCAGGATGTCACCGGCCATTATCAGCGGTTTGACATTTTCTCTCTCCATGTCAATCGTCAACCCTACGGGCGTGGAGTAGCGACACGACCAGACACAGGACAACGCCCTGCGCGAATACTCGATGAGATTAACAGCCGAGTAGCCCACGAAGACGCGGAATTCGTGACCAATCGCCGGGATTGAAAGTTGGGCGGTAAAGCAATTTTTCACGTTCTTACCGGCTTGTCCACAGGGGTCTCTCAAAATAATGCGTCCGAAGAAAGTCACAAATGCTTCGATGTTCCACATGATCAATCAGCGCCTGGTCTAAATAAAAATCAATCACATCGCGCACCTTGAAGATTGAGTCTACTCGATAACCCTCTCTAGCAAGCGCCTCCGTTCCACCCTGTTGGCGGTCAAAAAACACGATAATCCGCCTAACTGTGATCCCATCGTTCCGCAGTTTCTCAATCGCTCTCCACTTGCTCAGCCCTGACGCGATCACATCATCGATGAGATTGTATTCCAAGTCAGCGCTTTTTTTGCCGATCACATAGGAAGGACCTGCGGAGCCGTAGCTTTTCCCGTCTTGTCGCAAATGGACATAGTGAAGCGGTGGAACGATTCCCTCCTGCCAGGCATATAAAGCAGTCGTCAACGCCAGCGGCGTCGCAGTGTCAGGGACGCCAATCACCCCTTGGGCGAACTCACAAGACGAAGCTGACTCCCGAATTTTGCGAGCGAACTCACCTCCAATGCGCCATAGCAAATCCGCGCGTTGATACAGATTTTCTCTCAAATCCAAGTAGATCGGGGGGCCTAGCCCATACTTTGCCTTGATGGCCTGACCAAACATTACAATCCCAGCGTGCTTCAACTCGACTAATAAGGACTTTTGCTCCTCGGCCAGCACGGATCCACGCATAAACCCTCTTTTATTTCCCAAATAGAATTGTACCCAAGGAGAAATTTGAACCGAAGGGTTTTCTAGATGCCTAAAACTGTAGCAGATGAGTGTACTTGAAGATGAAGGCCCGCGATAGATCCGTGCCGAGCCCGGCCAATCGGTCCTCAATAAACACGACGCTGATATTACTTAAGGGCCGATGCATCAAATCGAATCGCAAATTTGTCAAGATTTTTCCGGTGCTCGTATTGTATTGAATGAAAGCATCCACGAACATGCGGGGATTAAACGAATAACCGAATCGGAGGCTGTAAAGGTCGGCGCGGAATTTTCCCGCGCTGATCTCTACGAAGTTGTGTTCATAGCGCGCTTCGCTGGAAAAATGTGGCCTCATTGAGAGGGTCGCTGAAAAAGACGTGCTCGTCTTGTGACCGTCATAGAAACTTCCCCGAGCCAACTTCGCACTGCCGAAAAGACTCCGGCTTCGGTCCGAGTCGTATTCTAATCTGTAATCCTGAAAAAAATAATCACCCGCCGGAATGGTGACTCCCGTCCGGATCTGGAAAGGCGCTTGCAAGCGCTCGAACTCCGGGTTGTAACTTACGTTGAACTGACCGCCGTCTCTGAAAAGAACCTGGAACTGATAATGATTCTCCCGGGTTAAAGTCAGGTTGTGGCGGTCCGTAAAGTATTTAATCGTCATGTTGGGATGAAATTCACGAATATAGGCGTTGCCTCGCGTCCGTGGCCTTAGATCAAAATTATACTGATAGTTTTTCACACCGGCGCGAGGGACAAACCCGACCTCAGGCCTGAAATTTTCCCCGATATCTGCAAAGATCACTTGCGTTGACCAAAACCCATTGTCCCACTTGCCTGACATTTTGGTTTCGAGATTCTTGTCTCGGAGTTGAGGGCTGCGGGTTCCCACCATAAAAGAGTTGAAAGTGAACTTTTGAGAGAACTGCAGATTCAGATTCATCCCATAGGCGCGATTATAGTCCCCTGGTTTTCCTCCCTCTCGATTGATGAACAGGACACCCAGGTCCGAGTTAGCAAAGAGATCACGGCTCACGCGAGCCACCGTAAAGTTATTCGATGAGACATCTTCAGATGCTGACTGTTGGATGTTTAGCAATCCGATGGCGTAAGCGCCCGCTCGTCCCGATAGGCGCACTCCTCCCAAGATCGGCAGCGGAGCGCCTGCAGGCGAAAGGCCGATACGGCGACTATAAAACAGTTGTGTTTCCTCACTGCTGTTACCTCTTTCTCTGGGGACATCGCCAAAGGCAAACATGCCTGCATTCTCGAGAAAAAAGTCGCGCTTCTCTGGAAAAAAGAGACTAAAACGCGTAAGGTTGATTTGTTGGGCATCCACTTCCACCTGCGAAAAGTCTGTGTTGTACGTAACGTCAAGCGCAAGCCCCTGGGTGATCCTGTACTTGATGTCCACACCTGCTTCTGCGCCAAGCTTGTCCGTGGCATCTTTGGCTGAGCGATGCTGAGAGAAATCCGCCGTGACAAAAGGTTTAACTCGCAGGTTGCGACCCCCTTGGGCCTCCCCCAAGCCCTCCAAGACGCCGGCCAGCGAGACACGGGCAGCCACAAAGCGCCGGGGTACGAGACTCCAGTAGATCACCTCATTCTTATGCCGGATTCTGCGTTTGAAGTTGATTCCCATAATAGGGTCACTTTTGGACGCAAAGCCCAAAGTCTTAAAGGGGATCGCTATTTCGCAGCTCCAGCCATCTCGCCGAACCGCCGAGGCGACATACCAGATGCCATCCCAATTGTGGTCATATTCACGCCCGTCACTCAAGCCTTGAAGGTCTTCCTGAAACGAGCCCGGGTTGGTGAAGAAGGCAAAGCTATTCCTGCGATCATGGAAAGGATCAATGACGACGCCAAAGGCGTCACTGTCGCTAGAGCCAGTATCGCGTTTTAGCGCGCTGATGATGATCTTGTCAGAGGATTGGTAGCAATACACTCCGACGTAAAGGTTAACCCGGTCAAAGAGAACGCGCACTTCTGTACGCTCGGTGGCGGGTTGGCCTTCATGCGGTTCCGATTGAACAAAGTCAGAAACCGGCTCGGCCAATGCCCATTGCTCTTCTTTCAGTATCCCATCCACGCTAATCGGGTGGTCCGTCCACTGCGCTTGAATGGCCTTTTCTCCTGCGGCAAAGACGGGGACCATCCCTATCAGAAGTCCAAGCACGACCGGGATCCGCCTAACAGACCCACGCAATAGAGTCACCTCAAGAAAGCCGCTCACGATACCACGAGACCGATCACATTTGAAGAATAAAGGAGAGGGTTACGCAGAGTTCAAAAAAGACCGAGTGTACTCGGTGGCCGGATCCGAAAAAAATCAATCGGCAGGGGGTCGAGCCGACTACTTTCGAGATTTCACCGAGGTTACCGGGCGCCCCAACACGAGCGCCCGATTTAAAAGCAGCAGTGTCAGAAAAGGAACTTCAGTGCCAATTGAACCTGCCGGGCCGTCGTATTGGTCGAGGAGATTCTGCCAAACGTGGTACTGGGAATCCCGGAAGTATTTTCAAAAACGTTTCTACTCGGCAGACCGAAGTTGGCGCGGTTGAGAAGGTTGAAGAACTCAGAGCGGAACTGGATCGTGCGCTGCTCGTCGATAGAAATGTTCTTTATCACGGAAAAATCAACGGTTACGATCCCCGGGATAATCCCCGTATCGCGCCCCAGGTTGCCAAAGAAACCCGCCTCCTGAAGCTCAAACTGACTCCCATCCCAATAGTTGTCTGGATTCCGATCCCGGAATGGGTTGTTGTTACCACCGGACTTTAAGTTGGGCCTGTCATGCAGTCCTTGAGTTACGGTAGAGTTACCGGCGCGAGCTCGATCGATACTATTAACAAGATTGACTGCATTTCCATCGGCCAGAGTGAGAATGCCGTTGATCTGCCAACCCCCAACCAGCCTGTTGAATCCACCCGTAACCTTCATCGGCAAGTCATAGCTGAAATTAAAGACGGCAGCATTCCTCACGTCGAAGCCGGAAAGCCCGTAGTCCGCCTTCCGGTCGTGCGGATCCATCGAACCAATCGTCGTGCCGGTGGATTCCCCGGAACCGGAATGTCCCGATACCTCGTCCATACTCTTCGAAAATGTGTAAGAGACCTGAAATTGAAGGCCATGGCTGAAACGCTTATTGGCTGATATTTGCAGCGCACTATAGGTCCCCTGCGAGTCAAAGACCTTATAGGCATAGGCAGAAAAGACGGGGTTGAAACGCTGCGCTCCCGCCGGGAAAAACTTCCTTCCATCGGGCAGCACTTGAAATTGATTGATGTTGAGGTTCTGCTGTCTTCCCGCGTGCACGGTTCTTGAGCCCGTGTATCCTATGGTAACCACCAAGTCTGGGACGATCTCACGCTGAATATTCAAGTTGTACTTCAACAGATAAGGTTGGGAGGGCGAAACATCGATGAAATCAAGTCCAAACGGTGGAATTGCCACACTGGCCAGGGCCTCGAGGACGCTGGGAAAGGGTGGGTTGAATAACAGCGGTCTTTTGAAAAAGGGCGGCAAATTAGTGGCCGAGAAAATCCAGTCGGTAGGCAGCAGCACATTGTTGAAAATCCCGAAGCCTCCCCTTAACGCCGTCTTGCCATTGCCAAAAACGTCCCACGCAAATCCCAGGCGGGGTGAGAGACACTTCAGACACGGATTTTCGTAGAGAGTTTTCGGTACCGAAACTTCCTTGTCGGTGAGCGGATGGATTAAGTTGGCTACCTTTCCGTTGACCTCCGTCGGTTCGGTGCTGAGTTCATAGCGCAGGCCCAGGTTAAGCGTGAACGTTGGAGTGATCTTTACATCATCTTGAATATACGCCCCAAGATAGGTTTGGCGCCATCCCCGAACCGTATCCGAACCCGGAATCATAATGTCTAACTGGAAAGGCTGTCCCCTGAGGAAGCTATCCACAGTGTTGAACACCCATCTCGCGTTCTGCGCAAAAGCGGAGACCGTGTTGAACTGGATTCTCTTTACTTGAACTCCGAATCGCATCGAGTGATTCCCCCGGTTGTAGGAGACGTTGTCGATGTATTCGAACATGTTCTGCGTCAAGAACCGGTCCTGCCTGGCATTATACCCATATCCGGAAAGTCCGCCTATACTCATTTCTCCCATCGGTCGGCCCGGCACAAAACTCAGCGACGGATCTAAGGTGATGGTTTGCTCGGTAGCCACCCCGTAGATATTGCGATTGAAAGAAAAGCGAAATTCATTGAGCAGAGAGGCAGAAATTACTTTCTTCTCCTCAATCGCCATGAATTGTCTTCGAGTTTTCCCTAAATTGTCAAAGCCTGCGAACGATTGCGGCGAATTGATCGAGGAGTTGTCACGATTATAACGCACGAAAATGGAATCAGAGCTGGAAAGTGTATGGTCAATCTTGACCAAAAAGTAATCTTCATTGGTCGGCTGGCCCGAGGAGCGAATAGACTCGGCGCGACCGTCTCCGAAATTTCTTCCACCTGGTGTGGGGAGCGGAAAAAGATCGAGGTAGGGTTTAACCCGAGGGTTGACAGGGACCGTTCTGTTAGGAAAGATCCCCTGACGGGCCTCAGGGGTTAGAACAATATTCCGTTGCGTCAAGCCAAGGCGGTCGCGAAGACCCTCATAACTTCCAAAGAAAAAAGTGTGGTCCTTTCGGATGGGACCACCGGCAGTAAATCCAAACTGATTTCTCTTAAACTCAGGCTTGGTCGCGTCGAAAAAGTTCCGCGCGTCGAAGTTATCGTTGCGGTGAAATTCAAACACCGTCCCATGAAATTCGTTGGTTCCCGACTTGGTCACGGCATTGATCACCCCTCCCGCGACCTTTCCATATTCAGCGCTGTAGATACTGGTCAGCACCGTAAATTCTCGAACCGTCTCCACTCCCAGGGTGGTTCCGGACACTCCGGCCGGAGTCCGCCCCGTCGCATCCTGTACATCGGAACCGTCCAAGAGAAAGTTATTTTGGTTGGGGCGAGCGCCTGAAATCGAAATCCGGGGTCCAGCGCCGAAAATGGAGCTGACGGCTTGTCCCATGGACGGAGGAGCATAGACACCGGCTTGCAGCGTCGCTAGTTGGCTGAAATCCCGGCCATTCAAGGGCAAATCACGGATTTTCTTGTCATCTACCAGAGCGGTGAGTGTCGAACTGGTGGTCTGCACCAGAGGCGCCTCCCCGCTCACCACAACTTTTTCGCTGATTTGCCCCACTTTCATGGTGAAATCTACAATGCCTTCCTGGCCCAGCGAAAGTTTGATGCCACTTCTGACCGCAGTCTGGAAGCCGGCCAACTCAGCCTCTACCTCATAATTCCCTAAGGCCAGGTTGGGAGCGTGGTATCTCCCTTCGTCATCGGTCACAACGGTCCGCACCGCTCCCGTGTCGACATGTTTTACCGCTACCGAGACACCCGGAAGTACTGCCCCGCTGTCATCCTTAACGGTTCCTAGAATGGTAGCCGTCGTGACCTGTCCCAAAATGGTTCGGCTGGAAAACGTCAGGCCGCACAAAATAGCTACATAAATCGCATAATGTCGCACGTAACTTCTTGACATCATCATTCCTCCTGTATGGTTTTATGGACAAAAAACGGACCGACTCTACCACAAGGCTCCCTCTGATGGGAATCAAAAAGTGGAGCTTTCGGCGCCTCGGTGAAAATTGACTTGTGCCAAACGCGGCGGGCAAATTTCGCGTTTTCGGTCATACTCAGGCCAATTGCAGGGAAAGTGCAGGAAGAAGCAACCGCGGGCCAAGACAATGCGGGAAAGGTCCAGACATATCTTAAGCCTTCCCGGCCGCGCGCACTTTTTTCTTGCGATTTATTCAGTCGTACGATAATCTGCAGCGCTCGCGGGCAGCATGATCGAACGAGCGAGCACGAACCAATTTAGAAGGTGACCTGGAGAGGATCCTGCTTTCAACAACTAAGCCTGGCCAAGAGATCACCGCCTTTACAAATACCAAACCTACCATTATGCGTACGATTTATTTACCAAGAGAGGAGCGACACAGATGGCGCAAGTGATTACAAATGAAAAACAGGGACGCCCCCCGGCCAGGGCCGAGTTGGACAATCGAGACCTCAGGATTTTTTTGGAGGTTTGCGAGAGGGAGGGCATGCTCAAGAGAGTTACTCGTGAAGTAGACGCGGCCTATGAGATAGCAACGATGATGTGGGAGCTGCATGAGAAGGTCGGCCTGGATGCCCCGGTGGTCATTTTCGAGAAGGTTCGAGGATACGAGATGCCGGTAGTGAAGAACGTCCTCGGTAACTACAAGAGAATAGCCCTGGCAGCACATATGGAAAATTGGAGGACGGCGGAAAGAAAGGACGTGATTCATTATCTGGCTGGCAAAATGGAGAAAATGGACCAGTGGATACCTCCGGTGCTGGTGGATGCGCGCAACGCGCCCTGCAAGGAAGTCGTTGTGAAAGGTGACGATGTCAACCTGAACAAGATTCCTATCCTGAAATGGCATCCCGACGATGGAGGTCCTTTTATCTTGATGGGAGCCGTCTGTACCCGGGATCCCCAGTGGGGTTTCAATTTCGGATGCTACAGGCTCCACCAATACGACGGCAAGACGACGGGAGTGGTCTGTAATGTCCTCCAGGACATTGGCATCTATGTCTCCAGAGCAAGAATGCGTGGGGAGCAGGCGATCGATTGCGCAGTGGCAATTGGGTTCGACCAGACTCTGTACATTACAAGCGGCATTAAGATGCCTGTGGTCGGCAGAGACGCGGAGTTCAGGATGGCGGGGGCGTTGAAAGGATCTCCTATTGAGCTCGTTAAGTGCGAATTGTCGGATCTGCAGGTACCCGCTTCCGCAGAGATTGTGCTTGAAGGCAAGCTCAGCACTTCTGAACTGGAGGAGGAAGGCCCCTTTAGTGAATGGATGGGCTATACGGCAGCCGGGTCGATGAAGCATCCAATCTTTAAGGTCCAGTGCATTACCCACAGGAAGAATCCTCTGTTTCAGTCCTGTGTTTCGGCCCATATATACAGCGAAACGCAGATTCTTTACTCGATTCCCTATGTCCGCTGGTACAACGAAATGCAGCGGAGCGTTGTAGGATTCAGAGATTTGGCCCTCCCCTTAGAAATGAGGAACTATTACGCAGTGATATCGATAACGAAGCGGGTTCCGGGATGGGGGAAGCAGGCCATCTATTCCGCCCTGGGATCAGGATTCGGGATGGCCACTCTAAATGGAGTCATCGTAGTGGACGAAGACGTGAACATATATGACATCAATGACGTTCTCTTCGCGATTGCCACACGGGTGGATCCCGAGTTGGATATCGTGATCTTACCGCCCATGGGCGTAAACGCGCTGAACCCATCGGTTCGATCGTTGTTGCCTGTAAAGAGGCCTGGAGAAGCCTTCGGGATGATCTCCAAGATAGGAATCGATGCTACCAGGAAGTTTGACACGGAATACGGCAGAACCAAAGGCACACCCAAGATGAACCGACCCGACCCGGAGACGCTGAAGCGTGTAAGGGACGAATGGTCTCAGTATGGCCTTAAACTCTAGCGCGTGAAGGTGAAGAACATGTCAAGAGCTCTTCTCCCCTTGGAACAGGTCCTTAATCCCACGTCTGTAGCTGTCGTGGGAGCCTCAGAAACTCCTGGGAAGATTGGTTATCAGATATTGAAGAATTGCTTGGATCAGGGTTACAAGGGCAAGGTATACCCTGTCAATCCAGGCGCAACTGAGATATTCGGTCTCAAAGCATACCCATCGGTGAAGGACCTACCAGGCACGATCGATCTGGTGGCGATCGTCATCCCAAATCAGGCGATTCCAGCGGTGTTGCAGGATTGCGGGACGAAGGGTGTTAAGGGAGCGATCGTGTACGCGGGGGGCTTCGCAGAGTCTGGCCCTGAAGGCGCAGAACTTCAGAAGAAGGTAGTGGAAACCGCGCGAGCAAACGGGATCAGGATCTTCGGTCCAAACATCAACGGACTCTACAATGCCTCCATTAAACTGAATCTAAGCTTTAACCAATTCCAACCGTTGGGAGGACCAGCGAGCGTGGTCAGCCAAAGCGGCAGCTTCTCCAGTGCGATTGTCTTTCAATCCATAAGACAGGGGTTCGGCTTCAGCAAATTCATCTCTTTGGGAAACAAAGCCGATGTTAATGAGGTTGACGCTTTGACATACCTGGCCGGGGACGAAGATACCAAGGCAATCGCCCTTTATATAGAGGCGCTGGACGACGAGGAGAAATTTATTGAAGTAGCAAGACAATTGCGTAGGGTTAAACCAATCGTCGCCGTCAAGGGTGGATACACAGAAGCAGGCATCAGAACCATCAGGATGACTACAGGCTCGGAACCTGGCAGGGACCCCACGCTGAGGGAAGTGTTCCATAAAGCGGGTGTCCTACAGGCTGAAGGGACCACAGATCTGGTCGACGCGCTTGCCGCCCTGATATCTCAGCCTCCCCTGCGGGGCGGCAGGATCGCCATATGTACCAATGCGGGAGGGCCTGCGTGCATTTGCGCAGACCATTGTGAAAAGTCCCGCTTGCACATTCCAATGTTATCGGCGGAAACACAGCAAAAATTACGAAACGTGATCCCCCGTTTTGGCGCATCGGCAAACCCTGTGGACCTGACCGGCAGCGTCACGTTAGAGATGTACCGGGAGGTGGTAAACATCCTCCTGAGAGATGATGCAATCGATGGAATCATTTGCTGCGCCATCAGATCCATCTTCACTCCTGTCACCGTCTATACGGATCCGTGGATTGAGGCGAAACGATTAGCGCAGCAGTTGGGCAAGCCTCTGTTGGCCTGCATGATGGGCGATGCGGAGATATTTAAGGCAAGGGAGATCTTAAATCAGCACGGCGTGCCCTTGTATTTCACACCTGAAAGGGCGGCGCAAGCGATGAGTAAGCTTTACGAATACTATAAAAAGTGACCGCCACGCCTCCTATGCGCCGATCACGCAAACCGCAATCGGGTTGTGTTCATCCTTCGCGGCTCACGATGTGGGCGCAGCCTCTTTCGTCTCTTCCCTCTGCCGAAGGGTGACCCGGCTGATCTTCTGGAATGTGGTCCGAGGTATTTCATCAATCGCCTCGATCCATTTGGGCGCCTTGTAACTGCCGATCTCTTTGCCCACCATTTCCTGTAACTCTCGAATCAATGCATTGCTCAATGTACAGCCGGGACTCAATACAACGAATGCCTTTGTGTACGTCAAGCCATCCGATTCGTCCTTTTTCGGAATGACAGCCACATCTCTTACTGCGGGGCTTTTTAGCAGAGAACTCTCAACCTGAAGCGGCGAAACCCACATTCCAGATACCTTAAAGACGTCATCGAGCCGGCCCACATGCCAGATGAACCCGTCCTCGTCAAAGTACATGACATCTCCGGTGCGCATCCACGGACCTACCAGCGAGTCCTTCGTTTTATGATATTTACGCCAGTAGAAAAAGAGGACGCTATCCGATCTAACCCACATCTCGCCGTGCCTATTCGCTTCCCGTATAATCTCAAACGTCTCTGGATCCACGAGGAGGGCTTCATACCCAAAAATGGGTTTTCCGCCGCTTCCCATCTTGTGTTCTTTGGGTCGATTGGCGAACCACTCATAAGTTATTTCTGATGAGCCGACGGAGTCGAATATCTCAATACCGTAAAATTCCTGAAATCTTTCATACATCACCATCGGTATTTTTTCCGCAGCCGAGTGCACCATTTTAAGACTACTGAGATCCGGCTTCTTTCCCTGCTCCGACGGATAGTTGATAAGCCACTTCAGGACTGTGGGAACGGTTGTCAAGATATTCGGCTGATGCTTTTCAATCGTATTAACGACAACGTCGGCAGTCAGTCGGTCGCTGACAAATATAGTCGTAGCTCCATTCCATAACGGTATTAGAGCCCCCGGCCATATGCCATGGTCGTGAAACTTCGGTGAAGTGTCGTAATGCATATCACTAGACTTCCATTCCATGAAGTGTACGAAGGCGTGCGGAATCCAAGTGAAGTCTCTCACCAAATGGACGATGCACTTCGCCCGACCCGTTGTACCACCGCTATAGAAAAGGTAGGAGAAGTCATCAACATGTTTCTTCACTGGTAAGAACTGATCCTGCATCGGATGTACCAATTGATCGTAGCCTTCCACTCCCAAGTCTTTTCCATTTTCTCCGTACACCACAATGTGCTTCAATGTGGGAGGGAGCTTGTCCCGGATCGCCCTCAGATTGTCCCAGCGAGAAGCGTCTACAAACACCGCCTTGCATGCCAAATCTTCGATAAAGTAACGTATGTCGTCCGTCTTATATAAGTGCGACAGCCAACAGGGGACAACACCTGCCCTGTGAGCGCCCAGCCATGTAACCATCGCCTCTATGCGGTCGGGAGCAAAGATAGCGATGCGGTGATCGTAGTCGAGTCCAAGTTCATGTGTTAATGCGTTAGCAACCTTGCAAATCATCCGCAATAGTTGCTCGTAGCTATAAGATATGTCGTCAGCTATGATTGCCGTCTTCTTGGCCGTATCGCCGTTTTGCACGTGTCGGTCCAGCAGAACCTCAGTTGCATTCAACCATTCAGGAGCTGCGGGAGAGCGATACTGCCGCCAATCCGGCGAGTGTATTTTCTCAATAGGCGGCCAATCCTTTGGATATTCCCCTTCAGGCATATAGGTTCTGGGGTCACGATATCCAGGTAACATAGTCCCCCTTTCATTGGAAAGTGCCAGGTCATCCTGGCCACGGACCTGAGAGTCTAGAATGAACAGGCGAGCATGTCAAACATCACCAATCGCGAGTTCTTGCTGGGATGCGCCGAAAACAGGACATCCAGCCAAAAGCAGGTCAGTCTTGCAGTTCCTTCCAGCGACGCACCGTCTTTTCCCTGAGTTCCTTGCTGGCTTCCACCACTCTGGGGAACTCATTCCGAATCAGTTTTCGATACGGCTTCGTCGCGAAAATGATCCCGCGGCTGCTGGTATATTCCAATATATCTTTGTCCGGAGCATGGTCCACAATGGGATCCAGAGGTGTCCCAAGGCTCTCTGCGATCACGTCGATTCCAGTTGCCGGGTCGCTCCGCGAACACATGGCCCAAACCACGTCGTCCAAATTCGAGGGATCAATATCGTCATCCACCACTACGACGTACCTGCCGGAGACAGCCCCAGGTCTACACTGGCATGCGACATGCCCCGCCATTCTCGCATGGCCTCCGAACAACTGTTTAATCGACACAACTGTAAACGCCCGGGAATAACCCGCTTCATGGCACCATACGCCCTGCACCCCCTGAATCCCCGCCGTTTCGAGAATATCCCATATTAAGGCGGCTCTCATGGGACACCTGAAATACGTATAGTCGTGGGGAGGACGACCCGAGCAGGTGCCAAGTATGATCGGCTTGTCCCGGTGATAGACGGCCGCCACTTTCACTGTTGCACTCTGCGTGGTTCCACCTCCATAGTAGCCGATGAACTCACCAAACGGCCCCTCCTGCCTAAACTCGTTGACGATGTATCCCTCAATTGCAAGTTCACTATCGGCTGGAATTGGGAGGCCTGTCATTGGGCCCTTGACCACTTCATAAGAGCGCTTCCTCACAGCGCCTGCGTACGTAAACTCCGAAACTCCCGGTGGAACCTCCATTCCGGCAAACATGTGGATTAACGGGTGATGGCCAAAAGATATCGCCACAGGACAAGGTTGTCCTGCATCCCAATATTTCCTGATCATTAGCCTAGCGTGGCGGGGAGCTTCGATGAGTATGGACATGGTCGTCTCGTCCTGCAGCATCATGCGATACGCTCCGACGTTGATCCAACCGGTTTCCGGATCACGCGTGATGATCGCATCCGCCGTGCCGAGATACCGCCCTCCGTCGTACTCAAACCACTTCGGAGCGGGAAACTTCAACATATTTATCTTGTTTCCCTCCGCCCTGTTCTCGAACACGGGAGCATGGTCAACATATTTCGCCGAGTATCCATCCATGTTTCCCGCAGCGGACTTTGCCCGATCCTTGATGGTCCTCACCAGTTCCAGATCGTTGAGCGTAGGAGTCAAATCCAACGTCAGGGCGACCCTCTTAGAGTCCAGCAGGGCGCCGGTAACGAGTCGAAACCCGTCAGGGTATCCCTTGATTTGGTCGAACAAGAGAGTGTACTTGTTCTTCTTGGCATTTATGTCCGTTATCGCGCCGATCTCCACATCCCAGTCGGCATCTCGGAGCTCACGCAGCAAACCCAACGAGCGCACACTTTCAAGCCAGGAACGCAAATCTGTAGTCATGTGATTGAAAATTTTCCTCTCTTTTGTGGCTTCTCACCGCCGCAGTCACAGCATGTGCATTGCCCGATCCGCAATCACTACGCGGCGAACTCCAGTGCGGCCAAAGGCTATCGATTGTCCAAACCAATGTCAAGGAAACGACAAAATTCCCCAGCCAACCATAACACTCCGAGATGGCTAGAAAAACAAACGAGAGTCTGTTTAGGCAAACAAGGGATCAGCCGGTTTCTGCTCCCGCACGAGCGCGTAGCGACGCATGGCCGCCAGTGCTTTTACCGCAATGCGCGTCGTTTCAAATACCGGCATGTTCAGGCCGTCGACCTCCTGGAGCCACTTCTGCTTCACCGGGCCACCCAGTATCACGGTGTAAAGCGGCTTGTCGGCGTGGCGCTCTCGAGCACGCAAGAAGATCGCACGCATTCCATCAAAGTCAGCGTTTGCCAACCCCAGCAAAATCAGCAGGACGGCATCCACATTTTGGTCATCGAGCGCCGCATGCAGACCTTCCTCGTGCACCAGCCGGTTGCCAGCCCCTAGAGCCGCCCATAGATCAAGCGGGTTTGTCACTGGCTGCCAAGGCGGCAAAAATTTCTTGATACGGTCAGCCGTTGGCGGCGCAAGTTGGGCTAGCTCGAAACCGTGCTCGGTCAACTCGTCGGAGGCCATCACGCCGTTGGCCCCACTGAAGGTTACCACACCAACCCGATTTCCTTTTGGCAGCGACAAATAGGAGAACGCCTTCATGAACTCCAAGAATTCTTCCAGATCGTAGGCTCGGATAATGCCGTACTGCTGGAACGCCTGATCCACGAGGACATCATTCAATGCCAGCGAGCCGGTATGCGATGCCGCCGCGCGGGCGCCAGCCTGAGTGCGTCCCGGCTTTAACACGATAATAGGCTTGTCGCGCTTGATGTTATTTGCCAACGAAAAGAAACGCCGCGGCCGTCGTATTCCCTCCAGATGAAGAGCGATGACTCTTGTCTTGGCGTTGTTTGAGGCCCATTCGATGAAATCACTCTCGTCCAAATCGATCTTGTTCCCAAAGGCGAGGCTTGTCCCAATGCCGATACGCTGTACCTTGCGGTCCATCAACTGGTCGGCGACCGCCCCCGCAAAGATTCCTGACTGGGCGGCTAGCGCGATCGGCCCGTCCTGCCAGTTTTTGAAGAACGCAAAGCTTGCTACAAGTTTGGCGTCCATATTGACGAACCCAATGGTGTTGGGACCGACACAGCGCACACCGGTTTGGCAAATCAGTTCTTCAAGCTCGCGCTGCGCTTTGGCCCCTTCCTCCCCGACTTCGCTAAAACCGGCCGACACGATTACCGTCGCTTTGACACGCTTCTTCTTGCAATCTGCATACAGCTTCGGAATAAATCCGCCCGGAAGTAAGAAGAAGACAAGGTCGATCTCCCCCGGCACATCAAGGATTGTCGGATATGCTTTGTAACCGAGAATCTGGTCAACTTTGGGATTGATTGGGTAGATCGCGCCCGGGAAGCCATTGGCAATAATGTTCTTGAGCAAGACGTGACCCGATTTCTCAGGATTGGCTGACGCCCCTACGACAGCGACCGATCGTGGCTCCAGCACCGCTCGGATGTCATTGGCTCGCTTGCCAGCTACCTCTACCGATCCTGGATCCTGCCGCTTCACTGCGGTTGTCGGCAGCGCCATGGGAGCCAAGTTATTTTTCTTTAGCACAATCAGGGCGTCCAGGGCCACAGTACGATCCCCCAGGGCCACCAACGGGTTCACATCCAGTTCTTCGATATGGTCGTGGAACTCGATTGCCAATTCTGAAAGTCGCACGATTACCCGCGCCAAGGCATCTTTGTCAGCCCCAGCCAGACCCCGGTACCCCTCCAGCATGCGTGCTCCTTGAATCTGACCCAGCATTTCGCGAGCGCTCATTTCGTCCACCGGCGCAATGCGGAAGACAATGTCTTTGAACAACTCCACGAATATGCCCCCCAATCCGAATGCAACCACAGGGCCGAAGGGTTCCCGGTTCGTCACACCAACGATCGTTTCGATACCACCGTGCACCATCTCTTGCACCAAAACGCCCTGGATATGCGCGTTCGGCTGTCTTTGGCTTACCGCCTTCCTAATCTGGCAATAAGCCTTGCGCACGTCATCGCGGCTAGTGAGTCCGATTTGGACACCGCCTGCATCAGACTTGTGCAAAATGTCGGGGGAGGCGACTTTAAGTACTACCGGAAACCCGATTCGTTCGGCTGCCGCCAGGGCCTCTTCCTCGCTCGCCGCCAGTCCTTCCCTTGTGATATTGAGGCCCGCCGCTGCCAGCACCTGCTTTGCCTCCAGTTCAGTGAGCGCCGTGCGTCCCTGACGGCGGACATTTTTAAATATCCCCGCTACCTCCGACCTTTCCATCTTTCCTCCTGCCCTACCAATGGCCAAATTGCTCTGCTTCACCTTTTCGAAATCCCTTGCAAGACAGTGCAACCCTTTCGTTCACCGCTCAAGGTCTCTCCAGAAACGGCTCCGTCATTCCAGGAAAACGCGCAATTTTGCCACACTCTTAACTTTTTCCTCAACACCATAGTTTGGCCCATCGGAACGGCCGGCTGCTCCTGCCTGCGGCAAGAAAATCCAGAGCGCTTGGGTCCCCAACGGCTGGCACCGGCAAAGCGGGAACAAGAAAATTCAGATGGACGGTCTCGGCGGATCTGTGGAAAATAATGAGGCGCTAACAATCGAGGCAGCTGCGCTCCTCACGTACGTGTTGAAAGACTTCAAGATATATTTGGATATTTCATGATCCGGCATCCCTTCCACAAGGAGGTAACATGAAAGGAAACATCCAAGACCTCATCTTATATGTCAAAAACAATAGCGTGGAAATGATCGACCTGAAGTTTATTGATCTATTCGGCCAGTGGCATCACCTTACGATCCCGGCTGATCAACTGAGCGAGGAGACCTTTACCCAGGGAGTCCCCTTTGACGCTTCCAGCACCCCAGGCTTTAAGACCACTGAGGCGGGCGATATGGTCCTGATCCCCGATGCGGAGACCCTTAAGGGTGATCCGTTCTGGGAGGTAAAGACGCTGGGAATGACTTGCGATGTTGCTGAAGCGGACACCAAATTGCCCTATCCAAAGGATCCTCGGGGGATCGCGAAACGGGCAGACAGCTTCCTAAAATCCAGCGGCATCGCCAACGAAAGCTTATGGAGCCCAGAACTAGAGTTTTACATTTTTGACAGCGTCAACTACCAATCGGATATCAACCTGGCACAGTACTTCATCGATTCCGTGGAGGCTGACTGGAATAGCGGCATGCGGTCGGAGAAAAACTTGGGCCACAAAATTTCGCGCAAGGGTGGCTATCACGCCATCCCCCCTCTGGATGTTATGTTCGATCTTCGCACCGAAATGGTACAAATTATCCAGCAAAGTGACATCCAGGTCCGATACCATCACCACGAGGCTGGAGGACCCGGCCAGTCAGAAATCGAGATTCTTTTCTATCCCTTCGTGAAGGCAGCCGATTACACCATGTGGTGCAAGTATGTAATCAAGATGGTAGCTCAGAGGCATGGCCGTACGGTGACCTTCATGCCAAAACCCCTTTATAATGAGGCCGGAAGCGGGATGCATATCCACCAAAGGTTATTCAGAGAAGGCAAACCGCTCTTCTTCGATGCCTGCGGGTATGCAGGTCTCAGCCAAGAGGCACTTTATTATATTGGTGGTTTGCTAAGCCATGCTCCGAGCCTTACGGCGTTTACCAACCCTAGCACCAACTCATTTAAACGACTGGTTCCTGGATTCGAGGCTCCGGTAAATCTATTTTTCTCTCTGGCCAATCGAAGCGCTGCAATCCGCATCCCCAAATATGCAGTCGCGCCCCATGAGAAGAGCATCGAATTCCGTCCATCCGATGCAACATGCAATATTTACATCGCCATGAGCGCAATTTTAATGGCCGGAATCGACGGAATCAGCAAGAAGATCGACCCCACGGAGGCTGGCTTTGGACCGTATGATTTGGACAGTGAGAGATTCAGCAAACAGCTCAGCGAGAGCGTACAACCTCTCCCTTCTTCTCTGAGAGAAGCGATGGATGCGCTCGAGAAAGACTACGAATATCTGCTTGAAGGAGAAGTCTTCAATCAGTATATTATCGACGCCTGGATTGAACGAAAGATGAAAGAATACTACGAGGTGCGGAATAGGCCCCATCCCTACGAAATGAACCTTTATTATGAGGCATAGGTATTCTCGCCTCGCTTTCCGCCAAAACAAGAACCGTTGTTTTGCCCATATCGAAAGCGTTATCGGCGCCAGCACTCCGTGCCGGGCAGCGCTGACCGGCCGACCCGGCGTCAATCTCTGAGGAGGCAGTTTACATGCTGGCAGACAGAATTCTTAACGTCCAGCGATCCCCCTTTTACAGCATCATGGAATTGGCGGCGAAAAGGGGCGATTGTATCTACCTGCAGTTAGGAGAGCCGGACTTTGCTACACCCCGACACATCTTAGAAGCAGCAAAAAAGGCGTTGGACGACGGCCATACCCACTACGGACCTGATCGAGGAATTCCCGAGCTGCGTCAGCTCATCGCCGAGAAGATCCAAAAACAGTGCGGAGTTTCTTACCGTTGGGAGGATGAGATTCTGATAACAGCAGGAGGCCAAGCCGCCCTTCATATCGCCATCATGGCACTGGCCAACCCCGGCGAGGAGATCATCATCCTGCTTCCTCACTACCCGCCTTACGTGGTGAACGCTCAACTGGCCGGCGCCAAGGCCGTGTTTGTCAAACTGAAGAAGGAGGAAGGATTTATTCCAGATCCTTCTGCCGTTGAAAGAGCGATCACTCCCAAGACCAAAGCGATCATTATCCTAACCCCGAACAACCCCACGGGAAGCGTCTATCCAGAAGAACCTTTGCGGAGGATTTTGGAAATTGCCAAGAAGCGCGACATTATACTGATCTCCGACGAAGTGTATGAGAGCCTCGTTTACGGCGGTGTACAACATAAAAGTCTCATTTCCTTTCCCGGCGCCAAGGATCACGTGGTGCATGTCAACAGCTTTTCGAAAACTTATGCCATGACAGGTTTGCGAGTGGGATATCTGGCGGCTTCCAGCGACAAGTTGGTGCACTTGTTGAAGTATCATCATACGGTCAACATCAGCGCCAACGTTCCTGCGCAGGTAGCTTGCGTCACCGCCATGAAAGGACCTCAGGACTGTGTGGAGGAGATGCGGCAAGCCTACCAGAAGAGACGCGACATGCTGGTAGAAATGCTCAACGAGATCCCTGGGGTTCACTGTGATTTGCCAAAAGGGGCTTTTTTCGCCTTCGCAGATATTCGGAACCTCGGTGTCCCCTCCTTAGACTTCGTGCAATACTTGGTCAACGAGGCAGGGGTGGTCCTGACCAACGGGACTGGATTCGACTATGAAGGCTTCGTAAGGGTTTCCTACGCCGCAAAACCGGAGAGCATTAAACAAGCCATGGACCGGATGAAGAAGGCGGTACTCAACATGCCCGCGACTCTAGGGAAGTGAAGGTCAGTAACATGAGATTCAAATTGCAAGGTTCAGGAGAGTTAGATTTTGTTCCTCACCGGGTGATTATCGCTGGTTATACTGGAAGAAACCAGCAAGCTGTGAAAGCCCATATTGACGAATTGGCGGCGCATGGGATCCCCGCCCCTGCAGAGATCCCAACGATCTTTCGTACCACACTGGATCGATTGACTACAGCCGGTGAAGTCGAGGTCTTGGGCGCCCATTCTTCTGGAGAAGCGGAGACCGTGTTTCTAGTGGACGGCAATCATCTTTGGGTCGCTGTAGGCAGTGACCATACCGACCGCGAATTGGAGAAGATCAATATCCCCGCTGCAAAGCAGGTTTGTCCAAAGCCGATCTCCGCCGAAGTGTGGCGTTACGCTGATGTGGAAGACCACTGGGACAACTTGATCTTACGAAGCTGGGTGGGTGAACACGGGCGGCAACGCTTATATCAGGAAGGACGGATGTCCGCTACGCTCTCACCCGAGGACCTGCTTGCCATGCTGCGCCGGCGGGTGGGAGATTCCTTGAACGGAGCCGCGGTTTATACCGGCACTCTACCGTTGATTGGTAATAAGTTCGCGACCGATCCCTATTTCGAGGCTGAACTATCGGATGACCTGACGGGTCGGTCGTTGCGCTGTGCCTATAGGGTTCGGCGAGCAGATGTATGACGCCGATGCGGCCTATAATTTCCGGCGGGTCACTCGCCATATTCGCATGAGCTGGGCACGTTTACTGCTCAGCCCTCATTTGTTGAGCGCAAATTCTTGTCACGACAATAAAGTAGCGACACCACTTTGTAGATTACTTCGGAGGTTAAGAATACATGGCGAAACAAGAACTCGAGTTTTTTAACGTCACGTCGAAGCCCTGGCGCGATGTTCCAGGAAGCAAATGCAAGGGGATGCAAGAACGCATTCTGACCGGCGATCCCAACAGCGGCGATTACACCCGAATCCTTCGATTCGATCCGGGAACCGATACTACTCCCAATGGGCCGGTGGTGCACGACTTCTGGGAAGAAGTGTACATCGTCGAAGGCAGCCTCATCGATCTCACTTTAAATCAAGAATTCACGGCGGGACAGTACGCCTGCCGCCCACCCGGAATGTGGCATGGCCCGTGGAAAGCCCCCAAGGGCTGCATGACCTTTGAGGTTCGTTACACGAAACAGTAGATGACAAGACCCGCGAGCCAATCAGGTTAGTTGGAACGGAGGCTCAGTTGTATCGGGCCGAATTCGACTGCAAGTGTGAAGCTCGATCCAATCTAACCGCCATTGACCTCTGGCAGCCGGTCGGGAACTCAAACTCAATGTCTAAATGGGGCGCCGCGGCCGAACTCACTCGGAAACGATAATGTCCAGGATCGAGCTTTTTGCAATGAGCGGATCAAACACGTCTTCCGCCCACTTTTTGTGTTCTGAATCAGTTCGATAGAGTTCCAGGTCTTCTTGGCTTGCGAAGCCGGCCGCCAGACCGTACTGGAACCCGGTGTCTTTTTGAATGATTTTTCCCACCACTAGATTCATCACCTGAGGAATACTTCCCAGCGCAGCCCGTCCACTCTCAAGTGCAGCCTTACGCTTTTCTTCCGAGATCTCGGGTTTAAAATTAAAAAGGACCTGGTGATAGATCCTAATCCTGTTGACGCCGGCGGACGCCGCTCGCTGAGCCTCAATCTTGGGAGTGGGAATTGACGTTTCCGAGAAATTCGCTACGAGATACCTAGAAATAATTTCAGCTTCCTGTTCCATCCCGGCTGAGATTCTGCTCCGCATGCTGCCGACTGTCGCTTCCCAATCCTCTGGACTTTTCCGCTGGCTCACCACGCTTTCCAGACCATGACAACTCGTACATAGAGTCATCACGTGCTCTTTCCCCTCTCCTGCAGGCAGCTTGGAACTCAGATCATCCCTTGCTCCTTGCAGGACAAGACTGGAAAAACTAAATATCAAACCACAGGTCAAAAAAGAGATGTATGTAAAGCAAAGGTCGGAAAGCGTTCTCACGGGCATTCAAGTTTTCTCCTCAAAGATGAATTTGCGAATTGCGAAACGAAAGAATTTTACCTTGTCGTCAGGCAAAAGCCGAAAACAATTTTTGCATCGGAGCAGCATCGGAGCCGTGAATTCATCGGTTTCCTTCAATTCCTTTTCGCTTGACAATGCACACGGAGAACGTCTAGTTTCTTTCGCACGATTTTTCGACCGGCGGTTGATCCAATTGGGGAACCGGCCGCCGGGTAGTTTTATTAATGTTTGGAATTATCATTACTCATCAGGAGATTCCCAATGTTGCATATTCCCGAAAAGCTGAATATGACAGAATTAGTTTTGGATCGTCGCGTGGCCGAGGGAAATGGCAATAGGGTCGCTATCTTCGATGAGGGCGGCCGCATAACCTACTCGGAGCTGTTGCAGCAGGTTAACCGCTGTGGAAATGCGCTACGACGCCTGGGCATCGGCCGCGGAGATTATCTCCTCATTCGTTCCTACAATCGCCCCGAGTATGCTGTCGTTTTTCTGGCAGCAATGAAGCTGGGAGCTGTCCCCATACCCACGAACTCCCTGTTTCGATCTCATGAACTGCAGCACATTATCAACAACAGCGGGGTGAAAGTAGCGATGACCACAAGTGATCTTTGCGAGCCAATTGTGGCTCTAAAAAAAGACTGTCCTCCGCTGCAACACATTGTGCTGTTTGATGGAGGAGGGGCGCCGCCGTTCTTGAACTTGCGAGAGCT
Organism: Acidobacteriota bacterium; assembly: GCA_016211105.1. Classification (GTDB taxonomy): domain Bacteria; phylum Acidobacteriota; class UBA6911; order JACQSX01; family JACQSX01; genus JACQSX01. The sequence goes on along the minus strand of JACQSX010000031.1, from coordinate 8,970 downwards.
CTTGGAGAAGGAATCGGACGTTCTGGACGTGGCGCCTACTTCAAAGGACGATGTGGCTTTTTCTATTTACACTTCTGGAACCACCGGGGAACCCAAAGGAATCGAACACGCTCATCGCTGGATCATCGCCACAGGGGATTCCATCAGTAAAACGCTGATGCGACTCACGCCCTCTGACATTTGCTACACGGTCATGGAAATAAGCTTTATTTACGCCTTGGGCTGTAATCTTCTTTTTCCGCTGTACAGTGGCGCGGCGGTTGCATTTTCGAGCGGGCGTTTTGATCCCGAGAAGGCTCTCAAATCGATCCAAAAATACCGGGCCACAATATTCGTTGCGGTACCTACCGTCTTCCGTCGCATTCTGGCTCTTGAAGAAAAGGCACTGCAAAAGTACGATCTCAGCTCATTGACCCGCTGTTTTAGTTCTGGCGAGCCGCTTCCTGTCAATACGTATACAGAAACGAAAAGGCGTTTAGGGGTGGAGATCTTCGACTCCCTGGGCCAGACCGAGATCCACATTTTCATGAATAGCAATCTCGGATCGGAGATGAAACCGGGCGCGCTGGGTAAACCCTTGCCTGGACATCGCGTCACCATCCTCGATGACGAAGGAAAAGAAGCCCAATCGGGGGAAATTGGGCATCTAGTAATCAAGGCGGACGATCCCGGTTTGAGCCTGGGCTACAAGCGAAGACCCGAAATTTGGAATGCAACCATCAAGGACGGATGGTATTACACCCAAGACCTCGCTTACCGGGACGAAAATGGCTTGTACTGGTATGTCTCCCGCTCAGACGATCTTATTAAGAGCAGGGCCTATCTCATTTCGCCGCGCGAAGTGGAGGCAGCCGCAATGGAGCACCCGGCAGTACTGGAGGCGGCGGTGGTCGGGCTTCCAGACGAGGTGATTGGGAAAAGGGTAAAGGCCTTCATCACGCTGAAGCCTAGCTTTACTTCCTCAGACGCGCTAGCTCGGGAAATTACTCAGCAGATCGGTCAAAGAATCGCGCCCTACAAAGTTCCCAAAGAAATCGAATTTGTGCAGGACCTACCAAAGACCAGCACCGGGAAGATCAAGCGACGAGAACTGCGCAAGGTGGCTAGCCCGAATACCTGATTCGACTTCGATCAACCAAGAATTCCCTTGTTTGTCTCATGCTCCTTGCGAGGGTTTCCATCCCCAAGCACCAAGGCATAAGAATTTATGGCGACAATGATAGGAGCAAAAGCATAATGACTTCAGGGCCACAAGGAAGGGCTTGCACAAACGCAGCCTGCATTTCTCATAAAGGATTTTTGCGCGTGGCGGAGAAGGGCATAGTTGTAAGGTATGCGAGTGAGAAGCCCACAAATATTCCGTAGAGACGCCCCGCCGGGGCGTCTCTACACTGTCAACCGATGCGACCAGGCGCAAAGCAAACCGTGTATCGATATCTGCGCTGTGGCGTGTGAGAAATGCGATCCAGAGGAGAAGAAGCCACAACGAAATGAAGCGCATAGCCGTTAGCGTCTTGATGGTTCGTGGGTCCAATCCGCGCCAGGTTTTGCTAGTGAAGCGCAACTCTCGGTTGGCATTCCTAGGCGGGTATCTTGCTTTTCCGGGTGGAGTCCTGGAGTCGGAGGATGAAGAAATTTCAGTCAAGAATTTGTCGCGACTTGAGGATTCGAACGAGCTGAATTACCAGCCATTTGTTGTGGCTGCGGCTCGAGAACTCTTCGAGGAAACTGGCATTTGGCTTGCTCAAGGAGCGCGGCCACCATTTCGAGAAACCCTGTCGCAATACCGAAGACGGATGTTGGACGGCGAGATTTCCTTCGCGGACATCTTGCAACGGAATGGATCTTATATAGACGCAGCAAATTTCACCCCTCTCTGCCGCATCACTACCCCACCCTATTCGTCGCGGCGCTATGACACCTGGTTTTTGTGCTGCCACACCCCCGAGGAAACTGCGGCAGAAATCTGGCCAGGAGAGTTGGACTATGGAGAATTCATCGCCCCTGCAGAGGCATTAAAGCGTTGGCGCAATGGAGAAGCGCTCATTGCCCCACCTGTCGTTACGCTGCTCCAAGAATTGGCATCTCGTGACTGGAACAGCTTTCGGTTCCGCATCCGACAACTCGCGGAAGGATATCAGCGGGGCAAGTTGCAACGTGACTACTACAGTTGTGGGGTTTTGATGGCTCCTCTGAAAACGCGCACCAAACCACCGGCGACTCACACTAATTTCTTTGCCGTGGGGCAGGAACAACTTTATCTGATCGATCCGGCCGCCGACGACCCGCCGGAACAGGAAAAGTTGTGGGAATTATTCGATGAACTCCTTGCCGAAGGACGCGTGTTGAAAGGGGTACTCTTGACTCACGGACACCCGGACCATATAGGTGCCGTAGAGGAATGCCAGCGCCGCTATGGCTTGCCTGTCTATGCCCACAGACTGACGGCCCAATCACTTCCAAAAATCTGTTTTCAATCCTATCTGGATCACAACCAGGATTTTGATTTAGGTTGTTCCCCCGATGGCGGCGCCCCTTGGAAGCTACACGTCTACCATCTACCCGGACACGCCCCTGGGCATGTTGCCTTTCAAGAAACACGCTATCGGGCGCTGATTGTGGGCGACCTGATCTCTTCCCTTTCTTCCATCCTGATCGATCCGGCAGATGGCCATCTGGGCACCTATTTAAAATCCCTCGAATTCTTGAAATCTGTAGCCGACGGATTGATCTATCCGGGCCACGGGCACCCGGTCACCGACGGGCGAAGTGCCGTCGAACAGGCCCGCCAACACCGTCAAGAGCGAGAGGAACAACTGCTGGCTGCGCTCAGCCTTCAGCCTCAACCCATCGAGCCATTACTGGAGAAGGTTTACGGAGATTTGCATTCCAGCCTCAAGCGTTGGGCCGAGCGTTCGTTGCGCTCCGGTCTAATCAAGCTGATGGAAGAAGGGCATGTGGAAGAAACCGCACAAGGTTACCGGTTGGTTGGCTGAGCGCGCAATCAAGCTCGCCCAGTGCTACACGAATTACCGTGAGACTTGGTTTAGCGTAGCCGCACTTTCACCATCGCTCAGCTAATTGTTATTGTCTTCTCACTCTAGCCGACTTGAGCGTTCCGCTCAGAATTTGAAGGTCAGGCCGCCATAGAATGAACGGCCCATTCCGGGCACCGACGACGATCCCGTCTTATCGCCGACCCAATAACGTCCGCCAAGCGGCAGAACATAATTCCTGTTACCGAGGTTGTCGATTCCGGCATCGAGCCGAAGGGAAGCCCTATCGGTGAGAACCTAAAGAAGTCCTTGGCGCCGCCTCCTTCGCGGCAGAGTCAATGGCTTTCTGTGCTGCAGTCACTACTCACGCCTTCTTTCGACTTATCTGCGCCCGTGTGGCACAGAAAAATATCCTTCAACTGCTCGCCAACTGTCTTCAGATGTAATTCCGGTTGTTCAGCCATTGTTGCTAGCAATTATTGGCATTGTCCGGTTGGCGATTCGATTGGGGAATCGCCTCAAGCAGCCAATTGCGACCTTTCCCGATGTGCCCCGGTGGTTGCTCTGCAAACACGGCCATTTCTCAGGTCTTCAAAGGCGCGCGTAAAGGCCCTTCAAGTCCCTCTTCAGGTCCTCCAGTTCGTACTGCGCCGGGATTTTCCTGCTCCTGACGTAATCCATCATTTCCCACAACGACACCCCAGCGTTCCGGGCAGCCCTGGCAAGCGTTAGCTTGCCGTCACCATAGAGTCGAGCATAATACTCCAGCTTCCAGTCCTTTATAGCCTTGTAGAGAAGCTTCCTCACGGTCGTGGAACGGTCCGATTGCTCAGCGTTCTCGATGACCTCCAGCTCCCGCACCAATTCCTCGGGCAACCTGGTCCCGACCATTTGTTCCTTTTTCATTTCTTCTTCTCCCGAGCCCTTCTTAATATCTCAGTAACGACCGCTGGGGAGAGCCACATCGTCTTGCTCAATTCCTCGACCGTCTCCTCCAGTTGTTGAAATTTCAGATGACCCTTAATAAATGCCTCCAGCAGGACCGCCGCGGTGCCCATGTACTCCAGCCCCATCACTTCCGCATGCGCCCTTGCTTCTTTGTCATCCACAATCAGCATCAGCTTGCGCGAGTGCGCCAGCGCGATTGATTCTGCCTCGCCCCGGTCCAAACGGCTGTTTGCCAAGATGCGCGCTTCTAAAGATTTCTCCTTCTTAGTCAGCGACGTAACCTGAATCCAGCCTTTGTCCACAGCGTTTTCGACCTGTTGCACGCCCGACGCTGCGATTGCCTTTCCCTGGTCCAATACTTCCATCTTGACTTCAGGACCGAGGAGGATTTGGCCGTGAACCTTCTTGAGCAGCTCGAGCCGCTTCATTTTCGCAAGCGCAATAATCACTGAGGCGTCCGCAGCTACCAATTGAGACCTTTCCTGTTAAGTCTTGCCAAAGTTATAATGTTAACGAATTTTACATTTGTTTTCAAGCCCCATGTCGCGCATGAGTTCTGCCGGGTGTTTCGTGGCAGCCTGCAGTGCCTGCATAGGCGGCAGTCCAGCTTCTACCAGCAACTCTAGTTCCCGGTGACCATGTATGGCTGAAAAGGATGTATCGGAGCCCGCTACGAAAGCGGGGGTGTAAATGCCCGATAAGTCCTTCCAGCATTTCTGTTCCGTTTTCCTAAGGAGTCTGGCTGAGAAGTTCTATCCCGGCACCTTCGACGATCTGGCGCAGTGCTACATCGCGGCTCCGCCATTTTTCTGCAACAGCATTTTCGGCGATCTGGCCTATACGGCTGCGATGTTTGGATCTTATCGTTGGCTGCAATATCGACGAGCTGCAGCTAACGCGGCATAGTCGTGAAGAAAAATTACTTTGCTCAACCGGTGGACTCGGGGAGTGGGCCCGGAAGTTCCCTTTGTTTCGTCGCGCGGAGACGAGCAACGTGTGTAAAAATTCCCGTACCCTCTGTGCCACGCTGGGTTGTCGAGACTGTAGAGACGCCCCGCCGGGGCGTCTCTACCAATCGACGGGACTCATTTCGAATTTTTTCACACCTTCTGAGCAACCCAGATCACCTTGGTGTATTCCTCACAGAGTGAGCGGCGAAATCGAGTTTAGGCTTCAATTAGGTCTTCTCTGCGTGGATTGAAAATAGCGGGGAAAAGCGCCGGGCCGCGTTCGATGCCCTGGGCGATCAATTGTCCATTGCCAGGGATCGGTACGAGGCGGCGAAGGCGCTTGATGAAGAGATTTTTGGAAAAGAGTTTGGTGCGATATGAGAAGCCTGCGTGAAGTGACGGCGGACGTGCTGACCCTAGCCGGAGCCGTGGTTGAAGCGGCAGCTCCCGAAGGACTGGAGGTCGTCGCTCCCATGGAAGTGCGGCAGGCGCTTTCGATTCCCGAATGGTCCCTGCTGGGGTTTGGAACAGAATTGCCCTATGGCGCCCGGAGGGTCGCTTTGGAACCCGACGGGATCTTTGGGCTCCGAAGACTGATACAGGACCGCGGCCGCTATCTTCGAATGTGGCTGCAGCCGGAGATTTCTGCAAAACCGCCGCGCGACCTGGAACAATGGATCGCTCAGCAGATCACGCTTGAAAATGCGACCTTCCGAGTGAGAGAGGTCACTCCCGCCAAAACACGCTATCTGCTCCTGTCGTTTCGCCTGGCCGTCGTGTCTGACGAAAAAGCCGAGGATCTCATCCAATTGTGTGTCAACGAGTCCAACTTGGCAATTGCGGATTCAATGGTGGAACCGCTTCTGAAGCGGCTTGCAGAAGGGAACGGATGGAACCTGGTTGACGGCAGCGACTTCGACCTGCCGCCGCCCTGGTCGGCACGGCGCGTTGAAGAATATTCCACGAAGGTCCTACCGCCGAGGGTCAAGCTCAGGCTGGCCCCCTTTTTGGCCGGCATGGAACGCAGAATGGAACGTGATTTGCAACGCCTTCATACCTATCACAGCGAGCTTCGGGATCAGGCCAAGTGGCAACCTGGCGCCAAGTCCGCAAGTAATGTCGGGCAGGACAAGATCAAAGGGGAGCTGTCGAAACTGGATTGGATCGAGCGGGAATACTTCGCCAAGATTGCCGACACCCGCCGAAAATACTCAGCGACTGCGGAGGCGCGATTGGATCAGGTCCTCAGGCTTGAAACCGAGGTGTGGCGGGTACACGTTACGATTCTACGGAAAAAAATGAGCCGTCCCATGCACGCTGATTTTTGCAAGATCTGCGGAACCTTTGAGCGGCTCCCTTGCGACTCGTGTCGGAACTCCGGCAAGACTTTCGTGGTTTGTGACGAGAAGTTGCATCTACTTTGCCCGGTCTGTTCGTCGCCATGCCCTTCGTGTGGAAAGAGCTTCTGTCGCGCCTGCCGCGGAACTTTCTGTCCGAGATGCGCCCAACGATTGCAAAACCGGAGCATCCAAGACCTTCCACACCCTGAAGGCTGAGATCCAGGATCGCCACGTGCGGCGAACGCACGCTATGACCCAAACAGTGACGCCATTCCTCGAAGTCATCTTCTTCTAATGCTCATGGAAACCTTCCTTTTCCAGTTGCTTTAAAATCTCTTCCCGGTTGGCTATGAGCGTGGAGATGATGTCGATGAGGCTATGGCGCTGATTAAGTTGCTGGCAGAATTTGGAGATCGGTTGCGCTCTCCGCGTTCGCAAGCTCTCGGAGAGGGGATCTTTCAATTGCGTGGTCGACTACGAAAAGAGAAAAGCCCGAAACGATGCCAGGCAGCAGCTCAGTACAAAGACAACATGATGATGCCCGGCCGCTCAGCCGAACTTCCGCATTCCGCCAACGATTTTTGGGAAGTCGTATCCATAAGTCTTTTGTTTTCAACAGCGGTTTGGGTTTGCCTGAAAATAGTGACTAAATTAGTGCAGATTTAACTTGATTTGTAATATTTATATGTCATATATAGTGGCCAGTGTATATCCGCAAAAGTACTCGAACTTACCAAGGCAAAAAGTACACCAACCACCTTCTGGTCGAGTCGGTGGCCACACCAAAGGGGCCACGCCAAAGAGTGATTTGCTCTTTGGGCAATCTGGCGCCAGCACCGCGGCAACAGTGGCTGGTTGTGGCTCACAAAATGGAGTCGGCCCTACAAGGGCAGAGGTCGCTTGTCGGAGAGGAGGCAAAGACAAAAAGCCTCATCGGGAAGGCACAAGGTGGCAAGCGAGCTAGAGAGAAAACTTCTGCCTCAGCCGCCATTGCTGTCGATATTGACCGAGTCGAGATGGAGCAAGCCTGCGAGGCTGGATCTGTGCATGTCGGTCATCAGATGTGGCGGCAGTTGAGGTTAGACCAGATTCTGCACCGGGCGGGACTGTCCCAGCGTGCGCGCAGGTTGACAGAGGTGATGACTTTGAACCGGCTGATTTTTCCTCTTTCCGAGCATGCTATGGCGGATTGGGTGCGTCGCAGTGCCATGGCAGACATTCTGGGAGAGGATTTTTCCACTCTGAATGACGATGCGCTCTACCGCAATTTGGACAAGCTGCACCCTAATCGGGAGCAGATTGAGCGGGAGTTGGCCGAACAAGAAAAGACTCTGTTCAATCTGGACGATACGCTGTACCTGTACGATCTGACATCGACCTACTTTGAAGGTCAGGTCCTGACAAACCCCCAAGCCAAACGTGGCTATTCACGGGACAAGCGGCCCGATTGTAAGCAGGTGTTAGTGGGGCTGGTCCTGGATCGGGATGGGTTTCCCAAAGCACACGAGGTATTCGACGGCAATGCCCAGGATCGCAGTACCGTTGAGCAGATGCTGCAAGTGCTGGAGAAACGCACTGGCAAGCGAGCCGGCTCGACGGTGGTGGTGGACCGAGGCATGGCCTACCAGGAGAATCTCGATCAGATCCGAGCGCACGGCCTGCACTACATTGTGGCAGGGCGACAGGCGGAAAGGGACCAGTGGCTTGACGAGCTGGAGCAGCAAGACGATTGGCAGAAAGTCATTCGGACTGCATCCCCGCACAACCCGGATCAGAAAAAAACATGGGTGCAAGTCAAGCGTCTCCAGAGAGGCGATGAGGTTTATATTTTGTGCCGCAGTGAAAGTCGCCAGCAGAAGGATCGAGCCATCCGAGAAAAGCAGCAGCAGCGGCTACTGACCGATCTGGAGAGACTGAAGAGTCGAATCGAAAAGGGGCGTCTGAAGAAAACCGGCAAGATCCAGCAGGCCATTGGCCGCCTCAAGGAGCGCTATCCACGGGTGGCGCGTTACTACCGCATCGACTACCACTCGGACCACAGGAGTTTGGCCTGGCAGCAGGAGGGTGACAAGAGAACCAAGGCCGAAAAACTTGATGGCAGCTACGTACTGAAGACCGATCGGCAGGACCTGAGTGCCAATGAAATCTGGCGCACCTACATCCTGTTGACGCGCGTGGAAGATGCCTTCCGGGACATGAAGAGCCCTCTGATGGAACGTCCCATCTTCCACCACCTCAAGCATCGCACTCAGACACACATCTTCCTGTGTGTGCTGGCCTATCATCTGCTGGTAACCATCGAACAGAGATTTTTAGACCAGGGAATCCACACCTCCTGGTGGACTATCCGCCAGCAACTGAGCACCCATCAGGTGGTAACGGTAGTCTTGCCGAGCATGAACGGACCGATTCTGAAAATCCGAAAGGCCACTACCCCAGAACCAACCCACCGGGAAATCTATCAGACACTGAAGATCTCCCAGGAAGTCATGAAGCCACTGAAGACTTGGCACGAGGCAACTGTAGATAGTGACTGAAGAAAATCGTAAACCTGCGTCAATACTACATTCTGGTTAGCGGAATGCGGAAGTTGGGTTAACCGGCAAGAGCAGGGACAGCAGCCGTGATTTGTTTGCCGCTCCTGCGTATTCACTGAGAGCATGACCGAGCGGCAGATGCTGCGCCTTCGCATTCAGTGACAGCCGCGTTGTGTATGTTGCCAGAAAGGCAAACGGC
>JACQSX010000030.1 GCA_016211105.1 Acidobacteriota bacterium | reverse complement strand
CGTCTTGGAACCGGCCAGCGCCTTGATTTCCTCATTGGTTCCCAGGGCCATGATTTTTTTGCCTTTAAGAGCCATGGCCTGATAGATGTGTCCCGGACTGTCAGGAGTGATGCTGCGATCATCCATGCTCACGATTTTCCCGTTGACCAGAATAATGTCGGCATAGCCCATTTCATCGACCAGCGCCGGACGACCCTGGGACAACCCAAAGCTCGCCAATGACAGGCAGACAATACAAAGAGAGAAAACGGTTCGAAAGCTTCTTTTCATATATCCCCCAGAAATTAAAAAACCTCTCGCGGATGTTTTCGCACCAGCCTCAAGGATGGCAAATTAATTCTCTACTCCTCCAGCTAGGTTGCTGTCAAATTAAAACTCTCTCACCTCAAGCGCTCGGCCGCGAATCTTATTGAACAGGATTTGCAAATGTAAATATAGAAGAAGGAAAAATCCAGGACCAAAAAAGTTTTACAACAAAAAATTTTGCAGAAAATTTTGTATGGTTGACGAGAATGTCCAGAGTGTGGGAAGGTACAGGTTTTTTCGAGGTGTTTCGCGATCATTGCTGCGAATCCGGCCATAGGGAGTCGCAAACGCGCTGGCTACCAGGGCGGGAAACTGAGGAATGAGCCATCCCGAGTTGGCTCTCAACAGCAGGAGGAAGGATGGTAAAGTTGGATGTAACAGGGATATTTGAGAACGCACGCCGTCAGGGACGCACGGCACTCACCGAACTAGAAGCCAAGCAGGTACTGGGAGCGGCGGGACTCGAGGTGACTAGGGAGAAACTTGCCAAGAGCGAGGAGGAGGCTGTGACGATATCCGAGCAAATTGGTTTCCCTGTGGTGCTCAAGGTTGCCTCCCCTGACATTGCACACAAGTCGGATGCGGGCGGCGTCCAAATCGGACTTGTGAACCGCGATGAGGTCCGGCTGGGTTATCGCCGGATCATGGAAGCGGTAACCCAAAAGCACCCTCACGCCGACATCCACGGCATTCTGGTGCAGGAGATGGTGCGGGATGGAGTCGAGACGATCGTTGGCATCACCAACCGGGGGCCCTTCGGCCCTGTGGTCGCCTTCGGGCTCGGGGGCGTATTCGTGGAGTTGCTGAAGGATATCACGTTTCGGATCGCGCCTGTGGATGAAGCGGGCGCCACTGAAATGTTAGGTGAGATCCAGGGGTCACGCATGCTCGACGGTTATCGGGGCCAGGTAAAGGCGGACCGGCGCGCCTTGGCCCGAGCGATCGTACGACTTTCGGAGTTGGCGATTGAATTCCGCGACGAGATTGAAGAACTGGATATCAATCCATTGTTGGCAGCGGGCGATCATGCGATCGCTCTGGATGCGCTCATTGTCCTGAGAAAAACGAACACGGCTGCACAAGAGCGTGGAGCCTCTGGGGCCTTCGTAGTGGAGCGATCCAATGGTATCCGCGCAGTGCTCGAACCCCGATCCATCGCGGTGGTGGGGGCGTCACCGAATCCGGAGAAGTCAGGGCACGTACTCCTCAAGAACATCATCGCCAACGGCTTTCCCGGAGCCATTTATCCGATTAACCCTAAAGCCGACCAGATTCTTGGTTACAAGGCGTACCCTACCATTCTAGATGTGCCTGGAGAGATCGACCTTGTGTTTTTCCTGCTCCCGGGCGAGTTCGTCCCGAAACTGTTTGCAGATTGCAAAAAAAAGGGTGTCAAGGCGGCAGTCATTATTTCCGCAGGCTTTGCCGAGGTTGGTGGGGAGGGAGCCAAGGCCCAGCAGGCGCTCGAGGAACTCATTTCCCAGACAGGGGTGCGCAGTGTCGGCCCTAACACCATTGGCTTTGTCAACATAGATGCCAAACTGGTGGCAAGCTTTGCGTTCTTTGAAAACTGGAAGGACGGGCCGATTGCGCTGGCGGCTCAGTCCGGGATCTTCGCTGGGGCCGTGGCCGACCAGCTCATGTACCGCAAAGCGCAGCGTCTCGGAATCGGGGCGAGCCTGCCGTTTGGAAACAAAATCGATCTAGATGAGAGTGATTTTGTCGAATGGGCTTGGAAGAATCCCAAAACGAAGGTGATCGCTCTCCATATTGAGGGCATGCGAGACCCACGACGCTTCTTCTCCCTGGCGAACCAGGTAAAGCGCACAAAGCCAATCATTGTGCTCAAGTCGGGGCGCACCCAGGCGGGTGCGCGCGCGGCGTCGTCGCACACCGGATCGCTGGCGGTCGATGATGTCCTGGTCGATCACGGTTTCCGGCAATACGGCCTGGTTCGAGCCTATGATATGGAGGAATTCCTGGAGTACATGAAAGCGTTCTCGTACCTGCCGCTGCCGAAAGGGAAACGAATCGGCGTGGTCACATTCAGCGGGGCCAGCGCCGTGATGGCGACCGACGAGCTGACCGAGTACAGTTTCGAGCTGGCACAACTGGCGCCTGCGACCACGGAACGGGTGAGGAAGTTTATGCCTCCGTGGCAGCCGGTTACAAACCCGTTAGATCTCTGGGTAGCCCTCGGCGCCGGCAACCGCCTGGCACATGAAGAAGGATTGCATGCCATGCTCGACGATGAGAATGTTGATGCCGTCATGCTGATCCTGGTGGCGTTGGCGAACGCCGACTTTGATGGTATGCGCGAGATCTTCACCAAGGCTCGGGAACGGCACCCGGACAAGCCGATCTACACAGTAATGGAGGGTGGCCGGGTGAAGGAAAAGTGGATGCACGACATTGAAGGGTTGGATGCGCCGGTATTTGAGACGACGCACATTGCGGTTAAGGCGCTGGACGCGATGAGACGGTACGCGCAAACGCGCGACCGCGTGCAACCCGATCCGTCGCTTGCCAAATAGACGGGGCAAGGGAATGACACTACCTATTTTCTCCAATTCCAGTTGACAGTTGCGTCAGTCGATCCAGTATGATGGATACACTTTTCGGGAAAGATCGCTAAAAGTTTGGCGCGTGAACCCTCAAGAGGGGGGAGAAGTTATGTTAAGAAGACTCTCTTACGCCTTTTCAATTTTCCTGACGCTCCTGGCCTGTAGCCAGCTCTTGTTAGCGCAAACTACGTCGGCAACGATTTTAGGAACGATCAAAGATGATAGTGGAGCCGTACTCCCTGGTGTGTCCGTTTCGGTCAGGCACCTGGACACAGGGGCAACACGGACGGTCGTTACGGATGACGAAGGAAGATATCATGCCCTGAATTTGGCCTTGGGGAATTACGAAGTGCAGGCCGAGCTAAGCGGGTTTCAGACGGCCGTCAGAAGCGGCATTAAACTTTCCGTGGGGCAAGAGGCCGTTGTCGATTTCACGATGAAAGTCGGCGAAATCAGCGAGAAGGTTGTGGTTAAGGGGGAGGCCCCCCTGGTAGAAACCACCACGTCCACGGTAACCGCTCTTGTGGATGACAAGAAGATCCGCGACCTGCCGCTGAACGGCCGGGATTTCAGTCAACTGGCAACGCTTCAGGCCGGCGTCTATGCCGCGCCTGCTCACGGTCAGGGAATTACGTCACTGGATGGCGCGGGGCCGCGGATGTCTATTTCGGGCGCCCGCCCAAAACAGAATAACTTTCTGCTGGACGGGTCCGATGTGCAGGATTCCGCAGGGAGAACTCCGGCCGGAGTCTCAGGAACAACGTTGGGTGTGGAAACCGTGAGGGAATTTACGGTGCTGACCAGCATCTACAGCGCTGAGTACGGCAAGGTCGCCGGAGGCGTCATCAACGCAGTGACGAAGTCAGGGACGAACGAATTGCACGGAACCCTGTTTGAATTTCTCCGCAACGATAACCTGGACGCCCGGAATTTTTTCGACCAAAGAAAACCTGAGTTCAAGAGGAATCAGTTTGGGTTTACGGTCGGCGGGCCGGTTCGAAAGGACCGGACCTTTTTCTTTGGCAGCTACGAAGGACTTCGCGATCGCCTGGGTTTAACGGGGCTGTATACCACGTTGACCCCGGAGGCCCGCCAAGGGATCTTCCCCAATAGAACGGTTCCTGTCAACCCCCGAGTCAAACCTTACCTGGACCTGCTTCCCTTACCTACCCCGGGCGCCAGAAACTTTGGCGATGGCCGCGCCGAGTTCATTCGGTCCCTTAGTCAGCCCACCAATGAAAACTATTATTTGGTCAAAGTGGATCACAACCTTTCAGATTCCGATTCTATTTTTGTCCGTTATCTCAAGGATGATTCGTCGGTAATCACGCAGCAGCCCACCCCAGGATTCCACAATGAGGGCGAAACCCGAAGGCAGTTCACGACTATCGAGGCAAGAAGAGTCATTTCACCCACTCTGTTCAATGAGTTTCGCTTTTCCTTCAACCGCAACGTCTTTGGGGTGGTCGCCGTGCAGACGATTAGCCTCGATCCCTCGCTCAGTTTTATTCCAGGCAACTCTATGGGGCAAATCGGCGCTGCAGGAGTCAGTTATGGCTACAACGGCCGTCAAGACCGGTTCTTGACCCAGAATATGTTCGAATACATGGACAACATCTCTTACAGCAGAGGGCGGCACTCTGTCCGGTTTGGAGCCCAGATCAAGAGACTTCACACGAACACGCTTTCCGCTTATATGCGGAACGCCTCGTGGACTTTCAGCAGCATAGATGCCTTCCTGGGAGGCAGAGCTTTCCTGCTGGATGTTATGCTTCCGGATTCGGATACGATACGTGGATGGCGCCAGGTATACGCAGGGGCCTACGTTCAAGATGATTTTAAGGTCAAACCTACGTTGACTCTCAACCTTGGGTTACGGTGGGAGTTTTCAACAGAACCGAATGAAGTCAACGGAAAGGTGGCCAATCTGGTTCATCCGCTGACGGATACGGAAGTGTCGGTGCTGGACCGGCTGTATGAAAACCCTTCCCGGTTCAACTTCTCGCCCCGCCTGGGATTTGCGTGGGATGTTTTCGGCAATGGGAAAACGGCGGTGCGAGGGGGCGCCGGGATCTTCTATAATATTCTTCTCCCGCTTGATTGGATCTTTACCGCCACCAATGTGCCACCCTTTTTCAAGCGGCCGCTATTGACGAATCCTCCAGGTTTCCCCAGCGTTCCGGAAGCGCTGGCCAGTGTCACGATTCCTCCCTATGGGCTGCAGATCATCGAGACGAAACCGGCCCAACCCTATCTGGTCAAGTATAATTTGAGCATTCAGCGGGAAATCCTCCCTGACTTGGCGCTCAGCATCGGATACACAGGATCCAAGGGCATTCATGCGGGAAGAAATCAAAATCTAAATATCAACCGGTTTGAGATTTTGCCCGATGGACGGAAGTTCTTCCCAGTGGGCGCGCGGCGATTTAATCCAATATTTTCTGGTTATGCCCTCGCCGTCTTTGACTCAAAGTCCCTCTACAACGCGCTTCAGGTATCGCTCAACAAGCGTTTCAGCCGTGGCTTTCAGTTTCAGGTCTCTTACACTTTCTCCAAGAGCATGGATGAATCTGCGGGAAACCTGGGCGGGATTGAAACGAATAGTTCGTCGACCACCCATTCGCTCGATCCTTACGACCGAAGTCGCGACTATTCGCTTTCCGCTTTCCATGTCAAGAACGTCGTAGTGACGAATTTCAGCTATGATCTGCCTGTAAAGGCCACAGGCGTATTGGGCAGGCTGGTTGGAGGGTGGCAGGTCAACGGCATTGTCACACTGGCCGATGGCAGTCCAGCCATTTTCAGCACCAGCATCGATCGTTCCCGCGCCGGCAATTCCACCTCATCGGAGGGGACAAAGGATCGACCCAATCTCCGGCCGGGAGGCAACACAAACCCAGTCAGAGAGCGCAATCCGAACAATTATTGGGATGGGAGCCGGTTCGAGCTGCAGGAGGTGGGGTTCTTCGGCAATCTGGGGCGTAACACCGGCATTGTTCCGGGAGTCGCCAGCATGGACTTCTCGCTGATCAAGAATATATCGACCGGCGAAGGGCGCACGCTGCAGTTTCGATCCGAATTCTTCAATATTTTCAACCGGGCCAACTTCGGTCTTCCGAGCGGCACAGTTTTCCAAGATGCCTCGGGAGTTCCCAGCGCCACTTTTGGCCGGATCACGACCAGCACAACGACAGCGCGGCAGATTCAGTTAGGCTTGAAATTTCTATTTTAATCTTGGGAGTGAACCGGTATTTATCCATGTCGAGAGCCATTCAGTGTATATGAGGACGATTTTTTAAACCTTTTGGAGGATATATGAAAAAAAGTTTTCCAAATATTCTGCTCGTGCTTGTTATTTGGCTCTCCCTGGCCGGTCTTGGACTGTCTCAGGGTCGTCCGGCGCTGGTCGATGAAATGGGCTATGCCGACATTATTCTGGTCAATGGGAAAATCGTGAGCATGGATGATCGCAGCATCACTCCTGACAGTCCGGGACACATCTATCAGGCCATGGCTCTTAAAGGCAAAAAAATCATGGCCCTGGGAACCAATGAGGAAATCAAGGCGCTGGCCGGTTCCAAGACG
>JACQSX010000032.1 GCA_016211105.1 Acidobacteriota bacterium | reverse complement strand
GTGCGCGATTCCGGCGGAATTCCGTGGGAGAAGTCCATTCGCGGCAGCGGATGCGGCGGCGCCAGTAATGTGGCGATCCAATTCTCGAGAGCCACCGCCAGTTGACTTGCGCCTATCAACGACAGGATCCCAATCAGCCCCACGGCCCAGCCTTGTAAGCCCTCGGCGTACGTCTTTGCCAGCAAGGTCGCGGTGAAAACCGCCGTAATCAGCACGATCGTGCCTAGATAGAAGACCAAAGGAAACCGGCGGTTCATTCGCTGAAGAGCCTCGGCGCCGGACAGGTGCATTTCCGCCGCTCGCTCGAGTTGCGGCAATCCCTTGTCGATCAGGTAGAACCCGACGTGCGCCGCCCGATCGTCGAGGCCCTTTGCGGCGGCGCCGGCATGCGCGAGCTGGATCGCCTTGCGCGCCACTTCGCCCTCGGACAGCATGCTCGCCTTCGCAGCCTTCTCGATGACGTGGCGGTAGCGGTCACGGGTGGAAAAATCCATTCTGCCGTAAACTCCGTCGGGATCCTCAAGCAGCGTCTGCTCTACGGCGCTCATCCTCTCGACAAACTCACGCCAGTCCGTTGCCCCCAGAAACCGGAGACTGCTGATGCTGTTGCTTATGGAGACCTGGTCGGCCGCCTGTTGTCGGACCTCCGACTGCACCAATTGCTCTATCGTCAAGCGCGACTCGGAGAGTCGCTGCTCCATCCAGGTAAGCGGCAGTGCCAAAGCCGGACTTTGCCCCTGCAACCGGCGGGCAAATTCCGCAACAAAGGAACTCACCATCGGGGGACTGGACCGCGCCATATCGGCGATCACCAGGATCAGGCTCTTGGGGTCCTTTTCGGCGATCTCCGCCATCTGGTCCGCCCAGTAATCGGCGCGGTTTCGGTAGATCCTGTCGGCGGCGATGCGAGCGCCAACGCGCCGAAGATTCTCGATCAACGCGAGGCGCAGCATGATAGGGAGCGCCCACAACTCGCCTAGCTTCAGAGTTGTGACCGTCTGGTAAGCCGCTACGAAGCGACTGAGACCTTCCGAGTCCACCCCTCCATCTCCGTGTGAGATCGTCTCCAGCGCGATGTCGTACACACGCGGCAGCCCAGCCGACGGGCCGTTCAACAATCGCGGCAATTCCCGGCTGTAATCCTTTGGAAAATGCCTCTTGGCCGTGCGAATCTGCTCTTCGACCAGGTAGAAGTTGTCGAGCAGCCATTCCCCGGCCGGCGCGATGCGCCGGTTGACCTCCTCGGCCAGCAGGTTGCGGACTCCAAGTAGGACGCCTTCATTGTCAACCAGCCGCCCCAGAAGCTGGTCCGGGGTGGATCCGGGACTTAATTGGTGCGAGCCTGCCAGGGTCTTGCCATGCTGCTCCATCTGCTCGGCGCTAAACAGCTCCGATCGCAGGGGTGGCGCATTATCGGCATACTTTGGCGGCGTTTCACGCTTGCGCAGGTACGCCCTCAAACGGAGCCAGTATCCAAAGATAGTTTTGTTGCTCACCTGCAAGTTCGAAGTCTCCTTCTCGGAGGACAGCCTCAACAGACCAGATTCCAACTACCGGTCATCTTGTTTCGCTCTCTTTGCAGTCTCTTGATCTACGCACGCACAACCCAGGGAATACACGTTGCCTGTCGGCGCTTCATGTCTAATTGAATCAAAAGGCCTTCTACTAAAATGTACAGAATTGAACACCCAGCCTCAGGTGTCCTATTGCTGAAATGCCCGCAAGAAATCAGGCCCGAAGGGCCGACAGGAAATAGGCCCGCGCGTGAGCGCGGGTATGGCGATTTTCCTCTTCCGGTCGGAGCGCCGAAGGTGCGATACGGGAGAGGTCGGCATTCCCTCTCCTGTGCCGGCCCTGCGGGCCTCTAGGCTTGCTTTGGGGGGACGGAAACCCCGCCCTTACAGGCGGGGGGCTATTCCCTGTCGGCCCTTCGGGCCTTGAGCAGTAATGGCCTCTATTGAGGCCGTGGCAAGCCTTCAGTCGTGCAGGACAACGGTTAGGAGGGAACTGTTGACCTCAAGCGAGCCGTTGTACTTGATGAACCCCAGTTTCCTGAATTTGTTCATGAAAAAGTTGACCCGAGAGCGCGTCGTGCCAATCATTTCAGCTAGCGTCTCTTGAGATACTTTGGCAAGCACCTTCTGGGGTTGGTCTTGCTTGCCATAGCGAGCGAGCAGAAGAAGAGCGCGAGCCAGCCGTTTCTCGCTGGAGTTAAAGAGCTGATCGATTAAATCCTGTTCGACTCGGATGTTCCGTTCAAGCAGATAAGAGATGAAACGGTCCGAGAGCGCATGTTGCTCATGAAGCACGCGAAGCATCTCGTTCTTATCAATTGAGAGCACAGTGCTGGGTGTGATCGCGGTAGCCGTCCCCATTCGAAGAGGCTGAGCGGCCAGGCTCCCCTCACCAAAAAAGTCGCCGGGTCCCATCATTGCCACGACTGCCTCTTTGCCGGTCTCGGAGACCACTGAGAGCTTTACACTGCCTTTTTGAATGTACATGACATGCTTGGCGGAATCACCTTGGGAGAAGATGGTCTCCTCCCTTTTAAACTCCACAACTTTTCTTGCCACACCAGCCGAATCGAGAAAGGTTTGGGCATTGAAAACTGGCTTCTTCCCGGATTTTTTATTGTTTGAACCCGCCATTGCTTCGATCATCCACCAGCGTACTAATTTAGCATAATGGCGAGAACTCTGAAACGAAAATACGAAGCCAGATTAAGTGATTTGGGCTTGCTGTCTCTTCAATATTTTACACACTTATGGTCAATCAATCCTGTGCGCGCGGACAACGAATCTCTTGGGTGCGGGGCAACTGTCCAGGACCGCGGTGTCCCCGGCTGGACCACTGGGGCTGAACCACTGCCTTCTCTACCAGTGGGCAGTCAACGACCTTGGCTATTTTACCCCCTTCTCCGTAATGGCACGAAGTGTTCATAAGTGAACAGACATCTGTCTTCGAAACTTCTAGCGTGGCGGATATTGGCAGCGGTCCCGTCGGCCCACTGTGGATTGTCAACGTATTCGAGGTTGCATCGGATTCGTTGGCGCGACGAGAAAGTAGCCTCATTTTCCGTTTCATCTGGGAGTAGATTGTGGAGCATTCATCGCACCACCAAAGAGAGAGAAGTCGCCGAGCGCGTCGGAAGCTGAGGCAATTTGGAATTTTGGTCTTCATTCTGTGCACTGCCGCATTCGTTCTAACGCGCCGGCCGGCTGAGCATAACTCGCTCGAAAACCTCCGGTTCGAACGCCTCATTCAAGATGCGTAACCGTACCTGCATAAAAAAATAGAACAACGCCTTGAGACTTGTTAGATAAATATGTTCTAAAAGGAGGGTACCAAGATGCCGGAATATGGGCTTAAGGTTGCGCCCAATACAGTGGCGTATGCTGACGGGGAGAACCATAAGCTAGTAGTGGAGTTCGCCATCCCAGGAGCGCCAACGGATACCATTGATGTGAAGATCCTGGAAGACAGCATCCACCTGACAGCGCCAGCAAGGGACATCGAGTATGTTTCAGCACTGGCTTTAGGTTGGCCGGTGAAACCTGACAAAGCCGAAGCGACCTACGAGCACGGCCTGCTCCGAATCGAGGTGCCCTTCAAAGATCCGATGGAAGATGCTGTGAAGGTCGCCATCAAAGCAGGTGGCGCGGAAACCAAGATCAAAACAATCGAAGCCTGATGACCCATTAAGTTGTTAGCCAGGATTTCCGTTGTGTGGGCTCTTGGTAGCTGCAAGTATTCACCAGACTGGGCCACGTAAGCGCCTTCCGGCCGCTGCCTGACGCGTCCGTTTCTTCGCTTCCGACGCAGTAGCTGCACGTTTGACAAAGATTAAGGCAGGAGGCGAAATCGAAGGAACTCGTGTTCGCATACCATTATGTTCTTTTCCTTCCCGCGATCATCAGCCCGGCTCCGCCCAAGATCAGTACCGCACTCACAATGGGCGACACCTTTTCCTCAGTCCGGGTCTCAACTCCGATGGACACACCGCCAGCCTTGAAGCCCTCCCGCTCAGTGCGAGGAATCGGAACCAGAAGCGAAACAACGCCCAGAATCAGCACTACCAGCCCAATCCAAAGCAAAGCCTTCATGTTTTTTTTCTGAGCTTGCCGAATCTCAGGCAAGCGGGCGGGCGGAAGCCAGGTGAAGCCGGAAGCGAAAGGCTACACTCAGAGATTCTTCGCCCCTGGAACTCGCGTGTATTTCCTGCTTCACAGCGCGCTTCGGCGTCCGCTTACTAAGTTAAAGACCAGAACCGCCGCCACAACCAGCAGCAAGTGAACCAGGCCTCCGGCTACATTAAGACTGAAACCGAGGAACCACAAAACCAGAAGAACAACGAAAATCGTCCAAAGCATGTTTACCTCCCGTGTTCATTATGAGCACACGAATTATGAGGTTCATCACGTGTGCGCGCGGAATTTCGTGTCCCAAATACACTGAACCTCACATACCATGCTAGAAGCTTCGAAGACGAGTGTCTGTTCACTTATGAACACCTTTGTATTTTGGTTGTACATTCGCGGTCGCGCGCAATACGCGCGCAATAAATAGTGGAGGAAGCTGGAGTCGGCCATCTTCATCGCTTATCGCTCTGCCGCCGCCGGCTCCCGCCCGGCTCAGTGCCGGAGCCGTCGACATGGCCACCGGCATCGCGATCGCCAGCCTCAGCACTGCAAAGCCGCCCAGCAGGATCAACGAAGAGTCAGTCAGCTCTGGTGGTAATCGCTACATCGAAAGTCCGCTTGCTGACGCGCGCGGCTCCGTCATTGTCGAGTGTAACGTTGGAGAGCTGAATAGGATCTGGCGCGCGTTTTGTACGCCTGTCGCGCGCCGAGCTTTGAAGGGCGTCCATGCAATGGCATTCCCGCGCCGAGTTCCCCCCTGAGTAAACGTTTTTTAGTGTGTGTTCAATTCTGAACAGACCTCTTGCGGTGCTAGCGAGACAATCTACAAGGCAAATAGAGCGGCTTGGACCGCAGAAAACGGGCAGGTCAAAATGCCTTTAATTCAATTAGTGAGAAATCCTGACCGCAGGTGACGTTGAGGCGTTGCATGTTTTTCTATGACTTGTTCGGAATTTTGTTTTTGGTTTCGATCGGAGGCTGTTTCTTCCTTCTACCTCTGGCCGGTTGCGGCCTGCTGGTTTGGGTTTTCGGCAAGCTCCGATCGTGGGTGGCTCACTGGGTGAGTGAATGAAAACATGTCCCTCTTTGAAGCTTCTAGCATGCTGAAGGAATGAGGAGCGAATTTATGAAAAGCATAAGACACATTTTCACCCTGGCAATTGCGTTCGCACTCACCAGTGTCAGTATGACGGTGGCGGAACAGCAACGGCTTTACCGCTTGAACGATCAACAGGTGAAGGATCTGTTAAGCCGTATAGAAAAAGACATGGATGCTTTTCGCCTCCGTCTTATTCAGGCCCTTGATCGCAGCCCGATTGATGACTCGCGAGCTGAAGACAACATCAAGCAGCTCGTCACAGAATTTCAAGAAGCGACGGAGCGCCTGTGCGATCACTTCAACCGCCAACAGGTAGGTGCTTTCGATGTCGAAGAACTCCTGCGACGCGGTGTGAGCATAAATAGCTTCATGCAGCGCCAGCAATTGACTGCGTGGGCGGAAAATGACTGGCGAAAGTTACGCCGTGATCTGGATGAGCTGGCGTGCGCTTATAACGTCGCTTGGAACTGGAGCCATCCCTGTTATACCGCGATAGAGCCAGGTACTGGAGGCCTCTACTCTCGCCTTACTGGAACTTACCAACTGGAGGGGAGCCGAGGCGATAATCCGCGTCAGGTGGCTGAACAGGCCACCCGCACAGTTCCAAGCGTGGAAACCATCATTGCCCGCATGGCGCAGGCCCGGGCTAAAAACGAGGCTCTCTTCCGTCCTTATGTCGTCACGCGCGACTACACGCTGTTTGGCAAGGAAAGGCAAAAAATCAAGTCCCAGGTGGTTGCCGATGTAACCTTCGTTCCCCCGGACTTCAAAAAATACGCCATCCAGCATTCCCAGGGCACGGGACTTGGAGAAAAGATCGTTCGCCGAATGCTGGAAGGCGAAGCGGAAATTACGAAAGACAGCTCAACCGATCTCTCGCCTGACAATTATGATTTCCGCTTCATCGGCGAGGAAGAAGTAAAGGGACAGCGTTGCTACGTGCTTGAGCTGCTCCCGAGGCGCAAAGACAAGAATCTGCTGCGCGGAAGCATCTGGATCGATGCAAGCACCTACCTGCTGCGTCGTACCGAGGGTGAACCGGCGAAAAGCCCCTCATGGTGGCTGCGAGACGTACGCATTGCGTTTGTCTACGGCGATGTCGGCGGAATGTGGCTGCAGACGGCTTCGGAATCCACAGCCAATGTACGGATACTCGGCCGACACACGATGGTGTCACGCGATGTGGAATATAAGATCAGCGAACTCGTTGCCTTGGAATCTTCGGCGAGAGAGGTCACCCGCCCAGTCTTTATAAGATCCGCTCTTTCAGGTGATCGAAGCCGTTCCAAGTCAGGTTTATTTGGCGTCGCAAATCTTAGATGACAACCAAGGAGGTTGCCATATTTGCTAGAAATTTTAATATGGGTTTGAGCGAGTCCTATTAGAATTGCTGTGGAAAGGCAACGGACTTTCTGCGTGGCGGGATCAATCGTCGGAGATCTACTGATTAAATCTAGTAAAATAAAGGAGTTACACTATGAGCAGCATGAGACCCCTGCAAGACCGCGTCCTGATTAAGCGGATTATTTCCAACAAGGAAGAGAGCAAGGGGGGAATTGTCATTCCGGATACGGCCAAGGAAAAACCCCAAGAAGGGGAGGTTATCGCCGTAGGGAATGGCAAGACCCTCGACAATGGAACCAAATTGAAGCTGGAAGTGAAGGTTGGCGACCGCATTCTTTTTGCCAAGTATGCGGGAACCGAAGTCAAGATTGATGACCGGGAATTCCTGATCATGCGTGAAGAGGAGATCCTGGGAATCATCAGCGCCGGCGCAAAGAGTAAGAGCGCTGCCGTCTAGTCCCGGGAAGCGGCGGCACAACACGAACCGTTTCCCTATCATGGAATACCTTGGAACTGCTTAGAAAGAAAAGGAGAACAAGATTACGGCTGCAAAGAATATTACTCATGGTGAAGAGGCACGCCATTCCCTTCTGCGTGGAGTGAACCGGCTTGCCGACACCGTGAAGATTACACTCGGTCCCAAGGGGCGCAACGTAGTTCTGGAAAAAAAGTTCGGCTCGCCGGTCATCAGTAAAGATGGCGTGACCGTCGCAAAAGACATTGAACTGGAGGGTCTAGAGAATATCGGCGCATCGATGGTGCGCGAGGTGGCAAGCAAGACCAGCGATGTTGCCGGAGATGGCACTACGACAGCCACCGTCCTGGCCCAGGCAATCTATCGGGAAGGCGTGAAGAACGTCGCTGCCGGAGCGAATCCAATGGCCCTGAAGCGCGGCATCGACAAGGCGGTCGAGGCCGCCGTAGCTGAAATAAAGAAGATGAGCACGCCGGTCGGCGGCAAGGAAATGATCGCCCAGGTCGGAACGATTTCCGCAAACAACGATGCCAACATCGGCAACATTATTGCCGAGGCGATGGGCAAGGTCGGTAAGGACGGCGTGATCACCGTCGAAGAGGCCAAGACCATGGAAACTTCGCTGGAAGTCGTGGAGGGAATGCAGTTCGATCGCGGCTACATCTCGCCTTACTTTGTCAGCGACCCGGAGCGCATGGAGTGCACCCTGGAAGACTGTCTGATCCTGTTGCATGAAAAGAAAATCAGCTCTATGAAGGATCTGCTTCCGCTGCTGGAACAGGTTGCCAAGGCGGGCCGGCCGCTGCTGATTATCGCCGAGGACGTAGAAGGCGAAGCGCTGGCAACCTTGGTGGTCAACAAACTGCGCGGAACATTACAGGCTGTGGCGGTAAAAGCGCCCGGATTTGGCGATCGCCGCAAGGCAATGCTGGAGGACATCGGCATTCTGACCGGCGGCAAGGTGATTTCCGAAGACCTCGGAATCAAGCTGGAGAATGTCCGCATTGAAGATCTTGGCCGCGCAAAGAAGATCACCATCGACAAGGACAATACGACCATTGTCGAAGGCCATGGCAAACAGTCGAGGAGATTGCGGTCTTGACGAACCATCGCCGCTTCGCTGCCCTTTTTTTGCCCTTTCGATGCAGCAAAGGGCGGCAAAAGGCGGCATAGGGCGACCAGATAGCGGCTGGACTTTGCTGAACCGCCCTGCATGACCTTGTTGCAAGGAACGCAACGGAGCAAACCGGCAAGCAGGTAATTGCTGGAAACAGCTCTGGGGTGTGTCAAGAGCGGAGCCCGCTGTTTTATCTGCTTTTGAACCGTCTCAAAGATTCTTACAGTTATGAGGGCAGGAACGGTCTTGAAAATCGCTGAACTCGTAACATTGATCTTCACGCTGGGTGTGGTTGGCTTCTATACCAAAGAGACCTATCGGTTACGGAAAACAGCGGAGCAGCAGCTTGCACAGTCCCGCCTTCCACTTGTGGTCTTAGATTTCAGACGGAAACAACCTGAGAGGAACGAGCACCTCTGCCCAATAATTCGAAATGTCGGCTTTGGCACGGCATTCAATGTCCAGATCGGTGATTTGAGTCATGGTCATTACATGGCGCATTTTCGACTGCTGCCTGCATTGTTCAGCAACTCAAAGCATGAAATGCGGCCGCTAATGACGAGAAATGGGAAACCCTCTACAAATATTCAAATTAGCTACTTGAGGGAACTGTTCAAGTCAGCTGCGAATCAGCCGATCTCTGACTTAAGCGAGCCTTTGCCGAGACCGCGTCTACCCGTCAGCGTAATTTGCATGGATGGATTGGGACATCGCACATCGTTGAACAAGAAATCGAGTATGATCCGCTTACGGACAAAGCGGTGGCACCCGTCAGAAAGTGGCCATCGTTGCCCTGAGTCGCAGTGTTGAGCAAGACCGACGAATGAATTTCGGCTTGAGTGGTGGTCGTATGTCTGCCACCTTCAAACGTTCGAGAGATCCAAGTTTGACGCCTGAGGCTGCACTTTGGTACGTTGCCCGTGGGCGCCAGGCCCGTCAGGCATTTCGAAACTTTTAAATAGTGCCGACACCACATTTCTCGCATGGATGACGTTCATTTTGAGGTCACGTCCAAACTCGGCAAGCTGATCCGCGTCACAAAATCGAGATGGGATCTCATCGTCAAGACGAAGCATCCCGAAATTGAGGGCCAGGAATCCGAGGCCAAGCGAGCGTTGCGTGAGCCAGACGAAATCCGGCGCAGCAGGAGCGACGGTTCAGTTTTCCTTTATTACCGGCGTCAAGGCAGGCTCTCGCTCGCGGTCGTTGCAAAGCACAACAACGGCGACGGATTTATCATCACGGCATATTTCACTGATAGAATCAAGGAAGGCGAGAGAGTCTACAAGAGGCAAAAATGAAAAAAATCAGGCTATTTTTTGACAAGGAAGGCAACACGCTCGACGTGTGGTTCGAGAAGCCGAGAAAAGTCGTCTGCGAGGAGACCGGGGATGAGGTCATCCTGAAAAAGGATCCCCGCACGAAGAAGGTCATCGGTTTCGAGAAGCTGAACTTCGTCTCAAGAAAATCCAAGCTGGACGAACTCCCCGTCGAGGTTGTGATCAGCTGAGCACGGGGCACGCCCAACCATCCCCATCGCGAAATTCTTATCGCGCGTCCTTCAGCAGCTCCTTCACCTGCAACTTCAGTTCAGGAATCTTTTCCTTCACAATGCTCCAGACAATTTCCCAGTTGACACCGAAATAGCCGTGGAT
This sequence comes from Acidobacteriota bacterium, assembly GCA_016211105.1. Taxonomy (GTDB): domain Bacteria; phylum Acidobacteriota; class UBA6911; order JACQSX01; family JACQSX01; genus JACQSX01. The sequence continues at coordinate 13,739 of JACQSX010000032.1, read as the reverse complement.
AAGCTGATCTCGCAAGCCCGCAATCTGCTTCCACTCCACCTGCTTGTGCCGACGACGGAAATCGGAAGAAATATTTTTGACTGCCTCGCCGATGATTTCAAGATTTCTGACGACAGCGTCCTGCGTTTTCGTGTCTTTTAAGAAGGCGTCATAATTCAGAGCTTTTGTGTAGCGCTCAATCCTTCTGATGGCTTCCTCAATGTCGTCAAGACATTCGAGGTCGCCTCTTTCAGACATAAACCACGCTCTTCCTGATCTCTCTAGCCACCTTCTTAACCCTGATTGAGTCAAGGCAGTCAGGCGTTATGATCTGCACTTTTCGGCCGAAAAGCTTCTCAAGGTAATCGATCAGGTGAAAATAATTGTCATACGACGGCCGGGCGAATTCGACGACAAAATCCACATCGCTTCGCTTGTGCTGCTCGTTTCGCGCGAAAGAGCCGAACAGCCCGATGCGCTTGACTGTGAATTGCTCATCCAGCGTATCTTGATGCTGCCGAAGCAGCTCCAGGATTTCGTTTCGAATTTGAACAGCTTTTCTCGTCTTGGATTTCACCGGCATTTTTCTCCACCTCGCCCGAGTGTAGCAGATGTGACTTATTAAATTTTCTGTTTTTCCGAGAGCAGAGGAGAACGACGGCTCGCCGATTTTTGTCCATCGTCTAATGTGATCGACCGCTCTTCTGGAGGTCCCATCAAAATTTGTTCACGAATTGTTCGCTGAACAAAAACCTGATGCTCAAAAACCATTAACCATCCGGCTAAAACATGCTAAGACCTTTGAACAATTTTTGAACAATTTGCTGCCGAACACTCCCTAAAACCACCTTCTGACCCAGGCTAGAACAACGAAGAATCAACAAGATAGCGTTGGTGCGTTAAGCTGTTAACCAGAGGGGGCTTCATGTAGTAAACCTTGACGTTCTTCTTCATCACGACTAAAGCTGCCCGCGCCTGCTGCGACAACTCGCTCATGCCGGCCTCGCTTCGTTGTCAGCCGTCTTTTCTCGGCCGATTATCGAGAGAAACACATCCTCCAGCGTGGGTGTGAGCGTCGAGAGACCTTCGATACTCAATCCCAAGGCCAAGGCGCGAGCGGCAATCGCTTGCGCCACAGGACCAGGCTCGGATGTGTAGGTGCGAAAGCCGTTGGCAAAGACCGTTACCTCGGCAGTGGCCAGATCCGGCAGAAGGTCGGCAGGTTGACCGTTGAACTGGGCGAAGCACACTTCAACTGAACGTCTTGATTTCACTCTCTGACGAAGTGCCATTGGCGTGTCGATGGCAGCAAGGATGCCTTTATCGATGATGGCGACTCTATGGCAGAGACGCTCGGCCTCATCCATGTTGTGCGTGGTGACAAATACGGTCATGCCACGTTCACGGTTGTGCTCACTAACGATGTCGCGTATCAGATGCGCGCTGGAAAGATCGAGCCCCGAGGTTGGCTCGTCCAGGAAAAGAATCTCCGGATCGCTCACCAGGGCCATGCAAAGCATGAGTCGCTGGCGCAGGCCCTTGGAGAGAAGCATTCCCTTTTGTTTGATACGATCTGCCATGTCGAAGCGTTCAAGCAGCCGATTGGCGCGCTGGATGCGGGTGGCTTTGGGCACTGCGTGCAGCTCGGCCATCAGCATCACATTGTCCCAGACCGAGAGGTCGGCATAGATATTCGCCTCTTCGGGTACAACGCCGATATGCCGGCGCGCGGCCGAAGGCCTATCGGTGATGTCGATTCCGGCGATAACGGCCCGGCCGGATGTGGCGGTTATGAAGCCCGTGAGCATTCGGGCTGTAGTGGTTTTCCCTGCGCCGTTCGGTCCTAGGGAACCGAAGATCTCGCCCGCAACGACGTCGAAGCTGACTGCGTTAACGGCAACGTGATGAGCAAACACGCGAGTGAGACGCTCCGCGGTGATGGCAGTCTTCATGGTCAAGAGCGTCTCCACGAAGTATAAGCCACGACCCCCGCAAGCCTGTTGTATTCGCAAAAGTCCTGCAGGCGCCGACTCAGGTCGCCCGCTTTCATGGTTGCTGGAAAAAATACCGCACGCGGAGTTCCAAACGGTAATTGGTCTGCTTCTCTCCGTATTCCGTGTTGGCCCCGCCTACCAAGCAGCCAAACCGTAATCTAAGTTGTAGGTTTGTTACCGGATTGTACGTGAAGCCCGGCAGGACGAGGAAGCTGTGATCCGAGAGGTTGATGATGGAAGAGATTTCGGGTGTCAGATAGAGAATTTGGAACGGCTCCTTCTTGGTGGCCCGAAGGTAAAGATAATCCCGCATGAGGTTCTGTGTTCCGAGCAGCCGTTGCGCAGATCGGTCTCCGAAGTCCCCACGACCGAGATTGTTATAGAGATCTCGTGCTTCCTCTTCCGAGAGCCCCGGTCCGTTCCGGTAATACTCTGCGATAAACGTAGTCTCGTCTGCGGTGAGGTAACGGAATCCCGCAAGCCCGCTCGAGGTAGCGCGACTTTCGCCCGAAGTGAGCCACGCCCATTCCGCATGCACTTCAGAGTTGGCTTGGAGGTTGCGCGAAAAGTCCAGACCATAGCGGACACTTCGGCTCGACCCGACCAGGAACATGAGATCGACATCGGTATCCCAGATCAGTCCGTAGAGTTTACCTGCTGCGTTGATGTGACCGGGTTTGCCAAGAACGTCGTTGAGATCTTTAGTAACTGGCAAGATCACCGGAGTGAACGACAGTGTTTTCAATCGGCCCGTAAAGCTCTTGGTGAAGTCGGCCGAAAGCATTGTGAAACCTTCCAGTGCCTCCTGGGGATCTTCCATGTCTTTCGGCCGGTCGATGAATGCGGCAGGATTCCATGCGTACCCTTTTCCCCACCGCGCGACCCTCTTGCCGACGTCTACTGCCGTGTTGGGTCTGAACTTCAGGGAGAGGTAACCCTGAAACAGATGCGCCCTTCCAGACCAGCCCAAGTCGTCGTTTCTCAGGTAGCCGTCACCCATCGCGTACAATCTTGCAAAACCCCTCTGATAACTTCCTTCGAGCCGGAGACGGGAATTGTACTGGTCCATGGCCCTTCCCACGTGGCGGTCTGCCAGTTGCATGTCGTAGATTGTCGAGGTCTGGTCCAGAAGCAAAAGCGCAGGCGTGAACTCGAAAAAGCCGTTTAGCGCATACGGCTTCTTTTCAATTTCCTTTTGGAGCTTCGACAGATCGACTTCGTATTCCTTCTGAGCTAAGGCGAGCGGCGTTTGGAAAAGGTAGACGCCGAATAGTAATAGCGCCGCAAACAGCTTCACCGCAATGTTTCCACACGAGGCAGAAATGTTAGGGTAAATACCTCGTCCGGAAAATCCTTGGCCTTGATACTGGCGTAAACGATGAGTGACTTATAACCCCGGTAGAGGGGGCTATCGGTTTCAATGACGGTCGGCCGTGTGATGCCTTCGAAGACTTTCGGCTCTTTGAAGTAGAGGGTTTTGATCAGCATGCCTGCAACAGCAAAACACTCGATCTTTGTAGGAAGCAACGTCTTTTCCGTAACGGTCATCCTGAGCCGGTCATAGGCGACACTGGATGATCGTGCCTGCAAGTCCAGGACGTACTCCTCGCCTTTTTGTTGCAGCTCTTTTACGCCGTATTCGACGTTATAGTCCAGCCGCAGGATGTCGGCGTTGTTGAACACTCCGCCCACGACTGACTGGAGACTGGTAATCCGAATCGGTTTCCCCACGTCTGGAACGTAAAGCCACATGTTGTCACCGAGCCGCAGAGTGGCTCGCCCCTTATCACTGGCCGGAGAAAGGAAGACCGACGCAACTTTATCCCTTCCTTTCTTGACCGTGAACAGGATGTACTCACGGCTTCTACCGTTGGGTTCAATGTTGATTAGCTTTCGATACGATTCGAAGGATTCCGGCGTCAGATTGCGATCGATCTTCTTCAGGATTTCCTCTGGGCTCTGTGAGAAAGCCGAGGCGGAAAGGAGCGTCAGTACGGGAAAAAGCAGCCATGGCCACCGTCTCTTCGTCATCTGGGCCTTAGATATGCTGCAGGGCATCGATCGGCTCCATTCGAGATGCTTTCCACGCAGGTTGCAGCGTTGCAAGTAAAGAGACGCCAACTACTAGGGCGGAAATGATGATCACTTGTGAGAACGCAATTGTGGGCGCCAGTACCACGCCTTCCTGTTGCCCAAAAGAGAACGTGATCTTGACCGAGTTCAGAATAGCAATGACCAGGAGACCGACCATCGTTCCGAGCAGCGAGCCGAGAACGCCCAGCAGCAGGCCCTCGTACAAAAACAGATTGAAGAAGGGCGAAAGTTTCTCCCAGGTGTGGATTTCAAGATTGCTTTGGCTGCCAGCGCCCGTGAGCTTCGATTGCAGCACAGTGGAGACCTGTTGGAGCTCCGAGAGGTTTTTGAGCCGGATGGCAATTTCGCTGATTTCTCCGTCTGGCATCCGGAGGAGCTCGCGCGCGTCATCGATGTGTATGTAGCCATCACGGCCTCCAGGACCCGTTGCGCTGGCAAGGATGCCGCCGATAACGAAGGTTTTTCCATTCACGGAACCGTCGCGGTTGGTGGCCACCACGACAACGGTGTCGCCGATCTTCACGCCCAATCCTTTTGTCAGCAATTCGGGAACGAAAATCTTTCCACGGGCCAGCGAGGCGGCGGTGCGCTCTCCGGCAACCAGTCTCGGCAGTAAGAGTGGTTCGGTCCTGGTCTCAGCTTCCGGATCGACGTCATTCAACCGGATGTTTGTCGTTTGCTCGAAATTGCTGAATGCGCCCCCAAACTTAATCCGCTTCGAATAGAAATCGATAAGTTGGGTTTCGTTCACGACTTCCTCAATCGTTGCTACCTGCCGAGGTTGGAGGTTGAGCTGAAGCGGAAGGTTTTCGATCGACTCGACATATCCCTTAGCGTGGATCTGGATATGGCCAAGATAAGAATCCGTGATATTTCTTACCATCATGTCTTTAAACGAACCGGTCGCGGAGACGAAGATGAAAACGAAGACCATTCCGACGGTGATCAGCCCGAGCGTAAAAAACGTTCGTCTTCGGTAGCGGAGAAGATTCCTCAGCGCGATCTTCAGCGAGTTACGCATGTGTTTTCCTTACCGGTTCGTCCCGGCTGGCCAGCCGTCCATCTTCCAGAGTGATTACCACCTCTGCCTCGTTGATGATTCGGGGGTCGTGAGTGGAAAAGATGAAGGCTATGTTGAACTCGGTCCTCATTTTCTTCATGAGGTTAATGATGGAGTACGCCGTATCGCGGTCCAGGTTTGCCGTAGGCTCGTCCGCAAGCACGAGCTTCGGCCTGGAAACCAGCGCGCGAGCAACGGCAACCCTTTGCTTCTGCCCGCCGGAGAGCTGGTCCGGGAACTGATTCTTTCTATCGGACATTCCGACCGCGTCCAAAAGGTCGCTGACTCGTTTGCCGCGTTCAGCTTTGGATCGCCTCTGCACCATGATCAGCGGATATTCGACGTTCTCGGCTGCGGTCAGGACTGGTATGAGATTGAAGTCCTGGAACACAAAACCAATGTTTTCGCCCCTGAAGTACGCGGCCTGAGTGCGGTCGAAGGCAGAAACATCGAATCCGCCGACTCGAACGTGACCCGTGGTCGGTTTGTCCAGACAGCCGATGAGGTTCAGGAGCGTGGTCTTGCCGCTTCCGGAAGGACCCACAAATGCCGCAAACGACCCTTCTCAGATTTGGAGATCGATGTCTCTAAGAGCCCAGACGTCGACTGTCCCCAGCCGGTACACCTTCGAGACCTTTTCCATCTCAACCAGGGCCATCTGTCACCTCATCCCGGTGGAGGTTTTCCACGCTCGGGGGCACAATACCTTGAAGCCAGCAACTCCTGTGCCAAATCGGTTTCCGACTTGCGTAAGATGCAGACGCGGCATGTATCGTCTTCAAAATCGACACAGAATCAAACCCCGCGCTGACGGTGGTCAAACGCCCCGAGCCTATTCGGGTTTCAGGCTGTCGCCCGTTTGGTGCTCGCTCACTTGGAAACGAAGAAACTGATGAATCGCGTCGAGCGCCTGGGAATTCGCTGTATAGATAACGACCCGGCCGCCCTGCGGAGTCTGTTCGAAGGTGTAACGGATGTCTCCCTTCAGGCGCTGCATGACCAGGACACCATCCGGAACCTTGTCGTGCACGGCCAGAGGATCTGAAAAATCTCCGGCAGCGAAAGCCTGAGCGAGGTGAACTAAATGTGTTCTGATCAGATCCCGGTTGTGCGTGTCCTTTGGGTCATTTGCCTCGACCTGTATCACCCCGCCATCCTTCTTCAGGAAGAAGTGGTGCGTGGTTTGCGTTTGGCTGAAGCCCATCGCTTTTTCACCATGCTGCATCATCATGCGATGCTCGCTCATGTGTCCCATATTCATCATCCCCGAGCTCTGTTGGAACTTGCTTTGCAGCTCCTTCAGCAACGCGCCATGTTCAGCCAGCTTCTTCTTTAGAAGGCCGGGGTCTTTTTCATTTTCCAGAACGGAGAAACTCTTGAGAAGCTGGTCAATCAAATTCTCGATATCCTGATGTTGAGCCATCATCTTTTGATGTTGGGTCATCATATCCTGGGACATCATGCCCCCCTGATGATGCTCTGAGTGTTGCGCTGTTGCTCGAAAAGCAAACAGAAACACAGCGGCGACGAGCAACGTTGCGATCATTATCTTCGGTTTTATAAGCGTTCTTTTCGCTACAGTGATGGCGGCTGCGATACGTCTTGTCATATTGCCTTTCCTTTCTTTCCTTTCAATTTAATGGGATTTGCGGGGGGTGCCGGGACGACTAACGTCTCCAGCAGCCTCGCTGGTTTGCCTTCAGATGTGTGAGCTAGCCGTTTGTCCCAATCGGCCAGAACTGTCCGCACGTGATCGCGCATTGCCACCAGATCAACAATTTGCTTGTCCATCTCGGACAGCTTCCCTTCGAGTAATCGCTTGACTTGGCGGCAAGGGGCGCCACCCTCATCGCGGACCTTCAGAATCTTCGCGAGTTCCGGGAGCGAGAAGCCGACGGCTAGCGCATGACGGATCAAGCGCACCCGGTCGAGGGCTTCGGGTGGATACAGGCGGTAGTTACCGGATGAGCGCGCAGGAACCGGCAGCAATTTCATACGCTCATAATGGCGCAGGGTGTCGGGGCTGATCCCCGCCAGGCCGGCGAGTTCACCAGATTGAAGATATGGTTTCCTAAACACACTTCCATTCTAAACCCTGGAATCGATTCCAAAGTCAAGCCTTTTCGGAAGTGTGGATGGTTAGTAAAAATCGAGATTCACGTATGACGCGACCTCCGGCGCCCTCAAGGAGTGGCATTTCGTATAGATTTCCGCCAAATCTGCGAAAGCCCTTCCCATCATGCGTTGCCCTTTTTTTGCCCTTCCTCGTGTGGCAGTCGCATCTTGTTGCGATGTCATTGGGCTGTGGTCAATGATGCGGCACTGATCGGAAAACTTACGGGAGCAATAGCGATCATGCGCTCAACCTCGACTTATCGAGCGATGAATCGAAACTTCCCGCAATTGAACGACTCTTCGGCGGTACAATAGGAGCTCGATCTTTCGCCGTGTGCCGGTCTGGTTTGATATGAGCGAAAACAAGTTGCTCGAACGGATCACCGTGAACCTGAAAATCTTCGGTGGCAAGCCAATCATCCAGGGATGCCGGCTGGCCGTGGAACACGTTCTCGCAATGCTGGCAGCCGGAGATACGCCGGACGTGATCCTGCAGGGCTATCCCTGGCTGGAACGCGAAGACATCCAGGCTTGTCTGGTGTATGCGCGTCGTCTGGTCGGCAATGAACGTATTGAACCCCTTCCGATCAAAACCGGTTCTTGAGAATCTTATTGGACGCCTGCGTTTGGGGCGGGGCCTTGGAAACTCTCAAGGCTGTTAGCCGGTCATGATGGTTTGGGCAGGGGACTGGACTGAAGATCCCGATGACGACGAAATCCTTCAGCGCGCCCATCAAGAGGGCCGGATCCTTGTAACGCTCGATAAAGATTTTGGTGAGATGGCCGTCGTTCATCAGCGGCCTCACTTTGGAATTATTCGGCTCGTAGGACTTGCCGCAACGCAGCAGGCGCCAGCATGTGTCCGCGTACTGGAACTCCACGGCCAGAGCTTGGAGAGCGGTGCGATTGTTACAGCCGAGTCTGGCAGGGCGAGGATTCGGCCGCCCGAGGATTAAACCCTACCCGTCCTTCGAACTTTCTTCGGCGGAAGAATAATACCAGAAGCTTTGTCGGAGTTCAGGAACGGGAAGGCGCGAAAGTTTTGAACCACTATGCGAGTAAGCGGTTCTGGAACGGATACCGTGATCTCCCGCAAGAGGTTCGCGATCTTGCCGACAAGTGTTATGAACTTCGGAAAGCGAATCCGATGCCAGATGGGGGTGAGGTCTTCGCTCTCTTGCAGCCAGCATTTGACGGCTTCGGGTGAGTTGCGGTGTGCGAAGCAGCGCTGAGGAAACTTACGAAACTCGACGAAGAAAAGATCGACCAGGCGGTGCTGGCGCTTCTCTACCTCGGCCTGCACGAGGAGAGACGCGCCTGGAAGGGCTTCGATTGGAATGCAATGAATCGGTTGCACGAGAAGGGATATATTTCTGACCCAGTTGGAAAGGCCAAATCGATTGTCTTCACGGATGAGGGACTTTTGGAATCAAAACGACTTCTCAATGACCTCTTTGGTGAATAACTCAGAGACTGATTATTCCGGATGAATTTTGGAGAACTCCGGAGGCAAGCGAATTGGGACAATAACGATGGACTATGATAAACGGGACGACAGCGCCAGCCTTGACGAGCTGATCGAAGAGATTATAGTTGACGCCTACGGCGATGACGAGCAACTCTGGGCCTTCCGCCAGGCGCTTGAGGACAACATCACCCTACCCTGTGATGGATTGGTCATCGGCGAGCCGGTTTCGGTGATCGACTTCGATTATGACGGCAACGAACGTCGAGGGCTGACGGCAAGATGCCGTGGCAGCGACGGCTTGAAGCATGTTGTGGCGGCTGCCGATGTTGTCCTTTTGCAGCGCTCGGAGGGGGCTTGCTTCCTCGCCGCCTACCGCAAGTGGCTGGGACTCAAACCATATTCTCAAGAGGTCCCGGTTGATGCGCATCGGCGCAGAAGGCAGCACAAAGCGTCTGCCCCTACCGATCTTGATCTGAGCGCTCCGATCGAGTTGGCGGCCCTTTCGATTAAGGAGAAGTCGGCTCGCTGTCGGCTTCTGGGCGGCGACCGGATTATTACGCTCCGTGCGAGCATGATCTGGAAAGCGGTTCCAGGCGAAATCATCCTAATCAGGCCGCGCAAGCAGTGGAGCTATGCCGGCCATTCTTACCTTTCCGGCGAAATTGAGTCCACTCGTCTTGATGTCCCCGCTCTCGGTCTTGTTCCTCTGCGGCTCACACAGCAGGGAATCTGGAAACCTGAGGAGTATTACTGGGGCGACAGCCAGGGCGCCCGCTTTCTCATCGACGCAGTTCACGCGAAGGCGACCTGGGAAGAGTACGAGGAGAAAGAGTAATCTATGGCGAAAAGTACGAGAAAGGCGAAGCAGAAGATGCCGGAGTGGATTGAGGCGCAGAAGTGTCACCACCTCTCCCATGCACAGGTTCAGATGGCGCGTGAACTGGGGATGAATCCGGCCAGGCTCGGCAAGCTCGACAACCACAGGCAGGAGCCGTGGAAGGTGCCCCTGCCCCAGTTTATCGAGGACCTTTACTTCAAGCGGTTCGGGAAGACCGTTCCAGACTCCGTCATGTCGATTAACGAGCGAGTTCGCTTCGAGTATGAAAAGAAGCAGGCTCGGCGCACGGCAAGACAGCAGCGCCCCCGGGGAACAGTATGAGAATTCCGCGCCTCTCATAATCCATGCCCAAAGTTCACCAAGACTGGCAGTACATCATGAGGATTCAGAGGCAAGAAGGGAAAGTCGCTCAGTACACGATAGCTTTCTATCGGCAGTCTAAAGAGTGGTACGACGAGATCCGCTACGACAGCCACGAACGGAAACACGGAAAGCAGATAAGCGCTCCACACCTTCACATGAAGATCCGCAGCGCTTTCAAGGGCGATCCCGAGAGAGCCGTTGAGGAAATCAAAGGAATCATCGATAATTATCTAGGAAACATCGAGGGGATTGCGAAGAGATGAGACGTACAAGTGTTTTTGAGTCCTCGGAGCACGGGCGCGGAGAAACCGACTACTCGGCTCTTTCCATCAGCGACCTTGATCGGCGCATTGGCGAATACGAGAAGAAATACGGTATGAGCTATATTCAGTTCAATCGCCAGTTCAACTCCAATGATGCCAGCGGCCTTGAACTCAGCGATCTGATGGACTGGGAGTACCTGATGGCTGAGAAAAGGGAAAGAACGGGAAGGAAAAAGAAGGAAAGAAAGATAGCGTTGAAGTAGCCGGTCTCGGAACACTTGGGGATTTCTCTTTCCCCATCCACTATCGATCGAATTAGTGGGCCCGCCTTAAGGGTTTGGATCGTTGCCCTTTTTTTGCCCTTTCGATGCAGCAAAGGACAGCAAAGGGCGGCATAGCGCGGCAAAGACTCCCAAATCGGACTGTTAACCGGAGGATTGTAGGTTCGAGTCCTACCTCAGGAGCCAGCTACATTACTATCAACAAGTTACGGTTTGCTGCTTTTCTCTGGACGACCTGCGACCATCCAGGTGTTTCGGACTCGTTAAATTTGCCTTTTTTATCCGTAATATTTTTGGACGTGATGACTTACCTTTCCGATACCGGCTTGGGAGGCTATTTTGAGCGCGGCCTGCGGCTCTTACGTGTTGGCTTGGCTGCTGTCTGAGCCATCTCGATGCCAAAGATCTCCGATAAGTCGCCCGTGTCAAGAATCTTTGCCGGCGCCGGTCCCTTCCGCCTGCGCTGCAGGCCCTTACCGGCGCTCGTGATGAGATCCTGCTGGTCTACCTTCCGCAGTGTGAACAAGAGATCGGGGCTCTTGTCCAAACGCGCGCCGATGCCGTAGAGCACTGCCGCGACGTGCTTGCACATTGAAGCCCAATCCGGACAGCTACAGGTGAATGTAATTTCCTTCGGTGAGGGAAACAGGCCTGTGTTCGCCTGACAGAGGCGCCCCATCACGGCCTTGGAGAATCGTCCCTGCAGCAACTCGACCAGCGAGTCGATGGCGCCCGCGCAGTCCTTGCAAACGGTGTGCCAGCGGGTCTTGGGAAGGGACGCCACCTTCACCTCAATTTCGTACACGTCCGAGCCGCTCACCAGCGCAGCGACTGTGCCGGGCGCAGTCCGCAAGTCGAACACTGAGCCATTGCGGACATAAGTTCGACCGCGCGGCAGACGATTCGCGTAGTCACTGTAGCGTTCGAGGTTGCTGCACCAGGCTTTGCCCCAGAACGTGGTGGCGATGGTGCGGCCATCGATTACAACTGGCGACAGCGTGTGCCCCTTCTTGGCGAGCCGGGAAGCTTTGCGCGCGGCTTGAGCACGCCGCTTGGCGACGGGTACATAGGGTTTCCAGATATCGTAGTACATGCGTTATTCCTGCGAAGCGGCGTTGAGGTCAAGCGCGACGAGCTTCAACAGCTCATCGTCTTTCATTTCGGTCAACAGCAGATCGGCGCCGCCCTCAAGCAGATCCTGTGAAAGCTGCCGTTTTGAGTCCATGAGCTGATCGATTTTCTCTTCGACCGTGCCCCGACACAAGAACTTTTGGACGAGCACGTTCTTCGGTTGACCGATTCGGAAAGCGCGGTCGGTAGCCTGGTTCTCCACCGCCGGATTCCACCAGCGGTCGAAATGGACCACGTGCGATGCGGCGGTAAGGTTGAGGCCGGTGCCGCCGGCCTTAAGCGAAAGAACGAAAAACGGCAGGGTTTCATCTTCCTGGAACCGTCGCACGAGCGACTGGCGTTGTTTCACTGCAGTCTCGCCGTGCAGAATAAGGCCCGGCCGTCCAAACACGGATCCGAGAAATGCCGCAAGTGGAGCGGTAACCTCTCGGAACTGCGTGAAGACGAGCACCTTTTCCTGCCTGGCCGCGATGACCTCGGCGATCTCGCGAAGGCGCGCTAGCTTGCCGCTATCCGCCTCGGACCACGCGCCGTCGCCGAGCCAATGCGACGGGTGATTGCAGATCTGTTTGAAGCGCATCAGGAACGCAAGGATCATTCCCCGGCGCTGGATCCCATCGGTCCGATTGAGCTGATCTGCCAGTTCCTTAACGGCTTCCTGATAAAGCGCCGCCTGCTTGCGCGTGAGCTGGCAAAACGCCTTGACCTCGGTCTTGTCCGGCAGGTCTGCGATGACGGTCTTGTCCGTTTTGAGGCGTCTCAGAATGTAAGGACGCACCAGCTCGCGAAGCGGTGCATACGGATTGTTCGGTCTTACCGCGAGTCGCTTGGCGAAGCGGGTAAATTCTTTGCTGGAGCCCAGCAGCCCGGGATTGATGAAATCGAAGATCGACCAAAGATCGCCAAGCCGGTTCTCGACAGGTGTGCCGGTGAGTGCGATCCGTGCCCGGGCATCGAGCTGCTTGGCGGCTCGCGTCTGCCTGGCGGCCGGGTTTTTGATCGCCTGTGCTTCGTCAAGCACTGCGAGTCGCCACTGGATCTTCATGAGTCCGGGAACCCGCAAGAGTGATCCGTAGCTCGTAATGACCAGATCCAGAGCCTTGAGCCGATCCTGATTGAGCGCTCGCAACTCGGAGACAGGCATTACCGATGGATGTGCGACGATGGTCCTCAGACTTGGCGCGAAACGTTGGATCTCCGACACCCAGTTCGCCAGCAGCGATGCGGGGACGACGAGTACGCTTGCCCGTCTCCCTCCATCACTGTGCCGCCGCAGCGCCAGCATCAAAGCGAGTACCTGCATTGTTTTCCCGAGTCCCATGTCGTCGGCCAAACAGGCGCCGAGGCCGAGCGTGGAGAGAAGGTGGAGCCAGCGCAATCCGACCTGCTGATATGGGCGCAGGGTCGCCTTAAGAGCATTTCCAGGTTCGACCTGTGCGAGTATTTCCGGACTTCGCAGGCTTTTCAGTGTATCGGCAAACCATGAGCCCGCGACGACGCGCGACCAGTCGGGGTCGGCGGCATCAACCGCGCCTGTGTCCGGGCCGTTCGTGCCGGCGATTAAGCGCATTGCCTCAGCGAGGGTCACGCCGCGGTCTGTCGCTGCCTTTTCGACCGCTCGAAACTCGCCGAGCATGCGGGCGAGCTTATCCCGGTTCACCTCCACCCAGCGTTCGCGAACGAGGTGAAGTCCATCGGAACCGGCCAGCAGCTCTGAGATTTCGGCTGCGGTGAGCCGTTCGCCGTCCAGGGTTACTTCCATGCGAAAGTCGAGGAGAGCGCCTGTACCAATTCCCGACGGCGCTTTGCCTCCAACCGTCGCGGTTATTTGCGGGCGCGGCGGCCGGTTCCCCCGCCATGTGCCAGGTACGCGTACAATGACGCCAGCCGCCTCGAGGCATTCGAGATCGGTTAGAAGTTGAAAGGCTTCCTTCGGCGTCCAGCGCAGCGGATGGAAGACCTCGCCTGCATCGACCATTGTCTTGAGCCACGGGCATTGTTCTGCAGCGCGCTTAACCGGCAAGAGCAGGGACAGCAGCCGTGATTTGTTTGCCGCTCCTGCGTATTCACTGAGAGCATGACCGAGCGGCAGATGCTGCGCCTTCGCATTCAGTGACAGCCGCGTTGTGTATGTTGCCAGAAAGGCAAACGGC
>JACQSX010000029.1 GCA_016211105.1 Acidobacteriota bacterium | reverse complement strand
ATCAGCAGCAGTTATCAGCTCCTCATCGGTCGGGAAGCTGTAGTCCGACGGGGCAGTGCGACGCAGAATTTCCTTGACGACCTCCTGCCGCTCAGCCAAGGGGAGCGCGTCGAACTCTTTCAGCAGTTTTTTGGCGCTGTCACCCATGGGGATATATTGTCACATCATGATATGCAGAACGTCAACGCGTCGGCAAAATCCAGTTCCTGCTCGCCAGGATTGGGTGCAGACTACTACTATGGAGGAGTAACGCTGACCGATGACATCCCAAGTCCGGTAAGCCGACTATACGGCCAAGTGGTTCGGAAACCGCGGATGTGGCGCTCGGAGTCTGAGCCGCCAACGCCCGCGAGAGCGGAAGGTTGGTTTGCAGTCGCGTCAGATGTTACAGTATTCGAGGACCCACTAGGCAGACTTTGTGCCATGTTTCGTGGCATTTGAAACAAACGTTAGATCCTATGCTGTCCTCGCCGTGAATGGCGATGGTCCTCGCGACTCTCTCGTGTCTTCGCGAAGGAGTGCCGGTGGGTCACTCTTTTTTTGAAGCATGTCCAGGCTCAATAACCTTAAGTCAACAGCGACGCTCAGCGACCTAGCAAGGTTATTGCAGTTCAAGCCTTCTGGACTCTCTTATATTTTGTTCAAGCAGCCAGCTGCGACTAAATACAAGACCTTTGAAATCCTGAAGCGGAAAGGCGGGACACGCACTATTAAGGCCCCTAGTAACCCATTGAAGCTCGTGCAGCAGAGGCTCTCCATTCTGCTTCAAGATTGTGTCGATGAAATTAACAAGGCTAAGAACCGAAAGGATCGGATTGCGCATGGGTTTAAGCGCAAACGATCAATCATCACCAACGCAAGGCAGCACCGCAACCGTCGCTACGTTTTCAATATCGACCTGGAGGACTTCTTTCCTTCAATCAACTTCGGCCGCGTACGCGGATACTTCATCCGGGACCGCAGTTTCGCGCTGAATGAAGATGTGGCGACAGTGATAGCGCAAATCGCATGTCATGAGAATGCCCTGCCACAAGGCAGCCCTTGCTCGCCCGTGATATCCAATCTGATCGCCCACGTGCTCGACATGCATCTCGTGCGCCTCGCTTCGAAAGTCGGATGCACTTATTCACGATACGCGGACGATTTGACGTTCTCAACGAACAAGAAGGACTTCCCCGCAGACATCGCGAAGCCCTCCGAAACCGAGCCGCATCTTTGGCTGCCTGGCGCGGAGTTGCAGAGGCTCATCGCGCACGCTGGATTCCGTATCAATACCGCGAAAACGCATATGAAATACCGGACTTCACGCCAGGAAGTTACGGGGCTGGTCGTGAACCAGAAAATTAACGTTCGCCGCGAGTACAGCCACAACGTGCGGGCCATGGTTCACAGCCTGCTTAAAGAGGGTTCGTTTGAGCTCTATGCTGCCACCGAAAAAGCTGGAGCAGTAACCATTGAAAAACGACGGGGCACGGTGAACGAACTCCATGGAATGCTGGGCTTCATCGATAGCATAGATCTCTACAACAAGAAGAATGCGCCAGAGTCGAAAGATTCCGGTCGCCTTTCAAGTAAGGAGTTGATGTATCGGCAGTTCTTGATTTACAAAGATTTCTATATAGCCGAAGCTCCTGTAATCATCTGCGAGGGCAAGACTGATAATGTGTACCTCACCCATGCGATTCGGCGTCTTGTCGCGGAGTTCCCTGACTTGGCAGAGATCACGACTCAGAGCAAAATACGCCTGAAGGTGAGGCTCTACAAATATCAGCGATCGAGCACCGCGCGCATTCTCGGCCTGCGCGACGGAGGTAGCAGTTGCCTGACCAAATTCATTGAAACGTATAAAAAAGAGACAGACAAATTCACTGCTCCCGGCCAAAAGAACCCGGTCATAATCCTCTACGACAATGATTCCGGGGCAAGCAACATCCGCAGCCTCTTAAAGCAAACTTTCAAGTTGACGGTGGGCACGGAGCAGTTCGTCCGCGTTGTCCGGAATATGTATGTGGTGCCTACTCCGCTTCTCAACGGCGCGAACGAATCGAAGATAGAAGACTGTTTTGATGCGGCCACCAAGGCAACAGTAATCGGCGGCAAGACATTCAATGACAAAAATGGACTTGACACTGCGAAGCACTACGGTAAGAAAATCTTTGCTGACCAGGTCGTCCGAGATAGAGAAGATTCCATTAATTTCGAGGGGTTCCGCCAGCTCTTAACCAATCTGGTAGCGGTTATTCAATCGCACACCACAGCAGTTTCGGGGGCTTCGGCCCCGCAGTGACTTCGGACAGCGGCTCGGCGCGTCCCAAGCCTCACCCCTCCCTTAATCCTCTCGCAGCCCGGCAAACCGTGTTGCCGGTCCATTCCACAAATTCGACCTGCCCGACGAGCGTCGGCTTGAGCCAACGGCACGTTGACGGAAAAGGGGGTACGTGGAGAAGTACGAGCTTTCGCGGATAGCTCCGGGCGCATGGTCGCCGACCCGGAAGCTATCCCAGCGCCTTGCGGCTCCTCCTCTGACGTCGCCGGTGCGTTGATAGCTGAAGCCACTTGGCCGTAAAACGGCCTTACCGGAAACTGATCGACAACCGTATTACCGACCGGTGGAACCGTTGGCTTGCCGGTTGCGAGGAACAAAAGTACTTTTGGATTTTCAACTGATTTCTTTTCGTCGGCCTGTGCCAGCCCAATTCCCACTTGCTGACCGTGGTCTCATCGACCCTTAAAACCTTTGCCAATCTTTCCCGCGAAAACCCAAGGGCGGTTCGGCAGTCGGGTCCCTTCGGGCGAGTCCCAGATCCAGTCTTTTTTTCTTCAGATCATCCCCTAAACTATTGACGAAAAGAGGGTAATCTGGTCGTGGCTTGGATGCCTTCAGGTAAAAGGCAAGGCAGCGATGGCGGTTCACAGCGCCCGCTGGCTCAAATATCAAGAAATCACTGCAATTGTGAAGATCCTGCCGCTTCAGCTTTAGGAGGCACTTGCTGCGGGACGACACCGAAAAACTGCAGGAACTGGATGGCTCTTTGTGCTGGTCCGATCAAGCGGATCTGGCAATTCGCAAACTGGCAATTGGTCCAACTGAAATCTCCACCACCATAGACCAGTACCGAATTGGTGACGGCGCAATTTTCGAAGTGGTGGCCGTCCATCTGGATGACCGTGCCCGTAATATTTTGATTTGCAATGACCTGCATCCTCTCCTCCGTTTCACTTTCAGTCTAAGGTGAAGACCCCGCCGTTGGGCAGTTCCTAACGAGAAGTATTCCCGTGATGCTCTCCCTATATTACGAGAGTTTTGGTGGCAGCAGTAGATATGCCCGCTTTCAAAAGCGGAAGCAACCATCATGCGGATGTGATCCCATGGAGAAGGCTGGATGGAATTGGCGGTGGCGCCAGGTTTGGCGCGAGGCCGCGGCTCCAGGTAGCGACCTGTCACGGTCGCTACCAGAAAAACTTTCCCTGGGTGGCCCGATCTCTGGACTTCCCGCCGCTGGTCGCGCCGCCATTTAAAGCCGCAACTATTTGCTCGCTAGGCTGTTCGGAGGCCCGCGACTCGCGAGGGGCCAGCCCGTATCTGGCTCGCAACAGCCCAATCATCGCATAAACCTCGTTGGTATAAACCTTGGGCGCGTACTTGCGGGTGTACAATCGCTCATAGCGCGGGAGAAGCGCTGGAAATTCTCGAGAAAGATATTTCAGAAAGTGCCTCCGCGTCCCGCCCTCGAGGTGAAGAAGGTTTGCTCCGACAAAAGCGGCGCCATGATCCGCAATTGCCTTCACGGTTTGTTCCAGCTTGCGGGGTTGCGAAGTTAATCCTGGTACCACGGGCGCAATCAGAACTCCCGTATGAATACCGGCATCCACCAGTTTGCGCACGGCGCGCAGGCGCTGCAGCGGAGGCGCAGTGCCGGGTTCGAGGGCTCGCCAGGTGTCTTCATCGACGGTGGGTATGCTAATATATACGGTACATCGCGCATGCCGGCCCAGGTCTGCCAGCACGTCGGAATCACGCACTACCATGGGGCCCTTTGTGACCAGGCCCACAGGAGTGGCGTGTTCGCAAAGCGCTTCAAGGGAACGCCGCGTGAGCCGGTAGTGCCCTTCGATCGGCTGGTAGGGGTCGGTGGCGGTTCCGATAGCAACCAGCTCTCGATTCCAGAATGGTCTCGCCAATTCTTGTCGTACTACCTCGGCAAAATTGATCTTTATCAGGATCACCGACGAGAATTGTTCGCCCGAGTCCAGCTCGAGTTGATTCTGGTAGCGCCGCGCGAAGCAGTAGTGGCACCCGTGGGTACAACCACGGTAGGGATTGAGCGTCCAGCGAAACGGCATCCCCTCTACTTTGTTAAGCGCTGAATGGCAGGTGATCTCTTGATAGACGGCTTGGTCAGACCGGCGCGCCGCATGCGGTAATGCGGCGGTTCCTCGCTGTTTCACCATCTGGGCGAAGGCGCGAATCGTGGGGCGAACCGGGGGTAGATGGAAAAGCGCCGGCTGGATGGTCATTTTTCACCTTTTATTCACTCAATATGACAGTGAACAACGGGCGCTGTCAAGAGTATCGAGCTCAGCTCCGATGGCTCTTCGGAACTTGGGAGTCGGAGCGGCAATGAGAGGGCGGATTTCAAGCGCTCTTGCGTATTGCGGCCCAACATGCGGCTTGGCAACGTTTGTTCCAGATTCGGGTTGCGCCAGAGGCGGTCCCATGATGGACATACAAAGCAACATCCGGCTTGGCAACGTTTGTTCCAGATTCGCAGCATGGAAGGCGGCATCATAGACATGACCGCCGCAGCGAGCCCCCAGCTAGTACCGCCGTTTTTGTTGGCGCAGCAGATCAAACTTGGCGGTATCGGCCACTGCCATGACGGCCATAACCCCTGCTTGAACAGGATCGCTGACCACAAGGTCCGCTTCCCCCGGGACGCTTCCCGCCATATTCAACGAGATGACGGGAAGTCCCTTTTCACGAACCTCTTTCACTGCCTTGGCAATCTCACCCCCCATGAGCGATCCCGCCAGCACTAGGAGCTGCACTCGAGGGAGTCGCACCACCGCCCTCACCGCTGCCGCCAGCTCCTTCTCCCCTACTAAAGGAATTGTATCGACGGAGATTCGCTCTCCGCGGATGTTATGCCGATCGGCTTCCGAAATGGCGCCTAGCGCTACCTGTCCTACCTGCGCGCCGCCGCCCATTACGATGATCCGCTTGCCATAAATCTTTGCGAACGGTGGGGCGCTTTCTATCGCTCGAACATTGGAAATTTCTCGCAACTCGGCAAGTACCCGGTCCAGGTCCTCCTCGATTTTGAATTCAAAATAGACCTGAACTTCCTGGTTGGGGAGATGAATGATGTCGACGTAGTTAATGTTTGCGTGATACTCGGCCAAAACCTTCGTCAACTGATGCAAAGTACCGACTAGGTCGGAAACCGAAATCAATATTGCATGTTCCATCGTCGTGATGATCCTTTTGACCCAGTCAATGTCTTCTGGGATTGGAATGCATTGTAATACGGAACGCCAAAATTACTGGAGGTGGACGATCAGCGTACTGAAATTGTACACGCCTAGATGACTTCCCTGTGTTTCCCCGCCCTAGGCCCCGCCTCCCGTACCGCAGCGGTCCTGCTCGATTTGAGTCTTTAGGTACCGCGCCCGCGCCCCGCCGTCCTGTCCCGCGCTCGGGTTGCTTTTTCCAGCCTAGTTCCATAAAGTAGTAGCTTCCCGCAGTGAAGGGAAACCTGCAGGTTGCCTTGCAATTGCTGGTACTCGTCTTCCAGGTTGCTTACTGCTTGTATGCAGTTTCAATTAACATCAGCAAACCAATTGACGATATTGCGGATGGCAATGATGCCTCTGTTCGTGTTGCTCATCGTGTATCGATACTTCGCCTATGGTTTGCTGGTCTTCCTTGTGGCAGGGGTTTCCGACGTGCTGGACGGATTGATCGCGCGTAAATTCGGTCAAAAGACGGCGCTGGGCGCTTTTCTGGACCCTGTGGCTGATAAGTTGCTGTTAAGCGCCGCCTTTATCGTGCTTTCTTTTGACTCGATTGGCTTGATAGTTCGGATACCGTTGTGGCTGACCATCGCAGCCATCAGCCGCGATATTGTCATCGTGCTGACCGTCTTGCTCATCAACCTCACCGCAGGGCGCCGAGTATTCCCACCAACGCTTCTGGGAAAACTGACAACGTGCGCCCAGTTGATGGCTGTGCTGGCAGCGCTGTTGGGAAACTATCGCGGGTATACCGTCCCTTACTATCGCCAGTTTCTGCTGCTCGCCTTTGGTTTCACGATTGTCTCAGGCTTGCATTACTTGCTGCGCACGATGAAGAGCATGAACGTGCAACCGGAGATGAAGACTTGAGGCGGCGATGTGACGTGATGGCGATGAAAGGATGGGAGGGTAACCAGAGGTGTCCGTGAAAGTAACGCATGTCGAAGGAAATGCAATCGCTGCCGAGCTCGGGATTCAAGTTGGCGATGAAATCATTGCCATCGACGGGCATCCGATACGCGACATTATCGATTTTCGTTTCCACGCGGGGGAGGATGGCTTCGTCCTGCGATTGAAAAAGGCAGCCCACTCCGCAGCTCCCGGAGAAGTTTGGGATGTGGATCTGGAGTTGGAAGGTAAAGGCCTGGGGTTGGAAATTGAGGATTTCCGGACCAAAGGGTGCAATAACCAGTGTATTTTTTGCTTTGTCGATCAGCTTCCTGTCGGTGTGCGCAGCGCGTTGCTGTTCAAAGACGATGACTTCCGGCTCTCCTTCCTGCACGGCAACTACATTACTCTGACCAACATGCGGTCGAGCGAGATTGACCGCATTATCGAACAAAGGTTGAGCCCGCTTTATGTTTCTGTTCATGCCACCGATATGGGAGTGCGTAACCGAATGCTGGGACGGTCAGGAGATGGAGGGTTTTGGGAGAAATTTGAAAAGCTGCTCCGCGGGGGTATTCACTTGCACACCCAGATTGTACTTTGCCCGACATACAACGACGGGCCGGTTCTGAAGCAAACGATTTTTGATCTAAACCGTTACTATCCCGGTGTCTTGACCGTCGCGATTGTCCCGCTAGGCCTGTCCAAACACCGAGTTTCTACCGATGGGCTGGTAGCCGTGACTCGGGAGTTTTGTGAAAAAGTGATTGAGCAGGTCTCTCCCTACCAGCAGGATTTTCGAAAGCGTTTTGGAATCACCTTTGCCTATCTCGCCGATGAGTTCTACATTATGGCCGGACAGCCTGTGCCTCCTGCCGAGCATTACGATGGATTCCCGTTAACGGAAGACGGCATCGGCATGGTGAGATTATTTGCCGAAGACTTTGCCAGAAACCTGGAGGAGTTCGCGCGGAAGCGAGAGCTGGATCGGTTGCGCGGATCGGTTGCGACGGGCGCGCTGTTTGAAGCAGAATTGCGCGCTCACATTCATACCTTGAATGTGAAAACAGGGAGCCGTTTAGAAGTCGTTTCGGTCGTGAATGATTATCTTGGAGAAGCCATCACGGTTGCGGGTTTGCTTGCCGGGCGGGACATTGCCGCGCAAGCGCACCACAAAATGACAGGAGAATTTCTCATCATCCCGTCCGAAGCGGTTGCCAACGCAAGCAAGTTGTTCATCGACGGCTGTGCCATGCCTGCAGTCTCCGAGGAACTTGGCGTTCCTGTTTTTGAAAGCGGTCTGACGGTGGATGCTTTTTTTGATCAATTGAAGTACGGATTACGCGTTGCAGGACGCCGGTCGTGGGTCGACCGTCGTCGTGATGACTGTTTGGGTTCGCTGGCGGATAGGCGCTGATCGGATTCAACGACTGCGAGTTACGGAGAGATAACGATGCCATTTGAAAATTTGAAGGTGGAGATCGTGGATCGCATTGCTACTCTCACGATTTGCCGGGAGAAGGCTCTAAACGCGCTAAACTCAGAAATCCTGGACGAACTGTTGGCCGTGCTTCAGGATGTTAAACGAAATGGACAGGTTGGCGGGGTCATTGTGACCGGGGCCGGCGAGAAAGCGTTTGTTGCCGGCGCCGACATTGCGGAGATGGCCCGTTTTGAGCCCTTGCAAGCGTGTGAGTTTTCGCACCGCATCCAGAATACCTTTGGTGTGATTGAAACATTGGGCAAACCAGTGGTTGCGGCAATCAACGGCTTTGCTTTGGGCGGAGGGTGCGAACTCGCGATGGCATGCCATCTGCGCATTGCTTGCCACACCGCGCGGCTTGGGCAACCTGAGGTGAAACTTGGCATCATTGCGGGCGCTGGCGGTACGCAGAGGTTGGCTCGTTTAGTGGGGAAAGGGCATGCTTTGGAGATGCTTCTTACCGGCGAAGCGATTTCGGCGGAGGAGGCTTATCGCATTGGGCTGGTAAACCGGGTTGTTTCGCCACCCGAACTAATTCCCACTTGCAGGGCCGTGCTGAGCGAGATGTTGAAAAATGGCCCTTTGGCGCTCCGCTACTCAATCGATGCGGTACATAACGGTTTAGAAATGTCTCTGGAGGAAGGCTTGTTTTTGGAATCCACACTTCTTGGGATGTGCTTTGCTACGACAGATATGAAAGAAGGAATGAGCGCGTTTTTAGAGAAGCGTTTTGCGAAGTTTCAAGGGAAATAGGGAGTTTGGATGCCGAAAGTGATCGAGGGCGATTTGTTATCGCGCAATCTTAGATTCGCCGTGATTGTCGCTCGCTTCAATCGCCTGCTGACCACTCAGTTGGAACAGGGCGCCTTGGATGCATTGAGGCGCAGCGGCGCGCAGGAAAAGAATATTGTGGTGATACGGGTGCCGGGTTCTTTCGAGATCCCTCAGGCTGCGAAAGCGGCCGCCGACTCGGATCAATTTGACGCGCTCATTTGCTTGGGAGTCTTGATCCGGGGAGAGACGCCACATTTTGATTACATCGCTACCGAAGTAAGCCGCGGCATAGCCAAGTTGACGCTTGAGTACCCAATCCCCATCATCTATGGGATTGTGACCGCCGACACCGTGGAGCAGGCGATCAATCGAGCTGGCTTGAAGCATGGCAATAAAGGTTTTGAGGTTGCCATGGCGGCCGTCGATCTGGCGAACGCGTACAAAAAATTACGAGCGCAGGGGAAGTGAGAGAAGGTCTAGGATTGAAACCGTGAGGAAGCGACGCCAGTCGCTGGTTCGTTGGTTGTCCATCGCCATTCCAGGTGGGGGATGCGATTGGCTGCTGAACTTGTGACGATCGTGTCAGGACACAACAGGAGCAATCGAATGGGTTCCCGGAGACACGCCCGCGAATGTGCGGTCCAGATGTTGTTTCAACGTGACCTGTCTGGCGACTCGGTATCTGAGATCTGCAAGACTTTTTGGGAAGGGAGACATGAGTCGGAAGACGTGAAAGATTTTGCCACCGAACTGGTCAACGGAACCACCAATGAGATCGAGCGTATTGACCGCATGATTTCGCGGCAGGCGCAACACTGGCGCTTGGAGCGAATGGCTGCGGTGGACCGCAATATTCTGCGGTTAGCCGTGCACGAGTTATTGCAGGCGGTTACGCCGCCCGCCGTAGTGATTAACGAGGCGATTGAAGTAGCGCGGAAGTTTTCCAGTGACGAATCGACCCAGTTTGTGAATGGTATCCTGGACGGGATCCGAAAAGAATTAGGGCGGAGCGCCGAGCTGCAGTAGAAATAAAATTTGTTGATTTGTCCATCAGGCAAAACCAGGGTCGGTGACTTTTGAGCGAAGATACCTCAGAACTTTATGCATGAAGCCGATGTAGTTACCCAGCGAAAAAGAAAGCTGGAGAAAATTATTGAAGCCGGCTTCGATCCTTATCCGCACAAGTTCCCTTACACGCACACTGTGTCGGAGCTGGTAAAACAGTTAGCTCGCTGCGCCCATGATGAGCTGGAAGCCAGCCCGATACACGTCCGAACCTGCGGACGTCTGATTGCGCTCCGCGCGCACGGCAAGGCAGCATTCGCTCATGTTAGTGACGGGCAATCTAGAATCCAGATTTACCTCAAGAAAGACAGGGTGAGTGAACGAACGTTCGAGTTGTACGAATTCCTTGATATCGGTGACTTGGTGGGTGTGGCAGGGGAGATATTCCGCACGCGAACCGGCGAGTTGACTGTCTCGGTCAAAGAACTGGACTTGCTTGCAAAATGCTTATTACCACTACCCGAGAAATGGCATGGTTTAACAGATACAGAAATTCGGTATCGGCAGCGTTACGTGGATCTGATCGCCAATCCGGAAGTGGGAAACATCTTCAGGCGGCGAGCGGCCATTGTTCGCGAGCTGCGCAGGTTTTTAGACGAGCGCGATTACGTCGAGGTAGAAACTCCGATGATGCAACCGATGGCAGGAGGCGCCACGGCCCGTCCTTTTGAAACTTTCCACAAGACGTTAGGCATTCACCTCTACTTACGCGTTGCGCCTGAACTCTACCTCAAGCGCCTCGTGGTGGGCGGATTTCCGCGGGTCTACGAGCTAAGTCGCAATTTCAGAAATGAGGGGATCTCCGTCATGCATAACCCTGAGTTCACCATGTTGGAGTTTTATCAGGCGTACAGCGATTATTTCGACCTAATGGATCTTTCACAGGAGTTGCTCACGCAAATTGTCGAGCGTGTCACCGGATCGCGTAAGGTGGAGTATCAAGGAGAGGTGATCGACTTTGGTCGGTGGCATCGCTTCACTCTCTTTGACTCAATTCTTCATTTCTGGAATTTGCCGACGGAGAAACCTTCGCCTACTGACTTGAAGAATGCTGGCCCCTTGCGCAAGATTCTGGATGCCAATCAGATTAGCTATGTGCCGTCCATGGGAGCCGGCGCGCTGGTGGGTCGGTTATTTGAAGCAGTGGTGGAAAATCAATTGAGGCATCCTACCATCATCTATGACTATCCGGTCGAGATTTCTCCTCTTGCGAAAACTCGGGATGATGATCCTTCGATTGCCGAACGCTTTGAATTGTTTGTTGGTGGGATTGAGATCGCTAATGCCTATAGTGAGCTCAATGATCCCGAAGAGCAAAGGCGGCGGTTTGAAGAACAGTTAAAGCGCAGGGTGGCTGGAGATGAGGAAGCCCACGGTATGGATGAAGATTACATTCGATCTCTTTGTTATGGTCTGCCTCCTACTGCAGGCGAAGGGATTGGGGTGGACCGTCTTACCATGATTCTTACCGATATGCGCTCCATTCGAGAAGTAATTCTATTCCCGCACCGCCGGCCGGAATCGGTTGAGTGACAGATGTCACATATCCAGGTTGTAAGTTACAAGTCTCGTGTGAGTGAATGGATGAAAAGCGATCCCAAGTACCTGCAATCTTGGCTCCTTGGCGTGGGACCTGGGACCTGTAACCTGCAACGTGCGACTTGGGACTGATGAATCTGGAACTCTTCGTCGCGAGGCGCTATTTAAAAGCGAAGCGCAAGCAGGCGGTGATCTCAGTGATCACCGGCATTGCCGTCCTAGGAGTCGCTGCCGGAGTGACAGCGCTGATTATCGCCTTAGCTCTGAACACGGGTTTTCAGGTGGAGCTGCAATCGAGAATCTTGGGCGCGACCTCCCATGTAAGCTTGTTGCAGAGCGACGGTCGCCCGATCGAAGGATTTTCGGGACTGATTGACAAGTTCCATGGCATGGAGGGCGTGGAAGGGACGGCGCCCACGATTTACGGTCAGGTTTTTTTTGTGGGGGCGGTCCAAAGCCAGGGCATCGAGCTGAAGGGGATTGATGTGACGCGTGAGGCCACCGCGATTGAAATGTTTCAGCGCATCGTGGCCGGAGACGCAAGAAATTTACTACTGCCTGGGGTCCCAGGCATTGTCATCGGGAAAGAGCTATCCAGGAAAACCGGGGCAGGTTTGAACTCGTTCGTGCGAGTCATCGCACCCGAAGGAGAACTTTCCCCCCTCGGGAAACTGCCCCACCGCCAGAGTTTCAAGGTGATGGCAATTTTTGAATCGGGCTTGTGGGATTTCGATGCCAACTGGGCGTTTGTTTCTCTCTCCAGCGCACAGCAGTTGTTCCATCTCAAGGAGGATCAAGTAACGGCCGTCGAATTCAGGGTGAGAGACATTTATCGGGCTGCAGAAATGGGGCGTCAAATCGAAAGAAGAGCGGGAGAGCAATACCAAGCGCTTACCTGGATCGAACTGAATAAACCCCTGTTTTCCGCGTTGCGGCTGGAAAAACTCGCCATGTTCGTCGCCATTGGCCTGATTGTGCTTGTGGCTTCCCTCAATATTGTGACCACCTTGATCATGATGGTGATGGAAAAGCACAAAGACATTGCCATTATCACCGCCATGGGGGGAACGAGCCGCATGATTATGTCTGTTTTCGTGTTACAGGGAGTAATTATCGGAGTCATTGGAACGACGGTGGGTGCGGTATTGGGAACCGTTACCAGTTGGTTCTTGAACCGTTACAAAATTATCCACTTGGCGCCCGACGTCTACTCTATTCCCTATGTCCCTTTTTACTCTCGTTGGCAAGACGTCGTTGCCGTTTGTGTCGTGGCGATCCTGGTGTCGTTCCTGGCCACGCTCTATCCTGCCCGCAGTGCGGCGCGGCTGGATCCCATCGAGGCGTTACGCTATGAGTAACAGGGTTACAGGTCACAAGTCCCAGGTGAAGAGTCGGAGGTGGATTGATGTTCCTAGTACTTCCTTGGGTCTCAGTGGCTTGTACAAAAGGTATCTCGGGTGCTCCACAGTTTTTTCTATACCTCTGGCAAACACTCACCTGCAACCTTCGATTTCCGATCTTCGACTTGGCGCTTTCGACCTGCAACTTCCGATTTGTGACCTGGGACTTCCGACCTGTGACCTGGGACTTCCGACCTGTGACCTGCGACTTTCGACTTGTGACCCGGGACTTCAGACCTGTAACCCGCGGCCCTCACTATGAGCTTTCTCTGCGTCAAGGACCTGCACAAGAGCTACCCGTCCGGAAATACGGTGGTGCGCGTTTTAAGGGGCTTGTCGCTACAGTTGGAAGAGGGCGATTTGCTGGCGGTCTTGGGTGCTTCCGGCTCAGGCAAGAGTACCTTTCTTCATCTGGTGGGTGCAATGGAGCAGCCTGATTCGGGCTCGATCATGTACCAAGGTGTAAACATCGTCGCAAGGCACGCACAGCAACTGGCAAGGTTCCGGAATGAGAAAATTGGTTTTGTGTTTCAGTTCCACCATTTGCTTCCGGAATTTACCGCTTTGGAAAATGTGATATTCCCATTGTTAATTCGAGGAGAGGCTGTAACGAAATGTCGTGCCGTGGCTGAGCGCCTCCTTGACGAAGTGGGGTTACGGGAACGCGCCGGGCACAAACCGGGGGAATTGTCCGGTGGTGAACAACAGCGTGTCGCGATTGCGCGAGCTCTGGCGGGAAGTCCAAGAATCATCCTGGCAGACGAGCCCACCGGCAACCTCGATACCCGCACCGCAGAATCGGTGCACCATCTATTTCAGCGACTCCACGTAGAGAGGAAATTCACCGCCATCATCGTAACGCATAACCCGGCGCTTGCTGGCATCTGCCACCACAAGAAGCTTCTGCAGGACGGAAAGCTCGTGAACTATCCAGACGTCGGAATCTTTGGCGCCTACGCTTGAGCTCCTGGCAAACACGTGGCTGTTGCGTATTCTGGATGGATCAGTTTGCAATGCGCCACAACCGGTAATACAAAGGGCGCAGTCGTCAGTGCGCTAACCTAACCGTCTTCTGAGACTTTCTGTGGATGGAAAGTCGCATCCGTCATGTGATTCCATGTCCTTGGTTCGTTTGAATTTGTTCTTCTTTTCTGGTACAAAGAAAACATGTTCGAGAAGTATACGGAGAAAGCCCGGCGGGTTATTTTTTTTGCACGTTATGAAGCCAGCCAGTTCGGTAGCCGTTACATTGAGACCGAACATATTTTGTTGGGTTTGATCCGTGAAGACAAGGCGCTCGCTAGCCGTTTTTTTCCTCGCGCGGAATCGACCATCGAGACGATACGCAAGGAAATTGAAGGGCGCACAGTAATTCACGATAAAGTGTCCACTTCAGTAGAACTGCCTTTGAGCGACGAATCAAAGCGCGTTCTTAATCACGCTGCCGAAGAGTCGGAGAGATTGCTGTGCAATTACATCGGAACGGAGCATATCCTGCTGGGTCTGTTGCGTGAAGAGAAATCGGTGGCGGCTGAAATTCTACACGACAAAGGTCTGCGACTTGCCAAAGTGCGGGAAGAGATTGCGGGAAGCGTATCGGAAAAGCAGCCCAATCCGAAGGCAAGAGAGAGCCTCATCCTCTCGGAGTTCAGCCGTGATCTGACGGAGGCTGCCGCAAACCGCGTGTTGGATCCGCTCGTCGGAAGAGAACGCGAGATCGAACGCGTAATCCAGATTCTCTGTCGTCGCACCAAGAACAATCCGGTGCTGATTGGCGAGCCGGGTGTAGGCAAGACGGCGATCGTGGAAGGGCTTGCACAGAAAATCGTACAGGGCGAAGTGCCCACGATGCTACTGGACAAGCGTATTCTGGCGCTGGACATCTCACTCATTGTGGCGGGTACGAAATATCGCGGGCAATTCGAAGAGCGCCTGAAGGCGATCATGAAGGAGTTGCTCGAAAATCCGAACTTCATCATTTTTATTGATGAGCTGCACACTCTAGTCGGGGCAGGTTCCGCAGAGGGATCCCTGGACGCCGCTAATATTTTAAAACCTGCTCTATCGCGTGGTGAACTGCAGTGCGTTGGGGCCACCACACCCTACGAGTACCGGCGGTCCATTGAGAAAGACCGGTCGCTGGAACGCCGCTTTCAGGCAGTGAAAGTCAATCCGCCGACGGAGGCAGAAACAATTGATATCATCCGGGGTGTCAAGGACCGTTATGAGGCCTTTCATCAGGTGACGTATTCAGATCCGGCGATCGAGGCGGCGGTTTATCAGTCAAACCGGTACATTCCTGACCGGTTCTTGCCAGACAAGGCGATAGATGTTCTAGACGAGGCGGGCGCGCGTGTAAAACTGCGCAACAGCGTCGTGCCAGAAGAGGTCGTCAATCTGCAAAAGAAGATCAAAGTGATCATGGGGCGGATAGAAACTGCCATCTCCTTGAAAGAATTTGAAAAGGCCGCTAAGTATAAGGACGAAGAACTACTGGAGCGCGAGAATCTGCAGATTATAAAGGATCGTTGGAAACTGCGCAGCAAGCTGCCGATTCAGGTAAGCCGAGACGACATTGACGATGTGATTTCCCGTTGGACGGGAATTCCAGTCAGTTCATTGAAAGACGAGGAAACTGAAAAACTGCTGCGCATGGAAGACGAACTGCATAAACGGATCGTCAGCCAGGAAAAGGCAATCTCGGCTCTATCTCGGGCAATTCGCCGCAGTCGCGCTGGGATTAAGAACCCCAATCGCCCGGTAGGCTCATTTATGTTTTTGGGTCCTACCGGCGTTGGTAAAACTGAGGTGGCAAAATCGCTTGCTGACTTCTTGTTCGGAAGCGAGAAATCTTTGGTCCGTTTCGACATGTCCGAGTACATGGAGAAGCATTCCGTCTCCAAGCTGATCGGCTCTCCGCCTGGGTATGTGGGCCATGAGGAGGGCGGGCAGTTGACGGAACGCATTAAACGCAATCCGTACTCGGTGTTGTTGCTGGACGAAATCGAAAAGGCTCACGTCGATGTATTTAATATTCTCCTCCAGGTATTCGAAGACGGGCAACTGACCGACTCACAGGGTAATCAGATCGATTTTAAGAACACGATCATCATTATGACCTCCAATATCGGCGCCCGTTTTCTCACGCAAAAGAGCGCGATGGGCTTCCAGGCCTCGGTTGATCGCGGCCAACAAAAAATCCAAGATCTAGTGATGAGTGAGGTGAAGCATCTGTTTAATCCGGAATTTCTCAACCGGTTGGATGAGATCATCCTGTTTGAGTCTCTATTGGATGCCGATTTACGGCAGATCGTAGAGCTGCTGATGAAACAGGTAAATAGAAACCTGGAGCAGAAGAACATTCGCATCCACTTGGAAAAAGAAGTAGCGGAGTGGATCATCTCCCAGACCTGCAAGGATCGTTCCTACGGAGCTCGCCCCCTGCGACGGGCCATCCAGAAATATATTGAAGATCCGGTATCTGAATTGATCATCCAGGGTAAGTTGAACCGAGATCGTACAATATCGATCTATATTCAAGAGAGCCAGTTATTCTATCGGCCTGTGGATGCGGAAAAGGATCAGGGTTTGCAGCTTCAAGTGGTTGGCTCCTGAGGCATTTCGTATCAGGAGATGGTTAACTTCTTTCCATTCTCAAACGAGCCCCGCGCCGCTCAGTCTCTTAAGGGTTCGGGATACCAGATCCCGTTTTTCCCCTTCATAGTTGCGGTTGACATGCTGTTTGTTGAACCTTTTAATCCACGACCTTGCAAGCGCGGTTTGCAACATCTGACGGAGCATGCCGGACGTTATGTCCCTTTTTTGGGTCCGTGTTCTGGTTCCGCCGCCGTTTACCTAGGGACCCGGCGCGGTGCTATAATCTAAACTTTTTTTGAAGTACGTATGTCCGTGTATGGTTAATCCTTTTCTGTTTCCTGCGGAGGTTCGATGGTTTTACCTGGCAGGGTAGTGAGGCTGTTTGCCCTGATCCTGATGGTTGCATATGGCTCTGCTGCTTGGGGCCAGCAACAAACACAGGTAATCGAGGATGTGCGCTTGGTGGGAAACCGTCGCATTCCGGAAGACACAATTCGGTTTTACATCCAGACCAAGAAGGGAGATCAATATAACGAGGATCGCCTCCGGCTGGATCACCGTGGTTTGTGGAATACGAATTTTTTCAGCGATGTTCAGGTTCTCGTCGAAGAAGGAAAGACCGGCCCCATTGTCATTTTTCGCGTGGCGGAGCGCCCTTTGATTCGTTCCATCACATACGAGGGAATTAAATCCTTTAAAGAATCTGACATTCTGGAGAAACTCAAAGAGAGAAAGGTAGGTCTTTCCGTCGACTCGGCCTTTGACGAGGCCAAGCTCCCCCAGGCCCGCCGTGTAATCGAGGATCTACTAAAGCAGAACGGCCGCCCCTTGGGTGCGGTCACCTTTGAGGTGGAACCAATTACTCAATCAGCGGTCAAGATCACCTTCAAAATCGACGAGGGCGCCAAAGTCCGAATCGGAGATATTCAATTTGAGGGCAACACGGTTTTTCCCGATGGGAAGTTACGTGATGATCTCAAGCTGACCAAAGAAAGGGGATTGATTCCAATCTTCAAAGGGACGGATAAGTATCAGGAAGAAAAGCTGGAATACGACGCCAACGTGAACTTGATGGACTTGTACCGCGAGAACGGCTACATCAATGCGCGCATTGGCACGCCAAGCGTCGAAATCAAAGAAGGACCCCGTGGAATGACGCCTCTGTTTCGAAAGACCAAACAGCAATTCTACATCCGCATTCCGATTCAGGAGGGGGAACAGTATCGCTTCTCCAGCTTTGACATGACCGGAGTACAGCAATTCAAGAAGGAAGACATTATGAGGTTGTTCGGTTTCAAGCCGGGCGACCTCGTTAATATCAAGCGCTGGCGTAAACAGACCGAAGAGTTGACCAAGCTATATGAATCGCGCGGTTACCTGGACATGGAGGCAATTCCGGAATTTAATCCGGATAATGAAAAGAAAACCGTGGCATTGACGATCACCGTCAATGAAGGGCGCGCATATGTAGTCAATCGCATTGATTTCTCGGGAAACACCAAGACCAAGGACAAGGTGATGCGACGTGAGATGTTTCTCGAAGAACAACAGATATTCAACGGCAAACTTCTCGAGTTGAGTGTGGTCCGGCTCAACCAGCTCGGCTTCTTTCAGAAGGTCGAAGAGAGGGACTATGAGGTGAACAAGAACCCGCAAACCGGCGAGGTCAACGTTACCGTCAATGTGAAGGAGCAAAGCCAGCAATCCATTGGACTTACCGGAGGAGTGAGTGGAATTTCGGGGAGCTTCATTGGCGTCAACTATACCACTAACAATTTCCGAGGCTTGGGTCAGCGCATCGAGGTGGATATTTTGACCGGGACCCGCACCACCAACTTCACGTTTGCTTTTACCGAGCCCTACTTCAGGGATACCAAGGTGAGCTTGGGTTTTTCCGTGTTCAATCAGCGGCTGCGCTTTGATACATTCAGCACGTTTCTCACATTGAATCCGAGCGACAATATCCAGTTGTTCACGCAGCACAGTACGGGATTCACGTTGACGGGTAGCTATCCGATTCGGAATTTTACCAGGCTTGGTTTAGGGTATTCCCTCCAGAACATCTCGATTGCGGACATCGATTCTCGATTCCAGAACTTTGCGTTGAACCAATTTATCTTCACTGCGCCCGGTGGGGAAGAGGAACGGGCGCTGAAGGGAATCATCCGGAGCGAACTCACCCCGACCTATGTTGTGAATACGAAAAATGCATTCTTTAACGCCAGTGCTGGCAGTTCCTTTACCGTTTCCGTCCCCATCGCTGGGGGGCCTCTGGGAGGCGATTTCGATATTATTAAACCGAGCCTGGAATATCAGAAGTTTTGGTGTATCAAGAACTGCGGCTCCGGCGGCAGGTATCATGTCATTGCTTTCCGCGGCTTCTTGGAAACGGTCCTTCCTTACGCAAAAACCCCCGGGGTTCCATTTTTCGAGCGTCTATTTTCTGGTGGTGAAAACCTGCTGCGAGGGTTCGACATACGGTCGGTGAGCCCGTTTGCTATTCTCTCCACGCCTGCGGTAGATTCCAACGGTTCTCCGGTGATTAATCCGAACACCGGCTTGCCGCTGATTCAGACCAATTTGACGCCGGTGGGTGGTGACTCCCTGGTGAACCTGACCGCGGAGTACAGGATTCCGATCGTGGGGCCTCTCGGATTGGCCGCATTTATCGATGTTGGAAACAGCAGCGTCTTACAGAAGAATAAATTGGGCGTATTCGGAAAAACTACCACGCTCTCCCTGCTGTCAGGAACCAACAATGTGATTCGTAGTTCGGTCGGAGCGGAGATACAATTTCTTTTGCCCGTGATCAACGCGCCCTTCCGCTTGATCTTTGCCTACAATCCGCTTATCCTCGATACCACTACCATTATTAATGGCGTGCAAGTTCCACTGCGAGAGCAGCGCAAGGGGATCCGGTTCACCATAGGACAGACATTCTAGTGAAAGGTTTCCGTTTGCTC
The DNA here is from genome assembly GCA_016211105.1 of Acidobacteriota bacterium. Taxonomy (GTDB): domain Bacteria; phylum Acidobacteriota; class UBA6911; order JACQSX01; family JACQSX01; genus JACQSX01. The sequence goes on along the minus strand of JACQSX010000029.1, from coordinate 71,967 downwards.
TATCGGGTGGTAACGTCTAGAATGTGAAATCTTAGTTAGGTTCGAAAAGGAGATCAACTGCATGCTTAGGACATCGCATATGTTTTGTGCTACCTGGATAGTGGCGACCGCGCTACTGGTGGCGCAGTCAACCGCTCCTCCGGCTAGCGCACAGGCGCAGCAGAATGCGGCCGCTCCAGCGCCGACTAAATTCGGTTTCATCGAAACTTTGCGCATTGTATACGAGACTGACGAGGGCAAGACGGAAATCGAGAAAGTCCAGGAGTTTATCAACAAGAAACAGTCTGAGTATGATGCGAAGAAAAGTGATCTGGACAAGCTGAGCGAGCAGTATCAGAATCAACAGCGCAGTCTGAATCCTGAAACCCGCGAGGAAATGGAGAAAACAATTCAGACGAAGGACAAGGAATTAAAACGTTTTCAAGAAGATACTCAGGTTGAAATTGACCGACAGCGCGACGGCATTTTGGCAAAACTGGGTCAAAAAGTTCAGAGCTTGATTGATGACTACGCGCGGGAGAATGGTTATGCGGCAGTTTTTGTTCGGGCTCAGACTCAGGCCTACGTGGCTCCAGGGTTGGATATCACGGATGAGATCATCAAGCGTTACAATCAGAAGTATCCAGCGCAAAAACCCGCTGCGGCGACAAAGCAGTAATCCACCTAGTTTGTCACCATTCTCGCCAGTGCCGATTTCCAGCACTGGCTTTTTTTCGCCCGCCACGAGGCTGCTCTGTGGCGGGGTGTTGGCGGATTCCCTTAGGGGAGACTGAAAAAAATAGCATGGAACCCACAGCTTGGAAGTTTGTCGGATGGAGAAGACGCTGCGCGAATTGGCCCAAATGATCGCGGGTTCCGTGATTGGCGATCCGGAAGCGCGGATTACGGGCATTAAATCGTTCGAAGAGGCGGGGCATTCCGACCTGGTTCTAGTTTCCCAAGCGAAGTTCTTGAAAGAGGCGTCTGAAAGCATAGCCGGGGCTTTTCTGGTCGGCGAAGAACTGGTGGTTAAGGGACGTAATATGCTTCGCGTCTCCAATCCCAAGCTCGCCTTTGCAACCGTGCTGCGCTTGTTTCATCCGCCGGAGTCGCTGCAATCCGGCGTCCATCCTACTGCTTACGTAGACGATTCTGCGGTGGTGCATCCATCGGCGCGCGTGGGAGCTTTTGTTTACGTGGGACCTGGCTGCAGCTTGGGAGGCGGCTGCCAAATATTTCCCGGGACTGTGCTGCTGCGCGACGTAAGCGTGGGCGCAGAAACAACGATATTTTCCAATGTCTCCATTTATTCCAAGGTCGAGATTGGGAGCGGGACGATCATCCATGCCGGTTCGGTGATCGGCAGCGACGGTTATGGATTTGTATTTGACGGCCAGCAGCACGTCAAAATTCCTCAGGTGGGCGGCGTCAAAATCGGAAACCAGGTAGAGGTCGGCGCAAACTGTTGTATTGACCGAGCGACCCTGGGGGTGACGGAAGTGAGGGACGGTGTGAAACTGGATAATTTCGTGCACATTGGTCATAATTGCGTCGTCGGAGAACATTCCTTGCTGGTCGCCCAAGTAGGACTCTCCGGGGGTACCAGGTTGGGGAAATTTGTTACTTTGGCGGGGCAGGTGGGGACCAATCCACACATTGAAATTGGAGATGGAACCGTGGTGATGGCAAAGTCCGGTGTTTCCAAGAGTCTTTCTCCTCACTCGACGGTTTCCGGCATGCCGCCAATCGAGCACCATCGCTGGATTCGGTCACAGATCATTTATGCACGTCTGCCCGAGATATACCAGGCCCTAAAAGATTTGCAGGAAGAAGTGGAAAGGCTGAAACAAGAGAGAACGAATGGAGCCGACTGAACGCAAGCTGGAGGTGCCATCTCTTGACAAGATTCTTGAACTCCTCCCCCATCGCTATCCCTTTCTGCTGGTTGACAGAATCATTGAATGGGAGCCAGGTAAAAGGATTGTAGGCATCAAGAACGTGACGGTGAATGAACCCTTTTTCGTGGGTCACTTTCCTGGGAAACCGGTGATGCCGGGAGTCTTGATTGTGGAAGCGATGGCACAGGTCGGAGGAGTGCTTTTGCTTCACTCTGCGGAAGATTATGCCCGCAAGAGGCTGGTGTACTTCACGTCCATCGAATCCGCGAAATTTCGCAAGCCAGTGATCCCCGGGGATCAACTGCGGCTGGAAGTGGAAATCCTCAAGTTTAAGATGCGCATTTGTAAGATTCGGGCAGAGGCCTTCGTCGATGGTCAGCGCGTGGCAGAAGGTATCTTGATGTCGACGCTTGTGGATCGCTGAGTTGATGTGTCAATACTGGATGCCGTATGCGCCGCGCGTTGCCTGAAGTATGAACATACATCCGACTGCCATCGTTCACCCCGGCGGGCGTCTTGCTCCAGACGTGTCGGTCGGTCCCCATTCCATCATCAGCGATGAGGTTGAGATCGGCGCCGGCACTGTCATTGGCCCGTATGTTTGGATTCAGGGTCCCACCGTAATTGGCTCCGGCTGTAAGATCTATTCTCACTGTTCCATCGGCTCGGATGCCCAGGATTTGAAGTTCAAAGGAGAGAGAACCTACCTCCGCATTGGCAATAATAATTTGATCCGTGAATTTGTCACGATCAACCGGGGGACGCCGGGAGGTGGAGGTTATACGATTCTGGGAGACAATAACTATTTAATGACAGGGGCGCACGTTGCTCATGATTGCGTTTTGGGAAACGGCGTGATCCTGGCCAATGCCGCGACGTTGGCCGGACACGTCATTGTGCAAGACCATTCTACGATCGGAGCGTTTTCAGGTGTACACCAGTTTTGCCGGGTGGGAAGCCACGCCTATGTGGGCGGCTATTCGGTGATCACGCGAGACGCGCTTCCCTTTGTGAAAACCGTGGGTGATCGCAATGATGCCAAGACGTACGGCATCAATACGCTTGGATTGGAACGCCGGAATTTTCAGAAGGAGGAGATTCGCGCGCTGAAGAAGGCCTACCGCGTGCTGGTCCAGTCACGGCTTCATCTGAAAGAAGCAATTGAGCAATTGAACGCGGAATTTCCTGATAACGCCCATGTGCGAACTCTAATCCAGTTTACCTCAGAGTCAGAACGCGGATTCATCCGGTGATGGAGCGTTACGGTCTGATTGCCGGAAACGGCAAATTTCCATTGCTTGTTCTGGAGGCGGCGCACAGTCGCAATATTCCGATGGTGGTCGTGGCCGTCAAGGAAGAAACCCTTCCTGAAATCGAGCAGGCGGCCGATAAAGTTTGCTGGCTGGGAATTGGGCAATTGGGGAAGCTGATTGATTTTTTTAAAAAGGAAAAAGTGCACAAAGCGGTGATGGCCGGACAAGTCAAGCATGCGCAGATTTTCGGCAATGCCATCCCCGACCGGCGCATGATTCGTTTGCTTGCTCGATTGCCTCGCAAGAATACCGACAGTTTAATCGGCGCCGTGGCCGAGGAATTGAGCCGCGAAGGTATTGAGCTGATCGATTCTACCCTTTTCTTGCAGCCGCTGTTGGCGCCTCAGGGGCTGCTTGCCGGCCCGGTGCCCGGTGAAAACGAGCGACGGGACATTGCCTATGGCTTTGCGATCGCCCGAGAGGTCGCCCGTTTGGATCTAGGACAGACGGTGGCAGTAAAAGATCAGGCCGTGGTAGCGGTTGAAGCGATGGAGGGGACGGATGCGGTTATTCGTCGCGCCGGAGACCTGTGCGGCGGAGGTTTTTGCGTGATTAAGGTCGCCAAGCCGAATCAGGATATGCGCTTTGATGTGCCGGTGGTGGGGTTGCGAACGATCGAGAGCATGATCGCGGCGCGGGCAAAACTGCTCGCGGTCGACGCGCAGCGAACCCTTTTGCTTGATCGGGATGCGCTCCTGGCCCGCGCTCATGAACATGGCATCTCCATCTTAGGTGAAGAACCCCAATGATTTCGATCGCAGTGGTAGGGGTGGGCGCCCTAGGCGAGCACCACGCGCGTCATTTGGCTGCGCTATCAGGGACGCGATTGGTGGGTGTGGTTGACCTCCTGGAAGACCGGGCGAGCCGTGTTGCGCGAGCGCTTGGAGTGCCTGCCCTGACAGATTATCGTCTGGTCATGGATCGAGTTGAGGCAGTAAGCTTGGTGGTGCCGACCAAGCAGCATTGCGAAATCACCGTGGATTTGCTGCGACATGGAATACACGTGCTGGTGGAAAAGCCGATCGCGGATTCGCTGAGGGAGGCGGACCGAATGATGGAGGCCGCCGCAAAAAGCGGGGCGATACTTCAAATCGGTCACTCGGAGCGGTTCAATCCCGCTCTGCGTGCCGTTCAGCCGTATGTGAAAGATCCACGATTTTTCGAGGCGCATCGCCTAGGGGTTTTTGTGCCACGCAGCCTTGATATCGACGTCGTACTTGATCTCATGATTCATGATCTGGATATTATTGGTTGGTTTGTGAAATCTCCTTTGGAGAGTGTTCAGGCGGTGGGTATCCCGATCTTAACCTCGAATATCGACATTGCCAATGCGCGGCTGGAGTTCGAAAACGGATGCGTGGCCAACGTTACGGCCAGTCGTGTGTCCAATGAAAAAGTCCGAAAGCTCCGTTTCTTTCAGGAGCATGACTATGCAAGCGTTGACTTTAGTGATCAACGGGTCTCTTTTTACAGCCTGGTGCAGCAGGATGGCCGCAGAGAGATCATTGACAGAAAACTGCCGGTTGTCAGGGATGAGCCGTTGCGAGTCGAACTGGAAGCGTTTATTAACACTATTCGAACCGATTCGCTTCCGGAATGCGGCGGAGAGCAAGGTCGCGCAGCTCTGAAACTTGCAAAAAAAATACTAACGGCAATGAAATATTGATGCCGAAGCGGAGGTTATGGGTCGGGGAAGTTGAGGCGAGGCGGCGCGTCTCCCTCAGTCCCAGTGTCCCCGTGGCCAGGTCCTTCCCAATGTGCTTCTGCGCGTGTTGCCTCGCCGCACTTTCGAAGGGTCGTCAAATCTTCCGCGTGTTTCATTTCTTGTTCCGACCTTCCACATTCCTACTCGTTTTTCTGATTTTGGCTCTGGCCGCGGGGGCCTGCGGCAAAAAGCCAAGAATCCAACGCCCTGTTCCTACAACTTCTGCAAAAAGAGAAGCTCCCATTTCAACTCCCGCGGAGGAAATTCCTCCATCTGGAGAAGCGACGAGGACACCACGCCGTCCGGAGGAGGGAAGGATTTCCCGATCGTCGCGGATCCTTGTGAGAGTCGGTTTGGAGGTCGATCAGTCGGCAATTACGGTTCGAGTTCCCGAAGGTACGCAATTGCTGTCTGAGGGAGAGTTGATAAGAAAGGGAGCGGGAGAAGTTCAGGTGCTGGCGCCGATTTCAGTTACGTCGACCCGCCGTTTTTGGGTCCAGATTGGCGCCCCGAGCGAGGAAATAGAAGCAGTGAAACTCCTCCGTGAATTTCAGAAGCGCGGCTTCGAGGGCAAGATACGTTGGAACGGGAGATTGCAGCGCCATCAGGTCCGCCTGGGGCCCTATTCTGCGCGCAGTCGAGCCGAGCAGATCAGGCGCCGCGCAACGCCGGATGCATTTGTGGCAATGGAGACCTCTGGACTGCCGAGTCTAGCCACGCTGCGTGTGGGGGATGAAACGTGGGACGCGACGCGATTTGAATTGCGACCCGACACTGGTCATTTTCTGCGTTACAACAATCACAGCTACCGAGGGTGGTTCGAAATCCTCGTGAATGACCGCCGTACTCTGACTTTGGTGAATGTGGTCGAATTGGAGGACTACGTAAAAGGGGTAGTGCCGAACGAACTGAGTCCCTATCTGTTCCCGCAAATGGAAGCGCTGAAAGCGCAGGCAGTGGCGGCGCGCACTTACGCAATCCGTAATCGCGGCCAATACGCCTCTGATGGGTTTGACCTCTTTGCCACGTTGCGCTCTCAGGTGTACGGCGGCATGGACAGCGAAAGGGAGTTGAGCAATTATGCGGTGCAGGGAACCGAAGGGCTGATTGCCACTTACAATGATGAGCCGATTGAAGCGGTCTATTCTTCTGCCTGCGGCGGGCATACGGAAGATTCCTCCAATGTCTTCTCTTCCAAAGACGTTCCCTACTTGCGCGGCATCGTCTGCGTCGGTGAGAAGATGCTGGAGAAGGGGAGGGGACTAACCATTCCCGCCGAAGAAGGCCTGGAGTTTTATCTGGGCCTGGTGCACGTCGCCGGGGTCGACCTGTTGCCCCAAGAAGCACAATTTTATTCTCAAAGCACTACCGTTGCAGAGATGCGGACATGGACACGCCGCGTGGCTTCCCTTTCCCGCCGGCCGGTTGCGCCGTTGTCCGATGTGAGCTTTGAGCATTTCCTGCTCTGGCTGAGCAAAGCCCATGGGGAAAGGGAAGCCGAGGTTCGCTACACACCCCGTGACGCGTCCGTGGGGCTGAAAGACTTTGACGATCTGGATTTGATTGACCTGGAGGTCCGGCCTCATGTGGCCTGGCTGTTGGAGCGCAAGATTTTGGAACCACAAGGCAAGCGTCTGATACCTGCTTTACCTTTGCGCAAGGGTTACGTATTGGAAGCCCTGGGAAGACTGTTGGACGCGTTTCACGATCAGTTCTTGAAGCAGGGACGGATCGAGCGCGCGCAAGATGGATCCTTAGAGATCAGTGATGGGAGCAAGCGCATCCTTTACGCGCTGGCTCCGTCTCTTGTTCTTTATCGTCGCGAGAATGAAAGACTGGTTCCGGAACACAGTCTACGCGTCAAGGGGGGAGAGCGGGTTCGCTATTTTGACGAGCGGGGCGCCTTAAAATTGCTGATCGTGGAAGAGAATGCTTCGGGAAATAGTTCTGTGGCGCCATACGCCTATTGGGAGTATAGGATCTCGCAGATGGACTTGTCACGTCGTATTAGTTCGCTGGTGCCTGTGGGGCAAATTCTCGACCTTATACCGCTGACGTACGGTGTTTCCGGGCGGGTGCTCAAGCTTCGAGTGGTTTCCAACCGCGGCCAGATTGTCCTGTCCGGCGCTCGACTAAAGACTGCACTCGGCTTGAGAGACACGCTTTTCACTCTGGAGCGATCCGTCAACCAAGACGGCGTGGAACAGTTTGTCTTCCGTGGGCGCGGGTGGGGCCACGGTGTAGGACTGTGCCAGATGGGATCGGTAGGTTTGGCGCTTCAGGGGAAGGGTTTCGTCGAGATTTTAAAGAGCTATTATACGGGCATTGAAGTCAAACCAATGGGAACGGAGTAGGCGGTCTGGAACGCAGATCGGTAGTACGGAGTGCAAAAAGAGGTTGGTTATCACCCGCGCTTGACTGCAGCGTATCTTGAGTGCCAACCAGCCGCCACACCACGGCTGAGAAACAACGGAACGCAAACAGTGAACCGGTCCACGAAATGAAACGCGCTGTTTACCTGCCGCATTCCAGATTCCAATAACGCGGGCGCAAACCAGTCAGGCTCAATGACCGTCAGACCTGGAAAACCACTGGTAATTTCTATCGTCGGTCCCACCGCGTCCGGCAAGTCAGCCCTTGCGATTGCGGTCGCAGAGCGCTTCGGTGGCGAGATTGTTAATTGCGACTCGTTACAGCTTTATCGCGACATCCATGTGGGCACGGGAAAGCCTTCGGCGGCCGATCTGGCGCGGATCAAGCATCATCTGGTCGGGATCCTGGAGTTACCGGAAGTGTATTCAGCAGGGGATATGCAACGGCAGGGACGCGAGGCCATCGAATCAATTGTCAGAAGAGGCGTTCCTGCAGTGCTGGTGGGGGGGACTGGATTCTACTATCGTGCCGTGCTTTTTGGCCTCTCGAATGCCCCCCGACGTATCCCTGAATTACGGGAACGACTTCGTGCCATCGTGATAAGACAAGGGGACCGTTTTCTGTTCCGCATGCTGCAGCGGGTGGACGCGGCCAGCGCCAGCCGGCTCATGCCAGCGGATCGTGTGCGACTGGTGAGAGCGCTTGAGGTTTATTTCGCTACCGGGATTCCGTTTTCGGAATTCAAGCTGGGCCTCGATTCCTGGCTGCGGCAATTCCGTTGGATTGGTCTTGGGCTCAGCCCAGACCGCAAAGTCCTTTATGATAGAATCAACCGCCGTGTTGAAGAGATGTTGCGCCACGGTTGGGTCGAAGAAGTGTCACGGTTGCTGCAAGCAGGGGCAAACCCCGACTGGAAGGCATTCGATGCCATCGGTTATCGCGAGGTGATTGGCCATATCAGAGGAACGCTTACGCTTGACAATGTGCTGGAGCAAGTTCGGAGGACGACCCAGCGTTATGCGAAGCGCCAGTACACTTGGTTTCGAAAGGAACCGGGAATCTATTGGCTGCATGGTTTTGGGGAGGACCCGGAAGTCCTCAGGGAGGCAGTGGCGAAGATCCATAGGGAGATGAATGAAGCATGTTAGCCGTTGATTGCCGATTGCGGGATGCAGATTGTGGATTGCGAAATTTGTTTGTCCTCGTATTCCACAATCGGTAGGTGTCCTGGCGCGCACGGAATGGTTTGTATTGGAAGAACCTCATCAACAGTGAACCAACATGGAGTTTGAACCGATCATTGGCTTAGAAGTGCACGCGCAATTACTGACTCGGTCGAAGATTTTCTGCGGCTGCAGTACTGAATTTGGCGGGGAGCCGAACGCTCGCACGTGTCCGGTCTGTTTGGGATTACCTGGAGTGCTCCCGGCATTGAATCGCGAGGCGGTCAGCATGGCCGTCAAAGTAGCCTTGGCGTTGAATTGCCGGATCAATCGAGTTTCGGTGTTTGCGCGCAAGAACTATTTTTATCCTGATCTTCCCAAAGGCTATCAAATTTCACAGTATGACCTCCCTTTGGCCGAAGATGGCGAGGTAGAGCTGCTCAGCGGTGAGAGATCTAAAGCCGGGAATATCGTCAATTACCGAAAGAAAAAATTCGGCATCATCCGCCTTCATCTGGAGGAAGACGCCGGGAAATCCATCCACGATACCGGAGAGGACACGTATGTGAATCTCAACCGCAGCGGAGTTCCTTTGATTGAAATAGTTTCTCAACCCGATTTCCGCTCATCGCAGGAGGCCTATGATTTTCTCTTCAGCCTACGCCGTCTGTTGATATATCTCGAGGTCAACGACGGAAACATGGAGGAGGGAAGCCTGCGGTGTGACGCGAATGTTTCCGTACGGCCCAAAGGTTCTGAAAAATTCGGCACTAAAACGGAAATCAAAAATTTGAACTCCTTTCGATTCTTGCAAAAGGCGTTGGATTATGAAATTCAGAGACAGATCGAGGATCTGCGGGCAGGCCGGACTGTGTTCCAGGAGACTCGATTGTGGGACCCGGAGCGCGAACAGACATTTGTCATGCGCACAAAGGAGGAAGCGCACGACTATCGTTATTTTCCCGAGCCGGATCTCCCACCGCTGGAAGTGAGTGGAGCCTGGTCGGAGGAGATCAGAGCAACGATTGTGGAATTACCTGAAGCCAAACGGGAGCGGCTTTGCGCGACTTTCGGGATTAGTGATGCGGATGCTCTGCTGATTTGCGCGTCGCGTGAATTGGCCGATTACTATGAGACCGCCGCCCGCGAAAACCGCAATCCGGTGGCGATCGCTCGTTGGTTGACCGGAGATTTCCTGGCCTTCTGGAAGCGTGATGCCATTCCGTTGTCTGCGGTGCGCGTCAGACCGGGACACCTTGCAGAAATGGTGGCGCTGATTGATTCGGGAGAAATAAGCGGCAAGATTGCGAAACAGATCTTCGAGGAGATCTGGACCAGCGGCGAAGCACCGGCGGTTGCCGCTCAGCGGCTGGGTGTAAGACAGATCAGCGATCGGACAGCGCTTGAGCAAATTGTCCAGTCGGTCATTGCCAACAATCAGAAACAGGTGGCCGAATACCAAGGGGGAAGGACCAAGTTGCTCGGTTTCTTTGTGGGAGAAGTAATGAAACAGACGAAAGGACAAGCCAATCCCCAGATTCTCAACGAGCTGCTGAAGAAGAATTTAGGCTAATCAAGAATTCGCATGGTTTGACTCTCTGAGACGGTGATTTGATTCCCATTTGTTTGTTTTTAGGGTCGAGTATTCTTACAATAGGGCGAGGGTTACCTGATTCATTGAACTGCAATTAACCATTTAGCTAAAGGAGCACCATGAGCACTCCAAACTCCACCCCTCCTCCGTCTTCGCCGACCACCCCGTCGCCCGGTGACTCGAACCGCACGGTGATGATCGTCCTTAGTTACCTATGGCTGCTGGCTCTCATTCCATTCGTGTTGGAAAAGACCGATACAGAAGTACGCTGGCACTCCAGGCATGGCCTGGTATTGACCGCCGCTGAATTAATCGTCTGGATCGCGCTATCGGTTTTAGCTGCATTGCCATTTCTGGGGATCATCGCTGGCTGCGGCATGGCGCCTCTCCTGTGGATTCTATTTCTAATTATCCACGTTCTGGCAATCGTCAAGGGCTTGAAGGGTGAGCGCCTGATCATCCCGGGCATCTCCCAGTATGCGGACAAGTTTTAAGTTTGCATTCGCGGTTCTCGTTTTGGGCTTGGCGTTGCAATCGGGTTGGATCTTGGCGGCTGAGATTGCAGGGATCCACTTTTATCAAATTGCGATCTCTCCGATGCTTTCCAAGTCCCCTTTGGTTCGTTGTCGGTTCCAACCCACATGCGCAACCTATGCGCTTGAGCAATTGACGGCCCAGGGGCTGTGGCGTGGGAATCAGGCTGTGGCAATCCGGCTTTTTGCCTGCTCCCCGTTTCGCTTTCTCGCGTCGAGGACTGGCAGCAAAGATTAGACGGCTTGATCCATACTTTTCTTTTCTTCGTCGGGCGGCGGCGGGAACCGGGCGAAGCTGTTGAGCCGCCAAGGCGAATCTACCCTCGGCTGGAATTGCCACAGGCCGAAGCGCGAGATCTCACCTCGGAGCTCGGCCAGTTGGGAATATAATCGAACGGTAAACCAGATTGTGAGTTCGTCTGTCTAAACGAAAAGCTTGCTGAAGATTGTGGAGGGCTGGCCATGTCGGCAAGATTGAAAATCGTGTTCGTTGCCATCGCAGGGGCGACCCTTGGGTGGATATCGGTCGATGCATTGTTGCGCGCCGGAGTGCCGACTACGAAGCGGGAGGGAGTAAGCCCTGGCGTGGCGGATTGCACTTTTTTTCCAGGACATGAACACCTCTATGTTTCCAATCCGACGAAGGAACTTAACTTCATTGCAGCCAAGTTAAAGGAAGCCTCTTCCGCAGTGCCGCAGAGGCGGTCATTCTTTGCGCCTGTCCAGAAAAATTTCATCGATGCGCACATTTTTGGCGCAATGGCACGCGACGGCGTCGCTTTCGCCGATCTCACCACCGACTCTGAATTTGTGCGGCGTGTTTATTTGGATACTACCGGCCGAATTCCTTCTCCGGATGTGGTTCTCAATTTTCTGAATGATCCGGCAGCCGACAGACGTGAGGCGATGATTGATTCCTTGCTTGACACTCCCGAATACGCCGACCGTTGGTCCAATTTCATCGGAGACCAGCTCCAATTAGTCTTGAACTCCACGCAGATCAACCTGGATCCCGAGGCACGCAATGCTTATTACAACTTCGTTCGGGCTTCCATCGGCCAAAACAAGCCTTATGATCAATTTGTAACCGAGTTGATCACCGGCACAGGCAATACTACCGAGGAGGGGCCAGCAAATTTCGTCGCCCGTTGGCGGCAGCCGAATGGTCCGATCCAAGACACGTACGACAATCTGGCCGCAGCCGCGGGCCAATTTTTGGGGTTGAGTCTCAACTGTATTTCTTGTCACGACGGGGCCGGACACACCAACGCGCTCAACCTGTATCTGACGAAAAGGACCCGCTATGACTTTTGGGCGATGGCTGCCTTCTTTTCGCGGACGGCAATGAATCCTTACCGCGATCCGAAGGACAACAACCGGATCCTTGGCTTTATGATCGCCGACAACAGAACGGGCGGTTATATCTTGAATACTACCTCAGGGAACAAGACCGCTCGAAACGGAACCGCCCCAAACGAAGTGGTCATGCCGAAGTATTTGCCCGATGGTAGTCCCTTTGATGCCTACGGACCCAACCCGGCAGAGACTTACCGCTCTGCGCTGGCGCGCATGCTGACCTCCGATCATCAATTTGCGCGCGCTACTGTGAACTATGTTTGGAAGGAGTTGTTTGGGCTGGGTATCGTCGAGCCGGCGGATAATTTTGACCTGGACCGCATCAGCATTGAGGCGAAGATACCGGAAGGGTGGTTGCTGCAGGCGAATCAGCCTGAGTTACTGGAGGCGCTGGCCATAGACTTCGAGCAACACAATTACGATCTGAAGTACCTGATTGGCACGATCATGAAGTCGGCGACCTACCAGCTTTCATGTAGCTACCCGGGGGCGTGGTCGGATGCGCATATTCCCTATTTTGCGCGCAAATTCCCGCGCCGGTTGAAGGCCGAAGAGATTGCCGATGTTATCACGCAGGCGACCAATGTCCCGGCGAGCTATCAACCTCGCGGGAGCGCTTACAGCAAACCGGTTAATTGGGCAATGCAATTGCCAGATACGATAGAGCCGTTGGGGAACTTGCAGATGCGCACTTTTTTGGATGCGTTTCTGCGGGGCAATCGCGACGATCGGTCGAGATCCAGCGAGGGTTCGATCTTGCAGGCGTTGGCGCTGTTGAATAACAGTTTTGTCACCACGCGCATAAAGGTTTCAAACGTTAATAGCACGGTGGGCAAGCTGTGGGCGAACAAGGATCTCACTCCCGCGGAGAGGGTGACGCGCTTGTATCTGGCGACCCTCTCTCGCCTTCCCAGTCTGGAGGAGCTGGACAAGTCGATCCTATATCTGGGTGATCCAGTTTCGGCTTCTAAGTTGGAAGACCTGCAGTTTGCGTTCATTAACAAAGTGGATTTTATCTTCAATTACTGAAAATTCGCATGCGACTCCTGATTTTCTTGATTTCTTTATGGAGCAGGGAATGAGCAAACGCAGTTGCCAGTGTAATGGGGAACACAGCCGAATGTTTTCTTTTATATCGGGTCCAGGTTTTAGCCGGCGGCAGTTTTTCCGGATTGCGGGAACCGGCGTGAGCGGCTATTACTTTGCGCGCGTATTACGGCCCATCGATGTTCTGGCGCAGGCCAAGGTACCAACCGTGGGAACCGCGAAAAATTGTGTCTTTGTGTTTCTTGCCGGCGCTCCTAGTCACGTCGATACATTTGATTACAAAGAGGACGCCGACGTGATGCGTCCCCCTGCGGTCAACGGTCAGCCATTGAACTTGATGCCTGAGACCTACGGCGGCATCAAAATATCACGGACTTTATTACCCAACCTGTCCGATCTTTTGGGGGAGATCGTAGTCGTGCGCTCCGTGCTCAGCAAGGCGCTGGCGCACGAGTTAGCGCAGACTTGGGCTCAGATCGGACGGAGCCCCACGGGGGCTTTGGGCAACGTCAGTCCCAACATCGGTGCCGTAGTGGCCTTGGAAATGGAGTCGCGCCGGAAAGCAAGCGACGTGCTGCCCGGTTTTGTTGCTCTCAATTCCATCAATCTGGTAGGATCCGGGTACATCTCCTCAAAGTACGCGCCGTTTCAGGTTTCCCCCGCGCCCACTGGCTTGGCTGGGCTAGCCCATCCAGACGGACCGTCACGGTTTGACAGCCGATGGGGGTTGATTCGGGATCTGGATTCACCGCTGCGCATCGACTCTCCCCTTGGCAAGAGCGTCGACGACATGGGCGAATTTTACAAGTCGGCGTTGACATTGATGGGCAGCCAAGAAGTCAAGCAGGCATTTCAGTACTCAACGGAGGAAACAACACGTTACTCTCCTCCACCGCTCGGAAACCAGCGTGCCGGCCAGTCGGTGTTCGGAGGCGCATGCATTGTCGCCAGAAATCTTCTGGCTGCAAATAAGGGGACACGATTCATCACCATTACACTGGGTGGATGGGACATGCACAGCAACATTTACGCCGGCAATAACAGCCTGCTGACTCTTGCTCCCTCCTTAGACTATGGTTTAGCGAATTTAATCAAGGACCTCCAAAGCAAGCCGTCGCCGGAGACACCTGGGAAAACCCTCTTTGACGATACGTTGATTGTAGTGCAAGGAGAGTTTGGACGTACTCCTGGTTACAATGGGCAAGGTGGACGCGATCATTTCCTGCGTCAGTTTTCTCTTTTTGCCGGGGGCGGGACTGCGGGTGGACAGGTCATTGGTCAAACTGACAGGACCGGCAATCGTGTCATCGACTTTGGGTGGCATTCCAATCGAGATATCCGTAATGAAGACATCTTTGCCACCATTTACAGCGCCTTGGGGATCGACTACACGACGGTGCGCTACGACGATCCCATCGGCCGTGGCTTTGAGTATGTGCCCATGGCGAAGGATGGAGTGTACGAACCCGTCACCGAAGTATTCAAACCCCAACTTCCCGCGCGCAGCAGGCGAGTGATCTAGCCTAGGCGAGCATATGCCTCATCTTCCGTGAAAAGCGCCAGAAGGGCCGTGGTTTGAACTCGGCGCACTGTAATTGCGTCTAAAGTGGCGACCAGACGCGGATAGCGGTGGATTGCTATGACATATTAGTCTCTGCACGGACGCCGATGCATCGTTCCATCCGCAGGCTGGAGATTTCCCTTGTAGAAGTTTTGCAATAGCAATAGGAGGCAAGTCTAATGCGAAAGCTCCAGTTTAAGAATTGTGATTCTACTGGTGGTGTCGGTTGTCTGACCAGCACTGGCTGAGCAAGGCTCACGGCAGCCCTGCAATGATTTGAAGTCTGATGCCATCTCTCCCTTTCCCAGGCGATGAGATTGGAATTACCAAATCTTGTTGAAATTGGTATCTTCCGGTGGCATTTTAGGGCGAGTCGGTGTTCGATCAAGAGACCTGTGTACCTATTTGCAGGTTTAATGGCTCAGCCTTTTCTCTCCTAACATATTGAATATATGAGGCTTATGAGTATCCCCCCCCCCCCCCGAAAAATGGGCAGGTCCTGAAATTGCTCGACCATTCGTTAGTTATAGCTAGCCCCTGCTATGAGAGGGATCATCAAATCCCTCGGTCAATGCATCTTCGATACCGGAAATTCCAGTTCCAAGAAGGAGGGGATGAGAGTCTTTAACATCTATGGAATCCAGGGATGAGTTCCAGTTCGTTTCTTCGGAGATGCAAGAAAATATTTGGCATCTCTTTTCCCTTTCACTGGATTTGCTGTGCGTCGCGGACCTGGACGGGCGGTTCACATACATCAACCCCGCCTTTGAAAAGACGCTGGGCTTTACGAAGTCCGAACTTTTGGCGACCCGCTTCCTGGAATTTGTTCATCCGGACGACCGCGCGGCCACTCTCGCGGCCATGGAGCAACTCACGCGTGGTGCACCGGTCCTGTATTTTGAAAATCGCTACCGGTGTAAAGATGGCTCTTACAAATGGCTGGCATGGACAGGTTTTCCCTTAGTCGAAAAAGGCGTGGCCTATGCCGTGGCCCGCGACATTACAGAAAAAAAGAGCATGGAGGAGGCTCTCCAAAAGTCCCACGCTGAGCTGGAAAGACGGATAGAAGAAAGAACGTCGGATCTTTCAAGAATCAATGCGACATTGCAACGGGAGATTGAGGAGCACAAACGGACGGAAGAGGCGCTATCACAACTGGCTTTTATCGTAGAAAGTGCGGAGGATGCCATCATCAGCTATACGTTGGATGGAGTTGTGGTCACGTGGAACTCCGGCGCCGCCAAAACGTATGGATACTCCGCCGAGGAAATCAAAGGACGGCCTGGTTTCATCCTGGTGCCCCGGGATCATCTCAATCAGGCGCAGGAGATCCTTTCGCGAATCCGCGCTGGGGACCACATCGATCACATTGAAATTCCATGCATAACGAAGGATGGCAGGACGATTGACGTTTCGCTAAAAGTCTCTCCCGTCAACGATGCAGCCGGCAATATAGTAGGCGCCTCAGCGATTGCGCGGGACATTACGGAACAGAGGCAATTAGTAATCAGCCTTCAGGAGGCTGAACTGCGTTATCGCACGTTTTTCAACCAGGCGCCCGATGGCAGTGTGATCATTGATCCTGAGAGTAAAAGAGTGCTGGATTTCAACGAGGCGGTCTGCCGACAACTCGGTTATTCTCATGAAGAATTTTCCAGGTTACGCATATCTGACTTTGAAGTAAACGAGACTCCTGAGGCAACAACGGCACACATTGAGGAGATACTTCGTGAAGGGCGGGACGACTTTGAAACCAGACACCGCACCAAGCAGGGCGATATTAGGGATATCCAGGTGATAGCACAGGTCATTGACTTGTCCGGCCGGCGTGTTTTGCGGTGTATTTTTCGCGACATCACCGAGCGCAAGAAGTTTGAAGAATATGCGCGTCATGTCGACAGAATAGAGGCTCTCGGCAGATTTGCAGGGGGGATCGTGCACGATTTCAACAACCTCCTGATGGCAATCAGCGGGTACACTGACTTAAGTCTGATAGAACTCCCCCCCGGCCACCCGTTGCGGGGGAATCTTGAACAAGTCAAGAGCGCGGGGGAACGGGCTGCGGTATTGGCCCGCAAGCTATTGACTTTTAGCCGAAAGCAGGAGCTTCACCTGGAAGTCGTGGATCTGAATGGGATCATAACCAACATGGAGAAGCTACTTCGGCACGCAGTTCGGCCCGATGTAGAGTTGGTTACTCTCCTGGATCGTGCAGTTGGACAGGTCAGGGTGGATCCGGGACAGATCGAGCAAGTCATCACCAACCTGGTAATCAATGCCAGCGATGCCATGCCGGAAGGGGGTAAACTCACGATTGAGGCTGCCCAAACGGACGTAGCTGAGACACCCGTGCGAAAGCCTTCCACCGTTCCTCCTGGTTCCTGGGTGGTGTTGTCGGTGAGCGACACAGGCACGGGAATGAGCCCGGAGGTTCAATCCCACATTTTTGAACCGTTTTTCACCACTAAGAACAAGGAGAAGAGAACCGGGTTGGGTCTTTCAATCGTCTACGGGATTGTCAAACAGAACGGTGGCGATATTCGGTTCAACAGCCAGTTGGGACTTGGGACCACCTTCAAGATTTTCCTGCCGCGTGTTTCATCATGATGAGCGCCGAACCGAAAGCTGTCTGACTTGCTTGGGCAGGAGAGGGTGAGATTCGCCTTCCGATTTAGGACCTGTCGGTTTCAGGGTAGACAAGTGCGACGACATATTCGAGGACAGGGACGAGATATGGCCAAAATTCTGGTGGTGGACGACGACCCGATCATTGTTGATTTACTCAAGCAGTTCCTGGAGAAAAAGAACTACGCAGTAGTGACAGCTTCCGATGGACTGGAAGCCCTTGAAAATGTCCGCCAAGAAAGCCCAAAGGCTGTGCTGCTTGACATCTGGATGCCTAGCAAGAGTGGGCTGCAAGTTCTGAAAGAAATCAAGGAGTACAATAAAGACATCGGAGTTATTTTGGTCACAGGTGTGACGGATAAGGAGATCGGGCGTGTCGCCCTAGGTATGGGAGCATCCGATCACATCATCAAGCCCTTTGACCTCGAGTATCTAGAAAAAGTTCTGTGGGTTAACGTGGAAAAAGTAGGAGAAACTGAGAGGAGAAGGAGCCCTTCTACTGCGTCAATCGAGGCTGGCGCGAGGTGGCCTGGTGCGTAATATTGCAAAAAGCCGTATCGATTCCTACTGGATCCGTTCCGACGATGCCTTCAGAGCATCCAGGTTGCCCCCGGCATCCGCGATCTGCCGTTGCATTTCCGCATACCAGGCATCGATTAGGTGAACCAGTTCTCTCAGATTTCCGTATAAAAGCGGTTCTCGGTGGATATCACGCTGGCCCTTTTCGTCATTGCGAGGAATGACCGAAGGATTGCACTCGGCGCAAAAACTCAGGTATTGCAGTAGCAAATTGAGTACTCCTGCCGGAACGGTGAGTTGAATGGGAGTCTTGGCGAGTTCTTCGAGTTTCCGCTTTTGCTCTTCGTTCAAAGTTTCACTCATGATATTAGGTCCGCGTGAGCGATTGGCGTCGCACAGGCACGGGTTGCCAACGGCTCAAACCGTCGGTCTATGTTGAGTTTGTACTGGACGAAAAGTCAAGACGTTACTGGTTATTGGTGACGTCAAAGAAAATTACATCACCCTGGTTATTGGTTATCGGATATTCGATCCTGCCATGCGTCGCAGGTGCATAAGTCATCGGCAAACTCTGGGCTCCGGGCCGTTATGTGGGGGGGGAGAAAGCTCCGAACGACTACGATGGCTACGGTATACATTCAAACTTGCTTTGATGAAAGGTTGATTGACCAAACTACCTTTGAAAAAGCGAATCGAGAACTTACGATCTTTCTCCTTCTGCTAAATGGGTACATCCGTTCCCTGAAGAGACGATCACTGTTGGATGCGCATCAATGTCGACCTTTGCTAGGAGAAAATCACCATGAAACTCTTCGGCGAGCTTTTCCAGGATAGGCCCGAGAAAACGGCAGGGCCCACACCACGAAGCCCAGAAGTCAACCACTACCGGTCGGCGGTGCGATTCTTCGATAACTGTCTGGGAAAACTCCAGCGTTCCCACGTCCTTAACAAGACTCTGGACGGTCAAAAGGATCCTTCCTTAAGGTAAATTAATCAGGAGCAGTTCGCTTCTCTCTCCTGCTTTGTAAAAAGCCCAAGTCCTTACCGCTTCTCAGCTTTGTTATGTAAATAATTTGTCCAGTGTGGTACGCGAAATGTTGTACAGCGTGGAAAATCGCCTGCAGGGGTGTGCGCTCGAGGTTTCGAATCACACGGGGTTTTAGAAATTCGGACGTCTGCATGGCAGCCAATATCGCGTCTGCCTCCTGCAAGGCTGAACGAAGGTCGCGCAACAGCGCATGTCCGTGTACCGGTTCACGCTGGTTAAACTCTTGCTGCCGCTCCCGGCGGTCCGGCGCGCCCCCGATGCCGGAGATGATCCACTGTCTCACGTTGCCGGCTAAGTGGAGCAATAAGTTTCCCACGCTGTTGTCGGTTTCATGGGGACGCCACCAGAGATCCTGGTCGGACAGGAGTTCCATGCATTTTTCGATTTTTGGGAGATAATCTTTCAAGAAAGACGCTCTTGCCTCATTGAGAAATGCCTGTTCTGTATCCATAGGATCCAAATATAAGGCATTTGTTTCGCTGTTGGGAATCATTTGCGTGCAAAGTTCGGTAATGTGTTGAAATGGGAGGGCTGGGGAACTTCGTAGGTTTGTGGTAGCCCTTTGTTTTTGGATATAATTCCGTCACTCTGCACGGCTTGCCGAAGTGGCGGAATTGGCAGACGCACTAGCTTCAGGAGCTAGCGCTCGCAAGGGCGTGGGGGTTCGAGTCCCCCCTTCGGCACCATGAAATCAAGCACGTACGGGTAAGTCGACCCAACCTCTCTAGCAGATCTTTTCTTCTGTTCGGATATCAAACGTCCCGGACAAAGCCCTTTGGATGCCCCTTCGGATTGAGGTCTGAAAACCCGCCAGCTCCGCTTTGACCTCATAGTTGCCCACCTCCAACTGCGTTGCCCGGTACACACCCGCATCATCACTCACCAAAGTTCGCGACAACCCCGTATCCACTTGGGACAAATCTCGCGCTCCAGTACTTTCGTCTACCGCCTTCTGCTTTCTGGTTTCTGCCCGCCGTCTTTCTAGCTGGTGCTGTAGAAACTCGGCAACGCTCTGAATGCACAACCAAGGATCAGGAAAATGAAGGCGCCTTGCAGCAACGGCGAATCCAATGCTTGGTTGCGGAAGTACTCGGTTACCTCCATCGGATTTCTCTGCAGGCGATCAAGCTCTCTGGAAATCTTTTGCAGTTCCGGAACGTCTGATGCCCTGCCTGACGTTTGTTTTGTCTGGAAAACTCGTTATCCTCGTATGCTTGGATACCGAAGCCCATGTGGGAGAAGGTTGGGTCCTGCTTCTTCAGGGATCGATATGGTCGGAACCAAATGTTTCGAAAATGTAGAAAAAGAGCATCCGTGTCGCGACCGTTGCCGTAAAAGAGTAGTGAGGAAGTGGTCAACCCTGGCCACGGGAATTGGGAGGGTAAGAGTTATGCTGATTCGAAGACCGTCGGATATCCCCTATTCGGAAGTCACTTCAAAGAACGTTTATCTGAGCCGCCGGAAGTTTGTTGCCGGCGTTGCCGTTACAGGGGCCGCGTTGATTGCCGACCGCCTGGGTCGAGAAATCGTCTGGCCGTCATTGCGCGTGCAGGCGGGTACCAAGTTGAACGTGGTTAGGGGTCCCTTCAGCACGGATGAGAAGATCACGCCATTTGACGATGTTGCCCATTACAACAACTTTTACGAGTTCGGGACCGATAAGGAACAGCCGGCCACGCTGGCCAGGAACTTTAGAACCTCGCCATGGACCGTGGCGGTGGAAGGAGAAGTAAAGAAACCAAAGGTTTTCGACATCAACGCCATCATGAAGATCGCTCCGCTGGAAGAACGGATTTACCGCCATCGATGTGTCGAGGGTTGGTCCATTGTCGTTCCCTGGATCGGCTTTCCCCTGAATGGATTGCTCAAGCAGGTCGAGCCTACCTCCAAGGCAAAGTTTGTGGCGTTTGAAAGCTTCTATGACCCGAAGCAGATGCCCGTGGCGCGCTTTGCGGGGATTTCTTTCCCTTATTTGGAAGGGCTGAGAATGGATGAAGCGATGCATCCACTGGCGCTTCTCTGCATGGGGATGTATGGTGAAGTCCTTCCCAATCAAAACGGAGCGCCGCTTCGCCTGGTGGTCCCCTGGAAGTATGGATTCAAGAGTATCAAGTCCGTTGTGAAGATCCGCCTAGTGGGGCGGCAGCCGCCCGCTACGTGGAACTTGGCGGCTCCCCGCGAGTATGGATTTTATTCCAATGTCAATCCCAATGTGGATCACCCGCGCTGGAGCCAGGCCAAAGAACGACGGCTGGGCGAATTCTTTAAACGTAAGACCCTGATGTTCAACGGGTACGCAGATCAAGTCGCCCAGCTCTATGCCGGAATGGACCTTCGGAAATATTTCTGATGAAGCTCAGCGCGGTCATGAAGTCGATCCTGTTCAAGAAGTGGATCAAAGCGCTCGTATTTCTGCTCTGTGTCGTGCCGCTGGCGCAATTAGCCTGGCGCGGAACACATCACGGCCTGGGAGCAAATCCTATCGAACACATAACGCATTTTACCGGGGACTGGACGCTGATGTTCCTGTTGCTCACGCTCAGCGTCACTCCGATGCGCAAACTTTTGAGGCAACCCGCCTTGGTTCGCTTTCGCAGAATGCTGGGGCTGTTTGCGTTTTTCTACGGATGTCTCCACTTCACTACCTATGTATGGCTGGACAAATTTTTTGACGTTTCGGACATGATCAAGGATATCGGCAAGCGGCCCTTTATCACGGTGGGGTTCACTGGATTCACATTGATGCTTCCGCTGGCGATCACCTCTACCGCGGGCTGGATTCGGCGTCTAGGCGGCAAGTACTGGCAGAGGCTGCACCGCCTTGTTTATATCAGCGCGATGGCCGGTGTAGTGCATTACTACTGGTTGGTGAAGTCCGACCATACGAAACCGATCCGTTACGGGATCATTCTGGCTTTATTGTTGGCGTACCGCCTGGTTGTTTGGCTATTTGGTAGGCGAACCTCACGGTTGGCCACGCAGCGCGCACTATCCGTCTCGCCGAGCGAGTTCTCGGTTGAATGATCCATCCCGCGGCGCCAGATTCTAGCTGGAACGGTATGGCTTTGATGGCAGCTCGATTTAGAACTTGTAAGTGATGTCAAACTGCATCCTTTTCAGATATGGATCACCGCACGCTGCAAGCAGCGTCGAAGCGCAAGTAGCGTGGAAGTCCGGCGCTACCAGCGTAGGGTTGGAATGCGGCTTCGCCAGTCGCCCAAGCCAGAGAGTGAAACTGAATAAAATATTGCTTCGTATCTGATAACCGAAAGTGATCCGGTGGTTAAGAACATTGGTCGGTGCCCGCAGATCGCTCTCGTTGAAGGCGCCGATCACTGCGTCTGGCTCAATCCGTACCAAGGTGTAGCCCAACTGGAACTCTTTTGGCTCCGAAGGCCTACCCAATCGTATCTCAGCCCAGTAGCCGCGCCGTTCCCGCGTGGCAGCGTGAATGTTGTTGACGAGGTTGAACTGTACCTGTAGCGGGAGCCGCATATGCAAGCGATAGTCGAGCACGCCGATTAGATCCAGATAGAGAAACCTCGACTGGTAGCCGATCACATCGCCTGATGAGTTTACCCGGAGACGGTTGGTGCTAGGTAGGCCCGGCCTGAGTGTGCCTTTGGCTAGCGCAGCGGCGATGGAGTCAGCACCGGTAACGTTGACTCCCGCGCCATAGACTCGAAACATCGCCTTGTCGGAAAGTCTCCAGTGAGTTTGAACTTGTCCGCCGAATATGAAACTGCCATAGCCGTGACCCGTCTCATGAAATGGCAGTTGGAAGCCGACGAGCGTGACATTCTTGAGCCGTGGGCCGTTAGAGTCGAACCGCAGTGTCTGGGCAATACCCTCGGGATTGATGTCGTTGTCGAAAGTCAGCGGTGTTCGGTACCAGGGATAAGCAAACTTGCCAGCGGTTAGGGTCAAGGCTTTCCATGAATTGGGTTGGTAGGTTAGGAAATAACGATCAAACCTGATCGGTTTGTGGGCGAAAAGTTCAGTGACCGTCTGATAACTGGAAGTTGGGTCGTCAATGCCGCCAGTCGTTACCGAAAGGCCGCCAGAAATTGTATCGGTGAGGTTGCTGGTGATGTTGAGCCGGAGGCGCAACCTCTCCCGTTGACGAGTCATGGCGCCATTCTGGAGGAATGCCTCGTGGCGTAAGCTAAGATCACCACTGAACGCCAATTCTGCGGCGCGGCGTTCAGGCTCCTTTTTGGTGTCCGGATCGATTCGCCTTTCGGCGATTGCCAGGCATGGTTCCGCGGAGTTGTTCGTTACTCCCTGGGCGGATGTTTTGGGCAATTTAGCGCCCTGTACATGGGGCGCCTTCGTGTTGGCGATTTCACCGATTGAAGCAGAATTGCCAGGTTGTTGTTCAAGCTGATGGCTCAGCGTTTGTATCTCTTGCTCCTGTTGGAGCGTGCCGGCCGATTCCTCTGTTCGTGATACTTCTGCAGGTTGGCAGGCGCCCACTTGATCTGTTTGTGATTCCGCTACGACTAGCCTTGCTATAGAGAGCCCGACCACGACCAGTCCCAGCCATGAAGCTCGCATGATATTTTCTCCCATCGCGAAGAGCCTTGCAGAAAAATTGCTGCCGGAAATTGAGGCTCCTGAGCCATTTCCAGAGTAGGGAAGGTTTGTTACAACCTTGTGACGGTCACATGAAATGTTTGTTACCGATTGAAGGGCGGGCAGACTCAGTTGCTTGGAAGCGAGGTCTCGGCGACGAAGTCAAGGCGTGAGCTCACGCGTGTCCTTCTTATGACACGCCCCTGGTACGCTCAGCCATCTCACATCAACTCTCTTCTTTATCGCCGATTGTGTGATATTTTCGCTCTGGCGATTTATCATCGACCGCAGCGACATGCGCAAGATTCTGATCATCGAAGATGAAAAAGATATCGTTGAGTTAGTACGTTACAATCTGGAGAGAGAAGGCTATCAGGTGGCCGCGGTGGGCGATGGCATCACTGGACTGGCAGAGCTGAGGAAGTCCCTGCCAGACTTGCTATTGTTGGACCTGATGTTGCCGAAGCTTTCTGGACTAGAGGTCTGCAAAGAGATCCGGCGCAACCCAAGAATGAATCGACTGCCGGTCCTGATGCTAACGGCGCGCAATGAAGAAGTGGATCGCGTTCTAGGGCTGGAGTTGGGGGCTGACGATTATGTCACCAAGCCGTTCAGCCCGCGGGAACTCATGGCGCGCGTGAAGGCACTGCTCCGTCGGACCGAGCCCTTCAATGACGTTAAGAAAGCGATCCAAGTTGGATCACTGCGGATCGATCCTGACTCCTATCGCGTCAGCCGTGCCGGGAAGTCCATTCTTGTGAGCACGCTCGAGTTTCGCTTGCTCTATCACTTGGCCGCTCATCCCAACAGGGTCTTTTCGCGCGATGAATTGCTTGACGCCGTTTGGGGCACGGATCGTTTCGTGTCTCCACGCAGTGTGGATGTTTGTATCCGACGGCTGCGGGAGAAAATTGAGGCGGATCCCGAAGCCCCGGCACATTTGAAAACAGTGCGCGGGGCGGGATATCTCTTTGAGAGCGGCGGCGACGGGGCCGTGGAGCCTTGACGGGTCGTGCTATCCTTGGACCTTTACACCGCCAGAGCGAGTTGATCCCTGATTTCCATCCGCAACATTCAATAACACGTCTCATTGTTTTCCTTGTGACACCTTCGTTGGATTGTTCGTGATTATAATATTAAATCATTGACAATCTGATAGCTAATTATTATACAGAGACCCATGATTAAAATGTCCGGAAGTAGAGGATGGGAAACAGACAAACGAGCCTCGTTCTACTCGCTGGATCGTTGGCTGCGCCATGCGCGGCGCTATCGAGGATTTCACGAACCATCGGTCGAATTACACCTCAACCTAATTTATACCTATGGCGTGGTCGCGTCCCACTTTGCGCGCAGACTGAGCGCGAAACGGCTGTCTTTGTCCGCCGGCAACGTATTGATGATTTTGAGGGAGAGCGAGAATAAGGGGCGACCCTTACATGAGATTGGCGAACTGTTGCTGGTGAGCCGGGCCAATATTACGGCGCTGGTCGACAGCCTGGAACGGAGAGGCCTGCTTGAGCGCGTGGGCCAGGAGGGAGATCGGCGGGTGAGAATCGCGCGCATCACGAAAGCAGGAGAGGCGCTATTGGAATCGATTCTGCCAGGCCATTACGCAGAAATTCGCAGGATTTACACGGTGATGAGTAGTAAAGAGAAGATCCTACTGAGCCGGCTGTTGACAAAGCTGCGAAATAACGTGCAGCGCTCGATCGAGAGCGACCGCGAAAGGGGAGAGAATACATGAGCAGCAACATTGGAGGTGTGCTGAGGTGGCTGGTTGCAACGTCCGCGCTTCTTTCTGTTCGCCTCGTGTTGGTTTCAATGCCGACAGCGCTGGCTGTTTTCCTGCCCGTGGAAGGGCAATTGGACGTTGCCAATGTACCGGATGGATTACCCCCGGGCCCGATTCCGCTCAGTTTTCAGGATGCCGTCAGCCGTGCGCTTCGCAGTAATCTGACCGCGCTGCTTGCCGGAGAAAGGAAGGTGGAAGCGCGAGGGCGAGAGACGGAAGCCCGCGCCAACCTACTCCCGAATCTGTCAGGGTCGGCTTATCAAGCCAATGTTACACGCAACCTGGCCGCCTTCGGTTTTCGGCCTGGTTTCTTTCCCGGCTTTTCGACGTTCGTTGGCCCTTTCAGCAATTTCGATGCGCGGCTGCAACTGGTGCAAAGTATCCTCGACCTGGATGCCCTCTGGGAATTGCAGGCGGGTCGGGCCGATGTCAGGATTGCCGGTCTGCGGGAACAACTTGCTCGTCGGCAAGTAACAACGATGGCGGCGCTTGCTTATCTTGAGGCGCTGCGCGCTGAGCGGGGAGTGGATGCGGCGCGGGCCAACGTTGAAATGGCTCGCAGCCTGCTTACGCTGGCGCAGGATCAGCGCAATGCTGGGATTGCGACTGGGGTGGATGTGTCACGAGCAGAAACACGCCTAGCCGAGGAGCAAGTACGTCTGACGCAGGCGCAGACAGCCTCCCAGCGGGCGCGTTTACAGCTTCTGCGTGGGACGGGCCTGCCGCTGGGTGGAGCGCTGGTCTTGACCGATTCTCTCCAATTTACGGTGGAGACTTTACCTTCCGTGCAGGCTGCAATGGTCGCTGCCGATCACAACCGGATAGAACTTCGAATCGCTGAGGAGCAGGTCAGACTCCATCGGTATGAACTGCGGGCGGCCCAGGCTGAGCGGCTCCCGTCACTGGAGTTTGTTGGCGATTATGGACCGAGTGGCATCAACGTAAATGAAGCGGCGCTCCCCACTCGCAGCGTTGCCGTACGCCTGAATGTGCCCATTTTTGACGGAGGAACGACTCGAGGACGGATTGTGGCGGCAGGCAGCCGCAGACGCCAGGCGGAATTGGAGTTGGACGATTTACGGGCTCAGGTGGAAGAGGAAGTGAGACTGGCGCTGCAAACGTTGGGAACCACAGCCGAGCAAGTACGGGCGGCCGATCAGGCATGGGTGCTGGCCCAGCGCGAACTACAGATGGCGCGGGATCGATTTGCGGCCGGGGTGACTAGCAACATCGAGGTGATGAATGCACAGACGGCTCTTGCAAGCGCGCGGGATGCTCAAACAGGGGCGCTGGCACAGTACAACACCGCACGCATCAACCTGGCAGCGGTACTTGGAAGCGTAGAATCGTTTCGCTGGTAACGTCGAGGAGGATTATGGCCAAAGTTTTGGATCGGCCGGGCGGTGTCGAGTCGCACCAGGAGCCGAAGGCCGGGACGAGGAGCCCGTTTTACAAAGGCTCTGCCGCACTGGCGGTGGTGGTGCTGCTTGTTGTCGCTCTTGTCTTTGGCATTCGCTACTACCTCTACGCGAGATCGCATGAGTCGACGGACGACGCCTTTATTGAGGGTCGGATCATACAGATCAGTCCCAAAGTAGCAGGACATGTTTTGAAGGTGTATGTGAGCGACAACCAAAGGATGAAACCGGGGGATCTTCTGGTTGAGCTGGACAGGCGTGATTTTGAGACGCGCCTCGCGCAGGCGCAGGCGACCTTGCAGGAGGAGATTTCCAAACACCGGACCGCGGGCACGAATGTCGAACTGACGCGGGCCAATACGAGCGCGGTGATGCAGGAGACGTTGTCTGGGTTACAGAGAGCGAAAGCCGAGTTGCAGGCTGCAGAAGCAGAGGTCGCCGCGGCGCGGAGCCGCTTGGAGCAGGTGAGTGCCGCCGTCTTGACCGCCAGAGCTAATTGGGAGCAGGCGCGCGCGCTGCAAGCGGCAGCTCAGGCCGAAGCTGTCCGTGCCAATGCGGATCTCCAGCGTTACCAGGAGTTGTATGAGCGCGATGAAGTTTCGCGCCAGCAACTGGATCAGGTGACCACGGTTGCCCGTATGTCCGCTGCCCAACTGGAGGCAGCGCACGCTCGGGTTGCGGCCGCGGAAGCGCAGGTTGCCGAGGCGCGGGCCACCGAGCAATGGTCGAACGCAAATCTCCGTCAAATGGAGTCGCAGCGGAGCGGAGCGCAAGCGAAAGTTGGTGAAGCCTCGGGGCGTTTGGCAGCCGCCAATACGGCAACGCAACAGGTAGCGGTGAGTAAATTCGAGGCTGAGACGATCGCTGCCGATATTGAACAGGCGCGGGCAGCGATGGCGCAGGCTGAACTTGAACTCTCTTACACTAGAATCTATGCCCCCGAAGCCGGGCGCGTAACACGCAAGATCGTTGTGGCAGGCGCTTTCGTGCAGGTTGGCCAGGCGTTGATGGCAATTGTGCCAGCCGACCTGTGGGTCGTTGCCAATTTCAAGGAGACGCAGCTAAGAGAGTTGCGGGTGGGACAACCTGTCAAGATCCGCGTGGATGCCTATCCGGACAGGCCTTTTAAGGGTCGCATCGATAGCATCCAAACCGGTACGGGCGCGCGCTTCAGCATGCTGCCGCCGGAAAATGCGACCGGCAACTACGTCAAAGTCGTGCAGCGCGTGCCGGTCAAGATCCTCTTTGATGAGCCTCCTGACTCCGCTCATGTACTCGGGCCCGGGATGTCGGTTGTGCCGGAGGTGAAGGTGAAATGAGCGATCGTGAACTGGGGAGCCATCCAGCCGCGGATCCCCAGGAGTGGCGGCCTAGCCATAATCCCTGGATCATCGCCGGGTCGGTCATGCTGGCCACTTTCATGGAAGTACTGGACACATCCGTAGCGAATGTAGCGCTGCCTCACATCGCAGGGAATCTTTCCGTCACTACCGAGGAAGCCACCTGGGTGCTCACCAGCTACCTGATCTCAAACGCCATCATCCTGCCTGCAAGTGGTTGGCTGAGCAGCTTCTTTGGGCGCAAGCGGTTTTTGATGACCTGTGTGGTGATCTTCACCTTGTCCTCGTTTGTGTGCGGCGCGGCACTTAGCCTGGGCATGCTGGTGTTTGCGCGTGTCGTGCAAGGCGTGGGCGGCGGGGCACTGCAGCCGATCGCGCAGTCGGTTTTGCTGGAGAGTTTTCCACCTGCCAAGCGCGGCGTGGCAATGGCCGTGTTCGGTATGGGCGTTGTGGTTGCGCCCATTATTGGTCCGACACTGGGCGGATGGGTCACGGATAATTACTCTTGGCGGTGGGTTTTCTACATCAATCTTCCGGTGGGAGTTCTTGCCATTCTGATGACACAAGCCTTTGTCGAGGACCCCCCGTACATCAAGGCAGGGGCGCGTCGCACCATCGATTATCTAGGGTTTGGATTGATGACGCTATGGCTTGGAACGCTGCAGTTGATCTTTGACAAGGGCCAGCAAGAAGATTGGTTCGCGGCGGTATGGATACGTTGGTTTGCCGTGATCTCCTGTGCCTGCATGGTCGCGTTCATCATTCGCGAACTGCGCGCCCGGGAACCGATTGTCGATCTGCGTGTTTTCGCCAACCGTAACTTTGCCGTGGGGACGTTCTTGATGACCATCGTAGGCGCGGTGCTGTACAGCACGATGGCGTCCCTGCCACTCTTCCTGCAGACGCTTTTGGGTTATCCAGCCAAAGAGAGCGGTATGGCGGTAAGTCCGCGTGGGTTGGGTGCGATGGTTTCACTCAATATCGTTGGCCGCCTGATTGGCAGAATTGATAGTCGATTCCTCATCGTGGTGGGCTTGGCGATCCTTGGCGTTTCAACGTTTTTGCTGGGGAATGTCAATCTTGAGATTGCAATGGACAGTGTGGTGTGGCCGAATATCATCAGTGGGTTCGCCATGGGTTTTATTTTTGTCCCGCTGACCACGCTGTCGATGGGAACACTGCGCAATGAGCAGATGGGCAACGCAGCGGGTCTCTATAATCTGATGCGCAATATCGGGGGAAGTGTTGGTATATCGGTTGCCACCACCATGATTTTTCGAAGCGGACAAATGCATCAGGCTACGCTGGTTTCCCATTTGACGCCCTATGATCCTGCTTTCCAACAGCGGCTCCATGCGATCCAGGAGGGACTGAGCTCACAAGTTGGGCCTCTCGCAGCGGCGCAGCAGGCGTATGCCGTAATCTACGGGATACTAGTCAGACAGGCGAGACTCATGGCGTTCGTAGATAGCTTTCGGTGGCTCGCCCTGATGTGCCTTTTGTGTCTCCCGCTGGTCCTACTTTTCAAGAAAAGTAAGCCTCGGGCCGGCGGAGTTCCGGCACGCTGAAGGTGGCCCGGATGATCCAAGTTGTTCCTTCACCATGAACCCGCCACCCGCGGAAAAGCCGGGGAGCAGGGAGAAATCATGCAAATGTACTACACGCGCGCGCATCGACTGAAAAGGAGATCTGCTTTCCTGTCGGCTTTCCTATCGGTCATTCTTGCAACTCATTTTGCGTTCTCAGCCACAGTGCGTCCGCTGAAGATTTCTCATAGGGCTCGATCTCTCAAGCCCGGAGAAGTGGTGTTGATGACCGTTCGTTCAGCGATGCCGTTGAAGGAAATTGAAGGAAAACTTCTCGAAAGGGCGGTTCCTTTTTTCTCCAGCCAGGATGGAAGAGTGTGGCAAGGCCTGATCGGAATTGACCTGGATGTTGCGCCCGGTACTTATGGGGTGGAGCTGAATGGGACTCGACAGGATGGGGTGAGCGTCCAGGCGGTCCGCCGTCTCCGCGTGAAGAGAAAATGGTTTTCCACTCGGCGACTGACAGTGGAAGAAAAGTTTGTCACGCCCCCGGCGGAAGAGTTGGAGCGCATCCGGCAGGAGTCCGAAACGGTGGGTTCCATTTTTGTAAAAGTTTCACCCGAGCGGTTGTGGAGTGGAACGTTTCTGCGCCCAGTATCCGGAGTTGCTACCAGCAGCTTTGGCAGCCGGAGCATCCTCAATGGGCAGTTGCGCAACCCTCATAGCGGAACTGACTTCCGTGCCCGCGAAGGGACGCCCGTGGGGGCTCCCAATATGGGAAGAGTCGTGCTGGCTGCCGATCTTTACTATTCAGGAAATACTGTGATTCTGGACCACGGCTGGGGACTTTACTCGTATTTTGCGCATCTCTCTCGATTTGCAGTGTCCGAGGGAGAGCTCATCTCGAAGGGGAGTCTCGTTGGATATGTGGGAGCTACCGGCCGTGTCACCGGGCCACATTTGCACTGGTCGATGCGCCTCGGTGGAGCACGGGTCGATCCGCTTTCATTAGTCGCCGCTCTGTCGGGCGTTGGAGGGTAAGTCGCCTTGTTTCTTGACCCCAAGATGCCTTCATGATATTGATAATTCAATTTGAGGTGCTCGTCTTGAACCGGCGAGTTAAAAGGGAAGCGGGTGAAAAGCCCGCACGGTCGCGCCACTGTAGACAGAGAGCGCGCCGGCATGTTTTGTGAGGCCACTGTTCCTCGGGATGGGAAGGCCGCCGGCGGCGTGTTGACCTGTAAGTCAGGAGACCTGCCTTAAATGCGTAAGGTTCGCGCCACGCTTCGCAGGAGAGCGGCTGGTGTCGGGCGATGACGATCACGAGTTCTGCGGTCTCCTCGATTCCCGCCTTCCTTGCCGATCTGTCTCAGGCGATATAAGAGCGCATCTACGAGAGAAACGATGCACGAAAGGCGTGTGGGAAGCGCGGTGCAAATCCGCCACTGCCCTCGCAACTGTAAACGGCAGCAAAATCCACGAAAGGCGCCACTGCCCAGTATATCGCGGCGCCCCTGAAAGGGTCGTATCGCCAAGACAGAGCGATCACGTCTTGGTGGCGATCCGAAAAGGGTTCCCGTGCATATGGATGGGAAGGCGTGGAGAATAGGCCAGATTGCCGCAAGTCAGGAAACCTGCCTCCGACGTGTCTTGGAAACCTCCGAAGGGGAGGAGAAAGGACCATCAACATGTTCGTTCCAGTGTTTGTAAGAATTGTAAGGAAGAGGAGCTTTTCAGCAGTCTGTCGACTGCGCTCGGCCTTCAGGAGTTCCTTCGCCGTTACGCTGCTGTTTGCTGCTACCGCGCTGGCGTTCGGGGCGAGGGGAGCCGCCATTAGCGGTCGCGTTATCGATCCGCAGGGAGCAGGTGTCGGCAACGCGGTTGTGAGGCTTTATTCCCGCGGAGATACTTGGCGCATGAGCGTGACTGCGGACCAGGAGGGCACCTATCGATTTGAACATCTGGCGCCGGGAGAGTATCTCCTGGATGCGGAATCGGAAGGTTTCGCTCGCGCCGCGGCATGGAGTGTGCGTTTGGAGCGTGGGAACATAGAGAAAGTCGATATTCCACTGCAATTGGCCGTGATCCGTGAGCAAGTCGTCGTCACCGCGTCGGGCACTGCGCAACCCGTCGATGAGGTTTCCAAAGCGATCAGCGTCATCAGCTCCGCAGAAATCGATCAGCGTGATGAGGTTACGATTTCGGAAGCTCTGCGGGTTATCGCAGGATTGCGTGTCCAAGCGCTGGGTGGCCCGGGGGCGTTAACAACGATTAAAACGCGTGGTCTGCGCAACGAAGACACCGCGGTTCTCTTGGATGGCGTTCGGTTTCGCGACGCTGCTGCGCCACAGGGGGACGCCTCCGGCCTTCTGGAGGATTTGATCCCTACCAATCTGGACCGTATTGAGGTGCTGCGTGGATCGGGTTCTTCTCTCTACGGTTCCAACGCAATCGGAGGCGTTGTCAATCTCGTTACAAAAGGCGGGGGAGGGCCCCTGCGCGGGAATTTGCTACTGGAAGGGGGAGGTCTTGGTCTATTTCGAGGAAGGGCCCAGGTTTCCGGTGCGTTCCTCGCGGATCGCATGGCATACAGCTTGGGCGCCTCTCATCTGAATGTCTCCAGCGGTGTGAGTGGAGAAAATACGGCGCGCATCAGCAGCGGTCATGGCCAAGTCAGTTTTCGACTTTCGCCGGCAACCACATTGTCCATGCGACTCTATTCAACCGATTCATTCTCGCAAGTCGACACGGATCCGCAGGCTGTGGGCCACCTTGTCGCGAGCGGAATTGTCAATGCGGTACCTCTATCTGGTGAGTTATTCCGGAGGTACAGGAACGGTGCTCCCGTTGGAGAACTCAACATTGGAAACGCCACATTCATTCCTTCGACTGCAGATCCTGACAGTAGCCGGTCGGCGCACTTGTTTTCTGGGTTAGTAACGTTTGCCCACAAGCCAAGCGATCGGCTTGGCTATCACGTTATCTATCAGGGCCTCGTCACCGATCGTAGGCATCGCAATGGCCCAGCCGGAGCCTCGCTGCAGCCCGAGGGGAATACGCGTTTCGACTTTTTGGGAAGTATCCATACATTGAATGCGCGATTGAATTTACGATTAGGCAGCTTTAATTTTGTGGATGCCGGTTATGAATTTGAGAATGAGAAGTTTGTCAACCGTTCCTTTCCCGTCGATCCCGCTGAAAATTCGGTAGTCGATGTAACGCAACGTAGTAATTCCCTTTTTGTCCAGGACCAAATGCGCCTGCTGGGAGACCAGTTGCAATTGTCCTTGGCCTTTCGATTGCAATCCTTCTTACTGAGCCGGCCGCGCTTCGCTCCTGCGATATCTGTACCCTATCAAGGAGTTTCCTTTGAAGCGCCGCCCAACGCATATACCGGCGATGGGTCAATTGCTTACTTCTTCCGCCGCAGTGGTACCAAAGTACGCGGCCATGTCGGCAACGGCTACCGCGCGCCTTCGTTGTTTGAGCGTTTCGGAGCGTCGTTTGGTGCTTTTGGCTATTTCATTTTTGGAGATCCACGTTTGCGGCCGGATCGCTCCATTGCGTTCGATATCGGGTTGGACCAAGCGCTCCCAAAGAGTGGCATGCGGGCATCGGCGACATACTTTTACACACGACTTCAGGAAATGATCATTTTTGATTTTTCCGGCGCAATCAATCCGGCCACCGATCCATTCGGGAGATTCGGCGGATATCGGAACACACAGGGTGGATTGGCACGAGGACTTGAGCTGGACGTGGGCGGGACATTGGTCCCCTGGCTGGATTTGACCGTTGCGTACACCTATACGAACTCCGATCAGCGCGCGCCTTCGATTGCCGGTATTGTTCACTCTTTTGCCATTCCCAATCATCAGTTCTCAATGGTAGCGACGCAACATTTAGGCCGCCGGTTCTTTGTCAACTTCGATTTGGTTGCATCCAGCGGTTACTTAGCGCCGATTTTCGATGCGGAAACGTTTGCGAGTCGCGCTTATCGGTTCGATGGGATCGCCAAAGCCGATCTGGGGATAAGCTACCGCTGGCCCCTCTCTGAATTCCGGGCAATTCGCCTCTACGGTAAGGTGGATAATGTATTTAACCGAGGGTATTACGAAAGCGGTTTTGTTACCCCAGGCGCGACCGCCGTTGGCGGGATAAGGTTCGAGTTTTAAACTCTAAAAGAGGAAAAAGAAGCGCTCCAGGGACCTCTCGATAAGTGTCTGAAGTGCCATGACTGCGATCGGCCTCTTTTTTGTCTGCCTGAAAGTGATTTATAATGGACGCCGTGTTGAAAAGAGTCTGGGCTGTTACGCTTTTGCTTGCATTTTTGGCGATCTTAAGCAGCGATCTGCGCCTGCTCAACTCGCCCGGGTGTCTCTCTGACAAAGACGCGAACTGTTGTCAAACGGCAAACTCTGGGGCCGTAGGAGCCATGACTTGTTGCGACATGAATTGTCGTGATCAGAACGGATCAGGGTACAAAGTTAAGTCCGAACCAATCATGGTCCTTTCTCCGCGTGGCGCCTTCGATGGCGCCTGGAGATTGTTAGAAATTCCCCCTGTGTACTCGCTGCCTGTAACTTTCCTTCGTGAGCTTGGGACGCCGCGCTTCATCCTTTATTCTTCCTTTCTAGTCTAGAACCTGGGCGGGCGAAGTGTGCCCGCTAGGTTCGCCTTTTAGCCTCCGTGTTGTGGGCGCCGCACTATGCCCACGGCCGCCGAAGTGGTTGGTTTCCGTAAGTCCCGCAGTCGACAGAATCGGCATTGGAGACACCCTTGCAAAATCAAATCTTATGAAAGCGGATTGCCTGCAAAGTGGGGCATCCGGGGAGGATAAAAATGAGCTTGGGAAATGAAAGGACCTCTTCCAAAGAGGAAATATCGGGCTCCCGCTGTGGGGTGCGTGGGAAACTGACGAGTTTGTTGCTGGCGCTGATCCTGTTGGCGGGAGGCGCATGGGTGGTCTGGCAGTTCTATGGCATGGAGCTACAACGAACAGCTTGGGGACAACGCATCGTACGGAGATTCGCCCTAAAAGAACACGCCCGTATCCATGAAACGCCAACCCGTACAGTTGGCAGCATGCCAGGAATGGACATGCCCGATGATACCGCTGGCGCTAAGCAGGCAGTCGGGGAAGCGAGGGCCATATTTATTGCGCCCCAGCGCCAGCAACTGATCGGTGTACAAACGGCACCGGCGACCCTTCGACTCCTGTCAAAGGAGATCCGAACCGTCGGCAAGATTGCCTACGATGAGACTAAAGTTACACACATCCATACCAAGGTCAATGGCTGGATCGAACAGGTATTTGTTGACTTCGTAGGGAAATTCGTCAAAAAAGGCGATCCGCTTTTCAGCATCTACAGCCCGGATCTTGTGGCTACCCAGGAAGAATATCTGCTTGCTCTGCGGGCGCGGAGGGACCTTGGAGATACTCCCCTGGAGTGGGTTTCGAAGAGCACGCGAGATCTTTTGGAGGCAAGCCGCCGCCGTCCGCAACTGTGGGATGTCACGGATGAAGAGATCGCAGATCTTGAAAGGCGGGGTAAATCAAAGCGGGAGATTGTGATCTATTCGCCTACTGGCGGACTGGTGACCGAGCGCACCGCTTATCACCACGGTCGGTACGTTGCTCCTGAGATGGACCTCTACACGATTGTCGACCTTACTAGAGTATGGGTTCTGGCGGAGATTTACGAGTACGAGTTGCCGCTGGTTCGAGTGGGCCAGAGAGTGGATGTGGAGTTCCCCTATCCAGAAGCATTCCAACGCCTGACTGGCACGGTCACCTATGTCTATCCTTATCTGAACCCAACTACGCGGACGGTCCAAGTCCGGATGGAGTTTGATAATCCGAACTATCAACTCCGGCCGGATATGTTTGTAAATGTAAAGGTGCACATTGGCCTGGGCCGGCAGTTGACGATACCTGAAGACGCCGTGCTGGATACCGGCGCCCAACAATATGTTTTTGTGGATCAGGGAAATGGTTACTTTGAACCGAGGCAGGTAAGAGTGGGGCTGCAGGCTGAAGGGTACTATGCCATTCATGAGGGATTAAAGTCGGGGGAAAGAGTAGCGACGGCCGCAAATTTTATTCTTGACTCCGAAAGCAGGCTCAAAGGCGCGTTTGCCGGTATGGGTGCTCCCCAAAACCCAATTTCAGCAGTGCCAGCCGCGGCGCAACAACTCCAAATCCAACTGCGCACTGAACCCGATCCGGCGAAGGCGGGCAATAACATGGTCCGGGTCAGGGTAGTTGACGCGCATGGAACACCGATCAACGATGCCGTGGTCCAAGTGCGCATTTCCATGCCTGCCATGGGTTCGATGCCTCCCATGAGCTCGGAAACAAGGCTGTCGGCGCAAGGGAATGGCGACTATTCCGGCATGCTGAGCGTGCCCATGGCCTGGACCTGGGAAACCGCCGTTACCGTCGAGCGTGGAGGCCAGTTGCTGGGCTCTGCGCAATTCAGCATCACCGCCAGATAGAGGACCCACAATGATCCACCAAATCATTGAATACTGCGCCGCGCATCGGTTTCTCGTGGTCTTCCTGGTGATAAGTGGAGTTGCGATTGGGCTCTGGTCCATGTTCCATCTTCCGCTGGATGCGATTCCAGATTTGTCCGATCCGCAGGTAATCATTTATAGCGAATGGCCGGGACGGAGCCCGGACCTGGTGGAAGATCAGATCACTTACCCGATCGTCTCCACCATGCTTGCTGCGCCGCACGTCAGCGTGGTGCGAGGGATTTCGGACTATGGCTTCTCTTACGTTTATGTGATTTTCGAAGAAGGGACCGATATCTATTGGGGCCGAAGCCGCGCGCTTGAGTACATGAGCAAGATCGCCGGCAAACTTCCGGAAGGTGTAACGCCAAGTCTGGGTCCGGACGCGACCGGAGTCGGTTGGGCATTTGAGTACGCGCTGGTGGATCGAAGAGGGAAACATAATCTGGCGCAGTTGCGCTCGTTCAATGACTGGTACATGCGCTATTGGCTGGAAAGTGTGCCTGGAGTGGCCGAAGTTGCGTCAGTCGGCGGGTATGTCAAGCAATATCAGGTGATACTGGACCCGAATAAATTGCTCGCCTTTAATTTGTCGCCCCATAACGTGATCGAAGGAATACGCAACAGCAACAACGAGGTGGGGGGACGAGTTGTGGAATTTACCGGGAAAGAGTACATCGTCCGTGGAAGAGGCTATCTGAGCTCTGTGGACGATATCCAGAGCCTGGTGGTGGGATCAGACGGAAAGGGGACGCCGATCCTGGTGGAGGATGTGGCCACTGTGCAGCTTGGGCCCGACATGCGGCGGGGCATCGTTGAGCTTAATGGAGAAGGAGAAGTAACAGGTGGGATCGTGATTGTACGCTACGGCGAGAATGTCATGGATGTCATCGGGCGAGTGAAAAACAAGCTGGAGGAGATCGAAAGCTCCTTACCAGAAGGAGTCGAAGTGACGGTCACCTATGACCGATCCGACCTGATCCGGCGATCCATCGACACGTTAAAGCGTACGTTGATCGAGGAGCTTGCGATTGTCAGCCTGGTCATTTTGGTCTTCCTCTGGCACATCCCCAGCGCCGTCATTCCCATAATCACCATCCCCGTGGCCATCATTCTGTCGTTTATCCCGATGTATTCGATGGGGATCACCTCCAACATCATGTCGTTGGGTGGCATTGCCATCGCAATTGGAGCCATCGTGGACGCAGCGATTGTAGTGGTGGAGCAGACTCATAAGAAGTTGGAGCAATGGGAATCCGGCGGACGCCGGGAAAGCGCCACCCGCGTCATTGTCGACGCCGTGAAAGAAGTGGGTGGACCCAGTTTCTTTTCGTTGTTGGTTATCGCCATTTCGTTCCTCCCCATCTTCGCGCTGCAAGCTCAGGAGGGACGCCTGTTTAAACCGCTTGCGTTTACGAAAAACTTCTCGGTAGCCATCGCCGCGTTGCTGGCCATCACCCTGGACCCAGCGCTGCGACTCCTCTTTATGCGGACCAAGGAGTTCCACTTCCGTCCCCGATGGCTGGCTCGAATCGTAAATGCAGTCCTGGTTGGAAAGATTCATAGTGAAGAGCGCCACCCGATCAGTCGTCCTTTGATGCGGATGTATCAGCCAGCGCTGCGTTTCGTTCTCGCCCATAAATGGTTTGTGATTGCCGCGGCTGCGCTTGTGGTAATGGCAACGATCCCGGTGTATCAAAAGCTCGGTTCCGAATTTATGCCTCCGCTCAATGAGGGGACGATCCTCTACATGCCCATTACCCTGCCAGGAATTTCAATCACCGAAGCCACCCGGTATCTTCAGATTCAAGACAAATTGATTAAGCAGTTTCCCGAGGTCCAGAGCGTTTTTGGAAAGATCGGTAAGGCGGAAACCGCCACCGATCCGGCGCCTCTGAGCATGGTCGAGACGACGGTGGTGCTAAAACCGGAAAACGAGTGGCGTAGAGTCAGGCAGAATCGGTGGTATTCGAGCTGGCTGCCCGAATTTTGGAAGAGGCCATTGCGCGCAATTTGGCCCGAGGAACGACCCATCGCATGGGAAGAACTTATTACTCAAATGGACGGAGCGGTGCAGATTCCGTCGTTTCCCAACGCTTGGCTTTTCCCCATCCGCACTCGAATCGACATGATCACGACCGGTATGAGAACGCCGGTAGGCATCAAGATCTTGGGGCCGAAACTTGAAACGATCGAGGAGGTGGGGATCCGGCTTGAGAAAATAGTTCAGGAAATTGCTGGAACGCGCAGCGCCTTTTTCGAACGCGTTACGGGAGGATATTACTTGGATTTTGAAGTGGATCGGCGCGAGGCCGCTCGCTATGGTCTGAGCGTCGGAGAGATCAACAACGTGATCGAGACTGCCATCGGTGGCAAGAACATCACCAACACGATTGAAGGTCGAGAGCGATACCCGATCAATGTCCGCTATGCCCGCGGCCTGCGGGAAAATCTTGTCCAGTTACAGAGGGTGTTAGTGCCTACAGCGACCGGCGCTCAGGTTCCTCTGGCGCAGTTGGCGCGGCTGACGGTGCGGACGGGGCCTCCGATGATAAAAAACGAGGAAGGTTTTCTGGCTGGTTTTGTCTATGTGGATGTGACTGGACGCGATCTTGGAGGGTACGTGGAAGAAGCCAGGAAAGTTGTTGCCGAAAGATTGCAGGTTCCCCCGGGTTATCAACTGTTGTGGAGCGGACAGTATGAATACATGCAAAGAGTGAAAGAGCGCCTGCTTTATGTCGTCCCGGTGACGCTGATTATCGTTTTTCTTTTGCTCTACCTGAACACCGGCTCGGTGGCGAAGACATTCATCATTTTCCTGGCAGTGCCGTTCTCTGCGGTCGGGGCGATTTGGTTGCTTTATCTACTGAACTACAACATGAGCATCGCGGTTTGGGTGGGATTGATTGCGCTGCTGGGAGTGGATGCAGAGACGGCCGTGTTTATGCTTCTCTATTTGGACCTGGCTTATGCCGAGCGTGTTGCTCAGGGAACGATGAAGTCGACGGCGGACCTCAAACAAGCCATTGAGTTTGGCGCGGTCAGACGCTTGCGGCCCAAGGTCATGACGGTAGGGGTGATGTTTATGGGCCTGGTGCCCATTATGTGGTCCGTGGGTGCTGGAGCTGATGTCATGAGGCGCATTGCAGCTCCAATGATTGGCGGAATCTTCACGTCTTTCCTGCTGGAGTTGCTCGTCTATCCGGCCATTTACGAAATCTGGAAGGGATTCGAAGTAAGAAGGATGGCAGGGAGCGACTTCTCGGGCTAGCGCGTCGACCAGATTGCGCGCCGCGGATTTCGATTCTGGGGGGAATCCGAAATTCGCAGGCTGCAATTGATATCCGGAAAGGCAACAGGACTAGCGGAGCTTGTCCCGCGCCAACTGTAGCGCCATTTGCACTGCTTCTTCTGCAGAGCCGGCGTAATGCAGGTCCGGGCAGGGTCCAGAAGATGCGAATTTCCAGGTTTCCAGCCCCACCACCGGAATTTCCAGCTTAAGTGCGAATCCTATTTCTGAAAGGGTTCCATATCCTCCGCCGATGGCGATGGCTGCATGGCTGGATCGAATCAACACGGCATTGCGGGCTTCGGCCAGGCCCGTGACAATAGGGATATCGATATGAGGATTGGCCTCCAGTTCCGAGATTCCAGGCAGAATCCCGACGGTGGTGCCGCCGGCTTGTTTGCAGGCGCGCGCTGCGGCCTCCATGATGCCTCCCAAGCCCCCGCATAAGAGGATGGCGCCGTTGGTGGCAATCAGAAAACCCACCTTTTCAGCCAGGAGATCGGTCTGTGGCATCGTAACCGACGTTCCAATAACAGCGATGCGCAATTTGAAATCTCGCATCATACCAAGTTGACTTACAAATTCGGTTTTTCGGTTTGTGCGAGTGGCCATTGTGGCGTGATCCCAACCTCTTAGAGACGGGTTTTTCATTCCTCATCTGCAATTCCCAGTTCGACATTTGATTGCTTTCGTTCCTTCCAGTAATGTGCAAAACCAGGAAGCAGAGATAGGATGATAACTACGGTTACGACCCAGTAGATATATTGATCCACATTGGGAATGCTTTTGCCGAGGATAAATCCCAACATCGTCATGCTGAACACCCAGCCAAGACCGCCGAGGATGTTATATGTAAGGAAACTTGAGTAGTTCATCTCCGCCACTCCTGCAACCACCGGCGCGAAGGTGCGAACGATGGGCATGAACCGCGCGAATACGATGGTCTTGCCTCCGTGCTTGTCATAGAAAGATTTGGCGGCAAGCAGATGTTGCCGACGAAAGAAGCGCGAGTCTGGGCGGGAATAAATTTTTTTGCCGCCTCTGGCTCCAATCCAATATCCGAGACTGTCTCCCGAGATTGCTGCTACACTCAACCCCACGTTCAACCAAACAATATGCAGATCGCCTTTAGCGGCGAACAATCCCGCCGTTACTAAGAGAGAATCTCCGGGTAGAAAAAATCCAAGCATGATACCGGTCTCGCAGAAAACGATACCTCCCAGAACGCTGTAGCCACCCCACTGGATTAATTCTTCTAGATTGTGCAATCGGGAAAAAAACTCGTAGAGCCACTCAAGCATATCGAGATAATCTCTCCTTTTTGGACTTCTTGCGCTGTCGTCGTATTTCCCGAGGGCTAGGCCTTGTGGCGTACCGTCGCAATTTGTCGGCTCTTCGAAAGATGTCGATCAGCCTTCACCCAGCGCCTGCTGCGGGGTTCGGATTGCGCCGAAGCGCCTTTACAGTATAGGGGGCGCTCCCGGTGGCGGCAATGCTATCTTTTGTGAGTGGAACCGCGGAGCGATCTGCTCAGAAACTCCGCCAAGTGAAGCACCTGGATATCGAGTCCCGCCTTTCGTAGGCCAGATTGTATTTGCAGCATGCAACCGGGATTGGCGGTGATCACCGCCTGCGCTCCGGTTGCGGCGATGTTTTCAATTTTGTCGTGCAGCACGCGAGCTGACATCCCCGGTTCCGTAAGGCTGTACGTGCCGGCGTTGCCGCAGCATGACGAGGCCCTGCGCAGTTCCACGTACTGGATGCCTGGAATTTGTTGCAGGAGAAGCCGTGGCTGCTGTGAAATTCCCTGCCCGTGAATCAAGTGACAAGGGTCGTGGTACGTGATACGCATGTCCAGAGGAGCCAGCGGCAACTCCCACTGGA
Source organism: Acidobacteriota bacterium (assembly GCA_016211105.1). Classification (GTDB taxonomy): domain Bacteria; phylum Acidobacteriota; class UBA6911; order JACQSX01; family JACQSX01; genus JACQSX01. Next base: position 30,907 of record JACQSX010000029.1, on the reverse strand, counting down.
GATCGATTAAGAATTGTGAAAAATCACGTATTCGGGCGCTGAACGCTTCTGCTTCTTTGCGTCGTGGATCCGTGACATCGAACAGGGAATCGTAGTGCTTAAGAAAAGCCCCGCATCCGCCTGAATTGGAGATAATCGGTACATGAGGAAGTTTCTTAAAGCCCTGAATATTCTGCCACGCCAGTTCGCGTGCGTGTACTCGGTAGCCATTGTGTTCGTGCAGGGCACCGCAACAAGTTTGTTCTCTAATGACTTCGATGTCGCAACCCGCCGTTCGCAGGACGTGGAGGGTGGCAAGCTGGGCAGGAAAGTATACTTCGTTCATTACGCAGCCGCGAAAGAAAGCAACTGCCCGCCGGCGTGGCGCCAGCGCAGCAAAACTCCCGATGAGAATGAACGATCGTGGATCTATCCATGGGAGATCTTCCAATAATTCCAAGCTTCGCCCAATGAATGAGCTGGGAGTAACCAGCTTGCGCATTTTCGTTACCGGCAACTTCTGCATGTGACGAGTGAATCTGAAAAATGCATGTAGCCGCCCGGGGTAGGGGAGCAGGTAATGAAATCCGACTCTGCGGAGCAGGCTTTGCAGCCCTCCGCGTGGCATTACTTTTTCCATCTTCGCGCGCGCTTCGATTAACAAGCGTTCGAACTGGACTCCCGAGGGACAGGCACTTTCGCAAGAACGGCACCCGAGGCAAAGGTCGATGTGCTCTTGAAACGTACGGTCAATCCCGATTCGTCCCTGCCGAAGCGCGTTAATGAGATAAATTCGCCCGCGTGGAGAATCTGCTTCGCGCCAGAGTTGTGTGTAGGTGGGGCAGGATGAAAGACAAAGACCGCAGTGGATGCAATCCAGGTTTTCTGCCTTTGCGGCAAAATCAGATATCGCGGACATAAATTCCTGGGTTGAATCGCCTCCGCGGATCCAGTGTCGCTTTGATTTTGCGCGCCAGCATCAGATCACTCCTGGTTGACCCCCAGACGTCGACTTGTTGTTTGAGGGAAAGTGGCGCCTTTTCGATGATTAGCGCCGCGTTCAGCTCCTTGAGATTACCTCGAATACGGCCCAGATCTTCAGCCGAGGCAGAAGAGACCGCGAAATGACATCGGCCGGAACTGAAATCAATCATGGCGGAATTCACCATGAGTTCCTGGCAGACGCGGCGCACCACTTCCTCCATTGAGCTGAGAAGCGATTCGATCCGCAGCCATATCGGACAGGGGTTTCGATAGAAAGAATGGAACGCGGAACCAATCAGATCTGCGGATTGGATGCCCGCCGAAGGAAATTCTGAGGCGAGCCGTGATGCCTGCTCATCTACCAATTTTGGGGCGCCGCAAATACGCATCAGCAAACAGGGAGATTGATTACCGATTTCCCAGTAGACGACGCCAGACGGTGCCAGTGGCATGCGGCGCATTTCCATAAACATCGCTTTGGCTTGCTCGCAACTGAACGTTGGTATCACAACTGAACGCGTAGCCTGAGAAGCGGGAAAGACCCGCAGTATAACTTCCAGGATAGCAACCAAGGTTCCCAGAGACCCGGTGTACAACTTGCATAGGTCATAGCCGGCGACGTTTTTTACCACTCTTCCCCCTGCTCGGGTGATAGTGCCGTCGGCGTGCATAACCTTCATTCCCAAAACCTTATCGCGCACCGATCCGTAGAGCTGTTGTAACGGACCCGAGATGCCCACGGCAACAATTCCTCCGATGGTCGCTTCCCGCGCCATGGGTGGATCTACGGGGAATGTTTGGTTCTTCTCTGACAGAACTGAATTTAGTGTAAACAAGCTGATTCCAGCCTCTACGTTGACGGTCAAATCTCCTGGAGAGTATTCGAGAACTCGATTGAGCCCGCGCAAGTCGATGCAGTGGCCAACAGGATCGGATGGATTGCCGAGCCACCATTTGCTGCCATTGCCACAGAGCAGATAGGTTCCAGAATCCTGGCGCAGAAACTGTCGCAATGCGTCCTGACTTTCCGGGTGGAGCCACTGTGGTGTTGGATGTAGAGAGATCTCATTCCAGTGTTGTGCGATCGGGTGATTCATGGATAGATGACTTGCAGGTCGCCGGCTGGACGCGCCTTCCAGCGCTTATGCACCCAAAGCCAGCAGTCAGGGTACATGCGTATGATGTCCTCAAGGATCTGGTTAAATCGTTCGGTAGAAACGCGAACGTTTTCCTCCAGGGAGCCGTTTCGACAGAGGGGAATTTCCTCCCCGAAATGGATTAGATAGTGCCCTTGCTTCTTGTCAGGAAGAATAAAGCCCGGCAACACAGGCGTACCCGCGCGTAGGGCGATCATCGCCGGCCCATTCGTAGTACACGCTTCCTTTCCAAAGAGTGGCACGAATACCCCTTCACTGGGAAGCACATTTTGGTCGATTAAAATGCCCACATCTCCTTTTCGCCGCAAGATTGTTAGAAGCGCGCGGAGGGCATTCCTTTTTGGGATGACACGATTTCCACACTTTTCTCGATAGCGCTCCAAGAGTTTGTTTATATCCGGATTGTCGATCGGTCGTACCACAAAACTTAGAGGATAGCCATAGAGGGCGTGAGCAAATGGTAACAACTCCCATGCGCTCATGTGCGCCGTCAGAAACAACACTCCGCTATTTTTTTGCTTTGCACCCAGGTAACGCCTCAAGCTCCCTGCAGTATAGGAAACTCGGCGGGAGATCTTGTCTGGCGTCAGTTTTGGGAATTTGCTTACCTCCACTAGGAGATTGCTCAAGTTCTTGTAGCTGCGCCTCAGGACCGAGTCGCGCCAGGATTCACTCCGTTCGGGAAAAGCGATGCGAAGGTTGATCAGGCCGATGGGGCGGTATCGCCTGTCGAAGAAGTAGTATACAGCGGCGGCGGCGTGTGCCAGCGCATAAGCCACTGGGAGTGGAAGCGCAGAAAAAAACTTCAGCGTCGCTGCCGCCCCATAGTAGGTAAGGAGTTTTTTCCGCATCTCTATAACCTGACCCATTGAATCGCTGTCGTTTGCTGGCGAGCACCATCATTCGCGAAAGGCGCGCTAATTTCAAGAAACGAGAACCTTCATCCGCTTCTTTTATATGAAGACGCTTTCCTTTCGCCGAGTCATCCCTTTCACAAACAGGACGATTCTTTGCTTCCGGCGACGCGTCGTTTATATGTTATACTCCCGAAGAATTCTTGAGGCCCAACATGAGAGACGTCGAGATCGACCGAGACTACCGGAATGATTTTGAGGACGTGTTGAAGTTTCGCAATCTGCAAGAAGCGGAACTCTCACTACAGAAAATCGATATGCTCTATCGGCAGTTTTTCAAAAGAGGGGATCGGAAGGGCATCAGTTATTGCCACCGCATTTGCCTCCTGGGTCGAAAGCGCGCCGAGGCGATTTCGAGAAATTCAAAAGTCTGCGGAGAGAAACGGATGGAGAAAGCTGAAATCGCTCGCTGGTTTACCATCTGGAATCAAAACCCCGATATTTTCTTCGACTGGCTGGGGCTCCGAAAGGAATGTGATGAGTTCCGGACCCTCTTCTTTGGACCGGATGATTAAGCAAGATATTTTTTGCCTCGATCCCGTTTCTGAAATGGAAATGTGGATCGCATGCCTGAATGGGTACTTCCGCTATCACGTCCTGCCGACTAAGGGCCATATCGTCGATTTAGGCAGAAACTTTTATGAAGAGCTTCGGGCAGCGGACTGGATCCTAGGAAGAATCCAGGAACTGGCAGCCGAATTGATCTCGAACGACCAGGCTGAAGTCAAAGAAGTTGCTTGTGATGTGGCTGGTTCACCTCCGCAGTCCACACACGTGCTTTCACCGTTTCGAGAGCAAATGGCCATCGGTGCGCGGTTGATTCTCGTGATTGAGGCGGTCAACGACATTCGGATCATCGTGCGTGAAAAATTGCACACGGGAATTATTTCGTTTCCCTTTTTCAAAAGCGTCGGACGAATCTTAAACCGTGAACTTTCTACCTTTCGTAAGAGTTGGATCTTTAGCGACCTCCTGTGGAGACGAGTCTCTCGGTCACGGCAGCAAGCGGCATGTCATGGCTTCCTTTTATCGGTGGGTTCTGCCGAAATGCGTTTGGAAACGACGGCACTGTTTGCTCGGATCTGCCGCATTCTTATGACCGCCCGCTACGTGACGGAGGGACTGCGCATCGACTTTAATTACAAGGCATTCCTGGCTTTGTTTCTTCATTTACGTACGCAGGGGAACATCCTGATACGGCGGCTGCAGCAGTGGTTGGCTCGCTGGGAGCTGCTCGCACCGGGTGGCAGTGAGGCGATCGCCCCGTTAATGTTTGCGCTGAAGCTGGAAATGCGGCGCGTTTTTCAACAGGAGCTTTTGGAGATTGAGAAGGAGGGCAGAATCGAAGTCGCTTATGCCCGGCTCGAGGATGCGGCAGGAGTGCTGTGGAATTGTTATCAAAATGTTTTCATTTCGCTTGCCCGGGCGTTTAACCCTGGCTTCGACGAGTATCAAATTTTTTCCAATCTAGCCTCGCGGGAAACGGAGAGTGTTTGCGTGTACAACGACCTTTGCACAATTCGCGAGATGGTGGCGCTCGCATTGGAAAGTCGACCTGAAGCCGATGAGTTGCTACGGTCGCTTGGGGTCTTCCGCGAAACCAGTATGCGGTACTTGATGTTCAAGGATTGGGGCTTGTTGGAAAGCTTTATCGACCGTCTGCGGGTGAGCTCAGGCGACGAGTCGATGTCGTTGCTAGGTCGCTTCCTAGTATTCTTGGACACGCTGATTCTGTCGGTAGAGAAGCGCGCGGCGCTTCGAGTTTTGGACACTCGGGGAGAACGGGAGGCTGCTGGCAACTGAAGGTTGCGGATCGTGGATTGCAGTTGGATCGTCACACTCCTCTTGCCAGCCGCTCGGAAAGAAAATCCGGCAATCCGGCTTCGCGGATTTTGCGCTGCGCCGTTTGGATATCGTAGTCGACTCGAAAGAATTCCGCGGTGGAGGTGTTGGTGTCCAACACGAGGAAGGCCGCTCGAGGATCGCCGTCTCGGGGTTGTCCGACAGAACCTGGGTTTATCAGATAGCGAGAATATTCCAAGTTGAGAGTGAGCTTCAGAGGGCTCTCGACGTGACCTGAATAGGTGGCCTCGCCAGTTTGATAAAAAACGGTGGGAATGTGAGTGTGGCCAAAAAAGCAGATGCGCGTGCTGAAGGCGTCGAAGACGGCGATTTTGGGATGATAAGGAAAGAGATACTCGTCTTCGTCGCGAGGAGAGCCGTGAGCGATGCTAATGTGCGCGTCGATTTGGCGTGGTCCCACAGGGAGGTCGCGTACATACTGGAGGCTTTCCACGCTCAACTGTTGTCGTGTCCATAGGGCGGCGGCCAGGGCATGGGAGACAAACACATCTCCCGTTTCCAGCCCGGCCACAACCTTGTCATGATTGCCACGCACTGTGGCAACGGGCCTGAGCTCTCTTACGAGTTGAACCACCTCTTCCGGATTTGCCCCGTAACCGACGATGTCGCCGAGCATTAGAGCCTGGTCATAATCGTGGTACTGAAGAACGACTTGGAGGGCCTCCAAGTTAGAGTGGATGTCGGAAATGACCAGGTAGCGCATCGACCTTTTCTCTCACTTTTGTTTCGCTCGGCCGGTCTCTATATATAATGGGCCACCATTGTAAGCGAAGAACTGGCAAATGAAAAAGCTGAGCTTACGGAACCTGGACCTTAAGGACAAACGATTGTTTTTGAGGGTCGATTTTAATGTGCCTCTCAAGGATGGAAAGGTGCAGGATGATAGCCGCATTCGCGCGTCGCTGCCAAGCATCCAATACGCTCTGGAGCATGGCGCACGGCTAATCTTAGCTTCGCATCTGGGGCGCCCAAAAGGGGCGCAGGACGAGAAGTATTCGCTGCAACCGGTGGCGCGCCACCTGCGGACTTTGCTCCCGCTTGCCGAAATTCGGTTTGCCGACGATTGTGTCGGCGCGGACGCCGAACAGCGGGTACGGCACCTGCCGCCAGGGCAGACCGTGCTCCTGGAAAATCTCCGTTTTCATGCGGAGGAGGAAAAAAACGAAGAGACGTTCTCTCGAAAACTGGCCTCCTTAGCTGATCTTTACGCTAACGACGCTTTTGGAGCCGCGCATCGGGCCCACGCGTCGACGGTAGGCATCGTCAAGGTTTTGGGAACCGGAGCGGCCGGTTTCCTGATGGAAAAAGAAATCGACTACCTGTCTCGTGCGCTGGAGAACCCTGAGGAACCGGTGACCGTCATCTTGGGTGGAGCCAAGGTGGATGAGAAGATTGAGGTCATTGAAAATTTTCTGAACATCGCACAGAACATTCTAGTCGGCGGAGCCATGGCCTATACCTTTTTGGAAGCCGAGAGCCGACCCATTGGCAAGTCACGGTTAGAGGAAGATAAGGTAGCAAGAGCAAAGAACTTGATACAGCAGGCCGCGGCTCGCCAGGTCCATTTGATGTTACCCGCGGATCATGTGGTCGCTGCGGAACACAAGGTAAATGCCCCGTGGAGAGTGGAAACTCGCATTCCTGACGACATGATGGGTTTGGACATTGGACCGATCACCATACAAAGATACTGCGACGTCATTCGCGCCTCGAAGACCGTCATTTGGAATGGACCGATGGGGGTCTTTGAAATGGAGTCCTTTGCGCGAGGCACGTTGGCGATCGCGCATGCGGTGGCGCAGGTTCGGGGGCTTACCATCGTAGGCGGAGGAGACTCGGTAGCAGCGCTGTCGATTGCCGGCGTGCAAAATCGCATTGATCACGTTTCCACAGGCGGTGGAGCGTCGTTGGAATTTCTCGCCGGAAAGAAATTGCCCGGGGTCGAAGCATTGACAGATGCCGTTCAATGAGAACAAATTCACTTAGCAAAGAGGGACATAGCGAGTATGGATCGGATCCCATTTATTATCGGTAACTGGAAAATGTATAAGGATGCGTCAGCCGCGGTGGAACTGTGTGATCAGTTGCGAACTACGATCCGTGTGGTAGGAGATCGCGAGGTCGGGGTTGCTCCTTCCTTTGCAGTGATATCTTTAGTCCATCAACACTTGGGAAGGAGTCGCATTCGCGTGGGCGCTCAGAATCTACATCCCGAGCCGGAAGGAGCTTTTACCGGCGAAGTCTCCGCCGAGATATTGGTCTCAGTGGGCTGTACTTTCGTGATCATCGGTCACTCGGAGCGGCGCCAGTATTTTCATGAGAGCGATCAGTTTCTAGGGAGCAAGCTGCGTGCTGCCTTGAGGGCGAATCTAGATCCGGTCTTTTGCGTGGGCGAGACTCTGCAAGAAAGGGAGTCCGGTTCTACGGAGGCGGTCATTCGACAACAGTTAGATGGAGCCTTGGGTTCCTTGACTCCCTCACAGCTCTCCCGTATCGTTGTCGCTTATGAGCCCGTCTGGGCGATTGGGACAGGTAAGACCGCGACTCCCGAGACCGCTCAGCAAGTGCATCGGTTCATAAGAGAATATATTTGTGAACGATGTGGTATGCAAAGCGCGGATCGTTTACGCATCCTCTATGGGGGGAGTGTGAAGCCAGATAATGTAGACGCTCTGATGACCCAGCCAGATATTGACGGGGCGCTGGTGGGCGGCGCGAGTCTAAAGGCACAGGATTTTGCGCGGATTGTGAACTATCAGGTCTAGGGCAAGCGGTGAGAAGGAGCGATGCCGGGAAGTGGGCGGATGCGCGACGCCCGAAATCGGCCGCAATTCCCGTCAGCCTGAGGAGCAGCGGAGGGATACCGATGCCCTCCGGCCTCCACTGGAGTGAAGTCAACGAAGAACCCTGGCGACGCTTGGCATGGTATGATGTTGAAGGAGATGTTTTAAATGGCTTTTTACCTTATTTTGGCATTGCATCTGTTCGTGTCCCTGATATTGATCGCCGTGGTGTTACTGCAGTCAGGAAAGGGCGCCGATCTTGCGGGAGCGTTTGGCGGGGGTGGAAGCCAAACCGCGTTTGGAGCACGCGGCGCGGCTACGTTTCTAAGCAAGCTGACTACTGCCTGCGCCGTCATTTTTATGATTACGTCGCTTGCTCTCGCCATTCTCTATAACCGGCAGGCATCCAGTGTGGTGGAGCGTGTTCGCTATCCGTCCGCGCAGCCTGCGGCGCCTCAGTCGCAGGGGCCCGGCCAGCAACAAGCACAGCCCGGACAGCCGCAGCCAACCAAGAAATAAGGCGGTGCCCGAGGCTGCCTTTGATCATCGCTTCTTTGTATAACGTTGCCATGCTCTCCGAGCTCCTCGAATAACGGCGGCGATCTCCGCGGCTGGGCCTAGGATTGCGCCCTGGACTTGCGCGCTGGTGGATTGCATACGACGGAAGATGGCGTCAACCTCGGCGTTGAACTGGCGCAGCTTCCCGCGTCCCAACCGCAAGCTATCATCGATCTGTACTCCCGTTTTTCTAACGCAGACGAGCCATTGGTTTAACACGCGGCTGGAGCGCTCTTCGATCTCCTGCGCGGACCGTACGAAGGGTCGCAGGACTTCAAGCAGTCTCGAGATCGTTTCGCTTGTCTTAACAACTCTTTGTTGCAGCAATTCCATACGATTCGTGATGGCGTCGATCCTCTTGGAGAGTTTGATGGCGAAGGTAAGAATTACGATTGCCTGTAGGGCACAAAACAGCCCGACAATACTTAGAAACCAAAGCAGCAGTGACTGAAAGGTCATGTACCTGCGTAGTCTATCATAGGATTCCGCGCGGGACTGGGTGGGAAACCAAGGTCCGAAGAATGGGACGTCAGCAGTTGAGAAATTGAAGGTAAACGGCCTCTTTTGCTGTGAAAAGTCTTCGCCATCTTATAAAATCGTCACCGTTAGAAGGGAATAGGAGAAACCATGGCAACTGTTACTCTGAAAGGTAACCCCATTCATACCAACGGCGAATTACCGAAGGTAGACAATCAAGCCCCAGATTTCCGCCTTGTAGATGGCAAACTGAACGATGTGAATTTAAACACATTCAAAGGCAAGAAAAAAATCCTGAACATCGTGCCCAGCCTGGACACCCCAACCTGCGCTACGTCAGCTCGGAAGTTCAACGAGCGGGCTGCACAGCTCAATAACGCAGTCGTACTAGTTGTTTCTGCCGACCTGCCATTTGCGCAGGGGCGCTTTTGCTCTATAGAAGGGTTGAAGAATGTCATTCCACTTTCGATGATGCGTTCGCGTGATTTTGCCAAAGATTACGGAGTGCTGATCGAAGACGGTCCGTTGGCCGGCATTGCGGCGCGTGCTGTGGTGGTCCTGAACGAAAGCGATAAGGTAATCCACGCGCAACTGGTGAAGGAAATCGCAGACGAACCCGATTATGATGCTGCCTTAGCGGCGATCCGGTAGAGGGAAATAGCCGGTACAATACAAGTCATTGGTGCGTCGCGGTCCCAATTTGTGACGAGGTTTGCTTGGAAAGTTCCAACGCAATTATCGAATTAAAGCAGAGGATTGCCGCTGTGTATTCTCACCTCTGCGACCGCTTTTCGGAATTTCCAAAGGGACGGGAGACATGGTATGAACTGGCAAGAGGGGAGCAATTTGAGTGTGAAGCATTAAAGCGACTCGGCGAGAACTCTGAATGGGAGAGAGACAGGATCGAGCTAGAGTCGCTATCAAATGCGATTCAAGAGCTGGATTGCCAGGCGCGCCGCGCCGAGCTAGGCCTGGACGAGGCTTATCGGATTAGCTGGGATATTTCGCGGATTCAGGTAGAGCTGATGGCATTAATCATGGAAAGTGTGGAATTTCCCCAGTCGTTGGAGATCAAGAACATTGCGGCGATGATGTCGGCTAGTTTGGTCAACCTCTACAATATGATCGAAAAATCGATGTCTCCGCAGTTGCGCGGAGTCATGTCCCGAACAAGGGTCCAGTTGATCGCACTGAATCTCACGTTTCTCGAATTGGATATAAAGAATTACCTTACCGCAATACTGGGGTTAAGCTATCTGCTGGCGGGGGAATCGACTGGGGAACAGATGAAGAAGCTGTTGGATGAGACGCATCAATACTGCACGGTGGTGCGCAACGCGATGGTCCAGTTGGAGAGAATTCGCACCCAGCTCAGGTATTCAGAATGTGAACAATGAAACCTTGCAATGGCAAAGTGACCCGCTAGTTAGAAGTTTTCTCCCCATAATATCCTTCTCTGTAGCGTGCTCTGAGCTCGAGCGGCTTGCCATCCCTCATAATGTTAGTCTTCACTTCCACTTTGATTCTTCGGAATTTTCCGTCCTTGGCTGTGTTGCTGGGAACATAAGAGATTCGATATTGGTTGCGCAGCATATTGGAAATGTCCCTAAAAATGCCGGGGTATTCTTGCTCAAATCGCGGGAAATAAGCCTCCCCTCCTGTTGACTTGGCAAATTCCTTGAGCACGGCATCGGCTTGATAGAAATCCATCCTCGCAGTGTCGGACATTTCGCCTTCATAGCGCGTTCGGACTCCGCCTCCGACGCTGATCGGATAGATGATAGCGCCCGTGTTTTTCGCGGCCCGAAGCGCTCTATCCAAGGTCGCTTTGCTAAAGGTGTCACGTCCGGAAGTGAGCATTACAACCGCGACCTTCCCGTCAATTTCACGTACGCGGTCGAGCACGTCGATCGTGGCGTCATAGAAATTCGCTTCGCTCCATGCGGGATAATTTAGCCTGCGGAGGGCGTTATACACTTCCCCTTTGTTCTGCGTAAAATCGGTGAGAATTTCGGGTTTAATGTCATATGCTACGATGGCCACCCAATCTTCGGGTCTGACCTGATCTACAAACGTGTAAGTTGCAACCAGCACTTCGTACAGCGCATACCAGATGACTTTGTTGTATTCGACAAGCAATACCACCGTCATCGGGGCATCTACCGGAGTAAAATTGACGATCTTCTGCTCCACCTTGTCCTCATAGATCTTGAAGTTGTCCGCGGTGAGTCCCTGGATAAGATTTCCGTTCTTGTCCGTTACAGTGACATCGACACTCACTTGCTCGACATTGACCCGGATTGCTGTCCTTCCGCGCGGGGCTTCCTGCTTTTCTTTCAGATCTTTTGGCTCTTGCTTCTTCGGTTCCTCTTGGGATGGTACGCCCGTCTTCGAACTCTGGCTAAGGCCGGTTTGGGCTGCGAGCATAACCAAGCTGAACGCCACGATTACTGAGACAAGCTTTGGCTTCTTTTTCATCATCTGCAGCCCTTTAGCTATGATGGACGATTCTAGCACAGCGTTGCAGAAGAAAAGAGAAACGGAAGCTGAAAAGACAATTTGCCAGCGCTTTTGATTTTGCGGTTGTAGACCGGCGCGCTGTCTAACTCGACTTGCGAACCTATAGAAATGCGCCGTTCTTTCTTCGGCTCTCATGGGTCGCGGCCGTCGTAGCGGTGTAATTTTCGACTTTCGACAGGCAACCCGCTACAATGATCGAGTTTGGCCAGGTATCTGACAGGCCCGATTCACGGCTCTGGAATTGGAGTTGGAATTAAATCATCGGGAGGCTGGAGCGTTGCTCAAGCCGACCGAACAAATAACTGCTGACTGCTGAGAGCTGGCGCCGACATATGAGTCAAAAACCACTCGCCGACTTGTTACGAGAGCGCATTGTGATCATCGACGGAGCTATGGGGACGATGATCCAGAGCTTCCATCTCGCCGAGGGCGACTATCGGGGCGAGCAGTTCAAGAATCATCCCGGTGATTTGAAAGGAAATAACGATCTGCTTTCTGTCACGCAGCCGGAGATCATTGTCTCGATCCATCAGCGTTTCCTGGAAGCAGGGGCGGATATCATCGAAACCAATACCTTCAATTCTAACGCGATTTCGCTCGCTGACTACAAGATGGGGGGGTTGGCCTATGAATTGAATCTTGCAGGAGCGCGAGCGGGGCGGCAAGCAGTAGCGACCTTCCAGGCGAAAAATCCGGGACGAGATCTATGGGTGGCCGGATCCATCGGGCCCACGAATCGTACCGCCTCGATGTCTCCCGATGTCAACAATTCTGCCTACCGGGCAGTCACCTTTGACCAGCTCGTGGCAGCTTACAGCGAGCAGGTGAGTGGACTTATCGACGGAGGCGTCGATTTGCTCCTCCCGGAGACAACGTTCGATACCCTCAACCTGAAGGCCGCGTTGTTTGCCATTGAAGAGCAGTTTGAGAAGTCAGGCCGGCGTGTTCCTGTGATGATCTCCGTCACTATAACCGATCAATCAGGGCGCACCTTGTCCGGACAGACCCTGGAAGCCTTTTGGGTTTCGGTGGCGCATGCCAATCCTTTTAGCGTGGGGATCAACTGTGCCCTGGGAGCGAAGGACATGCGCCCTCACATCGAGGAGCTCTCGTCTCTTTGTCCCTGTTTCGTCAGTTGTTATCCCAACGCTGGCTTGCCCAACGCCTTCGGGCAGTATGAGCAGTCTCCACAGGAGATGGCGGCAGTGCTGAAGGAGTTCGCTCAGAACGGTTGGTTGAATATTGTCGGAGGATGCTGTGGAACTACCCCCGACCACATTCACGCAATTGCGCGGGCAGTTGAGGGCATTCCTCCTCGCGTGCCGCGTCGCATTGAAGCTGTATCCCGTTACAGCGGACTGGAGGCGCTCGTCCTGCGTCCGGAGATGGGGTTTGTCATGATTGGCGAGCGCACCAACATCACCGGGTCGCCAAGGTTCGCAAAGCTGATCTTGCAAGGCAGCTATGAGGATGCGCTGGCCATTGCGCGTCACCAGGTTGAAGGCGGAGCCAATATCCTGGACGTCAACATGGACGAGGCGATGTTGGATGGCGAAAAGGCCATGATTCATTTTTTGAACCTGATTGCGGCTGAACCCGATATCGCGAGAGTCCCAATCATGATTGACAGCTCGAAATGGCCGGTGATCGAAGCGGGCTTGAAGTGCGTCCAGGGGAAGGCGATTGTCAATTCCATTAGCTTGAAGGAAGGAGAAGAAATCTTTAAACGGCAGGCCAGGAAGGCGCGCCGCTACGGAGCCGCGGTTCTCGTGATGGCCTTTGATGAAAAAGGCCAAGCGGATACCCTGAAACGCAAAGTCGAGGTGTGCGCGCGCGCTTATCGGATTTTGACCGAAGAGCTAGGGATTCACGGTAGCGACATTATTTTTGATCCGAATGTGCTGACCGTAGCCACCGGCATTGAGGAACACAACCATTATGCGGTCAATTTCATTGAAGCTGTGCATCAGATTAAAGCCACCATGCCACATTGTCGGGTGAGCGGCGGGATCAGCAATATCTCATTCTCCTTCCGTGGCAACAACGCAGTGCGGGAAGCCATGCACTCGATTTTCCTGTACCATGCGATTCGGGCCGGTCTTGACATGGGGATCGTCAATGCCGGACAACTGGAGGTATACGAGGAAATCGATCGCGGGCTGAAAGAGAGGGTCGAAGATGTCTTGTTGAATCGGCGGCCCGACGCTACAGAGCGGTTAATCGAATTTGCGGAAACTTTCAGGAGGGCAGGTGAAGCTCAGGTTAAAGAGGATGTTTGGCGGAAAGGTTCCGCGGAGGAGAGGTTGTCCCATGCCCTGATTAAGGGAATCATTGATTACATCGACGTTGATACGGAAGAGGCTCGTCGGAAATATGGCACGCCTTTGGCTGTGATTGAGGGACCATTGATGGCCGGAATGAGTATTGTGGGAGACCTCTTCGGTTCCGGGAAAATGTTCTTGCCCCAAGTGGTGAAAAGCGCGCGTGTGATGAAGAAGGCCGTCGCCTATCTTCTCCCTTTTATGGAGGAAGAGAAAAAAAAGGGTGGCCGCGGCAGCCAAACCCAGGGCAAGGTGCTGCTGGCCACGGTCAAAGGTGATGTTCATGATATTGGCAAGAACATCGTGAGTGTCGTCCTGGGCTGCAACAACTATGAAGTGATTGATCTTGGTGTGATGGTCTCCTGCGAAAAGATCCTTCAGGTGGCGCGGGAGGAGCAAGTGAATGTCATCGGCCTGAGCGGTCTGATCACTCCTTCGTTGGACGAGATGGTCCATGTGGCCAAGGAGATGGAGCGCGAAGGATTCCAGGTCCCGCTGTTGATTGGGGGCGCTACCACAAGCAAGGCTCATACGGCAGTAAAGATCGCGCCCCATTATCATGCTCCAACCGTGCATGTGCTGGATGCTTCTCGCTGCGTAGGCGTTGTCGGGCAACTTCTCAGTGCAGGAATGAAGGGGGAGTTTGTCAGAAAAAATCAGGAAGAACAGGGGCGTGCGCGTATAGCTCAGGAGGAGAAAAAATTGGCGAAGCGACTGTTAAGCTTGGCTGAAGCGCGCGCGCGTCACAAGCGGATCGACTGGGCGGCCGCCTCTCCTCCCAAGCCCGCCTTCTTAGGGGTGCGGGTGATCGATCCCTGTCCCTGGGAGGAAATTGTCACGTTCATTGACTGGTCTCCCTTTTTCCATGCCTGGGAGCTTCGCGGCCGCTATCCGACCATCTTTAAGGATCCTCTCGCCGGGGACAAGGCCAAGGAGTTGTACGAGGATGCGCAGCGACTCCTGCAACGCATCGTCCGCCACCGATTGCTTGCCGCCAAGGCAGTGTATGGATTTTTCCTCGCCAACAGCGCCGGCGATGACATAGAAATCTACGGCGATGAGACCCGGCAGCAGGTCGTGACCACCTTTCACACGCTGCGGCAGCAGGTGGAGAAGCCGAAAGATCAGTTTAACTATGCCCTCGCTGATTTTGTCGCGCCCAAATATTCTGGTAACGCAGATTATCTAGGCGCTTTCGCGGTGACGGCAGGGATTGGCGTTGACGAACTGGTGGCGGATTTCCAGCAACAGCACGATGATTATGGCGCGATCATGACGAAGGCCTTGGCAGATCGCTGCGCCGAAGCAACCGCTGAGTGGCTGCATAAGAAGGCTCGTGACGATTGGGACTATGGAAAAGCGGAGCAGTTGAGCGTCGAAGATTACATACAGGAAAAGTACCGGGGTATCCGCCCCGCTCCCGGCTATCCAGCGTGTCCCGACCATACGGAGAAGCGTCCGCTTTTTGACCTGTTGCGGGTGGAGAAGAATATCGGCGTACAACTGACGGAAAATTTCGCCATGGTGCCGGCCAGTTCGGTGAGTGGGCTATATTTCAGTCATCCTGAGGCGAAGTATTTTGCCGTGGGCGCCATCGGCCGGGATCAGGTTGTCGACTATGCGGCGCGAAAGAGAATGGAGGTGGCCGTGGTAGAAAAGTGGCTGGGTCCCAATCTGAATTATGATCCCGATAGAGCCTCGCCCTTGATCGAGGTCTCCGGTTAGCCAGACCGTTACGTGTAAAAGTTAGGGACCGGGAGACTGCTTTAGCAGCCAGCCCGCCGGAGTGGGGCTGGCAGTGGCTGTCCCTATTTTATCTAACTGTCTGATCCAAGAATTTGCGTAATTTGCCGCAGAATCAACGAAGGAGAATGGCCTGAGCGGAATTGCAGCGTCACGAAGTTTGGACTGGATGTTTCTGCCCCGAGCTCATTGCAAGGGTTGCCCTTTAGTTTCGCGTGCGAAAAGCAGAGTAATCGGTCCGACTAGATAAATGAGGCCAAGAATGCTGATTGCCTTGGCGAACGATCCGGAATACATCACGATGGTACCTGTCATGAGGGGACCAAACGCCGCTACCACTCGGCCGATGTTGAAACAGAAGCCGGATCCCGTGCCCCTCAGATGAGTCGGGAACAATTCAGGTAGATAAATGGGAAATCCAGAAAAAATTCCCATGGTAGATAATCCTATCAGGGGTAAAAACCAAATCATGGTGGAGAACGACCAGGGAAGTAAGAACGTCAACGGTATAAAAACCGCGGCTCCTAAGTAGTAAGCCAGGAATGCGAGTTTGCGACCCCAGAGGTCAGCCAGGACCCCCATGAGTAGGTAGCCGACGATTGAGCCTAGTATCATCACCATGCTGGCGTAGCTGACATATCTGCTGATGCTTGCCGCGTCAAGCTTTTCAGTGCCATGAGCCAAACGGTCTCCAATCAAGGCAGGAACCCATGAGGTGACAGCCCAGAAACCGAGGGTGGCGATGATTGCAAGCACGGACCCAACCATTGTGTCGCGTCTGAGCTCTTTACTGAAGATCTGGCTCAAGGTGGAGCGCTTGGGGAAGGAGGCAGCCAGTGCGGTCTCGCCTCCCGCTGTGGCGTGAGAAGATGCCTTCGTTTCCAACCACCGCTCCGACTCCTTGACGAACCAGCGCAGGAGCAAAAGTAGCAACGCTGGGAGAGCTCCGACGACGAACACCCAACGCCAGCTATATCCACCCACGAGCAAGTTAATGAATGCAGCAAGAAAGTATCCTACGCCTCCCGACATCTGGAGGATGGCGGCTGCCTTTGTGCGTGCCCTCTCAGGCCAGGTTTCTGCTACCAAGGCGGCGCCGGCCGCCCACTCGCCGCCAACTCCTAGTCCGGTAAGAAAACGATAGATGCCTAACTCCCACCAGGTGTGCGAAATCGCCGATAGCCCTGTAAACAGCGCGTACATCAAAATCGTGATCATGAG
This sequence comes from Acidobacteriota bacterium, assembly GCA_016211105.1. Classification (GTDB taxonomy): domain Bacteria; phylum Acidobacteriota; class UBA6911; order JACQSX01; family JACQSX01; genus JACQSX01. Next base: position 14,387 of record JACQSX010000029.1, on the reverse strand, counting down.
CGCTGTCCTGCGCCCATAGTAATCAGAAAAAATGCCAAAAAAGATACCCCCCGAGGCCCAGCCCACCAGGAAAATGGCGAAGACAAGCCCTCCGTACCAGCCAATCGTCTGGGTGGAAACGGTTCCACCCAGCAGTTCCTTCACTGCTGGCACCATCACCATCGTATACAAGGTGGAATCCATCAAATCGAACATGAATCCCAACCAGGCGACGAGTAGGACGATCCACTGATAATTGGTGATCTCTCTCCACCACGGGACCTCAAACGGATTCACGCGTATATCTCTGGAGTTCGCTGCGGTTTGGTTCAATCTAGGCTCATCCAATGTTCAACCTCACTTGAAATCGCAGAAGGACAATTTTCTCCCGTCATAGCTTTTTTACTCGGAAACCATGGGAAAAGAAGCGACAAAGCTAAGTACTCACGCCCCGTTTGTCAAGGTCAAAAATTCTCAAAGTCGCCCGCTGATATTGCGAGAGTCAACCGCTTTGCATTCGGATGGGCTCAAATCGACGCGGATTGAAAGCGTCCATTTCGGGGTCTCTCCTGCCGAGGAGCTTTGCCGCAGCCAGTCGACCCACATGCCAGCTAGCACCGACTCCGTGGCCGGCCAACCCTGCCACCCAGAAAAAATTCTCAGCCCGAGGGTCCCATCCGATTACGAAGCGTCCGTCGCTGGCTTTGGTGCGGAAGCAGGACCAGACGCGCTTTTGAAATGCCTGACGCAAAGCGGGTAATTCGTGCCAAATCAGCTCTGCGAGAGACTGCGAGATTTCAGGGCTAACCGATTCTATCAGGCGATCGGTTCTTTCTTCATCGCATAGGCTGAAGAGCAGGTCCCCAACTTCGGGACGGAAGTAAAAATTTTGTTTCAGATCCCAAACGAAAGGCCAATTTGACGTTGCCTCTGTAACATGCCCGAGGATAAATAAATGCCTTTTGAGGGGAGCGAGAGGCAACACGGAAGCACCGGCCATTTCAGCAATCTGGGGCGCCCACGCGCCGGCCGCATTGATCACACAATTAGCTTCAATGGTTCCGGTTGAGGTTTGAACCAGGTAAGCGCTGTTCCGTTTGATACTTAGCACCTCGCAGCTCACCCGTACTTGTACTCCTCGCTCCTGGGCCTGCGCGAGATAAAATTGCAGCAACGTGGAAATGTCGATCACTCCATCTGAGGGTGTACGGAGAGCCGCTTCAAATACATGTCCCTCGAGAACGGAAATTTGATCGTAAATGACACTTGGTTGTTCATACTCAGAGTCAACGGATTCGGGTTGGCGCACTTTCTCCAGTTGATCCTTCGTGCCAAGCAGTAGAGAACCGCACGGATGAAAGTGGAGATGTTCGTTTGCGGCATAGAATCGCCGGCTGACGGCCACTGCGTGGCGGATTTCAGCGATTTCCGTTGACTGGAGGATCAAGGAAGCGTTACGGCCGGAGGCATGGGAGCCGGGTATTTCCTCCTTGTCCACGAGGAGGATTGAACCTGAATACGAACGGCTGAGGTGGTAAGCGGTCGCTGTTCCGGCAAAGCCGGACCCAACGATCAAGATGTCCGTTTTCATCGGCTACCTTGAATCGGCTGCCGGGCACCGCATCCAGTCTAGTGTGAAATGCACCGTCAGCTTCGTGTCCAGCCACAGCCGGCGGAAAAGCAATGGAGGAGAAATCTTGGACAGCCGCCCATGTTTGAGGTCCTCCAGCGTGCGCTGCCAGAAATTCAGGACATCCTCACTGAGATAGAAGTTTCCATCAAGTGTAAATGGATTCCATCGTTGTACAAACAACCGGAAACCGGAAGGAATCTGTAACGACGGAAAGCCCAGCCGGGCGCGCGCATACGCTAGGCGCAATTCGGTCAAGCGGACCTTGCCGTAAATTCCATGCCGCAACTGGCGTAGTTCTTCCATGATCTTTCTTTCCGTTTCGGTATACTTGCGCGTCTCCAACCAGAGAAGCTGCATCTCGAGAAGCAGCTTAAAACTCTCACCGGCCAGGTGTCGGATTTCCCCAATCCGTTTGTTCAAATACGCCAATCGTGGAAGTGGTTCGACGTCCGGGCGGAGATTGGTGCGCCCTTTACAGCGGAAGAAACCGGCCATCATGGGATGGTGTTTTTCAATGAGCGCCGAGCTCTTATACCACAAAAAGTTGCGGAAGATGTTCCAGTAATTTTGCTCCGAAGCGCGGTGCAAGACCCGCCGCATGTTGTCAAAACTGTAAAAGGTTCGCCACGCTTCGTGATAGACGGCCAGCAGGTCGCCTTCCTTAGGAAAATTCGGGTGGAGCATCGTTTCATGGAAAGAATCGTACTTGTTGAAGTCTGGGTCCATGTAAATGTTCTGCTGTGTGAATTCAAGGTGATCGCGCGAACCGGGGAGGGGAGTGAAAATGAAGAACGATGCCTGATCAACTTGCACCTCGTGCATCAAACGCTGCAAATCACAGCGGATAGAATCCGGAGTGTCAAATGGCAAGCCCAGAATGTAACCCACATGAGTTGCGATCTCTGCAGTCCGGTAGGCTTCGATCAGGTTGCGATAGTCCTCCGCGCTGTTTTGGTTCTTGCCAGCGGCTTTCAAGTTGTCGGTGTTGATGCTTTCCATGCCGATGAAAACTTGTGAGCATCCGGCGCGCCGCGCCTTTTCCACGAAGTTTTTGATCTTGTAGGACAGCACATCGACCTGCATCATGAATTGCACCGGGATGCCTTCCTTTTCTCTCAGATCGATCAGGGCCTCGAGGATGGATTCCCAATTTTTGTTGCGCGCGAAGTTGTCATCTGTAAAAAAATAGAAGTTAATCTTTTTATGGAAATAGTTTTCCCGAATTGCCGCCGCAATCGTCTCCGCTGAGCGGAATCGCATTTTGCGCCCCTGGACATTGATGATTGTGCAGAAGCTGCAGTTGAAAGGGCAGCCGCGGCCGCAGTCAACGGTGCCAAAGTTGGACGAAACAAACTTCTTGAGATAGCCGTGGTGAACCAGAGGAACAGGAGCTGTGTACAGGTCTGGCTTGTCGTCAATAAAGTCATACAGTGACTGGAGCTGGCCCTTGACGGCATCCTGTAAGATAGAACTCCAGCTTTCTTCCACCTCACCTTTGACGACGCTTACCCCCATGTCAAACAGTTCCTGGATGTCGCCGGGGATGTTCGGAAGCATTGCCAAATGGCCGCTGACATGAAAACCCCCGATAAGCACGGTGAGACCGGCTTGTCGGAATGTCTTGGCCAAATCAGCGGCTCGGGGAAACTGATTGGTTTGCACACCCACCAGACACACAATTGTTTTTTGGTTGCCCCGCTGCGAGCGGCAGATCTTGTCACAGTCTACTCGCGAAACCGTTTCGTCGATCAGGGTGATCCGGATGTCGACTGCGGTCAGCAGGCCTTGCTCCAGGACCCGCTCGGTGAGAGCTGCTAGGCACGCTAGGGTGTTGCTGGGAAGCACCCCTCGAAAATAACGGAGCACATAGCCTTCGTCGTCGTATTTAGAAGGCTTGATTAAGTAAAGGTTAACCTTTTTTGTTTGTTTTTTTGAATTCAAGCAAACCTCCGTCCAGCATTTGTTGACTCCGTCGGGAAAACGGTACTTGACTCGACTTAGAAAGACCTCTGACTGGCTGCCTGCCAGGGCGACCGCGTTTTCCAAAACATCCTTTATACACCTTCCGTTCCGGAAATCAAATCTTTGAGTCAGATCATCAGATCAGAGCCCCCGTCTCGGATCGATGACATACGAAGAGCTACCCATGGGAGAGATTGGACATTCTGCGAGAATATGTGATGATAAGCAGTGCGGGGTGGGCAGATTCTGCGATTGAAAGGATCGCGCTGGTGGATCCAAGGACGCTCGTAAGAGTTCCGCCGCCGTGCCTCGTCTGGAGGAGGCACGGACCCGATCGCCACATTTCGACCCATGGATGAAAAAGACCGTTCAGATGTCAGTGCCATACCACTACAAGAAATTAAGGAAGAAGTTATCTCCGTGGCCGCGATGCAGCGCCATATTATGCCCGACCCGGAACGAGTCACGGTTTTTGGCGAGTATGACATGGTCGGCAAGACGCTACCGAGCGCCGTAGTCGGCGGAGATTTTTACAGTTTTATTGATCTAGAGAGGCGCTTTGGAATTCAGGGAAAGATGGGAGTCGTTATCGCCGATGCCGCCGGCCACGGTCTCGCGGCTGCTATGCTCATCCGAGATTTCAACACCGCTTTGCATACGGCCATATCTTTTCAATCCTTCTATGTCCAGAACACCACGCCGCTCCTTTTTACAAAGATTAACCGCCGAATGTTCCGCTCTTCAGAGCCCAACCAGTTCATCGCTGCCTTTTATAGCGAGCTTCAGTTGAGCGGCACGATCCGCTATATGAATGCCGGACATCCCAGCCCGCTGCTTTTCAAGAAGGAGAAAGTTGTGCCGCTGGACAGGGGTGGTCCCGTCCTGGGAGTCTTTCCGGATCCTCCGCATGAGTACCAGGTGGGCGAAGCCTTTCTGGAAAAGGATGATGTGCTGGTCTGTTGTACCGATGGGATCCTAGAAGCCATGGACTGTACAGGTAGGGAGTATGGCTATGGACGTCTGGAAAAAGTGGTTGCGGTTCATCGCAATCTAAGTTCTCAGGGACTGTTCGACGCCATACTCAAAGACGTGGAGACGTTTAGTAGGGATGTGGGTCAGACCGATGACCGCACTCTCATTCTCATCCGAAAAGGGATGAAGCCTCACGATTGCTGATTGTGCAGCCCAGTCAAGGTGAAGTAGATCGAAAATGGGGAGTTGGCTCGTCGGTTCCGCTTGACTTGAAAAGCCTCGCGGTTTTATTGTTACGCCTTTGCGTGGGGCGGAAATGAGAGAAAAGAGCGATAAGAAGAACCGTCAAGTCCACGGGTTAGCTGCGGGAAATAGTACCTTCGCGTCTAACCTCCAGCATCCGCGGAATCTGAGTAGAACTTTCCTCTGGCAGCCTGGACTTTTTAGGGCAGCTTCGATCCATCAACGGAGGCTAACCAATGAGCAAGACCTGGATAGGTAAGAATGTCAAACGACACGAGGATCCCCGCTTGCTGACGGGGCGGGGAACTTTCGTCGACGACATCACGCTGCCCAACCTTTACCATGCCGCTATCCTGAGAAGTCCCCACGCGCATGCCAACATATTGGCGATCGACGCTAGCGAAGCTTTGAAATATCCAGGTGTGGTTGAGGTGGTGACAGGCGAAGACGTGGTTCAAAAGACGCGACCCTTCTCGGTGGTGGTCAAGACACCTTTCAAATACTATTGTGCAGCGGTTAAGAAGGTGCGCTATGTGGGCGAACCCGTTGCCGTGGTGGTTGCTACAGATCGATACGTGGCCGAGGACGCGGCCGCCTTGGTTCGTGTCGATTATGAACCCCTTCCTCCCGTGGTCGATCCCGAGGCTGCTTTGGAGCCCGGCGCCCCGATTCTGCATGAGGAGGTTGGCAACAACATTTCGTGTCATCGCTTACTTGACTATGGCGAGGTGGATCGCGCTTTTGCAGAAGCGGATCTGGTGCTTAAAGAACGTTTTGTTTTTCCGCGTTACAGCTCTGTTCCGTTGGAAACTTATGCGGTGATTGCCGATTACGATTCGTCGAGCGGGGTGCTGACCGTGTGGTCGAACTTTATGGGCCCATTTACGCTGCATCCTGTTACGGCGATGGCCCTGAATATTCCTGAAAATAAACTTCGGTTTATCATTGCAAAAGATATCGGGGGAAGTTTCGGAATCAAGTCCAGCATTTATCCTTACATCGCGCTCATTGGTTTGGCTGCGATGAAAGCAAGCCGGCCAGTGAAGTGGATCGAAGACAGGCAAGAACACCTTATGGCGAGTTCGAGTCAGACGGATCGGGTTTCTTACCGCGAAGTTGCGATGAGGAAGGATGGTACCCTGCTTGCGATCAAGACCAAGATTATTGACGGCGTAGGAGCTTATTTGCGCGCGCCGGAACCGGCCACGACATTTCGACCGATTGGTAATTACGTGGGACCTTACAAGGTAAAAAACTTACGTGTAGACGCCTACGATATGATGACGAACAAATGTCCAACCGGACCCAACCGGGGATACGGCTGTCATCAAATTTATTTCGAACAGGAACGAATGATGGATATGGCCGCGGAGAAGTTGGGTTTGGATCCGGCCGAAATTCGACTTCGTAACTTTATCCCTGCTGATGCCTTCCCGTATGTCACGCCTTCGGGAGGCATTTATGACAGTGGAGATTATCCCAAGGCCCTGAAGCTTGCGCTTGAGATGAGCCAGTATGAAAAGTTGCGCGAAGAACAGAAGAAGGCGCGAAAAGAGGGTCGCCTGTTCGGCATTGGTATTGCAGTGGGTGTGGACCCGTCGGTGTCCAACATGGGGTACATCACGGTCGCCATGCCCGCAGAAGTTCGGTCGCAACCGGAATATCTGCCAAAGTCAGGGGCCGTTGAAGCGGCAACGGTAAGGATGGATCCGCTGGGCGGTGTGACGGTCCTGATGAATTCCACCCCACAAGGACAAGGTCACGAGACGGTTGTGGCACAAATCATCGCCGATGAGCTCGGGGTGTCACCCGATGACGTGGTGGTTGTTGATGATTTTGATACGTCGGAAAGTCCTTGGAGTGTTTCATCGGGAACATATTCCAGCCGTTTTGCCTCGGTTGGTACCAGTGCGGTAGTGATCGCAGCGCGGAAAATCAAAGAAAAAATGTTTCAGATCGCCGCTCATACTTTGAAGGTCTCTCCCCAGGATCTGGAACTTGGCCAGGGCAAGATTTTCGTTCGTCAGGATCCGAAAAGAAATATCTCCTTGAAACGTGTGGCAGGAACGGCGCATTGGGACCTACTGCGGCTGCCCGAAGGGATGGAGCCGGGCCTTGAGGCCAGGGGAGTTTTTCATTTTCCGATGGCAGACGCTCCTGATTCGAAAGACAGGGTCAACTCTTCAAATACCTATGGATTTATGGCCGAGGTTGCGGCGGTAGAGGTGGATCGCGACAGCGGCCAAGTGAAGATCCTGAAATATATCAGCGTCCATGACGCAGGAACAATCATTAACCCGAAGATCGTAGAAGGACAAATCTATGGGGGAGCGCTGCATGGCGTAGCCGGAGCTCTTTTCGAGGAGCTTGTGTACGACCAGGAGGGGCAGTTTTTGACTGGTAGTTTCATGGATTATCTCGTCCCCACGGCAGCGGAGGCTCCCAAGCTGGAAATTGGTCATGTTTGCTCGCCTTCTCCGTTCACACCTTTGGGATCGAAGGGAGCAGGGGAGAGCAGCAGTGAGACGGCTCCGGTACTGATTGCGAATGCCGTCGCCGATGCGCTGGCTCCGTTGGGAGTCAAGGTGACGGAATTGCCGTTAACGCCTAAGCGGGTCTGGGCGCTGATACACGACTCGTCCTCAACTGAAGTAGGAAGATGATCTTTGAGAGCACAAAATGAAACCTTGCAACTTTGACTATTTCGATCCTAAGACCCTGGAGGAAGTGGTTGTCCTGATGCGGCAATACGGTTCGGACGGCAAGATTCTAGCAGGCGGGCAAAGCCTGGTGCCGTTATTGAATTTCAGATTAGCCGCCCCTGCGGCCTTGGTGGACATCAATAAGGTGAAGGAGTTGGACTACGTCAGGGAGGTCAATGGAAAGCTCGCCATCGGTGCTTTAGTCCGGCAGCGCGTTCTGGAAACCTCTGAAGCCATTCGGTCCAAATGCGGGCTGCTGGCGGAAACTGCCGAGTTCATCGCCCATCCGCAGATACGGAATCGGGGAACCGTCGTGGGAAGTATTTGCCATGCCGATCCCGCGGCTGAGTTGCCCGCCATTGCCAGGGCTTTGGACGCGGAGATGAAGGTGGTGGGTCCGGATGGGGAAAGAATCATAAAAGCGGAGGACTTTTTTGTCACCTTGATGACCACATCCATGGATCCATCGGAACTGATGGTCGAAGTTCGATTGCCGACTCTTGGCCCCAGGACCGGATGGGCTTTCGAAGAATTCGCAATCAGGCACGGTGATTTTGCAATTGTAGGAGTGACGGCTGCTGTCACGCTGGATGAACAAAAAAACTGTGCGGATGCCCGCCTTGCAGCAATCGGAGTTTCTGAGGTTCCCTACAGAGATTCAAAAGTGGAACGGTTGATCATGGGTCAAGAAATTAGCGAATCGCTGTTGGATCAAGCGGCGCACCAGATGGTGGAGGGGGTCGAACCTAGCACCGATTTGCATGCTTCGGCAGATCAGAGAAAGCATCTTTTACGCGTTTTAACGAAAAGAGCTCTTAAAAAAGCCGCCGGTAGAGCGCTGAAAGGTTTTGAGAAAGGGAGAGGAAAGAATGCCTGACGAGCTTCGAACCATTCAGGTGACGGTAAACGGGACGAAATATGACAGACAGGTGAGATGTCGGAAGCTCTTGTCGGATTTTATTCGTGAAGATTTGCGGCTCGTTGGCACTCACGTGGGGTGTGAGCACGGAATCTGCGGGGCCTGTACGGTTCTTTTCAACGGGCAAACGATACGGTCCTGCTTGATGTTTGCAGTTCAGGCAGACGGTGCGGAGATTACTACGGTGGAAGGGTTGGCGCGCGGCGGCCAACTCCATCCTCTGCAGGAAGCGTTCTGGGAAAACCATGGTGTGCAGTGCGGCTATTGTACGCCCGGGTTTCTGCTGACCGCCTTGGAGCTGCTTCAGAGGAATCCTAATCCGACGGAGGAAGAAGTTCGAATTGGTATCGCCGGCAACATCTGTCGATGCACCGGCTACCAACATATTATCGAGTCCGTGCTGGCCGCTGCAGCAAAGATGGGAGCCAAAACTGTCTAGGGTAGAAGAGGCAAAATATGGCACACGTAATTGAGAAGCAAATGGCGCCGAGATTATCTGAAGGTAAAACGTACCGCGATATGCGGGAGTTGATCGCCGTACTGGAGGCATGCGGAAAGCTCCATCGCGTAAAGAAAGAAGTGGATCCGAGTTGGGAACTCTCCTGTATGACTCGTTGGGTGTACCAGGGTTTTCCTGAAGAGGATCGCTTTGCACTGTTGTTTGAAGATGTAAAAGGCGCGACGATGCCAGTGGCCACCGCCCTCCTTGGCGCCTCGCGAGAAGTGTATGCTTTAGCGCTGGGTACCACGCCCGGCAGAATTCACGACATTTGGCTACGGGCTCTACGCCACCCGATTCCTGCGCGCCTTATTGCATCTGGTCCCGTCCAAGAGGTAGTTATCTCGGACAGGGCGGTGGATCTTTCCAAAATTCCCGTGCCGATGTGGACTCCCGGTAAAGATCGCAGGCCCTGCATTACGGCCTGCGTGATTACCAAAGATCACGACACGGGCATCCAAAATATCGGAACGTACCGGTGCCAAGTCCAGTCAAAAAACGCAGTTACGTTGAATACCAGCCCGGGTCGCCAAGCCTATCAGAATTATGACTCGTATGTATCGAAAGGCAAGCCGGCGCCGGTGGCAGTGGCGATCTGTTGTGAACCTGCCGTTCACTTGGCCGCTTCCGCAGCCCTTCCCAAAGGAGTGGATGAGATGACCGTTGCCGGCGGGCTAAAGGGCATGCCGATTGAAACGGTGCAGGCAAAAACCGTTGATCTACAGGTACCCGCGCACACGGAAATTGTTTTCGAGGGTAAACTCCACCCTACGGGCCGTATGGCCGAAGATCCGTTTGGCGAATTTGCCGGGTACATGGGTGAGAGTGGGCACGACTTGCTTCGCCCTTACTTTGAAGTCACTTGTATCACTCACCGCACCAACCCCATCTATTACGGCTACATCAGCCAGTTTCCGCCCAGTGAGAGCACCATGATTCAGGGTCAAGCCAACGAGTGCGTCATCCATAAGATGCTTGTTGACGATTGGGGCGAGGCCACGGTCCTGGATGTTGCGCTGAATCAGACTCATGGCGGCTTGTTGGGTCACGTGGTAGTTCAGATGAGGCCGCTGTATCCCGGACACGCAAAAAAAGTCGGCAGGATGGTTGCGGAGATGACCCACGTGAAAACGGTGACCGTAGTCGATGGCGATATCGATATCCGCTACCAGCAACACCTGGACATGGTGATGAATTCCCGCGTCAACCCTGCCCAAGACATCGTGATCATCAACGATTTTTACATCATCTACGATCCATCTTCCAACGAGGGCGTAACCTCAAAGATCGTCATTGACGCAACGCAAAAGGGCACGTATCCGGACATATCTCTTCCTCCGAAGGACTTGTTGTGGCGTGCCTATCAAAGCTGGAAGGAAGCCGATCTGCCCCTTTTCGATCTCCCACAGCGCGTGCAACGCCTGCTGGATTTTCATGCCGACCGCATGAAGAAGCAGGGCGTGAGAGCTCAATAATTTGCTATTGACACAATGTTTGAAAAATAGCCTTTACTTGCTATAATTCCCGTGTCGGATGTGGAGTAAGCAAAGAAATAAATGTTTACTCACTATCTCAGGAAAACCGGCTGCGCCTGTGGGGTCGCGATGTTTCTAGTGACTGGGGCTGGCGCTCATCATGGCGCCCACAATGTGGACGCTTCCGGCCCGCACCATGCGAAGCGCTGTCTCTCTCTGGAGGGTTATCTCGCTGAAAGATCGGAGGAATCCAACAGACAACAGAGCGCTGTCGATGTACAACTCTCTTCGGAACACTCCCATGTCGACCCGATGCAAGACGAGAAGGCAGGAGGAGAGTCGAATCAGCCGGAGTTATGCTGCGATCATGATAGTCAGGCGACCGCGATGATCACGCTGCAGCGCGAGCTGTTTGCTCCCGAATCTCCTTTCCTCGTAGTGCGATGCGACAGGGACGTGTCCCTGTTTCTGCTGCAGAATCTTCAGGCACATTCCGGCTATACCTTATTGCCTTTCCATCCCCCTAGAGTCTCCGCGTAGTTAGGCATAATTTTTGCCGCGCCCACCAGTTCAGAAGTTAAGCACTCAGTGGTGGATTCGTCTCCGGTTTGTGGCGGGAGTCGTGAGCCGTTCACTGTGATCTGGTGCTGCCGGTAGCAATACTGCTTTGCTGGCAGCACAGAAAAGCTTAGAGGAGGCACACGTATGGAGCGTTTCATTGTGTCAATTTTATTTCTGTGCATACCCATGATGTTGTTCGCGCAAATTCTTTCCGAGACGGGCCGAGTTATGGGAGTTTTGAAGGATCAGAGCGGCGCGGTAGTGCAAGGGGGAAAAATCGAGATCAAGAACCTCGATTCGGGGCTCACGATATCGACTGTAACCGACCAGCAAGGACAGTATGCGTTCGACTCAGTGCCGGTGGGTCGTTACCAGGTCTCGGCGGCTTCCACTGGATTTGAAACATCGGTGCGCAGCGACATTACCATTACGGCAGGCCAGGAAACGACCGTCGATGTCTCGTTGAATATTAGTAAAACCGAAACCCTAGTGGAGGTAACGGCGACGGCGATAAGTTCTGAAGCCGTCGTCCCTGAGAGGACCAGAACGAGCGACGTAGCATCGCTTCTTGACGGCGTGGCGGGCGTAAGCCTCTATGGTGGCGGAGGCGTATCGAGCTTGCCCGTGATCCATGGCATGGCCGATGATCGGGTGAACGTGCTGGTAAACGGTATGTCCATCCAGCCCGCCTGCGTCAACCACATGAACCCCCCTCTGTCCTACGTCGATCCGGCGAATGTTGACTCGGTCAGCGTCATGGCGGGAATCACGCCGGTGAGCAATGGTGGCGATAGCATCGGCGGTACTGTCACCCTTGAGTCGGTGTCCCCTGAGTTTGCCAAACCCGGCCAAGGCGTTCTTACTCATGGCAGCATTTCGGCATTCCACCGCAGCAATGGCATTGTGAATGGCGGAAACGCCTCGGTGTCCGCCGCTACGGAGAATTTCAGCGTTGCCTACACCGGTTCGTATGTCAATGCGAATAACTACAAAAACGGCGGTGACGTCATCGTCAAGTCAACCTTCTATGAGGCGACCAACCACGCGGTGCAGCTAGCAGCCCGCCGTGGCAGTAGCCTGATTACGATCGACCTGGGATTCCGGTATATCCCCCAACAAGGTTTTGTGAATGCGCGCATGGACGCGACCAGCAACAACGCGAAATTTGCGAACCTCCGTTATGACGGTGCATTCGGCTGGGGGAGGCTCGACGCGCGCGCCTACTACGAACACACCAGGCACGGGATGAATATCCTGAGGGACAAGATTCCCGGCATGAACATGCCCATGAACACGAGGGGCACGAACTCGGGTTATTCGGTTAAAGCAGAGATTTTGCTGTCGCCGCACGACACCTTGCGTGTTGGCAACGAATTTCGCCGGTTCCTGCTTGACGACTGGTGGCCGCCGGTGAGGGCCACGGTTAGCAGCATGGGGCCGGACACCTTGTGGAACGTCCGTGGCGGCAAACGGGATTGGTTTGGAACGTACGCCGAATGGGAGACAAAGCGCGGCAAGGGATGGACGGCGCTGCTCGGCGTCCGCAGCGATGTCGTGCGAATGAGTACCGGCAACGTGGCCGGCTACAACATGTCAACGACCACGACGGGAAGCGCGGCGTATTATGCCGACGCCATGGAATTCAATTCCCGCGATCACAAGCGCCTCGATAGTAATTTTGACCTGAACGCCCTGGTCCGGTACGAGCCGGATTCGACCAGCAGCTACGACTTCGGTTACGCCCGGAAAACCCGATCTCCCAACCTTTATGAGCGCTATCTGTGGGTGAAGCGGAGCAGCATGTCGGTCCAGATGAACGGGTGGTTCAGCGATGGCAACGGCTACACGGGAAACCTGGATCTCCGGCCCGAGGTCGCCAACACGTTGAGCGCAACCGCAGGCTGGCACGATGCAGCAAGAAAAAACTGGGAACTGAAAATTACGCCCTATTACACCCGCGTCCAGGACTATATTGACGTGGATCGGTGTCCGGTAATCGCGGACGGCAGCAGCGGCTGCACTGCCGCTAGATTTGCCGCCACAACGGGCTTCGTTACTCTGCAATTCGCCAACCACGATGCCAGGCTGTACGGTGTCGACGGCTCGGGCCGGTTGCCGCTGGGAGGCGCCACCAAACTGGGCGACTTTGCTCTCAGTGGCGTTTTGGGCTACGTGCGGGGCGAGAACCTCGATACCGGCGACAACCTGTACCACATCATGCCTCTCAACGCGAAGCTGACCCTGGAGCACCAGCGCGGCAACTGGTCTAGCGCATTCGACTTTGAGGCTGTAGACGCCAACGAGAACGTTCAGGCCGTCCGAAACGAACTGCGCACGGCGGGCTATGCGCTCCTCAATCTGCAGACCAGTTATCAATGGCATCTCACCGATAGGGCTTCCCTTCGGCTCGATGCCGGAATCGACAACCTCGGTAACAGGAATTACGTTCTGCCGCTTGGCGGACGTTATTGGGTCGGCGATAAGACGGGATCGTCGTCGGTGCCCGGAATGGGCCGTTCATTCTATGGCGGCCTGACCTTCAAATTCTGACCGGAACGCTCAAGTTGGCTAGAGTGAGAAGACAATAACAATTAGCTGAGCGATGGTGGAAGTGCTAAACGCGGCCTCACGGTAATTCGTGTAGCACTGGGCGAGCTTGATTACGCGCTCAGCCAACCAACCGATAACCCTGTGGAGTTTCAAAATCGCGCGTCAGATCCTCGCCGCTGTGAATGCGATGAATCATGAACTTCAAATGGACCGCTTGCGCGGGAAGCCTGCCGGCGGGACGCCGATCTCTTTAGGGATAGCCAGGTTTTCTGATGGAGCGAGTGGGTTCGTAGATTTCCGGAGACGAGCGTTACTGATAGGTAATGACGCTCGAGGGCGCCTATCGGCAACGTCATCCGGAACAGACGGCCTTCTACCAGTGCCTGGAGGATTACTGGCAGGAGTTCAAGGAGAGCCATCCCTATTTCTATGAGATGGATGCGCTGGACTGGATTGCCCTCGTCACCTCCCACATTCCCAATCCCCACGAACAGAGGGTGCGTTATTACGGTTGGTACTCCAATGCTTCTCGAGGAAAGAGGCGTAAAAACCAGGCTCCAGTCCGACTCGGCCCAGCCCACAGTGACTCCCAGAGCGAAGAGGATTCAGAAGCGGATCACTTCGCCCGCGAGCGCCGCCGCAACTGGGCCAGGTTGCTCAAGAAGATCTACCAAGTGGACCCGCTGGTGTGTCCCCGATGTGGAAACAAGATGCGCATCCTCGCCTTTCTGGAAGGGGCGGAAGTGATCCACAAGATCCTCCAGTCTTTCAATCTCTGGGAACGCCCCGAACGCTCCCCTCCACCCAAGCTATTGCCCCACAAGCTCGAGGCCTTCCTGGCTACTCCGGCCCCTGAACACGCCCAACCGATTCGAGCCTCCACCGATTCGGT
>JACQSX010000028.1 GCA_016211105.1 Acidobacteriota bacterium | reverse complement strand
GGCAAAAAGTCGTTTGGATCGCATTTTGGAACAGTGTGGCCTTCGTGATTGGCTTTTCACTGGTGTTCATTACCCTGGGAGCCGCCGCCACGGCCGTAGGGGCCTTCCTGCGTTCCCACCTGAAACTTTTGGGTCAGATCGCGGGCATCATTATTATCCTGCTGGGCGTTCATCTCACGGGTCTGTATCGATTTACCTTTCTGCTTTATGACAAAAGGGTCCACGGGCAGGAAAAAGCGCGTGGTTTTACGGGAGCCCTGTTAGCGGGCGTCTTCTTTGGCTTTGGTTGGACCCCCTGCGTTGGGCCGATTCTGGCCGGTATTCTGGCGCTTGCGGCAGTCAGCGCGACGGTGACTCGGGGAGTTCTCTTGCTGGCCCTCTACTCGGTCGGCTTGGGAATCGGTTTCATTCTGGCGGCCCTTTTCCTCAACCAATTTCTGGTCGCCTTCAAGAAAATCTGTGTCCACTTGCACAAGATTGAAGTCGCCAGCGGCGTGCTTCTTCTGTTGATTGGCACACTTATTTTCACGGATCGGCTTTCATTAGTCGCTTCCAGACTCTCGTTTTTGAACCCGGAAGGGCTGGTTGCTTCAAAACTGACCACTGGCGCCCCCACCAGCACCGCGCCTGTCTTACTGAAGCCGGTGAACTTCAGGCCAGGGAAAAATGAATTTGAGGCGCAATTTCTCCAGGGCGGCACGCGCAAACTGTCCGAATTTGGCGGCAAGATCATCATGGTTAACTTCTGGGCTACCTGGTGTGCTCCCTGCAAAGCTGAAATTCCCGGGTTGCTGCAGGTCTATCAGGAGAAGAAGGATCACTTCGAAATCATCGGCATCGCAGAAGAGAGCGAATTGAACGACATTCATTCGTTTGTCAAGGAGATGAAAGTCGACTATCCGATCGCGCTTGACCCGAATGGCAGGATCGGGGAGCAATACAAATTGTTTGCGTACCCTACCAGCTTTCTCTTTGCTCCCGATGGCACTTTGATGGGTCAGTATCCCGGATTCTTGGCCGAGGACGTTTTGAGAAAGGACCTGGCCAAAATCGAAGAGAGATACGCTCCTTGAGAAGACCATGGGTACTAAGTTTGCTTTGCGCACAATTGTTGGGGTTTAGCGTTTTTGTGCATGGAAAAGAGTTGCTTGTCGGGGATCAGGTTTCCGACAACGGTAGCGATGGCGCTTTGTCTACAGAGGACGTCAATGCCGCCGCCACCCGGGAAGAACTGTGGCAGCAGAGAAGACACCTGAAAACGCGGCTGAGCAGGCCCAATCGGCAGAACAGGCTGGAAAAGACGTTCCTATGGTTGGAGCAAAAGAACCTGGAAAACCTGATCCGGTATCGAGACTTCTACCTCAAGTTTGGGAATATCAGTACCGACTCGGGCTTTGCCCCAGGAGTCAGGCACTGGAATCCGCGACTGGGTGGTTCCTCACTTGCTGTTCAATCCTCGGCAGCTTACTCGGTAAGGGGATACCAGCTCTATGATCTCCAGTTTGGCAAGGGACAGGGGGGCGCCTCAGAGTTTTTCGTCAGGTCCGCTGCTTCCCCACTGGCATCAAAGTTCGGCGATTTCCCGGAACAAGACCGGAGATTCTTCCTTTATGCGGATCTGCGCTACCGGCGATTTCCTCAGGAGGATTTTTTTGGCGTCGGCCCTGTCTCAAGAAAAAGCGATCGCACTGATTTTGTGCTCGAAGATGCTTCCTACGATGTTGTGGGTGGCTATCAGGTCAACCGTTGGCTCGGCGTTGGGGCGAAGGCGGGCTTTTTGCAGGTGAACGTAGATCGCGGCACCGACGAGCGTTTTCCCGCAACCCAGGAACTGTTCACCGAGGCATCCGCTCCTGGCCTGATCCGGCAACCGAATTTTTTTCGAATGAGTTCAGCCATTTTCATCGATTACCGCGACCAACCAGGAAACCCACATCGAGGAGGTCTGTTCGGTTTTACCTTTTCTCGGTATGACGATCGCGGCGGCAGCGATTTCGAGTTCAATCGCTTTGCCTTCGACGTTCGCCAGTATGTGGCACTGGGGTCTGTGCAGCGCGTTCTGGCGCTGCGTTTCTTCACTTCCCTGGATGATGCGGGTGCAGCAAGGCGGGTACCCTTCTATCTTCAGCAAACCTTAGGGGGAAGCGACACGTTGCGCGGTTTCCGAGAATTTCGTTTTCGTGATGCCAACCTCCTGCATCTGTCGGCCGAGTACCGTTGGGAAGCGTCGCCCGCACTGGAATTCGTTCTTTTCTATGACGCAGGCAAGGTTTTTAGCAGCCGTTCGGATTTTGATTTCGAGCGGCTGGAGAAGAGCGCTGGCATTGGGGTCAGGTTTAAGACTCCCCGGGCCGTGCTCTTCAGGATTGACGCGGGCTGGAGCATTGAAGGGACCCGCATCTATTTTAAGTTTGGGCCTTCTTTTTAGGATCGCAGCAATGAGGAGAGCAACTCTACTGTCGCTGCCGGCCGTCTTTCTCCTCGCCTACTCTTTCTCCAGCGCCCAGAAGTTCCGACCTGATGATCCGATCCAGGAGGATCAGGACCGACTTCCCATCCCCGTGCCCAAGAAAGTTGACGTCAGCCAGCTCTATGATTTCCTGGAGAACACATTTTTCCGCCACGCAGCGCTGGCCGGCCAGGCCCAGAACATCAACACACTGGGAGAGGTTCCCGATTCGAGTTGGTTTACCAACCGAATGGGACTTCGTACCGTGACTATCCAGGAATTAATTCGCGGCCCCAATCAGGTCGATGGCCCCGACGCTTCACGTCCCTGGGTGATCATCGGAGGTAAATCGCAGGGGATTACGCCGGGATTCACTATTCGCGACGGAAGAGGAGATGTATATTTTCTGAAATTTGACGCTCTTAGGAATCCTCAATTGGCGACTTCAGCCGAAGTGATCTCCAGCAAGTTCTTTCACGCGTTCGGATACAACGTGCCTGAGTACTATCTGGCTTTCATGAGGCCCGAAAATCTGCAGATCTCTCCAGACGCGACCTTGAAGGTTGAGAACGGAAAAAGACGAAAAATGAGCACCAAAGACGTCGAGTCTCTCCTGAAAAAGGTCCCGTGGGGTCCGGATGGGACCATTCCGGTTTCCGCCAGCCGCGGGATTTCGGGAAAGGAGCTGGGGCCCTTTAAATATTGGGGCGCTCGAAGCGATGATCCCAACGATATCTTTCCGCACGAAGACCGTCGCGAGCTTAGAGGACTCCGCATTTTCGCCGCCTGGCTTAACCATGACGATGCGCGCAGCATCAACACAGATGATTTCTACGTAAAGGCAGGGGATCAGGGCTCCGTCAAACACTATTTGCTCGACTTCGGATCCTCTCTGGGCAGCGGTAGCGTTAGGGTTCAGAGCAGGCGTGCCGGAAATGAATACATCCTGGAATGGGGCCCAATCTTAAAATCAGCTCTCACGCTCGGGCTGTGGGACCGTCCCTGGCGCCATGTCCGCTACCCGGAGTACCCGGCGGTGGGACGCTTCGAGTCCGATTTCTTTCATCCGGCGCGGTGGAAGCCAGAGTACCCCAATCCGGCATTTGAACGAATGCGTAACGATGACGCTTTCTGGGCCACACGCATATTGATGCGTTTTACCGATGAAATGATACGCGCCGTTGTCAAGACCGGCCTGATTTCAGATCCGCAGGCGGAGGGTTACCTTGCAGACACGCTCATCAGACGACGAGACAAGATAGTGCGCTATTACCTGGCCCAGCTCAACCCGCTGGACGCCTTTCACATCACTGGCACAGAAGAGGTCCTGAAACTGGATTTCAAGAACCTGGGCGCGGAGGCAGGAGTTGGAGAAGTTGATTCTTATCAGTACCAGTGGTTCCGTTTCGACAACGAGACGCTCGGCCAGGATCCACTGGAAGGAGTGCAGACCGCAAAGGTCCCATCTCTGCCTGTCGTGCGTCATCAGGCGCCGTATCTCATGGTACGGATCCGAACTCTGAGTCGCAATCAGCCACAGTGGGGAAAACGGGTGGACGTCTTCATTCGCAACGGGTCACATAAGTCTATTGTAGGGATTGACCGTGAACCTTGAACCGCCACCCATTATCGTCGGTCGCTGATGCGGAGAACGATGAACCTTTAAGGGGATTAGCTGCGATGAAAAGAGTGATGCGAGAGATTTGCGACTGCAGGCAGGGCGAGCTTCCTGTCGTTGTGCTCCAGTTTTCATTTTTCTTCCTGGTAATTGCGGTATTTCAAATTCTGAAGCCGCTCAAAAAGGGTCTTTTTATAGCCAGCTATGGGGCGCACGCGGAGCTGTATGCCAAGCTTGCAAACATCCTTGTGGCCGCCGTCGCGGTGGTGATTTTTACCCTTTTGTACAACAGGCTGGGAAGGAAGTGGCTCATTTACATCGTCTCGCTGTTTTTCATTGTCTGCTTCCTGCTCCTCCCTAATGCCCTGGCAGGAGCCCGGCCTGCAGCCATCTGGGTCTTTTACCTCATTGGTGACTTGGTCTCGACGGTGATGGTCGCCGCCTTCTGGGCCTATCTAACCGACATCTCCACGGCGGACCAGGCAAAGCGGCTGTTTGGAGTCATCGGAGTGGGAGGGGTGATCGGAGGATGGGTCGGTGTCAGTGTGGCGAAGATGTTGCGCCAAATGCTCGGGATGAAAGGGTTGCTGTTTGTGTCAGCGGCCGCCATCGCAGGAGTGATCGCCACCATTTTTATCACCGAGTTCCTGATCAGCAGATCCAAAACTTTCAGGATCTATTCACCCGTGGCGCCGTTACAGAATCCCGCGCCAAGCGGCGCCTTTAAAATGAGTGCAGTCATCGAAGGCGCGCGTCTGGTGACCCGATCAAAATACCTGGCCGCCATCCTGGGGGTCATGGCATTTTACGAAGTCACCTCGCAGCTCATGGATTACCAGTGGAGCACTCTCGCTGAACAACTCCAGGGTGTGGAGCAGACCCAGCAGTTCATGGCCAACGTTTACTTCTATGCCAACACGCTTTCCGTGTTGGTCCAGTTTTTCCTGGTTAGCCTGATCATGAGAAAGTTCGGCCTGGCCGTGGCCCTTCTGATTCTTCCGATCGCCGCTCTGGGCAGTTCGGCGGCCTTTCTAGCTTTGCCGACGCTCTATGTGTCCAGTCTCCTGATCGTTTCTGACAACGGCCTTAACTATTCCATCCAACAGACCGCCCGCGAGACCCTCTACGTTCCAGCCAGTCTGGACGAGAAGTACAAGGCGCGCGCCTTTACCAATATGTTCGTCCAGCGACTGGCAAAAGGAGTGGGGATCCTGATTCCGATCGCGCTTGGAATTGAGGGCCTCAATGTTCGATATTTGAGTCTGGTCAGCATACCTTCTGTGATTCTGATGGCTCTTTGCGGTGTTTATGCCGGGCGGCGCTTCGGGCGAAAAAGTGGGTGAAGCAACGCCAGGCCGCCTAACCAGCTGGTAGAGACGCGTAGAGACGCCCCGGCGGGGCGTCTCTACAATATCGACATCGCCAAGTGTGTTTCACACAGTAAACGCGCCGGGATTCCCTCCAACAGGAAATGTTTTGGTAGAAATGCAAACTAACATGGTGCTGTCATGAAGCAGTTCTGCATAACCAATTGCGCCTACCTTCTTACCTTGTCACTGGTCCTCGCCGGCCACGCTGGGCACGCGGCTCCCTTGGTTGGGGACATCCGGAATTTCCATGAAGTTGCCAAAGACCTTTATCGCGGTGGGCAGCCGACGGCCAGCGGTTTGAGCGCGCTCAAGGAACTCGGCGTGAAGACGATCATAAATCTTCGTTCGGATGGCGACCGGGAGCAGACAACCGTCCACAGACTTGGAATGAAGTATGTCCACATACCTCTGGATGCCTGGGAGCGGCTTCCGGCGGACGCGGTGCGGACTTTTTTACGTGTGTTGTGTGATCCTGCCAGCTATCCCGTCTTCGTGCATTGCCGGCGGGGAGCGGATCGAACCGGAATCATGATTGGCTTGTACCGCATCACCTTCCAGGGTTGGGATGCCACTGATGCTTATGAGGAAGCGCGAAAACTCGGTATGCGGTGGTGGTATCGAGGGTTGAAAAGGCAGCTCTACGAATTCGCCGAATGGCGGTGGGCGATGCGCGGCAGCTCCGTCACACCATTTCGCTGTTTCCAGGAGTAAGGGTCTGTGAAGAAATAATGTTTACACTTTGGCGCGAGCGCCGTGCGGGCAGATGCGAGACGCCGCGACGCAGGCGATGCCGGTGTGCATCGTCGAGGAGCGGCAACAAAGCAGATGCCCACACGCCGCCGCGCCCCTTCGGGCTGCGGACCAGCAGCAAAGTGTAAACATTATTTCCTCACAGACCCTAAGCCAGCGGGATAATCCCGTCTGGATATGTTCCCTTTGTTCCCTTCAAGCCTTGGCCGCGGCAGCCGGGGCAGGCTCGCGCAGGAGCATCTCTGCCACTTTCAGTTTCTCTTGAACTGGAACTTCGTCATCCACTAAGGGGAGCAGAACCCTCTTGAACTGGCTTGGCAGCAGATTGTCGAGCAGCTCCACGGCGTTCATCTTCAACTCCAGACGCGGGCTGTTGAGCCCCCGGTACGCCGTGTAGATGTCGCGCTGGCTGAAAAGGAGTCCTAGCAGGCGAAAGATCCTTTCGAGCGAGTGTCGATAGTCTTCCGCCACCCTACCGATTGCGGCGATTTGCTGCTCACTGCCTTCGTCCTGAGGTTCTACGGACGTACGCAGGCAAAGCTCCTTGAGCAAGCCGTAGGCCTCCCGGATCTCTTCCTGCAGCACTCCTTCGACAGGGTTCCCATCAATCTTTAGCGCGGGATTCCTGTCCCTGATCTTGTTAAGCGCTTTAATGACTTCGTACCTCAGCCTCGCGTCGTGGTGATACAAACTGGCGACCAGGTCCCGGACCGCTGTGTCCGTTCCCACTTTGGCAAAGACAGCAGGTAGCAAGCGCCGAATATCGATTGAAGTCGCCTCATCTTCCATGTAGTCGCGCAGAGTCCCCAGGACTCTTTCGCCGTAGGCTTGCAGCGTCTCCAGCGCCTGGGGCGATACTTCCGGGTCGGCCAGCTTTTCGATCACTAAAGGAACAAAATCCCGGCGCAGGATGCGCCTGACAGTCAGCAGAGCCTCGCGGACAACTTCAGAGGAGGCCTCCTGAAGGAGCGGCCGGAGATGAGAGTGAAGAAAACAGGGAGGCTTGATGTGCCGTAGGGTCCTGGCAAGCAGCGTGCGCGCAGCGACTCGTTCTTCTCCTTTTTCCGCAAGCATTTTTTCAAACAACGAGTGGGCCATCTGCTCTCCCTCGCTGCCTCCGCAACTTGCCATACATGCGAGCGCTCCCGCTCGAAGCCCTGGATCTTCCACCATCAGAAACTGTTTCATCTTTTCTTTGACGCCCAATTGCGAACTGGCGCACAGGTAGTGAATGGCTTCCTCCTGGACCTCCGTCCACTGGCTGTTGAGGGCATGCTCCGCCTCGTCAATCATCGACGTATCGCCGAGTTCGGCCAGAAGATGGAGCGCTCTCGCCTTCAGTCGAACCGAGCCTTGCCGTACGATCTTTCGAAGAGCAGAGACGAATTTCGGATCCTGGCTTCCTGCCAGAAGTTCCAGTGAGTAAAGGGCCTTTTCTTCGTTCCCAGACTCTGCAACCCTGAGTAGTTCCGCACCGGTGATCTGATCAAGGACGCGTACAAACTTTGGTTCCCCAACCAGATTCTCACGTGCCAGAAAGTTTTTTAGCTGCTCGCGATATTCTTTCCTCAGCAGTAGAGAGCAGGTCACCCATAGAAGGGCCAGGACGATAGCGACGTAGCTGAGAATCTGGAAGCCAAGGGTCCACCAGACAGTCAGCGCAAGGATCAGCAGAGAACCAATCCCCTTGGCGAACCGTTGGACAAACACGTCCACGAAGGTCTTCAATTTACCCATCACCCGGTCTGGAATCGGCAGATACAGCACGTCTCGAGTCGACTGTTCAACCGAATAGCGCACGCTCTGGTCCGCAATCTTGACAAAGATAGCCGAGCTCAAAACGGGATAGAAGGCGAGCCAGAACGATCCACCCAAAAGCGTCACCGGGAGCAGCATCAGAGCAAAACCGATGCCTAACCCTCGCAAGAGTTTGCTCGTCAGGAAGATCTGCATAAAAAAGGAGAGTGCGCTAACAGCGGCGATAAAACTGCTAAAGAAGGCAGTTTTTGCGTTCTCGTCAGGATACGCCCCCTCGACGGCCACGTTGAATTGGTAGTCGATGAGAGTCGAAATGATCAGAGACAACCCCATTGCTGCCGCAATATATTTCGGATAGGCGGATTGGAACAGGTTCCGTAGCGGCGGCCTCTCCTGCTCCTTTCCGGCCAAATTGCTAACCTGCGGTGTCGCCTCTACATAGGATATCTGCGCGGCGGCGAAACGCTCTTTGCCCAGTCTCCAGACCAGGCGGGTGAGCAGTATATAAACGCCCAGCACTCCGCAACAGATAAGCAGCATGTTGTCAGTCCCGATGTCCTGCGCGATGGCAGCCACGGAGAAACCGCTGGCGATGCCGCCTAAGGTGCCACCGGCACTGATAAACCCATACAGCCGTTTTGCTTCCCGCGCATTGTAATAGTGGTTCGCAAACGTCCAGAACAGGGCGTTTGCTGTGACGGTAAAGACGTTGACCCATAAAAAGAAGGCAGCCGAGAGCCACGGACTGTCGCTGCGAAATGCGAACCAGAAAAGGATGAGGTTGGAAATAAAGAAAAGGTGGGCCAGCACCTGAACGGTCAAAAGGTTGAAGCGATCTAGCAGCTTGGAATGGATCCATGTTATGGCGCCAGCCAGCAAGGCCGTGGCCAGGTAGACGTACGGGAGATTGCGGGCGCCGAAATGCTGCAGAAACAGGCTGCTACGAACTGGCTTGACAACCGCAAAGGTAGAGATAACCAAGAAGAGGGACAGGACCATAAGCAGCGCGACCCGCCACTCCCCAGGCCGGATGTCCAGCAGAGACTTCAATACTGAGAAAATTCTTGCTCTCATCAACCCAGCTCCTCCTCTGGCCTTCCAGTACCCGCGAACCACACGTCTAGCAAATGTCCCGATCACACGCCGGAATGCTAGTTGGATGCCACCGAAAGCGAAACGTCTGAAAAGAATTGCTCCAACTTGGCATTCTTTCTGGAAAGCCGGCACTTAAGGCGGTTACAAACAGAGTCGGATCGACCCGGCGGCTTGGAAACCTCTGTCCAAACCACTTGCCCGCTGTTTGCTAGACTTTTTCACAGACGTTCGGTACCTTTGCAGCATCTAAATATCAACCTCGACAGGCCAAGAGATTGGGAAGAGGCCATAGTCTGGGAAAGGAGATAGACAGGGATTGAAGAGAATGATTCGTTCTTCAAGAACTTGGATGATGAAGTTGATGGGCTTGCCTACCTGCGAAGAAATCGAGCAGTTCGCCTACTCTTACCTGGAGGAGGAGCTGCAATTGGAGCAGAAGAGGAAGTTCGAACGGCATCTGCGGGGTTGCCGCAACTGCCAGCGGTTCATCCACACTTATCGCCAGGTCGCCCGCCCGGAGAGACTCCTGCAAAAGATTCCCCTTGATCCTTGCTTTGAGAGCCGGGTGGTGCAGTACCTCCGGGAGAACCACTAGTGGACTGCAACGTTGAAATTGGCAGCACGGTCGAGACGCGACATGTCGCGTCTCGACAAATGCGCGCCATTGCCGGCACGCTATCAATTCCTCTGTTACAGACAACTAGTATAGATTTGTTGGACCGTTGAACCTGACTTAAGGGTCGTCCGAGAATGATACAGCCGCTACCTGAACAGGATCTGATCCAGGGTCTAAAACGGAAGTCTACAGAGGCTTTCGAAGAATTGGTGGCTGGCTATGCCCGCCGCCTTTATTATGTGAGCATCCAAATCTTGAGAAACCCTCAAGACGCAGTGCAAGAGACCTTCCTGAAGGCTTTCCAAACAATCGAGGATTTTCGCGAAGAATCTTCACTGTACACATGGCTGTACCGCATTGCGTGCAATCAATCCCTGATGAAGCTCAGGCATCAAAGCCAGCACAAGGTCGTTCCCATTGAACCGTATCTTCCACGTTTCGAGCAGGGACAGCACGTGGACCCAATTTTGGACTGGTCTAGCGCGCCTGATTCTACGCTGGAGACGCAAGAGCTGACCGATTTCTTTGAAAAGTGCATCCAAGAATTACCAGGGGATTACCGTCTAGCCTACATCCTGAAAGATGTCGAAAAGCTTTCAGAAGACCATGTCTGCGAAATTCTAGGCGTCACCAAACCGGCTATGAAAAACCGGGTCCATGCCGCGCGCCTTGTGATTCGCAAGAGAATTGAAGAACACGTCTTCAAGCGAAATACCAGTAAAGCTGCTGCCGGCGGTCCAACGTCGGCTGGGGCTGTCGGCTGGGGCTTGATGTCGTGATCCGACCGCGATACCCTCTGCAGGAAAGCCCCGCTGAAGGAGTAGGCATCATGCCGGAAGATCCAAAGGTAACCATCTCCTGACACCCACGGAGAAGCTGGTGTATCTATTCGAGTCTTACGGCTATTGGGTGGTCTTCATCGGCATTCTCCTCGAATTCGCTTAACCCGTTAGCTTCCAGTTTTCCGGCATGTCGCCACAAGCGCCTGCGCGCCGGCAAGAGATCTTCCCCAAGGGACTGCCAGAACAGTCAGCATTTAGCCTGCGCAGCAGGAAAGCTTTGCCACGTCACGACTGAAGGTGAGCGCTGCCAACTTGATCCCTTCCACCATAGTCAAGTAGGGGTGGAATGTCTCCACAACATCTTTCACGGTCAGACCAAATCGTATGGCCAGCGTCATTTCCTGGATGATCTCGCCGGCACTGGCGGCCATCGCATGGGCGCCCAGGATCCGTTGCGTGTCTTCTTCGGCCACGAGTTTAATCAGCCCCTTGATGTTACGGGAAGCAAGTGCTCGGGGCACATGCTTCAACGGCAGCGTGGAAGTTTTCACTTTGAAACCTGAATCCTTTGCCCGCTTTTCCGTCAAACCGACGCTGGAGACCTGCGGGTCGGTGAAGGTGACATGAGGAAGCGCAAACAGGTCGTAAACCTTGCCGGCTCCATTGAGCGCGTTTTCAGCCGCTAGTCCTCCACCGTAAGCAGCCACATAGACATACATAGGATCGCCGATGCAATCGCCTGCGGCGTAGATGTCTGAATTGCTGGTCTGCAAATGTTCGTCCACTTGGATTTCCCCTTTAACCCCGACCTTTACGCCGGCCGGTTCGAGACCTAACCCAGCCGTCACAGGGCGACGGCCAGTTGCGACCAGCAACTGCTCGGCCACACATTCTTCGTCGTGACCATCGATAACTGCATGAACGCGATAGTCGCCATTCTTGTACTCAACGCTTTCGATCTTCACATCGGCACAAATGCGAATTTTTTCACTTTCCAAATATCTCACTAGCGCGTCGCCGATCTCGGGTTCTTCAGTCATTGCGACGCGCGGACCGCTTTCCATCACCATGACGCGCACGCCAAAACGGGAAAATAATTGGGCCAGCTCCAATCCAATGGAGCCCCCTCCTATCACCAACATGGATTGAGGAAGCGCGGTTAAGCTCAAAGCGTCGGTGCTGTCCAGAAATCCTGCCTCTTTCAAACCCGGAATATCCGGCGCCCACGGTTGCGATCCAGTGGCAAGCAGAATTTTCTCCGAGGTGTAGGTGCGGCCATCCACAACAAGCTGACGCCCGCCCAGCAGTTTCGCGCGTCCCTTGATGATCTTGATATTGGGGTAAGACTCGGCAACATGAACGTATTTCTCCTCACGTAGAGCAGCAACGAGTTCATCCTTTTGCCGCACCACCCGCTGCCAATCTGACGGAGGCGGGCAGGCCGTGAGCCCTTCAAAATCGGAATAGGACGAGTGATAGCAGATTTCGGCCGCCTGGATGAGTGTCTTGGATGGAACACAACCGATGTTGACGCAGGTACCGCCAATGGTTCCCTTTTCAACGATAGCGATCTTGGCGCCCAGTTCTGCGCCTTTGATGGCGGCTGCAAAGGCCGCAGACCCTCCACCGACAATCATCAGATCAAATTCTTCCTTACTAGAAGGCACGCGACTCTGCCCCTCCAGGGGACGATGTTCCTCGAGCACGGCCCGATAGCCTGCCTTCTCCACCGCTCCCACGAGCGCTCTGCTCTCGGCGCTCTCGTCGGAAATAACCGTAGCTCGTCCGGAGCGCCAGTTTCCAACCTGCGCTTCTTCGACTCCCTGCACAGCTTTAAGCGCGGCTATGACGTGGCGCCCGCAGCCGTCGCAGGTCATACCTTCGATTCGCAGAGTACTATGTTTGCGATTCCTCATGTGGCTATCTCCTTCCTTTTAAATACCATTGGAGGACTCAGGATTCTGCCCAGGCGATTTTTTCGCTGCTTTGGACCACAACTCACACGGCTGTTATCCGCCGTGAGGTCCGCCGGAGCCGACCCACAGACCGCCGGCAGCCATATTGTGATAGCGCAACCGCTCCACCAAAGAGTCGACCTAACCACAGATCGCCGCTTTATTTCCGAATCATCTTCACGAGCAAAACGATCAGCAGAACTAATACGACTAAGCCTAAGACCCAGTAGATAGACATGCCCCACATCATGCCCCTCATTCCGCCCATTGGTTCCATCTGCGCAAGAATCATTGGCCTTCCCCTCGGTTGAGTTATTTCACCTCCATCTTGAAGGTGACACTTCCTGGCCCGGTGCGAGTTGTCATTCCGGATACTGTCCACAAACTACCATTCACAAACGGAATGGGGGAGTAAAGCGGATTTCTGGAATTCTCCTATCGATCTAACACCGTTCCCATCAAGAAGACGGCTGCGATCCCCATTGCCACACGCATAGTCCCAATGCGGAGTCCAAAAAGCATGAATGTAAGGGTGAGCGCCGCAGGATTTAGCGAAGGAGCGGCCAGCATCACTGCCAACGATGGACCGTAACGCCACGTTCTCTCGTATACACTTGTGAAAATTGGAGCGACACAGCAGGAACAAAGCATCAGCGGCGTTCCAGCGAGCCCAGCGGCAAGCTGGGCTCGGCCCGGACTGCCACTCAGTGCCCGTGTCAACCAGTGCGGAGAAACAAATGCGTGAACACTCCCACCAATGAGGATACCAAAGAGCAATGCGGGCCAGATGACAGCGAAATAATTCATCGATCGAGACTGTCGGAAGCACGACCAAGTGGAATAACATCAGCCCGCGTCGGCATCACGCCTGTGGCGCTAACATTTTGAAGGATCCCAACAGCTGTTTCCCACTTGTACACAACCAGGGCTCCCACGATAGCAAACAGCACTAGACCCGCGTGAATGGTGCTCGGGCCATACCTCGGCGCCTGTGTGGTACTGACTTCTTCAGGGCTCATCGGTTCTTCCTAAATCCTAAATCATTGTCGGCATGAGCCTGCTAACCCGCTTAGCTGATCATTCCTCTCGTTGGTTCACAACGCTTGGTTGCTATTGCGTTCCAGATCGAAGCCGATACCAAAAGAAGCAGTCCCAGGCCTACTGCCACACCAGAGATCCAGAGGCTCCCCAGCGTAAGAACAGCCGCGAGCCACACCAGCCACAGGGGCCCAGCAGTGCCGCAGCGGCTTCGATTTCGATGCAGTGCCCAAATCGTCACGCCGAGAAAGAAGATTAACAGAGGAATCAGAATTGTATCATGAATCAAAAACTCCAATCCCAAGGCTGACAGGCCCGCCAGAAGAGGCGCCGCTCCCAGGCAACAGAGGCCGGCGAAGATACTGCCCAGGGGTCCCCACTTATCTGCGTGAACTTCGCTCATATCATTTCTCCCCTTCCTTTTTGCAGCTTAGCAGGCAAGCCGGGGACGAACGTATTTCAGCTTTGTCCCTAATTGTCGCTTCGTCGACCTTTGTGCGGCTACCCTGCCCACTCGATTGAAGCCAACCGAGGACCACCGAGCAAGAACTGTCACCGGCTGCATTGTGTTGGTTCACAACATGCGGCGCTGGTTCTGTTGTCCACTGCTGTCATCACTTCCTCGCTCTGGTAGCGAGCATTTATCTTACGAAGCCAAAGGTCGATCGCAGCTCGAACGTCGCCCAAGCAGCAGGCGCCTGCTGGATTGCTTGTCTCGCAGGTACACTCTCCCGCCTTAATGGCGGCCCGTATGCTTTCCTCAGCAGACGACTTTCCCGTGGCCTCGATTTCCTGATGGATCGATCCCTCCGTATGTCCAAAGCAGTAGCAGACTGGGATGGGGTCGACAGTTTCCTTGGCGCCCACGCGGACGGTGAGATTGTCCTTATGAAAGCGAGAAGTTGTGGCGGCCGAGAAGTACACAATGTCACAAGTGGGCGTGGGACAATAGTAGTGCTGGATTTCTTGAATTTCTGGCCTACGTTCCGGCCGCACCAGGCTCCGCACGGTAATGAGCTGCACTGGTTTTCCCTTGTTTTGGCAGGCGGGACAAATCCTCGCTGAGCGGCTCGCAGCCGGCGAAGCGGTAGAACAGCAATCTGACATTTCTTCTTCTCCTCTTTACAAGACGACCGCTAGTGTCCCGGGACACTAGTTGACTTTCAGCACTGTGGTCTTGTATCCGAACCGAGTTACCGCAGCGGCCAAGGCTGTGGGATTGACCCTACCTTTTTCCACTTCGGCAATCGCCTCGCCCTTTTCAAGGGAAACTTCCGCCTTCTGCACTCCCGTCTGCTTCTCCAGGGTCCTTTTCACTCCCATAGCGCAGCCACCACAAGTCATCCCTTCCACCTTAAAAACCACTTTTTCCAACTGCGGAGAACCCGCGGCTTTGTCGTCGCTGGACGCCGGGGTGGGTCGCAGAGTCACCCAGGCCGCCAGCCCCAACACCAGTAACAGGAAAATGCTAATACTGAGTCCTTTCATAAACGCTCTCCTCAAAACGAAGTCTTAGACCAAGAACCTTGAGTAGTCGGGAAATGCAAGAAACGCCAGTGCCGCCAATGTGATCAGCCACAGAATTATCCGGGTGCGCCTTCGGTGGGCGGGAACGGCGCAGGCACTTCCTGGCTCGCACTTTTCCTTCGCCGGACGATAGTTAAAATAAAACCCAACTCCCAGCAATGCAAAGGTCAGCAGCGACAGTGGCAGGCGGAAGCCCTCAAAGATCGCCGCGGCGCTGACACTACCGATTCCCAGCACCGCTACGGCGACCGGCAAAACGCAACAGAGCGAGGCGGTAAAGGATGCGATTAATGCTCCAAACAAAATAGGCTTATCGCTCATAGAGACGAAATCTCTCGCCGTCTCTTGGGAATGTTTTGCGCGCTGACACTGCCGGAAACGTCTTTGGCAAAATCTATGATCACCGGACAGGAGGCATCGACGGAAAAGGCTGCTTCACACTCCTTTCGCAATCGCAGCAAATCGGTTTGCAATTGTTTTATCTGCTTGAATCGCTCCTCCAGCTCAACCAGCTTGGCATCCAGCAGCGATTTGACCTGTGCACAGGAGCCACGGCGGTTGGCCTTCACTCCCAATAAAGTCTTGATCTCGTCGAGTTTGAAGCCGAACTGCTGGGCACGTTTCAAAAACAACAATCGCGCGCGAGCGTCTTCGGAAAAGATTCGATAGCCCGATGGCGTTCGCTGAGGTTTAGGAATAAGCCCCTCCTGTTCGTAGTAGCGAAGCGCCTGGGGCGTCAGACCCAGTTCCTTGGCAACGTCTCCGATGCGATATACCCCTTGTCTCATAGCCCTTTCTGTCTTCATCTGCTAGCGTAGGCCCTACAGTCGACTTTAGAGTCAAGCGAAAAATGTTCCTGGGCGCTGCTCGGATCAGGCATCGTCGCTACTTGCTCTTCACCGGTTGCGCTCTTCATGTAGAAAATCGTTCAGGCCCTCGTGGCGTAACACGTGGTGGAGTATGCCGACAGAAGTCCCGGCGGCACACCAAGGCCAGAGTCTTTATGTTTTTCTCCATCGCATCTCCATTCCCGCCGGTCTCAGTGCGACATGTGAGTCGAAGTTATAGCTTGTCGCTTACAGATTTATGATGACCGTGATTAACAAAGGACTTTGGTCTAGCGATTCGGGCACGACATCATCTGTACAGGCTGGAGTGGCGCTCTGAGTTCGCAACGAATGAGGTGTGCAATCAGTGGGCCGGCATGCAGACCGAAGTGTTCGTGGGAATTCTCTCTTTGTTGTGGATGGGTCGATCACTGTTTCGACGCAAAATAGCCCGATTTGGCGCGTACGCTCAATTTGGGAACGCCTTCAGGGGGTTCCAGCCGGACCTGCACCTTGTGCCATTTGCCATCATGGGAGGCGTTGGTGGGGATATAGCCGAGAACATACTGGTTTCGCAGTTCGGTGTGGATCAGGTCAACGTAATAGTCCAGTGACTTTAGATTGTCGGGGAAAAAAGCGCGCCCGCCGGTGAGGCTTACGATTTCACTGATCACAGCGGGACCGTAACCTTGGTTGCCCCTTTCTCCGATGACATAAATTTGGGCGCCGGTTTCCTTGGCAAATTCCTTTACGTCGGCAAACGTGTAACGACTGTTGTTGGCTTCCCCGTCGGTAATAACAATCAAAGCCTTCTTGTCGTTGCGCCCTTCTGACAGCTTCTGCAAACCGGCGTAAACGGCATCATAAAGTGCTGTGCGCCCCTTGGTGTTGAGGAAAGACATCCGCTTGCGGATGTCGTCGTTTCTCGGTGTAAAGTCCTGGACCAGCATCACCCGATCGTTAAATCTCAGCAGACAATACTCATCCTCGGAGTACCTTGTTTTAGGAACCGCATTGTGGAATTCTTCGCGCTCACCAGTTTCTCTGACATGCTGTCGCTGGTGTCCAAGACAATTCCCACGCTCAACGGGGCGTTATGGTCAGAAAAGTGGGTGATAAGCTGTTCCACCTTATTATCAAATACCTTAAAGTGCTCCCTCTCCAACCCCACTACATAGCGGTCAAGAGGATCAGTCACCGCCGCCCGGATCACCACCATTTCCACATTGGTGCGGAAGACGGGAGACCGTTGTGCGGCGTGGATATCTGGCCTGGTATCGGCGCTCATGACGAGGCTGCACACGGACGCCGCGATAAAAATGTAAAAGCCCATTTCCACGGCGCCCCGACTGCTGCCACAGAAGAGCGCGAGGCCAACCTTTAGCGAATGCGACGCCGGCGTCATCACGGACCTCAGCAGCATGGATCGGGCATAGTCGGCGCTTTGCTTTTCACAGGACAGGAAGCCTCTGCAGAACTTATCTGCTCTGGCGTCTCGATTGGCTCTTTGTTTGCCGCCACTGCTTTGGGCTCCAACTGAAACCAGAATTTCGATGTGCAAGTCCAACAGTCTTCGAGCTTATCTACAAATCTCTTCACCGTTTGTGCCTGTTGCCCGCCTCCCCTATTCAAAACTCTCCGATGGCGCAGCCTGTTCACTAATATGGCCGAAGGTATGGAGAGGTAAAGTCCTAGCAAAAACAGTACCGTAAACAATGCCCATATGTATGTCACGTTGGTCCCTCCGGAGAATTAAGACACGCTTCATTCTTCATTCCTAAACAACGAGCTCTCCCCGCTCCAGCCGTCGTTCATAGGCAGCCAGGCATTGGGGGCACATGCCGTCCGCACCCACCCATTCGGGGTGCTCTGCCTGAATAAGCTTGATAACGCGCCGTTTCGTTTCCTCTCTTCGATGGCTCGAATAGTCCTCGCCAAATACAACGTTGCCGCAAACCGGGCAGCGAGAGTGCCGTTCTGCCAACGCCTCGCGAATCCTGTGTTCAAGGCGATCCGGTTTCGGAACCACTCCCTGACTGAAAAGCTTGCCGTTGACCACGATTACAGGAGCATGCCAACCCCCATGCAATAAGGACTCGAAGGGATGGTCCAGCCAGTTCTTGAGTTCAAACGTAACGGGCGCCCGTCGAACCGTATTGAGTTTGTCCGGGGCTAAACCAAGGTCCGGGGAACCGATCCTGCTGTTGGGGTATCCAGCCGGCTATGAAGCTATGCTGGCCCGCTACAGCAAGCAAACCATCGATAGTGTCATTTCCTAAGGACCTTCCAGTCTGGAACAACTGGCGCAGGCGCTGGCTCGCCGCAACTTGATTCGTCCTATCGCCACTCAAGGACACCTTGGAGATGTGCTCCCCGACCGGCTGGTCTACGACGCCCAGACGACACAGGGAGGCAGCGGCGGACCGATCTTCAACTCTCGGGGGGAAGTCATTGGTATCAACTTCGCTATCTTGGCTGGTTTTGCGGGGAGTAATTTTGGTGTCCCGGTCGAGCTGATCCGGCCTCTGCTGCCTCGCTAGGCCGCATTTCTCACAAAACATTTCCTGTTGGAGCGAATGCCAGGGTGTTTACTCTGTGAAAACTCACTTGGCGATGTCGATATCGTAGAGACGCCCCGCCGGGGCGTCTCTACCACCAGCCAACGAGCGGGGATGTAGCAGCTTCCAGTCGCATTCAAATCTTGCGAGAAATGCAGGCTACGCAAAGATTCCTCGAGCTTCTGGATAGCAGGCACGTCCCTGCTACCTTGACTCTCAGATTTTTTAGTCCTTGCAGTCATGGCGCCACCTGGAAGTTTTCAACTGTTAGACCTGGTAGGGCGTCGCCGTGGCTGGGATGGAGTTTGCCACTTATACGGACTCTCTTCCCGGTAAGGTCGGTGCGCTTTCCGAGCACCGCGGCCTGTTTTCCGCCAGCAAGCATAAATGAGTGTTCGAGCCCAGGTACATTCAGCTCGGGAAATTCCTCACCCTTGATCAGAGTCCCGTCAACGGTCACAACGACCTCAGGTGCTGTGAAGCCCGCTTCACTGACCGCTTTGGGAATTAGGATGGGATCGAAGGATTGTCGCTGTTTGGGAACGACCTGCGCCTCTCCCTTTACCAAATTCACTTCTGCGTGATCAACGCCATCCAGGCGTTCGAGGGCCTTCTGAGCCCCTTTAGCTCAGAGGCCTCATATCATGCCGTTGATTTTGACCATAGCCTTCACCACCTGGGCCGCGGCCGGCACTGTGGAAAGAAAGCTTATAGACACGAATAGAAGCCACAGGCTGATTATCTTTCGCATGATTAAACCCTCCTAAAAGACTTGCTTGTCTCATCCCTGAGTTTCATTCAGAACCTAAAACAGATAGCGGAAACCAAAGAGAAAAGTTGATTCCAGCTCGGGCTGTGTCCCATTTAGCTCCCTGGCCACCGGAATCGCGTAAGAAAACTCGATCAAGAAGCTGCGGCCTGGAAAATACTGGATGCCGGGTGAAATCGAAAGTGTGGTTCCGCCGGAGTTGGCAACCCCAGTCCCCTGGCTACGAGCATGGGCCTGCCAGGCGCCATTGAATTCCAAAATGAAATATGCCCCGTCGCGAAACGCCCGATCATAGACCTTCCGGAGCCAGCTCGCATCCGGAAGAGGTTTCTCCCGAGAAATAACAAAGTACCCTGGCACGGCATCAAACCTGGCTCGGTCGCCCACTGTTAATCCGCGATCATTCTCAGTAGCGAAGGTGTATTCAAAATCAGCAGTGAAAACATATTTCAAGTTCGCCTGCTTTTCGAAAATTAGCCCCCCGGTGTATTCGAAAGCGCCGGTGGAGAACCGTCGTGCGCCCGTGGGCGCCTGGAGACCAAGAATACCGGAGAGCCGGGTCAGCCCTCCCGGGGTGTTGCGGCTATAAATCCCATCATATTGAATAAACATCTGCGAATCGCCGAGACCGTTTATGTTTTCTCGTCGCGTTTCATCCCCCCTGTGGCTGGTAATGTCTACGGTTACATACGGCTGAGCCACGACGACCGTCCATTTAGGATGAAACCCATAAACAACAGCAAGGGGCGTAATGTACTGGGTGATCTCCTTTGAATCTCCATCGGAGCGAAGGGCAAAGTGGTTGACTTGAGCAAACGAGCGCACCAAAGTCGCGCCGCTAAATAGCGTTCTACCACTCGGCGCCATGATCGCCTGGGCCCGCAGCCCTGGGTCTGCAAGTCCGACGCAACCCAAAAGCAGAAAAGACATAACCCATCTTTTTGTTTTCAAGTGGTCTCCTCGAGGTACTTAGCGATCAAAGTACCCGTGAGCTTTCATCCAACCGATTCCCCAAAAGTTTGTTACCAAGGCTAGGCTATAGAGGAAAACTGAGAACCAAAGAAGCCGGCGATTCCAGCGTGTGGTGGTAGAGCAGGCGCTTTCCTGGCCTCCCCCTGCAATTTCGCAAACCTCACCTTGGGCTGGGTTTTGGCGAAAGTAAGCGAAATAAAAGCCCGCAGCCAACAAGATTCCGCTCAGCGGAAACAGCCAAATTTCGTAGCTGGAGAAGTCTTGCCACCCTGGGATCGCCGTTAAAAAAGTCAGAACGCTTGTCACTCCAAATCCGAGCAAAACCAACAGTGCCGGCAGCGCGCAACAAACCAGGGTGGCGAACGAGCTAAGAAGGGCGCCGTAGACCGAGAGAATTTCACTCACCGTGGCCCGCCGCAAGCCGCCGCTTAAGGTAGCGCCGAGGTCCTGTCGAAATGTCCTGGTATTCATTTTCACATCACTCCTCATGGTAAAAAAGCCCTATTGATCACTGCCGCCTCGACCCTGCGGCGGTCCGCAGTGCAAGATTTTCTTCATTTGTCAGTTTTCTACAGGGGGACGCCGACGCCGGCGGCGCGCAGGGATGCTTCCCTGACACCCCGGCCCAAGCAGCAGTCAGCCAGTCGTCCGTCGACCACGACCGCCGGAACGCTGCCGATGCCGTATTGTTTTGCCTTCTCCTGAGCAGCCTTGTCAGAACGCATGTCATGGATCTGAACGTCACAGCTAGGACAAACCATGCCCTGGACGAGCTTTATCGTCTCGTCACAACAGGGACATGCTGCTGTAAATAATTCAACACTTCGTTTTTTCATTGTTATTTCTCCTTTTTGATGATCATTCCCTTTTCGTCGTCGTTGAGCGCTTCGATGATCGGACAGTCCAGCTTATGATCTTTGCAAGCGCAAGCATCAACAAGAAGTTCGAGTGCTTTTCGCATCGCCTGCAACTGGAGAATCTTCTTGTCGATGTCACTGAGCTTTGCCGTCGCAAGTGCGCTTACGGCGGATCTGTTCCGCCTGGAGTTTCTCCGAAGCTCAATTAACTGCTTGATCTCGCCAAGTGTGAAGCCGAGGTCCTGCGCGCGCTTGATGAACCGAATAAGCCGCACCGTTTCTGTGTCGTACTGACGGTAGCCAGATGGGCTCCTCGCTGGCTCCGGCAGGATTCCGCGTCGCTCGTAATAGCGGACCGTCTCAACGTGGACCTCCGCTTGCTTGGCTACATGTCCAATAGTCAGCCCGTTCACCCTCGTTCTCCTTTCAAACTGAGTCTAAACCCTGGACTTAGGTACGGAGTCAAGGGGGAATTTTGTTTGCCAGGTAACAACGACATTCCAAATCGAGGCCGCCACCAGCAGAATGAGTCCCAAACTCACGACCACGCCGGAAACCCAGAGACCGCTCACGGTAAAAAGCGACGCCAGCCAAGCAAGCCGTTGCGGTCCCGTGCGCCCGTGGCGGCTGCGATCTCTCCGGAGAGCCCAGATCGTCGCGCCAAGAAAGACCACCAGGAGCGGAATCAGAATAATGTCGTTAATTAAAAAACCCAAGCCCAACGCGGAGACCGCGGCTAAGGCAGGCGCCGCTCCCAAGCAGCAGAGAGCGGCAAAAATGCTGCCCAACGGTCCCCATTTATCCGCATGACTATGGCTCAAGGTGTTTCCCCCTGTTACCGCCGTGGCTAGGGGCATGGAGATATCAAGAAGCACAACTTTAGGATTTTCCTGTTGCACGCTGGCCAGCGCCTCAACTCCGTCGGCAGCCGTGACCACTTCATGGCCCTTTTTCTCTAAGAACCACCTCAGCAAATGAGTAACTGCCGGCTCATCATCTACCACTAGGATTTTCGACATGGGTTATCCTCGGATTGCTAATGCGTCGCCAGTCCACCCGTACAGCGCCGGCTGTCAACCCGATTTCCACTTTCTCGCTGGAAGTAGAAGGTGGGTCTGCCGCCGGGCAAGCGGATCGGGCAGTTGGAAGTTCCACCACGAATTCGGCGCCGCCAAGGGAGGACTTCTGTGCCCAGATTTTCCCCTGGTACCGCTTGACAATCCCATAGCAAATGGTGAGCCCCAACCCCGTACCTTCGCCAGGCGGCGCGCTGGGGCTCATCGTCGGCTTGCTGAGCCGGGTGGCCGCACTCGGGATCGGGTGCGTGATGCTTGTCGCCATTTTCGCCGTGCATCTCTCGAACGGATTCTTCATGAATTGGACAGGCGCGCAGCAGGGCGAGGGTTTTGAGTACCACCTGCTGGCTCTGGCGATTGTCATCGCGCTGCTCATCAAAGGGGGCGGCGCTTGGTCGCTGGACCGTATGCTCACAGAGAAGAAGGGATAATGAGACTCATCAGGCGGCTGTATATTTTGCGCCGCCTTTGGCTGTATTCGGGGCCCCGAGAGCGGTGCTGGAGTTTATTTTTTCTTTTTGACCTCAGCGTCGTAGCGGTTCATCCCCTTGGCATCTTTGACGGCTTTAATGAGATCCTCGACCTTTGCCATGCTCGGGTCAAATTTCACCACCGCCTCATTATCCTCCAGCGATACCTTGGCTTCTTTGACCCCCTTAACCGATTCCAGTGCAGACTGCACCGTTTGGACACAGGAATCTCAAGTCATGCCGGTGATAGCCAACGTTACAACCTCTTCTTTCTTCTCTTTACCCGATTCTTCCTGGGCAAACCCTCGAAGAGTTAGAAGCCCTGTTACTGAAAGACCCATAAAATACAGTACATCCCTTCGTTTCATCTTGGTTCCCTCCTCATGCTTGGCGTAATAAATCGACGTATAGGTTCAATTCCTGGACCGTCCTCCCTGCACACGCCCCATCGACATACTCGGAAAGGACATGACAAAGTCTGCAACGGCGGCAAACCCCGAACGTCTCAGGACCCTGAAAGACCCACCCAAAACTCCAGTATCTACTTTCACGAAGTTGTCCTGCATCCCGGTCGGCCAAATGCCGGCCGCATTGCCGCCACTTCCCAAGACAGCCTCAAGTGTTCTTTCGACTTGGGCAAGATCGTTCCAGTCCGCGCGGTAGGCGATTATTCCATCCTTTCCAATGACGTACACAGAATTGGGCATCGCGCCGTAATCCCGGTTCATTGTTCCTTCCAGATCATAGATCAAGATCGTGCGCTCGACCTTTTCCAGACGTTCCAGAGCGTGAGCGTAGTTTAACTTTTGTGTGAAGCTTCGGTGCGCTGGGTAATTCTGTCCCGGATGGGCTTCCCTGACGTACAACACGTAGAAATTTGCTTTTCCTGCGTACTTGCGGGCCAGTTCCTCCATCGACGCAATCTTGCCGCAAAACACGGGACAGGTAATGCTGCCAAACTCCACCACGATTGGCCTTTCCTGCCAAAGGCTGGAAAGCTGAATTCTGTTACCTTGAAGGTTGGTCAATGTCTCGTCCAGTACGTGTTGACCCTCCGCGACGCGGCGCTGTTTTCCGCGGACATAGAAGGAGTAGCCAAAGTGGCGATAATTATAGGCGTCGGCGACTGAGAGCGTCTGCCGATTGGAAGCCACAGCAGTGTGGTAAGGAAACATGAAAACCCATGCCAGGTGGACCACGACGACGGCAACAAGTACAGCAGCGGTTCCCCCTATCCAATGCAGAAGCCAGTTCCACCATTTTCTACGCTTGCCGCCTGGAGTGAGCGGCGAGACAGCCCAAAGGGTCAGGCCCACCAGAAGCGGAAGCAGCGGGAGAGCTGCTAGCAATGCCTGATTGATTACCAGCCTGTCCTCCTGCATGAGAGCCCAACCCTCAAGGACCATGGTGAGTCCCACAGCGGCGCCCAGAATAATGAGATAGGGCCTCTGAAGAACACCCCTTCTGTGTTCCAAGTTCTGCATAAGATTTCCTCTATGAACTCGATCGTGTTCTCGGAGAGTATTTTCATCTTTTGGCGACCAGCACTGGCTCAGTCCTCACCTCGTTTCCGTATGGTGCCCTTTCCATCGAGCAATTGGACGACCACAGCCAACTCGTTGGTAGGCCGGTGGCAGACATAGTTCTCGCAAATGTAAGCGGTGGCTTTGCCGTCAATGCGGCGTAGGCTGTTCAAGATGTCAAGAGTTGCGGCCAGCCGCTGCTGGCCTGCTCCACCGTCTGCGAGAACCAAGATCTTGTTGGGAATAAATCGCCTGTGTATCTCACGCACAATGGCCTTCGTGTCGGGCGCGTTTCTGTCGCCGGCAATGAGAATCTGTCGGGGTTTGTCTAGGTGGAAATCTACCGCCACCATCATCTGCGGCATTGCCTGCGGGCTCTCGAACAGGCGTTTTCCAAAAGCCTTGATCGATCTATCCGCCACCTCTCGCCATTTCCTGTTGTCGGACATTTGAGACAGGCGCAACAGGTTCGATACTGCCACGGAATTGGGCGAAGGCTCAGCCCCGTCGTAGTCCTCTTTCAGACGAATCAGAATGGAAGGATCTTTTTCCGTCGTGTTGTAAAACCCACCCTTTCCAGCGTCCCAGAAAAGCCGGTTCTGTGTTTCCGTCAATTCCATCGCAACTATCAGCCAGCGCCCGTCGAGCGACGTCTCATACAGGTCAAGCAGTCCCTGGGTGAAGAAGGCATAGTCGTCGAACATCCCCGCGATAGCCGCCTCACCTTTTCGGTAGCGCCTCTTGAGAAGCTTTGATTGCTGGTCATAGAGCCTGCCGGTGACAAAGGACGCAGCTCTTTCAGCAGCCTTGAGATACCTGTCTTCTCGCAGGACCTGATAACCCCTGCTCAAGGCTGAAATCATCAGGCCATTCCAGGCGGTAAGAACCTTATCGTCCGGATGAGGACGCGGGCGCTTTGCCCGGGCCTGAAACAGTGTCTGCCGGCCCCGGGTCAGAATCTCTTTGATCTGGCTCGCCGGCTTTTTGAACCTTTGCGCCGTCTGTTCCAGTCCGGAAGCAACATGAAGAATGCTCTTATTCTTGAATTCTCCAAAAGGATCCCGCTCGACGTTTCCGCTCTCCCTTACTCCATAATGGTGCTCGAAAATCGCCGCATCATTGCCGAGAAGGGCAGCGATCTCCTGATGGGTCCAGACGTAAAAGGCCCCTTCTGCCTGCTGGTCGCGATTGCTGGAG
Source organism: Acidobacteriota bacterium (assembly GCA_016211105.1). Taxonomy (GTDB): domain Bacteria; phylum Acidobacteriota; class UBA6911; order JACQSX01; family JACQSX01; genus JACQSX01. The sequence goes on along the minus strand of JACQSX010000028.1, from coordinate 50,606 downwards.
CTGACAGGGCTGTCGGCATCTTCGGCCGAGTAGAAACCACCCTCTTGGTCCGTCATGTCCCGCAGGACATATTCGAAAATGTCTCGAGCTACGGCTGCGAAGAAAGGCTCCTTGGTGAGTTGATAAGTTTCCAGATAGGAGATGGCCAGTTGCGCCTGGTCGTACAGCATCTTTTCAAAATGAGGAGCAAACCAACGCTCGTCGGTAGAGTAACGATGGAATCCTCCACCAATGGGGTCATGGATCCCGCCGTCGGCCATCTTGCGCAGGGTATGAGTTGCCATCTCCAGAGCCTTCTTCTGCCCGGTCCGGGCATGGTAGCGCAGCAGGAAATTGAAATTGACGGGCCGTGGAAACTTCGGGGCTGCTTCAAAACCTCCATTTCGCGCGCCGTAGGTCGAAACGTACCACTGGTAGGTCCTGTCCAACAGTTCTCTTCCCAGCTTCACATTCTCGTCCCCGGGGGCGTCGCGCAAATTTTTCAGCGCTTCGGTAACTCTCCCGGCCGAAGCGACGACGGCCCCCCGATTGCTCTCCCATTGTTCCGCCACCTTCAACAGAATCTGGCGAAATCCGGGCATTCCGTTTCGCGCATCGGGGGGAAAATAGGTCCCGCCCCAGAAAGGTTTCAGTTCGGGAGTCAGGAAAACGGACATAGGCCAACCACCGCCCCCGGTTGTGGCCTGCACGAAAGTCATATAAACGTGATCGATATCCGGTCTTTCCTCGCGGTCCACCTTGATACTGATGAAATGTTTGTTCATGATGACGGCGATTTTGGGATTGGAGAACGACTCGCGTTCCATCACGTGACACCAATGACAAGTGGAGTAGCCCACCGACAGAAAGATCGGCTTATTCTCTTTGCGCGCCTTCTCAAAGGCGGCGCTACCCCACGGATACCAATCCACCGGATTGTAGGCATGCTGCAACAGATAGGGGCTCTTCTCATCAATGAGCCGATTTGGTTTGCCAGCACCTACCTCAGTGCTCTGGTACCCAGAGGATGCCACTGCGCCGGGCTGTGTCAGGGGTTTTTCCTGTCCCACAACCCTCTGGCGCAGAAATAATCCAACGGCCAGCGCAAGGGCTCCAGCTAGGATGACGACGCCTGTGATTCTCAGGTACTTCGGTTTTCTCATTCCCCGGAGACATCCTTGCCATCAATCTTGTGGATACGAATGTCTGATAGCTGCAACTCCCCAGACGTAGCGGGCTTCAGATAGAAGTCCACATCCAGCACTTTGTTTCCCTGCTTGAAATCTACACACGCCACATATCGGCCGTCTGCCGTTTTATCAACACCTGAATGTACGTGATCGAATTTCAACTCCCGCACGGCTCCCGCTTTCTTATCCTTAACCAGGAAAGCCCCTTTTAACTGCTGGTCCCTTTGTACATAGTCGGTGATTGCCTTGCTTACGGCGGCCTTCTGCTGTGGCGAGACGCTCTGTTGGGCCAACACGAGTAAGCTTGCGGCCGTCATCAGGGATGACATGATCAAGAGATTGAAACGCTTAGATATTCTCATTTTGCTTTGCTCCCTTCTTTTCCTGAAATTCTGATCGAAGTAGCTGATAGCTTCTAATTTCCAGAAAGTGCTCCTTCGGGTAGACATAGGCCACAATCCGGACTCGCGATTGACTGTCATCATCCATGTTGACGGCTAGGTCGTGAGCCGCCCGATTATTCACCAGGTGCCACAACTGGCCGCTGTTGGTTTCGATCACCGGAAGGTGGCCGTAGTTGGCGCAATCCCAGTGGGCCCGATACCGTTCCCCAAGCATCTTACCCATGCACACCAATCTGCCTTCCAGCGTCTCGATCTGGCCCGCTTTCCAAAGGAAGGGGCCGGTAAAAAGCCAAACGCTCAGAACAGACAGCAGGCAGAGAGCTGCGACCGCGCCGCCCCACCTCCAACCAACGTGAGAGTGCCACTTAAGCTCACGGCGGGCGCTGTTCAATATCCTTGCCGCCACCTGCGGCGGGATCTTCACCTCCCGCCCTGACCGGCGAACCCGCTCCAGAAGAGTCTGCCGTGAGCGCAATCTTTGCAAGCAGCGCGCGCAGGTAGAAACGTGTCGCTCGAAATCAGATCGGGACTCCGGGCTAAGCTGGCTGTCCAGATAAAGATCGAGAATCGGCTCAAATTTGTGACAATCAGTTGCTTCAGTTTTCATCATTAGATTCCTTCACGTCTATGAATAACTACCGGGCCGGGCAACCATTTATTCCCCAGGCCGCCTGCCGCTTCGGCATGGGCTTTGGAGTGCGGTCGCACGAGGCCGCTTTGGGAGGGCGCGACATGTCGCGCCCAAAAGAGTGCGGCGACGCGTCGCCGCACTCCAAGGCAACACAGCCGGGCCGTATAAAAACTGGGGGAGGGCAAGTCGGTTCCCGCCTTGACTTGTGAACCAAAAAAGTGCTCTTTTGGACTGTAAATGAATCGCAGGGAATTTGAGAAGGCGGTACCCACGTTTCTGGAAGATGTTCACCGTTTCCTGTGCCACCTGTGCGACGATCTGCAGACAGCCGAGGATCTTACGCAGGAAACCTTTCTGCGCGCGCTTCGATACCGCAGCTCTTACAACGCAGACTTCTCGCTCAAGTCCTGGTTACTAAAAATAGCTCACAATGCATACCGGGACTGGATGAGAAAAAGCAACCTCCGTCTGACCGTCGAGATTTCCGAAACACCGGCGCCAGAGCCATCGACGGCGAGCTTTGAAGACGAGTTGTTGGCGAAAGTGCCAGACGAGGAGGTTGTCCGAGCCGTACGGGCTCTTCCCGAGGATTTCCGCGAGGTAGTCCTGCTCCGGGACGTAGAAGAGATGACCTATCAGGAGATTGCCGAAGTGCTTCACTGTCCGGTCGGTACCGTGATGTCGCGTTTGCACCGGGGCAGGAACCGGTTGAGCGAAAAACTCTTGGACTGGGCACGGGACCGGGGTTGGGCGCGCAAAGCCGACAAGACAAACGTGCGTAAATTCCACGGCGATGGTTAGATCCGATGTTTTGGCAAATGCAGAAGACGGAACAGGAGAAGCACGAAAGACACCCCTGAGACAGACAGGTTCCGTTTACATCTTCGCACACGTAATAGTGCAACGATCTTCTGCGGCCGCTTTCCTGTGAAGCAAACGTCGGGTCACGGCTCGCACGTCTCCCAGACAACAGGTTCCCGCAGGATTGGTCCTTTCACAGGCGCAGTTGCCCCCCCTTTATTTCGGCGCGTATCTTTTCCTCGGCAGAGGAACTGCCTGTGCTTTCAATTTCGTCCTGGATGGATCGCTCCGTGTGTCCAAAACAATAGCACACAGGGATGGGATCAACGTTTTCCTTAGCTCCTATGCGGACGGTGAGATCTCTTTTCTGAAAAACGAGATCGGCTCTATTCGAGTAGTACACGACATCGCATTCAGGGGTAGCGCAGTAGTGATACTGGGTTTCCTGGATTCCCACGTGGCGGTCCGGCCGGACCAGGCTTTGCACCGTAATCGGTTGGACTTTCGTTCCCTTGTTGCCGCACTCGGGACAAATTCCCAGGCGGCGTTCCATCGCTTGAGTGTTTGAACACGAGGATGCTGCAGTAGGACAGCACTGAGACATTTTGTCGAATCCTCCACTAATTGAGCCTTACCACCGTCGTTTTGTACCCGACCTTGGTGACCGCATCAGCCAGGTCCTCAGGCCTGACATTGCCTCTTTTTACTTCGGCAATCGCTTCTCCTTTTTCCAGTGAGACTTCCGCTTTGCGGACTCCCTGCTGTTTTTCCAGAGTCTTCTTTACTGCCAGGGCGCAACCTCCACAGGTCATCCCCTGAACCTTAAAAGTTATTTTCTCAAGCTGCGCCGGCTGCGCGGCCTTGTCGTCGGCGGAAATCGTGCTCCGCCGTGTTGCGACCCACCCTGCGATAACGAATAGTGAAAGAATCAAAAAAATTACAGTCTTCGGTTGTTTCATAAACTCTCCTCAAAATGAAAAGTTCAAACTAAAAACCTCGAATAGTAGGGAAACGTAAGAAATGCCAGCGCCCAATACCGCCACCGCTATCGGCCAAATGCAACACAGCGATAGCGATTAAACAGCAGCCCGCGGACGGCGATCTGGTGGGAGCATTGATACGAAGGCGGAGGCCCCTTATCCAGGCCGCAGTTGCAGGGCCCTATCCATCTTCCCTTGATCCGTTGGACCCCCGCGCTTGACCTTGGATTGAAGTCGGCTGTTCAAAATTGTGGAATCGCCCGCATCCACACCAGAGACCTCAAGCCGTAAGCAATCCTCAAGGTCTTCCGTTCCCGTTCCAGGCGAACCGATGTAACGGAATAAATTTCGTTCTATGACTTCCTTGAGAACTTGCGCGCCCGGCAGCAGCATTTGCTCTTCAGGGCGCAGCACGCCGCAACCACGTGTCCAGGTGGCGGTGCCCGTGAATCACGCCCACAACGCTGATCGTCGATGGAAACACCTTGTAGTAAACGGCGTACGGGAAGCGTCGTAATAGAATCCGATGAAGGCGGCTCTGAATTATTGTGTGACGCTCTGGCGCTTCCTCGATAGCAGTCATCGCTTCGTCAACCGCGTCAAGGAACCGCCGCGCCGCAGCCGGTGATCGCTTGAGATACCACTCGAAGGCAGCAACAATTTCGGCCCCAGCGATCTTGCGAACACGGAGCCGACGCACCTACTCAAGCCTTTTGCGGAGTTCACTCCTGATGTCTGACCAGGCATTACCTGCATCCGGCGCCCCGTTAGCCTCTGCTTCGCGGCGATCCAATTCGGCGGACAGCGCAGGCGTGATCGGCGCAGCCACCGCGGGGTCGAGACTATCCCACAGCCTGGCGATGAGCTCGATACGTTCTTCCGCGGTCAAGTCGTCCACAGGAATCATGCGTGCCATATTCTAAAGTCTATGCGTTCCTGTGCCCCACTGCAACCAGTCTGTGCTGCTTTTCGATAGGCCGGGTTAAGAGCAGGTGCAAACCCGAAAAACCAAACTTATCCGAAATCTACTTACAAGTTTTCTGTAGTTTAAACGACGTTCTGACGGCTTATCAAGAATGGCGAGAGTGGGTATCGCCTCTCCCCTACTCTCCAATAACTTTGAACAATACTTGGCGATGCGCGAGAAGGCACTGATCGATCTTATAGCTCTAAAGACAAGTACAACGAATTATCGATGAACGGCAATCGTTGCAAGATAGACGCGCGGATCCTTCTTCACAGCGGCCTAGCTTCCTTGAGGATACGCCGGCGCAAAAGCCAATAGAGTCCATCCTCCGTAACCACCTCAACCCGGCAGCCAAGCAGGTTCTCCAGCTCTTCCACAAATCCGGCCGGAAACCATGCACTTGTCTGATTCGCCGCCCGCACTAGAAGGTCAATGTCACTTTTATCGGTTGCCTCCCCGCACGCGGCAGATCCGAAAACACGCACATTGCGCACGCCGTGCTTTTCAGCGATCCGGAGAATCTCTTCGCGTTTGTCCTGAAGCAGTTCCAAAACCGTCATTGTCACTCTTTCATTAAAACAAAAGCTGTTGTTGCACGTTACATTTTCGTATTACTGTTCCGCGACTTTTGGCTATCTCCAGAAAACCTGGCTTCTTAAACTGGCTTGGTTGCAAAAAGGCGCTCTGGTCTGGAGATGTAGAGCGATATTATACGCAACACGGGATTCATCCGGGGTTTCTGACTTCTTACTTCACCGCTGGATCGCTTAAGAATTCCCCCGAATCCAAATTCCGATCGAAGAACTTCCAGTCTCCCATTCGGCCCCAGTGTGTGTTGTGGTTTCCGACGACACATCAGCATTCACGTTTCCAGCGCTCTGCTTCTCGGTGTCGAAAGCCTTTGTCGCGCGCCGCGGAAGCCATGCAGGCAGGTTATCAGTCTCTCACAGGGGATAGGCTACGCCGCTCGTGAATTTCTGCCAATGCAACTCCCTATCCATCTCCAGTCGCGCAAAACTCTGTTCGGGATATCGATACGTCGGCGACCAAGGATGTTATCCTCCCTCTTTCCTTTCTTCTTCAATAACACTGAGAATTCCGCGCGCCAAGAACAGCCTGTATCGCTCTCGTCCGGTCACCTCCGTCAAGATGCCGGTGTCGACCATTTTTTGGATATTCAGAGTGGCAGAGCGATGAGTGACTCCAAGGCGGGCGGCGGCCCGGGAGATGCTGATCACCGGGGATTCAAATAAACCATCGACTAACCGCATCAGCAGCGCCGAGGATCTAGCCAACTGGAACTTCCTCCGATAGGACTGCCATAAATCCAGAAGTTTCCCGGTCCTCCAAATCGCATCTCGAGACTGCCGGGCCACACCCGTCAGGAAAAAGTGAATCCATTCCGACCATTGACCTGATTGGCTCACAGCCAGCAGCCGGCGGTAGTACTCCTGGCGGTTTTGTTCAAAGTAGGCGCTCAGGTAAAGGAGTGGTTGGGCGAGCAGTCCTTCATGACATAAAAGCAGCGAAATCAGCAACCTTCCAATCCGCCCGTTGCCGTCCAGAAAAGGATGAATCGCTTCAAACTGATAGTGCACCAGAGCCATCCGAATCAGCGGCGGCAAGGGTGATTCTTGATGAAGATACTTCTCAAACCTATCGAGTGCCTCGTTCATTTCTCTCACCGGCGGCGGCACATAGGTTGCATCTGCCAACGTACAGCCAGCCGGGCCGATCCAGTTCTGAGACCTTCTGAACTGGCCAGGTGTGAGGCGATCCCCGCGCACCCCTTCCATGAGTTTCCCGTGTAGCTCACGTATCAATCTAAGGCTAAGAGGAAGTTCCTTAAGCCGCTTGAGGCCATATTCCATGGCGCGCACATAGTTGGCGACTTCAACAACGTCGGCAGGACGCTCCCCCGTCGGCCACGCCGGACCCGCCGCTTCAAAGAAAAACAAATCCGAAAGCGATGCCTCTGTTCCCTCGATGCGGCTGGACAGAACGGCTTCACGCCGGATAAAGGGCCCGATAAGAAGATGCGGATTCGGGAGGTTTCGCGCGGTCCCTGACAATTCACTCACCGCTCGATCTGCTTGTGAAAGCCTTTGCGTCAGCTCCCAGCTAGCAATTAGGAGTGGCGGAAGCGGACCGGGAACAAAATAGTGGTATCCGGTTGTGCTCCAACCCACCTCTCCCCACATATCCTTTGTAAAATCAGTTAGTTGCATTTCAGTGATACTTTAATCTCGTCAACCCTGAACTATGATATCTTTTGCCATAAAAGTATCATTACCGGCACGCGCATGTAAACAATTTATTGGGACCACCTTGACTCGGGTTGCTGCCTTAGTAAGGTGCGCCTGCCAGGCTGGAATGAGCCTGGCAGGCGCTTTCCCGACATTCAACGACACCCGCGCCACCTTCGCGGATACGGCTTTCCGAACCACCAGCGATTAAACAGTAGCCCGCGCACGGCGATCTGGTGCGAGCATTGATAAGGCGGTGGAGGGCCGGCGTCCAGACCGCAGTTGCAGGGCCCCACCCATCTCGCCTTGATCAATTTGGACCCGATAGGTCTTGCCAGCGCTGATGTCCTTGACCTCAAAGCCTTCCTAATCCTGCCGCACAATCAAGGAGCTCTCTGTATAGTTGTCCTGGCCAAAGGCATTGGGTCCTTGGTACTGGCAAACCCGTCTTTTGCCCTGCTTGGCTGCACCGGAGGGCTTGACGGCTCCGGGATCGCTCGTCCCCGCGTTCTCCATGGAGCCTGCACCTGCATTGCTAGAGATTGGTACTTGGTTTTCGGTGGTTCCTCCACTCGCAAGAGATCTTCAATTTCCCCGGTATCCTCAGTGATTTCATACTCCCGATCGAGCGTACCGGCTGCCGCTGGCAGCCGCCGCAACTGAGGCGAACAGGATGCGCAATGACTGGACTCAAAGGAGTTGAACACTTGATCCAAAGCCGACGCGAAGACATGCAGATATCGTTCCTGCCAGTCTTGATTGTGTTCGCACTGATCGAGAAGGCCTTCGTCCATTTTTTCACAGACAAAAAGTGGGCCGGCACTGGCCGGCATTCGACGGATCGCCAGAGCGTCCGGTTGCCACGCTTTCAGGCATCTGGCTGGCTCCATTCTTCACAGCGAGACAGGCAGTATTAAGATCGCACAGAGGCAGCTTGGTTACGCTACCGTTTCGACCACGGCGGATATTTACACCCACCTGGATGAGGACGATATCGACCAGGCAGCTTCAATTCTGGGAGATGCTCTCGGAAGTTTTTGTTGTAGAAATGTTGTAGAAAAGGCGTCAAGCACCGAAAAGGTACACTAATTTGGGAAATGAAAAATGGTCGCTCAGCCCTGCAAATCCAACAAAAAAGCCACTTTGCAGTGGCCAGCGAAGATAGAAGGTTGGTAGCGGGGGGAGGATTTGAACCTCCGACCTTTGGGTTATGAGCCCAACGAGCTACCAGGCTGCTCCACCCCGCGCCACGTCCATTGATATTACTGTGCCGTTTGGCATCTGTCAACTTGGGAGCACGACACGACGAGGGCGATAACCACGTCAAGCTGTGTAAAAGGCCTACGTACCTCGATTGGGTCGACCTCGATCATTTCAATTTAGGAAACCCGCACTACGCTCCGGACAAACCAGGGGAGCGCAAAAGCGCCTGCCGCGGGAAAGCAGGATTGGGGGAATCCTGTTCTACCCATTGCCGTGAAACTTAGACACGCGAGCTTCAAGCCATGTCCGTCCCACGACGGCCCCAAGGATCAGCGCTCCGCCCCAGAACGCCCATGGCGAGGGGATTTCTCTAGTGCCGAGATAAACCCACACCGGATTTAATATCGGTTCAAGCATCGCTAAAAGCATCGTTTCCAACGCGGATATTTTTGAGATGGCATAGGTAAACAGGGCATAGGCGCAGCCAATCTGAAACAGACCCAGGAAGAGCAGCCCTGCCGTCTGAAGTTTGCCGCCCGGCCAGGACATGCGCGCCGGACTGCAGAGAAAGAACAGCAGCATTGCAGCAAACAAAACGAAGTTTCCAAGAATCACTGCCTGCCAGCGCGCCCGATCATTCTCGTGCTGCGACCGCGCAATCAGGGCAAACGCGCCAAAGGCCATCCCGCTGCCCAGCGCCATAGCGTTTCCGCGCCAGTCCCCTACCTCGATCCGCCCCAGAAAGAAAAGCGACATGCCAACAACCGCCAGACCCACAAAGCCCGCATCTCGAAACCGAAAGCGAGTCTTCAGAAAAATCGGCTCCAGCAGCAACACGTAAATGGGAGCGGTATATTGCAAGAAAATAACATTGGCAGCAGCCGTGACCTTGGTCGCGGCCACAAACAGGAACAGGATTACGGCGTAGAAAACGGCAGCGAGCCAGCAGAGACCATCTCTTGGGAGACCCACCGGGATCTTACAGGCACGCGCAATGAGAAGCAATGTAAGGCCGGCAATGCCGGAACGCCATCCCGCCATGGAAACTGCGTCCATTGAAATCACCTTGATCAACCAACCGCTGGTACTCCAGAGGAGCGCAGTCAGAATCATGGCAACAATCGGCCGGGCCGAATGCGGATTGCGGAGTGTGGAAGTCCCAATTTCAAATTGCAGATTTCGGATTGCGGATTGCAGATTATCCGAACGGCGATCTCGCATTGCAAACCTTGAATTGCTCATTAAATCAAACAGGACGACAATATAAGATTTACCTCTCCCCCAAAATCAGGTCGACACAAAAAAACCGAAACGCTTCCCGACCCAAAATATACGGCCGTGTAACTGCAACCATCCGCAATCCGAGATCCGCAATTTGAAATCGTAACTTTGAGAGTCTCAATTTACGATCCGCCGCCAAGGGAGCACAACGTTGCACAATGGAGATTTGTCACAAGCTCACCTACCATCCTACAATGAGGAAATGACTTTCTACATCGCGGAAATCCGTGCCGGCACATGCGCTCGCTTTTGCCCTCGCCAAAAACTGATCAAAGGAGTCGCCGAGGCCTGAATTTGCCATGAGCCATTTGCAGAACAAACACATTCTCCTGACGCGCCCGGCGCGGCAGTCCGCCGGATTACAACAAGAACTGGAAAAACGACAGGCGATCGTGTATGTGGCACCGTTAATCCGGACGGAATCCATCAATCCAGAAGGGACGAGATTGGTGATTTCCAAGCTGGAGGATTTCGATTGGCTTGTATTCACGAGCGCCAACGGAGTGGACTACTTTTGCCAGCACTTCCGGAGAATGAGAGCCAGCATGCCGGAGCGCATGCAGATCGCGGTCATCGGGTCTGCGACAGCAGCGGCAGTAAAGCAATGCAATTGGAAGATATCTCTGGTTCCCGAAACCGCCAGTTCGGAAGGCTTGATCCAGGCTTTGGGACAGCTCGACCTCACCGGGAAAAGATTTGGACTTTTCTTAGCGGAGAAAACACGCGATCTCCTGCGCGGCGCTCTGTCACGCATGGGAGCGCGGATAACTGAGGTGCCACTCTACCGCACTACCCCCGACCCTGGTGGAATCGCGGTCCTGCAAGTTGCTCCCTGGAGCGAGATCGACGCAGTCGTGTTCATGAGCGGTTCGGCGGCCGAGGTTTTCGCCTCGAAACGCCCGGTAGAGGCGGTTCGCAGTCCTCTGAAATATTGCGCTGTTGGGCCGGCAACCGCCCAGAGGATGCGGGAGTTGGGGTTAAGCGTCGACTGGATGGCCGCCGATGCGTCAACAGACGGAATTATCCAAGCTCTGGAAAGAGCCTTCGCGCAAGAAACCCAAGGCGGCGAATCAATTTCTGCCTGAGCCGAAGCGCGAGCTTCGGCCTAAGTACTCGACTCATAAATACGTAGATATTTGTCGCCTCGGCCGCGACATCTGCAGTTGGCTGGATTTGACATTTCGTTCACTCCTTCCTACCATGAGTTCATTGAGATTCCTTGGCTTTTCAATCGTGTGCTCAAGAGCTCGTGGGCGGGTATCCGTATGTGCGTCCGATCTTGGGCAGCTAGGCGCAACTCGGATCGGTGGCGGGTATCTTAGTACCTCGCTCCCTGTCTGCAGAGGTCGTTTCCTAGCTGTCGTCAGACCCCCATACCGGAATCGGAAGAGGACTGACCGCCAAGCAGATCTGGCAGCGCCCTTTACCTTTAAAAGAGCTGAGGTTGCGAGACCTGCGGCATTCCAGTGATCCGGATCTCCAGCAAGTTTCGGCAGTAGGCGCCCCCCTGAAGCGCGGCGATAAAGCTGGGACGGCTATCCCCGAGAAAGCACTTGAAAAAAAGATTGCCCACGAAGTCTGCAATGTTTAGGTAGTAAAAATTCTTCAACAGGTAGGCATCGCTTGCATTGTTTCCCAACACACTGCTGGCTGAGATCACGTGGATTCCCTGCGGAGCAAAGCTTGCGAAACAGGAAGACTGGCTGATCTCTAGCAGTTCGGCCGCTTCTTCCTTGATGTGATCCATGTCGAACAAGTTGCCTTCTTCGGTAAGGGCCCGATTCATACTGGCACGCGCCCGAAATAGAATCGCTTTTTGAAATCGCAATTCGGGCTCATATAAGCTCAACAGGAGCGCCGCCCCCTTGGCTCCTTTCGCTTTCCATCGATGAGGCAAGAGACGAACATGAAAGGTCTCTGACTCCTCAAGCCCCCTACAACTCAGCTCATCAAAAAAGCCGTCCAGCAACATCTCGCCATCGGTTCCTGGCTGCACGTTCCAGCGCTCCAGAAACAACGCGACGGAGCCGGCAAAATGCTGGCGCAACAGAAAATTCAATTTCTCTTCCCCAAACTTTTTCAACATTGGTAGCTGTAAGTCGCAAGTCGCAGGGCGAAATTCGGCTTTAAGTTGTGATCTCTGACCTACGATCTCCGGCCCGACTTGCGACTTTCGACCTTCGACCTTTTTGCCTTCACCTTTAGCCAGTCCCCCATCCACCCAAGGTAGGCATCCGACCCTTCCCCAATATCGATCGCGATGAATTCCGGAACCTCGTACGGATGCCTGCCGACAAAGTGCGCTTTCATGGCCGTGACCAGGCTGGATCGGGTCTTGATCAAAAGTAAAAATTCCCTATCCTCCTGCATCTGATCTTTCCAGTTGTAAATGGATGTCACGTTTGAAATAATGTTAACGCAGGCCGCAAGGCGAGATTGGACCAAAGATCTGGCCAGTCTGCGAGCCTCCTCCTCTGAGCTTACTGTAGTAAGGACCACCGAAAAGTCCGTCATGGGTGTTTTCCGACTGAAGACGTCGATCCATGGCGCCTCTGCATGGGGAACCGATAAACTTCAATTCCCGATGAGAAAAATATCATGAGTGCCACCGATCGATTACGCCGGGAAAGTTTCTTTATTTTGCTCCTGCTGTCTGTCATGGCTTTGCTTTATTTCTGTATCCTTGGAAAGGGAGGATATCGCAAGCTGCGCGAGTACCGAAAGCAGTTTGAAGCGCTCAGTGTGGAAAACAGCCGACTGCGGACGGAAAATGAAAGCCTGCTGAAGAATATTAAACAGCTGAAGTCCGACCCGAACGCGATCGAGAAAGTTGCGCGCGAAGATTTCAACTTTGCGCGTCCCGGCGATATTATTGTGGCGCTGCCTGACAAATGACTGGACCTCGAATGCAGTCTGGTGTCTTGGCGCATAAATAAGCGTATTTTTGCCACCGAGACACTAGCCAACCTGCTGACTTGCCAACGTGTTAACGAGCAACGTTTAGTTCCTGGAACACCCAGCGACCACCGACCATGGTTCCCACGCAGCGCCCATAGACTTTCCACCCTTCAAATGGAGTGTTGCGACTCCGAGAACGTAACTTCGGCCGTTCAATCGTCCACGATATCCGAGGATCAATCAGGGTAATATCGGCGTCGCTTCCTGTCTTAAGACTTCCCTTGCTTTCCAACTTAAGAATGCGGGCCGGGTTACGTGACAAGAGCTCGACCAGTCGAGACCAATCGATGACCTTTTTGCGCACCAGATGCGTCACAGCGAGCGGTAACGTCGTCTCGAGTCCCAAAATGCCAAACGGCGCGTTTTGGAAATCAAGCATTTTTTCATCGGCATTATGTGGGGCGTGATCCGAAGCAATCGCGTCAATCGTGCCGTCGGCCAACCCTGCCAACAGCGCCTTTCGATCGGCACGCGAGCGCAGCGGGGGATACATCTTAAAATTCGTGTCGTAGTCAACAATGTCCTCGTCCGTCAGTATCAGGTGATGGGGAGTCACTTCACACGTCACCGGCGCCGATTTTTCTTTGGCCCTGGAAACCATCGACAGGGAGCGCGCAGAGGAGAGGTGCGCGATATGGACTCGAGCGCCCGTAACCTCGGCCAAAATCACGTCGCGCGCCACCTGTACATCTTCGGCGCAACTGTGCATTCCTGACAAGCCAAGCCTCACGCTCGCCCGGCCCTCATTCATAGATCCCGCAGCCGCCAGATACGTATCTTCGCAGTGATCAATAACTGCGATATCAAACATCGATGCATATTCCATGGCGCGACGCATCAACTGTGCGTTCATGATCGGGTGCCCGTCATCACTGATCGCCCGGGCCCCCGCCTTGACCATTTCGCCGATCTCTGCGAGTTGCTCGCCTCGACTCCCTTTACTGATGGCTCCCACCGGATATACATTCGCCGTGCCCGCGGCGCGCGCTTTCTCGAGGATAAACCGTGTGACCGTCTCCGAATCATTGACCGGATCGGTGTTCGGCATACAGGCAACCGAAGAAAACCCCCCCACGACCGCACTGCGGCAGCCGGATTCAATCGTTTCCTCATCCTCTCGGCCCGGCTCCCGCAAATGCACATGCATATCAATCAGGCCGGGAGTCAAGATCAATCCCGCGGCATCAATGATTTCCCAACCTTTCTCGGGTGGCAGCGACTTTCTTACTTCCGCAATTCTGCCATTCTCCACAAGTAAATCACCGAGACCATCCCAGTTGCTGCCGGGATCCACAATGTGCGCGCCCCGAAATAGAATTGTCATGTTGCCGTCTCTTGAAGACCTTTTCTGTTCACACGCCGCACCCAACATGCAAAGAGCAATCGAGCCAAACGTAGAATCGATATCAGTCCCACACCACTTGCGTAGATGCACCCGGCAGTAACAACAAATAAAGCAAGGCCATGCGCACCGCAATTCCGTTGGCCACCTGCTCCAAAATCACCGAAAATTCTCCGTCCGCTACCTCAGAAGAAATCTCCACGCCGCGATTAATCGGACCTGGATGCATCACCAAAACATCGGGCTTGGCAAGCCGCAATTTGTCGCGATCGAGTCCAAAACGATCAAAGTACTCCTTTACAGAGGGGAAAAAATTCTCGCCTTGTCGCTCCAACTGGATACGCAACATGATGGCGACATCGGCCTTCTCCAATGCCTCGCGAATGTCCCAGGTTAATCTGACATCGAATTGTTCAAACTCCCGGGGCAACAACGTGGGAGGCCCGCATAACCAGACCTTGGCTCCCATTTTCGTCAGTCCATAGATGTTGGAGCGGGCCACCCGACTGTGACGGATGTCTCCAATAATAGCTACTTTCAAGCCTTTCAGTTTCTGTTTGTGCTCGCGGATGGTCATCATGTCCAGCAATGCCTGGGTGGGATGCTCGTGCATGCCGTCGCCGGCATTGATCACGCAACATTTCACGTGCTTGGAAAGTACCAGGGGAATTCCGCTCGCTGGGTGGCGCACCACCAAGGCGTCGGGCGCCATTGATTGCAGGTTTTTGACCGTGTCAATGATGGTTTCTCCCTTAAGCGCACTGCTGCTGGAATGGGAAAAATTTACCGTGTCCGCACTGAGGCGCTTGGCGGCGATCTCAAATGAGGAGCGGGTTCGCGTAGACGGCTCAAAGAACAGGTTAATAATGGTCTTCCCACGCAGGGCTGGAACCTTTTTGATGGGACGGGCAGAAATTTCACGGAACGACTCTCCCGTTTTCAGGATCAACTCAATTTCTACCGGATCCAGATCTTCAATTCCGAGAAGGTGGCGGCGGTTCAGCGGCATTTCCCGTAGGAGAGACTAACTCACTTTGTAGAAATTTTCCTTTTCTTGCGAACGAGTTCTCGGTTCGTCAGCAGCACTCTTTCTGCCTTGTCAACTTCAAGCAACTGTACTTCCACGACTTCCTCATCCGCAGTTTGAATGGCTTGGCCAATATAATCGGCCTGAATCGGCAGCTCGCGATGGCCCCGATCGATCAGCACAGCCAATTCCACCTGCCTGGGCCGTCCAAAATCCACCAGCAAATCCAAGGCCGCACGCACGGTTCTGCCAGTATAAAGAACATCGTCGACTAGAATCACCTTCCTCCCCTCCACGGGAATGTCGATCCGCGTGCTTTCCACCACCGGCTGCGCGGCCACTGTGGTCAGATCATCGCGATAGAGCGTAATATCCAGAATGCCTAGCGGTATGTTTTTCTGCGTCAGACCCTGAATGTGCTTCTGAAGGCGTCCGGCCAGCGGAATTCCCCGGCGGCGAATACCTATTAGAAGTAGATTATCCAGATCCGGGTGTTTCTCGACGATCTCGGCGGCAATACGAGCCAGCACCAACTCCATCTGTCTGGCGGACATGATTTGACGTTCCATAAGCAGCGTTAATGCCTTGGTACAATACCCGATGTCTTTTTAAAAGGGAATGGGCAATTGTTTACTATGGACCATCGGCGACAGACTGCGCCCAATCGATGTGCAACGGCCCGAAGCAATTGCGCAACGTTCCGGACGGGCAAATCTTAATATGCAAGTCATTTTTTTCCGTAAAGCCGACCGTCATGTGGTAAGAACATCATGATGAAGGATTTCAGTGCCGCACTGGCCAAGCGACAGCAACTCGATCCGGAATATTTTCGATGAAAAGAACAGCGCCATTGCCCTTGACTGGCAATGTTCCAATGACTCACGGCAGTCGAGATTGAAGGGTCAGCGATGCCAACTTCCAATGATCGCTTAATCGTAGCCCTGGATGTCACCTCTGGCGCTCAGGCTCTCCAACTGGCGGAACTTTTGGCTCCAATTACTCATTCTTTTAAGGTAGGCAGCCACCTGTTTACTTTGGAAGGTCCGACGTTGATTCAGCGGCTGGTGGAAAAAGGAAGTCGTGTATTTCTCGACTTGAAATTTTACGATATTCCCGAGGTTGTGGCTGCAGCCGTGCATAATGCAGCCCGGCTGCGGCCAGCAATGGTCACGCTCCATGCTTCAGGCGGGGTGGAAATGATGAGATCCGCCGTCACCGCAATCCGTGACTTCCCCCAGGCGGACCGCCCGCTGTTGTTGGGGGTGACCGTTCTGACCAGTTTTTCTACAGAATTATGGAGACAAATCTTTCCGCGGGATTCCATCGAAGAGGCGGTGATCCGCTTGGCGGAAGCCGCTTGCGCTGCCGGTGTAGACGGATTGGTCTGCTCACCATGGGAGCTAAAACGGCTCGCTGGCGTGAAGTTGAAGAAGATCGTGCCCGGAATTCGGCCCTCTGCCAGTACCGCCAACGATCAACGGCGGATCATGACGCCTGCAGAAGCTATTTCTGCAGGAGCGGATTATCTTGTGGTGGGCCGGCCGATCACTCGGGCGCTGGATCCCTCGCAGGCCGCCCGGAAAATACGCGAAGAAATAGAAGTCGCAATGAAGCAATTCTAGATCAACGACGCATTTGGAAAGCGCAACCCGCGCACAGGCAGCACACGGGCGCGAATCCCTTCCCCATCACCCCGGCGCTGACAAATTACGATAAACTGAGACTGCTATGAAAACTCGGATCGTCTATCCCCTTCTTGTTTCGCTCCTCTCCATAGCGGGTCTGCGTGCGGAGACCAGCGGTCGCCATTTCATTTACGCCCAGTACGATTTTATCTTGACCTTCGAACTAACAGCTCAAAAAGAAGCGATCTTGAACGTCGTCAACTTTACCGATAAGACCTACTATCTCCGTCCTCAGGACATCCTCCTAACGGACACGCAGGACCAGGCCGTCAAGGTAGACAAGATCATCCTTGAGACGGGCAACCCCTCGGATCCTTATCTCACGTCGAACATGAAAATCTTGCCGAACTCATTTATCGGGCTGGTGCTGAAAGGCGGCTTTGCTTCGATCCAGTCCTTTCAATCCGTCTCTGTCCAGCTAGGAAACCAGCTCTGCATGCTTGACTCCTTGTCGGAGCCCCGGTTTAACGACGCCGCCGAGAGGATCAATAAAATGAACTTCGACTCACCTGACGTGAGAGAGGATTACCGTGTCTTGAAGATGGAATTTTTTGGCCGCAAAGAACCCATCTTGGAGAAACCAAAATAGTGAAACAAAATCTAATGTCGCAGGCCAAAACTCAAAGGCCGGCTGCCGACCGGGGCCCGAATTAGAAAAAGTAGTTCTGCAGCGCATACCGCCGCAAGATCTTTTTCACATAGTGCCGCGTGGAAGGGTAGTCGACACGATCCAAAAAATTCTGCGCGGGTTCGGAGTGGTCTCTTGGCGGCGGCTCCAGCCACTTGTTCACCCGTAATTCACCCGCATTGTAGCGCGCCAGCGCGTAAGGCAGGGGATCTTCAAAATCCTTATATCGGTCGATGGAACTGCGCAAATACCAACAACCGACTTCAATGTTAAGTTCAGGGTCATATAGGTCGTCCGGATGAATCTTTATCTTTCTGATCCGCATGTAATCGTCGGCTGCGATAGGAGTGATCTGCATTAGCCCTACTTCGCCTACTTTTCCGCGGGCAAAATGATTAAACCAGCTCTCCTCGTAAATTAGAGATTTGACTAAGTGAAAATCGAGGTCGTACTTGGCTGCCCCTTGGGCAATCAGATAATCGTATCGCGTCGTTCTCCAGCGAACGTATGAGAACGTAGCAGTTACTGCCAAGAAGACGATAATCAGGAGAGCTGAACGCCGCATTGTATTACAGCTTACAGGTTACAACTTGGAAGGTTCAACGTCTCCGTTCCTTGCAGACTGGGACAGGACCGTCTGAAACTTCTCCACCTTCCACAGATTTCGCGCCTTACCGGAAATTAATCCGGATTCATCCACCAGCTTAAGGGGACATACACTGCATCCAGTACGCAATCCCTAAATACACGTAACTTGCGGGATCCGACAGGTTGAGAGCGATGAACCTGCGGAAATCGGCGATTGCAATTCCATAATCAAGGTTGTACAGCGCGTCGAAAACGCTGGCTACAGGTTCACTCGTCACTCCGGCGCGCCGAGGGCGATCAGCCGCCAAAGCGATCCCGGAAACCAGACACGCCGCCCAAAGAAACAACGCCACCACATAGAGCATGATTGAATTCAGGCAGTTCTGTGAAGATTTTACCGCTTAATCTTTTTCGCCAGCGCAGTTTCCACCGTCGGGGGGACCAAACCATTTACACTCCCGCCCAGAAGGAAAACCTCTTTTACAAGACGAGAACTCAGGTAGGAATAGGATTCGGCTGGCATCATGAACACTGTTTCAATGCTGTCATCCAGCCGTCGGTTCATCAAAGCCATCTGCAGCTCATACTCATAATCGGAAACTGCCCGAATCCCCCGCACAATGACGCGCGCCCTCTTACGCCGCGCATAATCGACTAACAGGCCCTCGAAGGTCTCAACCGAAACGTTTTTCAGGTGACCTGTTGCCTCGCGAAGCATTCGCACCCGTTCCGCAGTGGAGAACAGCGGTGTTTTTGCCGCATTGAGAAGCACGGCCACGATGACCTTTTCAAATAAATTACAACAGCGTTTAATTACATCAAGATGGCCGTTGGTAATTGGGTCAAAGGAACCCGGATAAATTGCCGTAATGCCGCCGCTGGAAACTTTCCTCATTTACGGCGAGTCATTATAACAGCATCGGTGCCCCGGCATTTTTCAATAATGGCGCTCAAATGATCCCGCTCCTGCAGTAACTGCCGGCTCAAGTCTTCCGAGGACGGGCCCACCCGTTCCTCCATCTCCTGTAACAACCCCTGAATGAAGGCCCATTTTGCCTTGTCCAATCGCGTTCGCGCGCAGGCAAGCAGCACCGCCACTTCAGTTTTTAACCGATGGATTTCCTGGCTCATAACTCCCATAACTCTACGGTGCTGAATCCTGCGAACAAAATTTAAAATTGTTGCTTTTCCACAATAGTACTTTTATTGTATTGCTCCAGGTAAATACACTTTAAGGCCCAGCCAATCCCACTGGAGGAGCAAGCATGGTGAAGACATTGGGAGAACGTATCCGAGAAATACGCGAGGCAAAGGAACTGACACAGCGCGAAATTGCGGCTCGCCTTCAGATTGACGATTATTATGTTTCCCGCCTGGAGAATAATCACATCAACCCCACGCTAGCGACCTTGCAGAGATTAGCGAACGCCCTGGGGGTGGAAGTCCGAGATTTCTTTCCGCCCACGCAACCGGAATTCAAGATCACACCGCCAAAATTGGACAAGGACCTGAAAAAAGTAGTAGCACTTTGGAAGGGCTTGAGCGAGGAGCACAAGCAGTTGATGCTCCGGTTCATCGAGCAGACCTACAAACTAGATACGCAGGGAACAAGAGCGAAAGTCAAACGGATGTAAGCTGGCCTTGTCCGCCTGTTAGGCGACAAAATGGATCCTTACCTTTTGGAAGGGCTCTGGGCGAGCCATCTACGCCTCTTCAAGCATATCGCTTTCGCCATCGTCCGTCGCGCGGATACTACTGAGGAGATCATCCAAGAGGCCTTTCGACGAGCACTGCGTTCGCGCCTTGACATTGACCAACCCGATGAAGCACTCCTCTATCTGAAGCGCATCGTGACCAATACCTCCATTGATTTTTACCACCACCGCCGTAAAGAGAATGCTCAAGAAGATCTGGCTGAGGCGGACCGCGTGGCCGACGTGCGCACGAACTCTCCCATTCAACAATTGCTTCAGAAGGAAGAAGCCAGGTTCAATCACCAGCGATTGCGCCAGATTATGCAGGAACTGAGGAAACTGCCCGAAGAACAGCGATTTGCGATTCAGATGCTGGTGCTGGAGGAATCGCCTCCCACGCTGACAGCGCTTAGCCAATCCACTGGCATTCCCATCTCCACACTTCGCAGTCGCATGATCCTCGGATTGGACCGGATACGGAAAGCTCTTCATAAAAAAGGATATTGGAAGGTTGAGCAGTCATGCAATGCCAGGAAATCGACCTAACCGGGTTTTTGAGATCTGAACTCGATGCTGCGGAGACGTCTTCGGTGACCGAGCACTTAGAACGGTGTGCCGACTGCAACGACCGCCTGCGTCTACTGTTAGAAATACGCGAGAATCGGGTTGCACTGAGGCGCCTCCGATCCGTTTCGGACTGGCGCATCCGAACTTGGCCAATTGCTGCCGGGATTGTTCTCGCAGGTCTGATCGGATATTGGCTTGCAATGACACCCAGGGACGTGACCCAATTAGCCGTAAGTACACCCTATCCGATGGTGCCGCCGCAACTCCGGTCCCCCCGTCTGCCTGACGGCTTTATTGCGGCGGCACGCGCCTATGCGCAAAACGACTGGCCAAGCGCTGAAAGACAGTTTCGACAATTCTTGGCACAGCACCCGGAAGACTACGAAGGCGTTTTTTATCTAGCCAATGTCCTTTACGCACGGAACCAGCTTGTGGAATCTGAAAAACTCTTCACCGAGCTGGCCCGACGGAATCCACAAGACAACCGCGTGCAATGGTATCTGGCCAATTTGCGACTACGCCAGGGAGACGAAGCCGGAACCAAGAAATATTTGGACAGGGCTGCGCGCAGCGCCGGCGAGTTCCAACAAGAAGCGATCTCTCTACTCGGTAAATTACGCAGGTGACGGGCGGGTAATCCCGACGCCCTCGAGAAGTTGCCGTCGCGGGAAAGGCGAACGTGTCGAGTCAGAAACGGAACGTCAGGATGGAAGACATTGCGGTCGTTTCCGGACGTGCGCGATTGCGGCTCAGAGGCTTGCCCCTCTCGACCCTGCTTTGCGCCCCGATCGTATCCCTGGCGCTTATCTCACCCGTCAAACCGGATGTGGCGGGCGACTTCCTTCGCGCTTTGCGGCGCGCGGATCTGGCTCGGGCCAAGGCGATCTTTCTCGACCATCAGAACGAGGCAAGCAAAGCCTTCGAAAAGGGGCTGGCGACGCACGGCGAGGAATTCGCTCGGAGGTACCGACATGCCCTGCTACTGCTGCAACCACAACTGCGTAACCACGCTCTCAGCGAAATCGCCAGCTTGGATGCTAGCTCACTGAAAGAGATTTACGGGTATAAGGAAAGGGGCCTGCGCGATAAGCAAAACGGGAACTGGCGCCAAGCGAGGGAACAGTTCGAAAAGGCTCTGCAAATTGCCAGGGCAGGCGACCGGCGGTGGCAGCAACAGCACCTTTTGTTCCTCATCGCCTACACTCTTGCCGATGAAGGCCGATTTCCCGAATCGAATCGCTGGTTGTCTCAATGCCTGACATTGCAGCGCTCAGAAAATCCCACACATCTTGACGCCATGGTCCAGGAAAACCTGGGTATGAACTCGCAAAAACAGGGGGATCTTTATCCCGCTTTACAGCACTACTACCACGCTCTGGAACTCCACGCAGCCATCGAGTATCGCGAGGGAATCGCTGCCGCCGCCAACAACCTGGCTACGCTTTACCATGAATGCGGCAATTTCAAGGCGGCCCTTGAATACTATCGTCAGTGCCTGAGATTTCTTCCCCCGGGGCATCCCGACGTGCCCACGGTGGAGAACAATATTGCGGACTGTTTATTGGCACTGCACCATGCCGAAGACGCTCGAGTCATCCTTGCCAAGGCGGCGCCGAAGAAGTCAGCAGCGTACTTTCAACGTCTCAGTCTGCATCAGCAATATCTGCGCTCAATCGGCAAAACGAATCAAGCACTGGCCCTGGCAACATCGTCATTGCGGGAGGCTGAACAAACGAAGAATCCAGAATTCATTTCTGACGCCCTTTGTGATGCTCTCCGGGTTGCTCCCTCCGGCGCGGAGGCGTCCAGACTGCTTGCCGAGGCTGCCCCCTTGCTTGTCAAAGACGACCCAAATCGCTGGCAGATGGAACTTCTGCGCGCGCAAATCTATTATCGGGAGAGAAATCTGAAAAGAGTCGAGGAAAGTTGTCGGGAAGCCTTCCTTCATCTGCAGAGACACAAGCTGGGTACTGACTTTGAATTCAATTTCTCCGCGCGGGTCCTGGAGGTAGCCAGACTCTGGACATCCGCCTTCGTCCAGCAGGGGAAAATCTACCAGGGCTTGACCGTCTGGGAAATGGGCAAGAGCTTTGCGCGAGGCAGACCTCACCCTGCCCTGCACTTGTTACAGCAAAGCCTGGGACCGGACTGCGCAGTCATCGATTTTTGTGTCACCGACCAACGAACTTTTGTCTGGATCATACGGCGCGAGACGCTAGACTGCATTGTACTGAATACGCCCGAATCAACCCTGGGAAGTCATATCGACTCTCTAGTTGCCCCATTCGGCCACACTGTCAATTTGCTGGCGCCTCTTTACAATCGGCAAATCGCGAATCTCCTGTACCGCACGGTAATTGAACCGCTGGAAAGCGACCTTGCCGGCACTCGCTGCTGGACCATCCTACCAGACGGCAAACTCCACGCGGTTCCCTTTGAAATACTTGAAAGTAACAGCGGGAGACCGCTGTTAGAAAAGGCTGCCATTCGCTATTGGGATACGCTGCATGTTCCTGAAGGCAAACCGCGTACCTTAGAAAGTCTGACGGCGTGGCTGGACGGTCCGGTCGAGGATCTGGCCTTCTTACCTCGGGGTACCCACGTGGCAGGGACTTGGGACGAAGTACGTCAAAACCGGAGTGACATGCTCCATTATGCTGGGCACTCGCTGTCAAACCAAACATTCCCGGCGCTGTCTACCCTGGCCACTCAAGATGTTGTTACTGCTCGCCAGATCGCCCAAACCCGATTAGCCTATCGTTTGATTGTGCTGAGTTCCTGTGACTCAGCCGGTGAGATTTCCGGATTTGGAAATGGACTTCTTGGTTTATCCAGCGGATTTCAAGCCGCCGGAGCCCGCCAGATCATCGCCACACTGTGGCCGATCGACCAACATTCCACACGGCTGCTAGCTGAGTTTTATCGACTGCCATTGCGCGAGGCTTCACTGGCTCAAAATTTTCGTCGGGCTCGCCTCCAGTTCCGCCGAAATTCATTCCAGGTCGGGGTCTACTCGGTTTCTATGTCCAACCCTTACTTTTGGGCTCCGTATATCCTGATTGCGCCGCATTACCCGCACCCGCCATCTGGCGGTGGCGAGTGGCTTTCGTTTCTCGCCGTCCTCCTGGCAACGCTTACTACTAGATACTGTAGCAAAGATCACTATCAACCCAAGGTATAGTATTCTTTTCTTGACTGGCCAGGTTCCTCGACCTAAAATTATGCCTGAAGGACGCAGTATTGGAAACCAAGGTCGAATCTACTCAGGAGTTTAGCTGCAACACACTCGCGCCTCTCTCTTTCGCCCATCCTAGCGAAAAGGATTTTTCCGACCTTTTGTCGTTCTATCGCATCCAGTGGCTTTACGAAGCGGTTTGTTTTCCGTTGGCGCGTGATCCGGAGGGAAAGGTAACTGAAAGTTTCACTCCGGATTTCTATCTGCCCGAATACAACGTGTTTATAGAAGTAACGACTCTCCGGCAGAAGCACGTCACAAAGAAAAACCGCAAGATCCGTCTATTTCGACAACTTTATCCTGAAGTGAGCCTGGTAATCATTTATCGAAGGAGTTTCGAAAGCCTGTTGCTCAAACTTGGCATTGAATGAAACAACCCTGAACTTCAAGAATTACCTCGGCTTGGGAGAAGTGCTCTTTTCCCAACAAGTTCTCGACGCCCGTGTTACGCAGATAGGACGGGAAATCACCCGCGATTTTTCCGGTCGAGATCTCCTGGTCGTAGCGATGTTAAAAGGCGCCGTCGTATTTACTTGCGACTTGATTCGGCAAATTGACCTGCCCGTGAAGCTGGACTTTATGTCGATCACCAAGTTTCGGAAGCACGGGCGCCCTACCGGAATAGCCATCCTCAAGGATCTTGACTCCGATGTCCAGGCCAGAAACATCCTGATTATCGAAGACATCATCGATACGGGCTTCAGCACCAACTACCTCTTGAGAAACCTGAGGGCACGCCACCCTGCATCTCTTTCGATCTGCACGTTGCTGGATCGTAAATCGATCCGAATTATTGACGTGCCCATCGACTATCGAGGCTTTACGATCGGCGAGGAGTACGTGATCGGCTACGGGTTGGATTACGGGGAAGAATATCGGGATCTGCCGTATATAGCGAGACTCGATGTGCCATCCAGTCGGCCGAGCCACGAATGAACTCTTCTCCGAAAAAAAAAGAAAGCACGGACTCTCCCTGACGCACTTGTCGTGCCGATTTGAAACTTTTCAATAGCCTCGCGACATGGGAAGAGTTTTTGTGATGCTCCAAAATGATTTTCCCCTGCGGCCGGCAAACTCGATGCGTCCCAATTGCCAAGGCGAGATCCAGATAGCTGTGAAAGTCGTAGGGCGGATCCAAAAAAACCAGATCAAAGCAATATCCTAGACGCGACGCCCAACTGACGGCATCGCCCTGAACTAGTCGAACCGAGCCAGAAACACCCAGCAAACGAATATTTTTTTGCAGCAGCCTCAACGCTTGCCGGCTCTTCTCCGTAAATACCACCCACTTTGCGCCCCGGCTGAGGGCTTCCAACCCAAGCGCTCCGGTTCCCGCAAAAGCGTCCCATACCAAAGAGCCTTCCACATCGTCTTGCAAGATATCAAACAGAGTTTCGCGGAGCCGGTCACTGGTAGGACGCACGCTTCGTCCGGAAAAGGAGTGAAGAATTCTTCCCTTAAATTTTCCGGCAATGATGCGCATCATCCCACTCTGCTTAGCTGAAATTTGGCTTGCCAAGCCTTTCCCATTTTCGCAACATAGAAATCTCTTTCGTTGCCACTTAAGCTTCGCAGGTAGCTAGCGGCTTCCTCGCGGGCGATTTGCATGAGCTTGAGATCACGCAACAGATTCCCGTGCCGAAATAACGGAACCCCAGACTGGCGCGTGCCCGCAAACTCGCCTGGCCCTCGAATTTCTAGATCTTTCTCCGCAATCAAAAATCCGTCTTGCGATTTCTTCATAATCTGTAACCGCTCCCAGGCATCCTCTGAACTGACACGATCCACCAGGAGCACGCAGATGGACTCTTGCGCGCCCCGCCCGACGCGGCCGCGCAACTGATGCAACTGGGAGAGACCGAATCTTTCGGCATGTTCCACCACCATAACCGTGGCGTTGGGTACATCGATGCCCACCTCAACTACGGTTGTTGCGGCCAGAATATCAATCTGCGCGGCGGCAAACTTGCCCATCAACTTGTCTTTTTCTGCAGGTTTCAGCCTGCCGTGCAGCACCCCAATGCGAAGCTTGGGAAAACGGCGGCATAGTTCTTCACCCATCGTTTTAACTGCGCGCAAATTAACCTTTTCCGATTCTTCAATGAGCGGGTAGACGACATACGCTTGACGGCGCGCGGCGATCTCTCTCTCCACCAGTTCGTACACCTCTTCGCGATTCGCTTGGGACTTGAGGATGGTGCGGATCGGCTTTCTACCCGGTGGAAGCTGATCGATGACGGACACATCCAAATCGCCATACACCGTCATCGCCAGCGAGCGCGGAATCGGGGTGGCTGTCATGATCAAGGTGTCAACGTTTTCTCCTTTTCCCATTAGCGCAGAGCGTTGCATCACTCCGAAACGGTGCTGTTCATCGATGATGACAAAACCGAGTTTGGAAAATTGCACTACACCCTGAATGAGCGCATGCGTTCCGATGAGCAGATTCAGAGAACGGTTGCTTAAAGCCTTTTGAATTTCGGACCGCTCTTGCTTTGAAGTGGGTCGCGAGAGCAACGCGGTGTTCACACCCAGAGGAGCAAACAATTTGCTGAAAGTCCGATAATGCTGCTCCGCCAGGATTTCGGTCGGAGCCATGACTGCCACCTGCCACCCGTTATCAACCACGACCAGTGCCGCCTGGGCCGCAACGATAGTTTTCCCGCTTCCCACATCTCCTTGAAGCAGTCGATTCATCGGATGACGGCTTTGTAAATCTTCCACAATTTCCCGCAGAACCTCCTTCTGGGCTGCGGTAGGATGAAAGGGGAGCATCCTTTTTAGGCGCTCACGAATGGAATCGGTGATTTCTATTTTCCGGTCCTTGATCCGCTCCTCTCGCCTTTGCCGCGCGATCAGTAATCCGGTTTGAAACAGGAAAAATTCTTCAACGATCAGGCGAAAATGAAATGGAGACTGAAACGCGTTCAGCTCTTTCAGCCTTTCCGCCTTCGAGTAGTCAAGGGGAGGCGCATGTAACCCCAAGACCGCAGTAGTTCGGTCCGGCAAACCCAACTTGGCCTCTACCGCCCGAGGCAACCATGCGGGGACCTTTTCATCGATTTCCTGCTGCACGTCCCACTCAATCTGCCGGATGACTTTTCCACTAACTGTGCCGATCCTTCTGTAAATTGGAGTGATCCGCCCTACATGAACCTGCTTGTGCATGGGATTGTCGATGATCTCAAACTCCGCATGCTGCATGCTGAGACGGCCCGGCTTAAATGGATCCCATCGCACTTCACCGTACGCCACTACCCAGTCTCCGCGCCGAATGATGTTCTTGAGAAAGGGTTGATTAAAAAACTTTAAACCGAGCAATGCACTTTCGTCGCGGACTACCACTTCCAAAATAGAAAGTCTCTTGCGCTGAGCATGCCGAATACCGGTCAATGCCACTTGCCCAAGAACGACGGCAACTTCCCCATCCCGCAACTCCGAAATTTTCTTAAACTTGGATCGATCCTCGTAACGGAACGGCAAATACAGCAGAAAATCCTCTACCGTTGCGATTCGTTCCTTAGAGAGGTCAGAGGCCCGGCGGGGGCCCACTCCCTTGACAAACTGAATTGGCGTATCCAATCTCAAAGGCGGCTTGCTCATACAGAGGGCAAGCGATCCGTAAAAATAACCATCACCTTGCCTACGAAGATAGCACCTTGGTTCGCCTTCACAATACTTCCATTTCCTCTCTATACTTATACTTAACTTCGCGATCAGTTTGCGAATTCGCTAGTAAGGATGACACTATGTACGGAAAGAAAAGCATTGGATGGACGCTCCTCACCGTCAGTTGCATTTTGAGTTGCGCGGGCTGCGCGAGCAGAAGCAAGGGAGAAAGACTAGCCGGGAATCTGCTACGGGGGAGCGAGCTTGAATCGCTCAGCCCTTTAATCCTGTTCAGCGATTTTAACTCTTTCGGTTCCATGGCTACCGCTGAAGGCACCGTGACCACCGGTTTTCGATTCCAAAGAGAGAATAATCGATGGGTTCTAAAAGAAGTGCGTTTAGGCGAACTCGGATGGGAAAGTGTCCAAGATCTGAAAGAGGCACTGGACAATATCCGAGCGCGGCATACTCGCCAGGATATGCAGTCAATCCTGGACGCAATCGAAAAATACAACGTCCAAGAAGGCGTGCCCCCCTCCGCATCCGACTTTGTCGATCTGATCGACAAGCTAAGCCCCAAATATTTGAACCGGGTCATCCGTGTGGACGGATGGCATCATGAATACAGGATGAGAATATCCAACGGGAAACCGACAATCATTTCGAATGGGCCGGACGGAAAAGAGGATACTCCGGATGATATCCGATGACCATGTCGCCATCAGGAAATTTGCAATTCCCTCTCCGCAATCCTGAACAGAGCTTTCTGGAGAATGCGCGGGAAATCTACATTCTGCAAGGCGGACCTACCAGTCCGACGTCGTGCCATCGCGCCTTGGTCACCTCCGCTTCAATGACGAAGTCAAGGTGACAATGGGCCCGACGCAGCGCTACCTCGACGCTCTCCGAAGTGGCGCCACGAGCGAAGATGAAGCCCAAGTAACGCGATCCTTCAGGAAGAGGCACTAGTTCTTGCCCCTTGTGAGCGGTGATCGAGACTTCCTCAATCCCAACGACATTCTTTGCCTCCACCACGCCGTTGATTTCCTTCAGTATCCCGCCCTTCGGTATTGGAATCATCATCACACCCGCCGCCTCTTGCTCGCGTTGGATCGACTGAATCTCCATACCGAGAGCATGTCGCAAGATGACTTCTTCAAGCGACGCCCCGCCGTCGAAGCGCAAAGCCCGAGAACAACGTCCGCCGATCGACCGCGCCGCCACTTCAATGATCCACGGTCCCGCTTCACTTACGCGCAGTTCCGCGTGCAGCGGACCTTCTGTAAGACCCAGCGCCTTAGCCGCAGCCGCCACACAGGAGGAAATCTCCGCCTGCGCCGTCGGCGCCAATCTTGAGGGGGTGACATAAATAGTCTCTTCAAAGAACGGACCATCAAGCGGGTCCGGCTTGTCGAAGATCGCCAACACGTGGAGCTTGCCACCGGAGAGGAGTCCTTCGGCGGCTACCTCCTTCCCCGCTATAAAGTCTTCGACAAGGATCTGTCGCGCGGCAGCACCGCATTTTGCAACGTCGGGGGCACAAAGGATCGCTGCCAATCTCCGGAAAGCGCGCACAAAGTCCTCTTCAGTATCGGCGCGGATAACACCACGACTGCCTGACAGGATCAACGGTTTGACAACACAAGGGTACTTAACCTCACCAGCCAGGAACTCAGGATTGTCGTCCACCGAAAAGAGTTGATACGAAGGAGTGCGTATCCCTCCCCGTCGTAAGATCTCGCGCATCCGGTACTTGTTTCCCGCCGCCAAGGTTGACTGGAGCGAGTTCTGGCGCAGGGATAAGGCCGCAGCAAGAGCGGCGGCAACTACAGCCGATTGCTCATCCACCGGCACAACTGCGTCAATGGGATATTCACGAGCAAATCCTGCTACTCGGCGCACGGCTCCAGCAGGATCGTCAAAGTCAAGCGTCAGCAATCGGTGAGGATTCAACCCGGTCAACGCGGTATCTTCCTCGGTGGCGACCGTTATCTCTGCGCCCAACCGCGTCGCTGCCCTGAGAAACGCTTCTGCGCGGTAGGTTGTCGTGGGGAAAAGTAGCAGGACACGCGGCATAGGACGGTCGCTCTAGTCGCAAACGAATACAACACAGATGAATCGTGCGGTCAACTTTTTGACCTCATCCTTACTTGGCCGGCTCGTAGTAAGGATTGGTGCCCCCTGCGTGGTCGGTTACGTCGAGCACTTGCCAGACTTCGGGGACTTTCTCCCGAATTAATGCCTCGATGCCTTGTTTCAAAGTTACATCGGCCATCCCGCACCCCTGGCAGCCACCGCCCATACGCAGATAAACGTTATTATCCTTGACATCGATCAGTTCCACCCACCCCCCATGCGTCGCTACGCCGGGGTTGATTTGGGCGTCGAAAAGTTCTTGAATCTTCTTTCGCATCGCGGCGGGCTCCGCTAGAGAAGCCTGGAACCGCTCTTCGGTCGGGCCCATCCCCGATTTCAGGTATTCACGGATGGCGGCTCCGACTTGTTTTCCGATCTCTCTCCAACTTCGATCTGCAAGCTTGCTAACCACCACAACAGGGCCGAACATTGAGACCTGAGTAATGTCCTCGATCTCGAAAAGTTTTTCAGCCAAGGGCACGCCTTTCGCTCCCCCACTGCGGGCAAAGTCCACACGACCCGCATACACTGGCCGGTCAACCGTAAACCTGCAGACAGCAATATCCTCTTTATCTACTTCAGCTACAATCTTGATTTCCTGCTCCACGCTCATGCTCCTTTTTGTCTCGATCCGAGATCCGCGGCTGCCGACACTTCCTATTTTGGCCGCTGAATTAGGATTCGCACAAGGTATCCTTTACTATTTTAAACCGGATAAGCGTCCCATCCTAGTGTCCCCTTTTCACAATTGTGATGACGTTTGTAGTTGCGGAAAACTAGACAATCGCCGGCGTCTCAAGAGGGCCGAACTGGCCCTCCATCGGCTCCGCTCAGCAAAACCATGGCTCACTCAATCGCGGGGATCCCTTCTGCAGCGCGTCAGCGGATCGCTGCGTCGTTAGCGCTCCGCGACGAGGTTCTGTACTGGCAATCCCGTGTACCCGATAAAACATCGCCGCCGGACTCTCACCTTTCCGCACCGCCTCCTCTATTGCCACTCTAACTTTTCGATAGAGCGTATCCATGCGCGGATCTGGATGGGTCCAGTGATAGCTAAAGGATCCGCAGTCAAGCGCTCCCAGAAATGGCTGAATGGCAGGCCGAGACAGCAGGTCAGAGCCCGGTGGGACCAGCAGCCGGATGCTGTACTGCACCGGATCCACATGGTTAATCAGCCCTTCACCCTCCACAAAATCGAGTATGTCTGTATAGTCAGCGAGCGTGGCCCATGGCGTGAATGGAATCCAGGTGGGCCGGAACGAGATCCCCGCACACCGGACAATGTTGAGCGCTTCGAAAACATCGGCCCGTATATGGCCCTTCTCCAGACATGCCAGAACCATATCACTCAACGACTCAACCGCCGAAACAATGAATAGGCAACCCAGCGCGCGCAGTTCGGCGAACAGCGAGCGGTGCTTGACAATGTGCTCTACTTTGGTCGTCAAGTCGAACGTCAAGTCCGGGAACTCTTCATGCATACGACGGGCGATTCGGAGCGTGTGCCCAGGACCGTTAAGAAAATCAGGGTCTCCAAACGTAATATGAGCTGCTCCCACAGCAACTTGCTGTCGGATATCCTGCAGAACAATTTTCTCCGGGACCACAAAAAAACGCCCTCGGTAAACGGGCGATATCGGGCAATGAAGGCAGCGATGCAGGCAACCCCGGCTTGCTTCCACATAGCCGGCTGGCCGTCGAACTCCATCGTATTCCAGATGCGCGTATCTTTCCAGCGAAGGCAGCATTGTCCGGCTCGGCGGCGCAAAAAATAGGCGCTTCAAAAAGGGCCCAGACTTGCTATCCCGCCGGCTGACTCCTTCGACATCGTCGAAGCGTTCTACCTCGATTGCCCGCACCAGCGCAACCAGCGGCTCCTCAAACTCCCCGCCAATAATGGAATCGGCAACGGTCGCCAACAAATAATCAGCGTTGAGCCACGCGTAGAGTCCGTAAAAACAAACATGGCAATTCGGGTTAATGCGGCGGGCAAACTCGGCGACGCGTACGCCGAGACGCAATGCGGTGTGCATCGGGACCGAGATTCCGATAAAACGAGCACGAACGATCGCATCTGTGTCCAAACTCTGGAAGGAGATATCCAGACCTCTGGGCCGGTATCCCGCTCTTTGCAAGAACGCCATCGGAGAGGCGATCCCTAAGGGCTGATGACCGAGCTCATAGCAAGAAATCAGCAAGATCGATCCAAGTTGGCGCATCAATGGTGATACAAGAGCCGTACTGCTACCCATTTCCCTCGACCGCTCTAAAATCTAATCGCGGGTCAGCCGCCTGTCCAGACGCAGACACCGCGTCTGGCCCGCTGCTACAGGAGGTGTCCCAACTTGTCCCGCTTCGTCCTCATGTACGTATCGGCTCGCTTGGAGTGCCTTACCTTTAACGGAACCATCGCCTGCACACGAATTCCTTCCTTTTCCAAGGCCTCCCTTTTCGCCGGGTTATTGGACAAGAGCCGGATCTCGGTAGCGCCCAAATACTTCAGGATATCCGCGCAAAATTGGTATTCGCGCTGGTCAGCAGCAAAGCCGAGCTTCTCATTGGCCTCCACTGTATCCACTCCCTGATCTTGCAACTCGTATGCCATTAGCTTGTTGATCAGCCCGATCCCACGCCCTTCCTGCATTTGATACAGGAGGACCCCTGACGCTTCAGCCGCAATTTTTCGCAGCGCAGCCCTAAGTTGTGCTCCACAGTCGCACCGATGAGAGCCAAAGACATCCCCAGTCAGACACTGCGAGTGGATGCGAACCAGGGGAGCATCGGGGCAAGGCACGGTTCCTTGGACCAAAGCTACTGCCTCCTCGCCGCTTGTAGATTCCTCAAATCCGTAAATCGTAAAAGCCCCCACATCCGTGGGCAGCGCTGATCGCGATACCTTCTTTTCATTCAGAGGCATGAAGCGAGTATACCAGATAGGCGATCGTATTGGGGGGGGTGAAAATTCAAGCTCAACAGCCCACCCGATCATCATAACTCTTTATTTTGCAACACTAAACGTGTCTCTGACCGGCCGGTCTTGCCATCATGCAAATATGAATGAGACAAGAATGGCCCCAGCAGCAAATGTTATTGATATTTATCCGCAAGCCTACAAGAAAGGGTCAAATTGGAACAGATCTTGCAATTTACGCGCTGTCCTTTGTAACATGTTGCAAATCTTGCAGATTAAAGAGCAGGCTTTTCCCAGCGATCGACACATTTTGGAATTGCAGTGGATGATCGTCGTGGCTGCTGTCTATCTTCTGCAGTTCTCCGAAAAGCAGCAGTTCGCTTTCGCCAACCTGGTTCTTACTGCACTGCTGCTGATCGCGACAGGCCTGGTGACCATACTGCTGGGCAGGGTTGGTTTTCGACGCTGGATTTCCATCGTGCTGGCTACATTGGACACGGCGGCGATCATCGCCGTTATTTATTTCACCGGGTTTGCGAGCACGGATTTTTACCTGGTGTTCATCTTAGTGCTGATTCTCGCGGCGATCATTAGAAACCTAAGGTTCTTGGCCATCGCCACTTTCCTGATCGCCTGCTTTTACGGATGGTTGATGTGGAGC
Organism: Acidobacteriota bacterium; assembly: GCA_016211105.1. Lineage (GTDB taxonomy): Bacteria > Acidobacteriota > UBA6911 > JACQSX01 > JACQSX01 > JACQSX01. The sequence continues at coordinate 17,883 of JACQSX010000028.1, read as the reverse complement.
ACCGATCCTGCCGGTTTCCTCGTTTCACCTGAATTGCTAATCCGGATCCCTTTCATTTTTGTGGTTGCCCTATTTTTTGGTTTGCTTCTCTTTCAACAGCGCCAGCAGGAGCACAGGGCTCAGCGAACGCTTGAATTCACGCAAGATCTTTTTAACTTCGGCCGCGATCTGACGCGCTCTTTGGACGAGGAGCAGATCGTCGCAAAATGCCCGCGCACCGTCAAAGAGATTATGCATTCTGACGCTGTGGAACTGCTACTAATGGAGGGCGACAGCGTCCGCTCAGGGGCTTTCTGTGCCGACCGTTCGGCAGCGTCCGATGCCAACCAGCCAAACAGCCCTCAACCGATGAGCTCTGCCGCGCCGGTCGCTTCACCTGAACTTTCTTTCCAGTCGCGTATGGTGACAAGGCTCCGGTCCGAAAATCAGGACTTCGGAGAATTGCGTATTTTTCGCAAAGGCGCCCATCGGTGGACGGACGAAGAAAAAGTGAAGTTTGAATTTCTGGGCACACAAGTCGCGATTGCTTTGCAGATGGCCCAGCTTTTTAAGAAGATCGAGAGTCAGGCCAAAACGGATAGCCTTACGCAAATCGCCAACCGAAGGCATTTTTATGAAAGGCTGGAGGAGGAACTAGAGCGCTCGCGGCGAAAGCAAAGACAGTGTACCGTGGTGCTAATGGATCTGGACCACTTCAAGGACATCAACGATCACTACGGACACTCCGGCGGAGACAAGGTGCTGATCTATGTTGCCCAAGTCTTCAAGAAGGGCTCTCGCATCAGCGACGTGGTCGCCCGCTACGGTGGCGATGAATTTGCGCTTATCCTGCCCGAGACTGACGCGACCAAGGCCCAGCGCCTGGTGGAGCGCATCATGCAGGAATTGGAGAGGAATCCATCCGCCTTCGGGGTAATCGGGCTAAGCGTTGGAATTGCCTCTTACCCGGACCATGCCAAAGATGTAAAGGAGTTGGAGGAGAACGTAGATAAGGCTCTCTACCAGGCCAAGAAAGCCGGCAGGAACAAGATCGTTATATTTTCAGGATAGGATCTCCTCGTCCGGGATCACACATCGGGCATCTTCGCCGTAAAGAGGTGACTATACGAAGGATCGCCGAAACCGCAACCGTTTCAAATTTGCTCATTCAGCCCGCGGGCAGATTCGGCGTCACCGACCTCGTTGAGACAATTTCCTACCAGCGATACATCACGGCAAGCTTAAAATCGGCGTTATTCGAGACGTCGCCCTCTGAGAAGAAAACAAAATCCGTAACGTCGGCTCGGATGGCCACATTCGGGTACGGCACCACCTCCAAGCCACCTCCCGCATTGAACGCAACGTGAGCGCTTCTGCCACCTCCAGTTTTAGGATCCACGATCAGAAAGCCAGGGCCAAAGACGCCCAAAAAGTTGACCTTATGACGTTCCTCCATCCGGTAGGTTCCCCGAAAATTGAAAATGGCCTGGTAAAAGTTTACAAGGTCGTTACTCGGGTAAAAGCCTCCATGGAATTCGAATCCGAGATTTCGGGTGTAATTACGAACGAATCTGCCACCCATTCCGACTTCCGTGGTTGTCCGAAATTTTGTCGCGCTGAAAACAAACCCAATTTCATTTTCGTTGTAATCTTGGTAGTCTTGCGCGGCCAGCAGGATGCCAGACAGAGCAAACACAACCATCGCGACAAATACTTTTTGTTTTCGGTACTTCACGATTTTGTATCGGCACGTTCCGCCGCCTTCTTGGTCTTTGTAGAGGCGGCCTTTTTGCCCTTCTTCTCAATCTTAGGCTTATACTCGCTTCCCAACAGCTCGATCAGAGCCATCTCCGCGCTGTCGCCTTTCCGAAAACCAAGGCGGATAATGCGGGTGTATCCACCGCTACGGTCTGAAAATCTGGGAGCGATCGTGCTAAACAGCTTTTGTACTACCGCCTTCTTCTTAATGAAGGAAAGAGCCTGGCGCCGAGCGTGCAAATTTTCTCTCTTGCCCAGCGTAATCATCCTCTCAGCAACGGGACGGACTTCCTTTGCTTTGTACAGCGTGGTCACAATATGCTCTTTGTCGAAGAGCTCCGTCACCAGGTTGCGAAACAACGCCTTCCGGTGGGCTGTGGTGCGTCCCAGTTTTCTTCCCGCTACTTGGTGTGGCATTTTACTAGCCCCTGGCGCCGACGCTATCTTCGCGAATGGGACAACCATGCTCATCCAGCTTCATTCCAAAGTGCAGTCCCATTTCCTGTAGGATCTCTTTGATCTCATTTAGAGACTTCCTGCCGAAGTTTTTCGTCTTCAGCATTTCGGCTTCTGTTTTCTGTACCAGTTCACCGATGGTTTTAATGTTGGCGTTTTTCAAGCAGTTGTAGGAACGTACGGATAACTCCAACTCCTCGACGGATTTTTGCAAATTCTCGTTGATCAGGTCCTGTTTGGTATCCACAAGCTGCTCTTCCGGCTCCGGTTCCTCTTCGAAGTTGATGAATATGAACATGTGGTCCTTGATCAACTTAGCTGCTCGCGCGATGGCATCTTGAGGCGTGATGCACCCATTGGTCCAGATCTCCAGATTGAGGCGGTCGTAATCGGTGGCCTGGCCCAATCGGGCTGCCTCTACGTAATAGTTGACTTTTCGCACCGGCGAGTGCACCGAGTCAACCGGGATGAATCCCAGAGACAGATCGGGGTCGAAATTTTCATCCGACGAAACATAGCCGCGACCCTTTTTTACCCGCATTTCCATGGAAAGCTTTCCGTCGCCCACGGTAGCCAGATGAATCGATGGATCCAAAATCTCCACATCCGGATCCGGTTTGATATCCGCAGCGGTTACCGCACCGGGACCTTTGGATTCCAGATACAATGTCTTGGGATGATCCACATTAAGGCGAATGGGCACTGTTTTCACGTTCATAATGATATCGGTCACATCCTCCACCACACCCGGAATAGAAGAAAATTCGTGCAAAATGCCCTCGATTCTCACCGCCGTGATTGCAGCCCCCTCGATGCTGGACAGTAGAACCCGACGCACAGCGTTGCCTATGGTTGTGCCATATCCACGTTCAAATGGCTGCGCATAGAAATGACCGTAACTATTGGTCAGCGTTTCGAAATCGCAAGCAAGTCTTTTCGGTTTTTGAAAACCTTTCATTTCTTTTTTTTCACTCCATTTTTTAAAATTTCTCTCGCTCTCGCGTAAAGACCTTGCGTCTCTTGTCAGTGGACAGCGACCACTGGCCGGAACCTCCAAATCTTATCGATCACTGATGACCCGGACACCATAAACCACCAACACCAGACCACTGTCCCAACTATTTCGAATACAACTCGACGATCAGTTGTTCCTCAATCGGGAGGCGAATGTCTTCACGACGCGGCAACTCGCGTACCGTTACCTTCAGATGCTCCTTGTCTACCTCAAGCCACTTGGGGAACGCTTGGCCGGCGGCTAAGTCCACGGACATCTGCACCTGTGGATTGCTGTGCAGCTTTGGTTTCAGGCCGACCACATCACCAGCCGATACCAGATAGCTCGGGATATTCACCTTTTTCTCATTGACCAAAACGTGACCGTGACGAACCAGTTGCCGCGCATGGGAAGGTGAACTACCAAATCCCGCACGCAACACCACGGTATCCAGTCTTCGTTCCAGAGAAGTCAATAGGCGTTCGCCCGTAATGCCCCGCTGCTGCACCGCCTTCTCGAAATAATTGCGGAATTGATTCTCTAGAATGCCGTAAAGTCGCTTTACCTTTTGTTTTTCTCGCAGTTGCAGCCCGTAGCCGAGCGTCTTGCTCCGGGTATCCTTTCCGTGTTCTCCGGGTGCCCAACTCCTTTTTTCAACCGCGCACTTTTCTGAGAAACACCTTTGCCCCTTCAAGAAGAGTTTCATCCCTTCCCGGCGGCAAAGCCGACAGACAGACCCACGATATCTTGCCAAACTAATTACCTCCGCCGCTTTCAGGCGAAATTTTTTCGTTCATGTTGTTCCATAACGAATGACGAATTTCGAATGTCGCTGATTGAGTTTCATTCAACGTTGTCATCCGAACCTAACATTGTCTAGACTCTCCTGCGTTTTGGCGGTCGACAGCCGTTATGAGGAATCGGCGTCACATCCCTGATGGAACGGACTTCAACGCCGGCGGCTGCTAGCGCGCGAATCGCGGACTCTCGGCCTGCCCCCGGCCCTTTAACGCGCACATCGACATATTTCATCCCGAAGTTCTCCTTGGCGGTATTGGCGGCCCTCTGCGCTGCCTGCTGCGCCGCAAACGGCGTGCCTTTGCGAGAACCCCGGAAACCCATCGCCCCTGCGCTGGAAGCAACCACCAAGTTCCCTTCTTGATCAGTGATGGTCACGACGGTGTTATTAAACGTTGCCTTGATGTACACGATCCCGTGCGGGACGATACGGCGTTCCTTCTTCTTACCCGCTCGCTTCTTGACGACCGTTTTCTTGACGGTTCCACCTGATGGGACTTCCGGCTGATCTTTTGCCATGCAATGGCTCCTGTCTTATTTCCTCAAGCTTTCTTTCTCAACCCGCCAACCTTGCGCGGCCCCTTGCGGGTACGTGCATTGGTATGAGTGCGCTGACCACGAACCGGCAAGCCCTTGCGATGCCGCAGTCCACGATAGCAACCGATATCCATTAATCTTTTTGTATTGAGCTGGACTTCTTTGCGCAGATCGCCCTCGACGCTTCCCTGATCCTGGATGATCTGACGAATCCGCGCCAGTTCTTCCTCCGTGAGCTCACGAACTTTACAGTCTCGATTCACGTTTGCCAGTTTCAGTATCTGATTGGACCGAGGTCGTCCGATGCCATAAATACAGGTCAGCGCAATTTCAATTCTTTTGTTTTCAGAGAGATTTACTCCGGCAATTCTGGCCATTTTGTCCTGTTATCCCTGTCGCTGTTTATGTTTCGGGTTAACGCAAACAATTCTGATCACACCACGGCGACGTATGATCTTGCACTTATCACAAATTTTCTTGACGGATGCTCTAACTTTCATGTCTTCGGTCACCAAGTGCAAGAATTACCAAGCAATGCATGGGTTTCCTCCTTCTCCATCGGCGCGAACTCGACGCCCACTGGGAACTGGTGATTCTTGCCCCTTTCACTTGTAACGGTAAATGATCCTCCCTCGCGTCAAGTCATAAGGCGACAATTCCACGAGAATCTTGTCTCCAGGTAAGATGCGAATGAAATTCTTCCGCATCTTGCCTGAAATATGTGCCAACACTTGGTGCTTGTTCTCCAATTCTACCCGGAACATGGCGTTGGGAAGAGTCTCAATCACCGTACCCACAACTTCGATTGCGTCTTCCTTCGGCATAATCAGATTTTCTGGCTGAGAATCCAAGGACCGTTGGCGGTCACAGCAACTGAATGCTCAAAATGCGCCGAATAACCCCCATCCAGTGTTACTGCTGTCCAGCCATCCTCCAGCGTTCGATGCGCGGGGCCGCCGGTATTAACCATCGGCTCGATTGCCAGCACCATCCCCTCCACAAGCTTCGGTCCGCGGCCTGGCGGTCCGTAATTGGGAACCTGCGGTTCTTCGTGCAGTTCTTTCCCAATGCCATGTCCAACAAATTCTCTCACCACCGAGAACCCGTACGGTTCAACATGTGCCTGGACCGCAGCCGAGATATCTGAGACCCGATTCCCGACACGCACCTGTTCAATTCCCTGGTAGAGGGCTTCCTCAGTTACACGCAATAACGTTTTTATTTCTTCACCGACCTTCCCTACCGGCTCTGTGATCGCCGCATCGGCATAAAAGCCGTCGCAGTAGACACCGCAATCAATGCTCACAATGTCGCCTTCTCGCAATTTGTAATTTCCGGGAATTCCATGCACAATCTGGCTGTTAATCGAAGTACATAGCGTCGCGGGAAAACCGTTGTATCCCTTAAAAGCGGGTTTGGCCCCTGTCTTCAATATGATTTCCTCAGCCATCGCATCCAGATCCTTTGTTTTCACGCCTACGTCCACGAACTCCTTAATTTTTTCCAAAACGTCAGCGACAATCAGCGCACTGTGCCACATCTTTTGCAACTCTTCGGAAGACTTACAAACGATCATTCTTGATCCACAATGCTTTGCAACTCTTTAAAGATTTCTTCGGGCGACCGATTTCCCGCGATCTGATGAAACCGTGGCCTGGAACGGAAGTGCTCAACGAGCGGTGCCGTATCTTTATAATATACGCTTAAACGCTTCCGGACAACTTCCTCCCCGTCGTCAGGCCGCTGGATCAGCGGAGAGCCGTCCTTGTCACAAACATTTCCCCTGGTCGAGGGATTGAATTGCAGGTGAAAAATATGGCCCGCCGCAGTACAGGTGCGCCTGCCGGAAAGCCGACGGACTAGTTCCTCATCTTCGACTTGAATGTTGAAGGACACAAGATCGTGTTTGTCCAATATTCTCTGCAGAAACTCCGCCTGCTTCATCGTTCTGGGATACCCGTCCAGGACATAACCGTTGCAAGCGTCCGCCTGTGCCACCCTTTCCTGCACGATAGCATCCACGACTCTATCGGCAACCAGCACTCCGGCGTCCATGCTTGCCTTTGCTTTCACCCCCAGCTCGCCGCCCCGCGCCACCGCTTCGCGCAGCATATCTCCGGTGGAAATGTGTGGCACGTTCAGGTGCGAGGCTAATTTTTTTGCCTGTGTTCCTTTCCCACATCCCGGCGGGCCCAGCATCACAATCACTCTGGACATTAACCTCTTCGACCTCGGATCCGGCCCTTTTTCAAAAAACCATCATAGTGGCGCATAATCAACTGGCTCTCGATTTGCTGGACCGTGTCCATCGCGACACCTACGACGATCAACAGAGATGTTCCTCCAAAGTAAAAGGTCAATCCCATACCCGTAGTGATAATATCCAGGTTAAATCGGTTCAATAGGTTATCCAGAGTTGGTCCAATCCAGGGAATGGGCTGCACCTTGAAGCCGGTAATCAAAAACTCAGGAAGCAGCGCAACCAGCACCAGGTAAATTCCACCGGCGAAGGTCAGCCGGGTCAATATGCGATCGATCTGCTCTGCGGTACGTTTGCCAGGACGAATGCCGGGAATAAAGCCACCGTATTTGCGAATGTTATCGGCCACTTCGTCAGGATTGAAAATAATTGCGACATAAAAGAAGCAGAAGAAGATAATGCCGCAGATATAAAACAGATTGTACAGGGGATATCCTTGCTGCAGTTGTTGGGTGAAGCCTCTCACCCACGATTGCTGGAAGACCAACCCCAACGTCGAAGGAAAAGCGACAATGGAGGCGGCGAAAATTACCGGGATGACACCGCCAGAATTGACTCGCAGCGGCAAGTGCGTGGACTGGCCTCCGTACATCTTCCGCCCAACGACCCGCTTGGCATATTGGACCGGAATGCGCCTCTGACCTCGTTCCACGAAAACCACGGCGGCCACGACCGCCACCATCATCGCCAACAGGATGATGATCGTGATAGGACTCATCGTCCGATTCGAGACGTTTTCATACAAAGCGAAAATCGCGTGGGGCAATCCAGCCACGATTCCGGCGAAGATAATCAAGGAAATCCCATTCCCGATCCCTCGCTCGGAGATTTGCTCTCCCACCCACATGATAAAAGCGGTACCGGTGGTTAGCGTGATCACAGTAATAAACCGAAAAGTCCATCCAGGGTGTGGGACCACAGGAGGGCCGCCTGCGCCAGTGGTGCGCTCCAACGCGATGGCCGTGGCAAAGGATTGAACTATGCTCAGCCCGACCGTCAGATAGCGGGTATATTGAGTAATCTTCTTCCGACCCAATTCCCCTTCTTTAGAAAGTCTTTCCAGATAGGGCCAGACGACGGTCAACAGTTGGAGAATGATCGAAGCGGTGATGTAGGGGGTGATGCCAAGCGCGAAGACGCTGAGACGGCTTAGGTTGCCGCCAGAAAACATATTCAAAAATCCAAAGATCGTGTTGGTCTGGCTAGCAAACATCTGTTCCAGCGCGGCGCTATCGATGCCAGGGGTGGGAACCCACGAACCCACCCGATAGACAGCCAGCATCATTAACATGAACAGGATCCGGTTACGCAGCTCCGGGATGTTGGTAATGTTCTTGATGCTATCAACAATCGGGTTTATGTTTGCACTCATGCAGTGATCACTTCTGCCGTGCCTCCGACCTGCCTGATCTTCTCCAGCGCATTCTTGCTGAAATGATGTGCTCGGACGGTCAGCGCACGATCCAACTTTCCATTTCCCAACACACGCACTCCTGCCTTACTCTTGCTGATAAGCCTTCGCTCCACCAGAATTTCCGGTGTGACCGTAGCGCCAGCATCAAAACGGTTGAGCAGATCTAAATTCACTTCCGCGTAATCGCGCCTGAAAATGTTCTTGAACCCACGCTTGGGCAAACGTCGATGAAGCGGCATTTGACCACCTTCAAAACCTGCCCGATGCCGGTAGCCCGAACGTGACTTCTGGCCCTTGCTGCCGCGCCCGGCTGTTTTTCCCAGTCCGGATCCCGGGCCTCGTCCTACCCGCTTACGCTCCCGATTGGCGCCCGCTGGCGCCGCAAGAGTGTTTAACGATAACGTCATTCCCTAAGACTCCAAAATAGTGACCAGATGCGGGATCTTGGCAACCATCCCTCGTATTTGAGGCGTATCCGGTCGCTCGACCACCTGATTCAAACGGGTCAGACCCAGGCCACGCACAGTTTCCTTCTGCTTGCTGGGAAAACCGATTGCACTGCGCACATACTTAATGCGCAGCATCTCTTGCAAACCTTTTTGTTGCTTTTTTCTAGGCATTGATCTTGCCTATCATCTCTAACCCGCTCTCTTCTGCTGCTGCTTCCTTGGGCCACTTCAAGGCGCACAGCCCCTCAAAAGTTGCCTTGATCACGTTGTGGGGGTTCGGCGATCCCAAAGACTTTGTGACCACATCGGAAATGCCCGCAGATTGCATCACCGCGCGTACCGGCCCCCCGGCGATTACGCCTGTCCCCTCCTTCGCTGGTTTCAACAACACGCGTCCGGCACCAAATCGCCCCACCACCATATGGGGAATCGTTGTACGTATGCGAGGCACTCGTATCAAGTTCTTCTTGCCTCTCTCGATTGCCTTACGGATCGCTTGGGGAACCTCTTTTGCCTTTCCTGCTCCAAATCCGACATGGCCATTGTGATCTCCCACTACTACGAGGGCGCTGAAACTCAGATTTTTCCCACCCTTGACAACCTTAGTCACGCGGTTAATCGACACCACCTGATCTTTCAGGTCCAGTAAATTTGGATCAATCTTCTCCAAGGTTCCCCCTTAAAATCTTAAACCAGCTTCCCGTGCTGCTTCCGCCAGCGCCTTGACACGGCCATGATAGATATACCCGCTTCGGTCAAACACGACCCGCTCAATTCCCTCTGTTTTTGCCCGCTCGGCAATCAGCCTACCCACCATCTTGGCGGCTTCGATATTGCCCCCGCGTTTGATGGATGCCCGTAAATCTTTATCCAGAGTAGAGGCCGACACTAGAGTGCGCCCTGTGACGTCATCCACCAGTTGCGCGTATATATGATCAAGACTACGGTAAACACTGAGCCGCGGCCGTTTAGCCGTACCTCCGAGCTTCCTACGGATTCGCAGATGAATCCTTTTACGCTGTTTGTTGGCATTGTGTAGCTGCAACACCCGCTAGGCTCCCTTCTTGCCCACCTTCAACTTGATCTGCTCACCGACGTAACGAATTCCTTTTCCTTTATAAGGATCGGGAGGACGCAGGGAGCGAATATCCGCCGCCACTTGCCCCACCTTTTGTCGATCGCTCCCTTCCACCATAATCGTTCCTACGTAGTTCTGGAGTGTCTTGGTCGCCTTCTCCACGGTAATCTTGATTCCCTCCGGGATCGCATATTCGATTGAATGGGAATATCCCAGCGAAAACAGCACCGTGTCTTTCTTCAATTCCGCCTTAAATCCAATACCCAACACATCAAGTTCGCGTCTAAAGCCTCGCGTCACACCCGCTACCGCATTCGCTAATAGGCTGCGCACCATACCGTGCAATGCCATCTGGCTTTTACTATCGTTGGAACGCTGCGCCAACAGTTGGCTATTCTGCACCATGCAACGGATCCCGTCAGGAAGCAAAGTCGCAATCCTCCCTTTAGGGCCCTGGATCTCGACCTGTCTCTTGGTTATATCCACCTTGACGCCTTCAGGCAACGCTATCGGTTTTTTCCCAACTCTAGACATAATCGGCGCTACCGCCTCCTCGTTCCTGAAATCCGACTTCTCAACCCTTTACCGCAACCGAACCAGGGGCCTGGATCACCGATCTCCCGTTTCTTCCAACACTCATCGGCAACGCATCCCTCCCCGTCCCCGGCCAACACTTGTTGACGCTAGTAAATGGCACACAAAATTTCCCCGCCCACACCTTCCTCGATCGCACGTGCACCTGTCATCAACCCCCGTGAAGTGGAGACAATGCTGATCCCCAAGCCGCTCAGAACCGGCAAAATATCTTTCTTTTTTACGTACACCCTGCAGCCAGGGCGGCTTACTCGCTCCAACGAAGTGATAGCGGGGTTGCCCTGCTCATCATATTTCAGTAAGACCGTGATCGAACCTGGAAGCCCTCCGGGAGCTTTAGAGATCTTGTAATTGTCGATCAAGCTCTGCTCTTTCAAAATCTTCAGAATCTCAACCTTGAACCGGCTGGCGGGCACTTCGACCGTAACGTGCCTAACGCGAATTGCATTGCGAATCCGACTCAACAGGTCTGCAATAGGGTCCGTTACACTCATTGGCTACTCCCTTACCAACTGGCTTTGATCACTCCGGGAATTTCCCCCGCCAATGCCAATCCACGAAAACAAATTCTACAAAGTTCGAACCGGCGCAGGTAGCCTCGCGGGCGGCCGCAGCGCCTACAACGGTGATATTGCCGCGTGGAAAATTTCTGTTTTCGGTTCGCTTTAACAATCATTGAGGTTTTTGCCATATTCTTTTCAGTCCTACGGGCGCTTCATGAATGGCATTCCAAAATGCTCCAAGAGCGCCCGGGTTTCTTCATCCGTCTTGGCTGTAGTTACGATCGTTACATTCATGCCACGTATTTTTTCCGCCTTCCCAACGTCAATTTCCGGAAAAATGAACTGGTCTTTCAATCCCAAGGTGTAATTGCCGCGACCGTCAAACGAGCGCGGGGACACGCCGCGGAAATCGCGCACTCGAGGCAGTGCGATGCTAATCAGGCGATCCAGGAACTCATACATCCGCTCGCCCCGAAGCGTCACCATGCAGCCGATAGGCATGCCCTTCCTCAGCTTAAACGCAGCAATCGCTTTTTTGGCTTTTGTAACCACCGGTTTCTGACCGGAAATTGCTGCAATCTCCTCCGTCGCAGCGTCCAATACCTTTGCATTTTGGATCGCTTCTCCCACCCCCATATTGATGACGATTCTTTCCACCCTGGGAATCGCCATCTGGCTGTCGTATTTGAAACGTAGTGCCAGCGCAGGCATGATTTCGGTTTTGTACAGTTCCCTCAATCTGCTCATAGGTTTTCCACCGCCCACGGTCCGCCCAGTACCCATTGTCGGCAATCGACGGTCGCTACTGCACGAAGCATCGTCACGCCATGCGATGGGCCTTTACTTATCAATCGTTCCCCCACATTTCCTACAAATTCGAACCTTGCGTCCGTCCTCAAGCCTTTGAAACGTGACCCGGCTATGCTTGCCGCATGAGCGACAGACTACCTGCACGCTGGAGATGTGAAGTGGGGCCTCCCTTTCGACCACTCCTCCCTTAATGTTCTTCTGGGGATTGGGGCGGGTGTGCCGTTTCACCAAATTGACATTTTCCACGACCACCCGCTCCTTTGCTGGAAAAACGCGCAAAACGCGCCCCGTTTTTCCTCGATCTTTCCCGCCGAGGACAAACACCTGGTCCTCTTTCTTCACATGTAATCTGGCCATGTCACAAAACCTCGGGCGCCAACGAAACAATCTTCATAAACTGCCGATCGCGCAATTCCCGAGCGACAGGCCCGAAAACTCGAGTGCCGATGGGCTCTCTCGCGTCGTTGATAAGCACCGCGGCGTTTTCGTCAAACTTGATATAGGTTCCGTCCTTACGACGAGTCTCTTTCTTCGTTCGGACAATCACCGCCTTCACTACGGCTCCCTTCTTGATCGCTCCGTCTGGAGTGGCCTCCTTTACCGAAGCAGTCACAATGTCGCCCAGGTGCGCGACCGCTCCCGTAGAACCGCCCAGCGGCAGAATACACGCGATGCGCTTGGCTCCTGAGTTATCCGCTACTTCCAAGATGGTCCGCATCTGAATCATTGTCTCTCACTCCGTCGCCCGAGACAGGATTTCGCGCACGATCCACCGCTTCCGCTTGCTGAGCGGATGCGTCTCTTCAATTTCAACCTTGTCTCCGACCCGACACTTGTTTTCTTCATCGTGTGCCATGAACTTGTGCGTGCGGCGTACATATTTCTTGTACAAGAGGTGCGGCATCTGCCTGGTAACTGCGATAATCACCGACTTTTGCATGGCATTACTGACGACGGTGCCTACTTTTCGATTGCGTGGCCTGCGTCCCTTAGCCGTGTGCTGTTCCATGTGCCTCTCTCATTTTCTCTGAGATGATTGTTTTGATGCGCGCAATGTCCTTGCGTACCGTTTTCATCTTCGACGGCCTTTCCAACTGCCCAGTAGCACCCTGAAAGCGAAGCCGAAAGAGCTCCTCCGAAAGGTTCATCTCTTCCACGTGTAGCTCTTCCAATGACATCTCCCTGAATCTGGCTGCTTTCATTTCTACCCTCTAGCTACTCATCCCCAAAACGCGCCACAAACTTGGTTTGGATGGGCAACTTGTGGGCTGCCAAACGCATCGCTTCGCGCGCCACGTCCTCGGTTACACCGCCCATCTCATACAGGATGCGACCAGGCTTCACCACCGCCACCCACCCCTCTGGAGCTCCTTTCCCCTTGCCCATGCGTGTCTCCGCAGGTTTCTTGGTGATGGGTTTGTCGGGAAAAATCCGAATCCAAATTTTTCCGCCGCGCTTGACAAACCGCGTCATCGCAATGCGGCTCGCCTCAATCTGGCGATCGGAGATCCATCCGGGCTCCAGTGCTTTCAACCCGAATGTTCCAAAATCCACAGAGTTCCCACGAGTGGCCAGCCCCTTCATTCGGCCTTTTTGTTGGCGGCGATATTTGACTTTCTTCGGCATCAACATGATCGCTTCCTTCTCGCCTTATGTAGTCGTCTCATCTACATCAGCATCTGTGGCAATCCCAGGCTCGACCTCAGGATTCTTCTCCGGACCCGGCGCCGATGGTTCGACCGATGCTGGTCCGGCAACTTGTGACGCAGGACGTGCGGCTGTCTCTTCACTCGCTACCACACGGGCTTCGCGACCAGGTTCATGACGCTCCCTCCCTCTTTCTCGCAACGAACGAGGCCCCGATTCGGTAACGCCTTCAAAAACATCCCCTTTATAAATCCAAGATTTCACGCCAATGACGCCGTAAGTGGTATATGCTTGCGCAAAGCCGTAATCGATGTCGGCGCGCAGCGTATGCAGGGGCAGTTGACCGTGCAAATACCATTCAGAGCGAGCAATTTCCGCGCCATTCAATCGCCCTGCGCAGCGTACCTTAATTCCCCGGGCACCAAAGCGCAAACTGGTGTCCACCGCCCGGCGCATGGCGCGTCGAAACGCAACCCGCTTCTCTAACTGCTGTGCAATGCTCTCGGCCACCAACTGCGCGTCCAGCTCCGGCTTATTAATCTCCTGGATATTGATGAAGACTTCACGGCCGGTAGCGATTTGCAAATCTGCCTTCAATTTGTCGATCTCGCTGCCTTTGCGACCGATAATAATTCCCGGACGCGAGGTGTGAATGAAAAGTGTAAGCTTGTTGGCAGCCCGCTCTATTTCAATATTGGAAACGCCCGCGTGCGCAAAGCGCTTCTTCAAGTTCTTCTTAATCTGCAGATCCTCATGCAGCAACTTGCCGTAATCTTTCTTGGCAAACCAACGTGACTTCCATGTGCGGTTGTACCCTAAACGAAAGCCGTATGGATGAACTTTCTGACCCATCCTATTCCTCCTGCTTCATTCTTCCTGCTGCTGTCCGTCCGAGACATGGATGGTGATGTGACTGGACCAGCGACGTTCGCGATGAGCGCGACCCATAGGAGCCGGCCGGATCCGACGGCGCTGCTTCGTGGGACCCAAGTCCACGTAAGCGCGCGAAACGACAAAATCATCCACATTCGCAGCGGGCGACTTCTGCTCCGCGTTGGCGACCGCTGACTTCAGCGCCTTGGCCACCGGTCCCGCGGCACGTTTGCGAACAGTTCGAAGGATTGCCAAAGCTTCATCGACTGTTTTGCCACGGATCAAATCCACCACCAGACGCGCTTTCTGTGGCGATCCCTTCACGTACTTAGCTCGTGCCTTTGCTTCCATAACCAAACCTGCCAAAGTGCTTCACGCCGGCGCCGAGAAACGCGTTCAAGCGGGCTTCACCGCCACGGCTTTCTCTGCCTTGGTGGAATGGGCGCGGAAGGTTCTCGTAGGTGAGAACTCTCCCAACTTATGCCCCACCATATTTTCGGAGACATACACCGGAATAAATTTTTTCCCATTATGCACCGCAACGGTGTGTCCCACCATTTCTGGAACAATGGTGGACCGACGCGACCAAGTCTTTACCACTGTCTTCTCGTTGGCTTTGTTCAGCGCCTCTATTTTCTTTTGTAAATGAGGATCAATAAATGGACCTTTCTTTACCGACCGGGGCATGTTCTCTCCTTACCCTCTAGGATGAATAACGAATCGCTGAGTCCTCTTGTTGTTCCGAGTCTTGTAACCCTTCGTCGGCAAACCCCAAGGAGACACGGGGTGCCGGCCGCCCGAAGTTTTTCCTTCACCTCCTCCATGGGGATGATCTACCGGATTCATGGCGACTCCTCGCACCGCAGGACGCCGACCCAACCACCGGCTTCGACCAGCCTTGCCAATAGAAACGTTCTCATGCTCCAGGTTTCCAACCTGCCCGATCGTGGCACGGCACTGGATATCCACCAGGCGAATCTCGCCCGACGGCAGACGAACCTGGGCATAATTCCCTTCTTTGGCCACCAACTGCGCCCCGCCGCCCGCGCTCCGCACCAGTTGTCCTCCACGGCTTCGCTTCAACTCGATATTATGAATTACCGTTCCGATCGGAATATTGATTAAAGGCAGGCAATTGCCCACGACAATATCCGCCTCAGCCCCCGAAACCACCGTAGCCCCCACCTTTAATCCTTCGGGAGCCAGAATGTAGCGTTTTTCTCCGTCCGCGTAATGTAATAGCGAGATGCGCGCTGAGCGGTTGGGATCGTATTCGATTGAAAAAACCTTGGCTGCAATACCGTCTTTGTCACGTCGGAAATCGACGATGCGATACTGACGCTTATGAGCTCCGCCACGATGGCGAACCGTCATGTGGCCCATGTTGTTGCGCGCACTCAAACGTTTCAGGGAAACCATCAAACTCTTCTCAGGGGCGACGCGTGTCAACTCCTCGCCGGTCTGAACCGTCTGAAAACGAATCGCCGGAGAAGTCGGTTTGAAAACTTTAATGGCCATAAATTGTCCGCTTATGCGCTCTCGAAAAATTCGATCGTCTTTTCACCCGGTTTCAGAGTCACAAACGCCTTCTTCCAACTGGGGCGACGGCCAGTGAAACGGCCCATCCTTTTCTTCTTTCCATAAAAATTACAGGTGCGCACGGTAGCCACTTTGACGCTAAAAAGACTTTCTACCGCCGCTTTGATATCTTGCTTGGTGGCGTCAGGGCGCACCCTGAACACCAGAACGCCCGTGCTTTCTTTCAAAGCAGTGCTTTTCTCCGTCAGATGCGGGCTCTCCAGAACATTAAACTTGGTTTTCAGCTTGATCTTCATTTCTTCAATATCTCTTGCAACTGCAGGATGGCATTGCGCGTGAACACCACTGAACCATGAGACACCAGGTCGTA
Organism: Acidobacteriota bacterium; assembly: GCA_016211105.1. Classification (GTDB taxonomy): domain Bacteria; phylum Acidobacteriota; class UBA6911; order JACQSX01; family JACQSX01; genus JACQSX01. Next base: position 1,824 of record JACQSX010000028.1, on the reverse strand, counting down.
TACATTGACACTGGAACTGTCCACCAGCTTGACCCACGCCAGATTGCGGGCACTGCGAAGCAAATTAATGTTGCCATGGTCATGATTAACGATCAAAACCCGACGTTGCAATCCGAAGTCTTGCAGCACCTTGCAAAAATCCCTGGTTTTGTGAGTGTCCAACCTGAGATCTTCAACTACCGTCAACTTTTCATCCTGTAATTTGCCCGCGAGGGCCGCGCACAAGGCACCGCGGCGCTTCTTGCGGGGAAATGAGTAACCGTAATCTCTGGGAGTGGGACCGAACACTGTGCCGCCGTGAGTCCAAAGGGGACTGCGGATACTTCCGACACGCGCTCGTCCCGTCCCTTTCTGGCGCCACAGCTTCCTTCCACTCCCACTGACCACGCCACGAGTCTTGGTGGACACCGTTCCCTGCCTTTGTGCAGCCAAATAATGTCGGACCGCTTCCCAAACAAGTGTTTGATTCATCGGCGCGCGAAAGACTTCGTCGGCTAGATCCAGATTTCCCACTGACTCGCCTTTCAAATTTTTTACCGTAACAATCGCCATAAGCGCTGCCCGCTACTTGGAAACAATGACGTAACCGCCCCTGCGTCCTGGAATCACCCCGTTCACCAGCAGAAGATGGTTTTCGATATCCACCGCTACGACCCGCAGCCCTCGAATCGTCACTTTTTCGTTCCCCATCCGACCCGCCGCGCGCATCCCTGGCAAAACACGTGATGGAAATGCCGAAGCTCCGATCGAACCAGGGGCCCGATGAAACATGGATCCGTGCGTCGCACGACCACCGCGAAAACCGTGCCGCTTGACTACGCCGGCAAACCCGTGCCCTTTGGAAATTCCACTAACCTTGACAACATCATTTTCCTTGAACAAGGAACCTACGAGGAGTTGATCTCCCACTTTTAGATCCGCCAAGTTCAGGTATTGGAATTCGCGAAGAATTCCTGCAGGCGGCACACCAGCTTTTCTGAAGTGTCCCTCCATGGCGTGGGTTACCGCTTTGATTTTCTTGCCCTCAACAAAACCAACCTGAACCGCGTCGTAGCCGTCCTTTTCCTTAGTTTTCCGTTGCGTTACCACGCATGGACCCGCCTTAATCACTGTCACCGAGACGACATTGCCTTGCGAATCGAACCTCTGTGTCATTCCAACCTTAATTCCAATTAAACTGTCTGACATGTAGGTTCCTTACTTATGCTCCGCGCCAAAAGCCTTAATCTCTACATCAATCGCAGCAGGCAGATCCAACTTCATCAACTGGTCCACCGTTTGAGGCGTCGGTTCCAGGATGTCGACCAGGCGCTTGTGTGTTCGAATCTCAAATTGCTCCCGCGATTTCTTGTCCACATGAGGCGAGCGCAAAACCGTATAGCGGTTTTTTACCGTGGGCAAAGGGATCGGGCCGGAAACGCGGGCTCCAGTGCGCTTGGCAATATCGACGATTTCCGCCGCTGACTGATCCAGAACGCGGTAATCGTACGCCTTCAGCCGAATTCGGATTTTTTCATTGATCATGGCTTCTTTATCTCATTTCGCATCTGGTCCATCACCTCGGATCCACGCTTTACCTCGGGGTTTAGTCTGCCACCCGTCATCCCTCAACAGCCCGACCAGCTTTGTGACCCATCATTGACGACGAATCTCCTATGACTGGTGACAGATGATTGATGACTTTATTCCAGAATTTCGGTGACGGTTCCAGCTCCGACGGTGCGCCCTCCCTCCCGAATCGCAAAGCGCAGCCCTTTCTCCATCGCAATCGGCGAGATCAGGTCAATCTCCACATTCACATTGTCCCCCGGCATCACCATCTCC
>JACQSX010000027.1 GCA_016211105.1 Acidobacteriota bacterium | reverse complement strand
TCGGATCAGATTCTGTGGTCGGACCAGATTCTGTGGTCGGATCAGATTTTGTGGTCGGACCTGGTGAAGATTCTGTCGCAAACGGGCCTGCAGTCGAGCCAGATTTTGTGGTCGGACCAGATCCTGTGGTCGGATCAGATTTTGTGGTCGGATCAGATTCTGTGGTCGGATCAGATTCTGTGGTCGGATATTGTCGACGGGACTGCCGCTTAAGGAGGAACCATGATCGCGCAAATCGTGTACTGGACCGATTAAATGCTGGAGATCCACGAATACACTAATCTACGCTGGCTCTGGAGGATACAATGAATCGTGAGAAAATCGTTTATTGGGGCGACTAAAGGGTTAGGGTTTTGACATCTGTTATTTTCCTGAGGCCGCTTTGCCTAAGATTTTAGTTTTTCCGCTCTCCAGTTTTTCAGAAACACCTCTTATCTCAACCCCTCGCAAAACTGAGGCTAGAACCTGCTTAAAAACTACGCGTGAAAACTAGAGGCATCTCCCTTGTGTGAGCCGACGCGGGAGGATGTCTTGGGACTTCCGTAAAGCTGGTAGCTGATCCTTCAATGCCCTTTCAGCAATTTCCGAGATCGCCGGTATTTGCTTGACACAAATTTTCTACCAAGTATAAGGTGAAGTTCTATCCATTCGGGAGATATCACATTCAGCATGGAATTTGGAGGTTGAAAGATGAAGGAGTCGGCTATTGTTTCGCTTGTGTTCCTGGTGGCTATCTTGTCAAATGCAAAGGCTCAGCAAGAAACGCTGCCACCCGAGGTCATCGCTTATCCAGACATGGTGTTATACCACGGCAAGATTTTGACGGCGGATGACAGTTTTACGGTTGTAGAAGCGATCGCAGTCCGCGACGGAAAATTCCTTGCTGTGGGAAGAAGCGATTATATCCGACGTATGGTGGGTCCTAGAACCCAGCAGATTGATCTGAATGGGCGCACTGTAGTACCGGGCTTTATCGACACGCACCTCCATCAAGCGTTCATTGGTCAGATTTCCAAGGCGGGCTCCAGGTTGGGACTGGAAGATCTCGGTAGTGCCTTGGAAGAGATAAAGAAGGCTGTGGTGAAAGCGGCTCCTGGAGAGTGGCTCTTCTTCTATGCGCCAGACAATAACGTGCTCTTCAATGAGATCAATCGCAAACTGCTGGACTCGGTTGCCCCTAACAATCCGCTGGCGATCGTTTCTCTTTGCAATGTTGGCATGGCGGTTCCCGAAGACCAGATTGCTCAACTGCCTATTGACCTCACGGTAGTCGGTGGAAAGATTGTGTATGACCGCAGTAAAGATGGGATCATCCGGTTACTGTATTGGGACGCTGAGGAGCGAGACTCAGAGTCACGACAAAGGATGTGAACAATGGGGCTTCGGCGGAGAGAATTCCCTTGACGTCCAAAGTGGTTGGGAGGACAATCCACCGCACACAAAAATCAAACGAGGAAGCAAAGAGGAGCACGATTACGACCATAATCGGAAAGGATGAATGTGCTCGACGAGTGTGACCGGAGGGTACAGAAGTCTGAACGTCGTTTTCCGCCTTTATAAGAAGCACCTGTGTAAGAAGGGTAAGTAAGGGTAAGTAAGAAGGGTAAGAGGGAACGACAACGGGGGGAGAAAATTTATGATGAAAAGGATGAGTTCTTTGCTCTGTTTTACGGTTGTTTTGAGCTTGGGTTGGAACGTATATGGTCAATCCAGAGGTGGCGCCGTCTCAGGGGTGGTCAAAGATGCATCCGGCGCCATACTGCCGGGTGTCACGATCACAGTGCGCAGTACAGAGACCGGTTTGACGCGCAGTGCGGTCACCAATGACGAGGGTCTCTACCGGGCCCCTGAATTAGCAGTGGGTAATTATGAAGTGCAGGCGGAATTGTCTGGTTTCCAAACGGCCGTGCGCACTGGGATTAACCTGACGGTTGGGCGGGAATTGGTTATCGACTTTACGCTTCAAGTTGGTGAACTGAGTGACAAAGTGGTAGTCAGTGGAGAGGCTCCGATGGTTGATACCACCCGGGCGACGCTGTCTGATGTCGTGGAGGAAAGGCAGCTACATGATCTTCCTCTCAATACCCGCGACCTGACCCAGTTGTCTCTGCTCGGTACGGGGGTCGTTCCCGTGCGGAGCGCGGGATCGGGTGACCACACCAGTGGAACATCGAAACTGAAGATTTCCATTGGCGGTGCGAGGATGAACATGACCGGATATCTGCTGGATGGCACCGATATCACGGATTCGTCCCGCGCGAAAGGGATTGGGGGAGCCGCGGGTGCGCTTTTTGGGGTTGAGACGGTACGCGAGTTTCAAGTCATGACCAACAACTTTTCGGCTGAGCACGGTCGTTTTGCAGGCGGCGTTCTTACACTCGTTACCAAGTCGGGCACCAATGAATTTCATGGCAGTATTTTTGAATTCCTTCGCAATGACAATCTCGACGCGCGTAATTTTTTTGATCCCGGAAAACCTCCCGAGTTTAAGCGCAATCAGTTTGGCTTTACTTTGGGGGGACCGATCAAGAAAGACCGCTCGTTCTTCTTTGGCAGTTACGAAGGATTCCGCGAAAGTCTGGGTCGGACAATGATTGTCACTGTGCCCACAGAGGCGGTGCGACAAGGGATTTTACCCAACGGTAGAACGATCCCGATTGCCCCCAACGTGAAACCCTTTTTAGATCTGTATCCGCTGCCGACGCCCGGCGCAAGAGTTTTTGCGGCGGGTGGCGCCGAATACATCGTGGCGAAGACCGAACCAACCCGAGACGACTACTGGATGGCAAAAATCGACCATAGTTTTTCAGACTCCAATTCCTTTTTTGCCCGTTACACGATTGACGACAGCGACAATCTTCAACCGACGGCGCTTCCTGGAGGTGGCAACCTTTTGACGGCTCGCAACCAGTATATAACGCTAGAGGACAAGAAGATTTTTTCGCCCACTTTCCTTAACATTTTGCGCTTCGGTTTTAATCGTTCGGTTGCTTTGACCGCTCCGCTCCCGGATTCTCCGCTGCTGACGGTTACGCCGATTCCCAACCTGACTTTGGGGACTGTCAACCCAGGAGGCGGTATTTCCAGCTTGGGACGGGGCGATGCCGGGGGTGCAAACATAAGCAATATATTTCAATACGAAGATAATCTGGTACTCACCCGGGGGCGACACGAAGTCAAAACTGGAGTTAAAGCGGCCCGGTACCAGAACAACGAGTTTTTCGACTTCAACTACAACGGTGTTGTGACCTTCGGCAACCTGGAAAATTTTCTTAGAGGTACGCCCAGAACCTGGAGTGGCGCTCTACCTGGTTCATCGACGCGGCGAGGCTTCAGAGAATGGGTGGTGGGGCTGTACCTGCAGGACGATCTCCGGCTGCGATCGAACCTTACAGTGAATCTGGGTCTTCGATATGAAGTTACGACTACTCCGGACGAGGTGAACGGGATCGTGGCTAATTTCCGCAACCCGCTCGTGGATGCGGACTCCACTATTGGATTTCCCTTCTTCAAGAATCCTTCCAAGAGAAACTTCGCTCCCAGATTGGGGCTGGCTTGGGATCCGTTTGGGGACGGAAAGACTTCCGTACGGTCAGGATTTGGAGTCTTTCACGATACCATTCTTTTTCACCACTATGCGTTATCTGCCCGCAACGTTCCTCCGTTTAATGTCCGTATCACTCTTGATAACCCCCTTTTCCCCATACCTGACACTGCCAAAGCCGTAGCAAGCAGAACTCCCCAACTGTTCGAATATGAGCCACAGCAGCCTTATATGATGCAGTGGAACTTGACGCTGCAGCGGGAGGTGTTGCCGGAGACCACGATGACGATCTCCTATGCCGGCCACAGGGGTGTCAGCCTGTTGTCTAGACGTAACATCAACATTCGTATTCCCGACATCCTTGCAGACGGTCGGAAGTTTTTCCCTGCCGGCCGACCGCGGAAAAATCTAAACGTTGACGATATTGAGTATTTTAGCTATTCGTACAGCTCTTTTTACCATTCCATGCAACTGGCGGTGAGGAAAAGGTATAGCAGCGGGTTGCAGTTGCAAGGGTCGTATACCTGGTCTCGCTGTGTCGATGATGGATCGGCGCTGATTGGCGGGGACTTCGCCATAGGGAATTACCGGGTGGCGGATCCCGATGACATTCAGGGGAGTAACCGAGGTTTATGCCAACACCATGTAGGTCAGAACTTTGTCTTTAACTATGTATATCTTCTGCCAGTAGGGCGCAATTTGTCAGGATTTGCGCGGAAGGTGCTGGACGGATGGCAGCTCAATGGGATCGTGTTGGCTTCCACGGGACCGCCTTTACCGATTGTGTTGGGAAGCCTGGTGGACTGGGACCGAGACGGAAACCGCGCGGACGAAAGACCGAACCTGAAGTCTGGAGCCAGCAATAACCCCGTTCTGGGCGGTCCTGATATGTATTTTGACCCGACCGCCTTTGAATTGCCTACTCAGGGATTTCGGGGCAACCTGGGTCGAAATACACTCATCGGTCCCGGTGTTGCCACGGTTGACTTCTCGTTGACCAAGAATACGGACTTGGGCAAGGAGGGAAGAACCCTTCAATTCAAGGCGGAGTTTTTCAACATTCTGAACCGAGCAAATTTTGGGATCCCGGAACGTTCGATTTTTGCCGATGCCAGCAGCGCGCTGATCAACGGTGTCGGTAGAATCACAAACACATCCACCACTTCTCGCCAGATACAGTTTGGTTTGAAGCTGTTGTTCTGAGGTCAGGAGTCGATAGTAAATTTTGTTCTGAGGCAGATTTGGCTTCTCCCCATCACCGGCAAGTCTTAGGTCCTTGGAGGGGGTAAAGATGAAAAGAAATAACAAGACCACACTAGCAGTGAAGTTGCTGCCTTTAGTTGCGATATTGGCGCTTTCCCACGCGCTTTGCCGGGCTCAAGATCAGCCGGATGTGATTTTTCACAACGGTTATGTCCTGACGGTCGATACCGACCAGGGAGACTTCACTGTGGCGCAGGCAATGGCTTTGGGAGGAGGAAAGATCCTCGCAGTGGGATCCAATGATGATGTGCTGAAGCTGGTGAAACCTGAGACAAAAAAAATTGATCTGGCCGGTAAGACGGTGGTACCGGGTTTCATCAACACCCATATTCATCCTCATCGGGACGCCGTTATCAACTATACGGATCTCTTACCGCCCGAATTTCGAAAATACTATCGTGCCACAGGAATGATGTTTGAGTGGCAAGATAAAAAGCTCGTACTCGATGAGATGAAAAGAATTGTCGCTGAGAGCGATCCGAAGTTGGACTGGATTGTGATCAGTGGTCGCCCGATGATTGGGGGCGGTTCCTTGGGACCCACTGTTTTGGTAAATGCGCCTGTCCCTGGGATGTCGGGAGGTCGTGGGATTCTTTTTCACGATATACCAAAGCTAGGCATAACCCAAGCCGATCTGGATCGCGTTTCTCCCGATAAGCCTCTTCTCATTAGCTTGGCTACCGGTGGTCTGATGAATTCCAAGGCCTTGGAGACGGCGCGTAAGCGTCTGCCCGGGCGCCAGCAGATCTCGGTGGGTACGATCATCAACGAAGTTTTTCCCAAACCGCCTGCGGAGGCGTTGGCCAGGCTTTTTGAGCGTCAGCTCGGTGAAGAAGTCGCCCGCCTGGGTTATACGACCGTCTCGACGACGCTTGCCGAAAATGAGATTGTGGCGATGGGTGTGCTGGATAAGACTGGGAGGATGCCTGTCAGGCTCGCCTTCGCCCAGGAACCTCGTTCTGTGCCGCTGTCAGAGTTTGATCGCATGGCGCAGCATCTAAAGGAGGTACAGGAAAAATACAACAGCGATATGCTGTGGATGAGCGGAGTGACCGGCGTACCGCTGGATGGTTCTCCCGATTCAGGGGAAATATGCGCGTCGTATTCTCGCCTGCCTGGCCTGACCAAGAATTACTATTTTGACCAGGCGGACTGTTATGACTGGAATCAGCCGAATGATGGACGTTTGGAGTTTCTCCGCCGTTTGAACCGCCTGGGTTTTAGATTTTCCAACATGCACAGCTATGGAGATTTGGCCTTGGAGCAGGCATTGACCTTTTACAAAACGCTCGATAAAGACAAGCCGCTCAAAGGCAGGCGCTTTGCATTTGATCACACGCAGCTCTTGAATCCTCGAGTGGTCGAGATGGCCCGAGAGTTTGGGGTCATGTGGAGTGTCAGTCCCATCATGTTGGCGGGCCATCGGACCCAGTATGTATGGGGAGTCTTCGGCAAGGAAAAAGTGGACCGCTGGGTGGCCCCAGTGAGAGCGTTGGTGGAGGCGGGCCTTAAAGTAAGTTATGAGGCGGAGTTTACGGGCGCAAATCCTATGGTAGGGCTCCAAATGTTAGTAACGCGGACCGATGCGGCTGGAGTACCTCGCGGACCCAGTCAAGCAGTGGACCGGAGAACGGCCCTCAGAATTATGACTCGTTGGGGGGCAGAATATGTGTTGCGTGAAGATCGGATCGGCAGTTTGGAAAAAGGGAAATACGCGGATCTCTTAGTTCTTGACCGCAACCCTCTGGATCCGGCCTTGCCGGCTGATGAATTGACCGGCATCAAGATTTTGATGACCATGGTTGGCGGAAAAGTGGTATATAAAGCAGCCGATTTCCTCCCTCTGTGATACAGGGTTTGAGCGCGGAAACGTGGGAGTCGAGAGGAATCCGCTCGGGACAAACAAGCTGTGGCACGAGAATACGTTGGAAAAGATGCGACGGGACATGCGCCTAATGCTTTGAACAGACGCCTTAATTTTCACTCTGGATTTTCTAATGAACAATAAGCAGAGAACATTTGTCAGCCGGCAGCCGCTTCCAATTGGAATTGCGGTACTGTTTGTTTTTCTGGGCCCGATGGTGGGACAACAAAACCGTATCTTTGCGCAAGGGGGCAAAGCGACTCTGTTGGATTTGAATTCGGTGACCGGCCTACCCGGGGATCGAGTCACCGTCGCCTTCAAATTAGACGCGCCCCCGGGAGTTAACATCGGCTCGGTCGAGGGTGAGATCTCTTTTCCCGCCAAGTTGGTGTCTTTTGTGGGCGCCACGCGGGGGCCGTCCAGTGCCGCAGTAAAGGCGCAAATCAAAACAGAAGTGAAAGCTGATCCTGGCGACGCCGAAAAGAAAATTTTGAAAATCACCGTTTCTTCTCAGACTGCCCAACCACCAGTCAAGGCGCTGCCGAATGGCGTCATGGCCAATCTGTCCTTTCAAATCCCACAGGATGCTGAGCTGGGTCCCGTCTCTTTGGGGCTGAAGGCCAGGGCATGGACCAACGATGTTCCCTCGAAGCCAGTTCAATCGATTGTCGATATCAACGGGAAGATCCACATCACGAAAGAGGGGATTATTAGCTGTTTCTTCTACATGCACTAAAAATGAGAACATTAACCCGAAGTGTCCCGACACTGATTAAAGGAGGGTGTATGGGTCAAAGAAAACTGTTGTCACTTGTTTGGCTGAAGAAGTTTCAAGTTTGCTGTTTGGCGATAGCTCTTGTTCTACTCGTGGGTTTGGGCTGTGCGCGCCAGAAAGAGGCGCAGCAGGAAGTAACCTACCCCAAGCCCCGATACCCGAAGTATTTGGTGAACGCAACGAAAGAGGGGCTATTAGAGGCGGCACGACTTGCCGTCCGCCAGAGTGGGGGGATGAGCCCGTTGGGGAAGATGCAAAGTGGCCAGACCGTGTACGTGCTCCTTCAGTGGGGCCAGGATTTACAGGTCTGGGAAGCCATGAAACAGGCCTGGGCGGAGAGAGGGGTTCAGGCCCGGGAAATGTGGATGTGGGACGCCATGGGGATGAGCCGGGAGGAATATGAAAGCAAGGTGAAGGAGAGCTTGATGCACGGCAATGAGGCCTGGAAGGAGCT
>JACQSX010000026.1 GCA_016211105.1 Acidobacteriota bacterium | reverse complement strand
TGAAACAATCCGGGATGCGGTGGTCCGATCCCGGAGCCCAAGCGGTGCTCAACCTCCGAACGTGCCACCGCAATGGAGATTTTGAGCAGTTCTGGGAAAACCACGCAAAATGCGGATAGCAACTTTCCCGTCGCGCACCCACTCCTTTCCTCTATTTTGTTTCTTCCTTCGTGTGGGATAAACTTTAATGTTTTCATGGAGGAAGCTTGATCAAGAAGCGCATTTTCACGCCTGGTCCGACGCCGATCCACCCGGAAGCCAGCAAGGTGATGGCAGGTCCAGCGCTGCACCATCGCAAGAGTGAGTTTAAGGAAATCTTCCGCCAGACGGTGGCTAATCTCAAGGCGATCTACAAAACCACCAATGACCTGCTGTTGTTCACCTCATCCGGCACAGGCGCTATGGAGTCAGCCACAGTGAACTTACTGTCACCCGGCGCCAAGGTGCTGGTCGGCGCGGCGGGAAAATTCGGGGAGCGTTGGGAAGGCTTGTGTAAACAGTACGGCATGCGCACCACGGTGATTCGAAAGAATTACGGGGAATCGATCGAGGCCTCGGAGATTGCTGAACACATGGATAAGGATCCAGAGATTGAAGCCGTATTTGTGCAGGGATGCGAAAGCTCGACGGGCGCTGCCATGGATATCGAGGCGATCGGCGATACCGTCGCTCGTTTTCCCAACACCGTCAGCGTGATCGATGCCATCACGACTCTGGGCGCGGCGTCTTTGCACACCGATGAATGGAAACTGGACGTCGTCATCGGGGGTTCTCAAAAAGCTTTCATGATCCCTCCCGGTCTGGCCTTCATTTCCATCAGCCAGAAGGCGTGGGAGAAGTCCAAGCGCGCAACCACACCCCGGTTCTATTTCGATTGGAAACGGGAGTGGGAAAATCAGAGCAAATGGCAGTCGGCATTCACCCCAGCAGTGAATCTGGTCCAGGCGTTGCATCAGGCAACAAGTTCCATTCTAGAGAGTGGAATTGATGACTTGGTGGCCAATGCCGCCTTGCTGGCGCGTTTGACCCGAGAGGCAGCCAGCGCATGGGGCCTGTCCCTTTTTGCTCGACGGCCCGCAAACGCCCTTACTGCAATTGCGATCCCTCCCCCTCTGAACGCGGAAAAAATCGTTTCGGACCTGCAAAGTACATTTGGAGCCGCGATCGCCGGTGGCCAAGGGGAAATGAAGGGCAAGATTATCCGCATCGCGCACCTCGGCTATTATGATTCCATTGACTTGCTGGGTTTGCTGGGCGCGATGGAAGTCACCCTGTCCAAGCAGAAGCACCCGCTTCGGTTGGGAAGCGGAGTTGCCGCCGCACTTCAAGCTTTGGTGGATAGACTGAATGACCAACCCTAAAGTGCTCATTTCCGACAATCTCTCCGCCGGTGTGGCCGATTTGCTCCGTGATGCTGGCTTCGCCGCGGATTTCCGGCCCGACATTTCACGCTCCGAATTGCTCAACTGCATCGGCAATTTCGATGCGCTCTTAGTTCGGAGCAAGACTCAGGTCGATGCTCCACTGCTGGCCTGCGCGCGCAGCTTGAAGGTCGTCGGGCGTGCCGGTGCGGGAGTGGATAACATCGACCTGGATACCGCCACGCGCAAGGGAATCTTGGTGATGAATACTCCAGGGGGAAATAGCATTAGCGCCGCGGAACATACGATGGCGATGCTGTTGGCTCTTGCAAGAAGAATCCCGCAGGCAGATTCGTCCATGAAGCAAGGAGAGTGGGATAAGAAGAGATTTGAGGGAATAGAACTCCTGGGAAAGGTATTGGGTCTTTTGGGACTCGGCAAGATTGGTTCCGAGGTAAGCAAGCGGGCCCGCGCGTTTGGAATGAAAGTGATCGCTTACGATCCTTATATTCCGGAGAAGTACGCGCGCGACTTGGAAGTGCAACTGCTCCCGGTGGAGGAAGTGTTTGCCCGCGCAGACTTCCTGAGTTTGCACCTTCCACTCGCGGAGGCCACTCAGGGTTTGATTAACGATGAAACGATCGCCCGAATGAAGCCGGGAATTCGCTTAGTCAATTGCGCGCGCGGGGCGCTGGTCGACGAACCGGCTTTGTTGCGGGGTCTCGGTCAAGGAAAAATCGCGGCCGCAGCGTTGGACGTATTCCAACAGGAACCATCACCGAACCAAGAACTCGTTGGGCACCCCAATGTGATCGCCACGCCCCACATTGCCGGTTCTACGCAGGAAGCTCAGGAGAAAGTAGGCTTTGAAATTGCGCAGCAGGTCATCGACTACCTGCGCGCCGGCGTGGTGCGCAACGCGGTCAATTTCATTTCCATTAGCTCACGCGAGTTTGAGCAAGTGGCCCCGTACCTTGAGTTAGGCGAAAAGCTGGGCTCACTTCTCGGTCAAATTTCGCGTATCCGAGTCAGTGAAGTGGGGATCCGCTACTACGGCGACTTGACTTCTCTGAACTATAAGCCCATCTCCAGCTCCATTCTGAAAGGTCTTTTTCAATCCATGGGCATTGAAAGCGTCAACATGATTAATGCTTTCAGCCAAGCTAAGGAGCGGCAGATTTTGATCGTGGAAACCTCCAGCAGCCGCGAGCGCGGCTTCAAGAACTTGATCAGCGTCCAACTCCGCAACGAGAGCCAAACGGAATGGGTCGAAGGCGCATTGTTACATCGGGGCAATCTAAGGCTGATCTCAGTCGATGGAATTGGCCTTGACTCGCCGCTGGGGAGCTTCCTGCTGTTTATACGGAACCAGGACCAGCCGGGCGTCATCGGGCAAGTCGGAACGATGCTAGGGAACAACGGTATCAATATCGCAAGCTTCACCCTCGGCCGTCACGAGGAGCGTGGGGAGGCGATCGGCGTGGTAAATACCGACTCAGCGATCCCCGCGGACCTACTAAGGAAGATTCAGGCATTGCCGGCGGTGCAATTTGCCGCCAGAGTAAGACTGGATCGGAAGTAACCATGGGCCTTCAGCTTCAGACGGCTGCGGCTGGTCGATTGCAAACCGGTAATTGCTCATCCACATTGCAGATTTCGGATTGCAGAAAAAGCTTTTGCTCTGGTTAGCGGAGGATATAAGATAAACCCACGAGTTAGAAGGGTTGGAAAGGAGAAAATTCCATGAAGCAACGAAACAAGAGTCTGACCTTGGCGATTATCGCTTTGTTCGTTTTAGCGCTCGGTGCCTACGGTCTTGCACAGGGAGGCGGGAGTTCGCAGGGGAAAGGGGTTAAGAATGGCGTCAATCACAAGGCGCGCCAGACGCGACCCATCCAACTTGGCACTTCCGGCGGTAATGCAAAAGATTTAGCCAACGGCTATTGTTGCTCTGGCACTCTGGGGGCGCTCGTCCAGATTGGAGGCGCCCAGTACATCCTCAGCAACACGCACGTTTTTGCCGGAGATATGGTGTCTGGCGGCAACAACCGTGTTTCCACTGCGGGTGACGGGATTAACCAGCCGGGACTGGTAGATGTTGCTTGCGCGGATATACCCGCCGATTATGTCGCTAACCTTTCGCAATGGGCCCCGCTGAATTCCAACGCAAATGTGGACGCCGCCATCGCTCAGGTGATCTCCGGCGCAGTCAGCACAGATGGAGCGATTTTGGAAATCGGAACCATTGGTTCTACGCCTGTCGGGGCCTTTCCGGGCCAAGCTGTCAAAAAGAGCGGGCGCACCACCGGTCTGACTCGCAGTACGGTCGACAGCGTCGGCGCCACCGTCAGCGTGCAGTACACGGATGAATGCGCGGGCAACACATTCATCAAAACATTCACCGGCCAGATACTTGTGAAAAATAGAGGAAACAGATTTCTCAATGGCGGGGATTCCGGCTCCCTGATGGTCGAAGATGTGGCCAGCAACCCAGGACCTGTCGGCCTACTTTATGCGGGGAGTAGTGTGGTTGGCGTCGCTAATACCATCGGGGATGTCCTTACGTACTTTGGCGCACTGATCGGGCAACCAGCCACGATGGTGGGCGCCGGTACCACAACCGCCACCACAATCAGCACCGCGCAAGCCCGGTTGCAGCAGGATCTCGCCCGCGCCATGCGAACCAAGGAACTCAAAGCCAAAGAACTGGCTGGGGTTCCCGGAAGCGTAGGGCACGCGGTGGGGTTAGGGGATTCAGGCGTTGTGATCAAAGTGTTGGTGGAAGAAATAACTAAAGAAGCGCTGGCATCCGTGCCGCAACAACTCGATGGATTCCCCATTGTCGTCGAAGCAGTCGGTCGTATTGTCGCATTTTGAAGATCTGCTCGAAAATCTACACCTCAGAGCCCGTCTATCCTATGAGTAGGCGGGCTTTTGTTTTTTGTCTTCTCGGGATGAAGCGACGCGCCCCCGCGGATCTTAGAAAGCAGGCAGAGCAGCTCTTGCGAAGGCATAGCCCGCAGTGGATGGCGATCGATGGCGTGGTCGCTTGTGGAGTCGGCCTTTCCGATGAGCGCAACCCACGATCCGTGGTCATCAAGATCTATGTCCGCCGCCTGAATCTTCCCTCCTTGCGACGTCTGCCGAAGAAAGTTGACAGCATTCCCATCGTAGTGGAAGAAGGCGGAGAAATCAAAGCGTTGCCAACAAGATAAACAGAAGGTCTCAGACGACTCTGAGATCGGCGGTAGTATCCTAGCAAATTAGGACACTATCAAATCGGCATCACTCCTCCACCACGAGCGTTCCCCTTAGCATGTGCATGCCACAAGTAAACGTGTATTCTCCCGCCTTTTCCGGGGCCAAGGTAATGGTGGTAGTCTGAAACGCCGGCAACTCACGGTTGATGCCAAAATCCTCAAATAGCACGCGCTCGCTGCAGCCGTCCGTCTCTTCTCGAAAAAAGTTCAAACGTACGGGAACCCCCTTTTTCACCACGATGCGATCCGGATTGTAGCCACCCTTCACTTGAATTGTGATTTCCTGGATCCCTTTCTGGCCTTCGGCTCGGACTGCTCGGCGCTTTGAAAGCAGAAAAAACCAGACCACAAGCGCATTCACGAAAATGCCGGAGGTCGTGACAATGATTTCAGCAGTGTCCATACTTTCCGGGTCACAAGTTACAGGTCCCAGATCGCGAGTCGCAGATCCTAGTCCCGGGTTGAAACGTCCCAGGATGACCGCTCACGGAACTAAGAACCGACCAAGCCGAACCGCCTTAACCGCAGGCTGTTGCTGACCACCGAAACCGAACTGAGCGCCATCGCGGCGCCTGCAAGCATCGGATTGAGCAAAAAATGGAGAAGGGGATACAGCAGACCAGCGGCCACCGGAATCCCCAACACATTGTAAAAGAAAGCCCAAAACAAGTTTTGCTTAATGATCCGCATTGTCTTTCTTGAAAGCGCAATGGCGGCAAGCACTGACCTGATGTCGCCCCGAATTAAAGTGATATCGGACGCTTCGATGGCCACATCCGTCCCCGTTCCAACCGCAATTCCGATATCGGCCTGCGCCAGAGCGGGGGCATCGTTGATTCCGTCACCCACCATGGCGACGACCTTACCCTGGTCTTGTAAATCTTCGATGACCCGGACTTTCTGATGCGGGAGAACTTCGGCGATCACACGATCCATTTGCAATTGTCTTCCAATGGCCTCGACCGTAAGACGGTTATCGCCCGACAGCATAATTACTTCCAAACCCAATTTTTTCAAGCGCGCAACGGCTTCCACCGAAGTGGGTTTCAAGGTGTCCGCAACGCCCAGTAGACCCGCTGGCCTTGAATCGATCGCTACAAGAATGGGAGTCTTACCCTCGGATGCCAAATGTCCCGCCTCACTTGCCAGGCTCGTAGTCTCCACGTGCCTTTCAGCGAGGAAGCGCGCGCTTCCCACCAGTACGGTCCGAGAGCCCACGCGCGATTGAATTCCTGCTCCTGGGATCGCCTCGAAGTTGGTCGCCTTCGGCATCTCGATCCCGCGTGCACGCACAAAATCGACGATCGCGTTCGCCAGCGGATGTTCCGAACCTTGTTCGGCAGCACCCACCAACTGCAGAAGTTCTTCCTCCGTTAGATTTTGCGCGATCACATTGGTAACCGCGGGCTTGCCGTGGGTCAGAGTCCCTGTCTTGTCAATCACAATCGCGTTCAACTTGTGCGCGCGCTCCAGCGCATCGGCTCCCCGGATCAGGATCCCATTCTCGGCTCCTTTACCGGTTCCCACCATGATTGCCGTCGGCGTAGCCAACCCAAGGGCGCACGGACAGGCAATCACCATCACGGCGACAAAGTTCAGCAGCGCAAGCGTCAAACGGAGCGGTACCGGAGCAAGATCAAACCAGATCACGAAAGTACTAACGGCAATGACCAGCACAATGGGAACAAAGTACCCTGAAATGACATCGGCCAGACGTTGGATGGGCGCCTTGGCTGCCTGAGCATCCTGGACCAACCTCACAATCTGCTGTAGTGTGGTCTCTTCACCGACACGCGTGGCGCGAAAGCGAAAACTTCCCATTTTATTAAGGGTCGCGCCAATCACCTCATCTCCCGGCCGCTTGCTTACAGGCATGGACTCCCCGGTGATCATCGACTCGTCAACGGAACTCACCCCGTCGATTACCACCCCATCAACGGGAAGTTTCTCGCCCGGACGCACTACCACGATGTCTTCCACGGTGACGGTGGACACATCAATCGAGAGCTCCTGGCCGTCGCGAATTACATGCGCCTGTCTAGGCTGCAGGCCGATTAACTTGCGGATCGCCTCACCGGTTTGGTTCTTGGCGCGAGCTTCCAGCAAGCGGCCCAGCAGGATTAAGGTAATGATAACCGCTGCCGTCTCGTAGTACACATGAGGCATCTGCCCCGCCTGGCGGAACGCGTCTGGAAACAATGTCGCCACCACGCTGTAACCGAAAGCCGCCAAAGTGCCGATCGCGACTAACGTATTCATATCCGCCCTGCGCCGGCGAATCGCACTCCACGCTCCAGACAGAAACCCCGCTGCGCAAAAGAACTGCACCGGCAAGGACAATAAGAGGAGGACCCAATTGCGCTGGGGAAAGTCCATATTCAACATGCTGGCCAAAACGATGGGAACGGTAAACGCTAGACTCAACAGGAACTTCAGGCGAAGCTTGTTCCACTCCTGGCGGCGCGATGGTTCCAGCGGATCAACCTTGGGACCGGCAGGCGGGCGGACCACATCATAACCGGCGTTCTTCACCGCGCTGATCAATTGCGGCACGTCGCACTGCGTCGGGTCGTAAATCACCGTGGCCTGCGAAGTGGCAAAGTTCACACTTGCCTCTTTGATTCCCGGCACTCCGACAAGCTCCTCCTCAATATGATGGGCGCAACTGGCGCAACTCATTCCTGTAACAGCAAGAATCACCTTCTTCCCCACAGGATGGGACACGGGTCCCCGCAATCCTGCTTGAACTGAATCATCAACCATAATTTATCCCTTAACATTATGCCTCAACATGATCCCCGGTTACACCGTGCAAGGGGTACAGCCGTCGCGGGCATAAGCCTTCGGAGAGATTTCAAAAAGGCATACAGGGGGTGACTTCAACCCTCAAGGCCGCTATTGCGCCAACTATGCTGGGAGGCGTGAAAAGAAAATCAGGCGCTCAATATATTCGTCTCATTTGCCTTGATTGATCTCTCTGGTTTGACCGCGTTGGAAATCGCTGAAGCGGAAAAATGATGGACTGGAAGCTGTCGGCGCCGGAAGCCTTTGAAGAAGATGTCCGTAAAGCCTTTGACCTAATCTCCATTCAACCAATGATCGCAGCAAGTCGTTCAAGAGCTGTGTCTTTGGTGACATCACGAGCTATGTGTTTCGAGGCAGGGGGTCACCCGGCACGATCTTAAATTGCCTGCGTCCACCGATCCTGTAGATCTCAAAATCACGCCTGTCGGTTGTGAAAATCAAATTGGTTCCCAGGTCTTCAGCCAGTACCACCAGGGTGGAATCAGCAAAGTCCATAGGGAGATCTGAATATATTTTCAAGAGGTCTCGGCATCGACTAAGAGATGCAAGGGTGGGCGGGACCAGGACAGCGCCTCCTGCCAGGAAAAAGTCCAGGCATGTCCTGGCGCCTCCTCGCACCCTTCCAAGCAGATGTGTAGCCTCCGTGAGGATCACCTCTGTGCTCACGACGGCCCCGTCCCAGCCGTCAAAAAATCTGACAAAATCCTTATGGAAACGCTGGCTGCGGTCAAGCAATGAGACGAGAGCGCCTGTGTCCAACAACAGTTCAGTGGCCACTCTTGAGTGACTCCACGATATACCGTCGGTGGTCTTCCGCTAGATGGGGAAGGTCGGATTCCAGTGAGCCGAGCAGGCCCCGTACGCGGTCGGCAGGGCGACTGCGGCCCGTCGGCGTGGCCTGGAGAAACTGCCGGAGTGCCAGTCGCACGACCTCGGACCTCCTACGCCGCATCTTTCGGGAAGCAATCTCAAGCGCCCGGCGCAAGTCTTCTGACAGCCTGATGGTTAACGTTTGTGACATACCAGGGTAGAGTGTAGACGAGTCAGGGACTCTCTTGCAACACAATTGTATTACAAATGTAATGCAGCATATGGTTTTTCCGCTCGGAGGAGTCAGGAGACGCCGGCGAGTGTGAAGAAGGCGGCGGTGCCCGCGTTCGGTATAGAGTCTTGCGAATGCTTCTGGCCGAAGACAACATCACTGGGGTCAGGGTTGAGATGTTGTTCTGCTGGTAGCACTCCGGCTTCAGTGTCCAGCGCGGCGCGGATGGCTGAGTCGATTCTTCGGCGGAGGAAAATAATGAGCGCTCCGATCCACTATCTTGCATCCTGCAAAGTCTGCCGTACTCCGATTCGCGGGTTCAGATCCTGGCCGAACCGCTTGAAAGGCATCCAGCCTTTCTACAAAAACCCGCAGCTTTGCAATCGGTGAGTGAATGTGAAATTTCCTGCCGTGGAGCAGGAACTCACGGTGATGTTCGCCGACGTGCGGGGATTCACCTCTCTTTCTGAGTCCGTGCCTCCAACTCACCTGCGCGAATCGCTTAATATCCTGTTCACAGCGGCCAGCGAGTTGCTGATACGGAATGACGCGTTGATTGACAAGTTCCTCGGCGATGCCGTCATGGCGCTTTTTAACGCGCCAATTCCTCAGCCGAGTCATCGCGAAGTTGTGTTGCGCACGGCCATCGCACTGCAGGAAAACGTGGCCAGCCTGAACCTCCACTTCGCCATCGGGATTGGCCTCAACAGCGGCATCGCCATCACCGGGGCCGTGGGCGGAGACGTGGCCGACTACACGGCCATCGGTGACACCGTCAATGTGGCCTCGCGCCTCTCCGGCCTAGCGGGGAAGGGCAAGATCCTGACCGGTGCGCCTACTTGCGAAGGACAGCGTGACGTACTCCCTGGCGGATATGCCTGCCAACCTCCAGGTCAAGGGCAGGGAGCAACCGATAGAAGCGTATCGCATTTACCCGTCACAAGCGACCACCCGTGCCGACTAGTAACACCAGCCGGATGCTCGCAAATATTGTCATTATTTCTGCTTCCGACGTTTTTTCCATCTGTCAAAGCTCCTTTACCGAACTACTTTTAGCGCTGCACTGAGATGCGAGTAAACATTTTGAGCAAACATGGCAACCTTCTCCGTTCTCGTCTAAGATCTACCATTGTAGATAACTGACTAAGTATCTCGATTCATCCCGAAGTGCCCAGTTAATTTAGGCCGTTGCCGACCTCCGGGGATGGCGTCCCGCCACTCCTTCAGCACTTTGAGCTCCTCTAAGAACGGCCGCAATTCGGTGAATTCAGTAGGGATTCCTACCTTGGTTTGACCGCGCTTCCTTGTTTCTGATATCTATGCCATGAGACGGAGTAAGGTCGAGAAATGCAGCGAAGTTTGACGTTTTGTGAGAGCGAAAAAGAACTTGATTTTATCCTGGAATCAACTTATATCGCTCAGTTTAGCGCGTTTTGGCGAGCTGGGCTAGTGTTGGGTTTCATTGAAGAAAGGAAGGAATTACATGACATTTGTGATCTGCGAACCGTGCGTCGACGTCAAGGATAAGGCTTGTGTGGAAGCTTGCCCCGTTGACTGCATCTATGGCAACGAGACTGATCGGATGTTGTATATCCATCCCGACGAGTGCATCGATTGCGGCGCATGCGAACCGGTTTGCCCGGTAACCGCCATCTTTCCCGAGGATGAAGTCCCAGAAAAATGGAAGGGATATGCGGAAATAAATCGGAATTATTTCAAGTGAAACCAGTTTCGGAGTGATTCTCTCGGGTCGCTCCAGCAAGGGTCCTTGAACCCTTCGAGCTTTCAATTCTGCAATCGTCGGTCGCCAACCGGGCGGAGATACTTCCCAACAGAGGGAGAATGGATGTATCGTACTTCAGCAGCGCAGCGGCTGGAATTGCGGAGATTCGGGAACCATTTGACGGTTCCCACGTATACACCTTTTTGCAATCGCTGAGAGAGAGGCGGCTTGATTCAAGTTGAACACCTGACAAAACGCTACGGCAATACCCTGGCCATCAACGACGTCACATTCGACGTCAAAAAGGGCGAAATCCTAGGGTTCCTCGGGCCTAACGGCGCGGGCAAAACCACCACCATGCGAATTTTGTCCGGGTTTATCCCGGCCACGGATGGAAAAGCCCGAGTCAGCGGCTACGACGTTTTTGAACAACCTTTGGAAGTAAAACGCCGCATCGGATACCTGCCGGAAAATCCGCCCCTCTACCAGGAACTTTCGGTAGACTCCTTCCTGACATTCGTGGCCCAGATTCGGGGAGTGAAGTCTGAGCAGATTAGCGATCGTCTTGAAGCGGTCAAGGAGCAGTGCGGCCTGGAGGACATGGGAAGCCGGCTTATCAAATACCTTTCTAAGGGATATCGCCAACGCGTGGCCTTGGCACAGGCTCTGATCCATGATCCGGACGTCCTGATTTTGGACGAACCAACGGTGGGACTGGATCCAAAACAGATCATCGAAGTCCGAGAACTGATTAAACGATTGGCTGGCGAGCATACGATCATCTTGTCCAGTCATATCCTTCCTGAAGTGAGCATGACCTGTCAGCGTGTAGTAATCATCAATAATGGCCGGGTGGTCGCCACCGACACCCCCGAAAACCTGAAGACCACCTTGGCCGGCTCAAATCAGGTTCAAATAGAGTTTCGTGGTGACATGGACGGCGTGCGCCGGGCCCTGGCGTCGCTGGGTCACCTAAAATCCGTCCGCCCGGAATCTACTTCAGCCAACGCGGCGGTCTTGCGAGTAGAGGTTGAGCCGGGCTTCGATGAGCGAGCCGATATGGCACGCGCCGTGGTGCAAAGCGGGGCGGACTTATTGGAGTTAAAAACCACAGGTCCTAGCTTGGAGGATATCTTTTTGAAGCTTACTACCGAAGAGAGCGGAATCGAGGCATGAGAAACATCTTCGCACTTTGGAAAAAAGAATTGAGTCTGTTTTTTGTCTCTCCTATCGCTTACGTGGTGCTCACGATATTTTTGCTCCTCACCGGCTTCTTTTTCCGCAGCATTGTGGTGCGCGTGGTGGAGTTTAGCATCCAAGAGATGATCCAAGCGCAACAATTCGGGGGACCGCCGCCTGCACGCGACTATGCGCAGGATGTTTTGCGCGCGTTCTTTGGTGTGCTGAGCACGATGATCCTGTTTCTTATGCCGATGTTGACGATGGGCGTTTTTGCGGACGAGAAAAGGCGTGGCACCATCGAACTGTTGCTCACCTCGCCGGTGACCCATTGGCAGATAATTCTAGGGAAATTTCTTGCCTCAGTCACATTTTATATGGTGATGCTGCTTCCGACCGGTGTGTATGCCCTTTTTGCTTATCGGTATAGCGAGCCAAAATTCATGTGGAGGCCGGTTCTTTCCGGCTATCTCGGCATTCTTCTGTTGGGAACCGTATTGATTTCGATTGGAATCTTTATTTCTTCTTTAACCGAGAATCAGATTATCGCTGCCGTCACCACTTTCGCAGTCTTCATCATTCTCTGGGTGATTGACTTTGCCGCCCAAGGGACTGGCGTGATCAGTGAAGCGATGCAGTATCTATCTGTGCTGAATCATTACGACGATTTTGCCAAGGGGGTGATCGATACGAAAAGTCTAGTTTTCTATGGCAGCTTGATTTTGCTGGGTCTATTTCTCACTTCCACCTCGGTGGAATCGTTACGATGGCGCGAATGAACCGTGTTCTGAAGTACATTCCAAGCGCGGGTTTGATCTTACTCTTGCTCGGCTACTTGTACTATGCGATCCGCTCCGTTTGGTCGATACCTGCTCAGGTGATGGTGTATGGGGGAGCAGCAGTGCTGGTCTTTTCGCTTTTCTGGCACTGGGAGGAAATTCAGAAGACGTTCCATCGCCGAGCCGTCCGCTATGGAAGCGCCGCCAGCGCGATAATCCTAATACTGCTGGGCATTCTGGGGTTGGTCAACTTCCTGGGGTACCGCCACAGCAAGCGATTTGATTTAACAGAAAATCAACTTTTCAGCCTATCGGACCAATCCAAAAAGGTGGCGCAGAACCTGAAGATGGATGTCACCGTGAACGGTTTTTTCAAAGACAACGCGCCGTCGTTTGCGGACCTGATGGAGGAATATCGCAGCGCCGGCAAACGGATCCACTACGCGGTGGTTGACCCGCAGACCGATCCGGGCAAAGCAAAAGAATTCGGCGTGCAGAAGTTTGGCGATGTTGTCGTCACATCCGGAAGTAAGAAGGAACGGATCGAGTCGGCTACGGAAGAATCCATTACCAATGCCATAATCAAGGTAACGCGTGAAAAAAATAAAACGCTTTATTTCATGTCGGGGCATGGCGAGCGTGACATAAATTCCGACGATGCGGGCGGGCTTGCCATGGCTCGACAGAAACTGGAGAGCCAGAACTACGACGTCAAGACGCTTACATTGGCCACGGAGAAGACCATTCCCATCGATGCCGCAGTGGTGGCGATTGTCGGGCCACGGTTTTCGTTATTGCTCCCGGAAGTGGAAGCCCTCCAAAACTATGCCAATCAAGGAGGGAAAATCCTACTGCTGGCCGACCCGGAAACCAAACCTGGTTTGGAGTCGTTTCTAAAACCTAAGGGGATCGAGCTGGATGACGATGTGGTGCTGGACGTCAGCGGTATTGGACAACTGTTTGGTATGGGCCCCGCGGCGCCGCTCATCACTCATTACGAAGGCCACCCAATCACCGAGGGCTTTGAAGGGACGATGACGTTCTTTCCACTTTCCTGCTCGATTTCCACGCCGTCAGCGACCGAGCAAGGGTTTTCGACCCAGGTGTTGTTGAAGACGAACCCTAGCTCCTGGGGAGAAACCGATTTGAAGGTAGGCTCTGCGAAGTTTGATGCGGGAAAAGACAGGCAAGGCCCTCTAAATTTGGGCGTAGCAGCCACGAAAGCGATCGATGATAAGCAAGCAAGAATGGTGGTAATCGGAGATTCGGATTTCGCCACTACCGCGTATTTTGGAAACCAGCGAAATGGTGACTTATTTCTGAATGCGGTCAGTTGGCTTGCTGAAGACGCCGATTTGATGGCCATTCGCCCCCGCAACCCTCAATCCCGTCGCCTGAATCTCTCAATCGCCGAGGCAAACTTCCTGTTTTACTTCGCGGTTGTCCTGATGCCAGGAGTCGCATTGGCGGCGGGGATTGCAGTGTGGTGGAAACGACGAAGCTGAAAACGGTTGTGGATTTCAGATTGCGGATTGTAAAGCTCAACATTTTTAGAGTTAGGACAAGGTTGAAAAGGCGAGTGTGGTGGTTCGTTAATCCACGATCCAAAATCGCTGAGGTGTGACAGATGTCAGGCCGCGCGCAACTGCTCATTCTGGGCGCCGTATTTGTCGCTCTCCTCGCCTTTGTCTATTTTTATGAAATCCGCGGCAAAGAGGAACGCGAGAGGCAAGAGAAAGAGCGCAGCAAGCTTGTTGAAATCGAAGCAGACAAAGTAATCCGCGTTTCACTGCTGCGACGCAACGAATCGCCCATCACCCTGGAAAAAAGGGATGGCCAGTGGAAGATTTCTCAGCCAGTTCAGGCGAAGGCGGATTCCACAGCCGTCGAGGGATTACTGCAGGCCTTGGCCGATGCAACGACAAGCCGCACAATTGAGAAACCGGTACTGGGAAAATACGGCCTAAAAGACCCTGTAGTCACGCTGAATTTAGAAGAAGGCGGGAAGAAATATACGATCCGCTTTGGAGACAAGGATTTTTCTACCAGCAACGTTTATGTGGCCAAGGAGGGCGATCCAAACGTCTATCTTGTATCAGACTCCCCTCACACAAAGGCGACGCAGTCGATCACGGACTTCAGAGACAAGAAGATTCTGGAACTGGATGCTGACACCGTTCGCCAGATTGAGATAAAGCGCAAAGGTGACACGGTGATGCTGAACAAAGAGAAAGACGTGTGGTACGTAACGCAGCCGCTTGCCGGGCCCGCCGACCAAGCTACGGTGGATGGCCTCGTCGATGCAATTCGATATGGACGAATCCAAACCTTTGCGGAAGAATCTCTGAACAACTTGAAACAGTATGGGCTGGAGCCCCCTACGATCCGGCTGGTGCTGACCAGCGGCGACAAAAAGGCAGAATTGAACGTCGGCAGCAAACTTGGAGATAACTATTACGCTTACACTCCGGGCCGTACCGTGGTGTTCACTGTTTCGAAGGATATTGAGGAGAAAACAGGTCAACCCGCCGATCAGTTCCAGTCGCGTGATGTGGTTCGCTTTGAGCGGGAAAAAGTCACCAAAATAGAGGTGCAGGGCGAGAAGGGAAAATGGGTCGCGGAAAAAAAGGGAGGGCAGTGGAAGGTCATCGAACCCGCCGGCAAAGACAAAAAAAGCTTTCTCGACTATCGCGTTTTCCTTGCGCTGGAAGACTTGAAGGCCGAGAAAGTTTTAAGAGTTGGCGCGGTCATCCTCAAATCTCCGGTAATTGTCACCCGGGCGTCTGGCGACACACCCTTTCAAGTCGAGATCTTCAAAAAGGACAAGGAATGGTTTGCCCGGAGCAGCCAGTCCGATAAAATCTATAAGATGAACGAGGTTCAGGTCCAGACTTTAAATGAACCCCTGGATCATTTTTTGGAGTAAGGGACTGGTCGATTGAAATCATTTCAGTAGGAATTGGAGATTCTCGGTTGCTCACTGTGATGCCGCCGCAGGACTGGGATAGGGTGATTCCGCAGGCCGTCCCATGTCCCCATTTCTCCATCCAGTCATCTCCTTTACAGCCACACTCCGTTTTTCGCAGCCAACACATCACATTCCGCAGAAGGCCATCGGCAGGCCGCAATCCGCGATCCGCAATCAGAATGCTGGCTGTTGCTTTCCTACTGGTGCTTTTTTGCATCTCCTGTGCTGAGAAATCTGACGCCACCCGGGTGATCGTGTATTCTCCGCACGGCAAAGAATTGCTGGGAGAGTATGAAAGACTTTTTGAGACGCAGTACCCAGGATGCGACGTTCAGTGGCTCGACATGGGATCGCAGGATATTCTGGATCGACTTCGCTCGGAAAGGGCTAACCCGCAGGCGGATGTCTGGTTTGGTGCTCCCAATACGATGTTTTCGCAGGCTGCCAAGGCGGGCCTGCTGGAAAGTTTTCGCCCTAGCTGGGCCAATTCTGTTCCGGCTGACGCACATGGGGACGCGGATACATGGTATGGCACGTACTTTACGCCTGAAGTGATCGCTTTTAATTCGAACGCGGCTCAGGGCGACTCCGTCCCCAGAGATTGGGACGATCTCCTGCTGCCACGGTGGAAGGGACGCGTCATCATTCGCGATCCAGTACCCTCCGGAGGGATGCGTGTCATCTTCGGCGCCATACTGTTCCTCCATTTGCAGCAGGGAGATTTGGAAAAAGGATTCGATTGGTTGCGTCGACTCGACACCAACACGAAGGAATATGTTGCTAATTCGACTCTCTTGTTTCAGAAGATGGCACGCGGGGAAGCGGATATCACGCTCTGGAACATGCCAGACATGGAGCTACAGCGAAATGTCTATCATTACCCGTTTGATTACGTGTTCCCTTCCAGTGGCACTCCTTACCTGACCGAGGGGATCGCGCTAGTGCGAGGTGCAAAGCACGCTGAATGGGCGCGGCGCTATTACGAGTTTGTCACTTCCACGGAGAGCCTGGAACTGGCAGCGCAAAAGTACTTTCGAATTCCAGCCAGGACCGACATCCCCCTGCAGCGGCTGCCAGAACGCATTGCTCGCGCGCGGCAGCAGCTTCGGCCGATGAAGCTTGATTGGCAAGTTCTGGAAAGGGAAACACCGGGCTGGATGCGGCGCTGGGAAAATGAGATCAAGGGCTCGGGAAAGTGAGTTTGCGGGTGTGCTCCTTCCATGAAAAGGACAGTTCTTGTCAAGGCCGAGGTGTTCTGGAACCAGACATCTCATCACTGTCTAACACACCAATCTACAGGCCCGGCGGCGTGCTAACGTCCTGACCTGTTAACGTGCTAACCTGTTAATCCTGTGATGCTGCTCCAGTTGGATCGCATCTCCAAACGTTTTGGTTCTACGCCGGCTGTTTGCTCGCTGTCGCTAGAAATGGAGCATGGAGAAATTCTCTGCCTGTTAGGCCCTAGCGGATGTGGAAAGACGACGACATTGAGAATGATCGCCGGATTCGAGATTCCGGATCAAGGGTCTATTCTTTTTGCCAGCCAGAATATTACGCGGCAATCTCCACAACAGCGACAGTTTGGGATGGTGTTCCAATCGTATGCTTTGTTTCCACACATGAGCGTGTTTGAGAATGTCGCTTTCGGGTTAAAGGTTCGCAGTTTTTCCAGAAGCGAGATCCTCTCCCGCGTCAATAGGGCGCTGGAATTGGTGCAACTGGCAGCTAAGTCCGGCCACCGGATCCAGCAGATTAGCGGGGGGGAACAGCAGCGCGTGGCGGTAGCGCGGGCAATTGTTATCGAACCGCGCCTGCTGCTGTTGGACGAACCCTTGAGCAACCTAGATGCGTCCTTGCGCGAAAGCACGCGCACGCAACTGCGGCAATTGATCCGGAAGTTGCAAATCAGCGCGGTATTTGTCACCCACGACCAAGAGGAGGCATTCACGCTGGCTGATCGTATCGCGGTTCTCAATGCAGGCGTGCTGCAACAGGTCGGGCGTCCCGCGGAGATCTACGACCGGCCCTCCAACCTATTTGTTTCACGCTTTGTTGGAAAATCCAATATTTTGCGCGTTCAAGCCAGAGAGGGATCCAGAGAATTTCTCATGGACGGAAACATATGGAAGGCATGTGAACCTGCCCGCTCCTCCGGCACTTTAGCGGCGGTGTTTCGCCCCCAACAAGTGCGTATCGGACAGGCTCTCCAGAATTCCGCGCTGATCGAGATTGTTGATGTCCAGCGGACGGTCCACGGCATGTCCATAAGTAGCAAGCTTGGAACGCAGGAGATCGAGATCTGGTTGCCAGCCGCTGAAGTCGCCGCAGATATCCCCAGTTGGAGCACCGGCAAACGATTTTTCATCCATGTTCCACCAGAGACGATTCATCTGTTTTCCCATGAGTAACAGAGCGCGTTTCCTTATCGTGTGCGTGGTTCTGGTAATCGCCCTTTGGCTAATTTTCTATCCACAGCTTTTCATCGCCTTAGAGAGCCTGCGTACCTCCAGTGGTTGGGGCCTGGCGCATTACCAGGAATTTTTTTCGGAACGAGCGAATATCCAGGCGACTCTCAATAGTCTTTGGATCTCCGTATGGAGCGTACTCCTGGCTGCGATCATCGGAACCCCACTGGCTTTCCTCTTTCATCGTCTGGAGTTCCCCGGAAGGAAAACCTTTAGCGCTCTGGCTGCCCTTCCCATGTTGCTCCCACCCTTGGTAGGAACAATCGCCATCATGTTCCTTTACGGCGAAAGCGGTATCATGACCCGTTCCATTCAGTGGCTATTCGGCTTGTCGCAGCCTCCATTTCAATTTAGTGGTTTCTTTGCCATACTGGCGGTCCATGCGTATACGCTCTATGTTTATTTTTTCTTATTCGTTACAGCAGGATTAGAACGACTGGACGAATCCCAGTTGGAGGCTGCGCGCAGCTTGGGAGCGTCCGAGTTCCAAGTTTTTAGGAACGTGACTCTGCCCTTGCTTACACCCGCATTGGTGGGAGCATCCCTGCTTACCTTCCTTACTTCCATGGCAAGCTTCAGCGCTCCTTATCTCTTCGGAGGAGGCACGCGGGTGCTTACCGTGCAAATCTTTAATTCCAAGGTAAACGGCGACCTAGCCCTCGCCTACACGCAGTCGCTGGTGCTGGTCGCAGCTTCCCTCCTGGTCTTGATTGTGCTGCGCCATTATGAGACCAGGCGCAGCTATGCCAGTCTTTCGAAGGGCGCGGGAACCTTTCGACGGCGCATCAAAAATCGAAAACTGGAGCGAATTTTTGGCGCGCTTTCCATCGCGGCCGTGATCTTCCTCCTGCTGCCACACCTGACGATCCTGTTGGTGAGCTTTGTCGAAGAGGGGAGCTGGACGACTCAGATACTCCCCCCCCAGTACACTGTGGACAATTATCGGCGCTTGTTTGGCGACCCTCAATTTTTTCAACCAATTCACAATAGCGTGGTGATGTCTCTGACAGCGACAGTAGCAAATTTACTGTGGGGTTTCGTGGCCGCCTATTTGCTTTCCGCCAAAAAGCCGTTTTGGGGAAGGAGAATTTTGGAAGCGATTATCCTGTTGCCTTGGGCGATTCCAGGAACAGTGCTTGCGATCGGGCTAGCCTCAACTTTTTCCGTGCACGCGCCGCTACGGGGGCAGATGGTGTTGGTCGGCACCTCCTGGATCCTGCCGATCGCTTACTTTATTCGGAACGCGCCACTCGTGGTGCGGGCGCTGCAGTCCAGCTTTGCGCAGATAGAAGCGAGCATCGAGGAGGCGGCATATTCGCTCGGCGCGGGCGCGCTTTATACCATGCGGCGTGTCTTAGTTCCCCTGGTGTTCCCGGGCATGCTGGCAGGATGTTTGATGGCCTTCGTGTTGGCCCTAGGCGAGTTTGTGGCCTCGATTGTGCTTTATACGGTGGACAATCGCCCTATTTCAGTGGAAATCCTTGCACAACTAAGACAATTTAGTTTTGGAACCTCCGCCGCTTATGGTGTGATATTGATTTTGCTGATTGCTACGGCATTCTTAATCGCACGCTTCGCGAGTCGAGAAGCAACCGAGATCTCATTATGAAAATTGGAATCACCTGTTATCCCACGTATGGTGGAAGCGGGGTCGTCGCATCCGAATTGGGCAAAAGCCTCGCTGAGAGAGGGCACGAGATTCATTTCATCTCATCGTCACTCCCCAACCGCATTTTTCAATTGACCGAACGCATCCGTTTTCACGAAGTGGAGGTGATGGATTATCCGCTGTTCGAGCACACTCCCTATTGCCTAGCATTGGCGACCAAAATGGCGGAGGTGGCAGACAAGGAAAACCTCGACCTGCTGCATGTGCACTATGCGATCCCGCATTCTATCAGCGCCTACCTGGCGAGAGAAATGCTGGTTGACAAGCGCCGCCTTCCGATCGCCACGACTCTCCACGGGACAGACATCACTCTGGTCGGCCGCAACCACAGCTACCTGCCGATCACCCGTTTTGCCATCCGCCAGAGCGATGGAGTGACGGCGGTTTCGCGTTATCTGAAGGCAGCAACGCAACGCGAATTTTGCTGTGACTGTGAAATTGAGGTGATCCCAAACTTCATCAATGGAAAGACATTTCAGCGCAGATTTTCCCAACAATTGTACCGCCGATTTGCGCCCAAAGGAGAACGCATATTGGTACATCTGTCTAATTTCCGTCCGATCAAGAAAGTGGGCGATGTAGTGAAGATTTTCGCGCGCGTACAAAAACAGATGCCTGCAGTCTTATTGTTCCTAGGAGACGGGGTGGAGCGTTCTAACGTAGAATTTATGGTTTGGGAGCTGGGACTGTCCGAGAAAGTGTTTTTCATGGGGAAAGTCAACGAACCCGCCGATTATCTCTCCATCTCGGACTTGATGATTCTTCCAAGCGAGTTGGAAAGTTTTGGTCTTGCGGCGCTGGAGGCCATGGCGTGCGAGGTCCCAGTGATCGCCACCCGCGTGGGAGGGCTTCCGGAACTGCTACAGGCGGGGGAAACAGGATGTTTGGCTCCCGTGGGAGCCATCGACGAAATGGCCCGCTGTGCCGTCGAGTTGTTGTCTGACGAAAACCACTTACGCCAACTAGGTTCGAACGCTCGACAGAGAGCCTTGACATCTTATGACTGCGACAAGATTGTTCCTCGCTATGAAGCTTTCTATCAAAAACTGATCGAAGGCAAGCCGGCCGGTAAAGAAGACTGACGCCCCGTCAGGTCCTGATAAAGATTGGCATTAAACAGCTCCGCGTGGTTCGCAGCTAACTGAGTTAGTTGGCTATTCCAGAGTAGCGGCTGAGGCCAGGCACTCCGGCCCCATCGCGGAGCGGGTTTGACACCGATTTCATTTCGCAAATTAGTCCTGGCGCGCGTTTAGTCTTCTCAGACCACTGTGACGGTTCGCTCCGAATGGGCGCGCCTGGAGGGATGTCCGTGAAACATCGGCAGAAGGCAACAGGCGCCGGGCCAATATGATGGACGACTGCCGGGTGCCAAATGCCACAACGCGTGAAGACTCAGTCGGCTCATGCAAGCCGGACACAGGCAAACCGAAGCTAATGGTCCGGCTCCGCCAAGCTCTACGCGCACGTCACTATAGCCAATCCACCGAAACGCTTTACTGCTACTGGGTCAGACGATATTGCCGGTTCCACAAGCTGCGCCATCCAGATGAAATGGCGGAGGTGGAAGTCAATATGTTTCTGACTCATCTTGCGATGAGCGAAAAAGTCAGCGCGTCCACGCAGAACCAGGCTCTCAGTGCGTTGCTGTTTCTGTATCGTTATGTATTGGGACATCCCATTGGCAACCTTGGAGACGTGATCCGTGCGCGCAAGCCTCGCCGTCTGCCCGTCGTCCTCACACGACAGGAGATAAGAGTCTTGCTTGCCCAGTTGAGTGGTGAGAAGTGGCTGATGGGCGTCTTGATGTATGGGGCCGGATTGCGTCTGATGGAATGCCTGCGCCTGCGTG
>JACQSX010000025.1 GCA_016211105.1 Acidobacteriota bacterium | reverse complement strand
GGAAGGACTTACAAGCTGGACGCCACATTCTTGGGGAGGCCACATAACGCATATTATGTGCTCGAGCACATAATATGCGGGAAAACTGCTCGTACGGTTCTGTGAGGGGCGGGAATGCGCGAGCACCCCGCCTACTCGACTTGCTCGAAGCTGCGACTTTCGGCGACCGCATCTTCGATTACATGGGCGAGGCGGCGTGTGAGTAACAAGTGATAGTAGCCGGTTGTGACAGCGCGCTTCAAGTCCCGCCGCGCGATGCCGAGGCTCGCCGCCGCCGCGCTTTCCGTGGCATGGGCGCGCCGCAGATCAGCGCGTAGGCGGCCGGAAGTGTCAAATTCCTGGGCGACCGCCACCTGGGTGATGTACTCATTTGGGCCATTCAGGCTGATAAAGCTTCCGGCCCCGGCTGCCGTACTGTTGTAGATGGAGCCGCTGGCAATCTGGGTGGATGGCAGAAAACCGGCGCGTGCCTGTATGATCTCGCGGCTGGCAATGTCACGCTCCCGCCGCGCCACGCTCACCTGCGAAGGCGCCTCTTCAGCCAGCCGGATGCAATCGGCCAATGTGAGCGCTTGATCGGCTGTTTGTGCGGACGAGTGGAGCGCGGTCATGCCGAAAAGGAAAGTCAAAATAAGCACCGAACGGATCATGAGACGTTGCCAAACCAAATGAGTTCTCCAAGCATAGCTATAGCAACACTGCGAGACAACGGTCAATAAGACAAATGCTCAATAAGAACCCGATTTCACTACGGTCTCAACCGTGGCTTGTGCCTGCGTATTCGGGGGCAAGTTGTGCACAATCTTGCAGGCTAGAACAGGTCCAGCATGTGGGTGTACTTGAGGCTCAGGGACTTGTCGATGACACCTCCCTGGAAGGCATCTCGCTGCTCATTATAGACAACGAAAAGATCGCTGAGAGGATGATGAATGACGTGAAACCGCACGTTCGAACTAACTTTACGCAGGTCGTTGTTGTATTGAATCAGGGCGTTCAGGAACATCTTGGTGCTGAATGAATAATTCAGGCGCATATTGAACAGATTTGCGGTGAAGACTCCGCTTTGCAGCCTTACCTCGTCGCGACTATATCGAGCCGTGACAGCGAATTTGTAATGGGGCTTGAAAGCTACGCTGAACTGCCAGGCGCTGCGCTCCCCATCCCAGAAATCGCCATTTTCGTGGCGTAAACCGCCGGAGAGTTTCCGGCCAGGATTGGAACTGGCCTCGATCACCCACGCGTCAAAGTGATAGTCCCTTGGCGCGATGCTGATTGCTCTACGAATTGCGAACGGCTGATCCAACCGCTCAAAGTTCACGGCGCGGCCAATCGTAAAGACCGCACCATCCTGAAACTCAGTTTGGAATTCCCAATTGCTGATCCGGGTCAATAAGCGATTTTCATGATCCATAATATACTGCAGCCGGACATTGGGAAAAAATTCCCGAATCCAGCGGTTGCGGCGCGGCCGAGGACGCAAGCCGAATGACGAATCACTTTTTCGGATGTCACGCCTGGGTACAAAACCTACTTCCGCGTTAAAGTTCTTTCCGATGTCCAAGTAACCGCTGCGAGCTTCCAGGAAATCGGTCCTCCACTCCGCCCAAAGTCTCCCCGCTGTCTCCCGGCCCTCCAAATGGGGCGAATATGTGGATGCGAAAAAGGAGTTAATGCGTAGGTTCTCCCAGAAACGGAAGTTGCCATCCATGCCTACCATCCGGTTGTAATCTCCGGGGTGATCCGCTTGGCGGTTGATCAATAAAGCTCCCACTTCGGAGTACGCCAGGATGTCACGCTTCACTCGCAGTACGGTAAAGTTGTTTGCCGGCTCAGAACCAGCCTCGCGGGTCTGCATATTCAAGAACCCTATACTGTGGCGTCCCGGGCGTCCGGTCAGTCGTATGCCTGCTAGAATTGGGATGGGCCCGCCCAGGGAAGAGAGACCAATGCGACGGCTGAAGAAAGGGATGATCTCCCGCTCCTCCGCTCGCCCTCGAGGCCCCCCCACAGCGCCGCCCCCTTGGTCGGTTTGGCCGAAGACAAAGATACCTGCGTTTTCCAGGAAGAAATCGCGTTTTTCGGGAAAGAACAGGCTAAAACGGGTGAGGTTCACCTGCTGTTCATCGACTTCGATTTGAGAAAAGTCGGTATTGACGGTCGCGTCCAAAGTAAAACTCGATGTCAAACCATATTTGAGGTCAAAACCTGCGTCCGCAGTAGAGTCCAGATCGTCCGGGACAATTTTGCTAGATTGCGCCGTAACAAACGGTTTGAACCTGAAATTTCTTCGCGGCCGGATTCCCTCAATGCCTTGCAAGCTTCCCGCTAACGAAACTGCAGTAGCGGGATATCGCCGAGGAATCGGAGACCAGAAACTTTGTTCGTTCCTTCGCCGAATTCGCCTCTGGATGTTGATTCCCCAAGTCTGGGTCTCGGACTTGGGGAATCGGAGCGACTTAAATGGAATCATTACCTCCGCAAACCAACCCTCTTGATTGATGGTTGTTTTGACATCCCAAACCTCGTCCCAGGCATTGTTGACATCCTTCCCCTCATTTACAAACTGCCGATCGTTCTTGGCGCCCACGGGACTGAAGCAAAAACTCTGCCCATTGCGGTCATCGTCGAAGGTGTCCAGATAAATACATACGCCGTCTTCGTCAGGGACCGAATAGTCCTTCTCCAAGCTGTGCACAACGATCTTGTCGGGTTCGGAGTCGTAGGCGTAGATCCCAAAATAGAGATTTCTGTCATCGTACAATACACGTGCCTCGGTGGGTTCTGTCGGCGGTTGTCCATCGTGGGGATTCTGTTGGATAAAGCCCGTCGCCGGCCCAGCTCTTTGCCAGCCTAGCTCATCCAAGGTCCCATCCAGGGTGATCGGAGTTGTGGTTCGAATCGCCACCAGAACTTTTTGCTCCCGTCCGTTGGAAAGGATTTCCCTCTTCCCCTGTCCTGCAGCCAGCGGCCAGTCGAGCGTCAGGGTTATGGAGATGAGGATGAAAAAACGGCGCCAATCGTGTGACTCAATGAGCATGCTTCTCAATCCAAAAAAGAATCATTAGGCCAAGTTTGTCAAGAAAGTAGCCAAGTACCTCGATTTATAAATACGGTAACGTTTGCTGATGAGGCTTGCGAGGCCAGATCTAGGAGCGAGAAGGAGTCGATGCAGGGACATCGGCGACGATGAGCGAAGCCGAGATCGCCCGCAACAAACGTTGTCGTATTTATGAATCGAGGTACTAAGTTCGAGCTGGATTAGTTCTTTTAAAGTCCTCAACCGATTTCCGAGTTTACACCACATTCCAGTTCGGTTCGAGGTGTTTTGGCAAAGTGAGTCGCAACTGGAGGATGGGCTTTGTCCGCTTGACACGACTATCCTGAGCCGGTGGCATTGTCACAAACCAGTCTCTAAACCACGGAGGGATGGCATGTTACTTAGGCGCTTGGCGTGTATTGGATTTCTTTGGCTTTCCTTGTCTTCAATAGTTTTCGGTCAGGGAACCACAGCGTCGATCTCCGGTAAAGTTACCAACGAGAGCGGCGCGGTGGTGCCGGGTGTTAGTGTGACTCTCACAGACCTGGATACAGGAGTCTCACGGACTGCAATCATCGATGATTCCGGCCGGTACCGCGCTCCGGAACTGGAACTTGGCAATTATGAGGTTAAGGCTGAGTTGGCGGGCTTTCAAACTTCCATACGAAGCGGAAGTTAACGGTAAAATGAGCAACCTGCGATTTAACACAGACACGGCGCTCAGTTTTGGCCCGCCTTACTTTCCCAACCCTTTGCTGCGAAACTTTGCGCCTCGCATTGGGCTCTCCTGGGATCCTTTTGGAGATGGGAAAACCGCCATCCGGTCCGCCTTTGGAATCTTTCATGATGAAATTGCGATGGTTTGGTTCCAGCAGCCGGCGTTTCGGATGCCGCCAACGCGGCCATTCCGGAGATTTTGCCTGATGGCACCCGCTTTTTCCGGGAAGGAGCTCCCAGAAGGAATCCGGTGTTCAACACGATCGAGTCTCGAACGACAGGGGCTAACTCCTTCACGGGACGGCAGGTCCAATTTGGACTGAAGATCGCCTTCTTAGGAGACAGCAATCCATTTTGGGGAGGCCGATTAGCGGCTGACCGCGCTGCCGTCGCGCAACTTTCGATTGGATTTCAGGAAACAAATGGATATCGTATCCGTGCTGTGACCGGCACGAAAGCCGGGATATTGCGCCACTTGCTTTAGGAGGGTGAATGGCAATATTGGAGAGGAGCGCCAAACCATGACTGAAAGAGGAACGATTTTCGCAACCGTCTCGACGCTTTGCTTCGTGAGTCTATTGTTGTTCGGTCCCATAATCTTGACGGGTCAAGCCCAGCAGCTACCTCCGGAGGTAATAAAGTGGGCCGATATGGTTCTCTACAACGGCTCGGTATTGACCATGGATCACGATAAGCCCCCGTTCACGGTGACCAAGGCGGTGGCGGTTCGAGATGGCAGGATCCTGGCGGTGGGTGAAAATGACTACATATTGAGGCTCGCCGGACCCAACACGCAAAAACTCGACTTGAAGGGAAAGGCGGTGCTTCCCGGTTTCATCGATACCCATACTCATCCCAATCGGTATGCCTTGACTCATTACCGAGAAGAAGTGATCCCGGCGTATCTCAACTCCTTGCGGGAGAATCGCGTCAGATTTATTTCCTTGAAATGGGATGACAAAGGCGCAGCATTGGCTGAGTTAAAGAAGTTTTCGGAAGGCATATCTCCTGGGGAGTGGATTTACAGTACGAGTTCGGGGAACCCCGTGGCGGTCAACGAAATCAGCCGATACGATGTGGACAAGGTGGCGCCAAACAGTCCCTTTTATCTCAAGATCGGCAACGCTCAGTTCGGGGTCATCAATACAAAGATGTTGGATCTCTTGAAGCAAACCTATGGGGAAAACCTCGCGGGAATTGTAAAAGACGAGCAGGGCGTACCGACCGGCCGGTTGTTGCCCACCGCAGGCACCGTGATGGATCAGGAGATGATGCCTCAGATGCCGCCTGAGGTCATGGCGTCCGCTTTTAAGAAAGAATTGGACGAGTGGGTGGCGCTCGGCGTGACGACCTTGTCAACTCGCCTCAGGGGGGTGGAGGTTACCGCCTACGGGAACCTGGATCGGAAGGGGCAATTGCCGCTCCGGATGGCCTATACGCACGAGATAGGACGTTGGAATCCGTTTTTTGAAAGAGACATCAAGCGCCTGGGTCTGCTGGAAGGACATGGAACGGATCGCTTTTGGCTGGTAGGAATCACCGTGGGGATCCCTGACGGCGTGCCCAATATTGGAGGGCCCACTGCCGGAGGAGACTTGTGTTCAACGCTGGAAAAGCAGCAGGTTTTGCCGGGAGATACTTTTCCCAAAGGGATGTGTTATTGGGATCAGTCTGGAGACCCCAGTCGCCAGACCATTATCACCGCGAACAAATACGGGTATCGGATCGCAGGCGTGCATACCTTTGGAGACAAGGGTGACCAGATGATGTTGGACGCCATCGACCAGGCGAGCCGAGATAATCCAGTTCAGGGCCGGCGTTTTGCGTTAGATCATGGCATGATGATCAGCCCGGAGGTCATCGCGAAATCCGCCAAAGTAGGAGCCATTTGGAGCCTCCAACCGCAGATGTTTTATGGCGGGACGGCGGCCACCGTCGGTCGCATGTATGGTGAAGAGATCGGGCATCGGTGGGTGCTTCCGGTGAAAAGTTTGATTGATGCCGGAGTGAGAGTCACCTACGGGGCGGACACCCACAATGACCCCCAAAGAAGCCCGCTGTTTGGCTTGGAAGTGTTTGTAACGCGAAAGACGGAGGATGGCCGGATTTGGGGCTCCCGGGAAAAAATAGATCGCAGTACCGGTTTACTCATGATGACCCGCTGGGCCGCCGAGTACGTCCTGCGCGAGAAGGAACTGGGTTCGATCGAAGCGGGCAAACTCGCTGACTTGGTGATATTGGACAAGGATCCGTTAAGTTCTGCCGTGCAGGATGAGGCTCTCTCCGACATCAAGGTTCTTACGGCAATCATCGGCGGCAAGGTGGTGTACGGTTCTTTGAATCTTCCATAAGGGAGGAAGTATCCATGAAGGCACTCTGGACAAGCTGTTTTATGCTATTGGGAGACCCAACCACTGCCCAAACCAGCAGTCTGCTTCGAAAATAGGCCGCGTTAGGCGCACACCTCAACAAGATAGTGTAGTATTTTCATGCTCGCGGCTGTCGCGAGGCGACATGAATGTCGGTCATGATATTCTGCAACTTGGGTTCTCCGAGGGCGCCGATTTCACCGGGATTTTCCCTACTTCGGATAAGCGTTGCCATTTCAATTTGCTGTACATCGCAATAAAGAGCAGATACAGTTAATAAGAAAACATATCTGGTTGATTGCTCGCTCCGAATCGCCTTTCGGCAATTCCGAACGATCTTTATCATCCGATACTTATATCGGCTTGAGCGCCGGCGGAGACGAAACGCCATGGGAAACAAACTTTATGTGGGTAATCTTGCCTTTTCAGTCACAGAGAGCAAGCTGGAGGAATTTTTTAGAGAAAGCGGAATTAGTATAGAAAAGGCGGAGGTGGTCAGAGATATTTCGAGCGGACGGTCGCGGGGATTTGGCTTTGTTCAGCTAGAAGCGGGTCAGGATCTCAACACAGCCATCGAAGCGACCAACGGAAAAGAACTCCTTGGACGCCAGTTGACTGTAAACGAAGCAAGAGACAAGAGAGGGGGAGAGAAAAGAGGCCGGGGCGGACGTCATCGAAGTGTTGGGCGTTACTGAAGTGCGAGAGGTTAAAGCCGACTCATGTTGACCAGCTCCCCATTTGGCTTAGGGCCAGACGCGAGGGAATTTTGTCCTGAAAAGAAGTTAGCAGTAGCGATTGTTCGCTTGGCTTGGGAAGATGCGTTTGCCGAGACCAAAAAGGGAGGCCGGAGCGAAACAATCGAGAGTCGCAGGCGAAGACAGCAAGCGATTCAATGGATCTTGAATGACACGCACTTTGCATACTGGTGTGAAATAGCCGCCTTGAATGCGCACGCAGTTCGTGCCAAGTTCATGGCGGAATTGATACGAGAACGAATTCCATCTTCACTCGCGTCAAGATACCCACCTAAGCGCCTCGATTCATAAATACGGTAACGTTTGCGGAAGGGGCGCAAGAGATTGCTATTTTTATTTGATGGTCGAACAGAGTTTCTCCTTCGAAAATCTTCCCCAACGAATTCGTAGGGTACTGGAAGTCCGAGAACGGCGGCGCCTGGCGCTGGACGCCTTTCATCCGGCGGCCGTGCTGATCCCTATTTTGCAGAGAGCGCATGGACCTGTGGTTCTTTTTACGCGCCGGAGCGAGGCACTCCCGCAGCATGGGGGCCAGATTTCGTTCCCAGGCGGTCGCTGCGATGTTGGCGAGGATGCATGCACGGCTGCGCTGAGGGAGGCTAGGGAGGAGGTGGCACTGGACCCCGCCGGTGTGGAAATTCTTGGTAGTCTTGACGACCAGCCCAGCGTAAGCCGGTTCGTAGTTACCCCTGTCGTGGGTTTCATTTCCAAGCCACCTAAGGTTTTTTGTCCGCAGGAAGGAGAGGTGGTGGAGCCGTTCGAAGTTCTTTTGGAGGATCTCCTTGACAGAAACCAAGTGCGCTTCGAATGGTGGGACAGGACAAGGATGCCCTCTGGCGCGCCAGTGGAAGAGCTTCTTAACGCCCGCACTTGGTTTGAGGAGTTCGATCCACGCACGGAACGCTACAAGGTTTACTTCTTCCAGGCTGGTCCCGGACCCAACCGGTTGATCTGGGGTCTGACGGCGCGAATCTTGAAGGATCTCTTGGAACGAGTCTTTGGCTTGAACCTTTTTTGACATTTCGGACTCTTTAAGGGAGTTCTCAGGCGGAGTTCGTCACAGAACCGCGACCGTCAGGGAACAACGGTGAATTTCAACAAGTTAGCCCGCGGCTTGCCGACGCGCGTGGTTCTGCGGCGAACTTGCGCTAAAATAGTACTGTATGAAGAAAACGTTAGTGATCCTGATTCTATCTTGGGTCTTGGGAATTGAGGGCAACGCGCAATTTTATAATCCCTTCTGCAATCTCCCTTCGGGATGCGCCTTTTACCCTCTTTACGATTACACATTCCTCCGATATCGCTATGCGGGCAGTGAGTATCTACCGCAGCAATCCACCGGTTTGCCGCTGGGGTGGAACCGGTACTACCTGGCATCCAGACAACTGGGTCCGTACAGTTTGATTATCCGCAACGCTCCTGTTTACTCTTCGTATCAAGATTCCGAATCAGCAAAACCTTCATCTTCCGCACGTCCGCCGGTGACTGTCCATGCCGTTCCGCTGAGAGAGATTTTGCCCGCGCCGGCCCGTTCTGGGTCCGCAGAGATTGCGGCGGGAATGACAGAGGAACAGGTAAAGTCGCAACTGGGATTGCCGATGCTTCAAGTGACACTGGGGGGTCGGCGTTCCTACG
Source organism: Acidobacteriota bacterium (assembly GCA_016211105.1). GTDB lineage: Bacteria > Acidobacteriota > UBA6911 > JACQSX01 > JACQSX01 > JACQSX01. The sequence continues at coordinate 34,650 of JACQSX010000025.1, read as the reverse complement.
TCTATGACGTTTTCCGGGTGGAGTTTGAAAACGGCCGGGTCACAAACGTAGTTTTCAAGTAACGGCTGGAATGTGAATTTTAGCCGATGGGCCAGCTACTGCAGTTCGACTCTTATCTATAGAAACTGTTCAAAGCTTGGCCTTCGTTCTCGTAACATTCAAAAACCGTCAGAAGCTTGGTGATTACCAACAGCTCGTGGAGTTTCTTGGTCAAGTTCAAGATTTTTAACTGCCCTTCGTGGTTGCTCACACTGGCGTAAGCACTGACAAGTTCGCCAATTCCCGAACTGTCCATGTGGCTGACATCTCTCATATTCAGGAGGATATACTTTTGTCCAGAGTTCAATAACTCCCTGATCGCATTTCGCAGTGCCAGGCTGCTTTCACCCATGGCGATTTTCCCCTCCAGGTCCAGAATGCACACATCATTAAAGCTTCTTCTGGCGATGTTCATTTTCATCTTCCTTTGTGAAGTGCGAGCTTCGTAACTGAGAACTTTGGATCCCTTCAATGCCTTTTACAGACGAAAAACGTGCTTGTCCATCATACGTTTCCACGTCCGAGCTGGATCTTCGGCAAACACAGCCGATGGGTCGGCTTCGGCTGTAAACCAGAGGCCGCGCATGATCTCAGCTTCGAGCTGCTTTGCTCTCCAGCCGGCGTATCCGAGTATAAAGATGTACTTCTTCGGCCCTTTACCTTGTGCGATGGAGTGAAGCATGGTGGGATCCATAGTCATAGCGACGCCCTTGGCGATCACCCGGCTGTTCTTCACCCTTACATCGGCGCTATGCAGGATAAAACCAAGATTCAATTCCACGGGACCGCCAAAATAGACTAACAGTTTGTAAGCATCGTCAGGAGTCTTGATGCTCCTTTGTGGCAAGAATTCAGAGACGCTCACCTTGCGGAGCGGCTGGTTGACGATGAGTCCCATTGCTCCTTCAGTGCTGTGTTCCACGATGTAGATCACACTTCCGGCGAACGGTGGATCGCGCAATTGTGAAGTAGCAACCAACAGGTGGCCGCGAAGTGCGGTCGGCGCCGGCGTCTTGGCAATCGGCGTGCCTCCTGGCAGTATGCCTACCACCATCAGGGCCAGCAAGAGAAATAGGAACGCCAGCTTCAATTTCCGCCATCCCGGTGGGGCGGCGTTGTCCATGCCTGTCCACTCACGTCGGATCTCCGCGACTGCAATCTCCGATTTCTAGTCGATCTCGGACCTCCACACAGTAGCATAGAAATAGCGCGCAGGATAACCATCGGATCGACATGCGCAAATTTGTGGGTGATTGAAAAGTGACCGCGTAAGCCGCGAAGTGGCGCCATTGGGTAGGCCCGCCCATGAGCGCGGGATTGGCTGTCGGTCAAAAGCACAAGACGAACGATGCTGCGGAGGTGTATATTGGGGCCGGCGCTAGATTAAGCAGGGACGTTTGAGCGGTTCCAACCGGGGATCTCATTCGGTCCGAAGGAGGAAGAAATGGCAGAGATGGTTCGGAAGGTCGATTATTTCCACATCGAGACGGTGAACAAACCGGGGGAGGGAGCAAAAGTGCTCGGGACGCTTCGGGACGCGGGCGTGAATCTCCTTGCCTTTTCCGGATTCCCCCGTGGCCGAAAGGCTCAACTTGATTTCATCCCTGAGAATACGGCTACGTTTAAGAGGGCTGCCAAGCAGGCGCGACTGAAGGTGAGCCCGAAGAAGACCGGCTTCTTGATTCAAGGAGAGGATACGCCCGGCGCCGTTGCCGGGATCATGGGCAGACTTGCCGCGGCCAACATCAATGTTACGGCGATCGATGCCGTTTGTGCCGGGGAGGGACGCTACGGAGCAATTCTGTGGGTAAAACCCGTCGACGTCCGCAGGGCGGCGACCGCCCTGCGTGCTATTTAGGGAAAGGGTGATAACCTACGATTTTGAGGAGCAGTTTGACAGGGCGCAGCACGTCGGCTCCATGCCTTAATGAGGCCTTGTGTGGAGTGCTACCTTCGATGATGGGACCCTTACAGCGCCCGTAGGAAGGCCACTAAGTCCCTTTTCTCCTGGTCGTTGAGCTTCAGTTCCAAGACGAGATTGAAGAACTCTACCGTATCATCCAGCGTCAGCAAGCGGTCGTCGTGCAGGTACGGAGGCGAGTCCTTGATGCCTCGTAGCGGAAACGTTTTAATCGGGCCATCGGCGGACGCCTTGCGACCGTTGATCATTGTCTCCTTGTAGAATCGCTCCACCCGCAGATTGTGCATGAGGTTGTCGGTGTAATACGGCGGCGTGTGGCAAATGGCACACTGGGCCTTGCCAAAGAAGAGCTCCTGGCCACGCCGTTCGCTCTCGCTGGCTTTGGCGGGATCGAGCTTACCAAAGATGGTGAGAGCTTGGGCGCGGGCGGGAAGTCGAGCAAGTCTTGGAATTCGGCCATGAAATGCACCTGGCTGCCGCGCTCAAGGATGTTGACGCCCTTCCTCGCTGCTTGGACAGGGTCGCCGTCAAAATAGGCGGCGCGCTGCTCAAACTCCGTGAAGTCTTCCACGCTCTTCATTGCTCGCTGCGAGCCGAAGAGACGCTGGATGTTGACGCCGCGGAGAGAGGGGGTATCGATGCGATGCCGGTGTTCGTTCGGGCGGATGTCGCCGACGGTGTGAGTGGCCGCGTTTGTATGGCCGTTGGCGTGGCAGTCAAAACAGGCCACGCCCTGGTGCGCGAGAAGGCTGCGGCGGTCTTCGGTGGCGTTGAACTGGGCTTGAGGAAACGGCGTGACCAGCAACCGCAAGCCTTCGGCCAGAGGTTCTTGCTCTTGATGTCCTCCGGCGACATGGCGGCAAGCTTCTCCCAAGTCATGTCCTTGGGCAGCCGCACTCGCGCGCCCTCCTGCACCGGCTTCCCGCGGGACATGGTGACACCCTGGGCTGAGCGGTCGGCAAGGTCGTAGTGCTCCGCGAGCAACGCCTGATGGCGTTTGACGAACTCCGGTTTCTCTTGTTGGAGGCGTTTGACCAGCGTGGTAAAGTCTTATTCGGCGGCAATCGTCACCGCACCGCAGACAAACAGCGCGGCGGCCAACGCAGTCGAGAACCAATGGATGCGGATTCTTGTGTTCATGGCTGTCGTTCCTCCTTTCAGTTTGTAGTTGCGTTTCGTGATCATGGCACGAAATGAGCCTAACTGATTTTTGCGCCGCCCATCCGAGGTTGTAAATTTTGCTTCCGAAAAGGCTTTTCCGGTAATTCTTCCAGCAATGGTTTGTGAATGATGAACACTTTGAATACGCTGTGTGCAATACTTTTTCACTCTCAGGGCGAGATGCGCCTATCAAGCGCAATTACTTTGAAGCAGGCTGTGCGCAAGGACATGTCCCGGCTGGTGTTTGCTCCATCATTCTCCGCACATGTTCTGTGGCTTTCTCCTGTTGGAGCGAAGCGATCAGATCGGCTACTTTCTTTACCTGCGGATCGGATAAACCCAACTCGGTCTTTTTTTGCGCCAGGGCATTGCTGAGTTCCTCAGCGGAAAAAGCAAACATGCCGCTCATTCTTTGGACCATTCCCTGAATCGTCTCTTGTGTGTTGCCTCTTACAACGCGTCCTGGCGCGCCTGGCATCGGTCCCATCATCGGACAGGTCATCGTTACTGGCGAAGGTTGTTGCTCCGGCTGCCGCGCGGGCTCGGGGAGCGCAAATGTCAATACGATGGCTGCCACCAATAGCGCCGGAATTATCAAAGTTGTTTTCATATTTATGTGCCTCCTCGCCTCGGCATCCATGCAATTTCAGCGCCAGCAGCAGAGTGGTTAGGGGTTGGATGCACTCGCTGCCGCCAAGTATTGCACACACTTGTTCAGAGTAAAGAGCTTTGCATAGTCTGCCTCGGGAATTTCGAGGTGAAGCTCCCGATGCAGAGCAATCATGAAATTCAAGAAATCCATGGAATCAATATCAAGCTGGTCACGAAGATCGGCGTCGGGCTTGATTTCAGACAGGTCTGCTTCGGGGGCTATCTCTCCCAAGACACGAAGAACAATACTGCGGATCTCCTCGTCGGTCATAACTGGCTGGGTTCCTGTAAGAATCGATCCATGGCGGCCAAGAAGAGGCCTCCTCGGTGGCCGTCACTCACGCGATGATCCGCAGAGAGTGAAGCCGTGATAACCGGCCGGGAAACGATCTGCCCTTCTTGTGACCAAGGACGTTCCACCACTTTACCGAAGCCCACCAGTGCTACTTGGGGTGGGTAAATGATTCCGAAAACCGTTTCTACTCCCTGGTCGCCGAGGTTGGTCACGGTGATTGTAGAATCGGAGAGATCTGAACTCCGTAACGAACCGGCGCGAGCGCGCTTCACCAAATCACGGAAGTTTTTCATGAGCTGGTCCAGGCTCTGTTGATCGGTATCGTGCAGGGCGGGCGCAACCAGACCGCCCTGGCGGAGTGATATTGCTATGCCCACGTTGACCGCTCGGCTGGGCACTGCTTGTCCCTCCACCCAGAAGGCATTCAATTCAGGTATCTCCCTCAGCGCGAGGGCCACCGCCTTGATGAGTAAAACGGCATAGAGCAACCTTTCCTCGACTGGGCGTTTCATGTTCTCTTGGGTGAGCCACTTCAAGGCGCCGCTCATGTCAATTGTGGTACTCAGGTAGTAATGGGGAATTTCGCGCTTGGACCGCGCCATCGCCGTCGCAATTGCCTGCCGCATTTTGTCCTGGCGACTCGTGGCGATTTCAGGCGTCGCCGGAGCGATGCGCTCAACCTGAGCCGCGCGCTCGATGTCTTGCCGGGTGATTCGACCCGCTGGCCCTGTTCCTTTCACTGAGATCAGGCCGACTCCAAGTTCGGCGGCCAGCTTGCGTGCCGCAGGCGAAATCCGCAGGCGGGACGGGAAGAGAGGAGAAACAACCTCAGGAGGAGAAGATGTCTGGCCTGTTGGAACGGTCGTCACTGGCAATGTCTCTCTAGGCTTCACGGCGAGATCCTCCCCGCCAGTCGCGGTCTCGATTCTGCCCGACTTTGCTTCCTCTCGAATGATGGCCATGACGGCGCCTACGGGAACTTGCGCTCCCGGTTCGATCAGCACCTTTTCAATCACTCCGCGGGTGAAAACCTCCACCTCGATCAATCCTTTGTCGGTCTCGACCTCAGCAATGATGTCGCCGCGGCGAACGGCGTCGCCGGGTCTCTTACGCCAAGCCACCAGAGTGCCTGCAGCCATGTCTGCACCGAGAGAGGGCATTACAAATTCAGCCATGGTTCTATCACAAGCCTTGGACGGTCTTGACGATGATTCCAACTTGCGGCAACGCCGCCTCTTCCAGATGCTTTGCGTAGGGCATGGGCACTTCTGCGGCACATATGCGCGCCACCGGCGCGTCCAAATGGTCGAAGCCCTGTTCCATAATTTGAGCGCTGATCTCGGCTGCAAAGCTACCGGTGCGCCAAGCCTCATCTACGATCACTACTCGATGTGTCTTGGCAACCGAGGTCAAAAAGGTGGATATGTCCAATGGCCGCAGCACGCGGGCGTCCACGACCTCAGCTTCGATCTCGAGGCTGGCCAGTTGCTCAGCGGCCTCAAGCGTCTTAGGAAGCGACCCGCCGAAAGTAATGAGGGTAACGTCATTCCCCTGCCGGCGCACCCTTGCCTGAGAAATGTCCGCCGCCCCCGCGTCTTCGTCTAACTCTCCTTCCATGGGATAGAGCATGGCGTGCTCAAAGATGAATACCGGATCCGGATCCTGTAATGCAGCCAGCAGCATCCCTTTGGCGTCGGCCACCGTGGCGGGCGTGAGGACTTTGATTCCCGGGATGTGCGCGTACCATCCTTCCAGGCTATGGGAATGCTGCGCAGCGAGCTGGCGTCCTCCTCCAGTAGCCATGCGAACGGCGAGGGGAATGCTGAATTGACCGCCGGACATGTGGCGGAGCGTGGCTGCGTTATTGACCACCTGATCTAAGGCGAGGAGGCTGAAGTTGACAGTCATCACCTCCACGATGGGTCGCATTCCACCTAAGGCGGCTCCGATGCCGGCGCCGACGAAGGTCGATTCCGAGAGAGGTGTGTCCCGCACACGCTCGGGCCCAAATTCCTCCAACAGGCCGCGGCTGCAAGCATAGGCGCCGCCATAGCGGCCCACATCTTCTCCCATGAGAAACACGCGTGGGTCGCTGCGGAGAGCTTCACGCAGTCCGGCCCGAATCGCCTCGCGATAGGTCATTCTTGTCATGGCTCAAAGATAGGTTTGGACAGGCTCCAAGGTGTTTGCCCACAAAACGGGACGTTCGGCTGGATTGGAGCTATCCTTCTTGCGTATAAACGTCTCTTAATAGATCCTCCACGGGTTCCGACGGGCCGGCTTCCGCAAAGACGATGGCATCCTCGATCTCATGGTCGACTGCCGCCTCGATTTGAGCAAGAGTCGTGTCGGCGAGAAGCTGCTGCTGGCGAAGCCAGGTCTGGAAGGTCGCGATCGGACACCGCTCTTTCCAGCGTTCGACTTCCTCCTTGGTTCGGTACAGCTCTGGATCGTACATAGAATGGGCTCGAAAACGATAGGTTCGGAACTCCAAAAGGTAAGGGCCCTTCCCCTGTCGCACCCAATCGGCTACTCGTCGCGTTGCCTTCTCGACGGCCAATACATCCATGCCGTCGACTGCCTCACCTTGAAAACCGTAACCTTGCGCCTTCATTGCAATGTCGGTCTGTGACTGGTGCCGCGCCAAAGCTGTTCCCATGGCGTACAGGTTGTTTTCGCACAGAAAAAGCACCGGGAGTTTCCACAGAGCGGCGAGATTGAGCGACTCATGGAACTCGCCTTCAGCCACCGCTCCATCGCCAAAGAAACAGGCGGTTACATATGGGCGTGACTGGAGTTTGTCTGCTAGCGCAAGTCCCACTGCAATCGGCAATCCCCCACCCACAATCGCGTAGCCTCCGTAAAAGCGTCGCCCGGCGTCAAATAAGTGCATCGAGCCTCCCCGGCCGCGACTGCATCCGTTGGCCTTGCCGTACATCTCCGCCATCAAGGATCTGATCGGAACACCCCGGGCCAATGCATGTCCGTGCTCGCGGTAGGTGGCTACGATTCTGTCTTGTTGCCCGAAGGCTTGCATGGCGCCTACTGCCACCGCTTCCTCGCCGATATAAAGATGTAGAAAGCCACGGATCATGCCGAGACTGTACAGTTCAGCGGCTTTTTCTTCGAAGCGGCGAATGCGCAGCATCTCATGCAGAAGAGTGAGTGCATGATTCTGTTTGACCGCCTGCAGATCAGATTGCGCGATTGTGTTTATATCGATGTTCTGCATCTCAAATTCTCCGGTGAGAGTGAAGGTCGTGCTCACGCCCTGGAGATCGAGGGACCGACTACTCATTGCGTCGGCTCAGACGCGATTTTACTGAATGCATACATTCGCCAATGAGTAGTTTTGTACCTCTATTTCCATTTTCGTCAGCCATCCTCGAGCGTCGAAGTATCGCCTGTCGGAAGCCCCAATTCTTCAGCTTTCAGAAGGCGACGCATAATTTTTCCACTGCGCGTCCGTGGTAGCTTCGGACGGAACTCGATCTCTTTAGGCGCCACTACCGGACCGAGTCGCACGCGGGCGAACGCGAGTAACTCCCGCCGTAGCGCCTCACTGACTGTGTATCCGTCCTTGAGTGAGACGAACGCTTTGACCACTTCCATCGCCACTGGGTCAGGCTTGCCGATCACGCCGGCCTCAGCAACTGCTTGATGTTCCATCAGGGTACTTTCTACTTCAAATGGACCGATCAGGTGGCCGGAACTTTTAATCACATCATCTTTTCGACCGACAAACCAGAAGTAGCCGTCTTTGTCTCGCTTGGCGATGTCTCCTGTCAAGTAGAAGCCTCCGGCAAAACACTTCTTGTAGCGTTCCGGTTCATTCCAGTAGTTACGAAACATCGACGGCCAGCCCGCACGCAGCGCCAGTTCTCCTTGAGTGTCTGGTTGCTCGATGATTTCAACCTTGCCTTCCTCAGTCTTGCGTACGATCGCCGCTTCGATTCCAGGCACCGGACGGCCCATGGAACCCGGGCGAACATCCATGGCGGCATAGTTGGCGATCATGATCCCACCCGTTTCCGTCTGCCACCAGTTATCATGGAAAGGGCGGCCAAAGGTCTCTTGTCCCCAAACGACCGCCTCCGGATTTAACGGTTCTCCAACACTGGCAAGGAAGCGGAGCGCGCTCAGGTGGTACTTGTGAGCCAACTGCGCGCCAACTTTCATCATCATGCGAATTGCAGTAGGCGCCGTGTACCAGACAGAGACTTTTTGATCCTGAAGGATAGCATACCACCGCTCGGCGTCGAACTCGCCCTCATCGACAATGCTGGTAATGCCATTCGTCAGAGGAGCGATGATGCCGTAGGACGTACCGGTTACCCAGCCCGGGTCTGCGGTGCACCAAAAGATGTCGTTGGAGTGAAAGTCCAATGCGAGTTTTCCAGTGATGTGATGAGCTACAACTGCCTCGTGGACGTGGACCGCACCTTTAGGAGTGCCCGTGGTTCCACTGGTAAAGTGCAGCAGGGCGACATCTTCCGGATCCGTAGGCTCGATCGTAAATTGTTTGCTTGCGTCCTCCATCAGCCGATGCAAATCCATTGTGCCAGGCGCGCAAGTCCGTTGCTCCTCATCCCCTATCAGAAGGACGTGTTTAAGAGAAGGGAGAGCGGGGCGCAGCTTGCTTACTTTTCGCTGGTAGAGCGACTCGGTTGTTATCAGGACCTTGGCTTGTCCAAGCGCCATCCGCGCCCGGATCGGTTCGGGCCCAAAAGCCGAAAAGAGCGGGCACAAAACGCTTCGATTCTTTAGAGTACCAAACGCAGTGACATACAGTTCAGGGATGCGGCCTGCCAGCACATAGACCCGGTCCCCTTTGGCCACGTCGAGGCTTCGCAAAACGTTTGCGAAGCGATTCGTGAGGGTTTGCAGCTCGGCGAAGGTGTAGTTCTCAATCCTGCCGCTCTTGCCGAGCCATCTCATGGCTAGGTGATTGCGAAGAGGCCCGGTAGCGTGGCGATCCACCGCCTCATGAGCGATATTGATGCCTGCCCCGCAGGGTAACCCTTCTAGCTCACGGCGGGCCTGCTTCCAGGAGAACGCTGCCTGAGCCTGCGTGTAATCTAGAAGGTTAGGGACAATTGGGTCTCGTAGTGATTTTATGATCGTTTCCCAGCCCATCTATTTCCTCCTGGTGCAAAAGTGGCGGGCAAGATCGGCGCACGATTCTGTCGCAATTCCTGATCTGAGCCAGAACGGGGCGCAGGTGGGTTGTCCACACCCCGGGGACTGTAATGCCAATGAAGCGTTCTCTAGGATTTCTTCCCCCCACCGGCCTGCGGAGTGATGTGAAGCTTATCGAGGTGATGGGCTTCCTTCTGCTCCGATTTGAAGCCCCAGTAGAGGATGGCAGCGATAATGAAGGCGCCAACAAGAATATACACGAATATCATGATTGCCTCCTTAATTCTTTGCCCAATTCGACCTTCTCGTTCTCGTCTATTGCAGTTGACGAAAAAGGCGTTTTGGTCCCTGAATCGAGGTACTAAGCATTCTGTGCACGATTGGTTTAATGGATCTTGGAGCAGCGTTCGTCACTAAATAGAGAAGCTCCAGCCGCTTGCGAATTCTTGCCAGCACCAGGTATCGATTGGACATCTTTCACTTCCTTTCTGGAAGCCCTGCCAGGAGTGTAGGAGCAACATGTGTGCCAATGGCTCCCCGAGCCGGGAGGCTGAAACCGGATGAGGGCAGCCTTATTGCTGCAGGCGGTCCGATTAGGATTCCGACCTTGTTGATGGGAAACTTCGCAGGCAACTACAAGATGTTCCTTGCTTGTTGTATGTTTCTTCGTTGCGTTCGTTTACATGTGACTTTCGTGCACTTTGCAGTCACGCTGCCGCCGGTCCACTCACTGGGATCCGCACTGTCAACTTGGTCCCTTCTCCAGGAGCGCTGTGAATTGCGACTTCGCCTCCCCAGGCAAGTGCGCGCTCTCTTACTCCCAGAAGGCCAAACGATTTTGTATTGGAAATTTCGTCTTTTGTAATGCCTCTTCCGTTATCCTCCACCTCCAGCACCAAACTTCCGTCTCGCAATCTCAAGCCAATCTCCGTTTTGCTGGCGTTGGCGTGGCGAATGACATTGGTCATCGCTTCTTGAAATATGCGGAATACGTCCGTAGAGCGATCTCGATCCAAAGTGATGTCCCTGGGTTCAACGGTGAGTTTGCACTCAATCCCTGTCTTCTCTTGCAGTTCCCTGGCCTTCCACTCGATGGCTGCCACAATCCCCAGGTCATCCAGCACCGCGGGCCTCAAATCCGCTGCAATCCTTCGTACCGATTTGATCGTTTCGTCCACTAATCTGGACATCGATGTAATTTTTTCCGATGGTGATTGTTCTAATGGCCCTCCCTCCCTGGATAGTTTGTTCTGCAACCCTGTTAGATCCATCTTGAGAATTGTTAAGGCCTGACCTAATTCGTCATGGATCGCACGCGCCGCGTCGGCCCTTTCCTCCTCCCGCACCGATCGCAAGTGTTCGGCAAGGCGACGCAGTTCTGTATGGGATTCTGTTAGTTGCTGCTCGGATTGCTTATGCTGGGTGATATCGTGGAATATACAATGGAGAAGCGGGTGATCGGCCAACTCGAGCCAGCGCACCGTCACTCCGACATACCGAATTTCCCCCTGCTTGGTGCGATGCTTCGTTTCGAATTCGTCCCCTCCTTTGCTCAGTATTCGCTTGATGCGGGCTTTGGTTTCTTCAGGCTTTTCGACGGCTTCGTAATCAGAGATTCGCAGCTTTGCGAACTCCTCCCGCGAATAGCCCAGTTGCTGACAGGCTACATCATTGAAGATCGTGGGCAGCATTGTTTCCGGGTCGATGATCAGCACGCCGTCCGGTGACTGGTCAAAGAGGGCGCGGTAGAGTTTTTGAGACTCGTGGATCTTCTCCTCCAGGACGTGCCTCTCTCGCCAATTTTTAGCTTCTTCCTCGGCCGTTTCTCTTAAGCGATAGTTCCGATAGACAATGTGGGAAGTGAAGCCGATCGTGAGCAGGACGACTCCAAGAAGCCACAGCATTTTCATGTGTTCTTTTCTCTCGAAACTCGTCACTTCATCGTACGCAACATTGACGACGGCAATCCATAAGATATTGCCGAATTGTACGGGCGCAAACGCGGCAAGTTTTCTCTCGTAACCCTTCAGTTGATATTCCACTGTGCCTTGGGTTTGCCTCAGCATCTGGGCTGCGTGATTAAATGAGAAGTGGCACTGGTTGCACCGCGTGTCGGCCTGATAAATGTTTCGCCCCACCATTTCCGGATGCTCGGATTGGAACAAGAGTGTGCCATCTTTGGCCATCATCCATGCCTGTTGCGGCATCGTTCCTGCGCTCGCCTGGGCGAACTGCTCAGAAAAGAGTTCCTTCACATCCGTTGTCATGGAAAGAATGCCGGCAAATCTTTCCGTTGGTTTGGGATATCGATCGTCGATAGTTTCCTGATACAAAGGCATGGCGAGCCATTGATGATACGACGGCCTGTGCGGCGAAGGCTGGTTCGCCTCTGCGGCGACAACCCGGATCGGCGAAAAGACATAGACCCGTCCCTTGCTTTCTCCGTTCTTCGCCCACTCCAGAACGGTGCGGGGAAGATTTGAGCCGATGACTCGAGCAGTTGTTGAATAGAGGGCCGTTCCGTCTTCATCATAGATAGAGATCTCCGTCACATGGATTGTCCTCACACGGTCGAAGAGCTTTAGGACATCCACCGTCATGCGCTTTTGATCATGATATTGAACAGAAGGGAGGGACGAGAGCGCTTGCAGGTCGGTTGTGAGTCCAGCGAGGTACATTTCAAGTTGATGTGCCACTCGCCTGGCGATCAGCAGTTGGCACTCGTTAAAGCGAGTAAGCACTTCTTCTTCAGCCGTTTTATAAATGTCAAATGCCAGGTAGATGGCAAGTCCCAGTACGATACAGGCTAGTAAAACAACAACTAGATTTCGTGACACAACTGCCTCCTGAGCGTTTTAGCTCCCCTCACTTTTGACTAAAAACGGATGCTTTCACTGGTCTGCGGACCATGGAGTAGAAAGAAGAAGGCCAGCGTTCCGATCGTTCTCCTGTTTTTATGTCACCATTCTACTTCTAAGAAATGCCCAGTGGTAGATGGATCATAAGATCTGTCTCGTCGAGACTGAAAATGGGCCGATCGGCGATACGTGCTGGCTGGCGCGGTTAAGTGGCATATATCTTGCAAGCTTCCCTTTGGAAGGATGGTTAATGACGGCCATTGCATGCAAACAAAGGATCCCCACTATGACAGAGCTATTAGCCAAAGCGCAGAAGCCATTTGAGGAGTCGATGAGACTCCACCCTCTTTACAAGGGGAAAGTACAAATGATGTCGAAGTGCCCCATTGGAGACCTCGCCGATTTCGCGATTTGGTATACCCCCGGTGTGGCTGCTCCGTGCAAAGCGATTCAGCACCATCGGGAGCTCGTTTATGAGCATACAAACAAGGGGAACTGCATCGCCGTAGTCTCGGATGGGAGCCGCGTGCTTGGACTCGGGAACATCGGGCCGGAAGCTGGCCTGCCTGTGATGGAGGGGAAGGCGCTGCTCTTTAAGTATCTTGGTGGAGTGGACGCTGTGCCCATTTGTTTGGGAACGCAGGATACGGATGAGCTGATTCATACGGTGAAATTGCTGGAGCCCTCTTTCGGGGGAGTGAACCTGGAAGATATCGCTCAGCCGAAGTGTTTCCGCGTGCTGGATGGATTGAAAAAGGAATTGACGATTCCTGTGTGGCATGACGATCAACAGGGCACAGCCACGGTGCTGCTGGCCGGTCTGCTAAACGCCTTGAGGATCGTGGGGAAGGAAATCAGGGGGATCAAGATTGCAATGATTGGTATGGGAGCGGCCAATGTGTCTGTTTATCGCATGCTCAAGACGAGCTTGTGTGATCCAGCGGCCATCGTGGCTTGTGACAGCAATGGAACATTGCATCCGGGGCGACATGACATCAGAGTCAGGCAGAAAGAGTTCGCCGAGAAGTGGCAGGTTTGCAATGAAACCAATGGCGAAAGAGTGGCGGGCGGCGTAGCCGAGGCGCTTCGAGGAGCCGATGTCTGCATCGCCTTTTCCGCAAGCGGTCCGGGCATCATCAGGACGGAGTGGGTCAAACAGATGGCTAAAGACGCCATCGTCTTTACCTGCGCCAATCCTGTTCCCGAAATCTGGCCCTGGGAGGCCAGGGAGGCGGGCGCGAGGATTGTGGCGACGGGGAGAAGCGACTTTCCCAACCAACTGAATAATTCTTTGGGTTTCCCCGGCATCTTTCGAGGCGTCCTGGATGTGCGGGCTCGTTTTATCACGGATGAAATGGCACTCGCGGCCGCCCACGAGTTGGCCGCATTTGCCGCGGAGAGGGGAATTCACGAAGAGAGCATACTCCCGAGAATGGATGAGTGGGAGGTTTTTGCGCGAGAAGCGGTGGCGACAGCGCTCAAGGCTCAGGAACAGGGTGTTGCCGCCCTTTCGAAGAGCCCCCATCAGCTTTACCAGGATGCAATGCGAATCATGCGTGCAGCGCGTGATGCTACACGGCTTTTGATCGAGGGAGGCATCATTGAAAAGGCGAGTGAGATCGAGAAGCGGTCCGCCGGCGCTCTTTCCTCGGCCCGCCTTTAGGAGAGGCATCCTAGGATGTTGTAAGCATTTTTCGCCGACTCATAGGTCTGTCTCATTCAAGTATTGAGAGCGCTTTTTTCACTCACGTCGTTGTAAATTTTTCCGCCCGGACGTAATTCCTTGAAACTTGCAAAGGCGCCTTGTAACCGATTCTCAAGCTCAGGTTCTCGCCGTGTGGGCGAGTTCTTGCCGAAGACAGGGATTGGACCATGTGGCATGCAAATTGCCTTATTCACGTAGGACGGCGCCTGTTGAGGAGAACGGCTGACGAGGGGAGACCGTCGCTGGTGACGCCATCGATTGCAGCTGGCGTTGAGCGGTAGCGCTCAAACTCGCGAATGGAACCCTCGTCGCCGGCCAGTCACGATAGACCTGGGAGATTCCACAAGCAGCGTGCTCAGCGATGCCCGTGTCGTCGATGTGACGAAAGTGGAAGAGGAACAGCAATGAAGGTTGCAAGAACTTCACGCGGCCAAGTTCGGGTAGGGAGTGAAGAAGCGTCCAGATGGGCGAGTTTTGAGGCAAGATTACGCGCTGAAAGAGAAGAAGTTGACAAGGCCCTTGCAGCCGATACGGTTGCTACGGAAGAGCTGGCGGAAGGATGGCAGGATCGTGACTCACCTTCAGAGGACGAAATACGGGAGATGGAATACGCGCAGCGTCAAGCTCTTCGCTGGCGGCTCCGACTGGTGGATGAAGCCTTGAATCGACTGAATGCTGGTACCTACGGTTCTTGCCGCGAGTGTAGCGCCTCCATTGGGCTGCGATGTCTGGAAACCGATCCAGCCACACCGCTCTGCGTATCCTGTCAGGTCGCCGCAGAGGGCGGGCGCAGAAAGCCAACTTTATAGGGACGGTGAAAAACAACCGCAAACCGCTGCGCCATCATCGCCTCTTTGCGCAGGGCATGAACCGGTACCATCCTAAGCGGTCTGTTTCGATATCCACCAAAGGATCTTTTCCAGGTAGCTTAAGTCGCACGGCTTAGTGATGTAGTCGAGCGCTCCCCTCGCAAGGGCTTCTTGCCAGACCGCCTGTCCTGTAGCAGCCGTGATCATGACAACGCTGATGTTCTTATATTGCTTGATTTCCTTAAGGACCTCCAACCCATCCTTCTTGGGCATGTAAACGTCAAGAAGCACCAGTTGAGGATTGTTTTCTTGTACACGCTGAAGGGCCTCAACTCCGTCATAAGCGGTCAACACCTGGCAATTTTTCTTCTCCAGAAACGCCTTAAGCAAACCGACAACGGCTGGATCGTCATCTACAACGAGAACCTTGAACATGTTTTCCTCTCAGTCATGCCACCTGGTCGGATTCTTCATCTTTCGCAGCCTCTTCCAATGCGGTTGAAAGCTCCCTCCAGGTAATCGCGCGCCGAATATAAATCTGGAAATTCCGAATCAGATTGACGATTCGTGGTTTAAGGTATCGCTCGCCATCCGGCGAATAGAGCACCTTCACAATTGGACGCAGCGGGTTCCCGGCATTGGTGGCAATCACCTTTCCAACCTCGTGAGTGTTGAGTACGACATATTCATTCAATGGATAAACAGAAAACGTATCAATCAAGGCTTTGACGATGCGATCTGGAAACCCATCGGCCTGAGAGGCCAAGTGCTCCACGGCGTGGTGTCCCGTCAGAGCATCCCGATCAGACCGCCTGTGCAGAAAGGCTTCCCATACAATCGCAATGCCCAGAACCTTTGCTTCTTCGGCGATCTGCTTTCCGGCCAGTCCAAAGGGATATCCTGTACCATCCTCGCGCTCATATACCTGACGGACGACTGGGGACAACCATTCAAATCCAGAAATACCATCCAGAATTTCCGCAGAGTAAATCGGTATCTGCCGGAATGAGGCTTTCTCTGAATCACTGAACGCGCCTTGCTTGTACAGGAGCTTCGTTGGCGTTCTCACGATTCCAATATCACGCAGCAGGCCGGCTAAGGTCACTCGGATGACCGTGGATTCAGGCATCACCAGCGTTTGTGCGATGCTACAAGCAATGATTGAAACGTTCGCTGAACGTTGGCTAATGGAAAATTCCTGTGTTCGGTCTGTGGCCAACATGACCAGTCCAACGTCCTCTTTTAGCGACTTATTGATCTTGTTGACGAGCTGAAGACCCCCGCAGATGTCAATTGTTTGTCCTGCTTCAGCCTGATGTAGGGAAGCCAACACGAAGTTTATGGCCTCCCTGTATACATGCCGGGCAGTTTCACTGGGTTCCTCTTGATTGAAGTCTTCAAGATGTGAACCCTCAGAGGTTTGAGGCGCTCCTGCGTCTTCATTACTCTCGTGAGTCATTCTTTGCTCGACACAGCATGGCCGTCTCCCCACGCTGACTTTATTTCTTGGGCTCGTTCATCTTCGAATCCCTACCATGTCCTTCGAAGGCGCTCAAGCAAGATTTATGCAACTGGCAGGAATGATTTTGTCAGTCGACACCTTAATTATAAAGGGGAGGCGCATCATAATGGGTAAATGCTTTCTTGAGTGCGGAATATCGGCGCTCAATCGAGAAGCAGCAGAAGCACACGGTTGCCTCCGTCAGGATACTATTGACCTTTACATAATATTACTGACGTGGCCTGCCTCGCTGGAGCGCGCTGGCCGGCGTCGGAGGGCCGGAACCGCGTCAGCTATATTTGGTAATGTTCAATAGAGTACGCCTGATGGCACTCAGTCCAGTTGTCCATTGGGTGGCGCGCGCTATCGCGGCGTCGGGTTTGAGATCTGATCGAGCAGTGCCTCAGTGCGTTGGCGAGACGTGCCAAGTCGCTCTTCCAGTTTGTCAAATACAAACGAGTGTCCCGAATGGACTGCCTCAATGAGAGGTACCTCTGCCTGGCGGTATGTTTCCTCGAAAGACTTTCGCTGCTCCGTGTTTCGAATGCGGCCGATGACCGGTTTTGCTTCATTCAGGAGCGCGCGCAGCTCGCGAACCTGAGCGAGAAGCAGCCGAGCATGGGTCGGGTACTCCGGACGAGGAGCAATCTTACCTGTCGCGTGGCAGCCAGCACACTGACTTTCCAAGGCTTTCGGGGACAGGAGGCGAGTACCGATTCCAGTATGGCACGTCGAACAACTCGGGGCCTCCGTGCTACCCTCCCGCAAGAATTCAAAGTGTTTGCTCTTCTGGAATTCCACGAATGGCCCTGTATGGCAGGCGCCACAGGTGCTCGGTAAATTCCTACGGCTTATCGGGCTGGCAGGATTACGCATGCTGAGCATCCCGGCGTGTGCCTGCAGCAGTTCGAAGGTGGTCGCGTCCCCGCCGTGGCACTTTTCGCAGCCTACATTGTTGCGCCCGTGCGCCGAATGCTCCCATTCCTCGAGGTGATAGCTTGGAGCATTGGGATTGGCGAAATGGCAGTCCGCGCAATGGCTTTGCTGTGCTGCGATTGAAGCTGCCGTGATCGTCGCGGTTATAATCAATAAAATGGTTTGTCGTAGAACCGCCAGCATCGATTTTTACCTCCTCTTCGGGCGGCTCCCTGACAACCGAGGACTTCCCGCCCGGGCAACATACTATCCTAAGTACAGGCTGAGACGGAGAGAACAATTACTTGGATTCATCGAGATTGACAACCGCCTGGTAAAAGCATCCGTCGTTGAAGTTTGCCCACACGGACGGGACAGTCTGATGATACGGAATTCTCTACTCGGATGTTCCCCTCTGGGAGAAGCTGGGATATATTTAGGCTTAGTATCTCGATTCATAAATATGGTGACGTTTGCTGATGGGGCTTGCGAGGCGAGATCCAGGAGCGAGAAGGAGTCGATGCGGGAGACAGGATTTAATTCGCATGGACGTTACCGTCGGCATCCCAGTCTTTAACAAAGAACGCATTCTAGCATGACCATGAAAAAGGTGCTGTTTGTCAATCCCAGTTGGGATCGGTACGTTAGCAAGCGGGGGAAACGCTACAACCGATACTGGCCACCGCTGGATTTGCTTAGTTGTGCCGGTCTTCTGGAAAAGCACGGATTTCAGTGCACCGTCTACGATCAGCGCCTCGGCGGCTCGTGTCCAATTCCAGCGGATGGGCACGATTTTATCTTCGCGACTTCGTCCTCTCTGGACCGCTGGCAATGTCCCAACCTGGATCTGGAACTCTTCGTTGAACGCATTCAACCTTTGTTCCCTGATCACACTTATGTTCTGGGAGCGCACGGTACCATGGACCCGAGCTATGTAGCCCGCCTTGTGAGAAAAGGGGGGATTATCCGGGAAGAGCCTGAGGTTGCAGTTTTGAAGATTGTTTCTGGCGAGGATCGGCAGGCCATTCCAGGCTTGACTTACCTGGAGGGGAACAAGGTGGTTTCCAATCCATCGCAGGACCCACCGCCGTTGGATGACTTGGCGATTCCGGCTTACCACCTGGTCGATATCCGTCGCTACGGTTATGAACTATTGGGGCGAAACTTCGCGCTGCTGGAAACCACGCGGGGGTGCCCGCATTCATGCACCTATTGTTATCTGGGCATGTATCCCAAATATCGCCTGAAGTCTCCCCAGCGAGTCGTGCAAGAAGTCAAGATGCTGCTTTCCACGACGCCGACGCAAAACGTTTATTTCATCGACCTGGAATTTGCCATTCACCGGAGGCACTGTGAGGCGGTCCTGAGCGCGCTGATTGAATCGGGCTTAAAATTTCGTTGGTGCTGCCAGACACGGGCGGACTCGATCGATCTGGAGCTTCTCAAGAAGATGCGGCAGGCAGGCTGTCGGCTAGTTCATTACGGGGTGGAGACGGGTTCCCCTCGCGTCCTGGAGATGGTTAACAAACGAATACACCTGGAAGAAATCCGGCGGGCAGTCCGACTCACCCACCAGGCGGGATTGGATTCGGCTTGTTTCTTCATGCTGGGGTTTCCCACGGAATCCGAGTCAGAAATTCGCCAGACCTTGAACTTTGCCGTGGACTTGAATCCGACCTACGCCTCGTTCCACATTGCCACGCCGTATCCCGAAACCCGGATGTACCAGGATTTTCAAAGGCGCCGCGACGGCTGCTTTATTGAGGAAACATACCAGCAGGCGCTGCCCTTGCCTAAACTTAAGGCTCTCGAGCGCGAGGCGTATTTACGTTACTATTTGCGCCCGCAGTACCTGTTCTCGCGCTTTACCCGCAGTCCTGTTGAAAGTTTGCAGCAGCTTCGTTTGTTCTGGAGTTTCTTGTCTGTTGCTTAGTACGTTATCGTATTGATGGATCAAGGTTCTTAGCAAGGTTGTGGAGCCGTAAAGTACGCAAAAAAAATTGGGCCCAGGAGGTCTGGAAATATGGATTTGCGTTACCCGATTGGACCTTTCAAATGGGAAGGGGAAACAACGGCCGATGACCGAAGACGCTACATTGAGGTGATCGCCGAGACACCTGCCAAGCTCCGAGTTGCAGTGGATGGATTATCTGTGGAGCAAATCAACACACCGTACCGTCCTGCTGGATGGACCGTCAGACAAGTCGTCCACCACCTGGCAGACAGCCATCTCAATAGCTATGTTCGGTTTAAACTGGCGCTGACCGAGGAAGAGCCTGCGATAAAGCCGTATGATGAGAAAAGATGGGCTGAACTTGAGGATGGGCGAACGGCGCCCGTGGAGGTATCGCTTATGTTATTGGAGGCGCTACATCAACGCTGGGTACTCCTGCTGAAATCGCTCGGTCCCGCCGAGTTTACCCAGACGTTTCGGCACCCCAAGTTAGGCGTCATGACGCTTGACAAGACTCTGGGTTTGTATGCCTGGCATGGGCGGCATCATATTGCTCACATCACGTCTCTGCGGGAACGCATGGGATGGTTTTGACGAGGGTGTTGCGGCCCGAGCCGTATACAATGCATTTGAGGATTACCGGCGAGCGCTCCACACACGAGAACTTCTCTTCCGTTCTTCTCCCCATGAGGTCTTTATTTTTTGGAGTGGTAACACTTGTGGGAAGGCAAATTTCGACTTTATCTCTAGTTTTGGCGGTAGCGGCTAGCATTCACGCACACGGCCAATCTCCGCCAAGTTCCCGAGTTCCCGAAACTATGCCAACAACGCAGGAGGCCCCTTCAGAAAGCGGTACCTTGTCATTGGAGGCTGGGATTGTCTACAAGCTTTCACTTATGCCACTGGCCAGCATTGAAGTTCGGTTGTTGGACGAAGACCTTGCAAGGATCCTGCAGACGATTGAACCTGAAGGAGAGCAAAGTTTTATTTGGGAGAAAAAATACCGAAAGAGGAAGGAGGCCATGGCGCCTGGTGTAAGTCCAGTGCAGCAATTCTTTTTAGATCTCAAGCACCCGGAAAAGCGACGTGGACTATTTTATAGCTCTGCTCTGGCAGCCATGGCGCCGCACATTGTTCAAGCTGCTACGACGGATCGTACAGGCAAGGCGCAATTCAGGCCTGTTCCGGTTGGAACTTACTATGTAATGGGATTTGCCAAGGCCCGGGAACAAGCCGTGCTTTGGAATGTCAAGATTCAAATAAAACCGGGCCACAATTCCATGGTGCTAGATCAAAACACCGCGGCGATTCTAGAGCAAATTCAGTGATTGAAAGGTTCGCGGCGTACAAGTTGAGCGGACCGAGACCCCTTTTCGTCAATTCGGCTCCCTGGATTTCGTGAATCAATCTCATCTGGATTGGACCCTGTCGGGCGCCACCGTAAAAACCGGTTTGGGACTAAAGACCGAACCAAGAGTTAAGATTAAAGACGAAACCCGGACCGCCACCATTGAAGTTTGCTCCGCGGATTTCAAAATCAGAACGTCCAGATCGAAAGTTAAATCCTAGACAAGGCAAAGTCAGCGAGCAGGTCAGCCTCTGGCCGGGAGGTTACAATCGTAAGATTGCCTGCGCAAGGAAAGGAGCCCAGGGCGATGCGCCATGAAACTTTCTCGCTGTTGCTTCTATGGGGAAGTTGTTTTGCCCCGCATGACGGAGTTCTTGCCGCGGCGGTGCCTTCCACGACAGAAAAAGTGGCCATCGCCATTCGAGTGAACAAGCCTCCCCATGTGGATGGCTTGCTGAATGAGGATTCTTGGGAGAGTGTACCGAAGAGTACGGATTTTCTTCAACGGGACCCCCATGAAGGCGAGCCGGCGAGTGAAGCAACCGAGGTAAAGATTCTGTATACAAACCAGAGTCTCTTCTTTGGCATTACCTGCTATGACTCTGACCCGGCGGCAGTGCTAGCCCGGGAGTTGCAACGCGATAGTGCGTTTGACAATGATGACAACATCTCTATCCTTCTTGATACCTTTCACGACCACCGAAGTGCGTTTTTATTTCGGACCAATCCGTTGGGCGCCCAGTATGATGCCCTCATAACTGATGAGGGGCGTGTGACCAATGTCAATTGGGACGAGAAGTGGAACGTGGCGGCCGGCATCACGCCGCAGGGATGGGCGGTCGAAATTGAAGTCCCCTTCAAGACATTGCGTGTCACGCAACAACAGGAGCAACTGTGGGGTATAGATTTCGAGCGTATCATCCGGCGTAAAAACGAGTTTACCTACTGGAGTAATTACAAACGCGGTTTCACTTTTCAACAGGTTTCACAAGCAGGTCATTTACGGGGACTGGAAAATTTGCAGGCCGGGCTTACGTGGAGAATTAAACCGTTTATGAAGGCTAGCCTGAGTCGCACATATTTTGGCGATGGAACACCCTCGGATTTTGACTTCTCCCCGACGGTTGGCTTGGAAGACATAAAGTATCGGGTTACGTCAAACTTTACTCTGGACTTGACGGCAAATACAGATTTCGCGGAAACCGATGTGGACGAACAAGTATTGAATCTTACGCGCTTTCCAGCCTTCTTTCCTGAAAAGCGCGAGTTCTTCCTCGAAGGGGCCGGCATTTTTGATTATGGCCCGGGAGGTGGAGCGGCTTCGGAGTTGAAACTTTTTTTCAGTCGTCGCATTGGTCTATCGCCGAGTGGGGAAAGTGTTCCTATCCTGTGGGGAACAAAATTTATTGGGAAAGCGAAAAGATGGACGTTGGGCTTGATTGATGCGGCAACCGATGACTTTCAGAATATCCCGCGCAGAAATTTCAGTGTCTTTCGGGTCAAGAAAGATCTGCTGGCTCGCTCCAACGTGGGCGCAATTTTCACCAATCGGAGCTCCACTGGAGGCGATGACCCGTATAATCGCGCCGCCGGCTTGGATGCGAACTTCACCTTTGCTGATCACTTTAACCTCACGGGCTTTGTGACAGGTTCCTTCTCACCGGAGAAAAATAAAGATAATTGGGCCGGTCGGGTTCGCTCATTTTGGGATTCGGATCTCCTGTTGCTTAACGTAGAACACATGATTATTCAGCGGAACTTCAATCCGGAGATGGGGTGGCTCCCCAGAAAAGACATGCAGAAAACAAAGCTTCAGTTTGATCTGAAGCCGCGTCCCAATAGCCGCGTGGTCCGGCAGTTCATGTTTCGAACTAACTTCGACTATATTGCAAATCAGGCCGGGCAATTGGAGACTCGCAGTCAAGATGTCACCTTTGAGACCGTCTTCCAGAGTGGGGATCGTTTTTCTGCGAAATATAGCTCTATTTTTGATCGCATTCGGAGACCCTTTCAAATCCAGAATCTCGTAACGGTTCCCGGCGGTGACTATCACTGGCGTTCGTTCGTGCTTAGTTATTTCCCAAGCTCGCATCGAAACGTGTCGGGCAGCGTTACGTTTCGTGGTGAATGGGGCTTTTATGGAGGAACCAACTTTCAGACGGTTTGGCAGCCTCTGATAAAGCTGGGCAAAAACCTTTCACTCAATCCGGCTTATCAATTCAGCAAGGTATCGTTAGCGGAAGGGGGATTTCGGTCCCATTTGATAAACAGCAAGATCAGCTACGCGTTCAATACGCGCTGGCTTACCAGTACCACGTTTCAGTACAACAGCGCCGGCAGCTTCGCAGGGATTAATTTCCGCCTGAACTACATTTACCGTCCGGGAGATAATTTCTTCCTGGTGTATAACGAGTTCAGGACTCTAGCCGCCGCCAGTACTCCCGGCGGGATCAATCGAGCGCTGATCGCAAAGTTGACTCATTCTTTTGATTTTTAGCAGGAAGCGCGCGGGATATTTAGTTCTGGTTCGCCCGTCTGTTTCGGGAAGCCCCGCAATTGGCCAGGAAGAGCCCGCGCGCGATCGTGATTCATGACCCGTCTTTAGTGGAGGCTTCCATCCAGCCCCGGGCTCACGTTAGGTCCAAGGACTGCTACAAGCCGCTTTTGATATCGGATTGCAAAGGACCGAAACCGCCTTCGACCGACGGTCTTATCGAGCTCTGGCTTCCCTCCGTTCCTGCTGCAGTCCCAGGCTGAGTCGGGACTTGGGGAGGAGCCGATGGAATCGATGGAATAGATACTTGCGGCTTTGGCGCAGCCACCTTTCGCTCTGGTCTGGGAGCTTTTTTCGACACCATTACCCTTTTGGGGGCCTTCTTTACAGCCTTCTTCACGACCTTCTTTGCGACCTTCTTTGCGACCCTCTTTACGGCCTTCTTTGCGGCCTTTTTTGTGCGCATCTTCGCCTTCATGGGCGACTTTGCTTTAGCTCCACCCTTCCGAATGGTTCTCTTCACAGCACGAGTCTTCTTGGCAGCAGAAGAGCTCTTTTTCCTTGGTGTTGTCTTAGCCATTTGCGATACTCTCCTCCTTCACGGAAATTGTGTCTGCTAAATAGTATAAGACGACTGAAACTGTAGAAAAACTGAATAAACCAAAGAAAATCACTCATGAACTGGAAAATCAGCGAAAATCCCGCTTTTGGAGCTGGTGGGCTTAGGATATAAACCATTTAAATACAGCTAATTAGAGGCTATACTTGAGGCAAAGATGGCAGCAAGAAATCCTTTTTCAGAAAAATTTAATTCATCGAGGCACATTCATGGAACCCATTCATGGAACCCGCGTTGCGCCAAGCGTGAAACAGACGGCTCGAATCACAGCGCCGCCAGGTAAAACGTTTGCGCGCATTCACGCATGGATCCGCCGTATTCCCCGAGGCGAAGTCAGAACGTACGGGGAAATTGCTCACGAAGCGCAGGTCAGTGTGCGTACGGTCGTGTGGGCTCTCCGCAACTGTCCAAGGGAGGTTCCCTGGCACCGCATCTTGGGTAAACGGGGCGTCATATTACTCGCTCGTCGTTTTCCTTTGCTGGCGGCGGAGCAAGCGCATCGGTTGTCTGAGGAGGGCTGGACGATCCGCGACGGGAAGGTCTTTAGAACTGAGAAGTTCTTAAAATTCTGCCAGGATGAATGCGGAATCAGAAAGCAGAAAGGTCGTGTGCGGCACGGTCTTGGAATTGTGATTGTGATTCTTTGCGTCGGATCCCTCCTGGCGCAGTCGGACTTGGCTTTGCCTCACATGGCGGTGGGTGGAAACCCCGCATTTGAAACCCTGTTGCAGATCAGTAACGAAGTGGAGACCAACAATACCATCATCATTGAAGCGTTTCAGGGAAGTTCTCCCGGATCCACGAATGGAGCTCCTTTCTCGGTGAGTTTTGACGGCCGACCGCTGAGCGCATCCCGCACGTTGACGTTGTCACCGTTTCAGGAGTTGACTACCATCTTGACGATTCCCGACGTTACTTTCAGAAATGGCTGGGTGCGAGTGCGTTCCACCACGGCAGGCGGCAAAGTTTCCGGCAATCTGTTGTTTCGCCAAAAGAGTGCAGGCACAGTCATCAGTTCGGTTGGCGTGACCACGCCACAACGCTTTCGCCATGCAATTATCCAGCTCAACAATCAGGAGGAGGGTAGCAATACGGGCATTGCGTTTGTCAATCCTGACAACACGGCACTCACGGTTACCATCGACTTGTTCCAAGGAGCAAACAACATCGGTGTCTTCCCTCCGGTGACACTGCAACCCAACCAGCATTTTGCCAAGCTGGTGTCTGAAATGTTTCCCGCGCTCGGGAGACAGCAAGGAACGCTCGTGATTGAAACGGCGCCCGGGCGCTCCATTCCCTATTTGACGTTGCGACTGGATGGATCACAACTGACCGCGATTCCCGTGCGCCCGCTCGGTTTTACCTTCCAGTATGAAGTGCGCAACAGCGCGAATGCCGTTGTGGAAGCCGGCTTTTGGATGTTCGACTTCGTCGGTTTTGATTTGATTGGTGTGGGAAGGCGTGAAACCGGTCCCAACGCGGATCCGCCAGGCGCTTTCTTCAGCGTCAGCGGAAGTTGGCTCGGAACAAATTTTCAATTTCGCTACCGCGTGGTTTTTCCTGACGGCACCATCGGAATCGTTGTCTTCAACGGTACGAGCGCTGGCCCGGAATCCACGATCGATGTAAACCAAAAGAGTCGAGTCGTTTCAGGTACGGTGACCACAATGGGAGCTGATGGACAGGTCAAGTCGGTGAATAACTTCACCGCATTTCACAAGTTTGGCTCTCCCCCAGCGATGTAAAGGCGCCGTCCAGCGTGAATCGAGGTACTAAGGCGCAGAAGTCGGCAATGCAATGTAGAAGAGAAAGTGACGCGTTACTCCGAGTAGAGATCTCCCAGGCGAATCAAGAAACCGGGACCAAAAAAGACCCGTAACAATTCGCGGGCGTGCCATTCGTCGGAATGGTGGACCATGAGCCGGGCATTGGGTACTTGGTAGATCGCTGCAGTGAACTCATTTTCGACGTAGGAGTGCAGGCCGTGGTTGGCCAGCACCTGTTGCATCATTTTGATAAATGGAATTTCGAAGGCGAAACCCTGCGTGAGCTCCACGTACTTGTTTGATGTTTGCTTGTCCGTAGTCATCATTCAATCAATCGGCACCGGCTGCGCTTGCGTGCTGCACCGGTAGGCGCTGGCGTGCCGGTGCGTGGTCCGTGATCGGCTGTCATTATAACTTTCTACACCGAACCCCAGCCTCCTGCAGCAGCCGGAAAGAGGAGTCATTCAATGGGTATTCCTCATTATAGACCACCTCCGCGATGCCGCTGTTGATGATCATCTTAGTGCATAACAGACAGGGAGCGAAAGTGGTGTAAAGCGTCGCGCCCTTCACGCTGACGCCGTGATACGCCGCTTGAGTGATCGCGTTTTCCTCGCCGTGACTACAAAGGCACTCTTCCAAAGAGGCGCCGCTGTCCGTTGTGCTGTTGCAGCGGGGGCAGCCCCCCTCATAGCAATTTTTTGTCCCTCGCGGCGTCCCGTTATAGCCGCTGGAGATCACGCGACGATCCCGCACAATCACGGCGGCAACTTTACGCTTGATGCAGTTGCTGCGCAAGGCCGTTACCTGCGCAATTCTCATGAAATATGTGTCCCAATCGGGACGCTTCTGCTGGCGGGCGATCGACTGGAGTGTTTCGTGCAAGCGACGGTGCAGATCTTCTAACGTGCCGTTATTTTCGATTGTGATGTCCGCCACTTTTTCCACTTCTTGTAGCTGTTGTGCGTCCTCGTCGATGCTCAACTCCCGTTCTTCAAAGGCGCGGAACCCTTCCAAAGTTTGCGGGTCGCTTTCACGTTGGCGCTGCTGCATGCGGCGGAAGCGCACCGCAGAGTCCGCAATCACGTTGGCCAGTATGAAACGGGGATTTCGCCTCAATACCCGAACCTCGTTAGGATTCCGGATGGAATCCACCACGCAATTCCGGTCTTCCTGTAGACGTCGAGCGATCTCTTCAGCCAAGTATCCACGGCCGTATTGCTGGCGCAATTCATTACCGGTTTTGATGAGCGCGTCGCGTGTGACTTGCTGTCCCCTTCGCTGAATCACTTCTCGGATGATGTCCGACAATGAGAAGTACTGAAAACCCCGGCTTTTCAAGTAGTCGGCCACTTCTCCCTTTCCGCTTGCATTTCGGCCAGTGAGTCCGATAATCATGAGTTTGTTTCTTCTATTTTATCAAGCGGCGCTTCATTAAGTTTACTGCCAGCACAGTGCATGCGATCGCGAACAAAATGAGCCATGTGAGTGGCCCCAACATCCATTGTGCGATCACTCCCTTGCTTAAAGCGCGGGAAATGCGTACCAGTGGGGTCATTGGCAAAACGTAGGCGATGCCTTGCAGCCATGCGGGAAATCTTTCCAGCGGGAAGAAAATACCCGAGAGGTAAAATGCCGGGGCAATAAAAAGCGCGTAGTAATAATTGACATACTCATAGTTGGATGCGAAGGAAGTAACAACCAGGCTGATGGAGGCCAATAAAATTCCCTCCAGGACCACGAGCGGAAAAATAAGAATCACCCACGGGGAGTGAAACAAGCCCAGAAACAGGATCACGGAGAAAATGATCGTGGCAGTGAACAACCCCCTGCTGGCTCCCCACAAGATTTCCCCGATGATCACGTCGTCGATACTCAATGGTGTGGCGATCATGGCCTCAAACGTTTTCTGGATTTCCATCCGAGTGAAAGATCCATACGTGCACTCCATGCACACGGTAATCATGGCAGTGCCGAAGATAATGCCCGGAGCAATGAATTCTAAGTAACTCTCTCCCTCCATGCTGCTGATATAGCCGCCCAGGCCGATTCCAAAGATAATCAAGTAAAAAATAGGATCGGCGAAATAGACCAGGATCGCTCCGATCCAATGCTTGCGGAAAACCGTGAAATTGCGCTTCCAGACCCGTATCGCCAAGAAGCTGGCCGCCGGCCAAGCCATCCACCAGGGGAATTTCCAGGATACTCCCGATTGGGCTCTCACCTATGCCTTCTTGCCTCGATAACGATTACTGATTTAACTCCTTGCCCGTCAGCTTCAGAAAAAGGTCTTCAAGCGTCGCCCGACGATGTAGCAACCGGCGATGCGGAATTTCTTCCGCGGTCCATTCTCCGGTTGCGGAACCAGGAAAGAGATAATAAGTCGCTCCCAGCTTATGGAAGGGGACTCCTGCATCCCGCAACCTGTGATCCAGAAAACCGTCGGTTGCAGGGAAAGGTTCCAGCTCGTAGCACTCCGTTCCCACGATTCCCCGCACCAGTTCCACCGGATTTCCTTCCACGATAATTGTACCTAAATCCATGATTGCTACCCGATCACAGACCTGCTCGGCATCTTCCATGTAATGAGTGGTTAAGACGACGGTGGTTCCATTCTCTTTCAGGCTGCGCAGCTTCTGCCACACTAAGTGTCGCGCTTCTGGATCCAGACCGGTTGTTGGTTCATCCAGTATTAGTAGGTGGGGACGGTTGATCAGACCACGGGCCAGAATCAAGCGCCGTTTCATGCCGCCCGACAAGGTGGAAATTCGATCCCTGGATTTTTCTTGAAGTTGGACAAACTCCAGCAAGGATTCAGCGCGATGCAACGCCTCTGATTTGGCAATTCCGAAGTATTCGGCATACATAAGCAAGTTCTCAATCACGGTCAAATCGTCATCGAGGTTGTTGTCTTGAGGCACGACGCCTAAACGGGCCTTGATCGTTCGGAAATGGCGTTGTACGTCAAGGTCAAACACCGTCAATGTTCCTGAAGTCAGAGGAGAAGCGCAGTAAATCATGCGCATTGTGGTCGTTTTGCCGGCTCCGTTTGGACCGAGGATACCAAAGCATTCTCCCGACGCCACGTGAAAGTTAATCCCCTTGACCACCTCGACCGAGCCGAATTTTTTTGTAAGATTGGTGGCGCAAATAATCATCCATTGAGAATATCAGATTCTATTGCGCCATGTGTTTGCACCAGGACAAACACACTTGATGGTTTCCTCGAGGTCTGCTCGACTTGGGAGGAGGTCTCGTTCGGTGACCCTTGCGTTGAGTCCTGCGGCTTTTGTGTTTGGACTGCTCTAGATATCATATAGAATTCGGTAGAATCCGGTCGACCCGTAGAAATTTGGCTAAGCAAAGGTTCAAAACGTCTTTCGGATTTCAAGACCGCTTCGCATGGTTTCACAATGAAGGTCGGTTTGTTCGTAACATGTCTGATAGATCAGTTCTTTCCACAGGTGGCATGGGCGAGCGTAAAATTGTTGGAAAGGGCAGGCGCCGATGTTTGCTTTGACTCCCGCCAGACCTGCTGTGGACAGCCCGCCTACAACTCGGGTTTCTGGCCGGAGGCGCGCCAAGTGAGCGGCTCCCTCTTTGGTCTCTACCGAGATGCCGACTACATCGTGGTTCCTTCGGGATCGTGCGCGGCAATGATGCGGCAGCATCTGTATCGCCTCCATCCTGATCTGGAGCCCCGAGACATCGCCACTTTCGCGGACCGAGTTGTAGAGTTGACTGATTTCTTGACTCGAATCTGCGGTGTCGATGATTTTGATTCCCAGTTACATGCGCGGGTCGCTTATCACGACTCCTGCCACGCTTTGCGCAATCTGCGCATTCACGAAGCGCCGCGGCGCCTGCTCAAGAACGTGCGCGGATTGCAACTGGTGGAACTGCCGGGAGCCGATCAGTGCTGTGGCTTTGGAGGCTTATTCTCCGTCCAATACCCCGAGATTTCTGTCTCCATGGGCAGGGACAAGCTGCGCGATTTAGAAGAAGCCAATGTAGACCTGTTGGTCTCAACCGACATGGGCTGTCTGATGCACTTAGGAGGGATGATGGGCAGGCACGGCCTGAACGTGCGTACCATGCATATAGCGGAGGTATTGGTTGCAGGCTAGGCTCGGAGTTGATGTGCATAGGGAAAGTCTCACGGAGAATTTTTCAAAAGCAGCAAAGGCGGCGGTGCAAAACGAGGCGCTGCAAAGAGCAGTTAAGTCCGCCACCCATGGCTTGTTGTTGAAACGTTCACTGGCGATCCAGGCGTGCGCTGACTGGGAACAGTTACGAGAGTTGGCTTGCGCGATCAAGGCGCATGCGATCGTTCATCTCTCCACTTACCTGGAACGTTTTTCGGAAAATGCGCAGCGATGCAATGCTCGCGTGTTTTTCGCCCAGGACGCGACAACGGCTAACCGCTACATCATTAATTTGGCCTCGAAATACGGAATCACGCTGGCAGTCAAGAGCAAGTCCATGGTGACTGAAGAGATCGGACTGAACGAGGCACTCCAGGCAAACGGAATCGAGGTGATCGAAACGGATCTCGGCGAATATATTATCCAGTTGGCCGGTGAACGGCCTTCCCATATCATCGCGCCGGTCATTCATAAGACTCGCAGGGACATCGCCCGGTTGTTTGCGGAAAAACTGGGCTCATCGCCGGACGCATCCATTACCGAAATCACACAAACAGCTCGGTGTGCTTTACGGGGCAAGTTTTTGCGAGCTCAAATCGGAATTTCTGGTGGAAATTTTGCCGTCGCCGAGACCGGCAGTGTGGTGATTGTGGAAAACGAAGGAAACGCGCGCCTGACCACTTCGCTACCGCGCATCCACGTGGCGATCATCGGAATGGAGAAGCTGCTGCCTCGATGGGTTGACCTTCAGGTTCTTTTGCAGGTCCTTCCACGCAGCGCTACTGGTCAAAAGATGACCAGCTACGTCTCTATTTTGACCGGGCCAAAGCGCGCCAATGAAATGGATGGCCCGCAGGAAATGCACATTGTGATCCTAGATAATGGCCGTTCGAGGATCGCGGCAGAGCCGCAGATGCGGGAAAGTCTTCACTGCATCCGATGTGGTGCTTGTCTGAATGCTTGTCCCGTATACCGACAAATCGGCGGTCATGCGTACGGATGGACGTACTCTGGTCCGATTGGAGCCGTTTTTGCCCCGTTGATGCTAGGTTTGCCGCGTGCTGTTGACCTCCCGTTTGCTTCGTCGCTGTGTGGGGAGTGTGAAAGTGTCTGCCCGGTAAAAATACCGATTCCTGAAATGCTTCTTCGCTTGCGCCAGCGCGTTGTGGAATCGGATCACGCCCCTGGATCGCGCACGGTAGCCATGAAGATGTGGAAGTTTTTCATGACGGATGCGATTCGCTATCGACTGGCGAGCCGGTTGCTGCGCTGGTTTTGCTTGCTTATTGCCGCCAAGGATTGGGAACGCGTTTTGCGTGGATGGAGCCAATTTCGTAACCTGCCCAGTCCCGCGCCAGAGACATTTCGGCAGCAATGGAAACAAACCTCGAGGATCGGCAATCCGAAATCGGACGTCGACAGCAGTGACCTAATGACCGAGGTTCACCGCCGGCAGAGCCATGAAAACGTCCGGTATGATTTACCTGCGCTAGGGCTTACTGCGGTTCCGGGGTCCGCCCACGACCGAGACCGCTTTGTGCGGGAGGCGATCGGCGCAGGCACGCATGTCTACCGGTGCAGGCCAGAACAAATTCGCGATACCCTGCTGGAGGCGTTAGAAAATCAACCGGCGGACGTCGCGTTGCTTTTTGAAAACCATGATCTGCTGCGGTTTGCCGGATGGGAGGCGGAGACCCAGCAAATGTTGGGTTGCTGGATGCGTGATCTTCGTTCTGGAGGCCCGCTTATCACCGGTGAGTTTGAACTGGTATCCGTCGCGGTGGGCGTCACAGGCGCTGATTATGCGTTGGCCGACACCGGCACCTTGGTGCTGGAGACTTCGGGACAGCGCGGGCGACTCCTCTCTTTGTTGCCCCCGGTCCATGTAGCGATCTTGTACGCAGAACGAGTGCTGCCCGACCTGGCGAGTTTTTTGCTGCAAGCGCGCGGGATCTCCAGCGCTGTTACTTTCGTCACCGGTCCCAGCAAGACCGCTGATATTGAACAGATCCTTACTACAGGAGTTCACGGGCCCGGAGAATTGCACATACTACTGGTTGAATGATGGCCGAATGGATTTTGCGAGTTGGTTGAAAATGTGCTTTCCCACGACGCGCCGGTTCCGTTAAAATCAAGGACCGACAGGGAATTGAAACAAGAATCCACAGTATCAATTTCTGCGTTTTTTCCGGCATATAATGACGCGCAAACCATCGGGTCATTGGTACGCACCAATGCGCAAATTTTCCGCGAGCTGCAGGCGAACTTTGAAATTATCGTTGTCAATGACGGCAGTCAGGATGACACTGCCGCGGTGCTGGAAAACTTGAAGCGGGGAATCCCGGAATTGGTTGTGGTTCACCATCTCACAAACCGAGGGTACGGGGCGGCGCTCATTAGCGGTTTTTACTCTTGCACGAAGGAATGGATTTTTTACACGGATGGGGACGGACAATACGACGTCAACGAACTTTCGTTACTCCTTGCCGAGGCCCGCTCTGAGGTCGATGTAGTCAATGGTTATAAGATCTCGCGTTCGGACCCGTTTTACCGCATCTGGTTGGGCAAACTCTACTTGGTAGCGATCCATTGGACTTTTGGTTTGAAGATCAGGGATGTGGACTGTGATTATCGCCTGATGCGCCGGCAAATCTTTGATTATATCCAACTGCGTTGTGAAAGCGGCGTGATTTGTGTTGAGCTGATGAAGAAAATTGAACATGCAGGCTATCGAATTGTCGAGGTCCCGGTCCATCACTATCCACGTCGCCATGGCAGAAGCCAGATCTTCTGTATTCGTCATCTTAGCCGTGTATGTTTGCAGTTGATGACCCTGTGGGTTCGGCTAATTCTACTGCGCCGCTATGACGGCAGGATCCCTGTGGTAGGCGATGAAGCTCCCACGAAATAGGTTCTCCAATACAGCGTCTCCGCCAGGCAGGCCCAATCCGCTGCCCGCCAATGTGGAACTTGGCGGAGTGAATTTGGCGTTGGAGCTGTCTTTGTGAGCGCCACAGTTCCATTTCAGAATCTTCGTCTCCCGACCGAGGTAGAGCTGGAGATTATGCAGGCGGTTCAGCGCGTCGTGGAGTCTCACCACTATATTTTGGGCCGGGAAGTGGAGCTTTTTGAGCAGGAGTTTGCCACTTATCTGGGGGTAAAGCACGCAGTAGCCGTCGCTTCCGGGACCGATGCGCTATGTCTGGCGTTGCTGGCGGGCGGCGTGATCCGGCCTGGAGCCGAAGTGATTGTCCCGGCGCTGACCTCTCCTTTCACCGCCATTGCTGTCGTGCGAGCGGGCGGGTGGCCGGTATTTGCCGATGTCAATCAGAAAACCTGGACGCTGGATGCGGAGTCTGTTGCCGGGTGCATTACGGAAAAAACTGTGGCGCTGGTGCCGGTGCATCTCTACGGCAATCCTGTGGATTGGCCGCCGTTGGCTAAGCTTGCGGAAGCTCATGATCTGCTGGTGTTGGAAGACGCATGCCAGGCTCATGGCGCTTTATTTCAAGGAGTGAAGGTTGGGGCCTTGGGCCGAGTGGCAGCATTCAGCTTTTATCCCACCAAGAATCTCGGAGCGGCAGGTGACGGTGGAGCGATTGTCACCAACGATGAGCTGCTGGCTGCCCAATGCCGGCACTTGCGGAATGGCGGGCAGATCGGCAGATATGTCCACGACCAGCCGGTTTTCCACTCACGGCTGGATGAGATTCAGGCTGCGATTTTGCGTGTGAAGCTTCCCTATTTGGACGCCTGGAACGAGCAGCGAAACAAAGTTTATCGGGATTATTGGGAGAAACTGCCAGACTGCATCTTTCCGGCTTTACCCCCTGGGAGTCGCCCTGTGGCGCATGTAGCGGCGATGTGCCATCCGCAGAGGAATCGGTTATGTGCGCACCTGAAAGGACGAGGAATAGAAACGCTGATTCACTATCCGGTGCCTCTGCATCAGATGCCTGCTTTTACTCCCTATGCTGGACGCCCATGTCCCGTGGCAGAAACCATTTGTGGACGGGTACTCTCCTTACCTCTCTATCTGTCAATCTCTGAACAGGAACAAAAGCAGGCGGTCCTCGCGATTCGGGAGTTCTCATCGGATGCGTGATCAAGACTTGGAGTACACCTACCGACTGGAAGAAGACTTTTGGTGGTTTCGTGGTATGCGCGAGATTGCCTGGGGCTGGATCTGTGACTCGAGGCCGCGTGCGATTCTGGATGCCGGATGTGGCAGCGGTTTTCATTTGCAATGGTTGGGCCAGCGCCTGCGTCCGGTGCGCGTTGTAGGCATTGATTTAGCTGAGACTGCGCTGCGTTTTGCGCGCGCGCGGAATGTTGCGGCCGAAGTGGCGCGTGCCTCCATCACGGATCTTCCCTTTGCCAACGAGAATTTCGACCTGATCACATGTTTTGACGTGATCTGTCAAATTCCACTAGGCATGGTTCCTATTGCGCTCTCCGAATTTCACCGGGTCCTGGGCAAAGGTGGTCTCCTGTTTGTGCGCGTTCCTGCAGCAATGTGGTTGTGGAGCAGTCACGACGATGAGTTGCAGACCCGTACGCGTTTCTCTTTGTCCCTGCTCGTCGGATTGCTGTCAAATGCGGGATTCAGAATCATTCGCAGAAGCTATGCCAATTTTTTTCTTTTCCCGATTGCGGCGGCGCGCCGATTATTGAAGCGCTTGGGGCTTTTTCCTGGCCCGGATGTGCGCCCTCTTCCTGCGAGATTGGCCTTTCTGGAGCCGCTTTTTTTGCGGGCGCTAAGCGGCGAAGCGCGTCTGCTCAGGCGAGGCTCGATCCGCTTTCCGTTCGGCCTCAGTGTGGTAGCTCTGGCTGAAAAGGTCTAGCCGGGGATTCGGAAGCTGGAAAAGTTTTGCACTGACTGTGGAAAAACCTGTGGGAAAACTCTATCTGAGCCGAATCGATTCTCATGCTCTGCCGATCCATCCCAGGCGACTTATGCAGTGTTTTCGCGGCAAGACCGACGCTTAACCCGACTTTCACAGTTGGAGAGTCTGGGGACAGGTAAGTTCTTTAGAATCAACAAAGGTTGTTAAAAGGTCTCCACCACAAACAGGGTTTAACCTGCGGCGGCAGTCGGGCGCGACTTTAGAGTGGGAAGAGCCGTGATTCGCGAAGGAGGTTGGCTGGGCAGCTTGAGGTTGAGTTGGTTGAGTAAGAGCTGCAGATCCTTTTCCGGTTGTGTGTAGCGTGGCAAAATCAGCCAACGGTCATCCTGGGTGGGAATGCACACGTCGATCATTTCAAGGGTGGCAAGTTTTTCCAACACTGCTGTTGGCGTTAGCCCTGGAGTGTGCAGCATCAATCGGTTC
>JACQSX010000023.1 GCA_016211105.1 Acidobacteriota bacterium | reverse complement strand
CCAGAAACCGCCGCTCCGCGGAATGTAGAAACTTCTATAGAGTCCTTACCGCGTCTCCGCCGATGGGGGTTGATCGAGGTGGTCTCACTGGCTCCGGCATAAACCAGCGAAATTGGCTCCGTCTTTCACCGGCACTAACACTTATTGCTCCTCGTATGTATCGGCTCGCCGCCAAGATAGCATTTGAGGCCTATGCACGATGGCGACAACAGAGACGCGAACTGCTACTCGATCCCGAGTATGATGAGATTCGCGATTTTATTTTGAAAGGTTCGCAGCCGTTTCAAATCCGTGCAGGCTTGCTATGGCATCAGCAACTCATGACTGGGCCCTTGCGATTGCCAATCCCACTCCACATGGTCGCCTTGATCGGGCATCCTTTGGATTGTCTATTCGGCGGATTCGTGTCCTTCTTTGGCCTCTACTATTATTGGGTCATCCTCTCGCGACGACATGTCGCGCTGGTGCCAACAGAGCCAGTCCTACTGATTCATCCTCAGGACGGCACGATCATAGAACCACCTCTACGAGCAACCTTATTTCCCGTTCGAGTGCCTTGGGCCGAAGTGTCTATCCAAGCTCGAGACCAAAGAACCACACTGAATCAGGCGACTGCTTTCGCAATCACAAAATTGAAGCAGCTTGGCAGCAGTGGGTATGTAGAGCACGTATAAGCCTTAATGATTGTGCTTTTCGAGCTGATTTAGATATTCGCTGGTAACAGGTACATACATGGATGAACGATTCGAAGTAGGAACACGATGGGGACCCTCTATCACTTTCAGTGCGATTCCTGTGGATGGATTTAAGGGCGAGTGTCCTTAGTTGACATTGTGCAACATTCGTGGGGTTCCTTCGCGTGAATCTATTCCTCCTTATCCTGAAAAACCCCTTTCGTTTTTAAGATTTCATTGTATTCCTCTGCAGATATTGGACATTTACATAGGTCTACCACCTGTTTGGCAGTTTCCAGCCGTAGTTGCTTTTTCATCTGTGAAAGCAAGGGACTGCCGTAGGTCTTAAACTGGCTCCCACGAGACGTAAACGTGAATGGTCCCGTTCGACGACCCTGAAATTCGTGATAGAAGTAGCGATGATCGCCTTCCTCGGCCACAAAGCCCTTCTTAGGTAGGTTTCTCTCGATATCATCTCGGTCAATCTGCATCGGCGGCTATTCCTCTGTGAAGACTTCTGAAAATAGATGCTTTAACCTTGCCGCCTCCCCAATTACCTGCCCATCCTTTAAGTTTCGATAGTAGTCGTAGAAATGCACGATATGGGTATAAAAGTCAGCAAGAGCCTCGCCACGTGATGATCCTGACCCATAAATTACGAGTTGATCATTTTCGGCAAAATAGAATCCTTCTTCGGACCATATTCTCACACCTATTGCTGGCTTGGCTAGAAGTGAACGCCCCTTAGCCGGAATTTCCCAAACGGGGATATTGAGTTTGGCAACCTCGCCGATTCTTGTAAATGCATTAACCTCCTCACCAGTCTCTATCTTCCGCGGCCAAACCAGACGATAGTTCTCTGGAATCGTCGCACTCAAATCCTCACACTCCAGGGCCAGTGATGTCATGCAATAACCTCCCCTTGAATCACTTTTCGATACTCGTCGGAAATTATTGTTTCGAAAAACTCTTTCGTATAGGTATGGCTCTCTTCCAAATATTTCTCAAGGTCACTAGAGGTAAGATCCTCTTCCTTGGCATAGTCAAAATCAAGGACGAACACTTCCTGAGCCTTATCCTGAGAAGTCGCGCAATCAAGGCGAACTGTTAGACTACCCTTCTCAGTCGGGATTACGCAACCCAAACTCATATTGGAAGTTGTCGTTTTCGCCACCCCTGGGAATTCAATTCTGAGTCGAAAATATCGCCCGATTGGCACCAAGTCACTTTCCCTAGTATAGGGGATCATGTTGATATAGCGAAGCCCGGTCCGGTTCAATTTTGAAATCCGAAATTGCTTGGCAAAAGTGGTCATGTGTCTCAGGACTTCAGCCTTAAAGGAATTGAATCCGTCATATTGTTTGGTGGAAAAAGCAAACCTATTGAGCGCGACCATGAGAGATTTCTTTCCATCGCCGGATTGGAAATGGTAAGGCTGGAGTGCCGGGAACTGATCGGGAACGAATTTTGGAACGAGCACTCGCGGAAACTCATTTCTGACGGACTCGAACAATTCGTCCCGATGACATTCAACGGCGGGTTCGCCCGGGAACCTGATCTCAAAGACGGTCTCGAGTAAAGGAGCCTTTGGATAGACTTCAGACTTCAGCATGGCGGTGGCCCGATTCTCAAATAGAATCTTCTTAGCAGTCGTTCAAACGTGGACATTACACCAAAAAACCGTTTAAAACAAACAGACGTTCAAGGCCCGGTTATGGGAAAAGTCAAAAACTTTGTCTCTCAAACTAAAGTGGCCCTGCCAACGGAGTGGCTACCCCGTTGGACAACTCAGTGTGCTGGCTGGGCACTACGGCTTCACGGACGAAGAGCTGGATTTCATTATTAATTACGACATCAAGTATCGGATGGGCCGCGAGTCCGAGGCTGAGGAAGAATGAACGCTTTTGTCGTTAGCGTTACTAATCACTGCTATCCGCTACGGTTGCGGGAACGTTTGGGCGAGGGTGCGCCCGAGCAATTAACCGCAGTTGGTAATCTCGAATCATTGGGACTGCCCAAGACAGCGCTTTTCTGCTCCGCCCGTTGCCCAGGTCACGTAATCCTCGCCGCCTATGATCAGGCTGCCCGCTGGCGCGATGAAGAGCGCTGCGTCATCAGCGGCTTCCATTCCGGGGTGGAAAAGGAGTGCCTGCGCATACTCCTGCGTGGCCGCCAGCCCATCATCATTTGCCCCGCCCGCAACTTGCAAGCCATGCGTTTGCCTGCCGATTGGAAGATACCGTTGGCCGAGGATCGCCTGCTGCTCCTCTCCGCCTTCGCGCCAGCTGATCGCCGCATCACCGCCGAACTCGCCTCCGGTCGAAACGAACTGGTTGCCGCTCTTGCTGACGAAGCGGTCTTCGCGCACATCACGCCTGGAGGCCACTTGGCACAACTTGCGCAGCGCATCGCTACATGGGGCGGCCCCCAGTGTGCTCTCATATGAGAAAGCACCGAGCCAGACATTCCGATTCAACTTTTGTAAGCTGCGGTAGAGATATGCTAAATTCAGTCGTCCTAGCGCGGGATAACGAAGTCACCACAAATCGAGGATTGGGACTCTGGTCCAAGGGGCTAGGCCGGGCTAGGCCAGGGCTAGGGTCTTGGGTTTTTGTGACGGCGAAGCATGAGCTTTCAGTCCTGAAAGGCCTCCTTGTTGACTACGTAAGGCATGGCAGCGGGATTGCCACCATAGTTACCCTCCAGTACGTCGATGACTCCTTGCACGCAGCGGCCCGCCATCCCCAACGAGGGATCTGGGGAGAGCCGCGTTTGGCGGCCGGCGCTGGCAAAGTGGTGAAATAATCGCAGCCGATCTTCCAGGTCTGGATCGCGGAGTGGAGACTCCTCGGGGAGCGGCTCTCTCTCAAACACGTCCAGAGCCGCTCCCGCAATCTTGCCCTTTTTCAGGGCATGGTACAAAGCTTGTTCGTCTACTACCGTTCCACGAGAGGTATTGATGAGATAGGCTGTCGGCCGCATCCACGCTAAAGTTGTGTCGTTCATAAGATGGTAAGTATCGGGTAAGAAGGGAACGTGCAGGGAAACGTAATCGGCGTCTCGCAAAGCCTCCTCCAAAGAGACGTATCGAATGGATGCGCGACGCCGGGACAGCCCAAAGTCGAACTTCGCATCGAACAACCGTTGTACAGAGGCGACAAAATTCCGGTCCTCGCCTCTTCGACTGCAACAAAGGATATCCATATCAAACCCGCTGCACTTCATGGCGAAAGCTTTGCCAATTCGCCCAGCGCCGATGACGGATACAGTCTTGCCCGATACCTCGTCCCCGAGGAAGGGGAGATAGGGATGCCAAGTCGTCCACTTCTTCTCTCGAACTAAATTTTCGCTCGGATAGAGCTTACGCGAAACGCATCCCAATATGAAGAAGGCAAATTCGGCAGTGGCATCCGTCAGTACGTCCGGCGTATGGGTAAACGGAACTCGATAACGATTGGCAGCTCGCCGATCGATATTGTCATAGCCAACCGCGTCCTGCCCGATGACTTTAAGGGTTCCTTGCCCGGCTTGGAACACTTCCTCGTCAATTGGGTCACGCAATGTGGTAATCAGGGCATCGATCCCGGATGCCACTTTCTCTAGGACGAGGCTCTTCGGAGGAGGATCGGCTTTTTCATAGACTTCGACGTCATAGCCGTGGTCGAAAAGGCACCGCAATGCCTGGTGGCCAATATCGCATGTAGCGTAGATTCTAGGTTTTCTCATAAATACCGGAAGTCCTTTTGCGCCATTATTTTACGTCATTATCTCGGCGGCGGCTTGCTTTTTAAGTCCGCCAGGGCGCTTTTTGCAAGGATGCTATACTGGGAGCGGCTAAAAGGAGCTATGCAGGGAGCTGAGAGGAGGTGACGGCTGTGTAAAGAAATACAGTTGGCAAGCCGATTGGCCCTATTAGCAACCATGGGAAAACCTTGAAAAGGAGACCACAAGCAATGAGACGTTCTGTATTGATGGCAATTATTACCGCTTCTTCCGTACTTGGAGTCGTGATCTGTTTAATTCTGCTGACAAGTAGTTCCACTGTGCAAGCGGCTGGCGATGTCGACGCTGGCAAGGCAGTGTACGCTAAAAAGTGCAAGACGTGTCATGGAGCTTCCGGCGAAGGCAACGCAGCGATCGCCAAGTCTCTGCAGGTGACCCTGAAGCATCTCGCTTCTAAAGAGGTCCAGCAGAAAAAAGACGATGATCTCAAGAAAGAGATCAACGAAGGCACCGGTAAAATGAAACCGGTAAAGGACCTATCACCCGCCGATGCTGCGAACCTACTTGCATATATTCGCACTCTGAAGGAGAAGTAGTCGCGGGTTGGATGCGACTCTTTCCAATAGTGCTTGATCCCCAGCGTCAGGATGGGGTGGATCTGCGGGCGTGGTCAGGAATAGGAATTGACGCCGGTTTTACGGGAATATCTTTGTAGAAGACGTTGATTTCTGGATCCATCCTGATATTTCGGGCATCGGTGCTGACCGCGCTTTCGGATTTCGTTCGGCCCTGTGGCCTGCTCCCTGCGATCGCTCATGGGGAAGGAGCCCACCCTCTCAAATCAGCTGATTTAACTCCGCGAACACTGAACACTTGATCTGGCTGGCCGATAAGGCTGCGGCTACACTTTTGTCGAAGGAACAAACATGATTCTGGCGGGAGACGTCGGAGGCACCAAAACCATTCTTGGAGTTTTTGATGATTCCAGCGATCCGATGCGGCTGGTCGACTGGAAAACTTTCCCAAGCAGGAAATATCCGGCTCTTGAAAATGTCATCACAGAATTTCTGCAGGGTACCAAGCAAGCAATCACTGATGCCTGTTTCGGGATTGCAGGTCCGGTTCGGCAAGGGCGCGTGGTAACACCCAATCTCCCGTGGATTGTCGAATCGGAGAAGATCGCAGCCGTTTTAAAGACAAGAACGGCCATCCTGATCAATGATCTGGAAGCGACTGCTTTTGGGATTGCCACCGTGAGCGCGCATTCGCTTCTGTGTCTTAATCAAGGGAGCCGGGCAGAGGGCAATCAAGCGATCATTGCTGCTGGCACAGGGTTGGGAGAGGCCTTCCTATACTGGGACGGGAAAGATCACCTCCCTTCACCTTCCGAAGGAGGGCACGCGGAGTTTGGGCCGCGCACGGATCTGGAAGTTGCGTTACTCGACCACCTTCGGAAGAAGTTTGGACATGTCAGCTACGAGCGCATTCTTTCCGGGCCGGGGTTAGTGAATATTTATGGGTTCTTGCGGGATACGGGCAAGCAAACAGAACCGGAATGGTTGCGTGAACGTATTCGGCAACAGGACGCTGCGGCCGCCATCTCTGAAGCTGCGCTGCAGCAGAGAAACGAATTGGCCATGGATGCCTTGAACTTGTTTGTCTCTATCTACGGGGCAGAAGCGGGAAATCTCGCGCTCAAAACGCTGGCGCTGGGGGGAGTCTACATCGGAGGAGGCATCGCTCCGAAGATTCAAACAAAGCTTGTAGACGGGGTCTTCATGCAGGCATTCACTGACAAGGGAAGATTTGAGAAATACACGCGAGATATTCCCGTCTACGTTATCTTGGACGATAAGACCACGCTGAAAGGGGCCGCGCGGTGTACCGGGATTCGGAAAACGAGAGAAACCCGTCAGGTTTAACTTTTACCCGGTCCTCCCTGGCGGACTTCGGCAATCTTGCGCTCCACTTCCTGATCTAATCGAATCCGTTCGCTGACAAAACTTTGCTGGATTTTCTCTAGCTCTTCGTAATTCTCCGAACGGACTGCTTTTTCACTGTCGGCCTGCTTGCGAATTTCCAATTCCGCAATCTTGGATTTATAAAGATTTCGTACCCTTTGAATTTCGGCTTTCTGCTCGTCGCTGACAATTTCTACGGGAGCGTCAATCCCTTTTTCCTTTAATTTTTCCAGAGCCCGCTCGTAAGCAGACTTCAACTCGTCAGTCATCGTTATCTACCACCCATATTCGCTTCCGCCTGCAGGTTGGGTGGCAGCGGGAAGAATACGTCTTCTTCAGTGACGCTCACTTCACGTAAAACAGAGAAGCCGTGATCTTTCAAGTAGTCGATAACGTCCTGTACCAACAGTTCGGGCGCCGAGGCGCCGGCAGTGAGTCCGACCCGCTGCACACCTTCCAGCCACCGTGGCTGGATCGCGCGGCAATCTCCAATCAGGTACGCCCGGGTGCCTTTGCTTCTGGATACTTCCACCAGCCGCAAAGAGTTAGAGCTGTTGGACGAGCCCACGACCAATACCAGATCCGCTTCGCCTGCAATCGCTTTGACTGCAGCCTGCCTGTTTTGGGTCGCGTAACAGATATCTTCGGCCGCTGGGCCAATAATATTAGGAAATTTTTTCTTCAGAGCCCGAATAATTTCGCGAGTGTCATCCAGGCTTAATGTGGTCTGCGTTAGATAAGCGACATGCGAGGGATTCTCCACGTGTAAGCTTTCAACTTCGTCGACATTGCTGATCAAATACATGCGTTCCGGAGCCACTCCCATGGTGCCTGCCACTTCTTCGTGCCCTGCATGGCCTACCAGGATGATCGAGTAATCCTTGTGCGCGTATTTCTGCGCTTCCAGATGCACTTTGGTCACCAGCGGACAGGTGGCGTCGATGACCTTCAAGTGCCGCTCCGCCGCTTTCTGCCGCACTCGGGGCGAAACGCCGTGTGCTGAAAAGATCACGCTCGCACCTTCGGGCACCTCATCTAAGCTCTCGATGAAAATGACGCCCTGATCTCTCAGTTGCTGAACCACTAGTTTGTTGTGGACGATTTCTTTGCGCACGTACAGCGGCTTGCCGAATTTTTCCAGGGCCACATGGACGATGTTAATAGCGCGAACCACTCCCGCGCAAAAACCGCGAGGCTGCGCCAATATGATTTCTTTCTCCATACGTAAAGGATAACAAAAGACCTTTCGCTTGTGGGCTAAATGTTCAGAACGGAAAAGCCTCCCGGCGGGACCAGGCCTGGAATGAAGGAATCAATCGTGATTTTTCTTGGATCTCATCACCCATTTACAACCTTGGACCGGTTTCTGTATGATGCCCTGTCCTTTTTTTGCGCTGTCTTGACGCCTTCGACAAAATGCAGCCTTACGATGGCAGTGGCATAAGAGTTCATCGTAGGCCCCAAGTCAGCCACGTGATTAGAGGCCGGGGTAGCTCAGTCGGTAGAGCAACGGACTGAAAATCCGTGTGTCGGCGGTTCGATTCCGTCCCCCGGCATTCCTCTTTCCAATGGGTTACGAAATCTTGCCGCTTCTTTCACTGATTTATGGAGCATGACCTAAGAGCAACGAGGTGTGTTGCATGCGCACTGAGATGACGAGATCCCGCCGGACCGTGATCGCTCTGATTTTGTTGCTCCTTGTGGGTACGCTTCCCTACGCGGAGAGCCGACAGAAAGATCGGTACGAATTCCGTGGGAAAATCGTGCGACGCGATGAAAAACCGTTCAGTGACATTCTACCCTTGGTCTTCCTTCAAGCGTCCAGTGCTCCGTTCACTGCACAAACCTTTGCCGACCCGGCCGGACGATTCAAATTCAAGAATCTCCTACCGGGAATGTATACCCTGATCATCGTCATTCCGCAGGCTGGGCAGACGCGGCAATCCGTTGATGTGGGTCCGAGCTTTGCAGACGCGAATGGGAAGATCGAGGCCACGGTCTTATTTGATCCCACGCCTTCGGTCGAAGATTTGCACACAGTTTCAGCGCTGCAGTTGTCCATTCCAGAGAAAGCCAGGCGCCAGTACGAGAAAGCCCAGGAACGACTCGCGAGGCACGACGTGCCAGGCGCGGTGAAATACTTGAAAAACGCGGTGGACCTCGCTCCCAAGTTTGTAGAGGCGTGGAACAATCTCGGAACGGTCTCCTACCAAACTCAGGATTACAAACAGGCTGAAGAATATTTTCGCGAGGCCCTCAAGCATGAGCCTGATGCCTATGCCCCGCTCGTGAATCTGGGAGGAGCGCTTCTGTCACAGGGAAAGGCACAGGAATCTTTGCCCATCAATCTGCAAGCGGTCAAGTTCAAACCTGACGATGCGCTGGCGCACTCTCAGCTCGGCCAGAGCTACTACTTCCTGGGGCAACTGGAGAACGCGGAAAAACATTTGAAGCGGGCCAAGACGCTCGATCCTAGACACTTCTCTTTTCCCCAGTTGGTGCTGGCAGAAATCTACAAGCAGCGACCGGATTATCTTGCCCTGACAGCCGAGCTGGAGGAATTTCTGCGATATCATCCAGATTCACAAGTTGCCTCCACTGTACGAAAAACACTCGAAAGGGCGCAGCGTCTTCTTCAAGACGGCACCCCCTCTAGACGAACACAGTAAGCCGGCAACGGCGGTGAATCACTGCGCCATCTTCTGCTCCACGCTGCGAACTTTGTCCTCCATACTTTGCTCGCGATCCGTGCGGGTTCCCAGTTTGATGGCCGTGGTGATGCGGGGCGCTCCCATGTCGTGAACAACCTGGTGGCAGCGCTTTACTGCCGCCATCACCGCGTCCCACTCTCCCTCGATATTCGTGCCGTACGCGTGCAACCGTGTTTTCAGCCCGGCTTCAGCGAGAATCCGTTCACAGGCGGCAATGTAGGGTGATAGGCTAACTCCAACTCCCATCGGTATGACACAAAGATCGACAATCACGTGCATATGAATAACGCTCCCTGTCATTTTCGGTCCAATTCCTTAAAAGCCAATTCTCTTGGCCAGAATCGTTTTTGCTATCAAAGGGCGTGCACTCACTCAAGAATTCGCGCGGCTGGAGGAAAGATTTCCTCGGGTGTTTTCGTTGTGATTACGTAGTCGTAGTATCGAACCGTCATCGTAGAGCGGCCAAGAATCAACAGTTGAGTGATCGATTCATCGCGCATCGGGAGCCAGAAATCACCCACCTTCTGGTAATCACGCATGAATCTCACCTTTCGTGTCCAAAACGATGGAAGCTTTACTAGCTCTCCTTTAATGCGGACCACCGAGTAATCTGCGGCATCGATCCAAATCTGACTCCGCAATAAATATTTGTCCTTCCGCTTGGGACGCGCCTCCAGTACAAAACAGCGGTGGTCTCGAAGGTCTTCAGTCCCAACCAAAGTGAAATCATAATTGTCGGGCGTAATAGCACTGCGCTGCCTGAGATCGGATCGCATTGCGTCCTTTTCTGCTTCCATGGCAGGGAGAAAAACACGCTTGCGAATAACCTTCGATCCGTTCTCAGAAATAATCGTGAAATCCTTGCTTCCAGGATTGTGAAATATCACCTTTACGCGCATCTCCGCCCTGGCGCGCGTTAGACCATTTCCCGCTTGATATTCACGCATCCCGGAATAACCCACAAGGGCGGAGTCGCGTTGTTCATTGAATGTGACGAGTTGCGAGAGCAATTTTTCCAGCGATGGAGATTTGACTGAAGCAACTGCAGTATCGTCACTCGTCTTTGCAATCACTCTCTGCGGAGCTGGCAACAGTGAGGTAATCATGATCGAGGAAAACAGGAGCATGCGCGTGGAGTGCAAAATTCTATCCTCCGCATTAAAACCCCATCAACGTAGGTACCAGTAGAAT
Organism: Acidobacteriota bacterium; assembly: GCA_016211105.1. Taxonomy (GTDB): domain Bacteria; phylum Acidobacteriota; class UBA6911; order JACQSX01; family JACQSX01; genus JACQSX01. The sequence goes on along the minus strand of JACQSX010000023.1, from coordinate 144,841 downwards.
CTTAGTGCGATGCGTTTGGGGCGGCAAGGGGAATGAATGGATCGAGGAATCACGGCTCGGAAATCTCGGCGTGAAAGCTATCGAGGGTTACACAACGCAGTGACACCAGCCATTGGTTGCAACCTGCCTCCGAAGAGCTGCGTGGCAAGGCCCTCCTGTCACAAGGTTTTGTAAGACTCAATAACTGATCGGGTGAAGTCAGTTGACGCTATGGCCGTCCCGATCCGTCGGGGGCAGCGCAGCCGGAGCACTGGTGAGTTCTCTAATTTTTTCGTCTTCAGTGCGAACTTCTTCTTCCCACGTCCGCTTTAGCTCGTTACTTGCCCGTTTAAACTCTGCAAGGGTTCGGCCCAGCGACTTTCCTAATTCAGGCAACTTGCGCGGACCAAAAATGACCAAAGCGATCAGGAAGATCACGAGAATTTCGCTGAAACCTAAAGAACCGAACATACTCGATAAGCCTCGCTCTCTCTGCAAGTGTAGAGCAAGCGACCAAAACAGTCAAAACTTTCTTGAAAGCCTTGAAAACCAGTTTTACCGGCATATAATGTGCGGGATTACGAAAGGAGATACCTGCTTATGAAGAGTTCCATTTACGCTGTTTGCTGGATCGTCCTTTTTATGGGGGCCTTCCTCACCCCAGCTTATGCCCAACAAGCCCAGCGCACAGGCGAGATCACCAAGATCGATGCGGCGAAAAAATCTTTCATGGTGAAGACTTCCAGAGGCGAGACGAATATCCTGACTACCGACAAAACCGTCTTCAAGGAGGGAGATAAGGAAATAAAACTTGGGGATTTGAAAGTTGGGGATAATGTCAAGGTTTCAGGCGAGCGGAAAGGCGACGATATCGAGGCCAAGGAGGTTGTAAAGGAGGAGGCGGCACCTCAAGAGCATGAACACATGATGTAGTCAAACGATTGCTCCACTTGGTTGCGACCTATCGTTTGTAAGTTCCGACAAGTTGAGTCTCCGCCAAGATGTGCCCCTTCATCGCGTTTAATAGCTGCTCTTTGGTGGCTCTGGGTTTAAGAGAAGTTTTTTGATCCAGGGCATAAAGCTTGAAGAAGTAGCGGTGGGCCCGACCGGGTGGCGGGCAGGGCCCACCGTAACCCACCTTTTTGAAATCATTGATTCCTTGGCTTCCTCCTGTTTTGAGCGCCTCTTGCGCGGGAATAGCCTCTGTAAGTGTTCGAGTTGCCGCCGGCAGGTCGTAAAGAACCCAGTGTACCCAGGTTCCTACGGGCGCGTCTGGATCGTCCACGATGAGAGCAAAACTCTTGGTACCTTCGGGAGGATCGCTCCAGCTTAAGGGCGCGGAGACATCGGTTCCGTCGCAGGCATACTTTTTCGGAATTGGTTGGTTTTGTTGGAATGCTGAACTCTTCAATTCGAAAGTCATCGCTCTACCTCCATGAATGAGCTGTGTTATGGCGAGTGTGGCGACCAGGCGAGAGACCAAAAGAAAAATTGTCCGGCGTGCTTTCCAATTCCCTTGTTTCATGATTCTGCCCGCCTTGGATTCCTAATCTAGCACTGATTCTGTGCCGCCTGGCATATTCTTTAGCCCAAAGGTCGGTTTCTGCGGCTGTGGGATCAACAACGGGGTAGGACAGTCTTGTCCATCACCGTAACAGCCCATCGGGGCGCTTGTTTTCTTGCCGCCGATTTTGTTTCTTTAGGGGCGCGGTCAGGCGCCGTCTTGATTTTTCACCCATCTGAAGCAAGAATACTCGGCGGAGAGTCTTGAAATGCGTAGACGTTTCTTGGTGTCTGTTTTTTTTACGTTGGTTTTCGCTGCCTGCGCGAAGATCGAGCCCAAAGAAAAAATCAAGATCACGCAACCTCCCCTTAAAAAGGGAGAAAACGTACGGTCCTGGGAAATTCTTCATGATAGTTGGGCCAGCGACGCGGACCGGGATCTGGTACGTCGGGTTCGCCAAGCGCTCGTAGAAGACACCGATACGACTGCTTTTGCCGAGGCAGTTGCCATCCAAGCGAATAACGGTTCCATTGTATTGCGCGGCTCGGGCACTTATGCCCTAACTGTTGATGAGTGGCAGATGGCAGGACGGCGCGCGAAATCTGTCAAAGGTGTCAAGAATATTGAAGTGATATCGCGGTTCGCAACCGAGGACTAGGGTCTTTGGATGCAGCCTGCGATGGTTGCGGCTCACCCCTCGGCAGTCCCGCGAATATATGTGGCGATTTGATTGTTGCCGTCAACCCGGCCCTCTGGCGCTGTTGATCTTGTGGAACTGCGACTAGCTTTAGGTCAAATCAATCCGAAAAGCGGCGACATACGCGGCAACGTCGAAAAAATCCTGCAGTATGTCGACCAAGCTGCCCGCATGGGATGTCATCTGATTGTCTTTCCTGAAATGGCCGTTCCCGGCTACTGCCTGGACGAAAAGCTGATGATGAATCAATGGTTCCTGCGTGAAAACAAGCAAGCGGTGATGGAACGGATTGTTCCGTCTAGCCAAAAAATCGCCGTCATTACTGGATTTCTCGACTTTGACACCCGCATTCTTGGGCCGGATGAGAACTGGGTCCGATACAACGCGGCGGCAGTTTGTCAAAACGGGACGTGTGTGCAAATTGTGCACAAGACGCTGCTTCCCAATTATCGTTATTTTGACGACAAACGTTACTTCATGGCGGGCATGCCTGCACCGCCATTTGAGTTGCGCCTAGGCGACCACCGCTTCAAAGTTGGAGTGGAGATCTGCGAGGATTTGTGGGACCAGAACTACCCCGTAAAGCCAACTGAGGAATTGGTCCGGAAGGGAAGCCAGTTGATTGTTCTTATCAATGCTTCCCCGTATGTGTGTGCTTCGCCCGGAGAACTGGACGCTAAGCGCTTCCGTCGCCGTGAACTCGTTCTCCGGCAGGTGCGCAAGCATTCCATTCCTATCGCTTACATCAACACGGTTGGAGCCGGCGACAACGGCAAGAACGTGATTCCGTTTGACGGGGGCAGCTTTACCGTCGACTCCACAGGTCAAACGATCCAAATGGCGCGGCAGTTCCACGAAGAGCTTGGGATCGCAGTGCTACGTACAGAAGATGGATCCGGAGATCCAATCCCAGAACCTCCCTTTCATCGTGAGGCGGAAATGTATGACGCGCTTTGCATGGCCGTGGGGGATTACTATCAGAAACTCGGGATTTTCAACGGCATTCTGGAGAGTCTTTCCGGCGGAATCGACTCCGCGCTCGGAACCTGCATTGCCGTGGATGCGATGGGGAGAGAAAAGGTGTCTGCTCTGGGTATGCCCAGTAAACATAATTCCAGCGCCACGCAGGAGATTGCGCAAACGCTCGCCAGAAATCTGGGAATCGAATACACGGTTGTGCCAATTCAGCCGATCGTCGACAAGATCATCGAATCCTATCAAGGGACGTTGGGTGATTTTCGACAACCCGTCAGTCTGGAGAATATACAGGCCCGCGTGCGCGGAATCCTGTTGATGGCGCGTTCTAATGATCGCAACGAGTTGTTGTTGAGCAATGGAAACGAGACGGAAATCGCCACAGGCTATGCGACGCTCTATGGGGACATGTGTGGGGGCCTGTCGGTTATTGGAGACCTCTCCAAACTTGACGTCTACCGTCTCGCCCATCATGTCAATGACCGGCATGGCGCCGAAATTATACCCCGTGGGGCATTCTCCGTTGCGCCAAGCGCGGAACTGGCGCCGGGACAAGTGGACCCATTCGATTATTTAGTAGTCAGCCCTTTGATCGGGGAATTCATCGAGAGACGTCGCACGCGACAAGAGCTGGTACAAATGTTCCAGCAGCGGGCGCTGGACAACTCGCTGTTTCCGCCGGATAGCGAGGGCCGGAGTGTTTATGAGAGGTACGATGTCGACCGCTTTGCCGCCCTGGTCCGGAGAACTTATTGCCAGTTGAATCGCTCGGTGTACAAAAGACTACAGGGACCTCCAATCATCGTAATCTCGGAGCGCGCGTTCGGATTTGATCTGCGAGAGACTCTGCTGAATTTTTGGGACTAGCCTCCCAATGAGCCATCGTGGTGGGTACACCATTGACGATCATCAGCTCCGGATGGGTTGGAAGATTTTGCGTACGCTGGCGGATCAATACGCCCTTTCCCCCAGTGAACAGTCTTTTCTCCTGCATGGCGTCGCCATGATTGCGCTGCGGGACTCCCTGATTAGGGGTGAGATCGAGTGGTCGGCGGACCGTTGTCGTCTTCGGCTCCTGATCGTCGATGACCGCGTGCAAGTACGGTCAGAGGAAAATGGGATGCTCCCCCTGTTAGTGCATCCGGACATCACCGAGGAGGAAGCGGATGCAGCGTACAATTTGGTGGAGACCCTGCTGGACAAGCATCAGATGCCCGAGCATGAGCGCGTCGGCCTTTACAGCGCGCTTCCCTGCATTGCGTTCCATGCTCTTCAGGATCACTACCTGCGGTGGAACGTTTCACCTCCATTTAAAGGACTGGGCCCCAAGATCGGCATACGAAGAAGAAAAGAGTGACTCGGTGAACCGAAACTAGCGAGAGTGATGTTCAACGGTCAGTTTCCCTGGGCGTTGAGCCGCCGAGTGCATGCCATTTGCAATGTTTCGCACGGCGGAAAAACTGCGGGTAAAATTCTGAATCCCAAGTTATCATGTCAATCGCTTCATGATGGAAGCCATATGAGAAAACTTACCATTCTGATGGCGCTGGGCGGCTTGGTCGCCTTCGGCTGCAGCAATAAGAATATGGAGAAGGAAAGCACCGCGCAGGTACTCAAGGAAGCAGCCGAAGACAAATACGATCCCCCTGCAGACAAGAAGATTACGGAGAAACAGATGCAAATGTACCTGGCTGTGCACAAGCGCGAATTGGAGATCGCGAAAAGCGCGGCGAGCCGCTTCGAAGCCAAATCCAGGGAGGAGAAACCCGGCCTGGCAGAAAGCTTGCGGACCCTGAGTGACGTTGGAAAATTTCTTACAGCGGACCTACGGGCGGCTAAAGAGCTGGGGTATAACACGGCGGAATATCAATGGGTAAAAAGTCAGGTTCTAGAAGCAAGCGTCTCAGCAATGGCAGAAGGTTTCCAGCAGGCCTCTACCCAGGCCGTGGAGCAGTCGATGCGATACTACAAGGAACAACTATCCAAGGCCCAAACTGCTGAAGAAAAACAAATGTGGCAACAAAACATCGAGGCCCTTACCAAGCAGCAGGCGGATATGCAACGGAACACAGAAGTTCCAGATTGGGTCCGGCACAACCTACAGATCATTGCGAAGTATCAGGGCGAGCTGGATGCCGTCAAGTCGGAGATCACCAAATACACGAATGAAAACGAGACAGAAAAGAAATAGGCGGTGGAACAAGATGAGGTCCACCGAAAGTAGTGCATTATGTAAAGTTTTGGGCAAGGGTGGCTCCAGGTATTCGGACACGAAAAATCTGCGGCTAAGAATTTCGGTTAAAAATTCATGAAACAAGTGACATCGGCGAAGCAATAGCAGTATATTTGCGGTTCAAATCTTAACCCCGGAGGGAAAAGTGATGGCAACAGCGAAACCACTTACCAAAACACAGATTGTCGCCTCGCTGGCGGAAAAGAACGGACTTACCAAAAAGCAGGCAGCAGCATTCCTCGATAGCATTCAGGACCTTGCTGTTGGCCAGACAAAAAGGGTCGGGAAATTTGTACTGCCCGGTTTTGGAATCCTCGTCAAAGCAAACAGAAAGGCTCGCATGGGCCGCAATCCCGCAACCGGACAACCGATCCATATTCCCGCCAAAACTGTTGTGAAGTTCCGTGTCTCGAAGGCTTGTAAGGAAGCCATCGTACCGCCTAAGAAGTGAGGCAAACGCGCGCTTCTAGCGATTAGGGGGGCATCACAGAGGGATCCGAGAGACCCCTGTCAATTCAGTCTGTGAAGTGTCGTCTCACAACGACGATGACGTTTGTGAAACGGGACACTTTACGTAAGGTGGATCGCCAAGCGTTGGTTTTCGGTTTGCGCCTCTTACTCTTTGCCCGTTGACTACGAACGATTGACTCACGAGACGGAAAGATTAATTTTTCGTTGGAAATTTTGCTTTCTCGGGATAGGCTTATCAGCCCCGGTACCAGAAAGACGGGCCGCGACTTCCAGTGGAGATACGGTGAGCGTTGAATATGTAGAGAAAGTTTACAACCGGTACTCGAGCGTCTACGATTTGATTTTTGGAAAAATCTTTCATTCGGGCCGCGAGAAAGCTCCCGAATTGTTGCAATTGCAACCTGGCATGCAACTGCTGGACGTGGGCATCGGAACAGGCTTGTCCCTCCCCGAGCTGCCTAGGTTTTGCTCCATCACCGGTATTGACTTGTCGCAAAAGATGCTTAATGAGGCAAAAAAGCGTCTCAAGAAATTGGCGCGTGACAACGTCTCGCTGCATAAAATGGATGCGACGCGGATGACCTTTCCCGACGATGCTTTCGATCGAGTATTGGCCGCCTATTTCATCAGTACGGTTCCCGATCCGGTAGCGGTCGTGCGCGAGATGAAGCGCGTCTGCAAGCCGAAGGGCTATCTGTTGTTCTTGAATCATTTTCAAAGCGAAAATCCTATCTTGGGAAGTGTAGAAAAGATGATCTCTCCTCTTTGCTACCGGATCGGTTTCAGAACCGATCTCAATTTAAAAGATCTGCTCCAACGGGTGGGTCTGAAAATTGACCGATTGGAGAGAATCGACTTTGCAGGGCATTGGAAGGCCGTTCGCTGCATCAACGAAAAGTAAATCCTCTACTGCAACGGAAAAGGCGCTCTAGACCTGGTTTCTGAAGACATTTCAAGTCGTCCTTCTATTCTATCCAGACCAGAAAAAGTACTTCGTTGACATGCAATGAGTATCTGCTGAAAGCCGGCGCCAAGTATGTATGGGCGCAAGCAAGCCGCCAGGGAAGATCCTGGGTTTTTATAGAAATATTTGAGCAGTGTTGGTAGCTTATCCCGGAGGCGTCCGAGCTAGACCTGGGCACTCACTAGTTGGGCGACTGCTGCAGGGGCGCCACAAAAGGGAGAGGGGCTGATTCATGAAACATACGGGCAGGATTTTTATAGCGTTGCTCTGGTGCCTGTCTTTGGCGGCTAGCGCGGCTCAAGAACGCTCCGTCAGAGTGCACTTCAAGGAGACAACGCTCAAAAATGGCCTGCGTGTCATCACGGTTGAAGATCGCAATGCCCCTGTCATCGCCATCGCCGTCACGTACAATGTCGGCTCCCGCGACGAAAAAAAAGGGAGAACCGGCTTTGCCCACCTCTTTGAGCATATGATGTTCAAAGGGTCTGAGAATGTCGGCCCTGGGGAACATTTCGTCTTGATATCCAACAACGGCGGTGAGCTCAATGGAACAACCAGCGAGGACCGGACCAATTATTTCGAGGCCCTCCCTTCCAACCAGCTTGATCTGGCGTTGTTCCTGGAAGCAGACCGCATGCGCAGCCTGGAGATCACGGAAGAAAACTTGGATAATCAGCGCAACGCGGTTCAGGAAGAGCGGCGTCTTCGTGTCGACAATCGGCCCTACGGCAGAAGCGACGAGGTAATGCAGGAAACTCTGTATGACAACTTTGCCTATCAACATTCCGTACTCGGATCGATGGAGGATCTTGACGCGGCAGCCGTGGAAGAAGTGCGACAATTCTTTAAGATCTATTATGCGCCGAACAACGCGGTCTTGACGCTCGTCGGTGATTTCCGGACGGATGATGTGATTAGGAAAATCAGGAAATATTTCGAAAGTATCCCGCGTCAACCGGATCCGCTCCCGGTGGATGCAAGCGAGCCGGAACAAACGGCCGAGCGTCGCGCAACGGTACAAGATCCGTTGGCGCGATTGTCCCAGGTGGAGATAGCATTCAAGACCGTGCCCGGTAACACTTCTGACTTTTACGCCCTTCAAGTTCTGTCGGCCGCGCTGCAAAGCGGGCAAAGCTCGCGCCTGTATCAAAAACTGGTAAAGGAAAAGGAGTTGGCAACCAGCGTGGACGGATCCGTGAGTGAGCGGCGCGGCTCTGGCGCCTTGTACATATCCGTCATGCTCCGGCCCGGTAAACAGGCAACGGATGTGGAGGCTGTGATTTATGAAGAAATCGAACGATTGAAGAGAGAAGCGATTGCGGAGTGGGAACTTCAGAAGGCCAAGAACTCCACGCGCAGGAGATTTATAAGTAACATTCAGAGTTCCATGGCGCGCGCCATCATGATCGGCCAATACGCCGTTTTCTACAACGATCCCGACCTGATCAATGCACGACTCGACAAAGTCCGCGCGGTCACCAAGGAAGACGTGCGCCGCGCGGCCAACAGGTACCTCCAGGCAACCAACCGGACGATTGTGATTACGTTGCCGCAAGCAAGAGACGTTTCCATGTCGAATGGCGAATCTCAAATGTTCAATATGAGTTTGAAATTTCTCGATCCCCCAGGCCTGCTATTCTTCGTTCCACGCGTCATTGGACATTCCTCATCCTAAACTCACAGGATTCAGGGAGTAACAATGAGCATCCGGGCGACGGTTCGAATTCAAGTATGGGTAGGAATCAGCGTCGTGCTGTGCTTGTCAGCCTTCGGCGCGCAAATTGTGAGTCCCGCCGGTGGCCGGCAGTCATCCGGGCGGCCCGATCAGTCGCTCAAGGGGGCAATCCTGAAGGGCAGGGCTCCGGTCAACAAGCGAATCCTTAGAGTGAAGCTGCCGCGGGGTCAGGAAACGACATTAGAGAACGGCTTGCGCGTCATTGTGCTCGAGGATCACAGAGTGCCGACCTTCTTCATGCAGATGGTGATTTTGAGCGGTGGCTTGTCAGACCCTCCCGATTACCATGGCCTAGCATCATTTACGGCATCGTTGTTGCGGGAGGGAACTCGGAAGCGCAGTAGCCGGCAGATCGCCGAGGAAGTGGAATCGTTGGGCGCAACGTTGAGTGGCAATTCGGGTCTGGCATCATTCACTACTCATGTAAGCACATCAGGACTGATTGAAAATGTTAATCAGGTGCTTGACATATTTGCCGATGTCATACGTGACCCAACCTTTCCAGAAGAAGAAGTAGAGAAGTTCAGGAACCGGATTCTCTCTCAATTGCAATTTCAACGGTCTATCCCGCAGTTTCTTGCGCAGGAGAGGTTCAGCCGCGCTATTTACGGAGGGCACCCCGCCGGTCTTGTGACTCCTTCTACCGAGTCGGTTAAGAAAACGACGCCCGAGGAGCTGGGCGGCTTCCACGCGCTGCATTATCGGCCGAACAACGCGATTCTTGCCGTGGTGGGGGATGTAACGCTGAAAGAATTTCTGCCCGGAATTCGGCGCGTCTTTGGCGATTGGAAATCAAAAGACACGCCGAAAGTGACGATTCCCTCGATCCCCGTTCAAGGTCCGACTCGGATCTATCTCGTGGATCGACCCCATTCGGTCCAAACTGTACTCATGCTGGGTAACCTCGGAATTGAGCGCACGGATCCGGATTATTTTCCCATGCTCGTGATGAACCATATCCTTGGGGGCGGGGCGGCGGCGCGGTTGTTCATGAACCTGCGAGAAGAAAAAGGATACACCTATGGAGCCTATAGCTCCTTTTCGGGGTCGATCTTTCGCGGCGTGTGGGTTGCAAGCTCGGAAGTCAGAATCGATGTCACCGGAGAAGCGATGCGCGAGTTTATGAATGAGTTCAAGCGTATCCACGACGAGCAGGTTTCTCCTGTGGAGCTTGAAGACGCAAGACGCGCTCTGGCGGGAAGTTTCGCCCTTTCTCTCGAAGAGCCTCAGACCTTGCTTCAGAATATCTTGACCCAGAAGCTTTACAATTTCCTGGCCAATTATTGGGATACGTATCCGCAGAAAGTGGCTGCCGTAAGCGCTCAGGATATTCAGCGCGTGGCACGAAAATATGTCGACCTTGACCACTTGCAGGTTATCGCTGTAGGCGATGCCTCGAAAGTCCGCGATAAGCTGGCCCAGTTTGGCAATGTGGAAGTTTACGATGCGGAAGGCGAGGTAGTGGCGCTCAGAAGTCGCTAGCTCTCAGCCATCGGTCATGGCTTGCGCTCCACATTTGAAATCATCCTTTTACTTCGTGCAACTTCAGCAAGCTGGTATGGCCCCTCTCCAGGATGGGCGCTCCCGTCAGGATTGCCAGACGGTCCCCTCTTCTCGCTAATTTCCGTGTGAGCAATTCCTTCTCCAGCGCTCCAATCAGCTCATCTACGTTGGAGATTGGGAGCATTCGCATGGGGGTCACGCCCCATGTCAATTTCAAGCGCCGCACGACTTCCTCGTACGGAGTAAAGGCGAGGACGCGCGAACCGGGCCGGTATTTTGCAATTAAGTTAGCGGTCGCTCCGCTCTGGGTGAAGGCGATGATGTATCGCGCCTTGACAAAATTAGAGGCATGGTAAGTGGTGATCACCAGTTTTTTCCCGGCCTTTAACTCGATCGGATTGCCGCCTTCCGTCGCGCCAGTTCGAATCTTGGGACCTTGCAGATCCTGCATAATGCCCACCGGAATGTGGAGTTGAGCGGAGATCCTTCGGATGTTCCTCACGGTGGCGCGATGAGATTGGTGAGTGCCATGCGAGAAGTTAAGTCGGAAAACGTCCACTCCGGCACGAATCAGCTTGCGAAGCCTTTCCGGGGAACTACAGGCAGGCCCTACCGTCGCGATGATTTTGGCTTTTCTGTGCATGGGATCGAGATCGGTATGATAAAATTACACGGAAATTTTGCAGTATTTCCAAGACTTTTGGTTTTTTGCTCACAAAGCAACGATATCAAATGGGATCCGAATTACAAGAGCTGAGCCGCGAGCGCGCTTGGGCGCTGCTGTGTGAATACACGCAGAATCCGAACCTCATCAAGCACGCCCTCGCAGTAGAAGCGGCAATGTGCGCCTATGCCCGCAAATTCTCGGAAGACGAGCATAAATGGGGAATCGTTGGGTTGTTGCACGATTTTGATTATGAGCGCTATCCCGACCCACCCGATCACCCCATGAAGGGAGCCGAGATCCTGGAGGCACACGGGTACCCGGACGATATCATCCATGCAATAAAATCCCATGCGGAGTATTTGGGAGTGCCGCGACAGTCATTGATGGACAAAACTCTGTTTGCGGTAGATGAGCTCGTGGGATTTGTCACCGCGGTCGCTCTGGTGCGGCCCAGCAAGAATGTTGCGGACATAACCGTCGAATCGGTAAAAAAGAAATTCAAGGACAGGGCGTTTGCGCGCTCGGTCAGGCGCGAAGATATATTTACGGGCGCGGCTGATCTGGGAGTGGATCTAGACGCGCATATTCAGCTTGTCATTGACGCAATGAAACAGATCGCGTCTGAGTTGGGGCTTGACGGTTCGGGAAGATCGTAAGATGCGGCCCTGGAATGATCCAGCGCAAAAACAAGTCCTTCGTCGATGGCGCTGGTCTTGACTTGTCGCGAATCCAATTCTAAGTACCTCCAGAATTCATCGCTCTTTCCGCCACCATGTCCCATTCCGGCGCACCGTCGTCCCTTGTGTGCAGGCACCCTTCTCATCGTCCGTTGGTTTGCCGAGTATTTGAAAGGCGCGCGCCTTCAGATGGCGAAGAAGCTTTCGGGCCCAAAGGAACTCGGTAGCCAAGATCGCCAGTCCGGCCGGGATGACCACTACCGCCGGACCTGGAAGGACGATGAGAGCCACGCCGATTGCCAGGACCGTCCCACCGATAACCAGCACCACTATCTTGCGTGCGATCCGAAGTGTAGAAAGGGGCTGATCGGCGCGTTCCTTGTGACTCATACTTTCACATTCGCTTCAGCTGGCGCGGAGGGGCCGTGCGGAGGGTGCACAGGCAGCGGCGGCTTGGTGGGTGGACGCAGCAGCGAGGCGACAACGGAACCGCCAAGCAGGGCAGCGACCACGCCGAGCGAGACCGTGATGGGTACCTTGTAGAATTCGGCGATCAGCATCTTGGCGCCGACAAAGACGAGCACGAGGGACAGGCCCACCTTCAGGTAGTGGAACTTTCCCATCACATCGGCAAGGACGAAGTAGAGCGCGCGCAGGCCGAGGATGGCGAAGATATTCGATGTATAGACGATAAAGGGGTCCAAGGTGATGGCGAAGATCGCCGGGATCGAGTCGACGGCAAAGACGATGTCGGTCGCCTCGACGACCACGAGGACCAGCAAGAGTGGGGTGGCGCGCCGCTTGCCCGCTTCGACCACGGTGAAGCGCGAGTTGCGATAGTCGCTAACAGAGGGGACGACCCGCTGGAACAGACGGACTACAGGATTCCGCTCAGGATGAACCTCGCTCTCGCGCTGGAAGAATAGCCTTACCCCGGTAAAGACCAAGAACCCTCCGAAGACATAAATGACCCAATGGAATTCCTGGAGCAGAGCGGCGCCGAATACGATGAAGATAACGCGCATGATCAAGGCGCCCAGAATTCCCCAGAAGAGCACCCTGTGTTGGAGCACGGCCGGAACCGTGAAGTACGAGAATATGACGAGGAAGACGAAGATGTTGTCGACCGAGAGCGCCTTCTCGATGAGGTAGCCCGTGAGAAACTCGAGCGCCCGCTCCGACCCGAACCAGAGATACACGCCGACGTTGAACAGCAGCGCCAGGACGACCCAGACAAAGGTCCAAAGAAGGGCTTCCCGAGTCCTAACCTCATGTGCCCGCCGGTGGAACACGCCGAGGTCCAGTGCGAGCATGGCCAGTACAAACAAGGTGAAGCCGATCCACAAGATGGGAGTTCCGATACTCTCCAGTTCCACACCTCACTCCACACTTGGCGGCCCAAAAAACGGGCGTATAGATCCCCCGCTTGGTAGCGTTACAATCTTGCCAACAATCTTATAACATACACAGCAACAGGGTTTTTCGTTCATGACAACCCGGCGCAATAATATCGGCAGTTGAAGTCAATCTGCGTCAAGCGGTTGGCAGATCGTGCTGAAGAATATCTCCAGCAGAAGGAGGCGTAATTGTGGAAGGGTTAGCGAACATTCCGCGAGGTCTGTTGATCGTTTTTTCATTCGTGTTGCTGAATGCATTTTTTGTTGCGGGCGAATATGCCTTAGTCCGAGTGAGGCGCACCCGGATGGAGGCGATCGCGGCGCAAAATGGTAGAACGGCCAAGGTGGTGTTACACGAATTGGACCATATCAACCGCTATATCGCCGGGGTTCAGGTGGGTATCACACTGGCTGGGCTTATGTCTGGTCGGTTTGGTGAACCTGCGCTGCAGGCCATCCTTGAACCCCTATTTACGCGCATTCTGCCGCCATCCTTTATTGGTGAGGTCACCAGCGAAGCCATCGCCACAATTGTCACGCTGGTCGTTATCACGTATCTACTGGTTGTTCTCAGCGAGTTAGTGCCTAAGTCAGCAACGCTTCAATTTCCTGAGCAAGTGGCCCTGCTGGTGGCCAGGCCAATGCGAATGGCTGTGACTCTGTTCATGCCCCTGATTTGGAGCATGAACGCCCTGGGTAACCAAGTCCTCCGTCTGTTCCGTCTGCCCTCTCCTAAGGAGAATCAGGGAGCCTTCTCCGTGGAGGAATTAAGGTTGCTCATCGTGCAAAGCCACAGGGCGGGCATTCTTGAGGATATCGAGCGGCAGTTGACTCAACGCAGCCTTCAGTTTGCCGATTTGCGTGCCAGTGACGTCATGATCCGACGTTTCGACATGGTGATGCTGAATGTGAACATGCCGGCCGAACCATTGTTACGTCAAGTTGCCCAAACGATTCATACGCGCCTCCCCGTTTACGAGGGAACAGTTGATAATGTTATCGGTATCCTTCACTTACAGGATCTAGTGAGGCACTTGTACCTATCACAAGAACCGCTGGACACTCGCAAGCTGTTGCGCCCACCGCTGATAGTCCCGGAGATAATTCGTTTGGATGAATTGTTGCAACAATTCCGCCGACACCACACGCAAATAGCAATCATGATTGATGAGCATGGAACTACAGCGGGGCTCGTGACTTTGGAGGATATAGTGGAAGAAGTGTTTGGTGAGTTGCAGGACGCGTTGGAAGCGGAACTGCCCCAAATTCAGTCCATGCCCGATGGTCGTATATTGGTGCGTGGTGAGGTTCGTCTGGAGGAGTTAAAGGAACAATTAGGGTGGGCATTGGGCCAGACAGAAGCTGCCACGATTGCAGGTTATGTAATGGAGCACTTGGGACGTGTTGCCCGGCTAGGTGACGTACTGGAAACGCGGTATGGCGTGATTCGTGTGGAGAACATGGCGCGGCATCGCATTACCCAAGTTGCATTGCTTCCTAAATAGGAAAGCGCTTTTTGGGATAGCGCAGGAGAGGACCATGGATAAGAAAAAAAAGCCGGGGACTTGGAGTGGAGCGCGTTTATTATATCGGACACCTCGCCGAGGACGATCCTCAGCGAGAGATCTACCGGCGCCATGATTTCCTGTGACATCATTGGCGCCGAAGCTGAGGCTTTCCGTTTCCTTAACGCTTTGCAGCTTTTCAAACTGGCTGTCAGTCTCGGGGGGACGGAATCTCTGGCGGAGCATCCCGCCAGCATGACCCACTCCGATATCGCTCCACTCGATCGACAGCGCATGGGGGTCACAGACAAAATGATTCGCCTATCGATCGGCGTCGAGAATCCTACCGATCTGATTGCTGACCTGGAGCAAGCCTTAGCCGCGGTGTGAGCTGCCCTCTGAACTACGTCACTCTGGAGTCTTTTTCTCCTTTGTCTTTCGCCAGTGAACGCTCAGATGCGCTATACGTTCTAAGACGGATCTGCGTTTGACTAAACGTGGATCGTCTTCATTGGGGCCGTGATCGTCAAATGGGGTGACGGCCTTGAATGATTCGGATCAAGACTGCGGCGATCGCAAGAAGCAGCAGAATATGGACGAATCCACCCAGTGTGTAGGAAGTAACCATTCCCAGCAGCCACATGATTAAGAGAATTGCAAAAATAGTCCAAAGCATGTTTTGACCTCCCAAAATGAGTTTCGCTTCTACCTATCATTCGCTTCAGCCACTCGGCAATATCATCGTAGGTTTTCCCGGTTCGTACCCGCGGAGTAAGTCTACTTCTTGTGAATCGCCAAGTTGGAATGCACCATCTTTACACCCGAAACACTACTCGCAAGCTCCACCGCTTTGTCGACTTCTGCCTTACTTGAAACCTCACCACTGAGTGTGACCATTCCATCCTTAGTATCCACATCAATATCCATGGCCGAAACACTAGCGTCCTTTACTAACTTCATTTTCACTGCGGCCGTGATGGTAGCATCCGTAGTCGCGCTTTCTATGGTTCCGGCCACTGCCTTCGTATCTTCGCCGACCTTCTTAGCGCTCTCGGCAACCATGCCGCCCGCGTCCTTAATCGCACCTTTAGCGGCTTCACTGGATTCTCTGGTACAGTCAACTGATAGAAGACCTGCCATTGTCAGCACAAAAGTAAGAAGCAATAGACGTTTCATGTTAGGACCCTCCTGTTGTAGTGGGATCGCACTTGGGCGTAGCTTGCGCAAAGCACCAGCCAGAGGGCTCGCCCTAGAACGCGAAGTCTTGTGCGTATTGCGAGCCCTTCCTGACTTCTACCTACCGGTGCAGGAACAAGTCCTGCTGCAAGGTGAATTCCAGTATTGTTTCGGCTGGAATCTTGAGCTTTTCACCCTTGATCAGTATCTGGTAGCCAGCGCCGCTAGCGCCGCCAACCGCTGCACCAATGGCAGCTCCCTTACCACCGCCCGCAATAGCACCAATGATGCCGCCTAGCGCTGCGCCACCCCCCACGGCTGCACCGGTCCGCTTGCCTTGTGAACCTCCACGTTCCTCAACCTGTGTAGTGCTAAGCGCATAGGGGGAACTACCCACCGTCATTTCCACCAGATCGATGACCAGGATTGTGCGACCGGTAAACGTACCTGCCTCCTCCATCTCAGCGATACGCAACTTGGCGGGCGAACCTCGTTCGGCAAGCAATTGGCCATTGAGAATCACATTCTGATCCAAAGTCGCGCTGTAAGTATCTCCCACACGCGCGTTATCCGAATCAATCAGCTCGTTGGTCCGAACACGTAGTACTGTTCCTGAAGGAATTACATATTCGTCGCGCACGGCGACACGCGGATAACCGGAAGAAGTCGTATCCGTAGAGTAGGGACCTACATGGGTACCGGAGTGCACACCCGAGCGTGTATCGGAATGCGTCCCAGAGTGCGAACCATACTGGTCGGATGAGGACATCCCAGCAGTGGCAGTCACAGCAGATCCAAAGTTCAACTGCCCCACCTCTGCGATTCGGAAGGTCTTAGTTACACCCTCGGTACGAAATCGGATCGTCCGGGAAGTACCCCCTATATATGTGCCCATATATGTCCGACCGTCTCTTAAGGTGACGCTATCAGCCATTACCGGCAGTGACACCGCAGGGATTAGGAGCATCAGTAACCCCGCGATCAATGATTTTTTAATTTTCATAGTTGCTCCTTTCCATTTTGCTTCAATTTACGATCCACCCCATAAAGTTAGCGCACGTATCGGTCTCAAGGAATACCGCAAGTCGGGTATTGCTGGTGGGTAACTTGCCGTAGTTAGGCGCTTAGCGCCTCGTTTGTGACAACATGTTTATGTAATTCATGCAATCGAGGACACAGGAATGGCAAGTGCCCCTTACGTCCGCGTTTACACGGCGCGCCTGTCCAAAGTAGCCAGCGAAGAGGGAAAGCTCCGGTCGGTTGAGTCCCGCTTCAGTCCTCAGTCAATTCTGAACCGAGGTGACACCGACGGCACGTCCAGGGCAGAGATCGCTTTCCGACGCATATTGCAAGGCGACCGCATAGGCCGTTTAACGCTGGGCATTAGATTGGGCCTAATCGTCTGGATGGGTGCGGCGCCTCACTTTACCTTTTCCACGACCATGGTGGCGAGGTTTTGGTTTGGCTGTTGGTAGTAGTAAACGTGTACGTACATGCCCGGCCTGAAGTCGCCCCCGCGTACCGTTGACGCGTTCATCGCAAATGTCTCCACGGCTCCTTGATCAGTCTTGATCGAGATGGAGCTGGCGGTGACCTGCTCTACGCTGCCCAGCACATCGAAGACTTTTGGTCCGGCGGCGCGGTCTTTCTTCCCGCGAAACAGGCAGGCGGAGGTAAAAATCAGCGTAAAAACATTGATCGCAAATGCCCGACGGTTCATGGTGACCCAGCTTAGCGTAAAGGCGCTCGCCGGGAAAAGAACATTCATTCGCACAGTTTACGGGCACGCCGGAAGATGCGGTGAAACATGGGTCGAGTAAGTTTCCCGGTCAGCGTATTTTGCTGGCTGGGGTGATAGCTGCAAAGCAAGGTGACTTCCTCCGGGCTGTCCCACTCGGCTCCGTGTGTGAAGGGAAGCCGGGGATGTGGGATTGTCAAACCCTGCTGCTTGCGAGCCAACCAGTAGCTATCCAGCGCCAGTTTTCCCAGACAGACGATCACTCGCAGGTGTCGCAACACTTTCAGCTCACGTACCAGATATCGCCGACAGTTATCGAATTCCTCCCGCATCGGCTTATTTGCCGGGGGCGCGCAACGGACAGCGGCTGAGACATAAGCCTGAATTAGCTTTAAGCCATCCTCTCGGTTTGTTGAAATGGGCTGGTTTGCAAAACCATATTGATACAGCGCTGCGTATAACCAATCGCCGCTTCGATCTCCAGTGAAGACACGGCCGGTGCGATTTCCCCCATGGGCTGCGGGCGCCAGGCCGATGACCCATAACCTAGCCTGCGGATCTCCGAAACCAGGCACGGGCCTGCCCCAGTACTCCTCATGCCGGAACATGTGCCGCTTCTGTTGTGCTATCTGCCTGCAGTAGTCCCTCAGGCGGGGACATAGTTCGCAAGCAATGACGTTGGCAGCGATCCTTTTCAATGACTCAGACATTAGTGGGTCGGCTGGAGGGAGATGTAATCCCGTATTGCCAGATCGCGGGCGCTGTAATAGGGGGACTGATCATGCGTACGCAAGAAGGAACGCATATATTGCATCAGCGATGACATCCAGTACCCGTCCACCTGTTCGGGGTGAGGCACGCCATATCCGAAATAGCTACGGATGAAAATACTGTGGTCGTCGATCGGAAACTGGCGCACATTTTCCACATATTCTTCAAAGCCTCCATTCCGCATCAGATAGAATTCTACGTTGGAGACGTAAAAGGCGCTCACCCGCTTATGATGCTCTCTCAGAAAGCGGGCAATTTTTCTCATCGCGTTTTTTCCCCCCAGGTCCCCTACCACCGGTATCAGGCGGTCTTCCTCCTGAAATTTCTTTAACCATTGAAAGTCCCCTTCTGAGGCAAGAAAGTTGCCATACGCTCCATTCAAATCCTTCTCCAAGATCAGACTTCGAAGAGTCGGATAACGCCACTGAAACTCCCGACCGTAACTCTTGTAACGCATGTCCAGATCATAGTTCTTAAAGCTCTTGTAAATGTAATCCAGCACGCCCAAATCATGCTCGGTAAGAGGAAACCGAAATTCTTTGATGATGCGGGAACGAACCCACACAAAATTTTCATCATAAACTGCTGCGTCACCCTCGATTTGGTCGATGGAATCGAGCAGTTGCCCCAGGGTTAAGCTCTTTCCCAGGTCGGCAGGCAGTCTCACGGGCTTGGAAAACAGCAATGCCAGATATTCAAGGCGACTGCGTGCCCGCTCCATCAACGCCTTGAGCAACACATGTTGCAGCATGTTTTGTCGGCGGATATCAATGATGATTGCCTGTTCGGGCCGAATTGCGCTCAAGTAACTGAAGTTTTGATCCGGCCCTACTCCAAGGTAAACGCCTCCTTCAATGCCGAGATCGTGCATTCGCGGCAGGATCGTAAGGTAGGAACTCTCATTGGAGACGAAGTTGTCGCTGTCAAAATAGCCGCCCGATTCGCTGAGGGCTTCGACCAGCTCGGCCCAAGTTCGCCGGTGCGCTGCGCTTATGCCATGCGAAGGGATGGCCAGCGCCAACGCAAGCACTAAAATCAGACAAGGTACATATCTACCGGAAAGAAGTCTCTTCATCATCTAGTCCTGAGTAGCGCGCAAAGCGCGTATAAGTCGAATTGGCGGCCCAGTGCTCCCGTTCTCACCTTCGTGTTGACTCGCGGTAGGAGGACGAATTTCGAACAACACTCACGAGCGGTGGTTGCGAACTCGCCACGGATCGGTCGATAAAAACTGCAGACCTGCAAGTTTTTACTTGTCTTTGAATTTCGACCGAGCCAGCGATTTGTAATATTCCTCTACTGCCTTACGGTATTCCAGCGGAACATCTTCCTGATTGAACAACTGCAAATTTTCTCTTTTTTCCTGCAGTCGCAGGCTCATCTTCAATTCCAACGCCCGAAAACCTTGAATAATGTTTGACTGGAGATCCTCAAGCCCTCTTGGATCGGCGGCGCGCTGACGGCCGAGTTGCCTCATGCGTTCGATCAGTTCATCCATTTGCCGCGTCATTTCCCGGTCGCCTTCCAGGGCTCGACGGATTCCAGTTGCATCCCTCGAACGATCATTCCAGAACTCACTCCAAGCCTGCGTGTCTCTCAGCCAACCCTCGCGCGCCGGAATTCCAATGTTTGGCTTTCCGGGAGTAGGGCCGGGGACATTCACCGCGCCATCGCGGGACGCGCTCGGTTGTTGACCCTGTGTGTTTTCCCGCTGGGAACTGCCAGGTTGTTGCGCTCCTGAAGTCGATGAAGACTGCGTCCCTCGTTCCGCAGAGCTTCCCGAGTCTCGCTGTGGTTGTTGCGCTCCTGAAAGTGAGGAATCGCCTTGCGCCCGTTGGTCACCGCCCTGCTTTCCCTGTTGGTCGGATCGGTTTGCTCGCTGCATTTGCTCGAGCTGGTCAAGCAGTCGACCTGCGTCCTGCAAGGCGCGCTGCATTCTGGCAGTGTTGGAATTGTCTCCAGCCGGCCGAGGACCGTTCGCCTCTTCTTGCGCTTGGGCAATCTGATTCTGCAAGTCGCGAAATTCCTGGCCCAGTGACTGCTCTCGCTGGCGCGCCTGTTCGATCAAGCCGCGATGAATGAACGAACTACCTTGTTGAATTTTGTCGTCCAATCGGCGATCGCGAATCTCATTTGCGGAAGACTTTAGTTGCTTCGAGGCCTTCGGTTGGCCGGCGGCGTTCTGCCGTGCGGTCTCGTCCAGTTCCTGCTCCAAGTCCCGCAGTTCTCGGCGTAACTCCTCCTTCTCAGCCAACAGCCGCATGATGTCACGGCCATTTACCCCACCCCGCTGTTGCCATTGTTGCTGCATCGCGGATACACGGTCCTCAATCTCCTGCTGATGTCGGACTAGGTTCTCCGCGGATTGGTTAAGCTGCGAAAATTCCTGACGCCTCTGTTCCTGCTGCATTTGCGACAACTGCGTTTGCGCGCGGCGCAACTGGTCCAAGGCTCGATTGCTTCCGCTGGTCCCCCCCTGTCCTTGCATGCTGTTCTGCATGTTGCGCGAAGCATCCTGGAGCTGACGTGCAATCTCCTCCATCTGCGGATTCTGTCGCTGGCGCGATAAACGTTCGAGTTGACGAGCCAACTCTTCGGTTTCCTGTTGCAGGCGTCGCTGCTGAGCGGCACTGGACTCCTGCTGCATGGCCTGTTGCTGTCGACGGGCCAAATCCTTCAATTTCTGCAACGCCTCGTCCAACTTCGGATCCGGTTGTTGTCCTGGTTGGCTCTGCTGCAGCGTTTCATATTGATTTTTCATCTGGTCGCGCTCCAGCTCGAACAGATCTGCCAGTTCTTCAGCGGCGCTGTCCCCTCCCCCTCCTCCGGCGGCATTGGCTCCCCAGGAAACCTGTACTTGTCGCATCAGTGCCTCGGCACGTAACAGCTTTTGCAGTGCCTGCTGTTCATGGGTGAGGGCTCCGGGGGCTTGCTCGCGTGATAAATCCTGGTGCGCTGGCTCCATCACTTG
This sequence comes from Acidobacteriota bacterium, assembly GCA_016211105.1. Lineage (GTDB taxonomy): Bacteria > Acidobacteriota > UBA6911 > JACQSX01 > JACQSX01 > JACQSX01. The sequence continues at coordinate 123,878 of JACQSX010000023.1, read as the reverse complement.
CGCTGCCTCTCGCAGGCTATCCACCATCTGTCGTGCGGTCGGGTCGCTGAGAGCGGATTGACGGCGCATCAGTCGATCCACAATCGATTCAACCTGTTGCTGGAGTCGTTGCTGGATCAAGGCCAGAGTTCGGAAATCCTCGGACTTTTGTTCGCGGCTTCGTTTTCTGTCCTCTTGCAAGATTTTCCAAGTTCCTGCCACGATTTCTTTCTGTCGGCGTGAAAGCAGTAGATCCTCCTGCTGTCCGCCTGCCTGGCCCGTCTGCTGGCTTTGATAAAATTCCCGATCGAACGGCTTCACTTCCAAAAAGTAAATATCGGTTTTGGAGGTGGAAACTGCGTCACGCGCCACGCCGTAATAGGCGATAAAATCGCCCGGTTGAACGTTCATCTCCTCCAGGTAAAAGGTGTAATCCTTCGTGACCTCCCGGGCATTCCCAGGCCCGAATAGAGCAATCGATTTCTCTTTCCCGCCGTTAATAGAAAAATTTAACTGTACGCTGTGCAGCCCGAAGTCGTCTTCAGCTCCTAACTCTGCGGAGACTTCTTCCAGCTTTGAAACTTTCTGGTCTTTCCCCGGCCGGCTGAAGCGAATCAGCGGCGGTTGGTCGTCCAGAGCTACAATCTCATACGTCGGGCTGCTGCGGACTTCTCCCTGGGCAGAGGCCAAACGCACCGAGTATTGATCATCTTCTTGTACGGTAAGTTCCGCAATGTAGCTTTTGCCATCTTGGGTTAGAAGCGTAGCGGCTTCGTTTTTCCCTTCGAAAAATAGCTGCGGCTTCTGGGGCGCTTCATTAAACTGCACCTGCACCCGCACGCGCGTTCCACGGATCGCCCGTATGTTGCCTTCGTTGTCCACTCGATGTGGTTGCAAACCTGTGTAAGGAGGGTAAAAATAGTCGAGGGAAATTTTTTCCACGCGAGGCCAATCCGCCACCTCGATTCTAAATTCCTTGGAACGAATTTTTTCTGCCTCCATGTAATATCGGAGTGGCTCTCGAATATCCATGAGGAGATAGCCAAAAGCTGTACCTGCACGACTCCGCTCTGACCCGGCAAGCGACCTTTCCATCTGCACGCGCTCCCAGTGAGGTTGGTTGTCAAATTTCAAAAACAGGCTTACCTGTGTGGGATCGAAGCCAACGGGACGCGCCTGGATCTCCTGATCCATGCCGGGAGCGATCCGCGCGTTTCCCGGGAGCACGGAGATTTCGTATAGAGGCCCTCTTGCTTGGGAAAACGCCAGAAGTTTTTGTAGACCGTAGCGAAAAAATGGCGGTCCCATAAGGAGCGTGGCGCATGTCAAAGCAATTGCTGCCAACGCCGCCAACACCCAAGGTCGCTGTGCCTGCAAAGTGGGTCGCAGCCTGATGGATCGAGCCGATTGCAGAGCGTCTTTTTCCAACAGCGGCCAAAATGGATTTGCCGCTTCCTGCCGATGATCCACTGCGGTAACCAAACGCTGCTGCAAGTGCGGGTTGTTTTCCTCCAAGTAACGGGCCACGCGCACGAGCTCAATTCGTTTATTCCAGAGGGCTAACCAGGCAAGCAGCGAGGCAAGTACCAGCAGCGAAAAAAATATTCGCAAGAACAAAAGAACGCCGGGATTGAAATCCGCACGATACAAGTACCAGGTGCCCAGCAGAAAAAGAACACTAAGCGCTGTAATGGATGCCAAAGCCGCCCGTCCTCCCCGGCGCCTTTGCAGCGCGCGGCGCACCGAATCCAGGTAGGCTTCAATTGGTCTAGCGAATGACGCCTTTGATTTCATTCCGTCTCTCCCACAGCGAAAGCGCGCAGCCTCGAAGACGCGAGATGGTTATCTGACATCAATGATAAGCTGTATTGCCCCATTTGTGAAAAAAAAGAAACCTTTATAGACTGATCCTAGTCCTTGGCATCTTAAGAATTCGTGAATTTACCGGTTGGATAGATTGTACCGTAATATAAATCGGCAAGCATCCACTCCCCCAGCACCACCAAAACCCCAGCCAACAGTAGGATTCTCCACCAGCCCTGCCGGTGTTCCAGCGTCGCCGCTGAAAGATGTGCGGCAACGGCGCGAGCGCTGCCAGCGCGCGCTTGAACCTGTTGTACCGGTTCCGCTTGTAAGTCCGATTCCGAGGTCGGGATGTTAACTGCGGTGAAGTCGCTCCTGCGATTGTATCGAAGCTCGTAGAATCCCGGTTCCTCTAAATCCAGTAGCGGTCGGTCTATTGCAAGTCGGTGGCCCAGGGGGTCGATGGCCACCGCTTCCGATCCCCCCCAGGGAGCTAAATCCAATCGTTCTCCTACCCGAAGAGGCGCTGCTTGGCTGTAAGTCCCTGCAAGGTAGCTAACCATCTGCTGTACAAACGGGAGAAAGGCCGGGCGTATAGCAAAATCGTTCCATTCGTTAGATGCCGTGCTTGCGAACCATAGCACGCGTCCCCGGCCGTATCCCTTTTCTGCCAGTGCAGGACTTTCTGAGCTGAAGCGGGCCAGCACCTTACTTTCCGGTGAGGCCACATTTCCCGTATATCCGTAAAAATGAACACTGCTAAAGTAACGCTTCTGCTGGTCTGCAAATATCTGAAATATCGGATGCTGCCACTGGATATCGGCAAGCCACAAGGCTTCGTCGCGCTCCCGTCGCAGAATACTGTTTGTCTGCACGGTCACGGGAAGCAGCGGAGATTTTAACTCTTCGCCCGCGTGTGCGCCGGAGAAAATCAACAAGCCACCCCCCTCCTGGACCCACGAGGCTACGTGGGTCGGGATGTCGGATGGATCGTTGAGAATCACCACTCGTGCCTTCTTTAACGAGTCGCCACCGAAGTCGCTCCGCAGTTCCCACATGGCCCCGGGGGGACTGAGCGCCTCGCTTAAGAAAAGGCGTGCAGCGCCGGTGGCCGCCAACACTACGGGAATTTTTTGCTGCCTGCGTAGCGTCATAAAGAACCAGTTGTCCTCGGCTAGTGAATCCGCGACAGCCAGGTGTAGCACCAGGCGTACCACCGGCTCGCTCTCCAAGTCGGGAGCATTGAAGTGAGCCAGCGCCGCGCCCTTTGCCACAACCGCCACACGCTGGGTCTGGACAACCTGATCACGGAACCGTAATTCCACGGAGATGTCCCGCGCCTCAGAGGTTCCCCAATTCTGTACCCTTACGATGAGATCTTCCGATGGCGCATTTTCGTAACTTACGGCGGAAATCTGGACGTCGGCGATCGATAGGTTTGTCCCCGCCGCAGGAAGAGTAAACGTGCGCAACCCGACCCCTTGTGGGATATTCCACGAAGAGAGATGCAGGCCATTTTTCTGGAAGTCGGAGATCAGGACGATCTCTCTGGTCCCCATGCGCGATTGTTTCAACAGGTCGCCGGCGACCTGGATACCTTGGTCCAGCCGCGTGGCTCGATAGGTTGGTTCTGCGCGTTTCAATTTCGCAAGAAGAGCGCTGCTCGCCTCCCCCAGCTCACTCAGCATTTCTACACGATCAGAGACGAGCGCCAGGGTGAGTTCGCTCCCCGCCGGTACCGACACGATTTCGCGCTCGGCAGCCGCCTGCGCCGTTGTCCAGCGGCTTCCGGCGCGCATACTGAGTGAGTTATCCAGCAGCACCACGCGAGCCAGGGATGCCGGCGACCAACCACCCGCATAATTTTTCCAGTACGGGCGGGACAACGCCAACACCATGAGCACGATCAGCAGTGAGCGCAACAGGAAGAGCGGCCAGTGCCGCAATCGCTGCCGCCGGATTAGTTCCTGTTCCTTAGGCGGCACGTACATCAACGAGCTGAATAGAACGCGTGCCGCCTGTTCTTTGCGAATTAAGTGAAACCAGAGCGGGACGGCGATCGCTGCTAGGCCGGCCAGAAAGAGAGGAGTTAGAAACTGCATCAGGTGCCCCTCACCAATCTCGTCACCCTAAGGCTGGAAGCACGACGCGCTGGACAGAGGGGGAGGGACGGAACGCCGTGACCGTGGAACCGGGTTGAGTCTGGTTGAAAAAATTTTCTCATACTTTTCAGCCACGCTTATGTCGCAGTGTCAGATAGCGCAGCAGAGCCTCATCCAGGGGATGGTCTGTTCGTATCAGCATCCAGTCGGCACCCGCAGAGAGAGCGCGTTCGCGTAGCGTTTCCTGATGGCTGGCAAAGGCCTCCAGATAATGTTTTCGAGAGGCCTGCGGCACCACCAGAATCTTGTCTTTGGTTTCAGCATCTTCAAGCAGTGCGAGCCTGTCAAAGGGAAATTCCAATTCATAGGGGTCCAGCAGTTGAAACAGGATGGCGTCGTGCCCGCGGCAGCGCAGTAGCCTGATCCCTTTAAAAAGCTCCTCCAGCTCGCTATAGAAATCAGAGACGATCACAATCATTCCACGACGCGTCACCAGTTGCGCGATCTGTTCCAGCGGCTGTTGCCAGCCCGTAGAACCGCCTTCCCTGACGTTGGCCAGCATGCTCAGGAATCGAATCATGTGGGTTCGACGCAGTCGAGGCGGCAGATACTCGCGCATCGCGTCGTCAAAAAAATACAATCCGATTGCATCTTTCTGGCGGAAGGCAAAGTAGCCCAACGATGCGACTAAGAAGCGAGCGTATTCCAGCTTCGTGATCTCGCCCGACCCATAGTGCATGGACCGGCTCACATCAACAAGAAAGTGCAACGCGGTGTTCGTCTCTCCCTGATATTTCTTGACGTAGTAACGATCACTACGCGCAAAAACGTTCCAATCGATGTTGCGCAAGTCGTCTCCCTCGGTGTATTCCCGATACTCGGCAAAGTCCACGCTAAATCCGTGATAGGGAGAACGGTGTAAGCCGGAGACAAACCCCTGGACCACCACTTTGGCAACCAGTTGCAGATTGGAGAGTTTCTGCAGCACGACAGGGTCGATGAAGGATTGCGGATTGCGAATTTCAGATTGTGGATTTTGGATTGTGGATTTACGATTTCGGTTCATCTTTTACCCATCTTGTACCTATCGGAGCTGTCATCCAAATCGCCTCGCGAACCTTTATCCACCCTTTCACTTTGCCCATCCGAAATCCGCAATCTGAACCCCCCAATCCTCACGCCAGCCCCGACTTCATCTCTCGAACGTTTTGCAACAGCTTTTCCACCACTTGGTCCGTGGAGATCTGCTCGGATTCCGCGTGGAAATTCAAAAGAATCCGATGCCGCATCACGGACGCGGCGAGCACGCGGACATCCTCGATCGCCACATTGTAACGGCCGCGCAACAAAGCTCGCGCCTTCCCTCCCAAGATCAAGAATTGTGCAGCACGGGGACTAGCGCCGTAGTTGACCCAGCGGTTCACGAACTCAGGAGCGCTTGGATCCGGCCGTGTCTTCCGAACAAGTTGAACCGCGTATGAGACTACGTCATCCGCCACGGGAACCAGCCGGACGAGTTCTTGAATACGCAAAAGCTCCTCTCGAGTCAAAATCTGCTGAGGAGCATCTTGTGGCAGAGCAGTGGTGTTCTTCACGACGTCGATCTCCTCCGATTCGGAAGGGTAACCGATCAAGATGTTAAACATAAACCGGTCCAGTTGCGCTTCCGGCAGTGGGTAGGTGCCCTCCAGTTCGATTGGGTTCTGCGTAGCAAGCACAAAAAACGGCGGTTCCAATGGGTAAGTCTGTCCCCGGACAGTGACATGCCTTTCCTGCATCGCTTCCAGTAAAGCCGCTTGTGTTTTTGGGGGAGTGCGGTTGATTTCGTCTGCGAGCAACAAATTTGCAAAAACGGGGCCTGACACGAAGCGCATCCGGCGCTGGCCGGTTTGATGATCTTCCTCCAGGATATCGGTCCCCGTAATATCGGCTGGCATCAAGTCTGGGGTGAACTGGATGCGGTGGAACTTTAGGCCGATCGTTTGCGCCAGAGTTTGGATTAGCAAAGTCTTTGCCAGACCCGGCAAGCCGGTAATGATCGAATGGCCCCCCGCCAGCAACGTAATCAGCACCTTTTCCACCACGTCGTCCTGGCCCACAATAATCTTGGCCACTTCAAGTTGCACGCGCTTGCAAGTCTGGTGTGTCTGTTCTACAAGTTGAGCTGTCTCTCTTTGGTCCATCTACCTTACTCCTTAGTGAGTCAGCGCATAAATCACGTAGTTGACTCCATATTTGTACGCCTCATTGGAAAGCGAAATGGGCATCCAGCCTTCGTCGGACCATTCCCAATATTCGCCAATATCATTGTTAAAATTTACGATCATCTGCAGGCGACCCTTTTCATCGCTCATACCATAAAATGCGGGTTCTAGGTACTGAGCATATGGAGGAACCATCTCCAATGTCTTAATGTTATAGAAGCACTGAAAGATGGGATGGTTCAGTTGCAGTTGCTCAAAACCTCGATCGGGATAAACTTTGCGCATCTGCGTGGTGAAGTTATTCCATTCTTGGGCGCCTCGAAAATCATCCACTACCACAAAGCCTCCGCGATCCAGATAAGCGCGCAAAGTGGCCGCCTCCTTGTCGGTAAGGTTCATGTAACCGACTTCGCACACATAGGCCCACGGGTACTTGAAGATCTGGTCGTCTTCCAGAGTGACAAGCTGATAGCCCTCGCCGGAGCTTCGGAGATGGGTGACCTCAGCGAGGATCTTCAAAAGATGTCGGTCGGCTCGAGGATAATCGTGCGCCCACGGGGGCATATCCTGGAAGTTGCGGGAATCGTCTAGGGTGTGGAACACGATGCGAGCGAAATGGAACTCGCCGACATGAAACTTATTTTGGAGGTCGGCCTTGCCGCGCTGATGCGGAAAAAATACCACCAGCAACACCACCGAAACTGCAAGGCACAATTTGCGGAATGCAGCATGGGAAGCACAGAGAGCGGAATGATGATTTGACTTCATTTCTATCCGATTGCTCCTCGGCCTGTATCGATTCCAATCCGAATAGGATGCCGCAATTCAATTTTCGAAGTCTTCAACCTTAAAACCATGGATCTGCCAGCCAAGTGCCTGCTCCGAAAATTTCATTCTGCGCTCCACACTCCACACCCACACGATCACTTCCGGCTCTCCGTAATTTGCAACAACAGTTGTTGCGCCTTCTCGAAAGCGGGGGCGATATCTAGGGCTGCCAGCACCGCCTTGCGCGCCAGATCGAGCTTTCCCGCATTCCAATACGCGCGCCCCAGAAGGTAATAAGCTTGAGCCGTGTCACCGTTCGGGATTTCAGTCACGCGCTTCAACGGAGCAACTGCTTGTTCCGGCCGATTCCATCGCAGCCATGCCTCACCCATAGCCAGATGCAAGTCAGCGTCGGCAGGATAGAGAAATACAAGGTTTTCGTAAGCGGCGGCGGCCACGTCCTGCCGATTCCGTTTCATCGCCAAGTCAAAGGCACGCCGATAGGCTTCCTCGCCCGTCTCAGAAAGTTGGCCCGCCTGGAGAAAAGCCTCCGCAGCAGCCTCCGCGTTCCCCAGATTTTCCTCCGCCTCACCCAGTCTCAGAAATACATTCACCGGATAACGCGGCTCTGGCTCCACGCTGGCGGCTTGCCGGTATGATTCGGCGGCTTTCGCCCACTCGCCACTCTTGAAGTAGCCCTCGGCCTCTCGCACCCGCTTCATGTACTCGGTCGTAGAGCTTATATCCAACTGCGCCGCTACCTGAGCCAGACGCGGCTTCAGGTACGCCTGAAATTCCATGTCCAATTGCTCCAACGACTTTCCGTAAATGGATTGAAAAGCCTCCACCTCGTTCTTGTCCCGAAATGCCCGCAACAACTCTCGCAACTTCTCCCAGCCGTACTGCTCAGCCAAGTAACGGCAAACCAGCGAACCGTGAGTGTAGCTCACGAGAATCTGTTCCGGGTACTTGGGACGGAGAAAGCCGGTGCTCAGTTCCTTCAAGGGAAGCAACTGTCCCTTATTCGCTGCTGCGACAAAAACTGGATCCATCTTTCTTCCCCACCCGGGTCGTGCCAGTTGCTCTTCGTAGGTTGAAAGCCCTTCGGTCAACCAGCGCGGCACTTTCATATCGGAGAGGCTGAGCGCAAAAATATGAGCCACTTCGTGCCACAGTGTGCTGGCCCAGTTATACTCTCCCTTCTTCCGCGCCAGGGGAGAGTCCAGAGCCACGACTTTGCCGAAAGTTGCCCCCAAAGCCCCCAGCCCCGGGACGCCGAGGGTGCGCACGGCGAAATCTTCATGATTGGGATAGAATTCTACGTTGGTGATAAACGGCGGCGAAAAGTGATAGCGCTCCGTCAGGGCTTGATAGCTTCTCTCCAGTAGATCTTCTGCCAGATCTCGAAGCACTTCCTCCTTTTTTTGGATGCGGACGCGGAAATGCGCCGTCTGGCTATCTTGATAATACTTGAAGCTATCCAGCAGCCGCAGCGTGTTGACCGTCCAAACGTGAAAAGGATCACCGCGGTAAGAGCGCTCCAAGGCTTCCTTTCCCTCCTGGTAGGCTCCCAGACGCAGCAAGTTAATTCCTAGGGCGGCATGCGCCCGCCAAAGCCCGGGATACAATCCAATCGCCTTGTTAAAAAACCCAATCGCCTCCTCGAAACGCCGTTGCGACGCGCACAACTCTCCCAGTTGGAGCCAGGCTTCTCCATAATGGCTGTTAACGGAGGCAATCTGGTCGAAGAATGTCTTAAAATCGCGGCGACTGAAGTAAGCGATCGCAGCGCGGAGCGACCAGGTCTCCAAGTTTCGTGGATCGATCTTCTCGGCGGCATCGAGTTCTTTGGCCGCGGCCTCATACTGCTCTTCTTCGATGAGGTGACGAGCGAGAATCTGGAATACGGCAGGGAATTTCTGATTGGTTTCGAGCGCCCGTTCCAGCACTTCACGGCCCCGGGGATCTGCGCTGTCGGAGATGCACCGCGCCATGCCTACCAGCGCTAAAGGGTGGCGAGAATTCTTTTTCAATACTTCTTCGTAGAGTCCCATGGCTTCAGCCGCGTTGTACTTTTCCAGAAACAGATCCGCCCAAGCCAGCCGGATTTCGATGCTATCGGGATATTGGTCCAACAGATCCTGGAAGGCCGAGTTGGCGCGGTGGAAATCTTCTAATCTCTGTAAAGACTGAGCGGCGGCCAGTGCGCTTTCCCAGTCTTTATGAGACCCCTGGACGACGGCCTGATACACTTCTCGCGCTTTGGCTATCTGTCCGCGCCTCCGTAACAGTTCGGCGTAAGCAAGCCGCCCCGTGGGCAACAAGGAGGCGGTTACCACTGACTCCGCCTCCTCGTACTTTCCTTGCAGGCGTAGTGCGTGGCTCAGTTCCACCACCATGCGTGGATCGTTCCCGCTGACACGGGCCACGGCCTCCGCTTCGCTGTACTTCCCGATCTCTCGCAATACACGCGCATAGGCCAATCGCGCCGCAGGATCTCGACGAGACAGTTGCGCCAAGGCGCTCTCCGCGGTTTGATAATCCCCTCGGTCCCATGCCTTCATCCCGTTGGACAGCGACTGCGCCAAGCCGCTGCAACCAGTGGCCAAAAGCAGGCAACTGATGATCCTGACCCTGTGCCTCATTTTTCTGCGGTTCCCTTTCTTTTCCCTTATCTAGGCGACTCTTCTGCGATCTGCTTATTGATCCGCGCCAGCTCTAACACCAGTGCTTCCAATTGCCGCTGGTAATCGTCCTCGCCCAACGTGGATTTTTGAAATCGTAGTTTTTCAATGGCTGCCTCCAGTTCTTGCTTCCTCTCCAATAACTCTTTTGAAGTGGTCGCAAAATGGCTTTCAGAACGCACGATGATCAGTGATGCAGCGAAAGCGCCATCCGCAGAACCAGGAGCTGGATCCTCGTTTCCTTTGCCAATTCCTGTGTCATCCAATAGAGCATGTTCCGAGGCGAGCCGATTCTGAGACTGATACCATTGGGCGGTTTTCCTGCGAGCGTGCTGGAATAGTTCCAGGAGCGAAACCGATCCATTCTTATCCGTATCGGCGCGGCCGTCCAGGCCGTCGATGAGAAACTCGAGAAAACGCGGCGGATTGCTCTCCCTGCCGCTGCGAGTGGCAGTAATCACCACTCGGTTCTTGCCACTCAGGAGGGGCAACGAAGCGCCACTGCAGGACGTTCCGTTCACAACCACCACTTGGGCAGGAATTTTTGCCAGGGCGGCACTCAGTTCCCCAGCGGTGATATCCGGTCCGGGAATGTTAAATCGGTACCGGCTCTGGTCATAACTCCCATGGCCGATCAGCAATAAAAAGAATATATCCTTACCGCCAAGCGCCTCATATTTTGTGAACGCAGCTAGAATACTTTCCCGGGTCGATGCTATCTCCAGGTCAGGCGACAGTGTAACGATGCTGTCCGCAATGGGTCTTAACTGCTCGCTTAGTTGACTTACCCACTTGGAAAACAACTGGTCGTAGGCCGGTTCTCCCCCTGAACCGCGAATCATCAGCACGTGGGTCTCGGCATCCGCTTTCACCGGCAGAAGGGACACGCAGAACGACAGTGCCAGCAGTCCGAGACGAAAAAGTGTCTTCAGGTGGGGGCCAAGTTCATGCTCCGAGCCTGCGCGCGTGCGGTGCTCGTTCACCTTCGGATCACGCATAGCCCCAGCGTCTCCTTAAACTCCACTCCGCGGCCAGCAGGGTGAGAATCAGAAAGTAGAAGATCGGCGCATCCCACAAATCTTTCACCTGCAGGTGCGACGATTTTCCTGATTGGTAGATGATTTCATCAGGCAAATCCCCAGCTTTCTCGATTGGATAGTAGCGGCCACCAGTTTGGTCCGATAAACTTTTCAGCAGCTCCGTATGCTGCCCGGCGTCTTGAAATTCCAGATTGCTCTCCGCTGTCTGGAAATGGCTTTGCTCTCGGATCACCTGGCCATCGATCGTTGTCTCAACCTCGGCTCGGTAAACTCCTTCCGCATCAACCGGCGCCTGGCTGGAGTAAACTCCCCCTTCGCGCGCCGACCACTCCATTGGGTAAGTATGAGTCTGACCTTGTGGGTCGGTGACCTTGAGTAAGGGGCTTGTTTGGGAGGCTTTCTCATAACTTCTGTTAAAGACCTCAGCCCGCACCACGGCGGACTCACCGGTCACGTATTGGGCTTTGTCGTAACTGATGGAGATTGGCCCCGGCACGTCATGCACCATCCAACGCAACAGTTGGCGCCAGAAAGTCTGATGCGACGTGTCACGAGCGTCCATGCTCATCCGCCATAACCAGGAGCTTCCGCTGGCAAAGATGAGAGCTTGACCCCGGCCGTAGCGCTGCGTAGCTACCAAGACCGAAGCGTCGGCCGAGTTGCCTGCATTGGCCAGGGCCATTGCGGCGGGTTTTATTTCAGCGAGCGCGTGAAAATCTTCCAACGGCGGGATCAGTTTCCATCGCCGCGCGTTGTCGGTCTCGGTGATTGCCAGGTTCAGAATCGACTGCGATCTGGCGTGGAGCGTCAATTCAGGGCGGACCGGAGACTCCCGATAATCTCCCGTACCGATGGCGAGTAACCGGATCGGCAGGATCTCCTCGATCGGGGTATTCTGGTATTTCCCTTCTCCAAAGGATCGTTTTCCTCCAGCCATCAGGAAGCCTCCGCCTCGCTTGCCCACAAAATCCCGGATCATCTCCAATTGGTGATAGGTGAAAAATGAGGACTCCACCGTGCCTAGAATGAGGCCCTGATATTGAAATAATTCCTCTACCTGGGAAGGAAATCCGGCAGCCAACGTATCTTCGCTTTCGATCCCCTGGCGATAAAACTTTTTGTTGGCGGTGCGCAACAACGTCTCCATGAGCAGGAAGCGATCGTCGGCCAGCGCTCGCCGCAAGAATTTGTACTCCCAGCGCGGTTCTCCCTCCACATAGAGAATCTTCGGCTGGAAATCACGCACTTCCAGGACCGTTCGAGTCCAGTTATTCTGAGGGAGTAAATCTTGCGGTGGGGCTTCCACTGAAAACTTCAGGTTTTTAACCCCCGTGCTAGAAACCGAAAACGGAAGCTCCACCGTCTGTACCCCATTCTCAAATTGCAGGGTGATTTCGCGAGATTGAATCAGCGCCTCGCCGTCGCGGACTTCGACTCTCACCTTCCGTCCCCCGAAACCACGATTGTGCAATGATAACAGAGCAGTGGAGACAGACTCGGGAACCAGACGTCGTGGTATGCTGGCATGGAGCAGTTCAATGTCATTGTCCAGTCTTTCTTTGCCGACGCCGACGGTATGAATCGGGATTTTCTGAGCTCGCAATTTCTGCACCAAAGCATTCAGGTGCCGCGACGCATTGTCCGCGCCGTCGGAAATGATGACGATGCCAGCCAGCGTCAGATGTGCCATCTCCTGTATCACCCGTTCCAAGGCTGACTCTAGGTTGGTGCTTTTGCCATCGGTTGGGCTGCCTAAAATTTCCGGCAGATCTTGAGTCGCTGCCTGGTCGGCGAAGCGATAAAAACTGGTTTGAAATTTCTCCCCGGCTCGGCGGACAAAGGCTCCTTGCGGCTGCAATAGTCTGCGAACCTGTGCCACCCTGCTTTTATTCGGATCGTCCTGAATTTGCATACTTCGGGAATGGTCCACCAGGATTGCCAGCCTGTTCTCGCGTGGATTTATTTCGGAAACAACGATCGACGGGGCAGCCAGCATCAGCAGAATTAGAAACAGCGCCCCAAGGCGTAAGGCAAACAGGAGCCGCCGCCGATCAGGCACGCGGGAGCTAGGCAATTTCCTGCCGGCAATATGGAAATGAAGCAGCGCAAGAAAGGTAACCGCCGCCAGCGCAATGGCAAAGAAGAAAAAGTTCGTGTTTTGAAATTCCAGCCTCCCCTGTTCAAAAACGACCGGCTTGAATTTCAGCAAAAACTCAAACACCTGCTTCATAAATTCATACGGGTAGCTGCAGAGGTAGAAAAGGGGGAAAGAATGAACTCAGTTTCGATACTCCCAGCCAGAAAAACCTCGTGTTTCCAATTATACGAAAGGAGCGACAAAGTTTCCATCTGAACCGAGTGGGTTGCCAGCATGCTAGAATGTGTCCGTATGCGCTTCTGGTCAAACTTAACATTCCTCCCTCGGTCCGCCATTTCTCCATGCAACCGGCAGTTGTAGTTGAAAAGCTGGCCAAGAATTACAAAGACTTTCTTGCGCTGGACAACATTTCCTTTGCCGTTCCGCAGGGAGAGATCTTTGGTCTCCTCGGTCCTAACGGAGCGGGAAAGTCCACCACCGTGAGGATCCTGGCCACACTCCTAGCTCCCACCTCCGGGTCCGCCTTTGTCGCAGGATACAATGTGCAAAACAACCCATTTGCGGTGCGCCGCAGCATCGGGTACGTGCCTCAGGAACAGATGTGTGACAACTACCTGACCGGCCGAGAGAATCTTTGGCTACAGGGAAACTTATATCACATGGATTACACGGCCATCCAGCAGCGTATCCGCGAATTGAGCGCTTTGCTGGAACTGGAGGACGCGCTGGATAAAATCACGAAGCAATATTCTGGCGGGATGAAGAAAAAGCTGGACATCGCCAGTGGTTTGATCCACCGGCCACAGGTCCTGTTCCTGGATGAGCCCTCCCTCGGGTTGGATGTATCTACGCGTTTAAAGGTCTGGGAGTACATTCGGCGATTGTACCAGGAAGGGATTACGATATTGCTGTGCACAAATTACATGGATGAAGCGGAAAAGCTTGCTGTCCGGATCGCAATCATTGATCATGGCAAAGTGGCCGTGATCGATACGTTGGAAAGGCTTTTGGCGCAAGTGGGAGGGGATGTCGTAACCCTGGAGCTGGAAAACAGCGTTGGGCCTTCTCGGAACGGTTTTGAGGACGAGTTGAAAAAACTTGCATTTGTTACAAAGGTATTGGCACGCGAAAACTCGCTGAATATCTTTCTCCAATATGATGAAACCGTACTACCGCAAATTATGCGGGCGGCTGGGAATTTCTACGTCCCCATTCGAAAACTGACTTTCTCCAGACCCCGGTTGGACGACGTGTTTTTAAAGTACACGGGACATCGTTTGCAGGAAGAGGGAACGTGACCGACTCAACGATCCGCTGCGGATCATTGGGTCGGCGATCCGCAGTCCATTTCGATTGCATAAAGAACTGACAAAGATGAATCATTCCCTTCAAGAGATTGGCGCGCTAACGCGTCGGTGGTTTATCCACTTGAGCCGTGAGCCCGTCCACGTCATGTTCGCCCTTATTCAGCCTTTGCTTTGGTTTGCATTGTTTGCCAATATCTTCAGCCGTGTGGCTCGGGGATCGCAGTTCGGCAATGTGAGCTATCCTACATTCATGACCGCGAGCGCGTTGGCATTAACCGTGGTGGGAAATTCGCTCATGGGCGGTATCCCCCTGCTGATGGATAAAGAACTTGGATTTCTGAACAAGTTATTAGCCGCTCCGATCTCCCGCAATTCCATCCTAATGAGTCGTTTCCTGTTCGTTAATGCAGTCAACTGGATGCAGATGACGATCATTTTGTTGGTCGCCCTTTTGATGAAGGTCCATCTGGAGACAGGGGCTGCCGGCATTGTCCTTCTGTATCTGCTGGGGGCGTTGTTGGGTATTGGAGTCACTTTCATCTCATTAGCCCTGGCATTCTTGTTGCACAGCCACGCGGAGTTTTTTGCGATCGTCGGATTCATCAATCTGCCTTTAGTATTTGTTAGTAGCGCGTTGATTCCGGTCTCTCTGATGCCGATCTGGTTGGCGTGGCTGGCAAAGATCAATCCCCTTACCTATGCGATTGACGGCATGCGCGCGATGATCATTCCAGGCTGGCAAGCACAACCGATCTGGCTGATCTTCTTTGCACTGGTGCTGTTTGACGCCATTTGTTTCTTGATCTCGGCGAGGATATTCAGAAGAAATTTGGGTTGAGGAACTTTTTCCCGGTTCATGTGGAAACGATTACTGTTACTGCTGTTGGTTCTTCTGGCCGCGCTGTGGTCGGTCTTTGCCTATCGTGAGTCGCGGCACTTGGAAGTAAATCACCAGGAAATTGTCCTGGCTCGCCTCCATCCTGACTTCGAGGGCTTTCGGATCCTACTGATCTCCGACCTTCACCTGACGGAAGATTCTGCTTTCACTCAACAGCTCCAGGATCGCATGGAAAGCATCCCTGCCGACTTACTTCTGATCGCGGGGGATTTCAAGGATCTTTATTACGATGAGAAGACGGCGATGAGTCAACTGTCCCGGTTGCTGGTCGCCTTTGAAAAATTCCCGCAAGTCTATGCGGTCAATGGCAATGTTGATACCACACAGATGGTGCGAGATGTCGAAGCGATGGGTATCCGCGTATTGCGAAACGAGCGCGAGATTTTGAAACGCGGCCAAGGCACACTGGGAATCGCCGGGGCTTTTTACCCGTACTCGACAGCCGGACTGGAGCGCAGCTTGCAGCGCTTTCAAGATGAGCGAGGCGTGGGGTTGCCGGACTGTGACATTCTGCTGGCACACTCTCCAGACGTCATCCTATGGGGTCCTGCCAGCAAGGCGGACTTAATTCTGGCCGGCCACACTCATGGGGGTCAGGTTCGCCTTCCCGTTGTGGGCGCCGTAACGACGCGTACCCGGCTTGGCCGGCATTATGCCTCCGGCCTTTTCAAATTTGGGAATATCCAATTATTCATCACCCGAGGCGTGGGAACTACATTCTTACCGCTACGGTTCTTGTGCCCCCCGGAAATCGTAGTTATCACATTGCACAGAGCCAGGTAGGAGCAGGGCAAAAATTTGAAACTGCGTGCTCCGGCAGCCGTTACCTACGTTTCTTGAGAACCATCAAGGAACTACTACAATCGGTAAGGTGGAAGTTTGTAGCCCCCGGAGCGTGCGCAAAGTCGTCGCCGCAAGCGCTAAGTTGGTGTTGACCTCGATCGTCCCCTCAAATCCAACAGGGATCAGGGCGGCAGGAAACAGCTCGTGCAGAAACTGTGCCGTGTGCTGCCTGGGGCCGAGCTGTATGCTGGCCGTGCCCAAAACGTTCCCGAACTGATCCCGTAACCGCAGCGTTGCGGCCGCAATTCCCGACTCCGCGGGATTGACCAATGCCAAACCACTTTCAAAGCCATCTCTGAGTTCGGCTGTGGCAATAAAGTTCTGGGCCAATGGAGAAGGGGCAACGCCTGCTTCAGTAACAAAAGCTCCCGAATCATTGAAAAATTGATAGATCACCAGTGCGCCAAAGCGATCCTTCGATCTTACCCGTGCCCAACCGGGATCTGCAGTGGGTCGAGTGCCGGCCGTTGTAATTTGAACTTGAGATTTGCCGGAAACCGTTACTTCGAAGGCGCTGATCAAACTTCCAATTCCGATATCTATCGGGAAAGGGGCTCCCGAGGGAGAGATGAAAAACTCGACTGAAACCGCTACCGGCTTGTCGTTGGGATTTAAAACGACCAAAACCGTCTTGAATAGTCCCCCCGGAGCTTTCCCTTCCGCGATTTGAGCGAACAAGAGAGCGGTCTCGATGGTTGTGAATGTGGTTCCGTTGGAGGTTGTCCCGTCTGGATGGATTACGGTAATGATGGCCGTGCCTGGCAGCGCGATGTCGGAAGCTGGAATGAAAGCAATCAATTGACTGCTGCTGACCAATGCTGTTGGGCGAGGCGAGTTGTTCCACCTTATGGTGGAGCCATTGATGAAATTTGTGCCGCTGACCGCTAGGCTGAAGGAAGGACCACCGGCAGCAGTAGACGAGGGATTAAGACTGGTAATGGTCGGAGCCGCGGTAGTACTAACCTGCAGGAGAAACATCAGTTCCGGGGTCGATTCGGCCAGAGCGGAACCAGGCAAGGATACGATAAAGAATAACGAAAAGAACAGCATCCATTTCTTCATAACCACCCTCGGCATTTGCTTTCATGATAACAGAGAAAAGAAAAGCGCAAGTCCCCGTCTTCAAAGTCTCACCCTCCTGTCAGACGGAGGTAGGAGGCGGACGATTTTTCACTGGAGGGCAAGTTGGCCGCATGCCGCGTAAATATCAAGGCCTCGCGGCCTTCGCTGGAAGGCAGACAGATGCTTCCCGTCTAAAATGGCCTTGAAGCAGCTTACCCGCTGCGGGCTCGGAGTTTGGAAGCCCAAACCAGGACTGAAGTTCCAGGCGATCAGGTTAACCTTGGCTCGCAGACCCTGGAGTAATCTCGCCAGCCGCCGGGCGTCCTCATCGGAATCATTCACCCCTGCCAGGAGCACGTACTCAAAAGTGATGCGGCGCCTGGAGTCGAGAGGAAATTTCTGGCAAGCGTCGATCAAGGCTTTGATATTCCACTTTTGGTTGATGGGCATAATCTCTGAGCGCGTCTTGTCGGTAGTGGCGTTCAACGAAACGGCAAGATTGGGGATGATCGGCTGGCGCGACAGCCTTTCCATGCCAGAAACCACGCCACTCGTCGAAAGCGTAATCCTACGATGCGAGATCCCCATTCCCACCGGGTCACAAAGAATTTGTACCGAGCGCATTACCTCGTCAAAGTTATGCAGCGGCTCGCCCATGCCCATCATCACGATATTGAAAGAGCGGTTTTGCATCATTCCGAAGTCAATGGCGAAAAGCAGCTGGCCGACAATTTCTCCGGCGGTCAGATTACGACGCAGCCCCATTTCCCCGGTAGCGCAAAAAGCGCACCCCGCGGCGCACCCTGCTTGGCTGGAGATACACAGTGTGTCGCGACGCCGTTCGGGGATATAAACGCATTCGATCTTCTCGCCATCTTGCAACGATAAGAGTAACTTCACCGTTCCATCGTTGGACACCTGGTGTGAATGCATCACAGGGAGAGCCGGCTTAAAGTTTTCCGCCAGCCGCCTGCGAAAGGGGATCGGCAGATCCGTCGCCAGCGCAAAATCAAAGATCCGTTTTGCGTAAATGGAGTGATAGAGTTGAAGCCCGCGGTAAGCAGGCTCTCCCATTTCCTCGGCCAGCTCAGTCAGTTCTTGCTGAGTCATCCCGATTAAATTTTCTTGCGACTTCTCTGTTTTCAGCGCCATGATCTCGTTTCGCTCACCCCTTCTGCTATTTTCATCGTACCACTTCCGCAGGGAACGTTGTTGCGCAGCTTGGAGTCGTGTGTTATCAGTGTAGGTGTCGAGGGGGCTGGCGCGACAGTTTAGAAGGGTGGATCCCCGCGGTTCTGGATCCCGCCCTGTTTGCAGTAGAAACTTGCCTCAATTCTGGAAACAACTTGTCGATTTAAAAGGGGTCCGGGCACGTGGGCGTGATTATCAATATCTTGGGAAGCGGGAGTTCGGGCAACGCTGCGCTGATCTCCAGCTCCCGCACTCGAGTATTGTTTGATATCGGATTCAGCAAGAAAGAAATTGTTGATCGGCTCAGCCAAGTTCATGCCGCTCCAGAAACCATCGACGCCATTTTTGTCTCCCATGAACACACCGACCACACGCTCGGACTAGGCGGCTTTTGCAAGGATTTTTGCATTCCCGTTTTTATGACGGCGGGAACCAGGAGCGCTGTAAAAGTCCAAGAGAATCTCAGATCCCGGCTGGAAACGATGCAGGCGGGAAATCCGATTTACTTTCAAGATTTTGTTGTTTTCCCGATTACGGTACCCCACGACGCATGCGAACCCGTGGGTTTTGTGGTGATTGTTGAAGGAATCAAGGTCGCCCTGCTCATCGACCTCGGAGAGGTGACGCCTTCCATCTGTGAACAAATCCGAGGGAGCCACTGCCTGATCTTGGAATCCAACCATGATGTAGAAATGCTGAGGGCGGGTCCCTATCCTCAAGTCATCAAACAACGACTTATGAGCAACCAGGGGCATCTGTCCAACAGCGCTGCCGCAGGTTTTCTCGCTAGCCACTACGATGGAAACGCTGAATACATTGTACTGGCGCACATCAGCCGCGTGAACAACCATCCAGACATCGCCCGTCTTTCAGCGGAACGCGCGCTGCGTGCCCGACCCGACCGCTTGTTGTTTGGCTCTCAACTTCACATGGCTGCCCAGGATTTGCGTACGGAATCGATATCCCTCGGATGATACCACGCTATACACTGCCTGAGATGCAGCGTGTCTGGTCAGATGAAAACAAGTTCCAGAAGTGGCTGGACGTCGAAATTGCTGTCTGCGAAGAACTCGCTGCGCGCGAGGAAATCCCCGCCCAGGCGTTGGCCCGAATCAAGCAAAAAGCTCGCTTCTCCGTCTCCCGAATCCTGGAGATCGAACGCGAAGTGAAGCATGATGTGATCGCGTTTCTAACATCGGTGGCAGAAAATGTGGGAGAGGCGTCTCGTTACATCCATTTAGGCCTCACTTCCACAGATGTCGTCGATACCGCTCAAGCACTGCAGTTTAAGGAAGCAGCCGCCTTAATTCGTGGTGAGATCGAGAGCCTGCTGGAGACCCTACACTCGCAAGCAGAGCGCTACCGCAAGACCGCAATGATTGGGCGCACTCATGGGATGCATGCCGAGCCTACGACGCTTGGATTGAAATTCGTGCTTTGGTATTCGGAGATGCGCAGAAACTTGCGGCGCTTCGACGCAGCCACGAAGGCGGTCTGCTGCGGCAAACTTTCCGGAACGGTGGGTGTGTTTGCACACCTGGATCCGGATTTGGAGGAGCGCGTATGCAGGAGGCTGGGGATCGATTTTGCCGACGTCAGCTCCCAGATACTGCAGCGGGATCGACACGCGGAGTTCCTGGCCAGCCTGGCGATCCTCGGCTCCACCTATGACAAGATTGCCACAGAGATTCGGCATCTGCAGCGCACCGAGGTGGGGGAAGTGCAAGAACCTTTCGGCGAAAAACAGAAGGGCTCTTCCGCCATGCCGCACAAGAGGAATCCGGTCAGTTGCGAGCAGATCAGCGGATTGAGCCGCGTCTTGCGAGGATTCCTGGTGACCGCGCTTGAGAATATCATCCTGTGGCATGAACGGGACATTTCACATTCGTCTGCCGAGCGCGTGATTTTCCCGGATGCTACGACGCTGGCGCAGTACCTGACACGACAGTTAGACCGCGTGCTGGCCGATTTGCAGGTTAACGAAGCAAAGATGATGGAAAATTTTGGGCTTTCCCGCGGCAGCATTTACTCGGGCCCTCTTCTTCTCGAACTGACGCGAAAAGGGGTGCTGCGCGACAATGCTTATCGGTGGGTGCAGCGCAATGCATTGAAGTCCTGGGATGCAAAGCTGGATTTTCAGGAATTGGTGAAGCAAGATCCCGATATCTCTGCGCGGCTTGCCGCTGCAGAAATCGACCGAATTTTCAACCTGGAATATTACCTCCGCAACGTCGATCGCATCTACGAGCGAGTGTTCGGTCCGGGCGCCGACGGGACGGTTTCGGAGATCTACAAGCAGTAAGCAGAAGGCAGGAGTGGGAGTCGGAAAGCTTTATTTCCGCCCCGGCTTTCCGCCAAGGACGTCCCTTAAATGATCTTGATTTGAAATGGAAAAGCTAAGCTGTAAGAGCACCTCCAGGGGTTTTCTCACTCGCTCGAATCTGGGTTTGCTAACCGATTTGTACGAGCTGACCATGGCGGCGGCCTATCTGGAGCATGGCATCATAGAGGATTCCACCTTCGAAATTTTTTGCCGTCGTCTGCCGCCAAATCGCTCCTTCCTCCTTGCCGCGGGTCTGGAACAAGCGATTGAGTACCTTCAAGCCGTCAGTTTCTCCGAGGATCAGCTTCTCTATTTAAGGCGCCTTCCGGTGTTCTCGCGTGTAAGCGAGGCGTTCTTCGATTACTTGGCGAAATTCCAATTTTGCGGAGATGTCTGGGCGATGCCCGAGGGAACGCCCTTTTTCCCCCAGGAGCCCATTGTACGGGTAAAGGCGCCAGCCCCCATGGTACAGATCCTGGAGACTTATTTGCTCTCCATCTTAAGTTACCAGACCATGGTCGCCACGAAGGCGGCGCGTCTTAAATTAGCGGCCGGGTCGAAAGCGGTTGTCGATTTCGGAACACGGCGCGCTCATGGGCCGCAGGCTGGTTTGCTGGCCGCGCGCGCCTGTTTCATCGGGGGATGCTCGGGAACCTCTAATGTACTGGCGGGTCAGCAATGGGGGATCCCCGTTGTTGGCACCATGGCCCACTCCTGGGTAATGCAATTTGATTCGGAAATTGCCGCCTTTGAGAGCTTTCGCCAGATCTTCCCAGACGACACGATTATGTTGCTGGACACGTATGACACCATTCAGGCGGCGCGACTGGTGGCGCGCCTTCCGTCGAAAATTCCCGGAGTCCGCCTAGATAGCGGAGATCTTGCGGACCTGGCGCCACGTGTTCGACGGATTCTTGACGAGGCGGATCACACCGAGACCCGAATTGTTGCCAGCGGCGATCTGAATGAGCAAAAAATTCTGGAACTCACGCGTCTCAACCTACCCATCGACAGTTTTGGCGTGGGAACTGATTTAGTGATTTCTTCCGACGCGCCCAGCGTGAACCTCGTTTATAAGCTGGCCGAGCGTATCGCTGGAGGAAAACGGATCCCCACGATGAAAGCAAGCGTGGATAAGGCAACCTATCCGTTTTCCAAACAGGTGGTCCGAATTCTCCAAAGAGAGCGATATGTGAAAGATCAGATCATCATCGATACAGAGCCAGCCTCGGGCCCGGTCCTGCTGCAACCCATGGTCCAGGGGGGG
This sequence comes from Acidobacteriota bacterium, assembly GCA_016211105.1. Taxonomy (GTDB): domain Bacteria; phylum Acidobacteriota; class UBA6911; order JACQSX01; family JACQSX01; genus JACQSX01. The sequence goes on along the minus strand of JACQSX010000023.1, from coordinate 102,309 downwards.
AGGCAGCTCTCGTCCTTGCCTACCGTTAAGCAAATCCAGGAATACGCGCGCGAGCACCTAACGCGTCTGCCGGACAAGGTCAAGCGCTTACGGGATGCCGAAACTTACCCAGTCGAATTCAGCCCCGGTTTACTCGCAGAATTCAACCGGCTGCGGGATAAGTTTGCTTAAACGGTGGCCGCCTTTAGAGGCAGGGAATCGGGACGCGCTACGGAGAGGAGATAAAAGACGGGTAACGGAAGTCTCTTGTGCTCCGGCAATCTTCAGATCCTTCTTTTAACGCGACCGCTAAGATCCGTCGTCTGACACGCCGAAACCTGGACAACTAGATTTGGGCTTGCAACTTGCGCGCGTACCTATGCAAAATAACGGCTTTCTGTTTCTCTTGAGCATACAATGGTGGCGAGCAGAGGCAATCCATAAGGCGGCATACCATGGCAAATTCAAAAGCAATGATAGATTTGAAGCGCTTCAAAAAGGTTTTTCGGAATCTTTCTCCCTCGGCGCTGGCTGAAGATTCGATTCGCTCGGGCCAGGGCAGCCTTTCTGGCAGAGGCGCGATCAGCGTCTTGACGGGTAAATATACGGGGCGGTCTCCCAAAGACAAATTCATCGTCGAGGAGGAAACGACGCGTGAAGATATCTGGTGGGGGGAAATCAACTACCCAATCCGACCAGAAGCGTTTGAGGGGTTGGCGGGGAAAATGTTGGTTTATCTGGAGCCGCGCGAAGTGTTTGTTTTTGATGGTTTTGCCGGAGCCGACCCAAATTATCGTCTCGCCGTTCGCTTCATCAACGAATTCTCCTGGCAGAACCTTTTTGTTCACCAACTGTTCATTCGACCCACGGCAGACGAACTGCATAATTACAGGCCGGAGTTTACCGTAATTTGCGCTCCCGGATTTCAGGCCATTCCGGAAGTCGACGACACCCGTTCTGAGGCTTTCATCATCGTCAACCTGCGCGAAAAGCTGGTACTTATTGGCGGGACGCATTACGCGGGAGAAATGAAGAAATCCATCTTTACGGTGATGAATTTTTTAATGCCGCAAAGAGGGGTGATGCCGATGCATTGTTCGGCCAACGTTGGCAAAAATGGCGACGTTGCCCTCTTCTTTGGCCTCTCGGGCACCGGCAAAACGACACTTTCGGCGGATCCAGGGCGTTCTCTGGTTGGAGACGATGAACATGGCTGGTCACCGGATGGAATTTTTAACTTCGAGGGTGGCTGCTACGCCAAATGTATCGGCCTTTCTCGGGAGCACGAGCCGCAGATCTGGGAGGCAATACGTTTTGGTTCCGTGCTGGAAAACGTGATGGTGGATGAGACCACACGAGAAGCCGATTACAACAGCGCCAAATACACTGAGAATACACGCGCAGCCTACCCAATCGACTTCATCCCCGGCGCGCGGATTCCCGGGGTGGCGCGTCATCCATCAACCATCGTGTTCCTCGCGGCGGACGCGTTCGGCGTGCTGCCTCCAATATCTAAACTGTCCTACGATGAGGCAATGTTTTATTTCCTCAATGGCTACACCAGTAAACTGGCCGGGACGGAGCGGGGAGTCACGGAACCAGAAGTAACTTTCTCCACCTGCTTTGGCGCGCCATTCCTGCCGTTGCATCCTTCCTGTTATGCGGAGATGCTGGGAGAGCGAATCAGACGTCATAAGAGCCATGTCTACTTACTGAACACCGGATGGACGGGTGGCAGCTATGGAGAGGGGCAGCGCATGAAGCTGCCTTATACCCGGGCGATGGTGACTGCGGCCCTCAACGGGGATTTAGAAACAGTGGCATTCGATCGCGATCCCGTGTTCGACCTGATGATTCCAACAGAATGCCCCAATGTGCCTTCGGAAATCTTGACGCCAAGAAATACTTGGAAAGACAAGGTTGCATTCGATGCCAAAGCCAAGGAACTCGCTGCCCGCTTTGCCAAGAACTTTGAAAAATACAAGAAAAGTGAGTTGCAACTGAGAAAGTAGCGCTCTGCTGCGTTCCATGTTCGGCACGTGACTTCCGGTCTTGGCCTCCGCTAGCGACTTGCGGCACGCCACCCCTAATTTTGGGAGAGAGAGCCGACCTGCCAGCCAATTCCAGGGGCCCCTTCAGATCATTGCCACGACCACGGAAACACGATGACTCGACATCTACCATTTCCAAAGGACTTGCTTTCGTCATTGGCGGACTACCTGGTTCCCCTGCTGCTCATTGGATTTTCCCTCACCATGGCGATTCGGTCCTCCGGCTTTTTTGAATTGGACGAGCTGACGCACTTCATGAAGTCGCGCGAATGCTGGACGGATTGGCACTGCCTTTTGGACGTTTGGGGACGGCCGCTATGCACCGGCCTGTATGCTCTGACTGCTCCATTCGGACTCCCCGCCTCTCGTATCCTGGCGGTCTTCGTGGCGGTAGTCACTGGCATCGGAACGGCGCAACTCGGCAAGGTGTCTTTACAGCTTTTGCCCGCACAAGCGAGATATCATCGATCTTTACTCTGGCTGCTGCTGTTTGCACAGCCACTGTATATGTTGCAGAGCTTCGCTGTTATGACGGAAATGTTGCTTGCCGCCAGTTGGGTTTGGGCAATTGTAGCTCTGGCGAACCGACGGTTGCTTCCAGCGGGTCTCCTCGTTGGCCTGGGAGGATTGGCGCGACCGGAAGGGTGGTTGGCAATTATCGGCTGGCCCGTGATGCTATGGCTGAGTGGGAGACGGGATGAAGCAAGCTGCGCCAGCGCCGGAGTTTTTCCGTGGAAGTTTCTTTCCCCGTGCACATCCATGCTGCTGGCGGTCATACCGACGCTGCTGTGGTGGGTTGTGGGATGGCTGACTTACGGGAGCGCAGTCTGGCTGCTGACGGATTGGCCGTGGCCGTTCCGGAGTCCCTACGGGAAAACACCGGGTCAGTTCGCGCTCGCCTTGCTGATTGCACTGGCGCTTTGGATGGTTCTTCCCGTAGCAACCGGCATGCGTCTCCTTTGGAGTCGCTTCCGGCACGGGGACAGCGATGCCAGGAGCGCCACCTTTTTTATCCTCGCACCGCTACTTGGATTGGTAACCCTGCATGGTTTTTTGGCGCTGTTTGGGCTTTTCGGATCATTGAGTTTGCCCCGCTATTTCGTCATGGTTGCTCCGTTTGTGGCGGTTCTCTCTTCGCTTGGAATCCAGGGTTATCAAGGCCCCGATGCGATCGGATCCCTCCGCCGGCCTTGGTTTACCGACGGGCGTGGCAAGCGAGCTGGCTGGTTTTGGGTCATGATCGGTATGCTGGCAGTCCTGCCAATGGTACTGTTAGTGGCAGCAGGACAATTGCCTGTGGCAGAAAATATTCAATTCCGCCGTTTGGATGAAGCCATCCGCTGGGTTCGAGAGAACCAGGAAGCTGTGTACTCGTCGCAGACCGCGTCTGGAGAACTTGCCAGGTCTCTCCCGTTCGATCCCAATCCTGCCAATGTAGTGGCGGCACACCCGTATATATACTACCGGCTGGGTGTCCCGCTAAGCTGTCTTGGCCATCGCATGGCATTTAGCGCCGCGAGCATGCGTGCAGCACCGGTCGGCACCGTCGCAATCGTGGAAAACGTCATTTGGGAATACGATGGCTTCGCAAGAAGAGATCAGTTAATGACCTGGGGATATGAACTCGTCAAGCGATCAAGGGGCGTTGGAACCGCCAAGCGTGCTCATTGGAGTCTGTCAATCCTTCAACCACTGGGCGGGCGACACCTCCTTTCGCTGGTTGGAGATGCCGCCCAGGTTGAAGTCTGGGTGAAGCGGCGGTGATCTGTGCCGTGAAATGTCTTTCTTGGTCGGAGTGATTAACCGTGGATACCCCTCTATGGAAACGCGCAAGCGGTGTTTTGCTTCACCCTACTTCCTTGCCCGGACCTCACGGTATCGGCGATCTAGGGGAGTCCGCGTACCAGTTTGTGGACTTCTTAGCTGCTGCCGGCCAGAGTTTTTGGCAGCTACTCCCGCTTGGGCCCCCGGGCTATGGTCATTCTCCCTACCAGTGCCTATCGAGCATGGCGGGAAATCCGTTGCTGCTCAGCCTGGACACCTTGGCGCAAGAAGGATGGTTATCGCCGGCAGATCTTCAAAGCAGGGCTTTATGGCGTGATTCGTTTGTCGATTTTGGACGAATGATCCCGTTCAAATGGAGGCTTTTGAAGAAGGCTGCGGCTGCCTTTGCCAAGAATGCCTCGCCCGAGCAACGTTCCGAATTCGGGAAATTTTGCATCGAGAAGCGCGCCTGGTTAGAGCCCTATGCGCGCTTCATGGCCCTAAAAGAGGCCAATGAAGGTCTTCCCTGGACGGAGTGGGCTCACCGCTCCGATCCGGACCCCGCTGAGATGCGGGAGCACGAATTCATTCAATTTGAATTCTTTAGGCAATGGCGAGAGCTCAAAGAGTATTGCAATCGGTGTGGAATACGAATCATCGGGGACCTTCCAATTTTCGTAGCGCCTGACAGCGTCGATGTTTGGGCCAACCCTGAACTTTTTGATCTTGATGCGCATGGCAGGCCTCGCGTGATCGCAGGCGTGCCGCCGGACTACTTCAGCGCCAGCGGGCAACTCTGGGGCAACCCTCTTTACCGCTGGGATGTGCATGAGCAGACGGGCTATGCGTGGTGGATCGAGCGCGTGCGCACCACGCTGGAGATGGTGGATGTGATTCGGCTGGATCACTTCCGCGGTTTTGAAAAGTACTACGAAATTCCCGCGGGGGCCGCGAACGCCATCGAAGGACGCTGGGTTGAAGGTCCCGGAGAGAAGCTCTTTAACGCGCTCCAGAGCTCGTTGGGAGCGCTCCCGGTTATTGCCGAAGACTTAGGAGTGATCACTCCTGAGGTGGAGGCGCTGCGGGAGCGGTTTGGTTTTCCCGGAATGCGTATCCTGCAGTTTGCGTTTAGCAACGAGTGCCCGGAAGACATATTCAAACCCTACAATCATGTCAAAAACTGCGTCGTGTACACGGGCACGCATGACAACGATACTGTGGTCGGATGGTTCACCAGCCCTGGAACCGGTGACAGCACTCGCACTGCAGACCAAGTCCGCGCGGAACGTGAGTTCGCGCTTCGCTACCTGAATAGCGACGGTGGTGAAATTCATTGGGATTTTATCCGGCTCGCTCTGGCGTCGGTCGCCAGCACGGCGATCTTCCCTCTACAAGATGTTCTAGGTCTCGGCTCGGAGGCGCGCATGAATCTGCCTGCCAGCACGGGAAGGAACTGGACTTGGAGATTCCAACCAAAGCAGTTGAAACCGAAGTTGGCCGAAAGACTACGCCTGCTCAGTGGGACTTATGGCCGCTGCAGGCCTTCAACCGAGCCTCACAGCTAACCGGTGATTCTCAAGCAGGCGGTTTGACTTTACCGCCGATGGCAGAAAACCTTTACTCTGCCGTGCACCCATGTTTTATACTGAGTTTTTTCGGAGGAGGGTAAATCATGAGACATAAAGTTTTAATCGCTGCCTTTGTCTCGACTTTGTTGGCCGGTGTGTTTTTGACGAGTTCTGCTCAGCAAATGGGCAAGATGGAGACCACTAAACTTCCACCCAAAGTCGAGAAGGAGCTGGATCAGATCCGGCAGAATCTTAAGGCGGTAAAGAGCGAGATGCCTGGATTGGCCTGCTGCATTGGCCCCGCCTGTAATTTTTGCCCTCTGGTTGCCAGCGGCTGTCCCTGCGGCATGAATGTCAGGACCGAAAAGGGAGTATGTGGAGAATGCTTTGACGGTTGGCACGCAGGCCAAGGTCGCATGCCTGGAGTCAAGGCCCACGATGTTAAGCACTGGAATGCGGCGATGTTGGACACAATGTTCAAGGCTCGCGCCAAGTATTTCTCGCCAGGACAATAGCGGGACGTTAGCAAGCAGGATTCAATACCCCTGAGGGCCCGCTGCCCATCATCAGCGGAGCCCTGAGAGGTTTGCTCCACAAAAGGGCAAGCAGCATCTCGCGTTCCCAGCGTAGTGTGTGCGCCCCACCTCCTGCAATTTTTTGATGTGACAAATAAGCGGGGCTGGATTATCACGATTCTTGTACTGGTCGTCCTTCTGACGACGGCCGCATGGCTGGCGAAGGCGCGCAGCTACGCTCCAGAGCAACCCATCGCCTTCAGCCATCAGGTCCACGTAACCGATTACAAGATTGATTGCCTATATTGCCACAGCTACGCCCCGCGTTCCCCTTTTGCTGGAGTTCCGTCTGTCGAGCGCTGCATGGGATGTCACCAAGTCGTTGCCGGTGACAAGCCAGAGGTCAAGAAATTGAAAGAATATTGGGATCGCAGCGAGCCGATTCCCTGGAACAAAGTTTATGTGTTGCCTCGATTTGTCCGTTTTAACCACGAGGCTCATGTGCGGGCAGCCGTGGGTTGCCAGGAGTGTCATGGAGCGGTGGAGTCCATGACCAAGATAATCAAAGTAAACAGCCTGGAAATGGGTTGGTGCCTGGATTGTCACAATGCCCGACATGCTTCCGTGGATTGTCTGGTCTGCCATTACTAGGATGAAATGGACGATATGATCAAGCGACGGGACTTTTTAAAAATAGCAGGGGCAAGCGGATCGGCCGTGGTCATGGAAGGTTGTTCGCGCGCTCCTGTGGAAAAGCTGATCCCTTACCTCGTGGCGCCCGACGATATTGTGCCCGGTATGCCGGCCCATTATGCCACCGTTTGTCGGGAATGCCCGGCAGGCTGCGGCCTGCTGGCCAAGACACGAGAAGGCCGCGTGATCAAAGTAGAAGGGAACCCGCACAACCCGGTAGGCGGAGGCGGGCTTTGCGTGCGCGGACAAGCGTCCTTGCAATCATTGTACAATCCTGATCGCTTCCGGGGCCCGTATGCGCGTGACGGCAGAGGGGAACTGCGACCCGTTACGTGGGACCAAGCCGAGACTACATTGACCTCCGCACTCCGCCGCTTGAAACGGGAGGGTCGCGGCAGCCGCATCGCGTGGATTGGAAGCTTGCTGACCGGTTCGTTGGAACGGCTGACGCGAGAATGGCTGCAGGCCCTGGGATCCGAGCGCCGCCTCTTTTACGAGACATTTCAATATGAGTCTCTTCGCCGGGCGGCAGAACTCGCTTTCGGTCGCGCCGAGATTCCCGCCTATCACTTGGAGGAAGCCAATTTCCTTGTCTCCTTCGGCGCCGATTTTCTTGAGACCTGGCTCTCTAACGTGGAGCTGGCGCGAGCCTTTAGCCACATGCGGAAAAAGCGCCCGCATCGTGAGCCGGACAATTTTGTGCACATCAGCCCGCGGCTCTCCTTGACCGGCTCGAATGCCGACTGGTGGATACCCATCACTCCGGGAGCGGAAGTTTTCCTGGCGCTCTCGATGGCGCATGCGATGATCGAACAGGGCTGGATTGCCGCCGGTGCCAAGCCACACCTGCGGTGGATTAAGGAGTTGATCACGCCGTTTTCTCCTGCATCCATGCAAGAGGCAACCGGCGTTTCGCCTTCGACGGTACGAGAACTGGCGCGACGTTTTTACCACGCCTCACCCTCGCTCGCTCTGGGAGGAGGAGTTAGCGCGGGCGGTGACCAAGCCGTTTCCACTGAGCTGGCGGTGATGCTTCTCAACGTATTGGCGGGCAACGTGGGCAAGACCGTCTCGTTTGGCGCCCAGCAGGCTCTTGACAATCTCGCCAGCTATCGAGACGTCCTTGCTTTGACAGAGGACATGAAACAGCAGAAGATCGACTTGTTGTTCCTTCATCACTGCAACCCTGTCTTCACCCTGCCTGCAAGCTCTGGATTTTCTGAGGCCCTGGAAAAAGTGCCGCTGGTGGTCAGTTTTTCCAGCGCTCCCGACGAGGCCACTGCCAGAGCGCATCTGGTTTTGCCCGATCATCATTTTTTGGAAAGCTGGGGAGATTACACTCCGCGCGCCGGTATTCTCGGATTCCAACAGCCGGCCATGCCGCCGATACTTGATACGCGCGCAACAGGCGAGCTACTGTTGCGCTTGGCGAGAAACATCGATTCGGAGATAGCGTCGCAATTTGATTGGCCGAGTTATGGCAACTGGGTTCAGTCCTATTGGAATTCGGTTGTCTATCCCCAACTGATGCGGCAAGAGCCTTGGGAAGAAATTTGGCCGGCCATTCTCAAAAGTGGCGGGCATTTTTCCAGCTCGGAGCCTTCCGCTGTCAGCCTGCGAGACTTTTCCAGAGATATCCACTTCGTTCGCGAACGGCTGGAGGGAGCTGACGACGGCCTGGCGTTGGTGGTTTATCCATCCGTTCACTTCTTTGACGGGCGGAACGCCAACAATCCTTGGCTTCAGGAAATTCCGGACCCGGTGACCAAGATCGTCTGGGGAGGCTGGCTGGAGCTTCATCCTGAGACAGCGCAAAAGCTGGGTCTGGAAGAAGGGGATGTGGTGGAACTTCACTCCCCTTATGGGCGACTCAAAGTCGCCGCGCACCTTTATTCGGGATTGCACCGCGGAGTGGTGGCCATGCCGCTGGGTCAGGGAAGAGGACCGGCAGGGTTACGGTACGCCTCGGGACGCGGCGACAACCCGTCGCGCCTCCTCTCTCCCAAACCAGATCCGACTTCTGGCTCGATGTTATGGCGGTCGGTTCGGGTCACGCTGTCTAAAAGCGGGCAGAAGCAAGAGATGGTCAGGTTGCAAGTGCAAACGCAGCCGGTGACGCCTGTCTCCGACCTGATCGGATTGGATCACAATCCCATGTCTGAAAAACGGGGAGCAGAACATCGCGCGCCGGTCGACTTTTATCCTCCGCACTCCCATCCTGAACATCGCTGGGCGATGGCCATTGATTTAGATTCTTGTGTAGGATGCAATGCCTGTGTCGCTGCGTGCTACGCGGAGAACAATGTTCCCGTGGTAGGCAAGGAGCGCTGTGCCGAAGGTAGAGAGATGTCTTGGATCCGCATCGAGAAGTACGAGCAGCCGTCTCAGGCCCATGATATCGTCCGTCCTGGTGTCTCATCGCTGCCCATGTTGTGCCAGCAGTGTGACCAGGCGCCTTGCGAGCCTGTATGTCCAGTCTACGCAACGTATCATAATCCGGAGGGATTAAACGCACAGGTCTACAACCGCTGTGTGGGGACACGCTATTGCGGGAACAACTGCCCTTACAAAGTACGCCGTTTTAACTGGGCCAGCTACTCTTTCCCTGAGCCGCTCCATTTGCAGCTCAATCCGGACGTGACGGTCCGAACTGCGGGCGTGATGGAAAAGTGTACATTCTGCATCCAGCGAATTCAGCAGGGGAAAAATATTGCGCGGCGCGAAGGACGTGCTGTGCGCGATGGCGACATTACCACCGCATGCGCGCAGTCCTGTCCTGCCGAAGCGATCGTTTTTGGAGACTTGACCGACCCGAAAAGCAAGGTAGCAGCTCTGGCGAAGGATCTGCGTGGCTATCGCGTGCTGGACCTGCTCAACACACGCCCTGCCGTCACTTATTTGAAAAAGATTGTTTCGAACAGGCCGTTCTCTGAAACATGATCAGTGACCCGCAATCAACGCCTGCTGTTTTTCACCAAGTTAATGCCGATATTCTGCGCGTGCTCCGCCGGCCTGGATGGATCTACTTTCTGGCTCTGTCGACTTGCCTGCTGGGAGTCGCTTGGGGAGCTTACTGCTGGATGTATCAGGTCCACAACGGACTGGTGGTCACCGGCATGTTGCACCCAATTATGTGGGCGTGTTACATCGCGACTTTCGTATTCTGGGTCGGCATTGCGCATTCGGGAACATTAATTTCGGCGATCCTCTTTCTGTTTCGGGCTCGCTGGCGCGCCTCCATCTCGCGCGTCTCAGAAGCGATGACGGTTTTTGCTATCATGACCGCGGGTCTGTTTCCTCTCATTCACCTGGGGCGGGTGTGGTATTTTTACTGGCTCATCCCCTACCCCAATCAACGCCAACTGTGGATCAACTTCCGCTCTCCTTTGATTTGGGACGTATTCGCGATCGGTACCTATTTAGTGGTGAGCGCCCTGTTCTGGTACCTGGGGCTGATCCCTGATTTGGCGTCTGCGCGTGATGCTTCCAGCGGGTTGCGAAGACGAATATTTGGCCTGTGCGCGCTGGGATGGTCGGGTACCGCCATGGAGTGGAAGCATTACATGACCGCGTATCTGTTTTTTGCCGCCTTAGCCACGCCGTTGGTGGTTTCCGTTCACAGCGTGGTTTCCTGGGACTTTGCGATGACGATTGTTCCGGGTTGGCACAGCACAATTTTTGCCCCGTATTTCGTTGCAGGGGCGATCCTGTCAGGGCTGGCCATGGTTCTGACATTGGTGATTCCGGCGCGCTCACTCCTGCACTTGGAGGACTACATCACTTTCCGTCATTTGGAAAATGTTGCGAAGTTGATGATCCTGACCTCACTGATTGTTTCCTATTCCTACCTGATGGAGTTTTTCTTTGCTTGGTATAGCGAGAATCCTTACGAGCGCGGCAGCTTTATGGAGCGAGTGTCTGGTCCGTACGCTCGGCTGTTCTGGTTAATGATTGTTTGCAACTCGCTGGTCCCTCTCCTTTTTTTTATTCCTGCGGCGCGCCGCAACAGGGTCATGCTGTTGGGCGCCTCACTTTTGGTGAACGTTGGCATGTGGACAGAGCGCTTTGTGATTATCGTTGTCTCCTTGTCTCACGATCACAGTGTAGCCAGTTGGGGGCGCGTCTATCGGCCAACGTGGGTGGAAGTGAGTGTCCTGCTGGGAAGCTTGGCCTTCTTCCTGCTCTGGTTCCTCCTCTTTATCCGTCATTTGCCTGCCGTTCCAATGTCAGAAGTCAAGGAAGCACTTCTTCGCAAACGATGAGTGGCGTGCTTGCTGTTTTTGAAAACAGGGAAAATCTGCTGGCTGCAGCGGCGCATGTCAAAGTCCATGGATTCGACTTAGAAGTTTTCTCTCCATTTGCAGACGAGGAACTGGTCGCTGCGGCAATTCCTGGACCAAGCCCAGTCCACTATTTGACGCTGCTGGGGGGTGTAGCAGGCGGGCTCTGTGGTCTGGCGCTCACCATCTGGACCACTGCCCAGTGGCCAGTGCTCCTCACAGGAGGTAAGCCGCTAATTTCGATCCCCCCATTTCTGGTGATTGCTTTTGAATTGACGATTCTGTTCGGTTCTCTTGGGGCGCTGGGCGGATTTCTCTATTGGTCGGTTCTGCTGCGGTCGCGCCATCCTATCCCCTATGACAAGCGGTTCAGTGACGGTCATTTTGGCCTCTGGGTGGCGTGCCGCGAGGCAGATAGGAACAGGGTTGTCAATCTCGTCGAAGAGAAGGGAGCGGTCGAATGGCAACTGCATTGAAAGGAGGATCGCTCATCCTGTTGATCACCGCGCTGATTGGTCTCTACGCGGCGGGATGGCCCTGGAGCACGGACATGGTCCTTCAGCCCTCGCTTGCGCCTTTCGAGGGGCCGCGGCCTCCGGTCGAGGGGACCCTCCCAGTTGAAGGAGATTTTGCGCTGCAACGATGGCAAATGGAACAGCTTCTTAAAAATCCATTGCCTCAATCAGCGGCTGGCATCGAAAAAGGCCGCTTCTTGTTCTCCATGTATTGTTCCCCTTGTCATGGGACCCAGGGTAGGGGTGATGGCCCAGTCGTGAAAGTTTTCGTGCAGCCTGGGGACTTACGCCATCCTGCCGTGCAGGCACAAAGCGATGCGTGGATGTATGGGACGATTCGCAATGGGGAAAATATGATGCCTCGCTACGGCCCGGAGCTATCGGTCCGGGAGCGTTGGCAGATTGTTCAGTACGTGAAGAGTTTCAAGGTGTCTCCGTGATTGAGGATCTGCAGGAGATCAAGCCGCCGACTTCAATCGTGGCGCTTCTGTGTCTGGTTGTGGCATCGGGCGGTGTGGCGTTTTGGCTGGGAGTCACGAACCGCCCGGAACATAGCTGGAAGGTCTTTCTGGTCAACTTCCTTTTTTGGTCGGGGATCTCCATTTCTGGATTGGTGTTCTGTGCGGTATTCGAGTTGACGCATGCGCGCTGGCCGGGGCCCGTGCGCCATATTGCTGAGAGCTTTGCGGGCTTTCTCCCCCTGTCGCTTCTGCTTTACTTCATTTTGCTGCAGGGGGTCGGGTCAATCTATCCCTGGGTTGTCGCTCCCCCTCCAGGCAGGCTCCTTTGGTTCAAGCTTTCGTTTTTCACTGCCCGAGACACCGTTGCTATTTTGTCTCTCTACGGCTTGGGACTCCTTTTTCTGTTAGCGTCGATGCGCAGCCGAAGCCGCTCAAGACAGACAGGCTCCGCGAGCCTCTCTGCCTTGTCAGTTTTTTTTATTCTTGCGTACGCAATCGCCTTCAGCTTGTTAGCCATCGACATGGTGATGTCGCTCAGTCCGTATTGGTCGAACACCCTCTTTCCCGCCTACTTTTTCATGGGGAACCTGTACGGGGGCATCGCTGCCATCGCGGTGACTTGTTTCATCTGGCGATGGTGGACCGGCGTGCAAGGTTGGCTCGACGACCCACGAGCGCATGATTTGGGCAAGCTGCTGCTCGCCTTCTGCATGCTGTGGACCTACCTGTTTTGGTCTCAGTACTTGGTGATCTGGTACGGCAATCTTCCGGAAGAATTTGAGTTTTTGCTCGCACGGACACGGGGAGGCTGGCGCGTCGTCTCTTGGTCGGTACTGACCCTGTGCTTGGCAATTCCGTTTGTGACCATGCTCCGCCGCTCGCTGAAGCGGCCCGCCCCGTTGTGTGCAATCGGACTGGTGACCGTTTTGGGGGTCTGGTTGGAGAGGTTTCTCCTAGTAGTGCCTTCGGAAGGGTCGGCAGTGAGCTTTGGCTTGGAGGATGGTCTCATTACGTTAGGTTTCTTTGCCCTCTTTGCGCTCGGTCAAATATTCTTCCTGCCGTTTGTGGCCAAGGGCGCCACGCTCGCCTGCGGGGAAAGAGAAGACCGGGCAACCCAGGCGAGTGGAGAGAAAATCGATTTTTGTATCGGAAGGTAGTTAACGTGTGATGTCATCTTTACTTTGGCAAAGGGGCAAAGTCGCTGCCTTCCCTTGGAGACGCAAGGTAGAGTTTGCAGTAGGTTGGCATCCCGTGATTCGATCGCCCAAGTCTCGCGCTTAATGTTCTGGAAATGCCAAGGCCTTGCCACCGAGGGCTTTTGCGCTTAAAGTAGTGAGTCTTGTGGCATGGTTCAGATGCGCTCTATGCTTCTAGCCAGCGTCACGGCTTCATGATCACTTTGCGTGGTGAGCGTAGCTCAATTGGCAGAGCACCAGGTTGTGGCCCTGGGGGTCGCGGGTTCGAGCCCCGTCGCTCACCCGTCCAAGAAAGCTGGCATAGGATTGTGTGCGCCCGTAGCTCAGTTGGATAGAGCGCCGGACTTCGAATCCGTAGGCCGCGTGTTCGAGTCACGCCGGGCGCGCCAACTTGATTCCTAAGCTAGCGTGGAAGCAAACAGGAGATGCCTCCCGAACTTACTCTTGTCGCAACTGGCTATAAATCAGGATTCGGCCCCCGTGAGTATCTTCAAACGCCTGGGCGTCAGCACGGTTCTGGAAGGCGACCAGGCTTGGCAGGCACCGATCCCACACGCGGTCAAAGTGCGCGCCGGTAATGTCTCGCCCTACCATATCGTCCGGGCAGCAGAGATGGACGTCGCTCCCCTCGACATAAAATGCTTGTTCTGCCGGAATGACTACGCGCGTCTTAAAATCGGTCACACTCAGGCGCCGGGCTAGGCTTGGTTGCCCTTGCAAGTATCGCAATCCACATCGAGGGCAGCACACGTCTTTGGTCTTACCATCGGTCTGCTCGATTCGAAAGTGGATCTCCGCATGAAGAGGTCGCTTACAGATGTCACAGGTCGTCTTCGGCTGCTCCAGCCACCGGTAGGCCAAGAATCCCACCACTGCCAATATCGGAAGGATGGCGAGAATTCGCCGTATCATGGTCAATCCCCGGTAATGGAATGGCTTGCAGCAGGAGCGTTGTCCACCGGACTCAGGTCGCTGGGGCGCCTCTCAGCAGGATAGTAGGCAGATCCGTAGATACGTATCCAGAGATAATCGTAAATCGATTCTGGTAGAACCTCCTTCAACTGAAAGCGGAAGGTTCGGGTGGGACCGCCAAACTTCTTTTCGTCGGTGACCACCTCAAACTCGCGCAGAGAAGGAAAAGCAAACGATTCGATTTGTTGGTAGGTCCAGATGCGCGACTCCTGTTTAGAGTCTGAGCGATACATTACCTTATCATTGTACACCTCGAGCATACCCTGAGAATCCCGACCGGCAAGACGATGTCTAACGGGAACCTTGTACACGGGATTCTCAAAGTCTCGGGGAAGAATAGCCGTCACAAAGACTCCCGCAATTCTTTGGCGGAGAAAATGGCTCAGCTCAGTGTCAACGGAACCCTCCAAGATCTTGAAACGGAAAATCTTGTCTTTTCCGAATCTCCATTTTTGGTCTTGGTAAGTAAGAATCTCCAAATATGATGGTTCCAACTTAAACTGCTGAATGTCGCCGAAACCCCAACGAAGAGGCTGCTTTTCGCCTTTGGATTGGTACTGGACATCAGCGGCGCCAATGACCAGAGTGCCCTCCTGGTCACGCAATAGCGGCGTACGGATATGTTGGACTTTAAACTTCCAGTCCGCGGCCTGAATAGGCATGCAAAAGGCAGCCAGCGCAACAATTGTAATAAGTTTTTTCATAAGATCTTTCTCCTTCGGATTGCCGATTTCAAAACCGAGGTATCCGTGAGCTGTGAGGCGGCATACAACTTTCTTAAATCCGCATTCCGCAAATTGGCAATCCACAATCGTCTGTGTCGCTCCTTCGGAACTGATTTGTTTCGCTGTATAATCCCGGCCTCAGAACGTGTGAAAAAATGAGTCATTGGTAGAGACGCCCCGGCGGGGCGTCTCTACCCCGTCGACAACCTGACCCGGCGCAAACAATGTGGCCAACGGTTACAGTGAAGCACTGGGCGCCGCCAGCCCCCTTTTCACCTCCGCGTGCCATTTCCAAATCTCATAGATCGCCGGGTAAACCAGTAGTTCCAGCAAGAACGACGTGAAAATTCCTCCAATCATGGGAGCCGCAATGCGCTTCATCACGTCCGCGCCGGTTCCGGTGGACCACATGATCGGAAACAGCCCCATGAACATGACGCTGACGGTCATAAACTTGGGGCGAAGGCGTTTGACCGCCCCATGAATGATAGTTTCCCGCAGCTCTTCTTTGGAATGAATGCCGAGCTTTTCTTTGCGCTCTTGGTAGGCCAGGTCGAGATAGAGAAGCATGAATACCGCTGTCTCTGCGTCCACACCCATCAGCGCAATCAGCCCCACCCATACGGCAATACTGGTGTTGTAACCGAGAAGATACAAAAACCAGATGGCGCCCACCGCGGAAAACGGGACTGCCAGGAATATGATGAAGGTCTTCATCGTGGAGCGAGTATTGAAATAGAGCAGTAAGAAAATAATAAAGATGGTAATGGGCACGACCACCACGAGCTTTTCCTTGACGCGCTGCATGTATTCGTACTGGCCACTCCACACCAGCGCGTAGCCGGCGGGCAACGGGACGTTGTCGCGCACGATACGCTTGGCTTCCTCCACGTAGCTGCCTACGTCGCGGCCTGAGACGTCAATGTAGACGTAGCCGCTCAACATCCCATTTTCGTTGCGGATCATCGCTGGACCGGAGGTCAGCCGGATATCGGCAAGCTGCGCCATGGGAATCTCGCGGCCGCTGCTGTCCATCACCAAAGTTCGCTGCAGCCGGTCGACGCTGCTGCGGTAGTCGCGTAGATAGCGGACATTGACCGGGTAGCGCTCTCGCCCCTCCACGGTAGTGGTGACATTCTCTCCGCCCACGGCAGACATCACCACATCCTGCACGTCGTCAATGCGGAGGCCATAGCGCGCCAGCTCTTCGCGTTTCAACTCGAAATCCAGAAAATACCCCCCAGCGGTGCGTTCGGCAAATATGCTGGTCGTCCCCGGAGTATTTTGTAAAGCCATCTCAATGTGTTGTCCGATTTCTTCTACTTTCTTAAGGTCGTCGCCCAGGATCTTGATGCCCACCGGAGTGCGCACGCCGGTGGTGAGCATGTCCACCCTGGCCTTAATCGGCATCGTCCAGGCGTTGGAAACCCCTGGGATCTGCAGTGCCTCATTCATGCCTCCCGGGCCGTAGATCAGATCCTGCAGCGAGATGTGATCCGGCCAGACGTGGCGGAAGATTTTCTTCAGATACTCCGGCGCCCAGGGAGAATACCAACGCTGGACCGGACGCCAGTCATTTTCTGGTTTTAAAACCGCCACCGTCTCCATCATCGAGAACGGCGCCGGATCGGTAGCTGTCTCCGCCCGTCCCGCTTTGCCAAAGACACGCTCCACTTCGGGAAAGGTCTTCAAGATGCGGTCCTGAGTCTGCAGCAGATTTTCCGCTTCCGTCACCGACATACCCGGCAAAGTAGTGGGCATGTACAGAAGCACGCCTTCGTTGAGTGGAGGCATGAACTCGGACCCGAGCTGCTGGAACACCGGGATTGTTCCCACGACCAACAGAACGGCGAGCAATATCGTCAGATATTGATGCCTCAGCACCAGCTCCACGGCAGGCTGGTACCACTTCATCAGGGGGCGGCTGATGGGATGGTGGTCTTCGCTGTGGATTTTTCCCACCAGCACGGCGCTGGCAATGCGAGCCAGAAAGCGCGGACGAAAGTTGTACTCCTTCATGTGCGTAAACAACAGCCGGATTGCGGGGTCCAGCGTGATCGCCAGAACCGCGGCCACGATCATGGAGAAATTCTTGGTGAAGGCCAGCGGCTTGAAAAGTCGCCCCTCCTGTCCCTCCAGCGCAAATACGGGCATGAAGGAAACGGCAATCACCAGGAGCGCAAAGAAGCTCGGCCCCCCAACTTCCTTCACCGCAGAAATGACGACATCCTTGTAGTCTCCGGGTCTTCCTTCCTGCTCCCAATGCTCCAGCTTTTTGTGAGTTTGCTCGACCACCACAATCGCCGCATCCACCATGGCGCCGATGGCCACGGCAATTCCACCCAGAGACATAATGTTGGCGATCACACCCATTCCATACATCGGAATGAAGGAGATGATGATGGCAATCGGGATGGTCAGAATCGGGATCATGGCGCTGGGGATGTGCCAAAGGAAAATCAAGATGACGACGCCGACGATCGTCAATTCTTCGAGCAAGGTCCCCTTCAGCGTCTCAATCGACTTCAAAATCAGTTCCGAACGGTCATACGTCGTGACGATCTTGACCCCTTCCGGCAGGTTGGGTTCAATGTCTTTCAATTTCGCCTTGACGCGATCGATTACCTGCAGCGCGTTTTCCCCAAAGCGCATGATCACGACCGCCCCCACCACTTGCCCCTCGCCGTCCAGTTCGGCAATGCCCCGGCGCATGTCGGGCCCAAGGACCACCGCGCCCAGGCTCTTCACGAGCACCGGCGTGCCGGTTTTGGGATCGTTGGCCACTACGATGTTTTCTACGTCGGAGACTGACTTGATGTAACCGCGCCCCCGCACCATGTACTCGCGACCGCTGAACTCTACCAGCCTGCCTCCCACATCGTTGTTGCTCTTACGCACCGCCGCGACGACCGTATCCAGCGGGGTGCTGTATGCCAGCAGCTTATTGGGATCCAAATTGACCTGGTACTGGCGGACAAAACCGCCGATGGGCGCCACCTCCGCAACGCCCGGGACGGCCTGGATGTAGTAACGGAGATACCAGTCCTGCAACGTGCGTAACTGGGCCAGGTCACGCTTGCCCGTGGTGTCGAGCAGAGCATATTGGAAGACCCAGCCCACGGCCGTTTCATCCCGCGCCAGTTCCACCTTCACGCCTTCGGGAAGGCGCGGCAAAATGTTGTTCAAATACTCCAAGGTCCGGGAGCGCGCCCAATACAGGTCCGTTCCTTCCTCAAAGATGATATAAACGTAGGAATAACCGAAATCGGAGAAGCCGCGGATGTCCCTGACTTTTGGGATTCCCAATAAGTTGGAGACGATCGGATAGGTAACCTGGTCCTCCATGATGTCCGGGCTGCGGTCCCAGCGCGAGAAGATGATGACTTGCGTGTCGGACAGATCCGGGATGGCGTCGATGCGGATATTCTGCATCGACCACCAGCCCGCCATCACGGCGGCAGCTACAAAAATGAAAACGATGAATTTATTGTGCGCGCAAAGCTCAATGATCCGGTTAATCATTCTTACACTTTCAGCTAGCTGTCATAACTGATGACCGGTGACGGATGACCAACGACTAGGTTACTAATGCCGGTGCTCGCTCTTCGGCTGAGACTGCCCATGGCCCTCGTGAGACTCCGGCTCGTTGATTTTCGTCTCGCCCGTTTTGCCCGTTTCTGCCTTGCCTTTTTCAGGAGCCGGGCCATGTCCCATTCCAACCATCGAATCCATCGCGGATTTCAGGCGACTCTCAGAATCGATTAAGAAATTGCCGGAGATGACGACGCGCTCTCCTGGCTTCAATCCTTCCAGGATAATGTAGTGGTCTTCCACCTCGCCGCCGATCTTGACCTTACGTGGCTCGAAAAAACCGTTTTCGTGAGCAACAAAGACGGTCTGTTCCGCTCCCGAATTGAGCACTGCTTCCACGGGCACGGCGGTTCGCGTTCCGTAACTGATATGGAAAGTGACGTTAGCGTACATGTCCGGTTTAAGGAGATACCGAGGATTGGGAACCTGAATCCGCACTTTCAGCGTCCGCGTGTTGGAATCCAGTTGCGGGAAGATGTAATCGACGATCCCTTCAAACTTGTTGCCGGGGAAATAGGTGAGTTCCAGTTGTGCTTTCTGTCCGACCCGGACAAGCTCCAATTCATATTCGTAGATCTCCGCCAGCACCCACACATTGGAGAGATCGGCCACGGCATACAGCTCTGTTTCGGGAGTGATTCGCTGTCTTTCGTAGGCGTTGCGGGCAAGAACGAAGCCACGGATGGGGGAGTAAAGAGTAAGCGCTTTTCGGGGCTGGCCCGCCTTTTCAATTTCGTCAATCGTTTTTTCATCAATGTCCCAGAGCAACAGGCGTTTCCTGGACGATTCATAAAGAGAAACAGCGCCCGAAGAGATTTCCTTAAAGGAATTGGAAGCCAGATGCTCGCGGGCTTTGGCCGCCAGCAAATATTCCTGCTGAGTGGAAAGCAAGGCAGGACTGTAGATGTCTACCAGCGGCTGATCTTTGTCGACCAATTTCCCGGTAAAGTCAACATAAACTTTCTCGATCCAGCCTTCAATTTTAGGGTGAACACGGGCAATCCTTGTCTCGTCATAGACAATCCGGCCCACGGCCCTCAGGGTCTTTTTCATGGGCGCCTGGATCACCGTGCCATACCGCACGCCCATCAACTGCTGTTTGCCGGTTGGGATCTTGAACGCGCCTTCCGGCGGTTTTTCGGCCCACGTTTCCTCGTCCGCGTAAACAGGGACCAGGTCCATTCCGCAATCAGGAGCCTTGCCGGGCTTGTCTGATTTATATTTTGGGTGCATCGGATCGACCCAGTAGAGCACCTTTCTCTCGTTGGCGCCGAGTAACCCGGACTTGTCCTGAGTTACATCGGCAGACGTGGCTTCCTTCTTGTCATAGGGAAGCCGCGACAGCAACCAGCCGTCCCAGTTTCGTTTACCTCCTACAAGTCCGATCAGAAAGAGGGTCAGTGCCAGGACCGTCAGAAAAAAGATTTTTCCTACTCGCATATTTTCCGTTCTTACTGTGTCAGCTCGACTCCCACCATGGCTTCCAACCGAGCCAACGCCTTCTGGTAGTCGGCGAGCACTTCGTAGTACTTCAGCTCGTAGTCCAAAAGGGTCACCAGGTTGTCAAGCAGAGTAAGAAAGTCCACGCGACCTACCTGATAGCCCGACGTCGCCGATTCCAAGGAGAGCGTCGACTGCGGGATGATGCCTTTTCCATAAAGATCCAACAGCTTCTTGGAAGTCGTCGCCGACAGATACACGTCCTTTAGCTCAAAGTAGAGCCTGGAGTGCAGCCAGTCATATTTCTTGCGGGCGCTGGAGAGCGTAGCGGCGGCTGCGTCCAGTTCCGGACTCTGCTTACGCCAGAAATAAAAAGGGATCTTGGCGCCTACCATCAATCCGAACATTTCCGGCATCGCTGACCGATTGACATAGGTAAAACCAACTTCAAAGTCGGGATAGAAGTTCTTGCGAGCCAGTTGCACGCCGAATTCGTTGCGATCGATCGCCCGCTCTTGCATCTTTAGCACGGGCGAATTCTTCACCGCCAGCCGATAAAGTTCTTCGATGGACATGTCCAGTGAGGACTCTTCCACGTCGGCCAGGCGACCCAAGGGCGTTTCCGGAGGCCGATATAGAAGGCTGTTAATCTGCGCCATTGAGAGGCTCTCGCGTTGTTGAAGCACTACGGATCGGTCCAGCAGTTTGGAGACTTCGACCTGCGCTTTAATGACATCCTGCTGGATGCCCTCTCCTACGCTGTATTTCGCTTCCGCAATTTGAGCGAACTTCTCCAGCAGATCCTTGTCCTTGTTGACAATCTCTTGCGACTTGGAAATCAACCAATGTTCGTAATAGGTAACTTTCACTTCGGCGACAATCTGGCGGCGAAGTTGCTCGTAGCTCCACCACTCTGCATCCGCGTCCGTCAACGCCATCCGTCCCTGCAGGCGCAGCTTCCCGGGGAAAGGGATCTCCTGAGTGAAGATGAAATTTCGCCCACTGCTTCGATCTCCCTTTTGCAGCGTGGGTAGGAAGAAGTTGCCCATGGTTTGAAAACTTACCGTGGGCTCTGGAAGCGTAGTCGCCGGCCGGATCAGAGACCTTTTTGCATCTACGCCGCGGCGAGCCGATTGGATGAGAGGGTTTCTGGTGATTACTTGCTCTACGATCGAGTTCAAGGTGACAGGGGGTGATATCTGTGCTTGCAGCATAGAAAGTCGAACACTTGAAGCAATAGCCAAAACACACCCGAACATGATGAATTGTCTCATTTGAGCCGTCATTTGAAAGTCCTTCCAGATCTAGTGAGATTTCTTGTTCTTTCGCATTTACAACCCATCTCGGCTTGGGTTGATAGCAACGTGGGGGCCAACCGATGGGATTTACTGGGTCTTATTGATGCTAAAGGAGTTACGCCAAATACAGATCCCTTCAGCGGTCTCAACCACTGTATGAAATCATACACCGTTGCTTGAAAACCGCCTACATAAAGGGGGGAGCACTCCGTTGAAGAACGCCAAAGAATGGAGATCCCGCTGGTGACAGAGGCTGCAAAATTCACCGAGAGAACCACACCAAAAAGCCCTAGCAGGATGGGAGAATGGCCTTCATGGCCGCGACGGGGCCGGCGCTGGTGGGGCGAAAATCACTTACGAGGGAGAACTCAATACGAAACGTTGTCCCGCGGGGAGGATGCTTTTCGACAAAGATTCTACCTCCATGCCCTTGGACCAATTGGTATGAGATCGATAGGCCCAAGCCGGTACCGTGAGGCTTGGTCGTGAAAAAGGGATCGAAAATGCGCTTCAGGTTCGCATGGTCGATGCCCTCTCCTTCATCCGAAATTTCTATCGCCACAGAGCGGCCATCGCTGCTAATGCCGGACCCTACTTCCAATATTCCTCCTTCCGGCATGGCCTGAATCCCATTGAGCATAATATTCAACAGGACCTGCCGGATCTGATCCGGATCCAGGTCAATCAGCGGAAGTGTGGGATCCTGTTTTTTTACAATTTCTACCGAAAATTCTTGTTTTTGCAATAAAGCCGTCGTGGAATCGATAAGCTCATTGACCGACGTCGGCTCAAATGATGGTTGAGGCGGCCTGGCAAACTTGAGAAATTCACCAACGATGGAGTCCAGCCTTGCGATTTCTTCCTTAATGATTCCGACAAACTCGCGTTTAGGATGGTCCGGGGGGATCTCATTCTCCAGAATTTCCATGGAACCCTTAATCGAGGCTAAGGGATTTCTGATCTCGTGAGCGACGCCCGCGCTCAGTTGTCCCAGCGCCGCCAGTTGGTCGGCATGTTCCAGGCGCTCTACCGTCTCCTGGAGTTTTTCATACGCGTCCGCCAGATCTCGCGACGTCGTTTCCAGCTTTTTTCGCTGCCTCCCCTCCTTCAGTGAAAGGAGGCCGATGATGATCGCTACCCCGTGGTAAAGAACAATTTCGGCATACTGGTTGAAGGTAGAGTGAGGAAGGTAAGCCCAGTCGGTTTGAATATGCCAAAAATAAATAGCGCTGGTGAGAGCGGCAGCGGAAATTCCGCCCAGGGGACCATACCAGAAAGCCGCCAACAAGATGGGAATGTAGTAGACGCGCTGGTAAATCTCGTGAAGATGCTGGTAAGTAACACTGGTCTTGTAGTGAAGAATGGAAATGACGAGGATTAATACAAGGATCGCGCCATACTTAAGCAGCTCGCGGCTTGTCCGGTTCACGAGGACGCCCCGTCGGTTTTTTCTAGCTTATCCACCGGCTTCAAGTTGTACTTTTGCATCCGGTAAATCAGGGTATTGCGAGTGATGCCGAGGTATTGAGCAGCACGAGTCTGGTTCCAGTTGTGCTGTACCAGAGCCATCCGTAGGAGATCTCGTTCCATCTCTCCCATTGAAATTCCTCCCTCGGGCAACCGGAGAACGACTTTCCCCGCAGAGCACACCGGTTGGCGAAATTGTTGCGGCAAATCTTCTTCTCGTACGATTCCGGCCTTATCGAAAACTACCAGACGCTGGACAATGTTCTCCAGCTCCCTTACATTGCCCGGCCAGAGATAGTCTTGCAGCAGATGAATCGCTCCCTGCTCAAACCTGAGATCCTTGCCAAACTTTCGGTTAAACTTCTCCAGGAAATGATGCAGCAGCAAAGGGATATCTTCACGACGTTTTCTAAGGGGCGGCAACCAGAGCGGCGCAACGGACAGACGGTAATACAAATCTTCTCGAAAAAATTTTTCCTGAACGAGAACTGAAAGATCCTTGTTCGAAGCGGCCAGAATTCGCACATCGACTGGGTGCGGTCGAGGATCACCCACGATGTCAATTTCGCCTTCCTGCAAAACGCGCAGCAATTTCACCTGCATGTTCAGCGGAAGCTCCCCTACCTCGTCCAGAAATAAAGTTCCCGAATCGGCTGTTTCGAACTTTCCCTTCTTATCCGACACGGCCCC
Organism: Acidobacteriota bacterium; assembly: GCA_016211105.1. Lineage (GTDB taxonomy): Bacteria > Acidobacteriota > UBA6911 > JACQSX01 > JACQSX01 > JACQSX01. The sequence goes on along the minus strand of JACQSX010000023.1, from coordinate 79,104 downwards.
CGTAAAGGCCCCCTTCTTATAGCCGAATAATTCGGCCTCCATGAGATCGGCCGGAATTGCCCCGCAGTTGACAACAACGAGCGGTCTGCCCTGCCGTTTGCTGTTGAAGTGGATCGCCCTGGCTAACAGTTCCTTGCCGGTTCCAGTCTCTCCTTGGATCAGAACCGTGGTATCCACGTTAGAGAGTTGTTCGGCGGTTTCCAGAACCTCTTGGAACTCCTTAGAAGAGCCGATAATTCCTTCGAAATGAAACTTCTCGCGTACGATTTGGGAAAGGTTCCGATTCTCTTCCATCAGGTCAGCCATCTTCAGCGCGTTGGCGATGGATTGCCGCATTTCCTCTTTCTCGAAAGGTTTTGTCAGAAAGTCGACCGCACCTTTCTTGATCGCTTCCACCGCTTTGTCAATCGAGCCGTGCGCGGTCAGGACAATGACCGGAACCTCCCGGTCGCATTTTTGGACCTCTGTCAGGAGTTGCATTCCATCCATTTCGGGCATCTTCAGATCCGTTATTACGAGATCGACTTTTTCCCCTTTGAGACATTCCAGGGCTTGGCGAGCCGAGGAGGCTGGCGAGGCGTGAAAGCCAAACTCCTGAATATGGTAAGTCAGGACACGCAGGAAATTCTTATCGTCGTCCACCAGCAGGATGTTTGTATTCTTCATCCGATTCTCAAGAAACTACTGCTAATTTTCTCGATAATTTCTGGGCAATTCATGTGCCAGTCAACCAGTTCTAGGATTCATTCACGCAACCCTATGTGAGGCGGATACTTAGCAAGACAACTCTACACCAATTGTGTATTTGATGACTATCGTGTCTGTGTCAAATCCAGCAGATAGTGGTGCTTTTCAAACACTCAGACTGCTCGTCACTTAGATGAGAAGATGCGTGGAGTTCGGTGTAATTTCATCCAAGTAGCTGAGATTTGGACTTTTGTAAAAGAGAAGCAGAGGCCGGTTATGTCAATCGGACCCCTACGAGTGCGGGGATCAATACGTTTTTTGTGGCCATTGATGCCGAGACCAAGCTGCTTCCTTCTTTCGCGTTCGGAAAAGGGACGGCAGCTTTTTACTTTTTTGCTTTATGGATGGCCTGCAAAAACGCGTTTGCGGAAATCCAGCTTACGAGCAATACCTTTGTGCCCTACATCCAGGCTGTCGAGGACAGGTTACGGTGCGATGGGCCCCTCGGAAACCGGAATAACAGTGAGCAGCACATTCTGTTGGCGGATGGCGACGGCTGGGATCGCATTCTCTCCCTCAACCTTGACGGAAGCCGACCCGAGGAATTCATCCATGCCAGGCACACCGCTAAAGAGCGGGTCTTCATTGACAAACCTGGCTAAATGGGTACCGGGCGCAAGATCAAATGTCCGCTCGGCGACCCTGCTGCCCGCCCCATCGTAAAGCGTCACAGTAATCCTTACTGTGACGCTTAGAGGATTGGCAAACGCGATGCCGGTATTGGCGGATCCACGCGTGTCTATCGGTAAATGAAATTCATTTAACGGCGTAGAGTCGAGCACACCTGCCTCGGCTACCAAAGAAGTTCCGCTGAAGAACGAGAAGATCAGATCGGTCGTGAGCTCAAGGTTGGAGTCTATCCGGACCCAGCCGGCAGTGGCTTGCGCCGGTTGAGTCCTGACTGCCGTAAGCGCAACTGTCGATCTTGCCGGCACACTAAAAGTTATGTCGCTTCCGCTCTCGCCCGAGGCAAAGTTGAGCGACAGGGGTAAGCCGTTTGATTGAAAGGAGCGCAATCGGACCTGAGCGACTGTGTCGTGATTATTGGTTGCCAGTAGAGTGCTCTCCGCAAAATTCCCGCCTGCTGCTGCTTGCGGGAAGAACGCAGTTGCTTCCTCCTCGATGATCAACACGGCGCCCGCAGGGCCGCCCGGACCGGCAGCAATCTCGCCTGTTCTACGAAAGTCTGATTTCGCATCCGAACGGAAGTTGTGGTAATTGACCGAAACTCCCGCCTGGAACGAGAGGGGTACGGAGTCACTGCTGAAAACCGAGTTGCCGAACGCGTCTACGCCTCTTTGGCTGACGTTCACTGCCAGCGGGATTGTGACCGTCCCATTCACCTGCACTGTTTTCACCACCATGGGAATGCCCTCAATGGTCTCCGAGGTGGTGGCAACATTTCCGAAGGCTGCGCGGAATTCAGGGTTCTGAGTCGAAATCCCCAGCCCTGCGACCGCATCGAGCGAGCCGTCCCCAGTGCCGGCGGGGCTGACGATGTTGTTGAGAGTCAGCGATGTGAACATTTTCGCTACTACTTCTTCCCGCCCTCCCGGTTGCGGAAAGCCTGGGGCTGGGGTCTTCACCTGCAATGTCCCGTTTAACTGCAAGCGCAAAGGAAAACTGATGTTGCCTAAAGCCGACGGCGCGACAACCCTCGCGCGTGCGTTAAATGTCCCCACCGAGCTGGCGGTTGTAAAATCTTCAGAAGCAGGAGGACGTAGCGAAGCTGAACCATCGGCCTCAGCGCCGATGCGGACACTCCCTGGCTGCCGACGCGCGAAAGCTTCCGCTCGGTTCGATCGCAGGCTTCCCACGGTGGCATTGCTGCTGATTGTGCTGCCCCATGAAAACGTCCGTTTGCGATCCGTCCTGTTGGCGCCTTTGCTCTGGCTTTCGCTTCTCACTTCTAAGACTGGCGTGCGATTACGATCAGCCAAGAGCACCAGGCTGTTGAGTAAGAATACGAGCAGCAGGGACACATAAGAAGATCTATTCGTTTTCATTCTTTTCTCCTCAAGGCAGAAATGCAACTTTCCGTCAGATCGCTCACCCACGATTCCGGTTTTGATCCTCTCTATCAATCAGGTCGACCAGGGGTAACGGCTATTGTAACCGAGGCTGTCGGATAATGGGAAATTAGATGAGAGAAACAGTTTTCTTCATTTGGTTCTCCTTTTTAAGTTCATCCAGCAAGGCGATTGTGTCAAGCGGGCAAAATCAGTGCCGATTATCTTTCTGCCGGCCTGAGCCCATGCCCCCCATGTGGCCTCCTGTCCCTCCCCCGGGTGCTCCCGTGCCACCGATGGTACTGTCTATCGTACCCATGTGGCCCCCCATCCGCCCGCCGGGCATTCCCATTGTGCCCGCAGGGTCTCCGGTGTTGTCTGGGTGCATCGTACCGGAGGGAGAGCCCATCATGACTCGGCCCGCTTGAGGATCCATGTGCTTGCCATGTTTCTTCTCCATGCCCGGGAAGTTGATTGCGGCGCCTCTGAACCGCTCCGGTTTTGCCGGCAGTTCGTTGGGACGAACAATGGTTCGGTAGCCCTGTTTGACCAACACCCCCTGTCCCTGATAAAGGCGGTTTTCGACCTGGACGGCCCCTTCGGTTACGGCCACAATCGTAGCAGTAGTTTCATCCACGGCAACGTCAAACGTCGTGCCCCGAACACTGAGAACTGCCGTAGGAGTGGTGAAGCTATGAGGGTTGGGCTTGCCACTGACACGCTGGATCATGATGCGGACCTGACCGATGAAAATGTCGAGCAATCGAAGCAACGAGGGACGTGGCGCCCCAAGTTGGACGATCGCGTTGGCAAAAATCTCCATCTGGCTTCCATCGTCCAACCCAATCCGGACGTATCCGTCTGCGCCGGTGGCAATCTGGTCGCCCGTGCCGGGCATGATTTCCAGGGTCAAAGTCCAGACCCGTTGCGAACTGGCCTGCCACAGTTGAGCCTCGCCTCTGACTTCCAATACAGAGAACTCGGGACGAAGTTGGCCTGGCGCCCAGCGCTGCTGTGCCTGAACCTCCTTAGAGCCCGGCACGGCGATTAGAAGCATCAGACAAAGCGGAACTTCGAAACAATAACGGAAACAATAATGAATGGTGAAGGATTTCATGGTGATTCTCCGACCCGGTGAGGGTTGCTGGGACTCGAGGATGGCTGGGAAATGCCGTAAGCCTCCATCTTTCGATAAAGGGTCGACCGGTCGATCCCCAGCAACGCAGCAGCTCGGCTTTTATTGCCTTGGCACTGCCACAACACTTTGCGAATCCGTTCTTTTTCCAAATAGGTCAATGAATGGGGCATCTCCGAGCCGGCACTCTCCGGCATTCTCCACTGGATCTCGTCCAGCCAGTGTTCGACATCCTCGTTGCGGATGGCGGCGTCCGGACTGAGGATGGCCAACTTCTCCAGGGCGTTGCGCAGTTGCCGGACATTGCCCGGCCAATCGTATGCAGCCAACATCTTCAAGGCAGATGGCGCTATGCTTACGGCCCGCCCTAGGGTGCGCGACAGTTGTTCTAAGAAGTGTGCTACCAACAAAGGAAGATCTTCGGTGCGTTCCCGCAGAGGGGGAATGTGGATGGTGAAGGCTGCCAGCCGATAATACAGGTCCTCTCGGAATTTTCCTTCCCTGATACAATCAGCGACATCGAGATTGGAGGCTGCTAGAATACGCACGTCTGCTTTGCGGGCCACGTTACTTCCAACGGGCCGGTATTCCCCTTCCTGCAACAGGCGCAGCAGCCTGACCTGGAAGGAAAGCGCCGTCTCGGTAATCTCATCCAGGAACAGGGTGCCCTCGGCAGCACTCTCGAACAGCCCGTCGCGTCCCGTATGAGCGCCGGTGAATGCCCCTTTGACGTGTCCAAAAAGCTCACTTTCCAGAAGGGTTTCCGCCAGAGCGCCACAATTGATTGCCACAAACGGTCTCACCCCCCGCCGGCTATGCTTGTGGATGGCTTGGGCAACCAGTTCTTTGCCTGTGCCACTTTCACCCGAAATCCAGACGCTCGAATCTGTTCCGGCGACCCGCGCCACGCGCTTGTAAACATCCGCCATGGCTGTGGAGCGTCCGATGATCATCGAAGAGAGACTCGCGGTTTCACCCGGATCCCGGGCAACCGCGCGCGTATGCCGGGCCGGTTCCAAGGCCCTGCGCACGACGCGAAACAAGTCTTCCAGCTCAAACGGCTTGCTGAGGTAGTCAAATGCCCCTTCTTGAACCGCTCTTACGGCGGTTTCCAGCGTGGCGTGTGCGGTCATCAAGATGAGCTTGGTTCCTGGGCTCTTGTCCTGCAGGGTGCGCTGCAGGTCCAAGCCGGTCAGTTCATCCAGATATATGTCACTGATCACCAGTGTATAGTCCCCGCCCCGCAGCAACTGGTCTGCCTGGGCGCTCCCGGTAGCCTTGTCCACCGAATAGCCTTCCAATGCGAGCGAAGAAGCGAGCAGCTCGCACGTAGAAGGGTCGTCCTCCACGACCAGAATCTTTTTCCCCACTGGACTATGACTCATTCCATTCTCCAGAGAGGTACGTGTAAGTCGAAGACAGATCCCTCGTGAAGCACGCTCTTTGCCGAGACCGTTCCGCCGTGGCGCGTCGCAACCTCTCGAACAAAGGCAAGACCTAAGCCCGATCCGGGTACTCCAGACTTGGCGGCTGACTTGACCCGATAAAACTTCTCGAACACGTAAGGCAGCGCCTCCGCCGGTATACCAATGCCATGGTCACGCACTTCAACGCACGCTTTGGCGCCGTTGGTAGAGACTCGAATCCGAACCTCCGATCCGGATTTGCTGTATTTGATGGCATTGTCCAACAAGTTGTTGACGGCACGCTCCAACAACTCCGCATGCCCGCGCACACGGATGATGTCTTGGTCTACGCTCAGGCGAAGCACAACGCCGCAGTTCTCCGCGGTCGCTTTCATCCCGTGTATGGCAGCCTGAGCTATGGCTACCAGATTTGCAGGTTCCATGGTCTGCTTGGTAAGCTGCTGCTCCAGTCGAGACAGGTCCAAGTAGGAACGGGTCATCTGGTCCAGGCGGCTGGTTTCGCGCAGGATGATTTCGGCGACCTGTCGCACGCGCTCCGGATCCAGTGAATAACGCAACAGTTGTTGCGCAAAGCCATGTACCGAAGTCAGCGGCGTGCGCAGCTCATGCGATACCAAAGCAATCATTTCCTCTTTGGCTGCGTCCAAGCGCCTCTGATCGGTGACATCGATGACGGCCACTACGGACCCAAGATGCGTGCCGTCTTCGGAGTGAATGGCGGAACATTTCAGGTGTAGATCGCTGCGCAGCCACTCTTTGCAGTGCACGGAAATCTCGGCTGTACTCCCGGGGTTGGAGAGTTGTGTCGGGTACTCCTTGGTTTCCTTCCATTGGATGAAGCCGTGGGCGTGCAACGCGGCAAAAAAATCTTGGCCTAAAACATTTGCATTGAAGAACGGCAGCAGCCGAGCTGCAGTCTGGTTTACATATCGAACCAGCCCTGTGAAATCCAGTACCAGGATTCCTCCCGGAACGCATTCCAGAATGGCGCGCGCGGCAGACCGGTCGGCGTGCCACTGGGCGCCGATCTGGCGCAGGACATGCAATTGCCACTCGTCGTATCCTCGCTTCAAGACCTCCCGCCAGCCCGGCAAGCGACCGCGCACCTGCAAGCTTCGATAATAGCTGCCCAGTTGATGCGCCACTGCCCCACCGACTCTCTCGACCAGTTCCCTGAATGCATCACTCGCTGCCACAGGGTGCGTCAGCCAGAGAAGGTATTCACCGTTGGCAAATCGGCGGGTACAGGCGCTGCCGGAGTGCGGAGTTCCGTTGACGCCAGCGTGCGGGAGGGCGCTACCGGAACAGAAATGGATCAGCTCCTTGCCCCCTGACGAGAATTTCAAGTGCACCCAATCCCAGTGGGTCTGTTGTCTCAACAGATCCAGCGACCGCCCGATCAAAGACGCGGGATCGATGGAGGTGGCATCAGACGGCAATTGCGTCGCGAGCCGATGAACTTCGCCCCTTAGCATCCTGCGCACCGTCGCCAGCCGCTGAACGTGGAAAACCGCAATCGCTGTTAGAGAAGCAAACAAAAGTGTCGGGAAGGGTAACACGAAGCGGCCATACCAAAACAGGAACGCACAACCGAGGGTCGTAACTGTGACCACGGCCAAAATTCCCACCCAGTGCCACGGCGACCGGTACCATTGCATCAAGAGCAGCACCACGCCGGTGAGCAGCAACAGGGTGGCTAGAACCACGGACGGGGAGGCTTGCGTTAAAAAGCTTCCTCCCACCAGCATGTTCACAACATTGGCGTGGATCAGGATCCCGGGCATCGGTTGACCGGCGGTACTAACGGGCGTAAAGAGTTGATCCGCCTCCAACGGAGACACGACACCGAGCAGCACGATTTTACCATTTAAGAAGCTGCGATCCCAGCGATCTGACAGGAGATCGACCGCGCTCAACACTGGAATTGCGCCCGACGGGTCCCCGTAGTGGATCAAGACCTCGTATCCTTCGGAACGTCGGGCCGGCACTGTCACAGGTCCCAGTTCCAGCGAATTCTCCCCTTCCAGCATGGAGGCAGAATTCAGAAAGCCGGCCTGTCTTGCTAACTCCAGTGCGAAGGCCCAGAATCGTTGGCCGCGCAAGCTGCGACTGAGTTGTATGCGGCGGCAAATGCCATCAGAATCCGGGCTTGCGTTGACGTGGCCTACTGCGGTGGAGTGAAATTCGGGTAAAGACTGAAGCCAGCGAGGTTGCTGCCCACCTTGAACTTGGACAGGGATCAGCGCCGCCGGAAGCACGACCCTGGATGCGCGCTGGAGTGACTCGGACAGAGCTGTGTCTGATGTCTGGGTACTGGGCAGGTCAAGGAACAAATCCACGCCGATGGCGGCCGGCCTGGCGGCGTTGATTCGGTCGATCAGTCTTGCAATCACCTCGCGGTCCCAGGGGAGACGCCCCAGAACGGCAATGCTGGCATCGTCGATCCCTACCACGACCACGTGTTGCAATGGCGGCAGGCGGGGACTCAGTTGAAGCAAAATGTCATATGATTTCAGATTCAGGTAATCAAAGAGAGAGGTAAGGGAAATCAGCAGGCAGACCACTGCCAGGACAGGCACCGTGACTGCCCGATACAAAATTCGAAGAACGGTATGGCGCTCCACCACAACCTTTTGTCGGTCGACTGCAGCGCAGGACTGAACGTCCCTGAAGTTGGGATTGGAGGGAGCGCAGAGAGTTCCTACGTGCTCTGCGCTCTCAGTACTCTGCGCTCCTCAATCCTACTCCAGGATTACTGCAGTGGAAGGCTGAATTTCAGATTGCCCCCACGATCAAACGCGTACAGAGTCGCTTCGCGGCCAAATCCCTGCAATTGCCCTCGACTGTCGACGTTATATCCCGTATCAAAAGCGACCATGTAGACGGTATAGCTAGTACCCGAACCTGCAACTGTGGGCAGAGAGGCCACCTCGCCGTCCAGTTGGACGCTCTTGATTACCGTAGCGGACGAAGGATCGACGATATACAGCTTGGCGTTTTGGTCTTGGACCTGATTGGAAGACCAACCCCGGATGCCGTACATCATGCCTCCGCTCATTCCCGTCAGCCAGTCAGAGAAGCCGACCAAAAAAAGGCGCCCATCAGGACCTTGGACCGGCCTGGTCAGCCAGTTCTCGTTGAATGTCAGGCTCCAGAGGGTATTCCCGTTGGTTGGGTTCAAGGCGGACAACTTGGTTTGTATGTCGCTCCAGTACTGAGCACCTTGTCCCTGCTGGCCAAATACTCTAGAGAGTACATAAAGATTGCCGTCTGAGCCCACGGTCACAGCGCCGTTGTCGATTCCGGTCACAGCGCCCATCATCCCTCCGCCGAATCCCATGCTCCCGATGCCCATGCCACCGTAGCCAATCCCGCCGCCGCCCATCATCCCGCCGCCCCATTGGGCCCTTCCAATCGAGCCGAGCATCAAAACAACAGCACAGCCAACCATCAAAAGCCTTGTTTTTCGCAACATCACAACCTCCTAACCCATAAAAGTTTATTAAGTCCTGTAACACTCTCCACCCTTGGCTCTGGGTGGCCCAGTGGAGAAACTAGCAATCCCCGTGCCAAGCGGACCTCCCCTCTTGTAGGCAAGGGAACCGACACAAATTTTCTCTGCTGCTCCAATATTTACGGTCATTCTTTACGTCGGCATGAGAAAGCTGGGACGAGAGTCGCCGGTGTCGGCGTTGCGCTTTGCTACAGGGCATTGTTGCAAACGTCGCATGGCGAACGCGGATCATCGGGGGTCGAGGCGCCAGAGGTTCATGCCGGCTGCTCTTCATCTCCCTTTCTGAGCCCCCAATTTCCGCAATGACGGTTCCATTTCTTTCAAACACCTGTCCTCACAAGCGTCGATCGGTTCGAAGTAATCCTCGGAAAAGATTCACTCGCAGTTTACCTCTTCGTCTCCAGCCGGTCTCCTCTGGGAGCATAATAGCCAGCGCGGGTGCGGGCCACATACTTCGCCTTCTGTTGGCTATTGACGGTGACTTGAATGTTTCGCCATTGACCATCACGAGCTGGGTTGGTGGGGTAATAGCCGAGACTGTACTGGTGGCTGACTTGATATGCAATTTTGTTCATCGTTTCTCTACACTCCCACTGGTCCCTCGGAAAATGAGCAGCGCCACCACTGACCTCCGCCAGCTTCTTGAGTTCCTTGTGCGTCCGTCTCGCCCGGAGGCCCAAAAATCCATCCGACATCCTGTTGTCCATTCCGGCGGTATAGACGAGCACGTCCTGTTCGCCGGCCTGATCCAATAACTCAGCGAAGGAGAACTCGCTCCTGTTGTCTTCGCCATCGGTTACAACCACCAGCACCTTCTTTTGATGCTCGGCCGATTGAATGTGATCCAGCGCAAAGACGACAGCGTCGTACAACGCAGTTTGTCCACCAGCCCTCAAACCAAGGATGGAGTTCTCCAACCTTCGCCGATCTGAGGTAAAGTCTCGTACCATCCTTACCTGATCATTGAAGGTGACAACAAACATTTCGTCTTGCTCAGAACCTTCATCCATGACATGCAATGCCGCTCGATAAACGTCTTCGATCATCTCTCTCATGCTGCCACTGCGGTCCAAGACCAGCCCCCAGGAAACGGGCGCCTTTTCTGAGTCATAAAAGCTGATCGCCTGTTCGACGCCATCCTCGTACACTTTGAAATCCTCTTTTCGCAATCCCGTGATTGCCTGACCTTTCTGGTCGGTCACCATGACGCTGAGGGGCACGAGGTCTACCGCTACCTTGATGCTTGTTTGCCCGTGTGAAGCCGGGTGGCCGTCCTGCTCCGCGAACAAAAGGGTGCTCGGCAGCACCAGGAGAACCGCCATAATGCTCCGGATCATTCGTCTTGATCTCATCTCTCCTCCTTTGTACGCGCTGGGGAGGCGCCGCAAATCATTCAACCATCTTCTGGGGACGCAATACTGGAACCAAAACTCAATACTGATTAAGTTCTAGTTGATTATGGGAGATTGACTGGGTGACTGGAATAGGACTGGGCGAACTGTGTCAAATCGATCAATCGTTGTGTGAAGTGCAACAGTCAGTGAGCGCACTGTTACGCTTGCTTGAAAATTCTCCATCGAGCCACCTAACCTGGAGATCGACAAAGATCAAAGTAGACACTGATTTCCACGGCGCTGCCATCTATCTAAATCCCAACCGAAAGTGACGTTGTTATGGTGTTGTTGTTGCTTACCTAATATTCTGAATATTCTGAGGGCAATCGCGAGCCGAGACTGACAGAGAGCCTCCGGCGCGATTGGGTCTTTTCCCTAGGTTAGGAGGGAACATATGAGGCGAGCCATTGGAACGATTCTGGTGGTCGCTGGGTTGGGCTTTTACAGCCAGCATCTTGGAGAGGGGGGAGGCATAGTCCCCTCGCACGTGTTGTGGCTACTGATAGGTGGGGTGGCCTTTTTTATAGGTTTCTGGCTATCAGTGCCGGACAGCGGGAGGAGAAGCCTCGATGTGTTATCTGTTACCATGAAAATCATCGGCATTCTTCTCGCGCTGGTTGGCATTTCCTTCTCCGGCTGGCACCTTGCGGAGCGAGGTGACCAGCCGCATTTTGTTTGGGGATTGCTGGGAGCAGTGATTTTTTTCGGCGGCCTCTTGCTTGTGTTTCCGGAAAGCCAGCGCAGACTGAAGCGGCGTTCAAACTGACTCACCCGCTCGGATCAGGACCGGTGGAGATCGATCTGTATCTTACAGCCCCATATTCCGGACTGAATGGCCGGCAGAATCTCGTTCAGTTGATCAATGTGCCACTGCAAATCAGCACAGTCGATCTGACTGAAAACCTCACCGCGGGCCCTCTGGATTTGAGTCAGATGCTCGTCGAGCGGTTTGACTGTCCAATCCAGATAATCTACGAACGTATGGATAAAAAAGAGCTGGCGCTCCTGGTCTACGGAAGTTCCGGGTTGGAGGGACTTCCATTGATGATAAATCGCGTCTTGCAACCTTCGAATGTCCCTGCGCAACTTCCGTATCTGGAATACAAGTCCCGCCAGAGCTTCCCTTGTGGTGCCGTCCTGTGGAAAATCAGTGCGGCTACTTTTCTCGGTGAGAGATACATTTGCGTTGTATCTCGTTGGAATCGCGGTCAGCTCGCGTTGGAAGCGTACGGCATCGAGTAAGACATCTTCTAATCTTTGCACCAGGACCATGTCCACCTCCTCAGACGCCCATTCCGCCAAATGATTGTTAAGTCATCTGACTATACTTTGCCGCGAGTTCCATGTTGACTCGCTCGCAGTGCTCCCGCAGTTGTGCACACTGATGCTTGAGACGCCGCATCTCTGTGAGGGCGCAATTTCTGCGAAACCCTACGACGGCCGAGTTGAGCCCACGGAATGCGTCCACGATCTGCTCCAGGTCTCCTGCCGCGAGGAAAATACCTCGCCTGAGTTCCACTCTCTGGGTCGGCGGGATCGACTCACTGCACAGACTCAGCATGGTGGAAAAGTCGTGCGAGAACATCGTCACGTCCGCGCGCAGGCGCGCGAGTATGGCACTGCAGTTTTCCCCGCTACCATGATGCTCGCCTGTTGGCTCATGGCTGGCGCAACAGCGACAGCGTCCTTCCAAATGGGCGTCGGCATCCCCACACTCGCACGCCTCCGGCAACCGTTCGACCGCTTCAGCCAACTGGATCGCTTCCCGATAAATGCTCTGCCATTGTTCTAGAAGGTCCATAAAGCCTCCCTGTCTTAACTTCTCGCTCACGTCCAGGGATGGATCGGCGTGCGCTCTAACGAAAAACTACCCCGAACGGAAGTAATGTATTAATCCCTTCTGGTAACCCATCTCGACTAATTCTTCCGTTTCCTCACCGACCTGTGCCACATAAGCGCCAAACTAGAAGTGATGGCCGCGCGAGAACCACCCCCTGTGATGCCCCCCTCCCAGACCCTCAGAGCCATACCCAGAGCCGTGGCCTCCTTGGGACTCGCCCTTTTCTGAGTAGATCTCTTTTCGTAAGCTACTGGCAGCGCTGTAGGTGTCATCGGTCACCACCAAAGCCTCCGCGAGCCTTTCGCGGAAATTCTTAGGCGCACTCTTTGCCAAATCCCCCAACGTTTCAAAATTCGTCTTGGATACCTTTTCCACCCTGGCAACATCTTTCCCAAAGTTTTTGTCGTGTGGGACCCCATGCTTGAACGCATCTCTCGTTTCGGTCAAGATACCAATGTATGAATCAACAGCGCGGTCAAGCGACTCGACGTCTCGCTTGCGAACCACTTGTCTAATAATTCGCATGCTCTTCTCGCTATCTCGGATCAGATCGGACAGTGGGCGCAACGAGGGCTCCGAATTCTGCCGGTTTTCTGCGCCGGCCGAGATCTGTGACTCATGCGTTTGATGCCCTTGAGAAAAGCTAACGCCGCAAAGCGCCAGAGCTAGGATCAGTACCGCCACCATGTGGGGTTTCAGTCCAAAATACATACGCCGCCTCCTCAGTCTTGATATTAGATTTTTCCTTCGCAACTTCAGTACCAGTCAATACCAATGCGCTTAAGTGTCTGAGCTATGGAGGGATACTACGGATAACATATTGCGGGGCTGAGCAGTGATTGTTTGAAATCATTCACAATCTAGTATCGTTTCCAACACTTCGGAGATGAACGAAAGGAGTGCAGCGATGAAGGAGAAAGCGCCGCCCACTCAGCCACGTCCTCAACGGAATGGCTCGGGACGGGCAGCCAGTTTCTTTGAAGTGTCCACTTGCGGCCATCTCTGGTACACGTCTACCTGGAGGTGCATGGCAAGATTATGCGCCGCTGAAACTACGGTGAAGCCGTGATGCGTGATCTGCAAGCCCCGCATGGCACGATTGTTGCTTGTCCTACGGCGTTCTGAAAAAGGAGAAAAGTCAATGGCAGACGATACGGCTTCGAGAAATGACCTTTGTCCATGCGGCAGTGGAAGGAAATTCAAACGATGCCATGGTCGGCCCATTCGTTATCCGCTGATCAATCCATTCTTGTTTATCGCGGGTGTGCTTCTGGTCTTTGCTCTGGTGTTTGTGATCGGGCTAAACTATCGAGGCTCGGGAAAAACAAGTAAAGATCCAGCGCCTGCTTCCTCGCAGCGGGTTACACGTTACGATTCTATACCCGGGCTTGCGTTGCAATCCCTATCTTCGGCGGAGCAAACGCAGCTTGTCAATCATCTCAACCATACGCCCTGTACCTGCGACTGCAACATGACGGTGGCAGAATGTCGACATTTGGATCCCGCTTGCAAGCACAGCAAGGAAATCGCCGAATCCAATCTTGCCCAGTTGGTCGGTGCAGCCAGCCCGCTCCTCGGGACTACGACTCAGTCCGCCCATTAATTGGGCAACCAGTTGTAAAATTTGTGCTCCGCTCTTTGTGTACCAATCGAGATCGCAGCAAGAACCGCAGGAACATAAGCCATTGTCTCCTCGGGCAGGAGTTTTCGTATACTCATCTCCCAGAAGCTCTTGATTCCAGTCTTTTCGATCACGCGGAGAACACGATGCTCTCCGGCGTTATAAGCGGCCAGAGCCAACGGCCAATCACCAAATAATTCGTAGAGATCCCGCAAGTACCGGGCCGCAGCGCGAGTCGACTTTTCCGGATCATATCGCTCATCAAACGCGCCCACTTGCTTGAGCTCATACCGTTTTCCGGTCTCCAAGATAAATTGCCAGATACCCTTGGCTCCTGCCGCCGATTGGGCATAAGGGTTGTATGCGCTTTCAACCAACCCGACATAGATCAACTCTTCCGGCACATCTTCTTCCCGAAAAATGTTTCGCATCATGGCTTCATATAGCTCCAATCGAGCGAAGGCCGCACGGACAACGCTCTGCCCTTTGCCTTGAAAGTACTTTACAAATGTCTGAACACTTTCCTTGGCATCGATCTGGAACTGGTTTCCAGGCACAGATAAAGGTGCGGGGGCTTCCTTTAACGCCGCAATTTCATGGTTCAGCTTCAGGAAATAGGCATGAACGCTCGCTTCGTAAAATATCTCTTCCTCAGCGTCTGCGACAATCTGGCGTGCCCGGAGAAAGTTTAGTTCCGCGGCGCTGTGGTCACCGTATCTGTAGAAAGCTTCACCGGCGCGGTAAAAGCTCTGCGACCGTGCGAGCAATTCTGTTACTTCAGCGTGATGGGCCACCGTCTTTCTTAGCGAGTCCAGCATCGCCTGTGTTTCTTTCGGCAGGCCGCTTCCCTTTTCCATTTCAGTGAGTGACAGGCCTCTACTCTGGGCAGCGTAGATTTGGCTCGTGGTGAGAGCTGCGGAGATGCAGACTGCCAACCATAAATGAATAGTGGCTCGTCTAGTAAATTCCCCAACACCTTCGATCCAAAGAATTTTCATGCCTCTTCTATATCCTATATCCGCCATCCGCAGAATTTTCATGCCTTTTCTATAACCGCCCACTTTGGGATCTCCCAAACTCTGCACAGCAAAGGACATGCCAAGCAACGTCGTTTCAGATCTTGATTGATGGCGAAGGGCCTTACAAGATGTATCCGTTGCGCGCCGAAGTCGTCCCCTACTTTTTGACTGTGTCAAATCGCACAGTGTTGCTTTAAAGCCACCAGTCGGGTTGCGGGAATCCTATCGACCCCACCGAGCTTAGAGTCCGGTCCCGGGCGGAAATGATGCATCCTCAATGTCTTCCCGGTATTCCGATCTCTAGTCTCTCTGACACCCGGAAACTTCGGACTGGCCTGCGAAATGCATCGACGACAGCGGGCGGCATTTTGAAGCGAGACAGTCATGGGGACAAGGACCCGAATACAATCAAGGAGTTTTGATATGAAGAAAGAAAATTGGTTTGTTCTCTTTGCTGCACTAACGACCTTCGTATTGTTGGTTCCTTCGGTGACGGGCCAGGGCACAAACCTTCTGCCTCCCGACGAGCAGAATACGGTTGACGTGTTTCGCCGTTCCAGTCCGGCTGTCGTGCACATCAATGCCCGACAAAAAGTTATCCTCAAGTTTGAGGACATCACTCCCAAAAGCGGAGTGGGAACAGGATTCTTCATTGACCAGCAGGGCCACATCCTCACTAATTTTCACGTGATCGAAGAGAGCAACCAGATCGAAGTGGTCCTTGGCAATGGTCGGCGACTAAATGCTAGTCTGGTCGGGACAGCGCCCGGCTTAGATCTCGCTGTTCTATCAGTCCAAGTACCAGAGCTGGACATCACGCCGCTCTCTTTCGGTAATTCTGACACGGTGGCGATCGGCCAGAAGGCTGTCGTCTTGGGACATCCCCTGGCCCTTCACAATACGCTGACCGTCGGAGTCGTGAGCGCGTTGCAGCGCACCCTGGAAGACCTGTCGCCCGAGTTAGAGGACTCCGTAATTCAAACCGATGCAGCGATCAACCCCGGAAACAGCGGTGGACCACTGCTGAACTCTAAAGGGGAGGTCGTTGGAATCGTCACCGCAGCCGCAAGGGAAGCTCAGAATCTTGGTTTTGCAATCCCGTCGAATTTTGCCAAACGAGTGATTCCAGACCTGATAAGCATGGGGCACCCCTACCAACCAGTTCTGGGCTTTTCCGGACAGACCCTCAACCGGTACCTATCCACCCTCTTTGGAATCCCCATACAAGAGGGCTTTCTGGTCGAGGAAGTAGCCTTTGGAAGTCCCGCCTACGCCGCGGGGCTCCGAGCTGGAGAGCGCGCTGTTACAATCGGGGAGCGAACCGTGGTGTTGGGCGGCGATATCATTACGGCAGTGAATGGCGAGAAAGTCGCGACTCTAGGGGAGATTGCGCGAGGTCTCAGATCAGGTCGCCCGGGACAGACTGTCACATTCACCCTGTATCGAGATGGCCAGCTCGTTCCGGTCAAATTTGTGCTGCAGCGAATGCACTGACTCCGACAGCAAGGAAACGGTGCACAGCTCACGAGCGGCAAAACTGACCGTTCTTTATGACGCCGTCTTGCAGCAGATAATGCGTGAATCTACTTCCAGCATACCGAGAAATTGCCTCTTTAGCGTCCAAAACTGAGCACTCTATGAGGGTTATCTATGAAAGATCGAATCTCACTGCCTCTTATTCTATTGCTTGTTCCGTTCTATACCGCACAGCTTACAGGCCAGACGGTTGGTGCTTCGACCGATCTTGCCGAGATGAAGAAGTTGATCGTTGAGCTTGGGGAGCAAAATCGGCGGATGCACGAACTGTACGACCTGCGATTCCAGCGATTGGAAGAGCAGATCAACAGCAGAACCGTGGAGACTCTGAAGGCTCAAGGCCTCGCCGATGCTCGTGAAGAAAGGATCCAACAGCTAGAACTGGAGTTGGAGAAACTTAGGACTGAGCAGCAGGGGGAGTTGGAAAGATTGGAAGCCGAGCAAGCCCGATCCGCTGCGCGCTTGAGTGAGGAAGTTCAAAAGGGACGGGAACAGATAGCGCCGATCATACATAATCCCCGCATCACGATGTTTGGAAATCTACTGGGCCGCACCGACGACCGGCCTGTGATCAGTCCGGAAGGGGACCGTGTCGACGATACATTTACTTTACGGGCTGGCGAGTTTGAACTGCGAGGCGCCATCGACCCGTTTGCGGACGGCTTTTTGACGATTCCCTTTGAAGCGGAAACTCCTAACGGACCTTTAGCCGGAGATATTGAGGAAGGGTATCTCGAATTGAAGCGCCTTCCTTTCCTCGAGCGTCCTCCCTTGGGACTCAAACTAAAACTGGGCAAATACCGGCCTGACATCGGAAAGAACAACCGAATCCATTTTCATGATCTTATGTGGACAACACGGCCTCTGCCGGTGGCGAAGTTTCTTGGAACCGAAGGACTGGGAGAATCAGCGGAAGGCGGATTCCAGGCGATCGGATTGAATGCCGATTTCCTTCTCCCCTTCGGGTCGAGTAACACCAGCGTGCGAATGGTTGCGGGTTATGCGGCAACCAGTAACCTCGCAGTTACAGCCGGCTTCGGGCGGCGTCCTGCTCTTTATTTCCATCCCAGCCTCTATCAAAACGTCGCTGCAGAGCATAGCTTTGAATTGGGCGGCTCTTATTTGCGGGGAACCGCCAGTGAACCTGCTGGTGGCAGCGCATACATGTATGCGGTGGACCTGGCTTATAACTGGTTGCCTGGCAGGAGAGGTTTGTGGCGATCTTTTGTTGAATGAATTTTGTGTTCGGCGCGCATCCGCCCGAGCCTTATTGGGTACGGCGCTGAACAAGATTGCACTCCCCGAAGAGATTATCTTGTCAGCAGCGAAAACTCTTTCGCACCAAAAACCTTTAAGTTCCTGTGTGGAACTCAAAACATACGCCACGAGGAATCACAATCTTGTGTGTGTCGCAACCGTCAGGATGCTGTTGCACTTTCCGACAAACCGTGGCGAGACAAGGAGCCTTGAAGTCGCAAATCGATCTGCTGAAGGACGTCCATAGACCTGCCGTTCTCACCACTCGTAACGGAGAGACACCCAAGGGCTTACTTCAATGACCCGGGGCTGGAATAACTGACTTGCGACTGACATCCCGGAGCGGCAGATCATCGGAGCGTTTTAATTGGTATAGAGATTGCTCCACGTTCCCTGTTTACACTGGAGGTTTCATATGTTGAAGATCACCAGAATTATTACCATGATGCTAATTATCGTTACTCTTACCCTCTATGCCTCTGCCCAGGGAATGATGGGCGGCAGCTCCGGCCAAGGCAGTGGCTCTGCCAGGAATGGCGCTGGTGGAATGGGTGGCGGGTCGGGTCAAGGCGGAATGGTGAGCGGAGGATCCGGCCAAGGCGGAATGGGAGGCAACTCTGGCCAAGGTAGCAGTGGAATGGGCGCCGGGTCAGCTCAAGGCGGAATGATGGGTGGAGGATCCAGCCAAGGCGGAATGATGGGGTACGGAGGTTATCAACTTGAGCAGAATCTGGTCCTGCCTATGATTACGGTAGGGCAGGGCACCAACACGACCACTTTCACGACGACGCTGGTTCTCACCAATCTCGGCGACGCAGAAAGAATGGGATGGACCTCTCCTCAAAATTTACTGACCACCGGAACGATTTATTTCTTTAAACAGGATGGAACCCGCTTTCCGGTGCAAGTCAATGGAGCGGCAGCCGCCACAGAATATGGTTTTTCTCTCAACGCTTCGGAAATTCTGAATTTGGAACTCGCTTCCGCGGGCCCGGATATTCTTGGCTGGGCGCTCATTGATGTTGACGAGAATACAGAAAGCGGATCCGTGTGGGGCGTGATGGATGGTGAGAGCGTCATTCGTGGCGGCCGCTTGTCGGCCACCGTCTTTTATAGTTTGAACCAGGCAGGCGAGTTGCTTGCACGCGTGGGGGTTGTGGCGAGCAAATACGAGAGCCAGCGCTATTTGACTTCTGTGTTAGCGGCTCGGCTACAGCGCAATGTCAACACCGGTGTGGCCATGGTCAATATCAGCGCACAAGATATTTCTGTCGACATCCGGCTCAGAGACACACAGGGACAAATATTGGTCACAAAGACCTTGCTTTTGAAAAAGGGAAATCAAACGGTCGGTTTCATCGACGAACTATTTACGGGTGCGGTTCCTTCCGAGTTTCAAGGCGCCCTGGAGATCGTGACCCGGGATGAGGGGTTGGTCACCATGGGCTTGCTCGTAAGTCAGGGCATTCTTACCTCCATTCCGACATATACCTATGGGCAGTGGAGTATGGGGAGCGGAGCGAATTGACAGCGGCCTACTGCGGTCAGAATCAGCCGGTAGAGACGGACGGTCCGGCCGTCTCTACGATTTCAACATCATTTACGTTACGTGAGTCTCACCCAGCCAACGTGGCTCCGCACCGGAGTCATTCCGTAATTTGGATGTGTCAAATCACACAGTGTTGTCTTAAAGCCATCAGTAGAGCTTCCGGGCAACCCTTTGAAGAATCCACTGCACCTTGAATATACTTCACTTTTGAGGCAATTCCCACTTGACTTAAAATGACACCGATACGTAGAATGACAAACTATCTAGCGCAGACACTATCCTGCGATTATGCCGGCCCGGGGGATTTCTGTGTGTTCATACCGGAAGGAGGTGACGGTCCGATGTAGCCTACCAGACGAGACGCGGCAGTCAAACACTTCGAACGGCAATTGTACGGGGAAATGATGGAACGGTAAAAGTGGACGGTTCCAATTATTCACCGAGGAGGGGTAATCGAGATGAGACTCAACAACATATGCTGGTACGCAATTCTAGGGTTCGCAGTGTCAGCAATAATTTTCGGTTGTTCATCACCTGGGGAAAAGTCTAGTCTTCCACCAGCCATGGAAAAGCCTAATCTTAAAGGGATAGCCTACGTTGCTACTGAAGGAGGGCATATTGTCGCAATCGATTTGGCTACCAAAAAAATCAGAAGGATACCGATCACCGAAGCGGGCAGTGAGATGGAGGGTATGGTGGCAGGCGGTACCATGGGGGATGTAAAGAAGGGTGGAGGAATGCATGGGGTTGCCTTATCCCCTGATAAAAACAAGCTTTACGTCGGCCTCCTTAACGGCAACTTGGTTGCCTACGACTTCGCTACGGCAAAAAAGAGTGAGCCTATAAAGGTAGGTCAAAAATTCTGTGACCTTCAATGGGGTCCCGATGGGAATCTTTATCTTAATGACATGGCCGACGGTAATGTTTACGTCTGGGATGCGAAGGTCAATAAGCTGGTAGAGAAAATACCGGTAAGTAAGGCTCTCTGCGGTATCCAATGGTCTAAAGACGGCAAATTTGCTTACATCAGCGATATGGTCCTGGGAATTGTTCAGGTAATGGATTGGCCCAACAAAAAGATACTAAAAAAGATCGAGATTGGACCCTTTATCCATCAGATCCATCTTACACCCGACGGTAAAGAACTCTGGGTAGCGGCTGCCAACGAGTTCAAGGATTTAAAGCCCCATTCCGTCGCTGACAAAGGACCTTCTGAGGTAGTAATAATAGATACCGCTACGAACGAGGTCAAGGATAGGATTACCATGGGGCACACATATGCCCATGATATCGATTTTTCTCCAGATGGAAAGTATGCCTTGATTAGCGCTAGGACTTATGAGAATGACAGCGCATTGTTGATTTACGACGCCATAAAAAGAGAGAAGTTCGAGGCAAACTCCCTATGCATCGACTGCCATCAAGCCAATGAGGTACGGTTGACTGTAGCTAACTCACCGAATCTGTGCGGCCTCACCATTGATTGGGAACCTAAAGCAATCGCCGCCCAACCGAAGGCTGCACCCGTTGTTGCAGGTTATTAGCGTTGTCAATGGAACAACTCGGCATATTGGTCACCACCGTCACGCATCGGGCGCACATTATAGGTTTAGCTCTGGCGGCCGCGAAATCCCGGCGCAAGGTCTTCCTGTTCCTGACGGACGAAGGAGTGCTACTCCTCAACAACCCGCTCTTTCTGGCCTTGCGGGAAGACAAAAATATACAGTTAAGTGTTTGCCTACATAGTGCCGAGCTGCACGGGCTGAAGGAAAGGCAGGCCGGCGTGGCATACGGTGGGCAGTTCCTTAACGCACAGATAGCTCATGAGTGCAGGCGCTTTTTAGTCTTCTAGAGATCTTCGGGATCCATTTCTCACCGAAGGATGACGGGACAGGACACCTAGCTGCCCTTGGCCAGGTACGATGGACGGAAAAAAGACGATTCTAGTAGTTTTGAGGGACAGAAAAGCGGAGGCCCTCAGGGTCAGTGCAGGCTTGCTTGGCTGCGATGACCAGGTAGAGGTATTTGTTTTGGATGAAGAACTGGAAAAAACCGAGCAGATCGCTCTGCACTTGAGACTCCTGGAGGAGTTTGAGGTGAAACTGTACTCTAATAACACTAAAAACAGTCTCGAGTATTTAACCCTGGAGGCTTTGGCGCATAGACTCCCAAATTACGATTTAGTGATTCCCTATTGATGAAAATACTATATCTTTTGAAAAAGGAACCGGATACAGCTATCCAACAGATCATTGCCTTCCAGACTGCCAGGTATACTGTGAGGCAGGTTGAACTATATAATCTTGAGCTGTCATATGAAGAATTAGTCGATCTGATATTTGACTATGACCAAGTGATCAGTTGGTAGGCTCCATAAGCCATCATACTGTTCACATTGGGTGCGGCCATTGTGTCATCAGAAGCACTTCGCCACAGTTTCTTGGTGTAAATGTTACGTCGCCGAGATAACCAGGCAAGGAGGTGGTGGGTTGGAGAAAAGCGAGATAGAACGAAAAGAAAAAAGGAATCGGTTCCGGGCCTTCGGCATAATGGCCTTTCTTTCGTCTGTTAGTGTAGCGACTTATGCCATGAATGAGTATTACATCTATCTTGTCGCATATTTGTGGTTTGGTTTTATCTACGGGATGGCCCTCCAGTATGGCAGGTTTTGCTTCTCGTCGGCATTCAGGGACCTGTTTGCGGTTAAGGTTCCGAGGATGGCTGTTGGTATCATGATCGCCATGGTCCTATTTGCCTTTACGGCGGCCGTCGTTAACATTACAGGCCAGAGTACCTTTCATCCGGCTCCGTTTGGCTATTTTATGCTTATCGGTGGCTTTATCTTTGGGGTAGGGACGGTTTTTGCCGGCGGATGTGCCTCAGGCTCCCTCTATAAGACAGGAGAGGGCAATGGAGTTGCCATGATTGTTCTCTTATCAATAAGTGTTACTCAGTCAATATTTGTCGATGTCGCCGGCTGGACGAACAAGCTTGTGCCGAGGTCGTGGACTGAGTCGGCTGCGGCAAGGGGATTACCAGCATCGATCTCCGCCACTGACGGGTGGATGGACCAATATCTTGCTGGTTACGTCTGGAACAGACCCGCTGAAACGGTTGCCACGGCGCTCGGTTGGTCAGATTACTCCTTTGTGGGTGCTTTTCTGGGAAATTTCGTCTTCGGCACTGTAATACCAGCAGCGTTGCTACTCGCCGTGGTCTACATTTGGCTAAGCGACAAGACAGCAGGGAGAGGGACAGTCGGCGTGACAGATCATCTTGCTGCCTTCTGGTTCATGATAGTGGCTTCAAAAAGGACAGCTATTGCCGGGATCGTGCTTGGCGTTGCTTGCGGGCTACAGTCATTTGTCATGAAGGGATTACAGATTAGGTTCGGGGTTGACAATTTTGGCGAACTGATGCAAAGGATGGGCATAACGTTTGGCCTAACCGTAAATGGAACGGTCTTTGACCCAGGGTACTGGTATATTACAACCCAGGAGGCCCAGTGGGTGGGCTGGACATTACACAAGCTTGGCTGGGAGAACCTGGACAATATATTTTACGGACTTGATAACGGTATTCCCAATCCACTTTTTAACCCGGCGGACTGGATGACGGTTGCCCTGATTGGGGGCGCTGCGGTCATGGCCCTTTTAAACAACGAATTCAAGTGGAAAAAACCGACCATGGAGCTGGCTTTTTGGGCCATTTTAGGTGGTGCATTCATGGGTATCGGTGCAAGGCTTGCTCTGGGATGCAATGTTGGAGCCTTTTTCATAAGGGTTCCTCATGGTAACTACACTGGATGGCTATTTGGGCTGGGTATGATAGCCGGTGCATTTATAGGTGTTAAGGTCCTCAACTGGCATACTGAAAGAAAAATAGCCAGGGAGCTAGAGGCGATTCATTTATCCTGAGTTCAGATCCAGGTTAACGATACGGCCTTTTTGTAGAAGGAGTTGCGAACAATGGCAATGAGGTTTCAAAAGAAAGGAGCGGGAGTTTATACACTGGATGTACAGGGATATGTCTGTCCCCATCCACAGCTCTACACAAAGAAAGCTATTGAGAAACTCAAGGAAGGTGATGTTCTGGAACTGATCTTTGATAACCCGTCGTCTGCCGAAACCATCTCAGCAATGTGCGATAAGATTGGTATGGAATTAATTCACACGACTTTGAATGGCGGCAAATATATATGGCAGATCAGAAAAATAAGGGCCTAGGGCAGGACGAAAGAGATGAAGACAAGTATCTGGATCGTGTTTGTTATTGTGGCTTTCTTTATAGGCTTTTTATTTGGCTATGTTATGTCGGTTTACGTGGCCGGCAAAGCCCCTGAACCGTCCGCCCAGCGAACCGGCGCGGATGGCTATGCAGCGACTGCAGCCAGCGATTATGGAGTACCACTAGGTGGCAGACCGAATTTGACTGACCCGTCCCTTCTGGAGATCCCTACCACCTCTTTGTGAACAGATCGTTATTTGCCCAAAGCCAAAACAGACTCCTTACACCCGTAGCAGCGACCTTAAGATCATTGAGACTCCTCAGTTGAGCGAGTTTCTTGAGAATAAAGGAAGGCCTTGAATAGAACCTCCTGAACGCTATCTGCCGGAGTTTCGAAATCTCGTCCCGTGTCATCGTATATGGGACGAAGGCTGCCCCCTCATACGAAAAATCTGTGAGTTCATCAGACATTGTCCCGTATCTTTCGACATCATCATAAAGATGTGTGCCGGGAAATGGTGCTACAGCATGGAAGTTAGCTATGTCCGGGTCAAGCGTGAGGGCAAATTCTATGGTCTGCAGGCCCTCTTCAAAGGTCTCTCCGGGGATACCGAACATGAAAGGAGTGCTGACTTTTAGGCCGGCTTCTTTTGCCCACTTTACAGCACTCCATGTCTGTTCCAATTTTATCCCCTTCTTGACGGTATTGAGATTCTTCTGAACGCCGCTCTCGGCGCCAAAGAGTATGGCCCAGCAACCAGCATTCTTAAAGGCTGTCAATAAGGACTTATCTACCTGATCAACACATGCCGACACAAACCATGTAAAGTTCAGTTTGCTGGCCTTAATCTCCTGCGCCAGCTGCATTGCCCTGTCATAGTCACCGGCGAAAGTATCGTCTATGAATCTTATCTCCTTGTAACCTTGCCTGACACAGTGTTCTATTTCTTCCATTACATTTTCAACACTGCGGTACCGTATTCCGCTCTTCCTCTCTTTATCTATCTGAAAGCAGAATATACATCTCCCATTGCATCCCCTGGAGGTAATTACGACAGCAACAGGTCTTCTCTTGTACGTACCTGGCGAGGGGAGATATAGATCGGGATCGCCTAAAAGTTCTCTGGCGGGGAAAGGGAGCGAATCAAGGTTGGTGATGAATGGTCTGGGAGAGTTTTTTATGATCCTTCCACCTTCTCGGTAAATGACCCCTTGGACTCCTTCAAGACCGTTACCTGAATGCAGCCTTTCCACCATTTCAAGGCAGGTGAATTCTCCCTCTCCGGTAACTACTGCATCGAAGCCTTCTCCTGCATCTTCAAGACACCGTTCTTGCATGGCAATGGGATATGGCCCGCCAACACAGATAAATACATTCTTACCGAAGATCGTTCTTAATCCATCTGCCGTCTTCGTTGCCCTTTTCCAGCCAAACGTGGTTGAATAAATCCCGATGAAGTCGGGGTCGAATTTTTCTGTTTCCCTGAGTATCTCCTCATTGGTCATGAACGCGCCATTGAAGAGTCTAACCTCCCTCCCTTCCCTTTGAAGCACTGCCGCAACATAGAGGGTTCCGAGCGGCTGCCAGTAGTTTACTTGGGAGCCTCCAACCTTTGACGAAAAGATATCCTCAGGAACCCACGGAGGTATCACCAATACGCATCGTGACACCATTATAAATCGTCTCCATATCTATTGGGCCTCCACTGCGTTTGGCTCATATTTCTAATGCTCCAGCAAACGCTAGCCACGCCTCAGATGTCAGAGATGCCCCTTCCCGCGCGGGGAATTTCAGTCGTAGTATACCGTGACGACTATCTTATACTGAAACACACCCTCTGACGTCCTAAACACCTTCAATTTACGGTGTTCGCTCATCCTCCGCGCAATGTAGCCCGAAAGGGGCAGGCCCGCATCACTTGATATTACCACTGCAGCCTTTGCTGAATCCTTATCGGTAATCGCATAATATCTCGGATTCTTGTATTCCCAGGTAAACCTTAATGGTGACTTTTCAATCCGTTCCCATGGAGGAGAGACACCTGCATCATGATGATAGCTAATTGTCTTCTTAGTGAAAAGATCCAGTATAGGTACAAGTACCGCCGGGTTCACCGCGACCTGTTCCTGCGGCATAACAAAGACCTCCACGTGTTCTTCATCAACGGAGTCCAAAAATTCGCCGGCATGCTTCAGGTTTATACTGCTTATCTTCTGTACAAAGGGAAGATATACGAAAATCCCCACCACTAGCGACGAAACTACAATACCTGAAACGACAAGTCTTCTGATTTGTTTATCCCTGATTTCCTGCAATCCGTAAGAAGCCATTAATGCTACCGTCGGCAACATCATTATCATGTACCGTATCCTCTTGATCTGGAGCAGAAAGATGAGAACAGTCAAATAGCTGATAATCGGATACTTACTGTCTCTTTGTTTGAACGCCACATAAAAGGAATATACCGCCGAAGCGGTGATAAGGGGATGTATCTGGAAAAAAAATGTGGAAACAAAACTCTCTCCCCATCGTCTTAGTCCCGGTACTTGATAGGTCATTAGTAGCCTGATTTGTTCCGAAAAGACATCGAACTTGTATAGACAAATTGCTCCTGTCAATAAGGCCACAATTGCGATAACTACAGAACCTCGACGGAGGGTGCTTCGGGGCTCGGAGTTGGGTCCCTGGCACGTCATGGAGATTGATGTGACCAGCAGAACTGAAAGTGTCATGAACATAGAGTACTTGGACAACAATGCAAGAGATATGGCGCTGGCCGACAGGATCATCAGCCTTACTCCACCTTGATTTTGTGCTCTTAGGAAGACGTAGATTGAAAGGGTTAAGAAGAACATCGTGGGAATGTCAACTAGCATGAGGGGCACCTGAGTAAGGGTGTAGGGGATGCCCAACAGGAGTAGTCCGGCATGATACCCCATGTCTTCGTCCCAGAGCGTCTTTCCGATCTTATAGGTGAGTACTACGGTTGTGGAAAAAAGAACAGTGGTGAAAACCTGTATATAAGTTCTGCATTCGCCAAAGAATTTAAAGATGAGACCGTAAAGGAACGGAACCGCAGGCATATCCGTCCATGCCGTAATACCCTTTCCCCACTCTTTGAAGAAGTATTCGATTCCGTAGATTTCGATGTGCTTCGCTTGAGTGAAGTATCTGGAGCTGTCCAAGATGATTTCCGGCTCTTTCCAGAAAGGCGCGGCCATGGCAAATGAGACGAGAAGAAGGAAGGTGGCGGGGTGACGCTCAGGAAAAGAGACCTTTGAAAACACAAGGGCAAGAAGAATGCCGAGAGTTAGGATTAAAAAAATATTGGCCACATCAACCCCATCAAATACCCAGCGCCAACTGGTGAGCCTGTTATCATCCATGGTGCGGAAAATATAAAGCGTGGGAAATGGGAGCAACAGGAGTAGAGAAATAATGAATAAACGTGGCAGTTTTGGTAGGGGCATCCTCTTTCTTCTTCAGCCGATCAGCGCCTGGAGCGGCTCATGACTGTGGCCAGGAGCATCACCAAGTCGACATCGAGCCGGATCGCCGCCAGCTCTTGGGTGTCCAGAGATAGAGCCAGAGTCAGGCCGAGAAGAATGCGGAGCAATGCGGCCATGCCAGCCCCTTCTCAGCTTCGAGAAGGTCCACCCATAGGTGGCATGCTTGCCCGCCCGAATCCGTTTACTGTGTCGCAGACCCTCGGAGGTCGCACCCAGGAAGCAGCCGGTTTGGTCAGGGAGCTTCCCGGCCTTCTAGCGTTACTACTTCGGCGCCGGCGGCAGCGGGCACGGGTGCGAGTAGTGCTGACTTTTGAACCTGCGGCCGAACTGTACAGGGGTTATGGTTTCTTAGCCACAGCCGGATATTTGGCGTCGTAGAGCTTGATCATTTGTTCGGTCAGGTCCGCAACCGGCGCTACGTAAGCAAACATCCCTTCCTGAGCGACCAGAATCGCCAAATAGTTGTTCTGCTGCGCGTACTGTTGAACTACCTGCTGCATCTTGACACCCAGGCGATTAACGAGAGCTTGGCGCCGTTCTGCCAGTACCTGATTCAGGTCTTCCTGCTGCCGCCGCAGTTTAGTTTCCCGTTCCTGAATTTGCCGTTCCATATCAGCGCGGGCCTCCAAGTTTAATTTCAATTGCTCCTGCATGTATCGGTTACGCAACGCGTTGTACTCTGACTCCAGCTTCTTGAGCTCCTCGTTTTGCTTTGTCACCCAAGTCTGCACAGCGGCAAACTCCTTTTTCCCTTCTGCAGTTTCACTCACGGCGCGAATAAAATCGACCACCGCGATCTTGGTCGGCGCCGGTTTAGGGGCCTGGGGCGCCGACACCACCGACTTTGTTGCCTGCTGCGCCAAAGCAAGCCAACCGGCAAGGGTCCCAATCCCGACGACTAGCAGAATTTGTCTCATATCGACTACCGAATTCGAATTTCAAAAGGAAGCAAAGCCAACACTTCTTCCTGAAAAATACGGATGAGATCCGTGACTGTGTCCAGCCATGTGGCCGAACCTAAGCCGGAAACCAGCAGTTCCCGCAAAGACGGTTTTTTGGCGTACATCACCACCCGCAAGGGACGTCGAGGAGGATAATGGCAAAGGCTTCTGACCTCCTCCACCGCCTCTCGAATTCCACCAATTCCGTCCACCAAGCCGCAGCGGTGCGCTCTTTCTCCGCTCCAGATCCGTCCCTGCGCCAGCCGTAAAACTTGCTCTTCCGATTGGCTACGGCTCTGGGCCACCTTGGGCACGAAATGAACGCGGTAGAATTCCTCCAGGTGTCGGCGCAGCGTGGCGTGCTCTTCTGCAGAAAACGACTGCAGCACGGAAGAGAAACCAGCGTGATCGGCCCCGGAAATAGAATCCGTCTGAATTTTCAATTTTTCCAGCAGGTCCCGTATCACAAATTTTCCACTGATGACCCCGATCGATCCCGTGATCGTGGCGCGTCGCGACAGGATCTTCTTTGCCGCGGTCGCGATGTAATACCCTCCAGAAGCCGCCACGTCTCCCATGGAAACCACGACAGGCTTTTTCTCCGCGGTCAGTTGCACCTCTCGCCAGATCGTGTCCGAAGCAAGAGAGGAACCGCCAGGGGAACTTATGCGCAGAACCACTCCGCGAATCCGCTTACGCTTGCGCGCGTCGGCAAGAAAGTCCCCTATGGTTTCCGATCCGCAAATCATACGCCGGCCGCCGGTACGCCGGCTTCTGCCGCCCGCAATCAATCCTTCCGCCGCCACCAAAGCAACCTGTGGGCGGCGATAGGTGAATAGCCGCTTCCAAAAACCATCGCCCACTTTATAACGCTCCAAATCACGCCTGACCAGCTTTTGATCCTCCAACTTCTTAATCGCCAAATCTTCGAATAACAAATCGTCCACTATTCCGGCTTCCTTTGCCTCAAACGCAGAGTAAGGACCTTTGTTGATCCAGCCAGTAACTTCCTCTTGACTCCTGCGGCGACAGCTACCGATGCGCTCGATCAACTGACGCTGTAGGTCCTGGATTAAAGCTTCCATTTGTTCCCGGTGGGCTTCCGACATGCTCTCGCGCGTGAAGATATCCGCAGAGGACTTGTATTTTCCGATATGAACAAGCTCGGGATGGATGCCTAGCCACTGCAAGATGTTCTTGAAGAAAACCGATTCCGAACGCAGACCCACCAGGTTGATGGCCCCCGAAGGCGCCAGGAAAATGAACTCAGCCGCAGAGGCGAGAAAATACTCCTTGTTCCCTGCATTTTCCAAAAAGATCATCACACTCTTGTTGTGGCGGCGAAAATCATCCAAGGCGGTAACCAATTCTTCCACCTGAGCCCAACCCATTTCTGGTTGTCGCACCACCAAAAGGATGGCGGCAATTTTCTTATCACGTGATGCCCTTTCAATCGCATCCAGCAAAATCTTCAAATGGGTTTTGCGCTTCCGCGAAAGCAAGGAGTATTCCGGCACTGTTTCGGTGATTACTTCTTTCATCTCGATGCGAAGAAAAAATCTTTTCCTTGCCAGCATAGATTGATCGATTCGCGCCACAATAGGCCGAACGGAATATATTCGACAAAAAGAACGGCTGTCAAATCTCGCGTGGGCGAAGACTGGTAGGCGCTGTAACTGAACGGAAGAGCGGCATCCAGCCAGAGTAGAGAAGGGCGGAAAACGGCGCCAAAAAAGAGAAAGAGGACTTGGCGCCATTTCCATCCAGGCCTACATTTGGTTTATCCTTCAATTTGTGAGTGGCACTTGGAAAAAGCCCGGTAGATTACTCCCCGGAGATCGGATTGGCGTCATTGCTCCCGCTTCAGCCTTCGATCGTGAGGAATTCGAGAAAGGGGTCTTAAGCTTGCGCAACATGGGTTTTGAGCCAGTCTACGATGATTCCCTATTCTCTCAACACCTTTATTTTGCAGGCATGGATGCCCAACGAGCGGACTGTCTCGCTCGTTATTTGAAGGATGACACGACGCACGCTGTCATTTGCGTCCGCGGCGGGTACGGATCCACGCGCTTGCTCCCTTACTTGAGCCAGATGGATTGGAGCAAGCCGAAGATCTTCATGGGGAGTAGCGACGTTACGGCGTTGCTTTGTTTCTTTTCTTCCGAACAGGGCTGGGTCACATTTCACGGCCCCATGCTTGCCGGAGATATTGCCCGCGGACGTGTCAACGCCGCGCAATGGACAACGTGCCTAGGCGGTGGTCAATTCCCAGCGCAGATACGCGATCAGGTCGTTTGCTGGAAGCCAGGGCGAGCCCAGGGGATTCTGTACGGCGGATGTCTTTCCATCCTGTGCGGCCTACTGGGGACCAAGACCCGGTGGCAAATGGACGGCGCCTCCGACCTTGTGCTGTTTTTGGAGGACATAGGTTGCAAATCCTACCAGATCGACCGCATGTTGACGCAATTGGTCCAGTCAGGATTTATGGATCGGGTCCGCGGTCTCATCCTTGGAGAAATGGTCGACTGCGAAAGCGCAGGCGTGGATTTAAGATCCGTTGTGCTGGATGCGCTGGCTTCGTTTCGATTTCCGATTTGTGCCGGCTTTCCGTCAGGGCACACGACCCGGGAGAGCCTGGTCCTTCCTTTTGGTATCCCGGTCGACCTGGATGGAGAAGAAAACGTGCTCACTTTTTTGGAAAGTCCGGTGGCGTAGTTATGCGGCTGGACAGCGTTCGACACATCCATTTCATCGGAGTCTGTGGAACGGCGATGGCCACGTTGGCGGCGATGTTAAAAGAGTACGGGTACCGCATCACCGGTTCGGACCAGGATATGTATCCCCCCATGAGCACGTTTTTGCAGGACCGCGCGATCCCGGTAGTCTCGCCTTTCAGCAAGGAAAACCTCATTCCCAAGCCGGATCTTGTAGTGGTCGGCAACGCAATTTCACGCGGGAACGTGGAGGTGGAGGCGTTGCTCAATGAACGCATGCCTTATACATCTTCCGCGGATTTGATGAAGGAGGTCTTCATCCACGGCAAGCAGTCGGTGGTTGTTGCGGGCACGCATGGCAAGACTACGACCACCAGCCTGGTAGCTTGGATCCTTACGTTTGCCGGACTGGATCCCACTTTCATGGTGGGCGGAATTGCCAAGAATTTCCAGTCCAGCTTCCGCCTGGGCCGCAGCGATCTTGTAGTATGCGAGGGAGACGAGTATGACACTGCTTTCTTCGACAAGAGACCCAAATTTCTTCACTATCTGCCCACCTCGGCCATTATCAACAACATTGAATTTGACCACGCTGATATTTACCGAAGCCTCGACGAGATCGAGCTTCAGTTTCGCCGGCTGGTGAACCTAATCCCAGAGGGCGGAATCTTGCTGGCAGGGGCGGAATCTCAGCCCGTTGCGCGAGTGGCTGAAAAAGCTTACTGCAGGGTTCAGACTTTCGGACTGGGAGACTTCTTCTGGTCAGCCCGCAACTTTAAGATCGTACCGGTTGCAGCTCCAGCCGGCGCGAGGACCGCTGGACAAGACATCCCATCTGGAATCTCCTTTGAGGTTTGCCGGGAGGCGAAGACGGTGGCCGAAGTATCAGCGCCTCTGATTGGCGAGCACAACGCGCGTAATATTCTGGCAGCATTCGCTCTTGCGTCCCACCTTGGGGTGCCGGCGGAGACGATCCGTGAAGCAATCGCGCAGTTCGCTGGCGTAAGACGGCGGTTGGAACTGCTGTCTGAATTCGAAGGCGTCCGACTCTTTGATGATTTCGCACATCATCCGACCGCAATAAGGGAAACACTTTCGGGATTACGGTCGCTTTACCCGGACACGCCGATCTATGTTGCCTTCGAGCCGCGCTCCGCCACCAGCCGCAGGAAAGTATTCCAACAGGCGTTTGCATACAGCCTTTCTCTCGCTGACACAATTTTAGTGAGCCATCCATTCAATCCATCCAAGATTGCAGAAGATGAGCGACTTGATCCTTCGGTCACGGTGGCGCATCTGAAACAAATGGGACGGCAAGCGGAGACTTTTCGATCACCCGATGAGATTGTAGAATACTTAGGCGAGTATATCGTCACACCCGCAGTGATTGTGGCGATGTCAAACGGCGATTTCGGCGGTATCCATCAGAAATTGCAACAGATGCTCTCGCGAAAATTTGGCCAGGCTGCATCAGACGGAAGGAGTCTTACAAGTTGAAGTTTTCTTGCCTCTTGGCAATCTGTCTGTGTGTTGCAGTTGGTATCGTCGCCCAAGATCGCCGTCATTGGCAATCCAACACCCCACAATCCGAAATCCGAAATCCACAATTTTTCCAGGCTGCCCCCATTCGCGAAGGCGGGCAAGAACAGGATTCCACCCCCCAGCAAAAGGAACCTCCACAGAGGGGCTTCCGCATCGGGGTGGAGGTCAATCAGGTGTATCTTTCGGTCAGCGTGCGTTCTCTGGAAACGGGCGGATTTGCGAAAGGCCTAAGGAAGGAGGATTTTCGCATACTGGAGGATGGGGCTCCGCAGGAAATTACCAACTTTGCCAGCGAGGCGGTTCCGGTTCATGTAGCCATCCTATTAGATATCAGCGGGAGTGTTCAGGGAGAGCTAGCCGAATTTCGCCGCGCGATTTTAAACTT
The DNA here is from genome assembly GCA_016211105.1 of Acidobacteriota bacterium. Classification (GTDB taxonomy): domain Bacteria; phylum Acidobacteriota; class UBA6911; order JACQSX01; family JACQSX01; genus JACQSX01. The sequence continues at coordinate 46,737 of JACQSX010000023.1, read as the reverse complement.
CGTCAAAGCCCTTACCAACGAGGACAAGATCGCGCTTGTCACCTTCAGCGACGAACCAAAGTTGATTCTCGACTGGACTTCCGATCTCCGAAAGATCGAATTGGCCGTGAACAGCGTTTACTCCAAGGGCCGGACTGTTTTTTATGACGCTTTATACGTTACTTTCGTGGACCTATTGAAGGATGTGAGTGGAAGAAAAGCAGTGATTGTTCTCACCGACGGGATTGACACAGCCAGTACCGCAAAATTTCAGCAGGCGCTGAGACTGGCGCTTAAAGCGGAAGCGATGATTTACTTTGTCAGCAAACTCGACCAATACGCCGCCAACGCAATCGAGGCCCGATTACTGTACCCATGGGAGCCGACTTTTAAGGATTCCTTCATCCAACAGGTGCGCCGTGAAATGAGCGAAATGGCGACGCAGACGGGTGGCGCAGTGCTTACTTACAGGGCAATGGCTTTGAACGACATTTATCAGCGCGTCGCTGAAGAGCTGCGCAACCAATATTACATCGGCTATCTGCCCAGCAATCGCTCCAAAGACGGCTCCTGGAGGAAAATCGAGATCGAGGTTCTCAGGCCGGCTGTACAAGCTACCACCCGCGCTGGTTACTTCGCCCCTGGAAAATGAAGCGAATTGAAACCTTGAGCCGTCGAGTGCATTATTACTTGCGCGTCATTGGTCACCGGACATCCGTCACTGTTTGGCTCGCAGCGGAGTGGCCGATACTCGCCGGAAATCAGGCGCTCTAAAGAACGTGAGGACAAATGTGCGGAATTGTCTGTTATGTCGGTAAACGAGACGCGGTTCCCATTTTACTGGAAGGACTGTATCGGCTTGAGTATCGCGGGTACGACTCCTCCGGAATCGCGGTTCGGAACCACGGACCTATTCAAGTGGTTCGCGCAGCCGGAAAGATTGCGAATCTTCAATCCAAACTGGATGGCCTAGCGCCGCGGGGATCAACCGGAATTGGCCACACTCGCTGGGCCACCCACGGAAAGCCCACTGAGAGCAATGCGCACCCGCATTCGGATTGCAGCGGGAACTTTGCAGTGGTCCATAACGGCATCATTGAGAACTATGCAGCCATCCGACAGTGGCTGCAGCAGCGCGGTCACAAATTTCAGTCAGAAACGGACACGGAAGTGATTGCACATCTGGTGGAAGAGAATTGGGACGGAGAGCTGGCATCGACGGTCCGGAAAATCGTTCCCGGACTTGCCGGAACGTTCGGTGTTGCCATCATCTCCAGCTATGCTCCGAACGAAATTGTGCTGGCTCGGAGAGGCAGCCCGCTGCTGTTGGGAATCGGCAATAGCGAGATGTTTGCCGCTTCGGATGTTGCAGCGATTTTGCGCCACACCAATCAGGTAATCTATCTGGAGGACGAAGATCTCGCGATTTTGCATTCCTCCTCCTATGAGATCAGCTCTCTGCAAGGCGTCCCCGTGGTGCGGGATCCGCACACGGTGGACTGGGACATCGCTGCTGCAGAAAAGCAAGGATTTCCGCATTTCATGTTGAAGGAAATTTTTGAAGAGCCGGAAGCCGTGATTAATGCGATGCGGGGGCGACTGCTGGAAGCAGAAGGAACGGCGCGGCTCGGCGGGCTGGACCCCGTTCGCGAGGCGTTGTGCGCCACCGACCACATCATCATCGTCTCCTGCGGAACTTCTTATTACGCCGGTTTGATCGGCCGCTATATCCTTGAAGCAAATACCGATATCGCGGTGGAGGTGGAGCTTGCCAGCGAGTTCCGCTATCGCAAACTGAACTTGAAGCCAGGAACCATCGTACTGGCAATCAGCCAATCCGGAGAAACCGCTGACACACTGGCCGCAGTGAGAGAGGCAAAACATAAAGGGGTGCCGGTACTGGGTCTGGTCAACGTCGTGGGCAGCGCCATCGCACGCGAAACCAACGCCGGGATTTACAATCACGCCGGCCCGGAGATCGGAGTCGCCTCCACGAAGGCGTTTCTCTCGCAACTGACAGTCTTGTATCTTTTAAGTTTGCTGCTCGGCCGGGATCGTACCCTCTCAATTGATGAGGGAAAACGTTTTATCGCCAACCTTCAATCGATTCCGGAGAAGATAGGCCAGATTCTCAGGATCAACGATGCCATCAGGCAAGTGGCGGAAAAATACAGCGTCTTTAACAACTTCATGTTCATCGGAAGAAAGCACAATTTTCCTGTCGCGTTGGAGGGAGCGCTTAAACTCAAGGAGATTTCCTACGTGCACGCAGAAGGGTATGCCGCAGGAGAAATGAAGCATGGGCCGATTGCTCTCATCGACGCGCGATTTCCGACGGTTTGCATCGCGCCGCACGGAAGTTGCTATGACAAGACAGTGTCCAATTTGCAGGAAATTAGGGCACGCGGGGGGCCGGTACTTGCCGTCGCAACAGAAGGAAACGGGGAGATGCGGCTGCTGGCAGACGACGTGATTTATATTCCGGAGATTGAAGAGCAATTCTCGCCGCTGCTGACCATCATCCCTTTGCAGCTCCTGGCCTACCATATCGCCAGCCTCAGGGGATGCGACATTGACAAGCCCCGAAACCTGGCTAAAAGCGTAACGGTGGAGTAAGGCGTAGCTATAGACTGAAAATATCTCCGCTTCCTAGGGATCCTGGCGCTTCTTGCGGCTGGAAAACTCTTTGCACTGTTTGACAAAGTGGACAAGAAGTCGGCGGCTGAATTCGTCTTCCTTGAAACTTTTCTCCGGATGCCACTGCACTGCCAGTACCGGCCCGCCGAAGCGGTGCACCGCGGCTTCTATAATCCCATCCGAAGAAGTCGCAACCGGCATTAAGTCGGCTGCCAACCGTTCAATTGCTTGATGGTGACTGCTGTTGACGTCAACTCGCGTGCGCCCTGCCAGAGCCTCGAAAAGGGAGCCGCGCACCAAATCCACCTTATGCTTCGGAACAGGTTCACTAGGATTCTGACGTTCGTGAACAACCTTGCTAGGCCGTAACGAGGGGAGGTCCTGCACTAACGACCCGCCCATATGAACATTGAGCATTTGAAAGCCGTAGCAAACGGCAAGAATCGGTACATCCATTCGCAGCGCCTCGCGCGCCAAATACATGTCGACAGAATCTCGCAACGGATCGACCGGGCCCAATTGCGGAGCCGGCCGCCGTCCATAGAATTTGGGATCTACATCCGTCGCGCTGCCCGGAAAAAGGATCCCATCTAGTTTCCTCAAGGTCTGGTCCAGATATTCTGGGGTATCGATCAGCGGAATTAAAAGTGGTATCCCCCCTGCATCATAGACGGCTTCCGGGTAGTAGCGCGACAAACAGAATTCGGTTTTGCCGGGTTCATAGCGGCTGGTGATCCCAATCAGAGGGTGATATGCATCCATCGATAGAAATTCTAGCATTCGCCGCCTCGTTGCGACTGCCAGACCTTTAGCAGGAGGGTTTCGACCCGGCGACGGCCTTCCATCTATTACGCACAATCTTCATCTAGGCTAGAATGTAGTGAATCTATCAAGAAATGATGACAAGGTTATTTCAGACTCGTAGCGGGCAGGGCCCGAAAGGAATCCTCTTGAATGCCCTTCGGAACATGGCTCACAACGAGTCGCCGGCAACGGCCGCGGCCATCGCATACTTCACACTGTTTTCGATCTTCCCCTTGTTGCTGCTGATTATTGCCATCTGCGATCAGTACTTCAACCTGTTCGACGTGCGCTCCGTCGCGATACGCGCAGTACTACAATTTTTCCCGGGCTTGAGGACCTTCATCCAGAACAACATTGCTTCCGTAAAACCTTCACCTGAAATTGTGATTTCCAGTGCCTTGATCTTTCTCTGGACCCTCTTTTGGCTGGTGGCACTGCTGGAAACTGCGCTCAACAAGGCATGGCAGGTGCTGACGAGACGCCATTTCATCCGGAGCCGATTGCTGGCGCTGCTGATGCTTTTTGTGGGCGGCTTTTTTTTGGGGACCTCCGTGATCCTGACCACGATGATCGCGTTAATCGAGCACAAGATCGATCACTACGGTCTAGTCCGGAGCGCCGCGCTATGGCGAATCAGCTTCGGCGTCGTCGCCTTTCTCTTGACCTTCCTCGTGTTCACTTTGGCTTACAAGTTGCTTCCAAACACGCATGTAGGCCTCTCTGAGGCGCTCACCGCGGGGACTGTGGCCAGCATTCTGTGGCAAATTGCCAGCCTCCTTTTTACTTTCCTGGTACGGCACTTCGACTATGACGCGATTTACGGATCGGTGGGTGCAGTGGTGGCGTTGCTGAGCTGGGTTTACTTGTCCAGTTATATCTTCCTTTTTGGCGCTCATCTTTCTGCACAGATGCATCGCACCTGCCCCGAAGGAAGGGCTGAGGTGCTCGCTTCCTTGCCACTGCCCGAGAGAGCAAAAGCTCCCTGACGCCTCCTTCATCGCCAAGTTTTATAAAGCCTGACCTTTCGAAAATCTGGATGTTTCATGCAACACGTTAGGGATCTCCGCCAGGCGGGCTGTCTTTGGGGAGTTCGTTGACGGGTCTTCCTATCCCTTGCTAACTTGCTGGTCATATGAACGTTTCGGATTTAGACTACGCTCTCCCCGAAGAGTTGATTGCACAGGAGCCGGCTGCAGAGCGGTCAGCTTCCCGGCTGTTGCTGGTATCGCGCCAGACCGGCCAAATGGACGATCGGTGGTTTCGGGAATTGCCAGAGCTGATTTCTCCATCTGATTTCTTAGTGCTCAATGACTCGCGTGTTTTCCCTGCCCGGCTGTTAGGACATCGAGAGAGCGGGGGACAGGTGGAAGTACTCCTGCTACGGCCAGCGATCCATGGCTGGGATTCCCAAACCAACAATCCAAAACATGGGGCTGTCGATGATCGCGGAGAGCGCTGCGCCGCCGGTCGGGCGACATGGGAAGTACTGGCTCGACCAAGACGGAAGTTGCATCCTGGCTGCCGCCTTTACTTTGCTTCTGAACTTACGGCCGTCGTGGTGGAGACACCCTCGCGGGACTCCTCTACGACCGCCCATCGACACGGAGAGAAGTTATTCGTTGAGTTTCAATTTCCAGGAGATTTTTATGCGGTTCTGGAAAAAATCGGCCATGTCCCTTTGCCGCCGTACATACGGCGCTCAGATTCCCTGCAGGACCGGCAACGCTACCAAACCATTTACGCAAGGCCCCCCGGCTCAGCGGCAGCTCCCACGGCAGGATTGCATTTTACTCCAATAATTTTGGACCAGCTCCGATCCAAGAGGATTGATCGCTATTTCGTCACTCTGCATGTCGGTTATGGGACCTTCCGGCCTGTCAAAACCGACACTATTGAGGGGCATCACGTGGATCCGGAGCCGTTTGATGTTTCGCCGGTCTCGGCGTGCGGAATTCGGCAGGCGTTGGAATGCAATCGACGCCTGATTGCCGTGGGGACGACCACCACCCGCGTCCTCGAGCACTGGAGGCGACAATGTCCAACACTGCAGCCGCTGACAGGAGAAACCGATTTATTTATCTACCCGCCGTTTCGGTTTCAGATTGTGCAAGGACTTCTCACAAATTTCCACTTGCCGCGCTCCAGCCTTTTTGCCCTGGTTTGCGCATTTCTCGGGACCGATCTTGCGCGTGCCTGTTACCGGCACGCTGTGGAGCAGAGGTACAGATTTTATAGTTACGGAGACTGCATGTTGATCCTCTAGCCCTCGCGAAATGAAGCACAAAGCCTACCCAGCCAAATGGTCGCTAATCGATAAGTTTTTGATAAACTTCTCGTACGAGCCAAGACCATAATGAAAAGAGCCAGCTACCTTTTCTCTTCCCTTGCGTGCATCCTAGTCGCCTGTGCGGCGGCCCAACCTGGGTCGGACCGCCCCGGGAAAATGCATCAGGAAGCAATCGTCATCGACACTCACGCGGACACGCTGCAGCGAGTGCTGATGAGCAACGAGGACATCTCACGACGCTCCGAACGGGGACATATCGACCTGCCGCGCATGCGGGAAGGGGGCCTGGACGCCGAATTTTTCGCTGTTTGGATCGACGCGCCGTTTGTCGGGCCAGCAGCCGTGAAGCGGGCTTTACAGTTAATCGACTCGATGTATCAGGTGATCGATCAGAGCAAGGGAGAACTGCGCCTGGCGTTGAGCGCTTCTGATATCGAGCGCAACGCCGGGGAAGGAAAACTTTCTGCTCTTATGGGAATCGAAGGCGGTCATGCGATTGATGACGATCTCAGCGTACTGCGCATGTACCATCGTCTGGGCGTGCGCTATCTGACGCTGACCTGGTCGAACCGGAACAACTGGGCCGATTCTTCGGGGGAGCCGCCAAAGTGGGACGGTTTGACGGATTTCGGCAAAGGCGTAGTGAGGGAAATGAATCGCATTGGAATGATCGTCGATGTCTCGCATGTATCTGACAAAACGTTTTGGGATGTAATACAGGTCACGACAAAGCCGGTCATCGCGTCGCACTCTTCAGCCCGCGCCTTAAATAACGTGCCGCGAAACATGAGCGACGACATGCTGCGGGCCGTGGCAAAGAACGACGGAGTCATCGGCATCAATTTTTATTCTGCATTTTTGAGCTCCCAGTTCGCCAAAGCGGCTCGCCTTCAGCGCTCCATCGAACCATCCTTGGCGGACCAAATGAAGAAATACCGAGGGGACCTGAATCGGATCGCCATGGAGCGCTATCTTGGGTTCCTTACCCCTTCACCTCTGCCTCGGCCCCCCTTGGAAATGCTGATCGAGCACATCGACCACGTGGTTAAGGTAGCTGGCGTCGACCACGTCGGCCTAGGTTCCGACTTCGACGGGATCGACTCCACGCCAGAGGGTCTCCGTGACGTAAGAGATCTTCCCAAGATCACTGAAGCCTTACTGGACCGGGATTACAGTGAGAGCGACGTCAAGAAGATCCTTGGCGGCAACTTTCTCCGCGTTCTAAAAGCGGTCACCGGACAGTAAGAGTCTTTTGAGTGGGTAAACAAGGACATCGATGAAAGTCTTTCGTTTTGGTCTTTTCCCCTTAAAAGCTTTAACGGGAAAAGCGGCATTTCCAGCCAGCGGCTTTTCCTCACCACGATAAACGGGGATGGCCGTCGACCACCGTGACCGCTTCGCGACGCGTTAACAGAAAGGCAATTGCCATCAGGTCATCTGCACGGGCGTCGGTGTTGATAATCAGTTTGATCCTGGCAGTCCCTCTCCCCGCAGAATTCTCGCCGGAGGCAGCGCGGGAGGCCGCCGTGGGAAAAAGCAACCGCAAGGCAAGCAAAATGAAAATCCACATCCTGCTAACCTATTGAAATTCCTCCCTGCTCTCGACGGTCACGGTTTGCAGCTCAGCCCCCCAGCGTAATCATCTCTATTTTCTTGCGCGCTTTCGCTTGGTACCCTCCCGATTGAATGGTTTGCCACCTCACATCGGAATACCGATCATCCCTCTTGGCCCAAATCCCGGTAATCGCTTGGCAAACCTGCTCATCCGTGGCCCCGCCCCGCAGCAACGCCTTCAGGTCATAGCCTTGTTCTGCAAACAGGCAGGTCACGAACTTGCCGTCCGCCGTCAGCCGCACACGCGTGCAACTGCAACAAAAGGGCTCTGTCACGGAGCCGATAATCCCAATTTCTCCGCCACCGTCAACAAACTGATAATCGACGGCAGGGGCGCGACCGTCCTGTCTTCCCACTTCCCTTAGCGAATAGCGGGCGTCAATCGTCTGGAAAATTTCTCGCTTCGTTACCGTTTTCTCCAAGCTCCAGGAATTCGTATTGCCGACATCCATGTATTCGATAAATCGCATCTCGAATCTGTTCTTCCTGGCAAACTCAACCAGATCCAAGATCTCATCATCATTGACACCGCGAATGATGACGGCGTTAAGTTTCACTGGAGCCAAGCCTGCGCTCTGCGCGGCAAAAACGCCTGCCAAAACATCCTCCAAATTGCCCCTTTGGGTAATCTGCTTAAATTTCTCTGCGTTCAGTGTATCCAGGCTGACATTGATTCGACGCAAACCGGCTGCTTTTAGTATTGCCGCCTTTTCCGCAAGCAGCGCCCCATTGGTAGTGAGACTCAAGTCTCTGATTCCATCCAGAAGGGTGAGCCTGGCAATCAACTTCTCCAAGTCCTTGCGTACCAGGGGTTCACCCCCCGTGAGACGCACTTTTTCCACACCCAAGTGCACAAACAGGCCGACCAGGCGCGTGATTTCCTCGAAAGAAAGAACCCCCGCCCTTTCAATCCAGGTATACTCATCCAAAGGCATGCAGTAGGTGCAACGATAGTTACACCGGTCAGTGACCGATATGCGCAGATCCTTAATTGGGCGCCTGTGAGTGTCGACTGCCTTCATATGACCATTATCATCGATCGACTTGGCTTATTCAAACGAGAGGAACCATTCCTCCTCACTTGGACGTCACCGCCCAGATACGTGCTTGGCCACCGGAGCCACCCTCGATTTTAATGGGAGCAATAATCAGAAACCCTCCTCGCGGACGGAATCTCGCCGTTTTTCTTTTCCCAGTCATGCACCTGCGCCACGGTGAGCGCGGTATCGGAATCGTGCGCCGCCTCGGTTGAGATGTCAATCACCACAAACGGGGCGACTAAATCTTGCAGTTGGATTTGGTCCACTGATTTCTTTTGCGCTTCGAAGTGATTGGGCGCATCAAGATGCGTCCCCAGATGTTCGGGAGTGGAATACTCGCCGGAGAAAACACCGTCCTGTTTTAATGTCGCAATCGTGCGAAACTGGAATGGATGGTAGTCTCCAACCGGCCAGTAGGCGTTTTTCGCATTCAAGGGATAGCAGAGATCGACGATCTGAACCCGGCCGTCGGCAATGTCGGACAACGACTGTGCCCTGACAAGTTGAGAAATAGATACAAGCCCCAAAAGGCAAAGGATTTTCCCCATGAAAAGCCATCCTCCTGTCGCTGATTTCCTGTCTTATCCAGGCGCCTGATACAAAAATCCTAGCCCAGTTGCAAGGAGTGGGCGCCTCGAGGAACGGCGCGCCCGATCACAACGGCCATTTTCCCTCGGCTCTCCATCGCCCGCACGAACGCACCCGTATCTTCTTCGGAAAACGCGATCAACAAGCCACCGGAGGTCTGTGGATCAAAGAGGATATCTAAGGTCTCGTGATCGATCGGGGTCAGCACTTCAAGTTCATCGCCAACGTATGCTCGGTTGGGCGCCGTGCCTCCGGGCACCGATCTCTTTGCCAACGCCCGCACCTCCTCCAGGATTGGGATTTTGACCAGATCAAACTGGAAAGTAAGTTCGCTTGGCCGCGCCATTTCCATGGCATGACCGAGCAAACTGAAGCCAGTGATGTCGGTGGCCGCGCTCGCGTGGTGCTCCACCATCAATTCCGCGGCATCACGGTTGAGTTCCGTCATCCAGCGAACAGCGCCATCGATCGCCTGCCGTGAGGCTCTCCCCTGTTTGATCGCGGTCGCCAGGATTCCGGTACCGATCGGTTTTGTTAATACCAGCGAGTCTCCGGCACGCGCCGTCGAATTCCTCTTCAGGTTCGTCAGCGTCACGCGCCCAGTGATGGCAAACCCGATCTTGATCTGATCGTCTGCCACCGAATGGCCGCCGATCAAAACGCAGCCCGCCTCCTCTAACGTTTCCACCCCACCGGCAAGAATTTGGCCCAGGAGCTCCAGGTCTCCGTCTCTCGGGTAGCCGACAAAGGAAAGCGCGGTGATCGGATTACCGCCCATCGCATAGATATCGCTTAACGCATTCGCAGCCGCGATGCGCCCAAAGGCCACTGGATCATCCACGATCGGCGTGATTACATCTACCGTTTGAAGGATTGCCTCCCGCTCGTTGAGACGATACACGGCAGCATCCTCGGCGTTTTCAAAGCCGACAATCACATCCTCGGTTCTCTGTACTTTTAGATGGCTCAGGACCTGGGCCAGCGCTTGAGGCGGCAATTTTGCCGCTCAACCTGCGCAGTCAACCATTTCCGTGAGCCGCTTTTTCCGAAACATGATCTTGTTGCGGTCAATGCCGGTCCGTCGTCGCTGCCCCGGCGCCCATGGCCAGCGAACGACTGCAAGCCGACCCTTCAAGCTAAAGTGCGCGCGCGGCAAGCAAGAACGTCACGAGGACTCGTCTGCCGACGGGCCATAAATAGCAGGAACCGGTACATTCTGAAGGCGTAGGTACACACTCAACTGACCCCGGTGGTGAATCGAGTGATTGAATAGGAACGTACGTAAGACGGCGATCTTCGGAAGAGTGAACATTACTTGATCGCCCTTCCTAAGAGTCCATCCTGACATGAAGTCACTATCCGACTTGGAATCAATCTTCGCTCTCGTCGTCGCCACATGGGAGTCGAACGCAGCCAAGAGGTCAACCCGCGAGTAAAACTCGGGCCTGGAAGGCCGATCGCCGCCTCCGGCAATGTCGTAGGAATTATGATCCAGAATCGCGTTGGCAAAGTCCGGAAGCTCCACCAGGTGCGCCGCAAGGCGTCCCATGCTCATCGACTTCTCATGAGGTTTCCAAGCAAATTCAGTCTCCGGCACCCGTTCCAACAGCTTCCGCGTCGTTTTCATCTCCTGATCATACTCAGGCAAAAGCGAATCCTTGATAGCCATGGTCCTTCCCCTTTCTGTACTTTTTCGTTTTCAATTCCCCAATTCTAGCAAAACTGGCAAGTTTTCTTGCGTCACGAGAGACCCCGAGCCCTACTCGAACAGAAATCAATTTTAAAACGCCACCTCCCGATCTGGAGGGAGATCTTCAGACAGCCGCCGGCGCCTCCATCGTCTCCTCCACCCGCGCCCCAATTTTCGCAACCTTGGGATGTTCTTCATGACGGTTAGTGATAATCAGGACCACCGCCCCCACAATTACCACCGCCGCCAAGAGGGTACGAGAAGTGAGTGGTTCGCCCGCCACCGCCCAGCCAAGGAACAAAGCCACCACAGGATTTACATACGCATAGGTCTTCGCCTGCGAGGCAACGGACCGTACTGTCGGCATCTCCCCGTCATCCTAGCGATCAAGCAGCGGACCAAGCAATCCGATTCTTGCTAGGGGGCTCCCACCCGTGGTCCCTTATTGATTAAGATGAAAGCACCTGGAATCGAAAATGCCAGACACAAAGCAATCGGGAAAGAATGAGTCTCAACCATGCGGCCCGGATCTGCTGCATCTTTTCCATCCGCCGGTCCGTGAATGGTTCGCGTGCTCTTTTCCCGCCCCCACGCGGTCCCAGGCACTCGGCTGGGCTGCAATCGCGCGAGGGGAGTCGACGCTACTCCTCGCGCCCACAGGGACCGGGAAAACCCTTGCGGCATTTCTCGCTTGCATCGATCGAATTCTTTTTTCGCCTCCACCCCCGACAAGAGCCCGATGCCGCGTTTTGTATGTCTCTCCACTCAAGGCGCTTGCCGTGGACGTGGAGCGTAACTTGCGCGCGCCGATCGCGGGGATCACTCGGATCGCCCAACAGCACGGAATCGATGTCTACGTACCCCGTATCTTCATTCGAACCGGGGACACCCCAGCCCAGGATCGCGCCCGCTTTCTCAGGCAGTCGGCTGATATTTTAATCACCACGCCCGAATCGCTCTATCTTTTGCTTACCTCCAGCGCGCGCGATCGGTTGCGCGTTGTGGAAACCGTCATCATCGACGAGATTCACGCTCTGGTACCCAACAAGCGAGGCGCCCATCTGGCACTCTCTCTGGAGCGTCTCCAGGCAATTTGCCCCCAGCCCTTACAGCGGATTGGTCTGTCGGCGACACAACGGCCGCTCGAGGAGGTGGCGTTGTTCTTGGGAGGCTTCGAAGTGGTTGGGGGTGATCCGAGCACAGCATTTAGAGGTCCAAGACCCCATGACACAGAGAGGGGGCAGGACGCGCACGTCCTCGCCACCTCTCCGCATCGCCACGGCGCCGCGTCATCGGACCTACGCGGACAATCATTGGAGGATTCCCTGCCGCATTTTACGGATGACCGCCCCCCTTCCATTTCCCATCCTTTGATAGGCAATGCGCAGTCTTGGACGTTTGCCCCCCGGCCTGTCAGCATGATCAATGCTGGCGAGCGAAAGCCTCTGGAACTCCGCGTGGAAGTTCCCGTCGAAGACATGGCACAGCTTTCCGAGTCCGTTGTCAATCCCAGCGTGTCGACGGCTCAAGGACCGGCGAGCGTTTCGATCTGGCCGATGATTCATCCGCGACTATTACAGCTTATCCGCCAACATCACTCTACCTTGATTTTCGTTAATAGTCGGCGACTGGCCGAGAGACTGGCAGCGGCGCTCAATGAACTGGCTGGAGAAACAATTGTCAGCGCGCATCACGGATCGATCGCCCGCCTCCAAAGATTGGAGATCGAGGACAACCTGAAAGCGGGAAAGATCCCCGCGCTGGTTGCTACGTCTTCGCTCGAACTGGGGATCGATATGGGCGCCGTTGACCTGGTGATCCAGATTGAAGCGCCTCCATCGGTTGCAAGCGGTTTGCAGCGCATTGGACGGGCGCGCCATCAAGTAGGCGCGGTCAGTCGCGGAGTGATCGTTCCGAAATATCGCGCGGATCTGGTTGCCTGCGCCGCCGCCGCGCGCAGCATGCTTCGAGCTGAGGTGGAAGCCACTCGCTTCCTACGCAATCCGCTCGACGTGCTGGCTCAGCAAATCGTCGCGATGTGCGCGGTGGACGATTGGACCACCGATGCGCTGTACCAAACCGTTCGCCGCGCGGCCCCTTTTTCGGAATTAAGCCGTCAGCCCTTCGAATCGGTACTTGACATGCTGTCAGGCCGTTATCCATCGGACGCGTTTGCCGACTTGCGGCCGCGCATCACCTGGGATCGCATCAGCGGAATCTTGCGCGGCCGCCATGGGGCCGGGCGGGTAGCGATCGCCAACGCGGGCACCATCCCGGATCGCGGCTTATATGGCGTTTTTTTGGCAGGAGCGGCAAGCCAACAGAAGGCGCGTGTGGGAGAGCTGGATGAAGAAATGGTCTTTGAAAGCCGCGTAGGAGAAACTTTTCTACTGGGAGCGTCCACGTGGCGGATCAAGGAGATCACCCACGACCGAGTTCAGGTGACGCCTGCTCCCGGCCAGCCCGGCAAGATGCCGTTTTGGCATGGCGACCGCGCGGGACGCCCATTGGGATTTGGCCGGGCCATCGGAGCCTTGATTCGCGAGCTGAGAGCTTTGCCGCCTCCACGAGCTGTTGAACAATTGCAACAACATCATTCGCTCAGCGCCTTGGCAGCACAGAATCTGGTGACCTACGTGCAAGATCAGTTGGAAGCCGGAGCGCTTCCAGACGATTGGACCATTGTGGTTGAGCGTTGTAGGGATGAACTAGGCGACTGGCGTGTTTGTATCCTTTCGCCGTTCGGGGGGAAAGTCCTGGCTCCGTGGGCCATGGCAATCGTTGCCAATGTAAGAGAACGACGGGGCATGGAAGTGGACACTATGTGGAGCGACGACGGCATCATCATTCGCTATCCGGAGCTGTCCCAGCCCCCAGAGTTGGAATGGCTGCTGCCCGATCCGGACCGTGTGCAGGAGTTGGTCACGGGCCAGTTGGGATCCAGCACTCTCTTTGCGTCAAGGTTTCGAGAGATCGCCGCCCGGGCGTTGTTGCTTCCCAAGCGGCGGCCGGGAACGCGCGTACCCCTGTGGCAGCAGCGCAAGCGAGCATTCGACCTCCTTCAAGTAGCGATCCAGTACCGGTCCTTTCCGATGATCTTGGAAACATACCGCGAATGCCTGCGTGACGTCTTTGACATGCCCGGACTAGTGGAGATCTTCCGACAGATCCAGAATCGAACCTTGAGGGTGGTGACGGTTGATACCCAGAAGCCCTCACCCTTTGCATCTTCGGTATTGTTCGGCTACATCGCCAACTTCATTTACGAGGGAGATGCCCCGATTGCAGAGAGAAGAGCGCAGGCACTGATGGTAGACCCGGGACAACTGCGAGAGCTGATGGGCAAAGCTGAGCGGTGCGAGTTGTTCGACCTTGCCACATTGTCGGAGCTGGAACTGGAATTACAATGCCTCGCCGATTCCCGCAAGGCCCGACATCCCGACAACTTGCATGATATGTTGCTGCGATTGGGAGATCTCTCGGCCGCCGAGATTTCCCAGCGTGTACATGGCGCGGAGTTGGACTCCTCCTGGATCGATCTCCTACAAAAAGAAGGGAGAATATTATCGGTACCCGTGGGGATGGAACGCCGTTTCATCGCTGTCGAAGATGCAGCTCGCTATCGGGATGCGCTCGGAATCCCCCTACCGCCAGGTCTTCCGGCATCCTTGCTCGTTCCACTGCAAGATTCGATGGGCGATCTGCTGCGCCGCTACGCCCGCTCGCATGGATCCTTCTTGACGCAAGATGTGGCTTTGCGTTTCGGAATTCCATTCGACCTTGCCAGACAAGAGCTGCAGATATTGCAACAAGAGGGCCATCTGTTGGAGGGAGAGTTCCGACCTGGCGGTCAAGGAACGGAATGGTGTAATGTCGACGTGCTGCGCGCGCTGCGACAAAAATCTTTGGCTCGACTCCGCCGCCAAGTGGAACCGGTAGAAGCCAGCGTGCTGGCGCGGTTTCTGATCTCCTGGCACCGCCTGATCCGCAAACGTCGTGGTCCGGAAGGATTACTGGAGGTCATTGAGCAACTGCAGGGCATACCCATTGCAGCTTCGTTGCTGGAATCAGAAGTTTTGCCTGCCAGAATTCATGATTACAAGAGTGCCCACTTGGATCTTTTATGTGCTGCAGGGGAAGTGATTTGGGTGGGAGTGGAGTCCCTGGGCGAATGCGACGGCCGTGTAGCCCTATTCCTGACAGATCGTGCTCGCCTTTTGAGACCATTTCTAGAACGAAACGAAGAGGTCAAAGCACACGGTCCAAAGCCGGGGGGTCGAACCAGCGCCCTATCCCATCCGGACAGGAATCGGCACGAAAGGATCCGCAGCTTCTTGCGGGCTCACGGGGCCAGTTTTTTTGCGTCGATCCACGAAGCGGCGGGCGGAGGTTACCTTGGCGACACGCTGAACGTTCTTTGGGATCTCGTCTGGCGGGGTGAAGTCAGCAATGATACGTTGCTGCCGCTGCGTCACCTGCACGGCAACCGCGAAAGGCAACGGCACGCGACAGGCGGAGCCTTCCGATCTCGACGACTGGTTCCTCCCGCAGGGGAAGGGCGATGGTCTCTGGTGTCGACCGTGCTGGGACCGGAATCTTCTTTCACGGAGCGAGCGGCTGCGCGTGCCCAACAGTTGCTGGACCGTTATGGCCTATTGACACGAGAAGTAATCGCGGCGGAGCCGGTCCAGGGAGGGTTCTCCACAATCTATTCGACTTTGAAGGTACTGGAAGAGAGAGGGCGTATTCGCCGCGGATACTTTGTCAAAGGGTTAGGAGCAATGCAGTTTGCGCTGCCGCAGGCCTTGGAGGGATTGCGTGACTTCCGGGAACTGCCCGGCGAAGATGAGGTTGTACTTCTGGCAGCCGCAGATCCGGCCAATCCTTATGGGAGTATCCTGCCCTGGCCAACGCTTGTGTGGCCAGGCGCACTCTCGCGGTCCGTAGGCTGCTATGTAATCCTGGTCAACGGCGCGCTGGTCGCATACATCGGTCGCAGTGAAAGCCAATTTTTTGTTTTCCTCCCACAGAGTGAGCCGCAGCGCAGCCGTGTTGCTCGGAGCGTCGCAGAGGCCTTAGTCTCGTGGGTGCGAAGCGGCCGTCGCAAGGCGCTCTTTATCTCGAGTGTCAACGGCGCTCCAGCCCCGGAGAGTGAACTGGCTCAGGCATTGCTACATGCGGGATTTGTCTCAGGGCCGAGAGGATTCATGCTGCGCCGGGCGCTCGATGCTAGGAATGCGACAAACACTCATGAATAGGTCCCGAAGCCATGTTGGCCTGTAGTCCCAGCGGCTGGCCGAAGCGCAACAGCGTACCGACGAGCGTTTGAACGTCCTTGTTGATGCTGTCGAGCGCTGGTTTGCGCTGCCGACCGAAAAGCAAGTGCGCCGCCGTGGGCTGCCGTCGCACCCATGAACTTGGGATTATTGAGGCCAGTTTATTAGCCCGAGACTTTGAAGCTCGTTGCCAGAGACGTATTCCCCCAAACCAGACTGAACTGAGCAGAATTTTCCCCTGAAGGTTTCAACTCGATATTCATGTGCTCGACGGTTTCCTGCAGCTTTGACAGGGTCAATGGCACGGATGCCACATCTTTTTGGGTGTCTCGCCGGGTACCACGGATTTGGGAATCCGAGCTAAAGATCAGTGTCCACTGGTCTGGCCCAATGTTCTTGGCGACCAGCGAATAAAATCCCTTGGGGATGGCTGCATTTCCGAAGGAGAGATCGGCCTCTGTGGTCAAAGTGGTAGGAGCGTCTGCGCCCATTCGCCACTCCATGCCCGGTTGTATCAGAGAGAGCAGGTCTCGACCTTTTAAATGAGGGCTGAAGTACTCGATCGAAACTTTCTTTCCTTTGACCACCACTGCTGCGGCGCGCTTCTCGTTATCATGGCCAAAAAGCAGTAAAACTGCTGAAAGAAAGACAACTAGAGTTACCGACTGCTTCATGCTGGACTCCTTACAAATAAAAATTTTTCAACGAATCGGCTCACCGATGATTTCCTATCTTCATTCATACTCGAATATTTCTATTCTAAGCCTAATGTTGTTAATTCGGGCAATTTTATTTTCGCCCGTCCAACTTGGTACGAGGCCTCAACTATAGCACTGCAACATTGCGTCCCATCACGCCGCCCACTGGAAGTTTGCGCTCATGCCCGCGTTGGTTCGGATTGACGACGTTCTCCTACACCTTCACTATCCGCTTGGAAGATATCCCAGGGCGCGGTAGCCTTTTGCAGCAGAACACAAAGCAAGAGTATGCAAAAGCCAGCACGTCAAATCACACCTCCGGGTATCAGGTCCGTGATTTTGAGCACTGCCTTGCTGGCGGCGTTGTTGACCCTCTGCTGGTTGTACTACCTCCCCGCACTGGACCAATTTTTCTCGCAAGATGACTTCCCTCTGTTGGCGAGCAGCCGCCCTGGCCCTGGCTGGCCGCAGCCGCGCCTTTTCTGGTTCATGGGCTCAGTACGGGAATATCGACCGCTGACGCAACACTTCTACTTCTATGCAAATCAACGTTTGTTTGACCTGGACCCGCGAGCTCACCACGCC
Organism: Acidobacteriota bacterium; assembly: GCA_016211105.1. GTDB lineage: Bacteria > Acidobacteriota > UBA6911 > JACQSX01 > JACQSX01 > JACQSX01. The sequence goes on along the minus strand of JACQSX010000023.1, from coordinate 29,539 downwards.
ATGAATTTGGCAGTCCATCTTGCCAACGTGTTGATGGTTTACACCTTGGGCAGGAGGTGGCTGCAAACCCTGGCCGGAGCGTTCTTTGCTGCGGTCTTTTACGGTTTTCACCCCATCCATTTCTATGAGATCTATTGGGTAAGCGGCATCAGCCAATTGGGATTTGTATTCTGCTCGCTGGTTGGCTTGCTGCTTGTGTTGAAATTTAAGGATTCGAATCAGTGGCGGTACCAGCTACTGGCCTTCATCGCCGCGGCAGGGGCATTTTTGAGCAAGGAGGATGCGATTGTCCTGCCTGCTTTAATGACTCTTTTGCTCTGGGAGGGGAGAACGCCCGGCGCGCGGACTCGTTGGGGAATTCTGGCGGTTTGGCTGTTGCTTCCCGCCTATTTTGTCTGGCGAATGTGGATCCTTGGATTCGGACTGCCCTCGGAAGGCGTCTATCAATTCGGCGCGGGACTGTTTCGCTTGACCGAAAAACTTTTCCGCTACGGGGAGTGGCTGCTGGGCGGGCGGTTTGGATTGGCGGCCTTGATTCTTTTACTAGCGTTCGCTTTCCGCCTGCGCTCCATCATTCCCCACTCCAGGCAGTTTGTGTTTCTCAGCTTGTTGACGATCTTTCCTATGCTGCCGAGTTTTCTTGTCCCGTCGGCTTCAGAGCACTACTTAAATCTTCCTGTTGCCGGGCTAGGGATGCTGCTGGCAAGCATCGTCGAAGCGCGTTCTTTGGTGTATCGGCAGACCTTCCTGTTTGCAGTGGCGACAGTGTTATTTCTGATCAGCGCTGCCCTAAAGACCAACCAACATCTAAAAAATACCGGTTGGGGGATCCCTGTGCCGGCAAAAGCGGAAGCGTGCCGCCAGCTATTCAACCAAATTCGACAAACTGCCATCCCACCCGAATGCGAGGTACAACTACGCTATCCGCCTATCGAACCCTGGGAAAAGAATTGGTTGATCTTCCTTCCTAAACTCGCCCGAGACCGACCGGATCTAAAAGTGAGTGTGGTGGCGCCGTCAGAACCTCCGCCACCGACTTCTGGCTGCAACTATGTATGGGAATGGGGCAGAGACGGTTGGAAGTTGAAGTAGGCGGGGTGTCAACATAGGGCCGGGAATTTCCGGCCAGCGGTAACCTGGCAACCCTGAGAAATCCCATTCCCAAACCATGAGCTTTCAGTGTAGCCCGCGATTCGGGACTTGCGCCCTGAGCCCGCAACCTGCGCCTAGCGCGACAAAGCAGGCTCAACGTACATGCTTTTCCAACTGAGTTACGGCGTCGGTTTTCTCGTCACGGTACTTGACAATGATCGGCGTGTAGAGCGAAAGCCCCCGTGAGAACGTATCATCCCGGGAAAGCAAGCGAGAACCCGGAACCACCACGGCGTTCTCAGGAATCTCCAGTGGCTGGTCCCCTTCTTTGCGGTAGATCCTGCGCTGCACCAGATCGTAGACCGGGGTGCCCGAAGTCAGGATCGTTCCTGCAGCCAGCACAGTTCCGCGCCTGACGATCGTCCCTTCGTATACCCCGCAGTTGCCGCCCACCAGGACCTCGTCCTCGATGATCACCGGCATCGCGCCGATCGGCTCGATCACCCCTCCGATTTGCGCCCCCGCGCTGACGTGCACCCGCTTTCCGATTTGCGCGCAGGATCCTACGAGCGCATGTGAATCAATCATTGTGTTGTCGTCGACGTACGCAGCGACATTGACATAAGCCGGCGGCATAATGGTCACGTTACTTCCCAGGTAAGCGCCATTGCGAATGCTGCTTCCTCCGGGAACGACGCGAATGTTCTTTTCCAAGGCCGGCAGATCCCGAGTAGGATAGGTGTCCTTGTCAAAAAATTGAAAAGGAGCTGCAGAGACCGCCCGCTGGATCTTGCCGATCTTAAAACCGAGTAAGACGCCCTTTTTTACCCAGACGTTAACAACCCAACGTGATCCTTGCTTTTCGGCCGCTCGAATTGAACCTTCATTGAGCGCCCCGATGAATTGATCAAACACCTCGCGCGCTGCGGCGGAAGGATTCTCGTATTCTTCCTCGACGCGCCTAGCCAAATCGTGCATTTAGTTCATCTCTCTTTCACTGGGAGGGATCGTTCTTCTGATCAGCAATGATCACCGCAAAGACGCGAAGTCCGCACAGCCCACAGGAAATCATTCTCGTAAATCCTGGGCTTTCGTCCAAATTCCTTGTTTCAATAAGGACACGTTGAAGCCGGCGGGAGGTTCAAGACGTCTTGTTTATAACTTTTGCCTCTTTCAATACCTGCAGCAACCGTCTCCTATTGTCCGCCTGCATGGGAGCGAGCGGCAGCCGGTATTCTTCGTCAATCAGACCCATCGCATTCAGCGCGGCCTTCACAGGAATCGGATTGGTCTCGATGAACAAAGCATGAATCAAATCCAGCAACTGGTTGTGCAGCTTCCGAGCCGCTTCTAGCTTCCCAGCCAGCGTTAGATCGACCAGCTTTTTTGTACGATCGGGAACGAGGTTGCTCAGCACGGAAATGACCCCGTCGCCGCCACAAGCGACGATAGGAAGTGTCCAGATATCATCACCGCTGAGAACAGCGAAGTCTTTGGGCCGTCGCTGCAATACCTCTAGAACCTGGTTAAAATTTCCAGAAGCTTCCTTGACGCCGACAATATTGTCGATCTCGGCAAGGCGAATGAGGGTCGAAGTCGCCATGTTCACTCCGGTACGGCCCTGGATATTGTAAATGATCACCGGCAACGGCGCAGCCTCGGCAATCTCTCGGAAATGCTGGTATTGCCCTTCCTGCGTCGGTTTGTTGTAGTACGGCACCACCTGCAAAGTGCCGTTGACCCCCATCTGATGAAGCTTGCGTGTCAAGAACACCGCGCGTGCCGTATTGTTGCTGCCTGCGCCTACCATGATTGGCAGCTCTCCACCCGCCTCTTCCAGGCAGATTTCCGCGACGCGAAAGTACTCAGACTCGTCCAGCGTGGCCATTTCCCCGGTGGTTCCCAAGGGCACCAAAAAATCGACCTTCCCTCGAATCTGTCGTTGCACCAGGCGGCGCAAGGCCTTCTGATCGAGCGCTCCCCCATTCTGAAACGGAGTCACCAACGCGGTTCCAACTCCCCGAAATGGATGTCTCATATTTCACCTTCAGGATAAGGCCCGACGGCCTCGAGCCCACGACTTTTTACCCCAACCCGAGCATCTCCGAAAATGTAAATACCCCCTTCTTGCCACGAACCCACTCAGCCGCCAGCAGCGCCCCTTCTGCAAACACCCGGCGGTCGCGCACTTCGTGTTTCAACGTCACGGTTTCAAACTGCGAATCGAAACCGACCACATGAGTGCCTGGAAACTTGCCGGCCCGCAGACTGCTCACGGCAATCCCAGATGTAGCAAATGTTCGCCGCAGCCTTGCTTCCAATTCTCGAGCCGACCCGGACGGCGCGTCCTTCTTGGCTCCGTGGTGGGCTTCAAAAATAAAAGGAGCAAACCCTTTTCCAGCAAACAGGCTCCCCGCGTGCTCACACAGTCGAAAAAGGAGATTCATGCCGATCGAAAAATTGGCGCCGTAGAGAAAACCACAGCCTGCCCGTTCAACCAGTCTCTTGACGTCTTCTAACCGATCCGTCCATCCGGTCGTCCCCACAACGAGATCCTTTCTCCAGGAGAGGATTTGCTCGATATTGCGTACCGCTGCCTCCGGCCGCGTAAACTCAATGACTACGTCGGCGCGGCCAATATCATCCGCGTTCAGCGGCCGATCGGAACCACAGATACAGGTCACTTCCCAGTCCCGCTCGCCAGCCAACTGTCCAACGACTCTCCCCATTTTCCCCCGGCCTACGACCGCTATCTTCATTCGAAGACCTCGGGATCCGGGTTGGAAAAGAAACGATCGTGCAGTTTGGTAACTGCTTCCGGGACCTCCTCTTCATCGATTACCAAAGATCCTCCGAATTTCATCACGATCATAAGTGAAGCAGGCGCGTTGTCAGTTGTTGTCTGCTTCGTTGTAATTCTCCGGCTGTTGTCACTGCACTGGGGCAACAGACCATGGAGACGAAAGATCTACAGATACTTCTGTACCTTCAGCAGTTCCGCATTCAAAATCGCCGCCCCTGCGGCCCCTCGGATCGTATTGTGACCAAGCAAAACCATGCGAACGTCGAGAATGGGACACGGGCGAATTCGACCCACTACCGTGCTCATCCCGTTCTCGGTCATTACGTCCATTCGAGGTTGCGGCCGGTCAGGCTCACTGCGTACCAGGATCGGGTGCACGGGCGCCGACGGGAGTTTCAACTGTTGGGGGAGGCCTGTGAAACCGGACAGTAATTCGGCAATTTCTTTGGGTCTGGCGGGACTCCTCAAAGCAAGAGAAACGCATTCAGTATGTCCGTTCTCGACGGGCACCCGATTGGTCTGCGCGCTGACGGTAAAGGTTGCAAGCTCAATCCTCGCGTCTCGAACAAATCCAAGAATTTTGCGAGTCTCCGTCTCGATCTTTTCCTCTTCCCCCGAGATAAAAGGAATGACATTGCCCAGAATGTCCCAAGAAGGAACCCCTGGATAACCGGCGCCCGAAATCGCCTGCATTGTGGTAACAAAGACTTTTTCCACCCCGTAGCGGCGATGGATTGGGCCGAGCGCCATGGCCAGAAACATAGTGGAACAGTTGGAGTTGGTAACGATGCAACCCTTCCAGCGGCGATTTTTTTTCTGGCCTGGGATGACCTCCAGGTGATCTGCGTTCAACTCAGGAAGGATCAAGGGCACATCCGGCTCCAGCCGGTGATTCCTAGAATTACTTACCACAACATGACCTGCGGCCGCGAATGCCTTTTCAATTCCACCGGCGACGGCGGCATCTAACGCGGAAAAAGCAATTGAGAAATCACCCCCTGGCTCACACGCCTCGACTTTCACGGCGGCAAGCCGTTGCGGCAACGGCCCCGCCTGTTTCCAAGAAACCGCCTCACCGTAGGTCTTACCGGTAGAACGCTCCGAAGCCATCAGAGCCCGAACTTCAAACCAGGGATGACTCGCCAACAAGGTAACAAATTGTTGCCCCACGGCCCCGGTAGCTCCCAAGATTGCGACAGGTATCTTCTTCATAAAACCACTTTAAAGACCTCGCAGTTTTGTATCCGTTTCCCAATTAGGAAGATGTCGCTGCAATTGCAAAACGAACACAGGTCGCAAGTCAACTTTTCGCCCTTGGACTTTCGCCTACGACTTTACCGCGATTCACGCCTCCTTCAGTAATCTGCGGGTGAGCTGCACATAGAGCTCCACTCCCCGAATCAGCTCCCCTTTGGATATCTTCTCTCCCGGCGTGTGCGCGTCATGGATTGAACCGGGCCCGATTAACAACGGCTCTCCAAAATTTGCCAGAAACGGAATGTCTGTAGTATACGCCATAGGCGCCGATTCAAAACCATCAAGCCGTTTAAGACGAACCCGCGGCACCTCGAACTGAAACTGAACCTCCACCAGAGAACCCAGCTCCGCCAGCAGTGCTCGCTTCAGGGGCGCGGAATCGGAAACTAACCGAAACATCACCTCGGCGGAAGCGCCGCTGGGAACGATATTGGGACCCGTTCCTCCGGTGATCGTCCCGATGTTGATTGTTTCCTCTCCAAGTTCCGGATCTTTCCGCAGCGGTAGTCCTCGAATGCGGTTGAGCGCCTGCAGCAGTTTTTCGATCGCGTTTTCTCCCAGTTCCGGATAGGCCGAATGCGCTGCCTGTCCCCTTGCTTCGAGAAGACACCGGAGGGAACCCTTGGTACCCAGCGCTAATCGGTTTTGGGTCGGCTCGCCGTTGATGAGATAGCGTATTTTATAGGCAAACGGCTGCTCCTGGACCCACTGGTTTGCGGCGATCGCTCCGGCGCTGTTACGCTCTTCGCCCACGACGAAAAGCAGGCACACGCCGTCGAAGCCTTCGCGCAACAATCCGTCCGCCGCAAAAACCTGAGCCGCCAAAATGCCCTTGGCATCGCAAGCGCCTCTACCGTAAAGAAACGCGTGGTCCTCCGCCGGTGAAAAAAAGGGAGGCACGGTATCCATGTGCGTGGAGAAAACGATTTGCGGACTTCCTTTTTGAGCGAATACATTCCAGCGATTTGCCGCAACTGCAAGTCGTTCCACCCTCCACCCAAGGTGGGTAAGATATCTGTACAGGAAGTTTGCAACTGCCGATTCATCACCCGTGGTGGACTCAATCGCGATCAAGCGCCTCGCAAGTTCTACGACATCTTTGATTTCTTCCGCCATGAGGATGACAAATTTACAAGAAGGCCGGGAGAAAAGGGGAGAAATTTGAAAGGCAGCCTTAGAAATGCTGGGATGCTCTACTCATTCACGAATTTCTCCGAAAAGACTTCCGGTAGTTCCAAACGGTGAATAAGTAGACTGCCCTCGCATTTCCCGAAAGGGAATGAGCCCGCTTTCCGACGCAATCTCAACCGGGACTGGCGCGCCGTCTACGGTGACTTTCCATCCTGGAAAATAGAAAGCTCCCACGTCGAAAATGGCATCCCTACGCGCCGTTACCTGCGCGGAGCAAACGACCGGAGAACGATCCAGGGATGAATGCTTCTGGAGGATCCATCCGGACCGTCTGGCAAGTTTTCTTCGATGCTTGACTCTTATGGCGAAAAGTAATGGAATGGCAGTATGACTTTAAGTTTTCTTGACGGTTGTCTGGAGGCGGCCCACGAAAGCCTGGAATCCATCCGCCAGGGCCAGGCGAGATGCAAAACGACCTCAGGAGGGTAGGTTTATATGAAGAAGCTTGTTGCAGTCTCGATGTTCTTGTTGCTTGTTTTCACGGTGTTCACTATCGCCGACCAGCAGAAAGGCGCCTGGACCGGCTGGATTAGCGACTCGCATTGTGGCGCTAAGGGCGCCAATGCAAAGCATGCCGACTGCGGCGCCAAATGCCTCGCAGGAGGCGAGAAGGCTGTCCTTGTCGTGGGCAGTGATGTCTATTCCGTTGCCAATCAAGATGCAGTCAAAGACCATATGGCACACCAGGTTAAAGTGACCGGCACGCTGGATCAGGATAAGAAGGTAGTGACCGTGGAAAAGGTGGAGATGGCGGGCGAAAAGAAGATGTAGGATTCGCGCGCTGCAGCTAACGGGCGGGGGGCCCTAACTTATTTGAATGGTTAGGCCTCCCGAGTGGAGAAAGTCGAGTGAATGGCGGCTGCCAGGGGAAATGGCAAGAAGGCAGTGCGGCCTTGAAGGCAAAATGTTCCGCCGAGGTGCTTAGATTGGCGCGCTTACTTGCTCGCTTTTTCCTACTGAAACAAGGTGACCCCCCGGGTTTCAGGAGAGTTTTGCACCAAGCAAACTTCCGCAGCATACGTAACCGCTCTTAATCCGCTCCCTAACCAGATAGAACCCAGCAGCAAGATGCCTCCCAGAATGGTTTCACAGCCGACCACTTCAAGGACCTGCCCCGACGCAAGAACAAGCATGATCCATGCATTGAGCAGTTGCACGAAGGCGATTCCCAGCGCTGTGCCCAGGTTCTGCCACACAAATCGCAGGGCGGATAGCCAGGCCAGAGCCATACTCGTCCTCTGTTCGCAGACAGTCTGCACTCGAGCATAGTCGGCCATCATTTGAATGATGAACGCGACCGCAAGTACTAACGCACCCGAGGGGCTGGGCAGCCCCAGGGGGTGATCTGCAACCAGCAGCCCCGAGTCAAAGGGATACCTTTCCAAGCGAGCCCATATCCAGACCAACGCCACTGCGGAGACCAAACCGATCAGCAGGATGCGAAAGAAGCGGCCAGCACAAGTAATGCTCAGAGAAAAAAAACGCCGCACCCGGCGCTCAAGGACGGGAGCTGAGAGAAACGCAACGACGCCAGCATCGAGAAAGATCAGCAGCAGCAAGTATGCGAAACTGAATGAGTCCACTCTTGCGTCGGTCAAGCGCGCAATCGGATCACCCGCACGGGCGAAGAATTCCAATTGCGGTATCCATGTTCCTGAATCGAGCAGCGCCCTTGCAAAGCCACGAGTATCATTTGCAGAATTGCCACAGCGTGACACTGAAACAAAGCCGACTACCAAAAGGCCAAATCCCAGCTTGATCATCCACGGGAGCCACACGACAAGCAGGTTGCACCGCACGTTCCTGGTTCCATGACAAATGCACACAAGAAATCGCATGCTGTGAGCGGTCACGATATGCGAAGTAATGGCGAATTGTCGAGTACCCCAGCCGAGGTTGGGTCTTCTGGGGCCAGACCCGGATTTTCTCTTCCGACGAAATTGTGGTATTTAGATCTTGCTATCAGAAGGCGGTGGCGCTGGACTTTGACAGTCAGTGGATTGCCAACAGCCGGTCCTCAGTCGTGCGCCTGATGTGGATGCCCGCAGGAGATGCGTTTCAGGAGTAATGCTTCGCAGATATATAGAGAGAAAAGAGCGCGAGTTTGCATTCCGTGACACCAACCGTCGGGTATTGCCGTTTGAAATCGGTGAAGCCTGGCTCCCCCCGAACGGCAGTCTTGACGTGCGTGAACGGCTGCGCTTGTTTGTGGAAGAGGCGGTCCGAGATTCCGGGAGGTTCTTCCGTGTCCCGGCAGATTCGGACTACGAGGCGCGCGACGACCAATTGTTATTTCATTCGCCGCTTCCCAGCGGCATTGATCCTAACGACCTAGTCCATGCGCGCCTCTTTCTGAAGCCAAATGCAGGCCGTGTGGTCATCATTCTGCCCCACTGGAACGCGCAACCACACAGCTATTTTTCGCTGTCTAAGGTTCTTAATTTCTTCAATATCAGTACCGTGCGTCTGTCCCTGCCCTATCACGACGCTCGGCGACCGCCGTACACCGAGCGCTCCGACTATATGGTGAGTCCCAATGTGGCTAGAACTTTACACGCTTCGCAGCAATCGGTGGTTGAGGTTCGCGCAGTTGTGCGCTGGCTGCGACAACAGGGATTTCAGCGCATTGGAGTGATGGGAACCAGCATTGGCAGTTGCATCGGCTACTTGGCATTTGCCCATGAGCCTGACATCAGGGCCGCGGTGTTCAACCATGTCAGCAACTTTTTTGCAGATGTTGTCTGGAGTGGCCTGTCAACGCGGTTTGTACGGCGAGGATTGGAACCGCACGTCGGGCTGGAAGAGCTCCGCTACTATTGGTCCCCCATCAGCCCGCACACTTATATTCGGCGGGTGAAAGAAAATTACCGACCTCACCTTCTGATCACTGCCCGCTACGACACGACTTTCCTACCGGAACTGACGGAACAGCTTTTTGCGGAATACCGTCGCCTGGGGGTTCCCTATGAGCGGGCCGAACTGCCATGCGGACACTACACTACAGGCATGTTCCCTTTTAGTTACTATGACGGTTATTTGATCACGCGTTATTTTTTGAAGCACCTTTAGTTCATGGTTTCAGAACATTGCGTGCCCAATGTCCAGAGCGGGAGCGACGAACCGCCAACGCGACCCGGAAGAGTTATCAAAGTAGCGCCGAGGCTTGCTTGACGGCGATGACGGCGATGATGCTTCCCACCCAAAATTCGTGTCATTTCGAAGTTCCCGCTTGCGCCAGTAACAGCACCAGGATTGCCGCGTTGATTCCGTGACTCGCAAAGCAAAGCTTGCAGGGGATCTTCGTCCAAAACAACAACGAATAGGTCAGGTACATTCCGACAAAGACCGTCAACACGGAGGCGGCCAGCGCGAGCCAAAAGAATGGCGCCCTGCCAAACCATTGAGTCCACAAACCCGCCAACAGGGCCAAGTAATACACTTGACCCAGCGCTGAATTGGGAACGCCGAACAGACGAGCGCGGGGCGTAAAGATGACACTGGCACAGGTCTTCTCACCCATGCGACAAAATCCAGGGAGATAGCCGGCCTTTGGATCGATCCAGCGGTAAGCAATTGCCGTGAAATAACTGGAAATGACAAAACCGAGCAAAGCAAGGAGAGTGATGATCTGGTTCAGTATGACGGCCATCACAACACGGGTCAGCAATCAAGGGTCATCGGTTGCTCCTCCATTCCTCAACGACAACGATCGACGAATCGTGTGACCTGTGACGGATGACCGGTGACACCGGAGCTACTTTATCTTCTCTGACATCACTTTGGCCTGTGTGAACAACAACAGATAATCGCGACCTCCTGCCTTCGAGTCTGTACCCGACATGTCGAACCCCCCAAAGGGATGCACCCCAACCAGAGCGCCGGTACATTTGCGGTTAAAATAAAGGTTTCCCGCATGAAACTTTTGCTTCGCCTGCTTTATCTTTCTTTTGGACTTCGTGTAGACCGCTCCCGTCAATCCGTACTCAGTATTGTTGGCAATGCGCAACGCTTCATCGTAATCCTGAGCTTTGATGACTGCCAGCACGGGTCCAAAAATTTCCTCCTGGGCGATGGTTGCCGTTGGAGCCACATCCGCGATGATTGTCGGCTCGACAAAATATCCTTGCTCTTGATGAATCTTGCCTCCCAGCAGCAATCTCCCTTCCGACTGGCCCTTCCCGATGTAAGCAACAATTTTTCGCATCGCTTGATCATTAATCACCGGACCAAAATCGATTCCTCGCTCCTCGGGCGCCCCCATCCGCAGCTTCCGGGTTCTCTCTACCAGCCGGGACAGGAACTTGTCGTAAATTTTCTCCACTATGATTGCGCGCGAACAGGCGGAGCACTTTTGCCCCTGATAGCCAAAAGAGGAGGCAACGACACCGTCAACGGCTCTGTCCAGATCCGCGTCTGTGTCCACAACAATCGCGTCCTTGCCTCCCATTTCAGCAATCACCCGCTTGATCCACCTTTGATTAGGCTGAATCGTAGCCGCCAGTTGATTGATCCGCAGGCCCACTTCCTTCGATCCAGTAAAGGCGATGTAACGGGTTCTTGGATGCGTCACCAAGACGTCGCCGAGCGCGCTGCCGGCGCCTGTAACAAAATTGACCACGCCCGGCGGGAGCTCGACTTGACGGAAAATTTCCATCAACTGGGCGGCAACGGCTGGGGCGTCACTGGACGGCTTCAAAACCACCGTATTCCCCGCCACGATCGACGCGAAGGTCATGCCGGCCATGATTGCCAGCGGAAAATTCCATGGCGGGATGACTACGCCTACCCCCAGAGGGATGTAACACAGTTCATTCCGTTCGGAAGGTATTTTAACCAGAGGCTGCGGCGCGTTAAGGCGCAGACTTTCTTGCGCGTAGAACTGCGCAAAGTCGATCGCCTCGCAAACGTCGGCATCGGCTTCCGCCCAAGATTTTCCCACTTCAAAAACCATCCAGGCTGCCAGTTTCAGTCGATTCTTGCGCATCAAAGAGGCGACTCTCAGCAGGCGCTGAACCCGCTTTTCTGCAGGCTGCACACTCCACCTCTCAAACGCCTGATATGCCGTTTCGACAGCGCGCTTGACATGCTCTTGGGTTGCTCTTTGGAAAATTCCAACCACCTGCGCCTTGTGAGCGGGATTGTAAGAACGCAGCTTTTCGTCCGCGAAAAACTTCTGATCGCCAATCAGAATGGGGTATTCCTTCCCTAGCTTGCCTCGGACCGCCTCAATAGCTTTCTGCATTTTTGTTGCTACCTGAGGCTTAGAAAAATCGAGCGGTGACTCATTTTTAAACGGTTTTAGTTTCACGATTTTGTAACCCCCCAAGGGTTTTCCTTGCTGTCGCACAGTCCGCCAGCCCCGCTCCTCTGCGTGTCAATCTCTAAATATCGCAGTAACAACAATTATGCGGAAAAGCAGCAAGGGAATAAAGGACAATATTGCGCGGAAAATCCCCAAAAGTCCGACTAAACTATTGATTCAAAAGATATTAAAAGATCTGTCCAAGTCCTTCCTCAACATTCACGGCGGAGCGACTGCGGCCATAATCTGGAAATCATGAAACTTCTCGCGCGCTCTTTGACCTTGGAGATTCCAAAGTGCCGCGACTACTATGAGGAGTTTGACAGCAGAAGAAAAAAGGGAGTGTTGATGAAGATCATTAGGGAGTGAGGCCACCCAGTGATACAATGAGCGCCAAATTCAATTCGAGGTGAGTACGATGCGAAAGAAAACGATTGCGCTATCGGTCTTCGCAACGCTGGTCCTTTTCCCCTCCATTCTTTTTGCGGAAGCAAAGATCACGGCTTTTTATGACAAGAATCCCGCGCAACAAAAGTTCGAATTTCGCTGTATCGCCAAAGGGCTCGAACCCGGGAAAAAATACATCGTAGCCGCAGGGTCCGGATCTCCCATTACCGTGAAGGGCTCAATAGAAATACCCGAAGGTTCGAAAATCGAAACCGCGCAAAAGTCTTACACTGAGAAAGACGTTGCGCGCATCAACCCCGCGGTTAAGGAATTGAAGGCTGAAGGCTACCAGCTAACCGTTCAACAAGTTTCGCCGGAGGCGGAAATTCGTTATCGGTTCGACATATTGTATCAAGATATGGAGAAGCTGAAAACGACCAACAGCGCGCTTTACCTATATATCAGCCGGGAATTTGCCCCCACTGTTTTCTACATCGTCGATTACTACGAGATGACGCCCGCGAGTCTCCTGCGCTAGCAACGCGCGGTTTCGGTTTTCTGAGGAAACGCAAAGACTCCCCAGACAAACAAGGCGGGCAAGGTATGCAGCAGAACCCGAGACAGCGACGACTGCATGTGCCAGGTCAGATTCACTGGAGTCAAGAAGTAAACGATGAAGTACAACGCGACGTGCCCTAGAAATAAGAATTTCATGCGATAAGGATCCCGCCCCATCCATAGAATTGCCAGAGGCAGGAACCAGGTCAGGTTCCATCGTGGAACATCCGTCATCTCAATCAAAAGCTTTTCCAACACTACGCCCGCTCGAGCCAGGCTTTCGCGTAGTCCTGCTACGGGAACCACGCCCGCCGCAAAAAAAGTCTCCGCTCCAAGCATCTCTTTGGGGATCCAGAAGGCCAGAAATCCCAACAGCCACGCCACTGCGGCTCCCCAAAAGACTTCCATTTTTCGAGCTCCACGAGATCCGACCAAAGGCATCCCCAGGTAAGGAAGGAGCAACAATCCGGTAAAGACCACTCCTTCAATCTTTGTCCAGCAACATAGAAAAACCGCTGCGCCAAGCAAAATTATGGTTTTGCCGGTCGGCTCTTTTTGATAGCGCACCACCAGAAAGAGTGCCGAGGCGATCAAAGTTTCCAACATCATATCGGCGTCTCGATAGAAGGTGAGCACATAGATAACGGGGATGGCCAGATACGCCGAAACGAAAGCCAGCGCTCCGGTTCGCCGCCATCGTAAGCGTGCCAGAGAATAGAGAATCAATAGCAGGCTGCCAAAATAAACAACGTAGACCCATTTCGAAGCCGGCTCCGAAAAGCCCCCTGCCGCGCGCGCAAGCCAGGCATGCATCATCGGGACGTTCCACGGGTACTCGGGATGCAAACCTTCAAGGCGCAGCCAAGATGCAAAATTAGATGTCAACGCCCCATCCAGTGCGATCGCTTTTCCTTTAAAAATCCACATTGCTACCGAGTCCCATTCCATCGCCGGGGTGATTGCCAGATGCACTGTCACCCTCAGAACGGAGACCGTGATGAAAACCGCGGGCGCCGCATCCCAAAGGCGCCAACTTTTTCCCCTCTGCAGATGCGGACGAACGATACAGAAGATAAACGGAGCAAACAGCAACGCGCTCCAGAGCACGGAAGCCCCCCAGCACTGCATCAGGGCAAAATAGGCGGCTGCATGCAGGCCTGCAGACAACGGAAACGCAAGCCCTAGTTTTTCAGTCCATCGCGCAGTTGGAAGCGCCCAGCAGAGGATGCCAAATCCGGTGAGAAGCAGCCAAGCAAAGGCCAGCACGTGGGTCACGGTCGCCTCTCCAACAAAAGCACCCGTGTCCCGCGGTACGCTTGTCGGTACTCGTCAAATCGCAATCCAAGCGGAGACCCGGGATAGATCAATACGAATTTAGGTCGCTGACCCTGCGCATAGGCAAGACGGTGTAAGTGTCGTAAAGGATAGACCTCATAATGTAACAGGTAGCGGAGATAAGCGTACTTTTCCTCATCCACATCGCTGAGAAAGACCAAATCTGCGCTGGGTGGGACAGTTTTTCGAACTGCTTCTACGCATTCCGCCCATCCAGGAAAGAGGATGTCGCGCTTTCTTAGATCGCTCTCTACCGCTGCAAAAGTGCTCCATTCGGCCGCCATTTGGGGAAGACCGTGCCATAGAAGTTCGGCTCCACCGATACCAAACCACGCCAGGCCCAGTAGGGCCAGGCATAACAAGACTGTGCGTCGCATGGATTTGTCCCCCCGACGGTAACAAAGCAAGAGGAGCGTCAGTTTGTCTCGGCCGTTTACCGCTGTCAAGCGGCGGAAGCGTGGTGAATCCATATGCGGCATGTGAAAGCGCACGGAATGCCGCTTTTTCGTGCTGCGTAGGACCATCATTCAGAGGTTCTTGATACACTGTTAAAGTTAGATCATGAAAAGAAAAGCCAAAGGACCGTTGGCAATGCCTCAATGGATGATTTGTTTCGTCGCGCTAATGGCTGCGCTTGGGGTCGGTTGGGGGGTAGCGTTCTCTCAGGAAGTACCGCGAATTCCGCTGCTTTACGTCACGGGCGAAGCGCAGTTGAAAGTTCCACCCGATCTGGTAATTGCAACTCTCGGCGTCGCCACCGAGGCAAAGAGTGTAGCGGAGGCGCGCGAGCAAAACGCCGTACACATGCAGGCGGTCATTGAAGCCGTTAAGAAACTGGGAGTGGCTCCTCGGGACATTTCGACCACGCGCTTCACCGTCACCCCCCAATACGAGTTCGGAGAAAAACGCAATCCCCGAATTGTGGGGTACAACGTGAGCAACCAGATCACGGTCAAGCTGGAAGCGATAGAAACAATCTCGGAATTGCTCGACGCCGCATTGGCGGCTGGGGCAAATACTGTCGGCAATCTGAATTTCACGGTAAAGGATCCCCGCGCGCTGCGTTCCGCGACTTACGACGAAGCGGTTCGCGACGCGCGGTCTAAGGCGGAGGCCCTTGCCAAAGCCGCAGGTATCCGGCTGGGAGACATTCACTTGCTGCGCGAGTCCAGCGGGTCGGTGATGCCCATGAGACGGGAGATTCCAATGCTTACCGCTTCAAAGGCGGAAACGCCGATCGAAAGTGGAGAAGTCACAGTTCAGGTGACCGTAGAGATGCAATTTGAGATCACGCAATGATTGAATTCTCCATTCGAACCGAGCGGCGTGTCCAGCTAGTAGAGATCACGGGCCAGGTGCAAAGCGAGATTTCAGTCCGCAAATGGAAAGAGGGGATCTGCCACATTTTCTGCCCTCACACAACGGCGGGTCTTTGCATCAATGAGAATGCCGATCTGGATGTGCGCCGTGATTTAGAGCTGGCCTACCAGGAATCCGTTCCCAAGGTTCGCTTCCAACACGCGGAGGGAAATTCTCCCGCGCACTTCCTCTCCACATTTCTCGGCCCTTCTTTGTGCGTTTTTGTGCGGGACGGAGAGTTGCAGCTAGGACGCTGGCAGGGGATTTTTTTCGGAGAAATGGACGGGCCCCGACTCCGCAAGGTTTGGTTGAAGTGGGTTTCAAGCGAGTCGGGCTAAGGAGATACCTGGGCATGCGAGGAAAACCCCAACGTAGTCCTAGGCCTGCGCCTTGACCTTTCTCTTTTCAATCGGAACGTAGTCGCGTATTCCGGCTCCTTTGTAGATCTGACGGGGACGGGCAATCTTCTGCTCAGAATCCTGCAGCATTTCCTCCCATTGCGCAATCCAGCCGGCAGTTCTCGGAATCGCAAACAAAACGGGGAACATATCCGGAGGTAGGGCCATCGCCTGGTAGATCAGCCCGGTGTAGAAATCGACGTTCGGGTAGAGCTTGCGCTGTATGAAGTAATCATCTTGAAGAGCAATGCGTTCCACCTCAAGCGCCACATCCAGAAGCGGGTTCCGACCGGTTACTTCAAACACCTCGTCGGCCAGACGCTTGATAACTTTGGCGCGTGGATCATAATTCTTGTACACGCGATGGCCAAAACCCATCAACCGCTCCTCACCTGCTTTGACTCTTTTAACGTAGGCGGGAACGTGGTCCATACTCCCGATCTCCTTCAACATACGCAGCACGGCTTCATTTGCCCCACCATGCAGAGGACCATAGAGCGCCGCAGTAGCTGCAGCCGAGGCCGAGTAAACATCCACAAGCGAACTGCCCACGTTACGCATGGCGTTGGCACTACAGTTCTGTTCGTGGTCCGCATGCAAGATGAACAACACGTCAATCGCTCGTTCCAGAGTGGGATGCGGCTTGTACTTCAACTCGGTCATTCTGAACAACATGTTTAGGAAATTTCCTGGATAGCTCAAATCATTGTCTGGATAGGCGTAGGGCATCCCAATCATGTGACGATAGGCAAACGCGGCCAGCGTCGGCATCTTGGCGATCAATCGATAGGTTTGCCGCCGGCGAGATTCCGCATGGTGGATCTGCCGGGCATCGGGGTAAAAGGTGGATAATGCGGCCACGGTACTGATCAGTATCCCCATGGGATGGGCATCGTGGTGAAATCCATCAATAAACTTTTTGATGTTCTCGTGCGGAATTGTGTGATGGATGATGTTTCGTGTCCATTCGGCAAGCTGTTCCTCGTCGGGCAACTCACCATAGAGGATTAAATAAGCGGTTTCCAGAAAAGTGCTCTCCTCGGCGAGTTGCTCAATCGGATAACCGCGATAGCGCAGAATTCCCTGATCACCGTCGATGTAAGTGATGCGGCTGATGCAAGAGGCGGTGTTGGTGAAAGCCGGATCATAACTCATCAATCCAAAATCGTCTTGGGAAACCTTGATTTGCCGCAAATCGGCCGCGCGGATTGCTCCATCGTGAATGGGAATTTCGTACTTCTTTCCTGTTCGACTATCGGTGATGCTCAGCGTTTCCAGACCCATTGCCCTTCACTCCTTGTGCTGTGGAAAGGTGATCGTAAGGCACAAACGTCGGTGGCCAAACAGCCACCCTACCGGCAAACCATCGGCCACCCGCGTACCATCGAGTCCCCATGCCCCCATTATCTTGCACCAAGCGCGGAATAATGTCGAACATCGAATACCAAATTTTTCATCTCCCCTAATGACAATCGGCCACGCCATCCTTATTCTAGCAACGAGGCCAAATACTCGGGTCCTCGAATTCATCTGCAAGACCAAAAAGTGATATGTATCCCCAATTGATTCTTCGCTTAATAGAAAGTTGCGAACATGCCGTGGCGGGAGGTGTCTGCCGAGACGAGGTTCGCAACCATCTGCTGCCGGAAAAGGTGAAGCACCTCCTAAAATCGCTTCTCGCCCAAGACTTTTTGGACTGGGCCAGAAACGATCCGGACTATCGCACCTACTATGAAGAGATGGAAAAAAGCGGCCTGTGCGCCCAGCCTACCGAAGCAGCTGCCATGATCCTGGAAGCCATCGTACTGGACGCGATAGAATAGTCTGGGCTGGTTCCAGGTCAGGAGATTTCCACGTCACAAGTCACAGGTCAACAGGCCTCAGGTTCATGGGTTGTGACTTTTGACTCACCCCTTAACATGGTTCTTAAAGCGGAATATACTGATTGAGACGAAATCACTTGGGAGGAAGCTTCCATGCGCGTCTTTGCCATAACGTGCCTGCTGTCGCTTGCAGTCGGATACATGATCACTGGAGATGTCCTGAGCCAGCAAAAGCCAAGGAGGGCGGCGACGGAGCCAGCGGAGGAGCGCAGCCAACCGCGCAAGGCCGCTACCTATGTAGGAGAGTTGGAGCGACTCGGTAAGGGCGGCCAGGACATTTTGGTCCTGGGAGTTGAAGCCCGGGGCTTCGACAGACTTTCCTTGCCGCAAAAGCAGTTGGCCTATTACCTCTACCGGGCCGCAATCGCAGGCAATGACACCTTCACTGATCAGATACATCGATACGCGTTGGAAATCAAAAACCTGCTGGAACAAATTTATTTGTACTCCCAGGGTTTGCCGCTTCCCACGCGCACTGCCGTGCATGACTACTTGAAATACGTCTGGATCAATCACGGACAATATGGATCTGAGTCGCACGTTAAGTACGTTCCCAACGATCTCACTTTTGAAATGTTGAAACAGGCCGCTGCGCATGCCTCCAGCAGAGGAGCTCATTTCGATTTGGCAAATGGAGAAACGTTGGATCAAAAATTGGAGCGACTGCGCCCGCATATTTTCGATGCCAATTTTGAGCCTCTACAGACGAACCAGAAAAAAGGGGATGACATCCTGGCAACGAGTTTTGTCAATCTGTACGATCCTCGCATCACGCAAGAGATGTTCGACAAGCAGGTCCCTGAGGAGTGGAAAGCGAGGCTAAATGTTCGTTTTGACCTTGAAAATGGCAAGGTTATACCCCGGCTTCACCAGATCGGCGGGCTGTACAGCAAATACCTTGAAACCATTTCCTATTGGCTGAAGCGGGCGCTGCCGCTTGTGGAATCCGAGGAGCAGAAAAAAGGAATGGAAGCGCTTCTGCAGTATTACCAGACAGGAGACGAAGACAAATTCCGCGAATACTCAACACACTGGCTCAAATCGAGTACCACGATTGATTACCTGAATGGCTTCATCGAGCAATACTATGACCCGCGAGGCGTGATCGGGCAATACGAGGCCAACGTCAGCTACATTTCGGATTCGACATTGATCTCCCGCCTTGCAGCCAATGCCGACTACTTTGAAAAGAAGATGCCATGGCCTGACGCGTACAAGCGAGCCCATGTCATCCCGCCGGTAGCCAATGTGGTGCAGGTGATCGTGGAAACCGGGGACTCTGGCCCCACGTCGCCCGTCGCCTACAATCTTCCAAATTATGAAGACATCCGGCGAGACGTGGGAAGCAAGAACATCATCTTAATGAACATCGAAGGAGCGCAGTCGGAGAAAATCAAAGAGCAGATGATCCGCGAGTTCTACCTTCCGAAGTACCAGGACGTGTATCGGAAATACGGCGACATCGGCCGCCAGTGGGAAGTCTACATGCACGAGGTGATCGGGCATGGGTCGGGGCAGGCGGATGATCGTTTAAAGACGGACCCACGTACATTAATTGGACGAGCCTATTCCGCGCTAGAAGAATGCCGCGCCGACTTGGTGGCGCTCTATCACATCTTGGATCCAAAGCTTGTAGAAATCGGTGCTTTCAAGGCCGAAGATCAAAGGAAGGTAGCAGAAGCCCAGTATATCGGTTACCTGCAGGGGAACATGAATCGCTATCGATCCTTGGAGGACGACATTGTGCGCGAGGCACACCGAAAGGGCCGCGAGCTGGTACTGCAGTATCTGGTGGAAGGCGGCGAAGAGGGCAACAAAGATTTTGGCGTCAAGGTCGTGCAGGTAAACAAAAACTATTACGTTGAGATCGCCGAGTTGATGAAAGCTCATCAAGGAGTGGCAGAAATTCTCAACCGTTTGCAGATCATAAAATCGACCGGGGACGCAGAGGACGCCACACGATTGTTTGATCGCTTTGGCACCCGCGTCAACGTCGCCTGGCGGGACAACATTAAACAGCGCGCTGCGAGTCTTAAGATCCCGCGAGAAAATGCGTTTGTTTTCCCACAACTGGTCCCAGTCGTGCAGGAAGGTAACATTGTAGATGTGCGGCTTGAAAATAAAGAGGATTTGACTACGCAACAGCTTCGTTTTTCGCGCTGGCAATTCAATACCGAGTTGTGGCCTGAACCGGTGGTAAAAAAGGTCGCGGTCGGCGGTGCCCGTCATCCTCGATAAGCGGTGAGTTGTCGCTTACCAGCCATTACGTCAACCCCAACCGTCGCCGGGCTCGGACATTGAACATCATGATCGGGACGCCCTGACTCCGTTTGCCTAAATCAAGATAGAATTACATCATGGAATTTGCGGACCTAGTGACGATTGTAGTGCTGGTTCTGCTGGAAGTGGCGCTGAGCGCCGACAATGCGCTGGTTCTCGCAGTTCTCGTTTTGCCCCTTCCTAAAGAACAACATAACAAAGCTCTACGATACGGGATCATCGGAGCCTTTGCGTTTCGCATCCTGTGTATATTGTTCGCCACCTTTTTGATTCATTTTCACCTCGCCAAACTCATTGGTTCTGTTTATCTATTCTATCTACCGGTGAAACATTTCTTCTCTCGCTCGAAGTCAGAAGAGCATCGGTACATTCGGCCTGCTGGGACAATCTTCGGGCTAAGCGTTTTCTGGAGTGTGGTCTTACGCGTGGAGTTAACCGACATCGTTTTTGCGATCGATTCCATCTTGGTTGCAGTAGCACTCTCTCTGAAACTGTGGGTGATCATCACCGGGGGCATCCTGGGAGTGATCGCGATCCGATTGGTGATCGGTCAGCTACTGGGATTGATCCAAAAGTATCCTGCAGTAGTGGACGGCGCCTACGTCATTGTAGCCTGGGTTTCCGTAAAGTTGATGGTGGAGTATCTTCATGCGGTCCAATGGATTCACTGGGAAATTCCGAAATGGTTCTCGCTCAGTCTCATCGGAGTGATTTTTGTCGCCAGCCTATTTTATGCGCGTCGAAAAAAGACGTTCACGAGCGCACGAGACGTACCGAAGGCACAAGAAATCCTCGCGGAAACAGATCTAATCGAGCGATGAGTTTTCGCGGCAGCCGACGCCGGCCGGCTTGAGCACGGGTATCCGCCGTTTTCGTTGGCGCGCCCATCTCTACCTCCTCCAAAGGCCTGCTACCAGACACAGCCAGCCAATCAGGAAAGCTACTCCTCCCACTGGGGTCACAGCGCCCAGCCAGCGGGCGCCGGTCCATACCCACAAGTAGAGACTCCCAGAAAAAAGCAGAATGCCGGCAATGAAACTGTAACCGCTGTACGGTTGCCACCAGACCGCCTCTTGCTGGGGTGCCAGCCCTAAAGCTACCAATGCCAGCGCATGATACATCTGATAACGCACTGCCACCTCAAAGATGTTGAGCATTTCAACCGTCAGTCGTGATTTCAGGATGTGGGCGCCAAAAGCGCCTGCCGCTACCCCGATGAAGGCAAACAGGGAACCTAGCAGTAGAAATGTCCGCGCCATAAAATCTTGAAAGTGCTCCAAAAAGCTTCGACGTTATCATAGGTCTTCAACTCGTGCCCTGGTTTTTCAGGCTCCAGCCCGAGCGTCCGGCTCAGCGATTTAGTTCTCTCGGTCGGGAATCGTCTGCGGCTTCACAAATCTCACGGCCTCGGTAAGCTGAATCGTGACTGTGTCCCCTTTACGCAATTCCACATCTTTTCCTCTCTTGAATATTCCCACCACCACGCCCGCCGCCGCCCCCGCAAGACCACCAACTCCCGCGCCTTTCAAACTTCGTCCCGCGACGGCTCCGACCACAGCGCCCGTGACTGCGCCTTTTGCCGCTCCTTCGGCTGTCTCTTTTCCTTGACCCCCTTCCGCCACCACTGCCCCTTCGCTCTTTGAAATCTGGCTGGTCGAGTAGTTTTCGGCCGATTGCACTGCGGCTCGGATTTCTCGCGTCCTGCCGTCGGGAAGGACCACGTTGTCAAACTTCAGTTCAATCTCGGCCTTGCCCTTGAGGCGACCGGGCTTCTTGCTCCAATCGACATGGCCAAGGATCCAGCTCCCAACCGGAATAATGATTTTGTCATTGAGCGTTACCGGGACTGAGACGGTGCCGTAAAATCGGTCCCCCAATGACGCGGTTCGAGTACTCAGTGTGCGCTGCAACGTGACGAAGATCTCTGTTTTAGCCGGAATGACCACCGAGTCCAAATCTTGGCCAAAAAGCGGGTCCACGAGCAGGGGTAAAAGCAGTGCAACTAAGAATCGAATTTTCATGTTTCTTCCCCTCGTTGTGAATCCGTATTCTCTCCCGCTTTAATTAGATTGTGCACATCGGCAAAAGTTCAGCCAAATTCAAGCAGCCTCACCCTCCATCTCCGGTCGATGGTCACCGCTTGTGCTGTCCCACTTCGTCTTCTCTTCGCCGGGATTGGTGACTTTCCCGGCATTGACCGATTAGTGGCGACGAAGTGTTGGCGAGGGGTGACGAATGACGAAGCTCGAATGCATAATAGGGACATGCGACTTGGCGCCTCCCTCGTGATATTTTCCCTTTCCATCGGCGCGACTCCAGCAAATCAGACAGGTATACGAGATTTGAAAATCCCGGGAGTGGCGTGGGTGATCTGGGGGTGGCTGGCGATGACGACCCTGGTATTTCGAGTACCACTTCTTTTTTTCGGCCTCGAGCCGATCATCACTGGAACCTGATGCAGCTTTCCAGGCGGAGTACTTTCGAAACCAAGCTGAACCGTCTGAGCATTCTGTTACAGCGGAAAATGGCTGGGGGCGCAACCCTGCTCGACCTTACCCAGTCCAACCCGACTCAAGTTGGCTTTCAATATCCGCCGAGTTTGTTATCGGCGCTTACAGATGCATCCTCGTTGCAGTACCATCCCGCGCCTGCGGGTCTGTCACAGGCTCGAAGCGCTGTGGCCGCATACTACGCTGAAAAAAAACAGAGAGTGAACGCCGAAAATATTTTTCTTGCTGCCAGCACCAGCGAGGCCTACTCCTGGCTGTTCAAGCTACTGGCCGATCCGGGAGACCGGGTGACGGTTCCCCGTCCCAGCTACCCGCTTTTGGATCATCTGGCAGCGCTCGAATCAGTCATCCTGGATCGTTACCTGCTGCGCTACGACGGCGCCTGGCATGTGGACCTTGCTGATCTGGAGCGCTCCATCACCGAAGCAACCCGGGCAGTGGTTTATGTCAATCCCAACAATCCCACCGGTTCGTTCTTAACCGAACCGGAGTGGGCGCGGCTGTCGGAAATCTGCAATCGCCACTCGTTGGCATTGATCATCGATGAGGTGTTCTCTGATTTTTCCCTAGACGGATCTGCCGGCTTCAGTAGAGACGCGATACATCACGTCTCTACATCGCACCTGCACACGTCGGTCCAAACGGTGGCAGGCAGACACGACTGCCTGAACTTTGTTTTGAGCGGATTTTCCAAGGTTCTTTGCCTTCCGCAGATGAAACTTGGATGGATCGTCGTCCAGGGCCCAGAAGAGCAGCGTCTGGAAGCCTGTAGCCGGCTAGAATTCATTGCCGACACATTCCTCTCTGTGAACACTCCCGTCCAGACGGTGGCTGCCACATGGTTAGGCGATCGGCGCCAGATGCAGGCTCAAGTTTTGGAGCGGATCAGCCGGAATCTCTCTTTTTTGAGAGACCAGGTCAGGAACTCCCCTTGCTGCGCTCTGAATGTCGAAGGTGGCTGGTACGCGATCTTGCAGGTCCCGCAAACACGGACTGAGGAAGAATGGGTTCTAACCCTCCTGGAAAAGGATAACGTGCAGTCCCATCCAGGCTATTTTTTTGACTTCGAACGGGAGGCATTTCTCATTGTCAGTTTGTTGCCGGAACCTTCAGTTTTTGAACCCGCAGTGCAACGTTTGGTGAGGAGAGTGGTTGAAATGTCCAATGTGGCATGACGAATGTCAAATGCATGTACATCGATTGAAGGAGGTGACTGATGTATTACCGCTATGTAGATACTCCGCTGGGACGCATGTTAGCGGCAGGGGAGGGGGATGTTCTCCAGTACCTGGAATTCGTCAGTAAAGCGAATGGACGGGGAACATTGCAACATCTGAAAAATTACTGCCATTTGCAAACGCTCGAGAGAGCGGAAGATCGTTTTGACTCCCTGTGCCGGCAACTTGAGGCCTACTTTGAAGCGAAGCTACGACGATTCGACCTGCGCTTGAACGCTCGCGGCAGCGACTTTGATCGCAGCGTCTGGGATCAACTGCTCGTCATTCCCTATGGAGAAACGCGTAGCTATGGGCAAATCGCCGCCCGGCTTGGGCACGCCACTACGGCTCGCGCTGTGGGTGCGGCCACGGGCCGGAACCCCATCGCGGTCGTCGTTCCTTGTCATCGCGTCGTCGGCGCCAAAGGAGCGTTGACCGGTTATGCCGGGGGGCTGGACCGAAAGGCTAAACTCCTGGCGCTGGAAGCAGGACGGGGATGAATACCGGTTGGGGGTCATCCGTCACCTGACATCGTCACTGGTCATCAGATACCGGAGTGGTAGACCTGACTTGGAAAGCTGACCGACGATCGGCCCCAGGTTGCGTTCTCACGCCATCTCTCTGTATCCTTGCTCCTGATACCGGTCCACTGCGGAGGAGTGCGTGAGCGGCTGAAACGGGCGGTCTTGAAAACCGCTGTAGCCGAAAGGCTACCGTGGGTTCGAATCCTACCTCCTCCGCCATTCAAGTCTTTGAAGGCGAGTCGGTTACGCTGATTCTTTTTCGGAAGATCCTACCAACTGCAAATTCTCTCGGGAAGACGTTCCTCCCGTTTTCCTCCCACGTCCCTCCAATACTGCCAGCGCTCGCCTGGTTGCATACTGGGGTGAGAAGTGGGCGTAATACCTTTCCGTCGTTGCGACAGACGAGTGTCCTAGAACTGCCTGGATGACGTGCATCTCCGCGCCGCTCTCGGAAAGAACAATTCCGTAATGGCGGCGGAGATCCTTGATTTGAAACCAGGGCAAACCTGCTTTCTTCCGAGCTTCGTACCAGTACGGGTACAGGTTGTTGTACCGAGTCTTCGTGTACTCGCTCCAGAAAACGTACGGGCATCCAGGCAGGACGGGATACGCGTCAACATACTCCAGGCATTTCGCCGTCAGCGGTACCAAGCGGAACTTGCCGGACTTGGTGTTGTCGGTGAACACCACGACTCGCTCATCGCGTCGAATCTGATGGTGCATCACCGATAACCCCTCCTCCAGCCGACAACCGGTCTCACGGATAAACCCGAAAACTGGTCGCAGCTTTTCCGGCAGACAAGCAAGCAGGTGATCTACTTGATCATCTGTTGCCCTGGGCCGCTCCTTCCGCACCTCGGGCAGTTTCTTGACATAGCGGATGTAATTCCGGCGAATCACTCCCACTTCCCTGGCGTACTCAAGCACATGCTTGAAGATTGTGACATCGCGGTTAACGGTCGCATTGGTAATCGCTGGATTTTGCTCCTTGCGCCAGCGGATGTACCGGTAAACGTGTTTCGGACGGATCGCGTTGATCGGTAACTTTCCCAATCTCTGCTTGATTGGCTTCAGACTCGTCAACTTGCGCTCCCATCTCCGGTTGTGAGCTTTGCAGTATTCGTTGAGGTAACGATCTGCAAAGTCCACCAGTTTTTCCTGCTTTGACGTCCCGTGCTCAAGCCGCCGTTTCAACTTGCGCCACATTCCGTCAGCCACGGAAACCCGAATCCTTGCATCCAGGTCCTCAGCGACCGTCCTATTAGGGGCAGCGCGCCGAAATCTCGTCCCGTCAGGCCACCGTCTGTCGCAGACGATTTGCTTTCTGCCGAGCTTGTCCAGCTCCTCACGGACGCTCATATTTTCCTCCCTTCCGTTTACGTCCGGTTTCGGCAGGTCGGTTGCGGAAGGGGTAGTCGCTTCGTTGGTGCGGCGGCAAGGAATTTAAGTAGGCGTCCAGGTCTGCAAGCAGGTAAACGCGACTGCCGTTCTCATCTCGTCTCGCTGGAATGAGTCCCAAATCTGTCCGCTTCCGCAACGTGTTTGGGGAGATCCCGAGGTACCTGGCAGCATCGCTCACGTAAAAAGCAGCCTGTTCTGGAACGCTGACGATCTCAATCACCATCATCGTCAAATCCCTTGAGATCGCGCGCCTTCAGCAATAGCGATTCACATTCCGGGCAGTAAATGCCGTCTTCTCCGATTATGAACTTGCGGACTTTCTGTGTGCATCGTTCGACCGCCACCTTGCACTTGCGCCAAAGAACGTAGTTGTCGAGAAAGGACATTCTCCGATTGGAGGCCTCTTCGAGACGTCGGATTCCGTTTTTGAAGCGAAAAAACCATTGATAGCCGCAGTCCTCACACTTCAGGTACGGCTTTCGTTTTTTTGTACTCCGGATTTTCAGATGATCTCCGCATAGCGGGCATTGAAATGTACTCATAATTCCACCCTCGTTTAAGGAAGTGACCGCCGTCACTCCGTGATACAGCCACGACACGGGTCTGTCAGCAAGCCGTGTCGGTCCAGATGCAACGTTACAAGGGCGAAAACGAAAAGAATATTGGGCGAAATTCGCGGGTGTGGGATTTTAGACCAGTTTTTTCGCGCTAAGTACGACGAGCGGTGGGCTTTTCAAAATGAGGTTTTTCTTTGCAAATACTTCGAATGTCTTCATTAAGCGCCGCCTTCTCGCTTTCGTTAAGCGACTTGTACCGATAAAACCTTCGAAATTCCCTCCAACCCCAGCCGCGTGCTCTCGCGCGGCGCATCCAGGCCCGTCAGATCGTGGGAGGGCGACCCCGTTGGGATTGCGATTTGGCAGGCTGAAGAAAACCCATTCTTGCTAGGTACTGCCTCACCGGATCTGGAAATTCATCACTGGCTGCAATCTTCTTTCCCAACTTTGTCGCCGCGCCTAGCTCAAATGCAGCCCTAAAACTGCCATCATCGAGCAGCGAGCGAGTATCCAGAAACGCTCGCGGCGGCATTTCGGGAAGCTGGAGAGAGATCTCGAAAAATCCGGTACAGAGAGCAAAAACGAAACCGAGCATGCGTTGAAAGCTGACCCATGGAGTTTCGTGAAATTCAGTTTCCAACTCCAAAATTTGCTTCTTTTCCATTTCCGTCTTACTCCGAAATTTGATTCCGATCTGGGGAAAATCTCCCAGGGCGTCAGGATCAAGCTTCAGTTCCTTCAAATTCAAAGTTAGTGGCGAAGCCTGAATCAAAGTCATGTAACTCGTCAATGAAATCCATGCCTTTCGTTCAGCCCCTCGCCGCCAAAATGTTACTTGCCAAAAGAACGGTTGCCCGAGAGACATCCTCTTCAACCAGGGACGCCACTTCTTTCAGGAAAGATGGATCTATGAAAAAATTCCGCTCAATTTGACGACCCTGGGTTAAAACTCGGTCGAGTTCCTTTCTTCGCTTTTCATAATCGCCGAGAAACTCGCGAACAGCCATGCGCTTTTTCCATCCGTCTGTCTCACGCAGAATTCGAAGCTTTGACGAAAAGGAGAGTTCATCTTTCGGAAAGTGAGGCGCCGATCTCGCCTTTTGTCCGGCAACCAAAAAAAGGTTTTCAGTCAAGAAACAAAAGAAAGCAAAATAATTCATAAAAAGAGCATTTCAGAACAGCTTACAATGGCTGCAACGGAGGTTCTTCTGCGGCAACGCAACATACGTAACGTTGGCACTCACGGAAGGACTTGTTTGGTGCGCCTTGCAGGGTAATCAGTTCCAATCCCCGGATTATGGAATATTCTAGGGAATGCAACACCTGCCAAAAGGATTTTATTGCTTTGAGCGGATTCATTTTCTACAGCTTGTTGAAAGGGTTCCCTATCCTCCAATCGAGACTGAAAAATATGGATTATTCCACTATCACGAGCCCCTCGTACGTATTCCCATATATTTTGATAGTGTTTGAAATTGGAAGAATTCAGAAATAGGAGCACTAAGAGCAACTGCTATGAATGCTATGCCGACGACATGCAAAAATGTTCCCCACAACGGTGGAAGATCAATTTGAAATAAAAGACTTAAAAGGAGTAAAAGCATTCCTAATGAAAAGATTATTGCAAACGGGCGACTAAAATAGATGCGAATAAATTGCTGTTGCATTTTTACTTGCCTCCAAATGGTCTCCCCCACTCGGAATGTCGGCTCACGTTCTGCGTGAGCAGCGCGGTTTACCGCGTCCGCCTCCACGCAGCGGTTAGGCACGAAACCTTGGGACGTGTAGAGTTCATTACCGTAATCTTGTACCCGGCACTCGGTTTCCCTCACACTCCACTTACTCAATCGTGTCCATTGCCCCGTTGACGCTTGAAGTCCGCGTATGCCTTGCAGTTCAGCCGGAGGTTCGTCCTGAATGAGAGATTGCCCACCAAGGTAATCAGCGGCTTGCGGCGTTGCCACAAGCTACCCCACACCCTACGCAGAGTCCGCGGCATGGAATAGAACGTCCGGTCGCAGGAGATCATTTCTTCGATGATGCCGTCCAGAGACAAATGCTTATACCGGGCCACCGGGAAGGTCAGCGTGTAGTATTTCCAGTCGTCGGGGAAAGCATCGAGGGCGATGCGGTCCTGCGATTTCATCTGTTCCCACAGCCGCGTGCCAGGCAAGGGCGTCAGAAACAGCACGTTGAGATTGTCCACGCCGTACTGGCTTGCCGCCTCGGCGATACGTCTGCCGATGCCCGGTTCGTCTATGTCCAGACCGATGATAAAGGATCCCACAACCAGAATATGGTGCCGCTGTATGCGCCGCACCGAGGCGCGGAAGTCGCGACCCTTCAGAAGGTTGAATTTCTTGCCGAGCTCCCGTAGCCCTTCCGGCGTGGGGGACTCAAAGCCGATGAAGACGCCGCTGCACCCGGCCCTCGCGGCCAACGCCAGGAGTTCCTCGTCATCGGCGAAGTTGATGGTGGCTTGGGCAATCCACTCCTTGCGCAGGTTCGCCTGGGCCATGGCCCGGAACAGCTCCTTGGCGCGGGCGATGTGGTCACGGCTCGTGCCGATGAGGTTGTCGTCCACCACCAGAACATGTTTCTCACGGACCGACTGGAATTCCCGCACGACATCGGGAATGGGGCGCTGCCGGTACTGGGCCCCGTTGAACGCCGTCACGCTGCAAAAGCTGCAGTTGAGTGGACAGCCGCGTGTGGTCTGAACGGCCCCCAAGGCATATCCCGTGGCCAGCAAATCATGACGGGCCAGTGGGACATCGTTTATGTTGGCCAGCCCGCCGTCATACCGGCGCCTCAGGCTGCCATGTCGGGTATCCTCCAGGACCTGCGGCCAGATGCCCTCGGCTTCCCCCGTGACAACCGAGTCCACACGCTCCATGACCTCGTCCAGGCACATGGTTGCGTGAATGCCGCCCATGACGACGGGCACGCCCAGACGCCGGAAGTGAGCGGCCACTTCATAGGCCCGGTTCGCCTGCGAGGTGAAAGCGGTGATGCCCACCAGGTCCGGCCGAGGCATCGACGGATAGTCCGGCGCGCCGAAGTTCTCGTCAACGATCGAGATTTCCCACTCCGGCGAGGTCAGGCCCGCCAGAACCATCAGGCTGAGCGGCTTCCAGACGCGGTAGCGGTTCCAGCGGCTCTCCTTGACTTTGACGATGCTGACAAGCGGGTTGCAGGGATTGATCAGATATAGTAGCATGGGTGTATTTACTCATGGCTAGATATTTGCGTTTTCTCTTTCTTCTTACTGAGTTGACCAGCGGAATGTCGCAATCACTATTCGTTGGCCTAACGCAATCGGGGTCAGCCGCAGCAGCGAAGCGGAGGTCGGCTGGACCCCGTTGATACTCATTAAGGCCCCCTCCCGCGCCGACTCGACATCGAGTAGGCTGGGAGTCATCTGAAAAACCCATTCACAGGAGGGAAACAATGAGATTCTACACCCAACAACATAAACATTACTG
>JACQSX010000021.1 GCA_016211105.1 Acidobacteriota bacterium | reverse complement strand
GGAAAGGCGTCCGCAGTCCGGCAGACCTGCTGGGAAGCCGACCGAAAACCGCTTAAGAGGAAACCATATAAAGTAATTGAAGAAGGCGCGCCGCGCGCGTATCCTGATGCGAGAACGAAGTTTAACCAAGGTTACTTGGCGGTGTTTTAAGCCGACAGATTTGCGGTTTATAAGGCTTAAAATGGAAACCATATAATCGATGGTTGGGCGTCTCATAAATACGGGCGTCTTCGATCGGAGTTCTTATGAAAAAGAAATACTGTCTCGGGGCGTTGCTTCTACTTCTTGCTACGACCGCTTTTTCCGCTGAACCATTCAACTACGCGGAGCTGTGGCGGTCATGGAACCCAATTACCCGTGAGGCATACATAACTGGTGCCGTCGATGGCATCGCTGAAGCGTATTTCACAACCATATCGGCCGTCGCGCCCGACAAGATCACAAGAGATCCTCTTCCCCCAGAAGTACGCAAAGCCACAGACAAATTGTTCGTGCGCTACGCGAGGGAGCAAATTGGAAGCGTAATGACCGACCTGTACAAAGATCCTGCCAACGCCTTTGTCAGTACTCTGAATATGTTCTTTTTGGCCAGAGACAAGATCGAAGGGAAGGACATCGCAAAGGGGCTAATGGAGGCGAGGAAGAGCGCACTTGACACGCACCGACTGAACGAGAAGATGCGTAGCCGATGAAAGCGACGCCCAACCTCTCGGTCAACCGGACCGCCTGCAAGCTGCGCTTGCAGGTCCCCTCCGCGCTTCGCGCTCCGGCGGCCGGTTACCTCAAACGTTAGGTCGCAACAATGAGCGAATCCGCAAAACAGTGTCCAGTTTGTAAGCTGGCGAATCAAAAGGTTCTATCTGAGCGGGATTATGATGACAAAGTCACCTATGACTGTTCACGTTGCGGACGGTATACGATTTCACGAACCGCCGAGGTCATAGCACAAAGCAAAGATATATCAGCACAATTGTCAGGCTGGTTACGAGAGAGGAACTTGTTGGGCATAGAAATTCCTATGCTTACCTCCACCTTCCTTAAAGAGGTCGTGACTACTCTCCCAAGTTACAGCCCCCTAGAAAAGCAGAACAAGCTGTTAAAGGCCATTGAACTACTCACCGATTACCCGGGGAGAGAGGTGGTTCTCATTCCTGAGCATGCTGTTTCATTGGCATGGGCTCAGAATGAGAATGAGCTCAAATATTATCTCAAATCACTAATGGATCGGGGTTTACTTGAAATAGCAAACGCAGACAGGAGAACTCTGTCAGACCCACTGTATCCAATGGTCATTACCGCGAAGGGTTGGGAACACCTGGAAACTGACAAGTCCAATTTTGCATCCAAGTCCCAAGCGTTTGTAGCAATGTCATTCGATAATGAATTGTCGCCTGTATATAAGAATGCAATCGAGCCAGCAATTGAAGCAACTGGTTATCGGCCATATCGGGTAGATTCCACGCCACACTTGGATAGGATTGATGCGAAGATCATTGCAGAGATTAGAAACTCAAGGTTCGTTGTCGCTGATGTGACACAGCAAAAATCAGGTGTTTACTACGAAGCGGGTTTTGCCTACGGACTAGGTTTGCCAGTTATTTGGTGTGTCAGGAAAGATGACTTACAGAACGTTCACTTCGATACGAGGCAATACAATCACATTGTTTGGAGCAGCGAGTCCGAGCTAAGAGAAAAGCTAGAGGACTTCATCCTTGCGACAATTGGGAAAAAGGCGACCTAACCACTGGCTCGTGCGGACGCCGGGGACAGCGCACCGTGTTTGCTGACACTACTGTGGCCGGCGCCGCACAGCCAGGGCGTTAGCCGCAAGGTGCGGGAGGTGTTTGTGGCGAGCCGCGTAGCGCTCGTCTCGTGCGTCAAGCAAAAGTGCGGCGCGGCAGCGCCGGCTCGTGACCTCTACGTCTCGCAGCTCTTCCGCGGGTTGCGGCGCTACGCCGAAACGCACGCTGACATTCGGTACATCCTGTCAGCGGAATACGGGGTGCTCCGCCCAGATCAGGTTGTCGACCCCTACGAACGCACGCTGAATACGATGCCCAAGCGCGATCGCCTTGCCTGGGCCGAAAAAGTAGAACAGCAGCTTCTCGGCCTCTTGCCCGCTGGCGCAGAGGTCATTTTGCTTGCGGGTCAGCGCTACAGAGAGGACATCGAGCCGTTCCTTCGCAAGAGCGGTTATTCCGTGTCCGTCCCGCTGCAAGGGTTGCAAATCGGCAAGCAATTGCAACGGTTGAAGCAGGTTTCCAAACGACGCGAACGCCGGACGGCAGTCCCGAACGCCGGCTTGGAGGGAACCTTGGATCGTCAAGCAATTACGTCTTTGCTGATCGAACACGGCCAGCTGGTTTTCAGCGGCCCCCTCGAGTTCGTCCCTTTCACGCAAATCCGTAAAGCGGACGAATTGCTTAATGACCTCCAAGCGCATCCGCACGCATACGTCCTTGCGTGTGTGATGGACCGGCAGATCAAGGCGGAGAAAGCATGGGTCATCCCTTTCCGGTTCGCACAAAAGCTCGGCACCTTTGCCTTCTCGCGGCTGGCGGAACTCACCTTGGACGAGGTTAGAGACCTCATGACCAAGCCGGAACCGCTCCATCGCTTCACGGAAGGCATGAGCAAGAACTTTCACGCTGCCGTCGGGCTCATCAAGGAAAAATACAACGGCAACGCGGCAAAGATCTGGGAAGGCAAGCCGTCCAGTGCGGACGTGGTTTATCGCTTTTTGGAATTCCAAGGCGTTGGGCCGAAGATTGCGACGATGGCAGCGAACATCCTTGCGCGACATTTCAAGGTGCCGTTCAAGGATTACTACTCGATTGACGTTTCCGCTGATGTCCACGTGCGGCGGGTCTTTGGCCGGCTCGGCCTGACCGATCCGGAAGACTCCATCGAGGCCGTCATCTATCGGGCGCGGGCGCTCCATCCCGAGTTCCCCGGCCTGTTCGATTATCCGGCATGGGAAATTGGCCGCAATTGGTGTCGCCTGCAATCGCCTTTGTGTGGCGATTGCTACATGAAGGAAGTCTGTCCGAGCCGCGCCGGGAGCAGCGGCTAACCAACGGCTGAAGCTGACCGGGGCCGCCATCCTGGTTTTCCGGGCTTCAACGTCCTTGCTGGCGGCCCCGGCAGCTTAGCCGTACCGTTATGTGGTTTGAGAGAGGTGGCCCGGATTGCCGTGATAAAATGGAGCTGCTGTCGCGGGCAGGAGCACTATGATGACTGGTCTGGACTATCTGCGTACTCAACGCGAGGAGATTCTGGCAATCGCCGCGCATCACGGG
>JACQSX010000024.1 GCA_016211105.1 Acidobacteriota bacterium | reverse complement strand
TTTCCGCGATTGCAGATTTGATCTCTTCTTCCTCCATGCGAGACACTCCTCCTTTATTCAGGCTGGAGAAAGAATGCCACTAACACGTACGTATGTCAACAAATATATGAAGAATGTACATAGAAAATGTCCAAACTCCAGCGCCGCTTCGCGGCTATGCCCGTTGGCGTGGGGGGCAAGCCACAGGGCTTACGCCCTACGCTACAAGTGTTAGGCCGCTATGCGGCTCTTCGTTTTCTCGGCAAGCGCGCACAGACAGTTGTTTAATAGTCCAGGTCACAGGGCTGTTGGCTTTTGGTCCTTCCGGCCTGCAGATTTCTGTCTATCCGAAATTGTTGTGTTGCCGATCATCGTTGTCTGATATTCTTGCCAAGCAAGAGCGGGAATCCAGGACATGCCAAAAAGCGAACGAGATGATCTCTGCCCCTGTGGCAGCGGGCGGAAATTTCGGAAGTGTCATGGAGCTGAAACGAGGAAGAGTGGCGTGCCGGCGTGGCTTTTTTTCCTGCTGTTGGGGATCCTCGCCGTGGGGGTATTGTATTACATAGCTAGCGCCGGCCGTAGTCCAACCACCACGGCAAGTCCACTCTCGGCGCCGCTGCCGGCGCCGCTGCCGCCGCTACCAGTGACGCCTAGTCCGGCTTCTCCGACAGGAGCACCCCTCGCGCTGCCCTCTCCAGCAGGGAGATTTGAGAACCTGCCCGGGTTTCCGCTGACCGGTTTGAACGCCTCACAGAGGCAGAAATTCCTGGACCGGGTCAACTCGGAAAACTGTACCTGTGGTTGCAAAGGCGATACGGTTGCAAGATGCGTGGTGCAGGATCCCGCTTGCACGATCGCTCCCGCGATGGCCACACGGATTTTGGCAGAAGTCCAGGCAACCCAGAAGTAAACCAGAACGACAACTTACAAATCATCGCCAAAGGATGCCCCTGAGGGAAATCCTTTGCGCTTCTTGGCGATCTTAGTAGAATGCCCTGGATTTGGAGGGTTTGAAGGACTTCACCGACGTCGATCGATTCTGCCGGCGGAAAATCACGGGTGGGAGTTGTATTTTGATGCGTAGCCAACTTTTTGCAAAAAAACGGCTGGATGTACTGCTTGGAGAGATGGAGGGGGAGCAGCGGCTGCGTCGTGTGCTCGGTCCGGTTACGCTCACCAGTCTCGGTGTCGGGGCCATCATTGGTACTGGTATCTTCGTGCTCACGGGTGTGGCCGCGCACGACAAGACCGGGCCGGCGCTGGCGCTGTCATTTGTTGCCGCCGGAATCACCTGCATTTTTGCCGCCCTCTGTTATGCCGAGTTTGCCTCGATGGTGCCCGTAGCCGGGTCAGCCTTCACCTATGCGTACGCCACGCTGGGCGAGCTATTCGCCTGGATTATCGGCTGGGACTTGGTGTTGGAATATGCGGTCGGCGCGGCTACGGTCGCCCACGGGTGGTCCCACTATTTTCAAGACTTTATAACTTTGTTCGGCATCAGATTGGCGCATGCACTGACCAACGCGCCGTTTGATTTCAATCCCGTCACGGGACGGCTGGCGGCGACCGGAACCATCATTGATTTGCCGGCGATCGTGATTGCAGTAATTATCACCGCGGTTCTTGTCATCGGTATTAAGGAAAGCGCCAGCTTCAATGCCGCAATGGTCATCGTCAAACTCGTCGTGGTCCTCTTTGTGATCGTGGTGGGGGCATTTTACGTCGATCCTCGAAACTGGCAGCCTTTTGCGCCGTACGGCATGACCGGCGTGAGTTTCTTCGGGCATACCTTGTTTGGGCAAACGGGTAAAGGCGGAGAGCCTTTGGGGATGCTTGCCGGCGCGGCAGTGATATTTTTTGCGTATATCGGGTTTGACTCCGTCTCGACACACGCCGAAGAAGCGCGCAATCCGCGCCGGGATGTTCCCATCGGTATCATCACTTCTTTAGTCCTGTGTACGCTCCTTTACATCAGCGTGGCGGCAATCCTTACTGGGATGGTCCGCTATGACCGGATCAACATCGACGCGCCGGTATCGGATGCTTTCAAGCAGGTAGGACTCCCCTGGGCGCAATTTTTGATCTCCCTTGGAGCGCTGACAGGAATCACTTCGGTGTTGCTGGTGATGATGCTGAGCCAGCCGCGTGTTTTGCTGGCAATGGCGCGCGATGGATTGCTGCCTTACGGATTTTTTGGCGCCGTCCACGAGCGGTTCCGCACACCCTGGAAATCGACCATACTGACGGGGATCTTTGTTGGGTTGATGGCTGCCTTTGTGCCTCTTAGGATTCTGGCGGAGCTGGTCAATATTGGAACACTACTGGCATTTTTGATTGTGTGTGCTGCCGTGCTCATCATGCGACGTACGCACCCGGACGCCGAACGGCCGTTCCGAGCGCCGTTCGTCCCGTTGGTGCCGATCCTGGGGATTGCGAGTTGTCTGCTGTTGATGTTCTCGCTGCCGGCGGAGAACTGGTGGCGGTTAATCATCTGGTTACTGCTCGGGTTTGTAATCTACTTTGGCTATGGTCGGCGTCACAGTCACCTCACCTTCCCGGCTGAAGCGAGGAAGGTGGTCTCGGCCCGCTGACAGGACGTGTCGGGTTGGGGTTTTGGGTGTCAGGTCATCCGAAATTTATTTCATGGCCGATCTGGGAAGAGTCGAAAACCTGTTCTTGCCTTCTCCAGCCGGAAGATTGGAGGTTCTCTGGAAGCATCAACTGCAGCCGACGAACCGTTTCGCAGTCCTTTGCCATCCCCATCCAATGCATGGAGGGACGATGCACAACAAGGTCGTGTTTCAAGCGGCGACGGCTTTTTTCTCGGGGAGATTTCACGTCGTACGCTTTAATTTTCGCGGGGTCGGTCGAAGCACCGGTTCATTTGCTCATGGCGAGGGGGAACAGGATGATCTGAGATCCGTGCTGGCTGCAGTAAAACGTCGCGAGCCCCACGCCGGGATCGTATTGTGCGGATATTCATTCGGCGCTTATGTTTCAGCGCGGGTCGCCCTTGCAGAAGCCGTCCCGGGGCTGGTTTTAATCGCCCCGCCGGCCAGGCATTACTCTTTTGAATTCCTGAGAAACATGAAGGCGGCGGTCGCTGTCGTGTTCGCCGAGCGTGATGAATTGGTGAGGGTACAGGAACAACAGGAAGTTGTCCGCTGGCTGGGTTGTCCCCGCATGGTTATTACGGTGGAAGCCGATCACTCCTTTGAATCTCGATTGGACGATCTGCAGCACTTACTTGCGCAAACCGTGGTTCCTTTTGTTCGATTCTTTACCTAGAAAAGCTGAGACGCATCGGGTCGATATTCCAGATAAAGGCTAATCATAATGAGCCCCGATGGCGTCCCGTGAGTCGTTAAAGTGCGGCCTTCTGCCGAGTGCGCTTCTGCCGTGCTACCCGTTATAATTTGCATATGGCTATGATACGTGTGCTGTTTTTCGATATCGGAAATGTTTTACTTCCCTTCGACCCGTGGATCCCTCTGCGGAGGCTGGCTGGGAATAGTCCCTACTCTCCGGAGGAACTCGGCGACTTATTGAGTCGATGGGGCAGAGTTGCCGACTTTGAGTGTGGTCGACTCTCAAGCGAGGAGTTTTTTCGGGAAACCCATTCCTACTTGAAATTGGATGGCTTGTCGCAGGAGCAATTTGTGAAAATTTGGTCAGGGATATTCTTGGATCGGATGCTCGTGAGGCCAGAGACTTTGCGATCATTGAAGCAAAAGTATCGGCTGGCGCTTATTTCCAACACTAACCCGATGCATTTTCGTTTTGCCCAGGAGAAATATCCGGCATTGGCGGAGTTTGATGACGCCATCCTCTCCTTTCGCGTCGGGATGATGAAACCAGCCCTGAGTATATTCGAAGAAGCGGTCGCGCGGTCGGGATGTGCCCCTGAGGAAACCTTCTTCATAGACGATATCGAAGCTAATGTTCGCGCTGCTCGCTCGGTGGGAATTCCCAGTGTCCGCTTTGAGAGCGAGGAGCAGTTGCTTGCCGAATTCAAGAAGCGGGGAATCGATGCTGGGGACGAGTTTATGAGGCCGCCGGACGGTCCGTAACCTTCCTTCCTTTTCAACGACTACCATTTCCGGCTGCTTTACCTCAACAGAGGGTGCTGGTGTACTGTAATACCGGACTCGGCAGAGACGCGACATATCACGTCTCTACGACGGGCGCCATTTTCAGCGCGGTACCGAATCTTCTGTTACCGGCTGCTGGCTGGCGGCCCATGCAGTCTTCTAAGATGAGGCGGCCGGTTGGAGAAAGGCTATCGGCGGCCTTCCCGTTTCCACCACTCGTCAATCCGCTGCAGCGCGGGCCGGTTCTGTTCGATCGTGAGAGTGGGGTCGTAGCCAAATTTGCGTCCGGATTTGGCCTCCAGCAATTCGTTGGCCTGCTGCCGGGCGAAACCTGCTTCACCGTTTTTCAGAATCTTGATTAAGGTGCTGAAACCGCCCCGGTCTCCGAGAGCGAGTTGGGCTTTGGCGATGGAAAGCTTCAAAAAGTCGTCGTAGTCGCCTTCCGCAGCATGTTGCAGCGCTGGAACGGCACGGGGATCTTTCTGTTTACTCAGCGCTTCGACGGTCGCTTCCACCACCTGCTCAGAGCGCGTACGGGCCAATAGCTCGGTTAACGCCGGCACGATCCTTGCGTCATGCATATCCCCAAGGTGTCGGACTCCATCCAGTTGCCGAGCGTCTTCCTCCTGCTTGATCTCATTGAGCAACAGGTCTACAGGTGCAAGTTTGGAAATTATCGTGACTTCTGTTTTCTTAAAATAGTCCAGGCTTGAGAAAAACAAAACGGAGAACAGCACGATCGCTGTGACATTGGCAACCGCGCGGATCCGCACCGGCGCGTACAAAACGTAGTAAGCAATTGCAGACAGAACCAAAAAAACGGCAAGCATTACTACCACTGCCGGACCGGTCGGATAATCGGAATAAAAAGACCAAACGATGCCAACGGTGCTAGCCAGAATTGCCACCAGCCATCCCAGCAGCAGCCTGCCCCGCACCGTGTTGCTCCACATTTGAGCGATGACGGCCGGCACCACCAGATAGGAGAACACCAGCAGCACTCCTACGATGGCAACGGATTTTGTGATGACGACCCCAAAAGACATGTAGAAAAGGACGTCCCAGAAGCGAATTTTCATACCGGAGGCTTCCGCATCCTCCGGCTCCAGCGAAATCGCCAGAAATTGTTTTCGGAAGATTACGTGAAAAATCCCGATGCTTCCGTAGAGGAGAGCCATGTTTACAACTTCACGAAGCGTGACGAGCAGGACATCTCCTACTAGCATATGTTTCAGTTCCTCTCCGCCGGTAGCTGACTTTGAGAGGATTAAAATCGCGGCTGCTGAAGCTGCGGCATAAATGATGCCAATAAAAGCCTCCTGCGGTACCCTCTCCTTCCGCATCCGAGCAATGGCGAATGCTCCCGCCCCCACAAAGGTGAATGCCAACGAAAACAGTGAGACTCGGAAGGCGTCGTGATTGGGATCATAGCCCAGAGTGAGGGCGTAGGTAGCCCCCAGGGCTGCTATTTGCGCTAACGCCAAATCGACAAAGATCACTTTTCGGGCGATAACATGAATGCCAAGGTAAACGTGATTGATGGAGAGAACCAGACAGGCGAGGAATGGAACCAGCATCCATTTCAGTTCGAGAATGACGGGCATATTTCCCTCCGGTACGTCTGCATGAGACGTGATCCCTCACTTCCTCAGTGCGGCTGTTACTTTAGCGATGACATGGTCGATTAAGTCAAAATAAGTCTTGATTCCTGGATCGCCTTCAACTTGATTTGGTAGGACCACCACGGCCGCCTCGGTCTGACGCGCGATATTGTTCGGAAGTGCGGGATCGTAAAAATTATCCACGAGAATAAGAGGAACCTTTTCCAGCTTCATATTCTCGATCACCTGCCTGACATGCTGTGGTCCCGGCGGGATACCAGGCCGCTCTTCAATCGTGCCCATTAACTGAATTCCAAACATTCGCGCAAAATAGACCCATACCTTGTGAAATTCATAAGCTTTCTTGCCCCGCAGAGGAGCCGCGGCTTTCAACCAGCCGCCCGCCTTCTCGGTCAAAGGCTGCCCGCCGATTTTGTTGCTCTGCAGAAAATTGTGCAGTTCCCCGCTCCAAGCCAGACGCGTCAGTTTCTGAATCCCGATCAATTTCAGAAGTTCCGGACCGAACAGCGCATGATCCATGCGCGCAAAAAAATCAGCCTTTCGCGATTCGTAATACGCGGCTCCGGCGGGATCAGCAGATTTCAATGCTTGGCAAATGTTGCCCGCCTCGACTTTCGCGAGTAGTGGGTCCAGCCACACATGTGGATTACCTTGAGGGTGAATATCTCCCAATTCGCGGGAAATGACCGAGGGAACTTCCAGGGGGGAAAGTCCGGTGCCGACAACGATCCGGCCTGGAGTGCCGCGGAAGATCCTAGAGTTTCCCGAGCCGTTGACCACTTCGTCGGCCCAAAGTTCCAGTGAAAATCCGTTTTCGATAAACAGATTTGCTTCGCGGGTCCTCCTCATAAGCACAGGAGTCGGTGTGACAAAATGAGGATCCTGATCCCCCTTGGCCAGGGCAATCACATCGACTCGTTCCCCACCGATCTCTTCGGTCAACGCCTTCAGCGTCGGAAGTGTGCACACTACGTGAATTTTCTTCTCGCCCGCAGCCAGTACAAAGACGGGCAACAGGAAGAACGTTGCCGACAACCGCAATGTCGAGATTAAAAGAACTCTAAACGTTTTCATCGGGCTGCTCCTTGTATGTTTATTTGTTCACCCAGAAGGGTTCGGGCGGATGTGAGCCAAAGACGAAGTTGAGTTCCAGGAAGACCGAGTTGCGTCGGTTCTCCGTGAGTAAATCACTCCACCGATGTTCATAATTAAGACGGAATCGGAGGAACTCACTGAAGTAGTAAGAGAGGTATGGGGTAAGGCTGCGTCGCGTTAGCCCCGGGTTCCGCAGTGTATCGGTCTGATCCCACCGGATACCAGCATATTTTCTGCGGTCGAACTGCCACTGGGTGAAGAGCGTGTATCCGATCGGCTTGCCATGTCCTGGTTGCAGTCCTTCGACGGCGCGGGTTACTTCTATTGCTTCAGAAGCTTCTGGATAGGAACGGCGTGCAAATATTAACTCGCCACCCAGCACGTAAGATTTCCATTCGCCGTAGCGAAGTGGTTTCCAACGGTAGAGAAAATCGAATCCATGAAAATTTGCTGAGGCTACGCTGTTGCCCGGCGGACGAAAGTAACTGGACCATCCTAGCTCCAGGTTATGGGTGTTTCCGAAGCTGCGAAACCACCGAAGGTGCCCCAGATAGGAAGTTCTGGATCGGGTTTCGGGCGAGATTGCAACTTCCCCTCCGTTTAACAGCTCAATCGTGGCATCGAGCGTGGAATTGGTGTCCCACGGCGTGGGTAGAAAGAAGTTTCCTGAGAGACCATTTTGAGTGAATCCTTCCGGACCGAGGAATTCTTGTATCGGCAGGGGTCGGAAGCTCTGCGGAAGATCGTGTGTGTGCAGGATGTTGGTTTTCCCGAAAAGGGGACGAAAGTGCCCCACCTTGATCTTCAATCCCAAGGGGTTGTGATTAAGAAAGGGAAACTTCTTAATACTTACATATCCCTCTTCCACGTCGGTGGAAAAATGACCGGGGGTTTCTGACTCCATCGAAGTGATCAGCACTCCGTCGGCATAGGGATCGACCGGGACGCGCATGTCAATTTCGGCTTCCCTCAGATTGAATTTGTTGTCAATCCGATTTTCATCCTCGTTCAGTACTTCGCTGCTGTCGCCTCGGCCTACGAAGTTACCGATTACAGAGATCGCTGGGTTCAACGCTCCCGGGATCGTTTGCATCGGGACTGGAGCCACGGGTTGCGCCGGAACAGGCTCAGGTGCAGCTCCTAATGCTTGAATCTGAAGCTGTTCCACGAGAGTCTCCAAATCCTTGATGCGCTTTTCGTATTCCGTTTTGATCGCTTCGATTTGTGCTTTCAACGCCTCCAGTGCGATGGT
Organism: Acidobacteriota bacterium; assembly: GCA_016211105.1. Classification (GTDB taxonomy): domain Bacteria; phylum Acidobacteriota; class UBA6911; order JACQSX01; family JACQSX01; genus JACQSX01. The sequence continues at coordinate 32,801 of JACQSX010000024.1, read as the reverse complement.
TGCGGATTCGGTTTGTGCTACCTGCGCGCCCTGAATCTTCTCTGCTGTGCCTTCTTGCTTATCGTTTGCGGCCCGCCCTGCAGGCATGCTGCAAACGGTCAAGAGCAAGAAACCAGCCGGCCAAACTAGAAGACCACGCATATGCGTTTTCCTCCGGAAATATCTAAAATGTCGGAAGCCGAGCGGTAGAAAGGCCGCATCGACATTCGACGGTTTGTAGAGCTTGGGATCAAAGAGTCCAATAAGGACGGCTAGAGAACCGGAGGAGCTCGCTCAGGGGGAAGCTTGAGAAGCGGCAGGAGATTGAGCGCCGGGCCCCCGGTGTAGATAAGCAAGAGCACTGTGGAAGACGCCGGCTGAAAGTTCCAGGTAGCGATCTGGCCCTGCGGCTGAGAAGTCACACAGTTGTGGCAACGATGAGGAGAAGCGCCGCTTGCCTGATGTGGCGTACTTCCTTGGTGCAGGTGAGCAATCAATTCATCGATCAGGTGAACATACTCAACGGTGAAAGCGGTGAAGAGGACTGGCAGAAGGCATACGCTCAACAGCTTTCTGGAAGCAACGACCACTTTACGTCCAGAATCCGCAATTTTGCTGATCACAACTCTGCCAGCTTACCGTAACGATGGTGAAGAAGGGAAAGAAAAATCAAGGCTTCAGATTGTTTTGTCTTGGTAGGGCTGGTCGCTTTCGGTAAATTGTTTGTGACTCTGGAGCAACTTGTGAACGAATATCTGAAAGGAAAACCCATCAACCCTTCTATCATCGGGCCAGACACCTCGATCGTGGACCTGGTGGACGAAACATTTCTTGCGTACAACGCGGCGCGTCTGCGTGAAGCTTGCCAGCTTTTCACTGAAAAAATGCTGCAGCCGGACGTAACGGTTGGACTCAGTATGACCGGGGCGCTAACGCCTGCGGGTCTGGGCCGGTCTGCCTTAATTCCACTGATGGAATCGGGTTTTGTTGATTGGATCGTGAGCACAGGAGCCAATCTGTATCACGATACTCATTTCGGGCTTGGTCTAAAGATGCATCGCGGATCCCCTCATGTCAGCGATGTGACGCTGCGTGAAAAAGGTATCGTGCGAATTTATGATGTTTTCTTTGGGTACGATGTCTTGGTCTCTACGGATGCCTTCTATCGCAAGGTCGTCTCCGCCGCCGAATTTCAGCGGTCGATGAGCACCGCCGAATTTCACTATCGTGTGGGCCGTTACGTCGAGGAACGTGAAAGGGTTTTGGGGCTGGAGGGATGTTCGATGTTGTCGGTCGCATCTCGTCGCGGCGTTCCGATTTTCACATCATCACCGGGGGACAGTTCTATTGGCATGAACGTCGCCGCAAAGTCGCTGGAAGGCAACCGCCTTTCATTTGATGTTAACTTGGATGTCAATCAGAGCGCAGCGATTGTACTGAGTGCGAAGCGCTCCGGCGGGAAAAGCGCAGTCTTCATCCTGGGAGGGGGTTCGCCAAAAAATTTCATCCTGCAAACAGAACCTCAGATACAAGAAGTGTTGGGAATTGATGAAAAAGGACATGATTATTTTTTGCAACTGACCGATGCGCGCCCGGACACCGGAGGGCTTTCGGGCGCAACTCCGGGGGAAGCGGTCAGTTGGGGAAAGATCGATCCCGATCGATTGCCCGACGCGGTCGTGTGCTATGTCGATAGCACGATCGCGCTCCCGATCTTGACTGCCTATGCGATCCGCCGTCACACAAAGCGGCCTCTCAAACGTCTAGCGGAGAAACTAGACTCGATGATGGAGCTGTTAAAGACTGAATTTGCAAAGTCCGGCGGTGCGGATGCGAAGTTTGCGAAGAGGTGAGGACCACTACCGCTCTCCCCACTTCAGCTTTTCCCGCAGAACGTCGAAGTAATTTTTGTTCTCCGGATGGATCAAGTTCACGGTGTTGGACGAACGGGTAACGATAACTTCGTCGGCCAGCTCCAGCGGGAGGCCAACTTGCCCGTCCACGGTAAGCATCACTTCTTCCCCTTGTCGCAGGATGACTCGCACCACCGTGTCTAAAGGGATGACGAGCGGTCGGTGAGTGAGTGTGTGTGGGCAAATGGGAGTCAGGATCAGACATTCCAGATTTGGATAGACCACCGGACCACCTGCGGCAAGGGAGTAGGCGGTAGAACCGGTAGGAGTTGAAATGATCAGTCCGTCTGCCAGAAATTTTCCGATAAAATGCTGATCGCTGAAAGCTTCAAATTGAATGATGCGGGCCAGCGCCCCTTTATTGATTACGACATCGTTGAGAGCGGTATGCCTCACCACGATTCTGCCCTTCCGTTTAACCGTTCCATCGATCATGCAACGGCTGTCCACGAAGAACTTATTCTTGATAACGCGCGTGAGCGCCGGGTAGAGTTCATCTAATTTAATTTCGGTAAGAAAGCCGAGGGAACCAAGATTGACCGCCAAGATGGGGGTCCCGCTGTGTTTTAGCAAGCGCGCCACCGCGAGAATCGTTCCATCGCCGCCCAGCACCAGGATCGCCTGGGTTCGAAATGGCAGTTTCTCTCGAGTCGTTTGGGGAACTTTGAAATCGAGAAGTTTTACGGAATCAGAATCGACCAGAATCTCCAATCCTTGTCCTTGAAGCCATCGTGTTACCTGGGCAAGAATCGGTCCTACTTCGGGTTTAAGCTTGGCCACAATTCCGATCGTGCGGATCTTCTTCATTCGCAATTGTCCGAAATCAGGGGAATAGGCCCCGCATAGTAGTAGCGTTGGCGACCCGGTCGACAGCCAGGCACATTGCGCCGGCGCGCAAATCCACCTTGTGCGTCTGTGCGGAGTTGAAAACGTCGTGGAAGGATTGCGTCATTTTGGCCTCCAGAACCTTGGCGACGGCGCTTTCATCCCAAAAGAAACCCTGTTGGTCTTGCACCCATTCAAAGTAGCTGACCGTAACCCCGCCAGCGTTGGCCAAGATGTCGGGCAGGACCATGACACCCTTCTGGGACAGAATTTCATCCGCCGCAGGCGTGGTGGGACCGTTGGCGGCTTCGGCTACAATCCCTGCCCGAAGGTCATGAGCATTGGCCGCGGTGATTTGATTTTCCAGGGCCGCCGGTACGAGTATGTCGCATTCCAGGGTGAGCAGTTCTTGATTGCTGATTTTCTCTGTCCCCGGCATCCCCACTAGGCTTCCTGTCCTCTTCTTGAATTTTATTGCTTCGCTTGGATCAATTCCCGTCTTGCTGAAGATTCCGCCGGCAGAGTCACTCAGCGCAATCACGCGTGCTTCATCCTGGTGGAGAAAAAGCGCAGCAAAACTCCCGGCATTTCCGAAACCCTGCACCACGGCTGTGGCGCCTTTTAATTCGATTCCTTTCTTCTTGCATGCTTCGCGGATCACATAAAGACATCCGCGGGCGGTAGCCGTATTCCGCCCTACCGATCCTCCCAATGGGACCGGTTTTCCAGTGACCACTCCCAGCACTGAATACCCTTTTGTCATACTGTAGGTATCCATAATCCAGGCCATCGTCTGTGCGTCGGTGTAGACGTCAGGAGCGGGTATATCCCGGTCCGGTCCGATAATGGGCATGATTTCCGAAGTGAAGCGCCGCGTCAACCGTTCCAGCTCTCCAGTTGAAAGTTCCTTCGGGTTGCACCGCACGCCTCCCTTGCCGCCACCGTAAGGGATATTGACCGTAGCGCATTTCCAAGTCATCCACATTGCGAGCGCCTTGATTTCATCCAGGTGCACCTCGGGATGGTACCGAATCCCTCCTTTAGCCGGTCCACGCGCAATGTTGTGCTGCACGCGGTAGCCCTCGAAGGCATGAACCCCGCCCTTGTCCATGTGAACTGGGATCGAGACAATTAATTGTCGCTTGCAATTCTTTAATATTGCGCGAAGATCTGAGGAGAGGTTCAGCAGATCTGCGGCTCGATCGAATTGATGTTGCGCGATCTGATAGAGATTGAGAGTTTCCTGTGTCATTCACCCTCCGCAGGATTGTCAGGTCTTCAGTCATCGGTGGTTGGCGGCTGGCCATCGGTCAAGGATCTATTCTTATAAAGCCGGATCCAATGACGCGCCGATTGTCGCGGTTGGGCGCGCGTTCAACACCGACCAACGGTCTTGACAGAAAGTTGAATTTGCCCGACGTCGCTGGAGACTACCCGATCATTCCAAACTTCTTGCGGCAATCTTCCGAGCAAAAATAAAAATCTTTTCCGTTCCTTTTACTTATGAGCGCTGAGTTGACGTCCACGTATATCCCGCACACCGGATCCTTCATCATGATCCCGCGGATCTCTTGCCGTTTCCGGCTGCGGGGAGACGTTTGCCGGGATGAAACATTCTGGAAGAAGTTCCTTAAGGTGATGCGTATCAGGTACAAGATCAAGAAGAGGAGAGCAAGTCTTACTAAAAAAGAAAGCATTAACCTTTCTTGCCTTCCATCTCGGCTTTCGCCTGTTCGATCTGCTTCTTTACCTGCTCTGTGTTCTGATAGCCGGGATTGGTACTGAGGAGCTTATTCCATGCTTCCAGGGCGCCTTGGTAGTCCTTCTTTCCGCTGTACCTCACCCAACCCATGTTCTGAAGCGTCTGTGGGTGCGTTGGATTAACGGAGAGGGAAACAGCGAACTCTTGTAAGGCGCGGTCGTTGTCTCCCAAAAAGTGGTATGCGGTTCCCATGTCGGTTCTCACGTCGACGTTTCTGGGGTCTAACTCCAACGCAGCGGCGTACCACTTGATGGCTTGCTGATACTGTCCCATATCGTAAAATACGTTCCCCAATTGTATGCGTGAGTCCTTGTCGTTGGGATCCTTTTCTACCTGTTCCAGCAGGCGACTTACTTTCTCCATCACTTCCTTGGGAGGGTGATTCTCCGGTAGGCCTGGCGCAGCCGCCTGCTCTTGCTGTGCCAGCGGGGGAACGGAGGTCGAAGGAGCTTGTTTTGAACGGTACGCGATTCCAGCGAAAAAGCCCAAAATCAAACCGGCCATGGTTCCTACGATCGTTGCGGGAACTAACTTGTTTTGCATCGGCTCATTCTACCACGATCCGGTTGGAAAACTGACGAGCGCTGAAACAAATCGAGGCGCCTGCAGTTCTTTTTTCTTCCAGGCTGATCCCCTGAAGAAATATAATGGCGGAGGTTTAACCGGCATTACTGAAGGGAAGTTGATGATTTCTGACTCTCGGGCGGCACGCCAACCGCGGAAAGATGTGGTTGACCAGTGTATTTGGATTATTCAAGAGGGATCTAGCAAGGAGAGATATGCCATCCTCCCTAAGATCAGTATTATTCGAGACGAGAGATTTCTCAAACCTCTTTTGAGGGTACTGAAAGCCGGCTCCCGCAAAGATATGGAGTTTGCCGCTTTAGCCTTGGGAACATTGGGACGGGCCGAGAGCCTGGAGGTCTTGTACCTGACCCTGGCAAATGCACGAAATCACCGAGGTCAGGGTACACAGTCCTTGCAGACGGCCATCATTGTCGCCATGGGTGAGATTGGTAAAGACAGCGCAGTATCTTACTTGCGCAAGGCAATGGCATTTACCATCGAGGGGGATACCTTCTTGAAACAGCGTCAGAAATTGATTCTTTCCGCCATCGGTTGTATCGCTCAGCAAGGGGGGCAAAGAGCGCTTGAGTTTCTCAAAGAGTATCTTTTCTCCGATGAGTGCTACATGCGAGCCCATGCGCTTAGTGAACTTTCAGTGGCTTACTGGCATCGCCCCAACGAGATTCCGGAAGATGTCTTGGCGACTTTGTTGCGATTGACGCAAGATGGGTGCGATGAGGTCAGGTCGGCGGCGATTGCGTCGGTTGCAAGCTTGGCCGATCTAGGTTGCAAAAGGGTGAAAAAGTACTTTCAAAATCTTCCCGGCTAGCCCTGGACTGCTTGGCTACTTGTCAGGGATCTCAGAGAGTCGCTACGGGAAGCAGATGCTTACGGGAGGGTAATGAAAAGCTACTAAAGGGATGCAATCCCGCTTTGGAACCTCTAATAACCTCTCGTAACCTTGACAACCTATTAATAACTTTCAGCAGCTTCTCTCCCTCTACATCTTGGTTAGTTCCGAAATCAACGCCTTAGCAGTTTCGGCATTCTGTCCCGTCTGGACCAATTTCAAGTAATCTTTTAACGCCTTGATGCCTTCCTCGCTCTTGCCTGAACCGATATAGGCGACACCGAGCTGGTAGTGAGCTTCCGCGTAATTGGGGTCGGCCTCGATTGCCTTGTTGAATGCCTCAATCGCCTCCTGGAGTTTCCCAGTGTTCACTTTGGTTACGCCCAGGTTGTAGTAGCTGGCTGCCGCATTCGCGCCGCCCGCGGCTGCCGGGGGCATCGAAGCCGCCTTGGTGTACATTTCCTCAGCCTTGGCCGTATCACCACTAGCACCATAGATATTCCCCAAGTTTTGCACTAGATTGGGATCGTCTGGTTTCAATTCGATCGCCTTGTTGAACGCGGCAATGGCTTCCTGATAGTTCTTCTTCTTGCCGTAAGCGTCGGCAAGATTGGCCCAAACGTAGGGTTGGGATTGATCCTTTTCCAACGCTTTCTTAAATGCCTCGATTGCTTCGTCGTACTTGCCTGCCTGAACGGCTGCCAATCCGGCTTCAAAATCTACCTTGACCAGGGAGGCCATTGCCTGCTGTTTCTTGGCTTCTTCCTGTTGCTCGGCAAGCTTCTTTTTCTCCTCCTCAGTCATTAGAAATGGCAGTTTGCCGCAACCGCCCGGCCTCAATTTGAAATCCACAACCGCCGGCTCGTTCGCCGCGGGCGAAATTCCCTGAACAAAGTCACACTGGAATCCCTCTAACTCCACTCCCACATAGTACCTGCCGGTAGTGAGACCGCCATAAAAATACTCCCCTTTATCATTCGTCTTGGTCGTGTAATTTCTCTTTATGTCCATGCCGCTGATGGTGACTTTTGCACCCGATAGGGGTTTGTCTTGTTCGTCTAGAACTTTGCCTTTCACGGCACGAACCTGGCCCAGGGCCGGCATCGAAACACCCCATGCCAATACCATGGCCAACGCTGTCAATCGGGCAGCGGTCTTAGTTAATCCGGTCATTGAGATTCCTCCGAACGTATACTAGAGATAAAGACATCATTCTTCCTTTAAAGAGTTACTTGCCATCAAAAAAGTTGCTCAACTCTTGTATGTTATCGATTATCGGACACTTTGGCAAGCTCTTGAGGAAGTGGCTCCCATAGCTCTTGGTAAGGATTCGGCTGTCCAAAATCGAGAGAATGCCACGGTCTTGCTTGCTGCGAATCAAACGACCCAGTCCCTGTTTCAACAGAATGATCGCCTGAGGAACGCTGTATTCCTCAAAGGCGTTTTTCCCCTGTCGTTCCAAATACTGCAGACGGGCTGCAACGACTGGATCCGTTGGGACTGCAAAGGGGAGCTTGTCGATGATGACGCAGCTCAGCGCCTCCCCTTGGACATCGACGCCCTGCCAGAAGCTGGTGGTGGCAAATAAGACAGCCGAAGGAGTTGTGCGAAATCGTTCCAACAGCAAGCTCTTTGGAAGTTCTCCTTGCTTAAAAACTGGAAATTGCAGTTCCGGCGCCAAACGCTGGTAGCATTTTTCCATTTGGGCGAAGCTCGTGAACAGCAAGAACGCCCGGCCGTGTGAAATTTCCAGTAGTTGCTGGATTTCAGCGCAGGCTCTTTCCAAATAGTGATGTTCCCGAGGGTCTGGCAGCATGGGGATATACATCATGGACTGAGAAGTAAGATCGAACTCGGATTCGAGGATCAATTCTTCCGCCTGAGAAACTCCGAGCCTCGTCCGAATGTAGTGAAAACTGCCGTCCGTACTCAGTGTCGCCGAGGTCAAGATGGCGCTGATTGGTTGGTCAAAAATCGTCTCTGATAAAATGGGCGCTAAGTTGATCGGAGATGCGTTGACGAATATTCCACGGCCTTTGGTCTCTGCCCAGTAAACGTAAGCAGGGTCCTGGATGGAACATATGAAACGCAGATCAGACGACAATTCTTCGGCGCGAATCCGCAAGGCCTCTTGTTCTTCGGTGCGCAAGCGCATCTTTCCAATTTGGGAAATGAGCAATTGCATAGACTCCTCTAAGGCGTCGACACGTCGCGAAAAATCCGGCTGCCGAGACACGCCTGCTATCCCTTGACGCTGGTCATTTTGATCCTTCCTGAAGATATCAAACAGGCGGTGTGCAGCATCCGAGAGTCGGCTTTCCGTGCGCAGCAACTGCCGTTCTTTCTGAAATCCTCGGACCAGCTCGTACGCAAAATCTTCAAAGCGGTAATTGCTGATCTGCTTTCCGAAAAAGTTAGTCGCGACCTCTTCCATCTCATGCGCCTCATCAAAGATCACCACCGAGTAATCCGGCAACACTCCGGTAATTCCTTGTTGGCGAAGCGCCAGGTCTGCAAAAAACAAGGAGTGATTTACCACAATCAGGTCCACGCCAAATGCCTGCTGCCGGACGCGAGTGACATAGCAAGGCTCATAGTACGGGCACTTTTGTCCGAGGCATGTCTCCCGGCGGGCATCCAATTGCCTCCAGAAAGGATCGTCGTCGCGCAGGAAATCCAGTTCGGCCCGATCGCCCGTTTGCGTTCTACCAGACCAGGCGTGAATCGGCTGCAGTAACTGGCTGCGATTGCCAGGGAGTAACTCAGGGTTCTGCAAGTGATTCTCCAGTTTTTTCAGGCAGAGATAGTTGTTGCGGCCCTTCATGCAGATAGCCTGGAGGTCGGGCGCCACGGTGCGACAGAGAAATGGAATGTCCTTAAAAAAAAGTTGCTCCTGCAGCGTTTTCGTTGCGGTGCTGATAACGGTTCGCTTTCGGTTGGCGATCGCGGGAAACAGGTAAGCGAGCGTTTTCCCAGTTCCGGTGCCTGCCTCGACACAGAGATGATGCCGCTCGCGGATCGCGGCATCCACGGCGTTGGCCATGCTTACCTGGGTGGGCCGATATTCGAAACCAGGGTGGTGCTGCGCCAGAATTCCCCGTGGACCGAAAACCGCTTCGTAATCCATCAAAATTCGGGTGCTATACTGCGCCAATTGCCGCCTAAAGCGGCGTGGCAATCCGCTGTCGCGAAAGATACAGAGGGAAGCGTTCAATTAACTGGAGCACCTTTTCCTTGACTCCTTTCTGGCGCGACTGGTCCTCTATTTCCTGCAACACGTACCCGATCCATTCGCCGATCTGCTCCATCTCGGCTTCCCTCATGCCTCGGGTAGTCACGGCAGGCGAGCCGATGCGGATGCCGCTGGCGATAAAAGGAGGATTCGTTTCAAAAGGGATCGTATTCTTGTTGACCGTGATGTTTGCCCGATCCAGGGCTTCTTCTGCCTGTTTGCCAGTGATACCACGGGCGAAAACGTCGACCACGAATAGGTGGTTATCTGTTCCACCGGAAACGATGCGGAAGCCTTGAGCGGCGATGGTTCTTGCTAAAGCGTCGGCGTTGCGAACCACTTGTTGCTGGTAAATTTTAAACTCCGGCTGTAGGGCTTCCAGAAAGCACACCGCCTTGGCTGCAATCATATGCACGAGAGGTCCCCCTTGGATCCCTGGAAAAACCGTTCGGTCCAGGTCCTTAGCCCAAGACTGTTTGCATAGAATGAAACCGCCGCGGGGCCCCCGAAGCGTCTTGTGAGTCGTGCTGGTAACAAACTCGGCATGAGGGACCGGGCTGGGATGCAGACCGGTAGCAACCATCCCCGCGATATGCGCAATATCGGCCATGTGGACGGCGCCAACCGATCGGGCGATTTCACCTACTCGCTTGAAGTCAATAATGCGGGAGTAAGCGCTGGCTCCGGTGATGATCATCTTGGGTCGTTCTCGTTCTGCGATCTGGCGTAGCTGGTTGTAATCGATCGTTTCACTGTCGCGCTCCACTCCGTAAGCTAGGATCTGGAACATCTTGCCGGAGAAGTTCAGATGATGGCCGTGCGTCAAATGTCCGCCATGCGACAGATTCATCCCCAGCACTTTGTCGCCGTGTTGCAGTGCCGTTAAATAAATCGCCATGTTAGCAGGGCTACCGGCATTGGGTTGGACGTTGGCATGATCGGCATTGAAAAGTTTCTTTGCCCGTTCGATGGCAAGTGTCTCGACCCGGTCCACGAATTCGCAGCCGCCATAGTAACGCTTTCCTGGATAGCCTTCGGCATACTTGTTTGTAAAAACGGAACCCATTGCCTGTAGTACGGCCTCGCTGACAAAGTTTTCCGAGGCAATCAATTCCAGGTGTGTGTGCTGGCGGCGCGCCTCGTTAACAATGGCCTCCGCCACTTCCGGATCTCGTTGTTCCAGGTTTGTTATCAAATGGTCCATAGGATAAGTTGCAGGTTATCGACAGCAGGTAACAAATGACAAGCTATAACACGACAGACGACTCGTCATCCGACTCCGACATTACCCATCGATTCCCGATCACTGGGCGGATTGTAGCGCAAAAATCCACGGCAGTGCAGGCGGTAAATCCAAAAAACTTGCCACCTGGCAAGTTCCTCAAGACTGCGGCGAGGAGGAGGAACGAATACCGTGTCCTCCTCGCATCTCCGATAGTGTCACGAGAGCGGCGCCGATCTCCACTTCATGTTGCGTTCGCTGGGCGCGTTGAAAAATTTCTACTTTTCCGTGCTTGATCTTATTTCCAACGGTAATGCGGTAAGGGATACCGATCAAATCGGCATCCTTAAATTTCACCCCCGGGCGCTCGTTGCGATCATCCCAGATGACTTCCGCTCCTGAGTCCTTCAGTTTCGAATAAAGATCCGCTGAGACGCGGGTCTGTTCCTCATCGTTGCTATTGACTTGCGAAATGACCACGTCAAACGGCGCGATGCTCTGGGGCCAGACAATTCCGTCGTTGTCAGCATACAGCTCAATGGCTGCGCACACAATTCGTTCCAGTCCAATTCCGTAGCTTCCCATGACCAGCGGGATTCGCCGGCCGGCTTCGTTGAGCACATAGGCGCTCATCGATTCGGAATACTTCAGTCCCAGTTTGAAGATATGTCCTACTTCCATGGCGCGGAAAACTTCCACGGGCTTTCCGCACAGCGAGCAAGGATCTCCCGATTCGGCATTTCGCAAGTCAAAGTATTCCGGCCTGAAATCTTCGCCTGGCGTCAAGTTCTTGTAATGGTAATCGTCGCGGTTGGCGCCACTCACCAGATTCTTTCGGCCCCGAAGCGAGTGGTCGGCGAGGATCTTCACACCCGACAACTGATATGGACCGAGACTGCCGGGATCGGCGCCGAAAAATTGGCGGATTTCGTCTGGGTGCGCAGGACGGAACTCCTGCGTACCCAGAGCAGACTCCAGTTTTGCTTCATTGACCTCGCAATCTCCGCGCACCAGTACCAGCACGGGCTTGCCGTCAGCCATATAGACGACGGACTTCATTTGATGCGTTGGCTCGATCCTCAAAAATTCGCATAGCTGAGCGATTGTCTTCTGGCCTGGCGTATGCACCAACTCCGGTTCCAGGTCTTGCGCGGTATCCACTACCCGCGAGGCCCGGGTGCTTGCCTTCTCGCGGTTGGCCGCATAGCCGCAAGTGGAACAGAAGACCACCAAATCTTCGCCCGCCTCTGACCGTACCACGAATTCCTCAGATCCGGTACCGCCCATGGCTCCGCTATGGGCTTGAATGGCGATATATTTCAAGCCGCAACGCTCGAAAATTGAGCAGTAAGCTTGATGATGCTTTTGATAGCTGCGGTCCAAACCATTCCAATCGACGTCAAATGAATAGCTGTCCTTCATCAGGAACTGCCGCACGCGGAGAAGGCCAGATTTTGGTCTTGGTTCGTCGCGGAATTTCACCTGGATCTGGTACCAAATCTGAGGCAATTCTTTGTAGGAGCGCACGGCGTCACGAATAATCGTGGTGAATACCTCCTCGTGTGTCATGCCCAAGCATAGATCGCGTTGGTACCGGTCCCTCAGGCGAAACATATTCTCACCCATGATCTCCCAACGGCCGCTCTCTTTCCATATCTCGGCAGGATGGAGGGCGGGCAGGTAGAACTCCTGACCCCCGATTCGGTCCATTTCTTCGCGAATGATGCGGGTGATTCTCTGTATCACTCTCTGGGCCAATGGTAAATAGGAGTAAATGCCCGCGCCCAATTGCCGGATATATCCAGCGCGTAATAAGAGGTGGTGACTCGTGAATTCCGCATCGGAGGGTGCTTCGCGTAAGGTTGGAATGAATGTTTCAGACCATTTCATATTCGACTTTTTGGTGTCAAGAATTACCAGTCAACCGCTTTAGCTTCATTTCCGACATACTTTACCTCAGTACCTCGATTCAGAAATACGGTAACGTTTGCTGATGGGGCTTGCGAGGCGAGATCCAGGAGCGAGAAGGAGTCGATGCAAGGACATTGGCGACGACGAGACCGCCCGCAACCCCCCATCAGCCCTGAGGGTTGCGGCGGGATAGCCCCGCTTTCTTTGTCGCTCCTTCTCGCCAATGGGCCCCGCATGGACTCGTCGTCGCTCCGCGAAATCGGGGCCATCGCGCTCGCAACAAACCTTATCGTATTTATGGATCGAGGTACTCAGTGAATCTCTACATTAGTGAATCCAGGAACAGGTCGGTAAGAAAGTAGGAAAGCACTCCCAAAAAAACCACACCGCTGGTCCAGGCCCGCTCTTCTTTGTTTACTTCCGGGATCAGATCTGATGCCGCGACATACAACGTCACGCCGGCGCTGAAGGGGAGGGCGTAATGTACGGCTCGCGCGGCCAGGGACAAAGATAAAATTCCCAAGAACGTTGCCAGCGCAATCAACTCGGCGGAGAAACGCGCCACGCGGCGACTCCTGCCGGCAGCGCGCATAATGGAAGCGGCCGTAAAGCCTTCAGGAATCTTGTGCAATAGAACGGCGATGAACAAGAGGACGCCAACCCGATTGGAAATGATGAACCCGGCAGCCATCAATGTGCCGTCAAAAAAAGCGTGAAGTATCATGCCAAAAACTGCGGCATAACCGACGTAAGTCTGCGCGTGGCGTTCGTGATGCGTTTCCTCGCCGAAGTGAAAATGAAGGGCGAGCGTATGCTGGAAGAATTGTACAAACAGATACCCAGCCAGGAGAATCCAAGGAGTGTAAGGATTTCGCGCCATGCTTTCCGGGAGCACGACAACGAAAGTCGCGGCCAGTAGGAAACCCGCTCCCAACGCAATTAGAAACCGGAGCAAGAAGCGATCGATGACTTTCTGGTAGGACACTACATATCCGCCAAGAATATTGGCCGCAGCGGCAAGAGATCCCAAAAGTAAAGTCAAGTAGAGCTGCTCTGGCGTCTTATACATTGAATCTAAAATGGATCACGTCTCCATCCTGCACGATGTAATCCTTTCCCTCTACTCGGACCTGCCCCTTCTCCCTGCAGGCAGCCAGCGAGACGGATGTGATCAGGTTGTCGCACGAGACAATCTCGGCGCGAATAAACCCTCGTTCCATGTCGGAATGGATGACACCTGCGGCCTTCTGGGCCTGTGTCCCTCGTGGGATTGTCCAGGCGCGCACCTCGTCGGCTCCCACAGTAAAAAATGAAATCAGGTCGAGGATCCGGTAGGTATCCCGGATGACGCGGCTCAATCCGGATTCAGAGAAACCCAACTCCTTCAAAAACGCTTGAGCGTCGGCTTCTGATAGTTCGCAAATCTCCGCTTCGATCTTTCCGCAGACCGCAGTAAACCCTAATCGCGGGCGTGTCGTCCAGTTGACAAGCTTGAATTTTTTCACCGCTGAATCTATCTGCCTGACATCCGCTTCTCCCAAATTGAGCACGATGATTTCTGGTTTTAAGGAAAGAAAGGCAAAACCTCGGATCCGCCGCAACGGCTCCGATGGAAGACCCAACTCGCGGAGAGGCCTTTCGCTCTCCAGATGCTTCTTGAGCTGCTGCAGAAGTTTGCCCTCCATTTCAAGATCTTGGCTCTTGATTTTTTTGAGATCCTTTTCCAGACGTTCCAGCCGGCTGTCCACCACTGCCAAGTCAGCAATGATCATCTCCAATTCAAAATTTTCCAGATCCCGAGCAGGATCCACGGAACCCTCCAGATGGGGATTTTGGGGATCGTCAAAAGCCCGGACCACATGCACCAGAGCGTCGACGATTCTCAGGCTGTTCAATTGGGAGATGGTTTTGAATTCCCCTTTTTCCACGCCTGGAAGATCGATGTATTCGATGGTAGCAGGAGTAGTTTTTTCAGGTCGAAACAGCTCAGAAAGTTTCCAGAGTCGCGGATCTGGCACTTTCGCGACTCCAATGTTCATGTGGTCCCTTGCTGCGTGGCCGGTTTGCGCGCCCGCGCTCGTCAATATGTTAAACAGGGTAGTCTTTCCGGACTGCGCGTACCCGATAATGCCTGCCTTCACGCGCGTCGTCTCCTCTGAATCGCCGCCTTCCCATGATGCGCAAAAAGTTCCAATGCCGCAAGAGAACGCGAACGAACGCGAATATCGATGCAACGATCCGACGTTGACAAAATTGTCACGCACTTCTGGACAGTTGATTTCAATTCGTCATTTGAATTCATTTGTCCTGCTGCCACTTTTTCAACTCGCCATGCCATGAATGCAGGTTTCCTTTGCAGAGGGCAATAGTATCAAAGCTCGAATCCTGTTTTCAGGAGAGCTTGCGCGATGTCTGCCACCAAGGGGAGTTGACTTAAAAATTTTCAAAAATCGAAAAATACTTCTTGACTCGCACTTTGGACCGGCCGTATTCTGACGTGGACCAAATTGGACTAAAGTAGAGTAAAAGGGTCCAAACCTACAGATTTTAAGAGTTTTTGTCAAAAGATTTTGAGAACGGAAATCGGATGTTGAGAGGCAATCTACCAGCCAAGATCGATGACAAAGGGCGGATCAAAATTCCCGCTGACTTTCGCAAATTCGTCGAGGAGAAATATGGCGCAGAACTGTACGTGACCAGCTTGACCGGCAACAACGTGCTGGTTTACCCGCTCTCGGAATGGGAAGAGATCGAGGCCAAGTTACTGGCGCCACCCAAGATGAAACCGGAGAAGGTCAAGTTTTTGCGCAATGCCAACTATTACGGACAAGTTACCCAAATGGACAAGCAGGGAAGGGTCCTGATTCAGCCACACTTGCGGGAACGGGCCGGCATGAATGGGGAGGTGGCTATCATGGGAAATTTGAATTATTTGGAAGTATGGAATAACGAGCGATTTGCCAAGTTGCTGCAAACCGATCCATACACCGATAAAGACGCAGAGATTCTGTCTGAGTTTGGGATTTAGTCTAAGGATAGCAATGTCTACGGCCACGATGCACGAACCAGTGATGCTTGATGAAGTGATCTATTCCCTGGCTTGCAGGCGTGGAGGCACGTATGTCGATTGTACTGTTGGTCCTGGTGGTCACTCTGAAGCCGTTCTCAGGGAAATCGGTCCCGAGGGTCTGTTAATTGCTCTGGACCGTGACGACCACGCTTTACAGCTAGCAAGGGAACGGCTAACCAACGGCGGCCGCATTAAGCTTCTCCGTGAGAATTTCAAAAACCTACCTCTAGTATTAAATAACCTCCATGTTTCTGAGGTCGATGGCATCCTTTTGGACCTCGGAATCTCTTCCCTCCAGTTGATGTCCCCCCAACGCGGCTTCAGTTTCACGATTGAAGGTCCCCTAGATATGCGGATGGATACAACGCAGAAGCTTACGGCGGCCGACTTGGTTGAGCAGTTGTCTGAGAAAGAGTTGACAGAGATTTTTCAGAAATATGGGGAAGAAAGGAAAGCGCGCCGAATCGCGCAGCGAATCGTACAGGAGCGTGTCCTTGAACCGATCGTTACGACTGGGCGGCTGGCCCGCATTGTTGAGTCTATTTATGGTTTCAGTAGACGGCGTATCCATCCAGCCACCCAAATATTTCAGGCGCTACGCATTGTGGTCAACGAGGAGCTCAAGAGCTTGAAGAAATTCATTCGTGACGCCACAGGTTTTCTCAGGGTCGGCGGACGGATGGTGGTCCTTACCTTCCATTCACTGGAAGATAGGATTGTTAAGACCGAATTCAACCTGCTTAGCGGGAAATGCGTCTGTTTTCGCCCCGCCGAAGAATGTATCTGCCCAAGGGAGAGGTTGGTTCGGTTATTGACAAGGAAACCGGTGCGGCCAACGGAGGAGGAGGTTCACCGGAATCCTAGGTCCCGCAGCGCAAAGCTTCGTTCGGTGGAGAAGCTCTAGGCTGCGGGACCACTTTTCAACGTAGAAAGGAAATGATGTCGATCATCTGGTTCGGAGCAATGTGAGGAGCGTCAGACAGTGGCGACTCGTGAGCACCTTGAGAGCGCACCCATCTCACCAGGGTTGCTTTTTGTCTCCCGCGTGCCGCTTGCCGTACCTGCTTCCCTTATTGCAGGAACTGGAGATCATCCTGGATGTTGCCGGGATAGCGTGTTGCAGACGGGCACCGAATTCCACCAAAGGGTAGGATGAAGAAGGGAAGCGATGAGAGAGTATCACCGACAACAAATTCAGAATCGTATCGCCTTGAGTGCGACGGAAAAGATCGGTCTCTGCCAGATCTGTCGATATCTCTTGGTTGCGGCGGCCATGGCGGCTCTTATGATCACCTATCCATGGGTGCATTCGGAAATCATCAGCTTCGGTTATCAGATTCAGGAGATGAAACGGGAGAATGCCTTGCTCCGGGAGCAGCAACGGGCACTGATGTTAGAGCAGGCCGCTTCTAAGTCGCCGCAGCGAATTGACCAGTACGCTCGTCTCCAACTGGGTCTGGTTCCTGCGAACTCTGCCCAAGTTATTTTCATTCGCGATACAGAGGTGCTGCCCGATCACCGGATCCTGGCGGAGTCCGTTTCATCAAAGCCGATCCTGACAAAGGAGATGAGTCAATGACGATCATACATTGGACGGACTAAGTACCTCGATTCATGAATCGAGGTACTAAGCGTTGTTATTTTGCTGGCGGGGTTTTCGTATGTCAGGTCTACTCAGCCAGGACCTTGCCACACGGCTCGTGCGAATCTTTACTGAATGAAGGCGCTCCCCCTCATGCGGAACGATTTGAATCCACATCGCCTGCTTGTCCTGGCGACCCTGCTCCTCTTTTGGGTGGTGGCAATCCTTTGTCGCCTGGTCCAACTCCAAATATTCCAGCACGACACTTTTCTTCAGAAGGCGCAACAGCAACAGCAAGGCTACGTGCAAATCGCCCCAAGCCGAGGCGACATTTTGGATCGAAATCTTGAAGAACTGGCAGTTAGTGTCGCCCTGGACTCGGCGTATTGCCATCCCAAAGAACTCCAAGACCCGCAGATGGCGGCACATCAACTGGCTGCTGTCCTGGATCTGGACGAAGAGAGCCTATTGGAAAAGCTCACATCGGGGATGCCGTTTGTCTATGTGAAAAGGAAGATCACACCGCGGGAAAGTGAGCAGGTTCGCGCGCTGGCGCTGCCAGGCATTTATTTTCAGAAGGAGAGCAAGCGCTTTTACCCCAACCAGGAACTTTCTGGCCACGTACTGGGCTTTGTGGGGATGGACAATGTGGGTCTTTCTGGCATCGAGTATTTGTTAGACAAGGAGATACGGGGAGACGCCCGTTTGGTGCCGGTGACCACGGACGCCAAGCGCCACATCTTGTTTGGGATCCCCGAGGAAAGTTCCCATGTCGGCAACATCGTAGTGCTCAATTTGGACAAGAACATCCAGTACGTTGCTGAGCAGCAGTTGGCTGCCGCGGTTGAGGCATTCCACGCCGCCGGAGGCGCGGCCATTGTATTGAACCCTCATACGGGTGAAGTGCTGGCGATGAGTGCCTATCCCACCTTTAATCCCAATCAGTACAGCGCGGCCACCCCGGAAGCGAGGCGCAACCGCGCGATTCTAGATACCTACGAGCCAGGATCTGCTTTCAAACTGGTGACCGCTTCAGCGGCACTGGAGGAAAAGGTTGTTTCCCTTGAGGAGCGAATCAACTGCGCTGTTGGCAGTGTCTCTTTGGGCGGGAAGGTTTTTCGTGAGGCCCATGATTCCTACGGTGTACTCACATTCAACGAAATCCTAGCTAAATCGAGCAATGTGGGCAGCATCAAGTTGGGATTAAGACTCGGCGAAGAGCGGTTCTACCACTACATCCAAAGGTTTCACTTCGGGCGGATCACCGGGGTTGAATTACCGGGTGAACAAAGCGGGCTACTGCGAGGGCCGGAAAGCTGGTCCAGGCTGTCAATTGGGGCGATTTCCATCGGACAGGAAATCGGAGTAACTCCTTTGCAACTGGCCTGTGCGTTTGCCACCGTAGCCAATGGTGGAGAGTGGATCCAACCCAGAATTGTCAATCGCGTTCTTGCTCCCGATGGCACAGTGCTGCGGAGGCAGCAGCCAAAACGAGAGCGCGTAATTAGTACCGACACGGCGACCAAGATCAGCGCCGCGCTTAACCTGGTAGTTGAACAAGGCACTGGCAAACTGGCCAAGCCCTACGGTTATACCGCAGCAGGGAAGACAGGCACGGCGCAGAAGTTTGTCGATGGCGTTTACTCACACAGCCGTTTTGTTGCTTCCTTTGTCGGGTTCGCTCCCGCTGATAATCCCGCCGTCGTAACTTTAGTGATGATCGACGAGCCGAAGGGGACGATTTACGGGGGTTCGGTGGCTGCGCCCGTGTTCAAGGAAATCGTGGAGCGATCCCTGGTACAGTTAGGGGTTCCCCGGGAGAAGGAAACGCTTCACTTTGCGAAAGCCCTGCAGGCTTCTCCGGTGGAAGAAAACGACTGGGTTGACATTGGACAGATTCTAGAGAGTGCTTTGCGAGAAGAGCATGGCCTCCCGGTGGTCGACCAGAAAGGACGGGTGGTAGTTCCACTGGATGAGAGGCAGCTCCCGGATTTTGCTGGCAAAAGTGTGCGCGAGGTGGCGCGGCTCTGTTCCCGACTTGGCGTGCGGCTGAAAGTCATCGGTGCGGGCAGGGCGGTGGCCCAGCGGCCTCCGGCGGGAACCGCGGTGTTCGATGACACGGTATGCGAAGTCTTTTTCAATTTTGATCCGATGGGGGGTCGGACCTCTCTTGAAGTTAAACGTGCTGCTGCAAGGGATTAGGGTGCAGCAAATTGTGGGCGAAACCGACCGCGAGATTGCGGGCCTCGCTTACCACTCACACTCCGTCAAGCCGGGCTTTTTGTTCTTTGCCGTAAGGGGTTTTCGCGTAGATGGAAATAGCTTCGTGAAAGAGGCGCTGGAACGCGGAGCCAGCGCCATTGTGTCGGAACGCCCATCGTGGATTCCGGAAACCGTTTGGATCCAAGTGTGCGATACCCGGGCGGTTATGGCGGCAGTCGCAGCGAATTTTTATGGCCATCCCAGCCGGCAACTCACATTGGTGGGAGTGACCGGGACCAATGGAAAAACAACCACCACTTTCTTGCTGGACGCGATCTTCCGCGCTTCCAGCGGTAAGACCGCCATGATCGGAACCATCGAGCAGCGGATCGGCGAGCAGGTGTATCCCGTGGAACATACCACGCCTGAATCTCCCGATACCCAGCAGTTTCTGCGCCAGGCGGTAGCCGGGGGATGCAACTTTGCCTGCATGGAAGTCTCCTCGCATGCCTTGCAATTGCGTCGCTGCGATGCAGTGGAATTCCGCGTTGCTATTTTCACCAACTTGACGCGAGACCATCTCGATTTCCATGGAACTTTTGAAAACTATTACGCGGCCAAGCGACGTTTGTTCACGGAAGAAGCCTTTGGCATGCCAGTGAGCGTAATCAATCGCGACGACCCTTACGGAGAGCGCCTTTGGAGTGAGGTATCCCGTTGCAAAGTCAGCTTCGGGCTGGATGCAAGAAATGAATTTCATCCCGAAAATTTAACCTGGGACCGGGACGGCATTTCCTTTCAGATCGCAGGAAGCCAGAGCCTTTCCATTCGATCTGCATTGCTAGGAATCCCCAACGTCTACAACATTTTGGGAGCTTGCACCGCGGCTCTGCACGCAGGCGTGCAGCTAGAGGCGGTTTGCAGGGGTGTCAGTGAGGTACGGTCGGTGCCGGGACGCATGGAACCTGTCCCTAACGGCCGTGGTCTGAATGTGCTGGTTGACTTCGCGCATACCGATGACGCCTTGAAAAACCTGTTGCAGACTGCGCGCACTCTCACACGGGGCCGGATCATTGTACTTTTTGGATGCGGAGGAGATCGGGACCGCAGCAAGCGGCCTCTTATGGGCAGGGTCGGTGGCCAGCACTCTGATTTTGTTGTGTTGACCTCGGATAATCCTCGCACTGAGGATCCAGATGGCATACTGGACGAGATCGAGCCTGCAGTAAGAGCCACCGGCACACCGTATGTGCGCATCCGGGATCGGAAAGAGGCGATTCGGTATGCGATCTACCTGGCGAATGGCAACGACACTGTTGTTCTTGCAGGCAAGGGGCACGAAAACTACCAAATTTATGGAGGGCAAAAAGTTCCCTTTTCCGACCGGGAAGAGGCGCGCAAAACAATCGAGGGGAAGCCGTGACCTCCGAGCAGATAATGCAGGCGTTGGACGCAAAACTTGTAGGGGCACGCCCCCCAGCGATTACTGGCTTTTCTATCGACAGCCGTACGCTGCAACCTGGCGAGTTGTTCTTCGCTATCAAAGGACAGCGGTTGGATGGTCACCACTTCCTTCACGCAGCCTTTCAAAAAGGCGCTGCTGCTGCGGTCGTGTCCCAGGTGAAGCCGGAAATCTCCCTCACAAATTCACAATTGCAAGTCGCCGACACCACCACCGCCCTGCAAAAGCTGGCGCAGACATACCGGAGGCAGTGGGGAAAGATACTGGTTGCCGTCACGGGTAGTGTCGGCAAGACAACCACGAAGACTTTTGTCGCTTCCATTTTACATTCTCGGTTTCGGGTCTATTGCAATCCCGGGAATCTGAATAATCAATATGGCCTTCCTTTGTCCTTGTTGCGCATGCCGGAGGAAAGCGAGATCGCGGTGATGGAGATGGGAATGTCCGCGCCGGGCGAAATTGCCGCACTGAGCAGCATCGCCGAGCCAAATGCGGGCATCATAACGAATGTGCAACCTGTGCACCTGGAATTTTTCCGATCTCTGGAAAAAATAGCTGAGGCGAAAACCGAGCTTGCTGACTTTCTGGAAAGCCGTGGTACCTGGATATACAACGCGGATGACCCCTTGCTGGCGAGGCGTGCCACAAAATTTAAGGGTGAGAAAATTGGATTTGGAATCAGAGAAGAGGCGGAATTGCATGCGGATAATATCCGCATCGTGGATCTGCGGCGGACCAATTTTGAATTGTTGCTGGGGCGATCGCGCGTGAGTGTCACCCTTCCTTTCGCAGGGAAGCATTTTGTCTACAACTTCCTCGCCGCCGGCGCCGTGGCTTGGCTGGTGGGCTTTTCTGCGGAGCAGATTGCCGTGGCAGCAGGCTTCCTCAGCCCCGTCCCGATGCGGGGATGCATCGTCCGCTTGCAGACTTCTGCGACTGTGATCGACGACTCCTACAACTCCAACCCTGCAGCGTTGCATGAGATGGCGGCTTCGGCTGCAGTGCTGGCGGGATACTCGCGCAGAATCGGGGTACTGGGCGAGATGTTGGAACTGGGAGCGCACACTCGGGAATATCACTTCAACGCCGGCGTCGAACTGGCGGAAATGGGCTTTGACTGGGTGCTCGGGGTGCAGGGTCATGCGGCCGACCTCTGTGAGGGTGCCCGTCGCGGGGGCGTTCCAGAATCGCAAGTCAGTTTTTTTTCTGATAGCGAGAGCGCGGCCTTATTTGCCTCGCGCATATGCCGTTCTGGAGATTTGATACTGGTGAAGGGCTCCCGGGCGGTTCATATGGAAAAGGTGGTAGAACGCCTAGTCGCCGATCATGGCGGCATTGAAGTTACATGATTTATCATTTGCTGTATCAATTTCACCAGGAATTCACAGTGCTCAACGTGTTTCGGTACATCACGTTTCGTACTGCCTACGCCTCGCTCACAGCCCTGATATTAAGCTTGGTCCTCGGACCATGGATGATTCGACGACTGAAGGAATTTCAAATCGGCCAATACATTCGAGAAGAAGGCCCCGCCGGTCACCAGACGAAGGCAGGCACGCCTACGATGGGCGGAGTGCTGATTGTAATGAACGTGTTGCTGCCGACTCTGCTATGGGCTGATCTGACCAACTACTATGTTTGGACGGCCATGGGGTCGATGTTCTTTTTTGGCTTCATCGGATTGATCGATGACTATTTCAAGGTTGTACGCAAACAGTCACTGGGATTGACGGCGAGCGCTAAGTTCGGATGTCAGATTTTGGTAGCGTTGGCCGTTGCCGGACTGCTCATTGTGCTGTACCACTATGGATTTTACAGCTTGCGATTAAGCGTCCCGTTTTTTAAGAAATTTGTCCCGCTGATGGATCTTCGAATTGGAGGCCACTCCACCTACCTACCCTTTATCGTGTTTGTTGTGCTGGTCATTGTTGGTTGCTCCAACGCAGTGAATTTGACCGATGGACTAGATGGCTTGGCGGCGGGCTCCGTTGTAATCGCCGCGTCTGCGCTAACCGTGCTTACTTATGTGACTGGGCATGCGACGTTTGCCTCGTATCTCGACCTCATCAAGAACGTCTACGCTGCTGAGTTAACCATTTTTTGTGGCTCGATGGCGGGAGCCACGCTTGGGTTCCTTTGGTACAACACCTATCCGGCCGAAGTTTTCATGGGGGACGTTGGATCAAACGCGTTGGGCGGTGCAATTGGCACGGTGGCCGTTCTGATCAAGCAAGAGTTATTGCTCCTATTCATTGGCGGCATCTTCGTCTTAGAAGCACTTTCCGTGATCATGCAGGTCGGCTCCTATCGGATGCGCCGCAAAAGGATCTTCCGCATGGCGCCCGTGCATCATGACTTTGAGCTGCGCGGATGGAAAGAGCCGAAGGTGGTTGTCCGATTTTGGATCATCGCGCTGATTTTTGCTTTGTTCAGCCTGACGACTCTGAAATTACGGTGATGTGGCATGGATCTGGCAGGCAAAACGGTTCTTGTAATCGGGCTGGCGCGGACGGGCCTGGCCGTAACCCGATTTCTTCTGAAAAAAGGCAGCCGTTTGGTAGTCGTCGACGACAAGACGAGCGAAGAGTTGGCAGAGCAGATCGGCCGGCTGCACTTGATTGCAGGGGAAAGCTTCTCCCGCGTGAAGCTCTTGGTAGGAGGAACGTTTACCGAGTCGCGCCAGCGGGTGGATCTGGCAATCGTGAGTCCGGGAGTGCCTCTGACGCATCCGGCGGTGCAGGCAGTAGCTTTGAATGGAGTTTCCGTAATTTCGGAGATTGAGTTGGCTTGCCGGTTTCTGAAGGGACATATCGTGGGAATCACCGGTTCAAATGGGAAAACGACTTGCACTGCAATGATCGGGGCCATCCTGGCCAAAAAATACCCGAACACGTTCATCAGTGGGAACATTGGAAAACCTTTGATCGAGCAAGTGGATTTGGATGATGAGAGTAGCTGGCATTCTGTGGAACTGTCCAGCTTTCAACTGGAAAGCGTTGATCAGTTCTGTCCCGACGTCGCCGTCGTTCTGAATCTAACCCTCGATCACATGGACCGCTACGAAAGCATGGATCGATACCGGGAAGCCAAAGAAAGGATTTTCAAAAATCAGGGGCGTGGGAACGTTGCGGTGCTCAACGCCGACGATGCGCTAGTAGCGGGGATGGCACGGCGAGTTCGAGCCGAGATTTTGTGGTTCAGTCGACGACAGCCTGTGAAGCGGGGAGTGTTTGTCAAGGAAGGAAAGATCTTTGCGACGATTGACGGCGTGGAGCGCGACTTACTGTCTACCGGTGAAATCCCTCTACGTGGAGGTCATAACGTGGAAAATGTGTTGGCATGTTCTGCCACCGCTTTGGCAGCCGGGGTTTCACGGGAGCAGATCGCAGAGGCAGTGCGTGATTTTGAGCCGGTAGAACATCGATTGGAATATGTCGACACCGTTGGCGGCGTCGCGTTCTTTAACGACTCCAAAGCTACCAATGTGGACGCCGCCGCTAAGGCGCTTGAGGCTTTCAGCGAGCCGCTGGTGGTAATCATGGGTGGCCGGGACAAGGGATCTGATTTTTCTGTTTTGCGCGCAGTGGTAAAAAATCGCGCCAGGCGACTGGTTCTCCTGGGCGAAGCCACTGCCAAGATTGAGCGCGCTTTGGGGGATGAGGTTTTGACTTACCGCGTCGCCGGTATGCAGGAAGCAATCCAGGTCGCATTTTCGCAAGCCCAGCCGGGCGACGTGGTCTTGCTGGCTCCCGCGTGTGCCAGCTTTGACATGTTTCACGATTATGAAGAGCGTGGCTTGGCCTTCAAAGTAGAGGTACAAAAATTGAAAGCGAGGGAAGGTGAGAGGTCCGCAGATCGTGCTGACTGAACGAAAGGATGGAGAGGTACAAGTGCATTCTGACGTTTCACTGCATTCCTCTGCGTTCTGTTCCTCGGATAAGGTTTTGCTTTGGATCAGCCTTGTGTTGTCGTTCTTCGGCCTTGCCATGGTCTATA
Organism: Acidobacteriota bacterium; assembly: GCA_016211105.1. Taxonomy (GTDB): domain Bacteria; phylum Acidobacteriota; class UBA6911; order JACQSX01; family JACQSX01; genus JACQSX01. The sequence goes on along the minus strand of JACQSX010000024.1, from coordinate 8,228 downwards.
GCGCCTCGATGGTGATGGCTCGACAGGAGCATGGCAGCAGTTTCTATTATTTTTTCAGACAGGCAATGTTTGCCGCCGGTGGAATTGTGCTGATGCTGTGTGGAATGAAAATCGACTATCGCAAACTTGCTTCTTCCCGCTTCTTATTTCTCGCCCTCAGCCTTTCGTTGATCGCGTTGCTGGCAGTTTTTTTCTTCCCTGCCGTGAACGGAGCTAGACGCTGGATTCGTTTTGCCGGCATTACGTTGCAGCCGTCGGAATTTGTGAAAGTTTTGTTGGTGATTTTTGTTTCTTCCCACTTGAGCCGTAGGCAGGAAATGATCAAGTACTGGCGCAAGGGTTTGGCCCCCTGTTTGTTGGTCGTGGGCCTGTTCGCGCTGCTCATTCTGAAGGAGCCGGATCTGGGGACCAGCAGCTATGTTTTACTTGCTACCGCCATTTTGCTGTTTGCGGCAGGCTTGCAATTGCGCTATCTACTGGGAGCTCTCCTGGTAGCGGCTCCAGCGCTGTATATGCTGGTATTCCATGTGTCGTACCGCCGAAACCGCATGCTTGTATTTTTGAACCCCTTTCAAGACCCATTAGGAATCGGCTACCAGATCCGTCAATCCCTGATTGCTGTGGGCAGTGGTGGCCTGTGGGGAACCGGTCTGGCTGCGGGCAAACAAAAATTGTTTTTCTTGCCAATGCCGCACACCGATTTCATCTATGCCGTGATTGGCGAAGAACTGGGTCTCTGGGGCTGTAGCTTGGTCCTATTGCTGTTTGCGCTCTTCTTCTGGCGCGGCTTGCGGATCGCGGCGCGCGCGAAGGATTGTTTCGGAGGCTTTCTGGCACTAGGATTGACCGTTCTGGTGGTGGCGCAAGCCTTGATCAACATCAGTGTTGTGCTCAGCCTGGTTCCTAGCAAAGGACTCCCCCTGCCGTTTATCAGTATGGGGGGGTCTTCCTTGATGGCCAGTTTCTTGAGCGTGGGGTTGCTTTTAAACATTTCTTCCCAACTGAACGATCGCGTTGAGCTGTAAATGGGCGGAAGGGGACCGTGGCGGTTGCTCATTGCCGGAGGAGGCACGGGCGGCCACATTTTTATCGGTATCGCCTTGGCGCAGGAATGGAAAAGCAGGATGGAGGGAAATGAAGTCTTATTCGTAGGCGCGCGCGGCCGCCTGGAAGAAACACTGGTGGCACAGAGGGGGATTCCCCTGCAGTTGCTGGATGTCTCTCAGTTGAAGGGTGTCTCGCGTTTGCGGCAAGTGAGGAATTTATTGAAACTTCCCGCTTCCTTGTTCCACTGCATTCAAATGATTCGGGTCTTCCGTCCTCATGCGGCCATCGGTGTGGGAGGGTATGCCTCAGGTCCTGCAATATTGGCGGCTGGCCTGCAGCGAATCCCGACGATGGTGGTAGAGCCCAATGTCAAGCCGGGGATTACCAATCGGTGGCTATCGCGGACCATTCGGTTGGCAGCCGTCGCGTTTCCAGAAACGCAACGCTACTTTGGGGCAAAGGCCCGAATTACTGGGATTCCTGTTCGGAAGGAATTCTTTCTCGTGTCTCCAGTCATGTCCCAAGACTTCACGCTGTTGGTTTTTGGAGGCAGCCAGGGCAGCCGAGCCGTCAATGCCGCCGTCGCAGAGGCCATCCCTTTGCTTAAAGCCGAAATTCCGAATCTGAAGGTGATTCATCAAACAGGCGCGGCAGAATATGAAAGCTACCGCCATTACCAGTCGGACTGGTGGAGCGTGCGGCCGTTCATCGATGAGATGGCACAGGCGATGGCCCTTGCCAGAGTTGTGGTTTGTCGGGCTGGCGCCTCCACGATCGCGGAATTGGCGGCTGCCGGAAAGTGCGCCTTGCTGATTCCTTTTCCGTTTGCGACGGACAACCATCAGACGATGAACGCACAGAGCCTGAAGGCCAAAGGCGCCGCACGTCTTCTGCCGCAGTCTGAATTGAGTGGCGCAACCCTGTTTCAGCACATTATTGATCTTTATCAACACCCGGAAGAGCGGAGAGTGATGGAGACCGCCATCCGGCAGTTTTCTGCTCCCGGGAGCGCGGAAATGATCATTGATCTGGCGCTTAGTTTGATTGATGGTGGCGCAAACTGACCATGTTGGAGCGAAAGTTACGAGTGCACTTTGTTGGTGTTGGAGGTATTGGCATGAGCGCCCTGGCACTGCTGCTTTCGGAACTGGGGCACGACGTGTCAGGAAGCGATCTGAGAGCATCATCTCAGACGGAGAAGCTGCGCGAGCTAGGAATTGAGGTCTTCGTTGGTCGACACCGGGAGCAAAACCTGCGAAATCCCGATTTGGTAGTCGTCAGCTCGGCAGTGCCCGATGACAACGCAGAAGTAGTTGAGGCCAAGAGGCGGGGAATTCATGTAGCGTCCCGCGGCGATTTGCTGGCCGAGTTGATGGCCGAGAAGAGGGGAATTGCGGTTGCAGGATCTCATGGCAAGACGACAACCACTGCCATGATTGCAATGCTGCTGCTCAATGCCGGTCTGGACCCAACTTGTCTGGTTGGGGGCGTGGTAAACCAACTGGGCGGCAACGCCCGATTGGGGAAAGGCGAGTATCTGGTCGCGGAAACAGACGAGAGCGATCGTTCCTTCCTGAAACTGCAGCCTGAGATGGCGGTCATTACGAACATTGATCTGGAGCATATGGTCGCTTACCGGGGCGAAGAAGAGCTGATGTCCGCCTTTCAGCAGTTTGCCAATCGGCTGCCGGATCCGTCGCGCTGCGTATTGTGTGTGGACGACCTACGCGTACGGCGGATTCTACCAGGAATTCACCGCCACCCGATCACCTACGGCTTTCGCAATTCTGCGTGCCTTACCGCAGAGTGTATCGAAGAGACCTTTCAGGGTTCTAGGTTTAGAGTCCGGCGGCAAGGACAGATCTGGGGTGATGTGCGATTGCCCGTGCCGGGGACGCACAACGTTCTGAATTCTTTGTCGGTCATCGGAATATCGTTGCTTCTGGGAATCGCTCCCGAAATGACTCTGGAGACGCTGTCGCATTTCGGGGGTGTGACGCGACGGATGGAGAATAAGGGGAGCGCCGGGGGCGTGCTTTTCTATGACGACTACGGTCATCATCCCACCGAGATCCAGGCTACGCTGAAAACTGCCAGATCCTCGCGGCGACGCTTGGTCGTGATATTCCAGCCTCACAGATACACTCGAACAAGAGATCTGTTTGCCGCCTTTGCTGGTAGCTTTCAGGATGCAGACGTGTTGTTTGTCATGGATATTTACTCAGCAGGGGAAGACCCTCTGGCTGGGGTAAGCGCCGCGCGATTGGCCGAGGCGATTTCGCGCGCTGGCCATCCCACGGCCCGTTTTGCTGAAAGTTGGCAGATCGTAGAAGAAGTCTTAAAGACTCTGCGAGAAGGTGACCTGCTGCTTACCGTTGGCGCCGGCGATGTATACCGTGTGGGCGAAGAAATTTTGCAAAGGTGGCGAGGCAACGATGGCAATTGATGTGGAGTTTGAAGAACAACATTTAATCAAACAAAAGAAACGCGACATCAAGAGGAACCGTGAAGGTCGTTCGCTCTGGATCAGGTTTCTCTTCATGTGTGCGCGCACGTTCATGGCGTTGTTGTTGGCTGCTTTCGGCGTCGCGCTGTACGGATTTGTGATCAGGAGCGGCGTTTTCAATCTGACCGAAGTACAGATATTGGGAAACAGCCGTGCGAATGAAACAGAGATTCGCCGGGTGTTGTCAGAGGAGCTTCCCCGCAATCTTTATCGCATCCGGTTGGGGAAGGTCCGTGAGTTTATAGAAGCCCAATCCTGGGTGCAGACGTGTTTGGTGCGGCGCGTGTTTCCCAGCAAGCTTGCGATTCTCCTCGTCGAGCGCCAGCCGGTTGCCTTGGCAAGGATGGAAAATGAATTGTTTCTGGTGGACCGACAAGGAGTTGTTCTAGAACTTTACGGGCCACGATTTCAGCATCTCGATCTGCCGGTGGTTCGCGGATTGGAGAATTCTACGCAAGAAAATGTTTCCGATGTCAACCAGGTGAAAATGGAAACGGTAATGCGGCTGCTGATGGAACTGGACTCAGGGGCAGAACGCCTCTCGGACAAGATTTCAGAAATTGATGTAACCGAGTCCAATCGGGTCGCGGTCGTGCCTTTGAACTATCCAATCAAAGTGTTCCTGGGAGATTCGAACTATAGAGAAAGATACCAAACTTACCTCTCCAAGCAGGATCTGATGGCGGATCTTACCGCCAAGTACGGCGCCATGGACTCGGTGGATTTGAGCATGGAACACAGAATTATCTTCCACACCAAGAGTGGGGGTAATTCCACCATTCCTGTGAAGGACGACCATTCTGGCTGAGAGGGAAAAGGATGAAGTTGGCGAAGAAAAGCAATTTGATCGCGGGACTGGATATTGGCTCCTCCAAAATATGTACCTTAATTGCCGAGCTGAGCGATGAAAACATCAATGTTCTGGGGATGGGAGTGTCACAAACCGAAGGCTACAGGCGGGGGGGAGTCACCAGCCTCGCAATGTTGGTTGATTCGATTCGCAGTTCGGTCCAAAAAGCAGAGGCGGAGGCGCAGGCAGCGCTCGAGTCTGTGTTCGTGACTACTGGAGGGGGACCACTGCCGGGAATGAATATGGTCGGCAGCGCCAATATAAAGGGCAAAGCGCGCGAGGTGAGTCAGGACGACATTTACGATGTCATCGATGTGGCCAAAAATTTCAAGATTCCGGATGGTATGGTGATCCTGCATGTGCTACCTCAGGAATTTACCTTGGACGGGCAAACTGGCATTTCGGACCCTTTGGGGATGACAGGAGAACAACTTGAGGTGCGGATTCACGTGCTTCTGAACGCCGCCACCGGCGTGCAAAACATTGTCAATGCCGTCAACAAGAGCGGTTTGATAGTCGCCGGTACGGTGATGCCGCAAGTTGCTTCGGCTTTGGCTGTGCTGACCGCCGACGAAAAGGAATTAGGCGCGGCCATGATTGACATTGGCGGTGGCAGCACCGACATTGCGGTTTTCCTGAGGGGAGGTCCGTGGCACTCAGAAAGCATACCGATGGGGGGGAATCATTTTACCAAGGACACATCCATCGGTCTCAGAGCGCCGCTGGGTGAGGCCGACAGACTCAAAAGGGAACACGGGTGTGCTCACGCATCGCTGGTAACACTAGAGGAGCTTTTGGAAGTCAGGTCGATCGCGGGCAACAGCGTGAGACTGGTCAGTCGAGAGATGCTTTGCCAGATCATACAAGCGCGCGCCGAGGAATTATTCGGACTGGTGAATGAGAGGCTCGAATCGTGGGGGTGTCGCCGTGAGTTAGTCGCCGGGGCGGTTATTACGGGAGGAATGGCGGCGCTGGAAGGAATGGATGTCGTGGCGGAACAAGTCTTGGGGATGCCGGTGCGTGTCGGTTGCACTGCAGGATCATTCGAGTTGGGCGATATTTCGAGCAACCCAGCTTATTCCGCAGCAGCAGGACTCCTGATTTATGGGCGAAATGTGTTGAGAGGACACGAACAGAAAGTAGTAAGGCCGGCCATTTCCCATGGCTTGCTGGAAAAAGCCTCAGGAAAGATGCGTTACTGGTTTTCACAGTTGATGGCTTGATCGTTGTGTAGATCCGCGCCGGCCCGGACCACTTAGGCCGGCGCGGGTACCAACGTTGCGATTCAATTTTGGAGGGTTCATGCAAAGAGAGCGGGTAAAAGATGACGATCATAATATTCGATTTTCGTTTGACGAGGGTGCCGCAAATGGCGCCCGAATCAAGGTCATCGGGATCGGGGGAGGAGGTGGAAATGCGGTCAACCGCATGATTGAAGCCGGGATTGAAGGGGTTGAGTTCATCTCCGCAAACACTGATTTACAGGCCCTTCGCACCTCCCTCGCTCCGATGAAACTCCAACTGGGATCGCGCCTGACCAAAGGGTTGGGGGCCGGGGCGAATCCGGAGATCGGTCGCCAAGCCGCCTTGGAAGATACCGAAAAGATCATTGAGCTGGTAGATGGCGCTGATATGGTGTTTATCACGGCAGGCTTGGGCGGAGGGACGGGTACCGGCGCGGCGCCCATTCTGGCAAGCCTTGCCTCTGAGTTGAGTGCTCTCACGGTTGCCGTTGTCACAAAGCCGTTTCACTTTGAGGGTAAACGGCGTATGGCCCAGGCAGAAACGGGGTTGGCCGAACTGAAGGATTCGGTTGACACCGTGATTACGATTCCCAACGAGAGGTTGCTACACACGGTGGCGCCGGGAACGACGCTGCAGGAGGCCTTCAAGATCGCAGACGATATTCTGCGCCAGGCAGTACAAGGCATTTCCGATCTGATCACCGTCACGGGAGTGATCAATCTCGACTTTGCGGATGTAAAGACAATCATGACCGGTATGGGAATGGCCTTGATGGGGACCGGTGTCGCATCCGGTGAAAATCGGGCGGTTGTCGCGGCGCAAAAAGCAATCAGCAGTCCGCTACTGGAGGAGACATCCATTCAAGGAGCCAAGGGAGTATTGATCAACATCACTGGCAGTCGCTCCATGACCTTGCACGAAGTGAGCGAGGCTACCAGGATTATCCAGGAGTCGGCCGACAATGAAGCCAACATCATTTTTGGCTCCGTGTTTGACGATTCCGCGGGAGATAAGATCAAGATTACCGTGATCGCAACCGGATTCGATCTGCCGTCGCCGGAGTCGCTGACAGCCACTACAGAGAAGAATCGGCGCAAGACAATTTATCCATTTGAGAAGAGCACAACGCGAAAATCGGCAGAGCTTGAAGCGGTGCCCGCAGGCATAGGAAATGACAGTTTTGATATTCCGGCCTTCTTAAGAAGGCCTTCTTAAGAACAAGAGGCGATTGACACCTGCTTGAAGAAAGATTAACAAGATGAAGAAAGTTCTTGACAGCGATCGCGTGAAGCGTATACTCGCGCCGTCTGTACATAAATCAATCTGCTGTAGCATCCTTTACTAGCACTAAGGGAGCCGAGACGAGAAAGGCAACTCCAATCGAAAGGTTGGGGACGCAAAACTGCAAACCTAATTTCTAGCCTGGAACAAGGTTTGAGCAGTTGCCGAATCGAGGAGGCACCGCCAACCGAAAAGGCAAACCCAGGCGAAAGCCCGGGGACGCAAAGCAACGGGACCTAAATCCGCCAAGGACAGGGTGGCCTGGCTGCCGAAGTGGAGTTCTATTTCTAATACTTTGGATGCTACGGTGCCTATGTGGACACCGAAATCTAATCTGGTTCTAATCTCGTTAGGAGGTTTCGAATGGCGCGCATGACCCGAAAAGCGTGCCTTTTCAAAAATGTCATTGTTTTCACGCTTGGGTTCCTGATTGTTCCTTTACAAGCAGGCCGAGTGGTTTCTCCGATGTCAGGCGAGAGTCTGGCTGAGCGACTTGAGCGACGTTTGTCGCCGGAAGTGCTGGAGGGTCTGATAGCCGGCATCAAAGCTAGGGATCCCAATCGGAAAATTCAAGTGATTGTTCAATTCGAAAACAATGTCGCCATGGCAGATAACGACAGCGAAATGCACTACCTGGAGAGGCGGCGTCTCGTCGAATCTATGGGAGGACAAAGGCTCAAAAACCTGTCGCTTATCCAGGGCATGGCTATGGAAGTGCCTTTGGAAAGGCTCATCGACCTGGTAGAACAAGACGTAGTTCGCATCTCCTCGGATGCTGAGGTCCGAGCGGATAGCGATAGTGCGGTAAGCACGAATCCCATTGTTCAGATCACCGGAGCCGATCAAGCCCAGTCAAGTTTGGGTTTGGTTGGCAAGAATGTGGTTGTGGCTGTAATCGACAGTGGCATCAGCATTAATGACGGGCTCAGTAGTAGTTTCGGACTAAGGTTGATTACGGCCAAAGATTTTACCGCTTCCGGTGGGACTGGAAAAGATCAACATGGCCATGGGACCCACGTGGCTGGGATTATCGGGGCGAATCTAGAAGGGAGAAACGAGGGTTTCAGTGGAATGGCCCCGGGCAGCCGCGTGATCGCCCTGAAGGCACTGGGGGATGATGGCTCCGGTCGCACCAGTGACGTCATTGCAGCTTTCAACTGGTGCGTGCAAAACAAGAACGCCTACGGCATCAGGATCATTAATTTGTCAGCCGGGCATCCACCGCGCGAAAGTTACAAGAGCGATCCCCTTTCTTTAGCGGCCCAGCGTGCGGTCGAGGCGGGGATGATTGTGGTAGCT
>JACQSX010000022.1 GCA_016211105.1 Acidobacteriota bacterium | reverse complement strand
GCTCCTGCAGGACTACCGCGGGCACGAAGTGAAGCCGGTCTCGATGCCGGCCGAAGCCCCGCTCTTCCTCATGTACACCAGCGGCACGACGGCGCGGCCCAAGGGGTGCCAGCACAGCACCGGCGGGTATCTGGCCTACGTCGCCGGCACGTCGAAGTACTACCAGGACATCCACCCGGAGGATACGTACTGGTGCTTCGCCGACATCGGGTGGATCACCGGTCACTCATACATCGTCTACGGCCCACTTGCGCTCGGGACGACGAGCGTGATTTACGAGGGAGTGCCTGCCTACCCGGACCCCGGTCGTCCCTGGCGAATCGCCGAGCGGCTCGGGGTGAACATCTTCCACACCGCCCCCACGACGATCCGCATGCTGCGCAAGCTCGGCCCGGACGAACCGAAGAAGTACAATTACCACTTCAAGCACATGACGACGGTGGGCGAGCCGATCGAGCCCGACATCTGGCGCTGGTACCACAGTGTCGTCGGAAAGGGCGAAGCGGTCATCGTCGACACCTGGTGGCAGACCGAGAACGGCGGCTTCCTGGGCAGCTCCCTACCCGCACTCCAGCCGATGAAGCCTGGCAGCTGCGGCCCCGGGGTCCTCGGGATCTACCCCGTGATCCACGACGAGGATCACAACGTGGTCAAGGCCGGAATCGGCCGGGCCGGCAACATATGCATCCGCAACCCCTGGCCCGGTATCTTCCAGACGATCTGGGGCCAGCCCGAGCGATTCGTGGAGATCTACTACAAGAAGTACTGCCGGGATAAGAACAGCAAGAACTGGCGCGACTGGCCGTACCTGGCTGGCGATGGTGCCGTCCAGGCGGCCGACGGCTACTTCCGGATCCTCGGCCGAATCGACGACGTGATCAACGTCGCTGGGCACCGGCTGGGGACCAAGGAACTCGAGTCGGCGAGCATCACCGTCGAGGAGATCGCCGAGGCAGCCGCCGTCCCGGTGATGGACGAGCTTCGCGGCCGGGCCGTAGAGATGTACGTCTCGCTGAAACCAGGGATCACTCCGAGCAAGGACATAGAGGAGAAGGTGGCCAAGGCGATCGAAACCCAGATCGGGAAGATCGCGCGACCGAAGAACGTCTGGATCGTCCCGGACATGCCCAAGACCCGCTCCGGAAAGATCATGCGCAGGGTCATCGCTGGAATCTCCAATTTCGCCGACGTCGGGGACACGACCACGCTGTCGAACCCTGAGATCGTCAAGGACATCCGCCATCACGTCCAGAGCGAGAAGCTGGCTCGCCGCGAGGTTCCGCGCGAGCTATCGCCGCAGGAAATGGAGGAGATCAGGGCGTTCGGTCGGGCTGAGTAGCGGGCTCAAACGATGCTGAGAAACGGACGGGTGGCAGTCGGAAATGACGCGGCAGTACAGCCCGTCATAATACGGTCCCAGTTGGCTTCCAGTTCCGCCCGGTGTGAAACTACCCATTCCTCGATGAGCCGGAGTGCCGTTCGGGAGCACCTGGATCGAATTAGAGAGTGGATATCCTAAGAAAGTCTTACTTAGGGCATTACCTCCGGCCAGCACCGGAGGTGGCGGAATTGGAGTTCGTGCGCCTGTTACTCACGGTCCACCTTTTCCTGTAGAGCTCTAACCCTCCAACTTAACCAGGCTTAAGATTCTCAGAAATAACACCAAGACGATCCCGAGACGGTGCCTTCCCCTCTATATACTTAGCACCTCACGGACCTTCTGTACCAGTGTCCCAGGCGCGAAAGGTTTCTGCAGGACAGGCCCGCCTAGCTTCAGTTCGCCACTCGGGAAAATGGCAATGTCCGAATACCCGGACATGTACAATACTTTCAGCATAGGACTTTTTGCCACCAGTCGTTCGTACAGCCCCTGGCCGGTACGCCCAGGCATGATGAAATCAGAAGGCTTGGCTGCCCGGCAAGGATTCGAACCTCGATAACCTGATCCAGAGTCAGGCGTGTTGCCGTTACACCACCGGGCAGGAGTCATACCAACGTGGCTCAGCGCATACAGCAAAAGTATAGGTCAAACTGAAGAATTCAAAGCAGAACTTTGACTGCAAACCAATGAGAATCCGCAATCAGAACTGCCTATCCTTCTCCTGCAGCCAGACCTCTAGGACTCGCCTTGCTGGCAACTTGCAGGCGGGCCAGCGCTCTCTCCAACGCAGTCCGTGCCCGTTGAAAGTCCGTCTCGGGATCCTTGGATTTTAATCTTTTTTCTGCCCGCTCCCTTGCCGCCTGTGCGCGGGTCACATCGATGTCCTCGGCGCGCTCGGCAATTTCGGCAAGCACGGAGACGCGATCTGGCAACACCTCCAGAAAGCCCCACGAGCAAAACAAGTAGGTCCGCGTGTCTTCTTGCCGGTACATGACTTCGCCAATCTTCAGCTCCGACAACAAAGGCGCGTGTCCTGGCAGGATTCCAAGATATCCTTCCACTCCTGGAACCGAAACTTCATCGACCGCGCCAGAGAAAAGAAGGCGTTCGGGCGTCACAATTTCCAACGTTATTTGGTCCGGCAGAACCGGCATGTCGCGCTCCCGTACCAGGTCTACTGCAGGCTATGCTAAATTATGAACCTTCGATCACTCCATCGATGATTCACGCTATTACCATCGACTCCTTGTGGCGCTGCAGCACTTCGTCGATTCCTCCTAGCATATAAAAGGCCTGCTCCGGAATTTCGTCGTGCTTTCCCTCGACGATTTCCTTGAAACCACGGATGGTCTCCTTCAAGGGAACATATTTGCCCGGAATGCCGGTGAATTGCTCAGCGACGAAAAACGGCTGGGAGAGGAATTTTTGGATCTTGCGAGCACGCGCCACGATCAGCTTGTCCTCTTCAGACAACTCATCCACTCCGAGAATGGCGATGATGTCTTGCAACTCTTTGTAGCGCTGGAGCACCCCCTGGACCGACCGGGCCACTTGATAATGTTCTTCGCCAATCACTCGCGGATCGAGAATGCGCGAGGTGGAAGCGAGGGGATCCACCGCAGGGTAAATCCCTTGTTCGGCAATAGAGCGCTCCAAATTCGTGGTAGCATCCAAATGCGCAAACGTCGTTGCAGGAGCAGGATCGGTGTAGTCGTCGGCTGGCACGTAAATCGCCTGGATTGAGGTAATCGACCCCTTCTTGGTGCTGGTAATTCGTTCCTGCAATTCTCCCAGCTCGGTCGCAAGATTGGGCTGGTAACCGACTGCGCTTGGCATACGTCCCAGCAATGCGGATACTTCGGATCCCGCCTGAGTGAATCGGAAGATATTGTCGATGAATAGCAACACGTCTTGTCCTTCTTCATCACGGAAATATTCCGCGACCGTCAGGGCGGTCAGCGCGACACGTAGCCGAGCTCCGGGGGGTTCGGTCATCTGTCCGTATACGAGCGCCGCCTTGGAAATGACACCCGACTCCTTCATTTCCAGCCACAGGTCGTTCCCCTCTCGCGTACGTTCCCCCACACCACCAAACACCGAAAATCCGCCGTGCTGGGTGGCGATCCGGTGAATTAACTCCATGATGATGACCGTCTTGCCTACCCCCGCGCCGCCGAACAGTCCAATCTTTCCACCGCGGAGTAGGGGTTCGATCAAGTCGATCACCTTAATGCCGGTTTCAAGCATTTGCATTTCGGTACTTTGATCTTCAAAGCTTGGAGCCGGACGGTGAATCGGGTAGCGCTTTTTTGCACCGATCGGACCGAGCTTATCCACCGGCTCACCGATGACATTCATCACACGCCCCAGAGTTTCGCGACCTACGGGAACGGTGATTCCCTCGCCGGCATCCATTGCCTTCATTCCACGCACCACACCGTCCGTGGGCTGCATCGACACGCATCGTACAATCCCTTCGCCCAGATGTTGCTGCACCTCGGTGACGATGTTAATTTCATTCGGCACATCAAAACCCTCACTGACCACACGCACCGCATTATAGATTTGGGGCATATGGCCCTCCGGAAACCGCACATCCACGACCGGACCAATCACTTGAGTGACCTTACCTTCTCTCATTGTTCTCTCATCCTAAATAGTCACCGCTCACGGATCGCAGAGGTTATCTACGTCGCTTGTGACTTGTTGACTGGAAGTTTTATTTTCCCGCCAGCGCGTTAGCACCGCTGACAATTTCAATAATTTCCTTGGTAATACTCGCTTGGCGAATTCGGTTCATATTTAATGTCAGCCGCTCGATCATATCCTTCGCATTCGTAGTAGCCGCATCCATCGCCGTCATCCGCGCTCCATGCTCTGAGGCCGCCGACTCGAGCATCGCTCGATAGACCTGAACGTCCACATGTCGCGGCAACAAGTGGCTAAAGATCGTCTGAGGTTCTTGTTCGTAAATGTAATCCAGGCGTGGCGCGACCTGTTCCCGCAATCCCTCAATCTCGCCAATTGGCAACAATCGTTCCACGGTCACCCGCTGCTGGATCACGGACTTGAATTCATTGTAGACGATGTAAACTTCATCCAGCGCTAGCGCGCTATACTGCTGAATGAGGAAATCGGCAATTCGTTTGGCTTCTTCATACGCCAACTTTCCCATGATATTGATGTACTGTGCGCGGATTTCATAGGGCCGGCGTTTGAAGAAGTCGTATCCCTTTCTGCCGACTGCCGCAAGAGAGAGTTCCGCGCCCGCCTTCTGGTTAAGGAAAACCGTGGCCGCTTTGATGATGTTGCTATTGAAGGCTCCGCAGAGACCTTTATCTCCAGTGATTATTACCAATAGGATTTGGCCTGAGCCCCGGCGTTGAAGTAACGCGTGATCCCGATTCTCCACCCGAGAAATAAGGCTGTTTAACACAGCCAACATACGGTTCGCATAGGGCCGTGCCGCGACAACTCGATCCTGGGCGCGCTTCAATTTGCTGGCGGAGACAAACTTCATCGCGCGCGTCGTTTTTTGTATGTTTCTGACGCTCCGAATTCTTCTCCGTACATCTCTTAAATTGGCCATCTCGTTTCAGGTCTCAGGAATTGGGTGTCAACCGTCGCGGGAATCGGTGCGTTCTAATCTCCGATCTCCGACACGTGACCTCTCCCACATGGTTCATCGCGCGGCAGCCACAGCACTTTGTTTCTCGCTAAGAAAGCGCTCCTTGTACTCAGCGAGTCCTTCGCGCAACTCTTGCCGTAACCTCTCATCCAGTTCCCTTTTCTCATTCAATCGAGCGATGAAATCGGATTTGGCAGTTTCAAAAAAACGGTACAACCCTTCTTCAAACGCGTGCATCTCTGAAACCTCCAAGTCGTCCAGATAGCCGTTTGTACCGGCAAAAATAATCAAGATCTGGCTGACCACTGGCAGTGGCCGATACTGCGGCTGCTTCAGGATCTCGACCAGGCGTTCGCCACGAGCTAATTGAGCCCGCGTGGCTTTGTCGAGGTCACTGCCGAACTGCGCAAACGCCTGCAACTCCCGGTATTGCGCCAGCTCCAGTCGCAAGGTTCCGGCAACCTGCTTCATGGCTTTGATTTGCGCGTTGCCGCCCACACGACTTACGCTGTAGCCGACGTTGATCGCAGGTCGTACGCCGGCGTAGAAGAGGTCGGACTCCAAAAAAATCTGACCGTCGGTAATGGAAATTACATTGGTAGGAATATATGCAGAAATGTCTCCTGCTTGCGTTTCGATGATGGGCAATGCCGTCAACGATCCCCCACCCAGTTCGTCGCTCAGCTTGGCGGCGCGCTCCAACAGGCGAGAATGCAGATAGAAGACATCCCCCGGATACGCCTCGCGGCCCGGGGGACGGCGAAGCAGCAAGCTGATTTCTCTGTAGGCCGCCGCGTGCTTTGTAAGATCATCATAAATCAGCAGAACGTGCCTATTTCGGTCCCGAAAGTATTCACCCATGGCACAACCCGCATAAGGCGCTAGGTACTGCATGGTGGCCGGGTCGCTTGCACTCGCACACACGACAACACAGTTCTGCATCACATCCTGATCGATCAAAGTCTTCACCACCTGAGCGATGTTAGACTTTTTCTGACCAATGGCGACGTAAATGCAGACCACCCCGGTATCTCTCTGGTTGATTATGGTGTCAATGACAATCGCCGTCTTACCGGTCTGCCGGTCTCCAATAATCAACTCACGCTGGCCCCGGCCGATGGGAATCATGGCATCGATCGCCTTGATACCCGTCTGTAATGGTTCCTTCACCGGCTGGCGGTCGATCACGCCAGGGGCAAGACGCTCGATTGGAGCGTAATCGTCGGTTGTGATCGGACCCTTGCCGTCAACTGGTTCCCCCAGGGCGTTTACTACCCGGGCAATTAACGCCTCCCCGACTGGCACCTGCATGATCCGGCGCGTACGCTTGACGACATCCCCTTCTTGGATGCGGTGAAATTCCCCGAACAAAACGGTCTTTACATGGTCCTCTTCCAAGTTGGCCGCCAGTCCATGCACCTGATGGGGAAACTCCAGCAGCTCACCGGCCATCACTTTCTCCAGGCCATGCACCAGGGCGATACCGTCTCCCACGCTGAGAACCGTCCCCACTTCGCTGACCACGACTCCGGCCTCATAATTCTGGATCTGCTGTTTGATGATCTTGCTAATCTCGTCAGCCTTAATTTCCATCTTTGCCTCTAAAATATTCGCCTTTGGATCTCTTCAAGTTGTTTCTGAACCGTTGCATCGTAAATGACGCTGCCGACCTGAATTTTTACGCCACCGATCAAGGAGGGATCCTGATAATACGCAAGCTGTACTTTCCTGCTGGTCTTACTTTCCAGTCGCGTCTCAAGGGCTGTTCTCTGCTCCTCTGCCAGTATCACCGAGCTGTAGACCTGACCCCTTAAAATGCCCAGTTTCTCATTCAAAATGTCTTGGAACGCCAACTGAATTTCGGATAACAATTGGATGCGATTGTTCTGGAGTAACAAATAGAGGAAGTTTCTCACCTCAGAGCCCAGCGGTCCCATCATCGCGATCTGCGTAATAATATTTCGCTTCGACGAGAACGGGATCACTGGATTTTGCAAAACATTTTGAAGCTCCTTGTTCTCCTGATAAAGGATACCAAAGCCGGCCAGATCGGCCCTCACTTCTTCCTGCCTTCCCTTTTCCAACGCCACCTCTGCCAAAGCGCGCCCATATTTTCGAGCGACTGCGCTACTCATGACTTCAGGCTCTCCATATGGTCGATAAACCGGTTGAAAATGCGCTCCTGGTCACCAGGGGTGATACTCTCTCGGATCATTTCCTGCGCCAGGTTCACGCTTAGGGACCCCGCGTAGCGAAGAAGTTCCTTCTGCGCTGCGCGAAGCATTCCGTCAATCTCCCGGCCGGCGACGGAGATAATTTTTGCCGCTTCCTCGCGACTCGACTCCTCCAGGCGCTGAAGCTCACTCTGAATTTCCTGCTGCGTTCTTTGCCGAATTTCGGAAATTTCCTGCTCGATGGAATGGATGCTCTCTTCGATTTCGCGAAGCTTGGCCTCCGCCTCCTCGTGGCGGCGCTGTGCTTCAATAAGCTTCTGTTCGATCTCGTGCCGGCGGTTCTCAAAGAACATCCCCAGGGGCTTGCGAACAAAGTAAATGAGGACGCCAAACAACAGAAACAAATTGAAAAAGCGCCCGATCGTGTCCCAGATGCCCCAACCCGTCTCCGCCTCTGCTTCCGGGGCAGCCAAGACCGTGCGGAGCAAAAAATAAGAGACGACCAACCCCAAGAAAAAAAACCGCCTGCGACTACTCATCGCACTTCTCGTCCCAGCACGACCCTGCCGATCGCCCTGGCAAGATCACGCGCTTCTGACTGCAGATTCACTTTTACCTTCTCTAATTGCATGGAAATTTCCATCCGGGCATCATCGGTCAATTGTTCCGCTCTTCGACGCGCCTCTTCAACCATGACCGCCCGTCGGGCCAGCGCCTCATTGCGGCGCTCCTCTCGATGACGATAGCTCTGCAGTTGCTCTTCGCGGATGCGGCTTTCATATTCTTGTGCCAATTGCTGGTATCTACGCAGTAGGCGATCCGATTCTTCCAGTCGTCCTAGAGTGAGCTTTTCCCGTTGCTGTACGATCCGGATAAACGGGCGAAACAAAATCGTGTTCAAACACAGGAGTGTAATGAGAAATATACCCGCCGCTGCCAGTAACTGGTAAGGATGGATCTCGATCATGAACAACCTTCTCTCATTACAAAAAAGGGAGTTTGTAGCACAAATATTCCGGAAGGAGCAAGACCCTCGGACACGGCCATAACAAAATTTCACTTTGGAAATAAGTGGAAAAAAAGTTGAAGTGCTAACTCCAGTCAACGCCTCGCAGCAACCGAAGCATTGCAACAAACGGCAACTGCCGACAAGCATTCATCTCGGCTCCACCTCAGCCGCGATTTATGCTTCCACACGTGGAGCGATGACCCGGTGATTCGTAAGCGACCGACGATGCATTCATTTTCCGCGCCCGCGCATGTCGCGCATTGCGGATCATGCCTTGATACTTCGCGCGGCGAATTGCGCTCCTCTTGGACATCTGGCGAAATTCTTCTTCCCTCATCTGGCAAAACTGATCGACTGACGGATTTGCCAAGCCGGGGCGCGGTTGAAACCTCTCCTCCTTGCTCTCCTGGGCGGAACGATTCCAAGGGCAGACATCCTGGCAGACATCGCAGCCGAAGATCCAGCCATGGGTATCCACTTGGAGCTCGTCGCCGCGAAACTCAATCGTTTGATAGGAGATGCACTTTCGCGAGTCCACCACATAAGGTTCCACAATCGCAGACGTGGGACAGGAGTCAATACAAAGTGTGCAGTTGCCGCACCGATCCGCCACTGGGGCCTCCTCGTACTCAAGCTCGAGGCTCAACAGCAATTCTCCCAGGAAAATCCAGGAGCCTAGCGTGGGATGAATCAAGTTGGAATGTTTTCCCATCCATCCCAGGCCCGCACGAGCGGCCCAGACTTTGTCCATGATCGGACTGCTATCTACGGCGATCTTTCCCCGGCAACGAGGCTCCTGGGAGCAAATCCAGTCCAGCAATCGCCGCAGGCGCTCGCCCAGCACTTGGTGATAGTCGTCACCCCAGGCATAACGAGAAATCTTGCCGTGCCCTTCAAGATCTTCGACTCTTGGGGAAGTGTAGTAATTCATCGCTACGCAGACGATACTACAGACATCCGGCATGTGCGCAGACGGGTCAATGCGCTTCTCAAAAGAGCGCTCTATCCACTCCATCGTTCCCGCAAATCCGCGATCCAACCAAGCGCGCAAGTGGGTGTTCTCACCGCCAAGCTTATCGGCCGCTACCATGCCTACACGATCAAACCCAAGCTCGATCGCTCGTTGCTTGATCCTTGCCGTCAGATTCATCGGTTCCCATTATAGGGGAAACGGCTGTGCAAACACTGCTCCGTTCACATCGCCTGCAGAGAAGCTGAAATGTTGTTCAGCCGCGTAATCCACACACTGGCAGGAAAGTAATTTCCACAATCTTTGTGGAAAATGGCGGCAGTTTCTTTCCATCTTAGTTGCTAAGTTCGTTGGGTGAAATATTTTTTAGCGAAATGCTGCAATCGTGTGCACTCGGTCGCCACTCCAGGTCGTTCCAAGTTGCAATTAGGGAGGTTTATGCATTTTCGCAGTTTTCCCCTATGGTAGACTTGCGCCGACTTTTCGAAAGAGAGCTTTCCCATGCAGCAGCAAAAGGGTAAACATCCTTCTGAATCTCGAGTAGAGATGGTAGAAGTGGTTCTCCCCAACGATACCAATCCTCTTGGCACCATTCTGGGCGGGAAGGTGATGCACTTGATTGACATGGCGGGCGTGATCGCGGCTCACCGGCACAGCCGCAGCGTCGCAGTCACAGTCGCAATGGATCAGGTTCAGTTTCTGTCCCCGGTCAAAGTCGGGGAACTTATCATCTTGCAGGCTCAAGTGACGGCCGCTTTTCACACATCCATGGAGGTCGAGGTGAAAGTGTTTTCCGAAAATCTTCTTTCCGGCGTACGCCGCCCCACGAGCAGCGCCTTTCTCACCTTTGTTGCAATCGACGAAAAGGGGCAGCTACGCCAAGTCCCCCCTCTGATCCCCCAAACTCGTGAGGAAAAGAGGAAGCTGGAAGAAGCGCGCCGGCGCCGCCAAATCAGGTTACGCAAGAAAGGCAAATCTCGAGTCAACTTAACCGGACGGAAAGAGCGCACCTAGCTACTTTCCTGCAAAAAGGGGCCGGGTGAGGCTGCGCGAAGTTCTACATGCGAGGTTCACATCAGCTCGATCCGCAAGTTGGATCGGGCCGAGCATCCCGCGTGGCTAGCCCTCCGAAGGGCAGCGCACCTTAGCTCTAGATGAGCATAGATGAGCAGGAAGGACTTCTATTTTGAGTCGTTTTGCATAATAATGCAGCAGCCGCTCATTGCTTCAACAATGGCACAGAGAACCGGAAGCAGCCAACCGAGTACGGACACATTCGTTCGCGATGTCATTCAGCAGTACCGGACGAAGCTGCTTGACCTCACCAGCCGTAACCCTCTGATTAGCTTCAGGCACTCGGAGCGTTCACGTAGCCACACCCGCGTAATTGAGGAGATACCGGAGAAGCTTTTCAACAAGCTCGTTGCTGGCAAGGAGTTGTTTTTCAAGCCGCTACCTGACCCAGAGCTAACGCCCCGCGATGAAGGTACCCCGATCTTCACGAGCCTGCTGCGACAGGCGAAAGGGGCGGATCAAGCATACAAAGAAGCACTTAGCCAGCTTGGGCCAGGTGCTTCCGTCCGCCAGGAGCAGAGGATCGAACGGGAATTCCGCAACCGGGTCCGGGCAAGACTCGGGCTGCCTGCATTCCAGCCAACATGGGACGCGCCAAAGCGAGCGAGGGAATTAGGTTTAAACCCAGACTATGAGTTGCCGATGCTCAACGGCCAGACAGCGCGTCGATATGCCGACATGAAAATTCAAACGCTGTTCTTCGCGGAGGACCTCGAACGGAAGCTCAGTGGATTACGAGATGCGGCACGTGTATTGGAAAAAGATGCTGGGTTTAACGCGTTGTTCTGCACGTTCGGATATCTGGAATATTACGAGTCTGACCATAGCGACGAGAAACGTATGGCCCCTCTTGTCTTCGTGCCTGTCGGCTTGGATCGCGTTCTCGTTGAGCAACGTTACTCGTACTTCATCAAGAGCCGGGACGAGGATGTTGAGATCAACGTCGCATTAGCAGAGCTGCTCAAAAATATGGCAGTAAGCCTCCCAGCATGGGAAGAGGATGAAAATGACGAGAACCCTCTCGGCACGTATCTGAGCCGCGTCGAGAAAGCAATTGCAGGGAAACGTGACTGGAAAGTGCGAAGGTACATCACCATCGGGTTATTTACATTTTCAACGCTTGCCATGTACAAAGACCTCGATCCTCAGCGCTGGCCCGCCGAGGCACCCATTGAGCAGCGGCCCATTTTGCGTACGTTGATCGCTGGTGCCGAAATCAGCGAGGTTAAATACGCCGAAGATTACGAAATTGACTTGCTACAAGGGCCTGAGCCGCTATTAATTACGGACGCAGATTCTTCTCAGCACAGCGCCATTGTTGACGTACTCAGAAGCAAAACCTCGCAGGTGATTCAAGGGCCACCTGGAACCGGGAAATCGCAGACCATTACAAATATCATCGCAGCCGCGTTGAATGAAGGATTGTCTGTATTGTTCGTAGCCGAGAAGATGGCTGCTCTCGAAGTCGTGAAGAAACGACTCGATGCGGCGGGATTGGAAGTGTTCTGCCTCGAATTACATTCTAGTAAAACGTCGAAAACAGCCGTTACCGATTCCTTCGCGAAACGCATCGAATATCGCGCTCCCCGTCTGAGGGTAGAACTCGCGCAGAGCAACGCAGATGCGCTGCGTGCTGCGAGAACCGACCTGCTGTATTACGTGCAGCGCGTTAACGAGGATGCCGGCAAGACTGGACTCAAAATCTACGACGTCCTGTTGGGCAGCGCCATACGAGACAGGCTTAGAGCAGATTTTCCAGCGACGATAGCCGATGCTCGCTTCGCTAATCCGTTAGAGACTTCCCCCCACACCTATCGTCAGATGGGCGATGCCGCCGTAACTCTGGAAAGGCAAATGCAACCGCTGGCAGCGTTTGGGAAACTCGCGGATCATCCTTGGCGAGGAGTACAGAACATTGAAATCACCGAACTCGATGAGAGTCGACTTGTTGCGCTTCTGTCTGACTGGAATACTGGAATCCGCAGTATTCTGGACGTCAGTGGCGCACTTGGGCAGCGTGTTCGATCGCCGCTGCCGGAGACGCAGATCGCTTTAGAGGAGCTTTGCCGGCGAGTCACCAATGCGAAGCTGCCACCGCTATCAATCCTTGCAGAGACTTACACAGCCTGCTCGACAGAGTCGAACCGAATGCGCCTACGCGACACGATACGACTCTTTCGGGCCCTGCTTGAGTTTGAATCGACCCTCGGTTCGCTTACAGACGATCTTGCGCTCGCCCGCAAAGTGGGCAGCAAGTCGTTGGATAGCGCTCTCGTGGCGTTGCGCGAATTTGGCGTAGAGCAGTTCACGGTGGGCTCCCTGGTTGTACTCAAAACTGAGCAACAGCAATTGGCTGCTCTTGTCGCCGAGGTAGAGCCATTTTGTGCCGTACTTGTGCAAGCTGCCGGCCTTCAAGACTTACGCATCACGTCGGTCCGCGCTGCTGTCGCCGCTCTGGAGTTAATCGGGAGATTGCCACGTCCCCTTTGGACGAAGCGGTCAGCTGCCGTTCTCGATGAAGCAAACCGTGCGGTATTAGATCGAGCGTCCGCTCAGGCGTCCGCGCTTAGTCGACGGCGTACTGAGCTCGAAGCTGAATTTGACGTGCAGTTGCTGCCAACTTATCAGGAGCTACGCACTTACGGGGTGGCTCTCAGGTCAGCCAATTTTTTGAGCGCGTTGTTCAGCCCGCCGTGCCGCGAAGCACGACGGATTTTTCGCGGTATCTCTCGCGATGCTTCCAAAAAGGGATGCCGCGAAATGGCCGACGGCCTACTCCGTTGTGCCCAATACCTAGCTGACGCTGTAGCGCTAACGGCCAACTGTACTTTGAAATCCGTTTGTGGTCCACATTACGTCGGACTTGAGACTCCCTTAGCGGAACTCGTGGAAGTGTCAGCGTGGGGTACCGATGTCCGCCAGCGGCTTGCTTCCTTCGGCGAAACCGGTCTCATCGTTCGAGAGTTTTTATTTACCGCAACGGTTGATCAACTTGATAAGCTGCTAGCATTCAGAGAACAAGCGGCTTTTACCCTACTGACGAGGGCGCTCGGCAAATTTTCGGAAGGCGACGCCACATGGAAGGAGCTGGTTCAAGAGCAGCGTACACGATCAGACGGTCTCACCGCGGTGGCAGACGTGTTCCACAAGGCTACTCTCCGGGACGCGTGCACTGAAACGGACATTGCCGCCGCTCGTGATGTACTTGACGGGGCAGAGAAATGCACAACGAGTATCGAGGCGGATTCTGTCGCCCTTTCGCTGGTCGGCGGCTCTCTTGATGCGCTGCGGCGCAATGTCGATGTTTTGACTGCAACACTGGACTTTGCCGAGTCTGTGACGGTCTGCGCACTGCCTAAAGGCTTCGTTGAATACTTCTTTGCTGACCCAGCACACATTCGGGAGATTCAGTGCGCCGCAAAAGAAATTTTGGATGGATGTTCTGCGCTTGCGCTGCGTGTCGGCGAAGCGAACACGCTGGCCCAGATTGATTCAATGCTCTGGTGCAACGCTGAATCCTTCGACAAGGCGCCCTTGCAGCAGCTTCTGATTCGCAACGCACTCGCATTGCAGCACGTCTCTGCGTTACGCGATTACCTGAATTTTCTTTTAGCTGAAGACGCTGCTTGCGACCAGGAGATTGGTCCTGTTCTTTCGATCTATTTCAGTGCTGGCCTAGATTACCAAAACCTTGCGAAAGCAGTGGAGTTTGTCTTCTTCCGCTCTGCCGCAGAGACCGTGTTGAATGGTGATCCTCGCCTCCGCAGACATTCTGGTGCGACCCATCAGGAGCTCAGAAATCAGTTCCGAGCCCTTGACCGCGAGTACCTGGAAGTGCGTCGAAAGCAGCTTGCTATCAAATTGACTCAACGGCCCTGTCCCGCTGGGAACTCCTTCGGGCCAGTCGCCGAATTGACAGAATTGGCACTAGTGACGCGTGTCGCAGGCCAGACCCGCCCCAGGATTGCAGTACGCGACCTCATTCGGCGGGCCGGCAAGGCAATACAGGCGCTGAAACCTTGCTGGATGATGAGCCCGATGTCAGTGGCTCAATACCTCGAACCGGGCAAGCCGCGCTTCGACCTTGTGATCATGGACGAAGCATCCCAAATACGACCGGAGGAGGCACTAGGCGCAGTCGCACGGGGCGAGAAGGCGGTTATCGTGGGCGACCAAATGCAGTTGCCACCCACGCCCTTTTTCCAGAAACTTTCGGTCGGTGATGTCGGGGACGAAGACGACTTCGAGGAGACCAAGCAGGACTCGGTACTGGAAGCTGCGGCTGGACGGTTCTACCCCTCTCGCCGATTGAAGTGGCACTACCGTTCAGAGCACGGCTCATTGATCGCATTCTCGAATCATGAGTTCTATAACGACGAGCTCACGGTCTTTCCTTCTCCCTATTACGACCACCCGGAGTACGGAGTGTCACTCGTGCAGACGGGCGGGATTTACGAATCAGGATTGAACGAAATTGAAGGCAAAGCAGTTGTGAAAGCGGCTGTTGAGTTCATGAAGAACTGCCCGAATCAATCCCTCGGGACCGTAGCAGTCAACGCAAAACAGGCCGAGTTCATTCGTGAACAATTGGACCGCGAATGTGCAACTGATGAAAACGCAGCGGCATACGTCCAAAAATGGGAACCGACGTTGGAGTCCGTTTTCGTCAAGAACTTGGAAAACGTCCAGGGCGACGAGCGCGACGCGATCTTCATCTCGACCGTTTACGGCAAAGATCGCAACGGAAATTTCTATCAGCGTTTTGGGCCTATCAACGGAATTTACGGGCATCGGCGCCTTAATGTCCTTTTTACGCGCGCCAAGAAAAAGGTGATTGTTTTTACCTCTATGGTCCCTGAGGAGATTCAGGACGAAGGGAAGCGTTGGGGTGTGAAGGTTCTTAAGGGGTATTTGCAATTCGCCCGTGATGGTATTGCGGTAATCCCGCTCCCACCGAACGAATGCGAAAGCGAGTTCGAGCAGTGGGTACTACAGGTCCTTCAGGCTCACGGCTATTTGGGCGTAGCTCAAGTTGGCGTCTGCGGATATCGGATCGACATAGCTGTTCGCCATCCCACGAGACCAGGTGTTTTCCTATGTGGCATTGAGTGCGACGGAGCAACGTATCACAACGCCCGTTCCGTGCGCGAGCGTGATCGCCTCCGCCAGGAAATACTTGAGAAATATGGGTGGAAGTTGTACCGCATTTGGTCAACGGACTGGTTCAGAAACCCGAATCTTCAAACCAAGCAGCTGTTAAGGTACCTGCAACAACTGCACCCGGCAGTCGCATCGGATAGATGAGTATAAGGCCGAATGGAGCGCAGGCAGCACGGGCATGCCGTATGGCTGTCCTCTATCCTCAAATACAAGGAGTGTGCCAGCGAACGCGAAGGACGGTACATCCGATAGGCAGATTAAATTTCCTGAGAGGACGGTCGGTGTATGGTCCGAAATGACCGACATTTTGATTAGGCTGCCGACTCGTTCTCTAGGGGGATGAGATCGAACACGACATCATGGTCTTTGATGATCGAATAGATCTTTGGGGACGACCTCGTTAGATGTTAACCAGGCGATGCGTCACGTAAGACGGACTTCAGTCAAGCGACCAAAACGACTCTTTTAGAGGCGCTCGGAAAACGTGTGTCCTTTTCTATAAAAACCATGCTTGACTGTTCGCTCGTTCTTATAGATGCATCGGAAAGTAGCTAGCTCATCTAATTTCTGCGCGGGATTGGAACGAACTTGAGCCGATTTGACTTGCTGGTATTCGATTTGGATGGAACCCTGGTTGATTCGCTGAGCGATTTAGCCGACTCAGTTAATTTTGTCCTGGCTCGTTACACGATCGGGCCGCTACCGATGTCGTCGATTCGCGACTTTGTTGGCAACGGAGCGCCTGAACTGCTGCGGAGGAGCTTCCGCTTAGCGGGCATAGAGCAACATTGGCAGGAAGCCCTGCCAGAATATCTGGGATATTATCAGGAACATTGTCTGTCGAAGACGCGACTCTACCCGGGAATTCGTGAGATGTTGGAGCGATTGTCCAATCGGGTTACTTCCGCCGTCCTCACCAATAAGCCATCGGCGTCAACCAATTACATCCTGGAGTCATTGCAAGTGAGAGAATTCTTCAAGATGATTGCAGCGGCAGATAATTCGCCCGCGCGGAAGCCAGACCCCCGAGGTCTGCAATCAATCATGAATCAACTGCAGATCCCGCCTCTGCACACCCTCATGGTTGGGGATTCCGAGGTCGATATGGAAACGGGACGGCGGGCCGGCGCCTGGACGTGTGCGGCAGCTTGGGGCATGAAAAGTGACGAGATTCGCCACGCCGACATAACGGCCTCCCGACCTGAAGAGCTGGAGCACATCATCAATACAGCTTGAATTTTAAGGGGGACCGCTTATAATCCGGGGAAGAAGAGATGATGGTTCTGTCTTGCCCGATCGGTCCCATTTCTAAGGCCGACTTCTTCACCCTTCGATGCCATGGCGCAGACCGCCGGAACAATTGCAAAAAACTATCATCCCTATTTTTAGGGCGAAGTCTCTTTGAGGCGTCCTCGGAGGTATTGTTGTGAAGACAGTTCCAGCGAATCACCCAGTATGCAAAATGTTTCGTACATTGACAGAGCGAGCCATGACTCAGGCACAGCTTTCCGACAATCAGGTCGTTCTCCACGTGTCGCAAATGGTTCTACATTTCCTGCATACGGACAATCTTTATCCCCTCCATGATGAATCCGGGGCGAAGATTTGCTACTTGACCGACATGATCCAGATGGCCGAACAGGCAGGTCTGAAACAAAAGGAGAAGGTTTATCAATACATAGGCGACTATGTGCTGTTCACGCTGGGGGTTTTTCCTGAAAGTCTCGAGAAACCTCGTCGCCCTTCCAGCGCAACGTTTTATGCGTACCACGGACGCAGATCCTACATGGCAGCCTCAGAACTGCAGCGACGATCCGAAGCTACCCAGCTTTACCGCAAGATGGCCGACCAGTTTGAGCGCTGCGTGTTGGGCCTCAACTGGTTTAAGCAATACACGAACGATCCCTTCTATCAGTATATGTTCCGCGAGTTTTCTGTCAGCATCTAGCCTCGCAGTGATAAAACGTGATATCAGGTTTCGAGGTCTCTCCGTATATAGCCTTGGGCCGGGTCTGCTGCTGTGGTTCTGCCGCGGCTAACGGGAGATCGACGACTGACGATTGAATGCCGAAGGGGGGACTCGAACCCCCATACCCTTTCGGATACCACCCCCTCAAGATGGCGTGTCTGCCAATTCCACCACTTCGGCGCGAAGAGCTTTATTCTAACCGCTCTCGCGGACTTCCGGCAAGAAATAGACCGCCAGCACACTTACAGTGGTGTCTCCTAAAGATTCTTGGAACGTATAGGACTTGCGCATTTTTTCAAATGGCCGTAATCTGTCACGCAAGACCGAGGGAGGGTCAAACATGCGAGAGTTGCAACACAGAACCGTAGTCGAACGATTGCTGAGGCGAAACTGCGTGCTGGGAATTGTTTTCCTGCTTCAGTCTTACGGGACACTTTTTGGCGGAGTAGCTCAGACGTCCTCAAAAGTGAATCCTGGCTTACAAGGTCAGATTCAGGCGATCGTGCACTTCTTTCGGGGAGCCAACTTCCAACAAGCGCAAGATCTAAAGCGGGCAACTGCAGAATACAAGGAGGCGCTCGCCCTCAATGAGCGATTCGCTGAGGCTTACAACAACCTTGGCACGGTGTACTTCCAGCAGGGACAGTACGGCAATGCTTTGGAGGCTTACGAAAAGGCCCTGAACCTGCGCAGCGACTTCGCCGCGGCTCATTGCAACATCGGCGCTCTCTACGCGCGCCAGGCTTACCTCATGCGTGTCTCTCAGTTCTATCAGCGCGCAACCAGCCATTTGCAGAGAGCCATCCAACTCGATCCCGCAATCCCCGAAGCCTACAACACGCTCGGGATCGTTTACGCCCGTCAAGGAGAGTACCATCATTCATCGGAGTTCTTCATGAAAGCGAAGCAACTACGACCTCAGTACGCGGATGCTTACAACAATCTCGGTTATGTTTTCACCCATACGGGAAAGTACGAGTTGGCAATGGAGCAGCTAAA
Organism: Acidobacteriota bacterium; assembly: GCA_016211105.1. Lineage (GTDB taxonomy): Bacteria > Acidobacteriota > UBA6911 > JACQSX01 > JACQSX01 > JACQSX01. Next base: position 31,808 of record JACQSX010000022.1, on the reverse strand, counting down.
AGAAGCCCTGCGCTTGGACAACCACTTCACCGCCGCCCGACATAATCTTGGAATGCTGTATCAGCGTCGTGGTGAGGTTGATAAAGCCGCCAGCGAGCTGGAACAGGCCTTGATCGATGGTCCCAATTTTACTCCCACGCACGTCGAATTGGCTGCCTTGAACTTACGCCGAGGCGACGGAAGCAAAGCGTTGCAAGTTGCGCAGCGTGCAGTCGAAATGGACCCCGGTTCGGCCCTGTCACACAATATACTCGGCCTTTGCTGGTTTCAACTGGGCGACAACGAAAAGGCTCTTGAAGCTCTGCAGCGGGCCGTGGACCTGGACGATGTCTTTCCGGAAGGACACAGCAATCTGGGCATTCTGTTGAACGTGCGGGGCGAGCTTGATCGCGCAATCATAGAGTTGGACCGGGCAACGGAGTTGAATCCACAACTGGCTGCGCCCTACCGTTACCGCGGCGACATTTTTCTGCGCAAGGACGATCCCAAGCGCGCGATTGAAAACTACAACCGCTACCTTAAACTGGATCCCAAGGCTCCCGACGCCGCTGAGGTCCGTTCCTTGCTCTCCCTTTTCTTATTGCTCGACAAAAAACCGAAGAAATAGATAGCTCCCCAGCGCGCGATTGAGGATCCCCATGTCTCCCGGATCTTTCCTTCGCTTTCTTCCGGTCTTGGTCGTGCTGGTGGTTATAACCCGCCCGGCGATCGTGAATGTACCAGCAGAATTCTGCGGTTTTAGAACGGCACAAACACATACCCCTCTTCATCGGTCCGATGGACTTCAACGCCGGCCCTCCGTAACCTGTCCAGCACCAACGGATGAGGATGTTCAAACGGGTTCCTCTTACCTACGGAAATGACAGCAATCCGAGGATGTAGTTCATCAAGCCATGGTTGCGACGTGGATGAAATACTGCCGTGATGCGCGACCTTTAGTACCTCCACCTGCCCAACTTGACCCGCGAGCTTGCGCTCCTGTTTGCTGGTGATATCTCCCGCAAACAAGAAAGTATGCCCTGAAGCCTGTATCCTGAGTACCATGGAACCATAATTGACTGTGGAAGAGATGCCGCGAGTGTACGAGCGTAGTGCCGATTGCACAAAATCGCGATCGGGATGCAGTACCTCGACTCGAAAGCCGGCAATGTCTGCCACCTGCCCCGCGCCGATAAAACAGATTTGGGACTGCAGCGGCAATGATGCCACAAAGCGAGAGAAGAGAGGATCTGATCCGGCTGAACGAGGAAGAAAAACAGTTTCTGTTCCGAAATTCCTCGCCACCCGTCCGATGGCTGAAATGTGGTCTACATGAAGGTGGGAAACAAAGATTGCATCCACCCCCCAGACTCCGAGTTGCCATAGAGCGCGGCTCACCACATTTCTGGCGAGGAACATATTTTCAAGGGACGGCTGCAGGCGATCCCGCCGCGCGGATGGATACGTACCCGCATCGATGATAATCGCGCGTCCCTGCCGGTTCATCAGGACTGCGCAATCTCCTTGGGCCACATCCAAGAAATAGGCGCCGGTCTGTGGCGTTCGGCTTGGGAACAAAAACCAGCCCAGGTTCAATGTCAGGAGCAGCAAAACCAACAACTTCTGGACTTGCGCGTCGTGCACGAGCATCTGTGCTCCGACGATCAGCGCCAAAAGAGTAAGCAACATCGGACCTGCATGTGGATGATCCGGCAGAGTCCAACTGTCAAAGAAATCAATCAGGGAGTAGCACAGGTTTACCGCTGTCTCTGACAATCGGGCAACCAGTTCCAACCGCAATGGAGACAGGCTCAGCAAGAGGCCAGAGATGACAAGAAACGAAGTCAGAGGGATCATCACCATGTTGGCGAGCAGAGCAGCTCCGGGGCCCTGATTGCCGTGATAGGTGGAGAGCAAGAACGTTTCATTTTGAATCAGGAAGGCAAGCACAACCCAACGCGCCATCAACGATAGGATTTTAAGTGGCGGCAGTGCTGCAAAGTACACCGGCTGCAACCAGCGGTGACTTTCCATCAGTCCCTCCAATTGAAACCGCATCCGGCGCGCGTCGCGATTTGAACTGGTTGCACTCAGGTCGAATCGATCACTCCAGCAGCTTTGGATCCCGGCGGTCTGTGGATAAATAAGCGCAGCCGTCAAAGGGGGCGCAACCTGGATTAACACGATGCAACTCACAAATGAGAACTGAAAGCCGGCATTAAACAACGTTAAAGGTTGGTAGCAGAGTAAAGCTAAACCGGCGCCCCCGAGAAGGTTCCGCGCGTTTCCCTTCCTCCAGCACCACTCCAACACAATCATGCCCCCTGCGACTAAAGCGGCCCGATTCACCGATGGTCCAGGCGGCGTCCGAATCAACAGCACCATGGTGACCGCAATAATGAGCAGAGTTCGGATTGTAAATGGGATATGCAGCCGCCTGCCGATCCATCCGAGCACACCCAGAATGAGTGCAAAGTGCATCCCCGAAACCACCAACAGGTGGTAGACACCCACCGACTGGGAGCGCCGCACGAAGGATTCGGCAAGCGCGGAACGATCTCCCCAAACCAGAGCGTTCAGAAAGGCCGGGACGGGGTCGGCATCGGGCCAGTAATCAAGCAAGCGGTTTTGCTCCCTAATCGCGAGTAGCCAACGATTGCGGGCACGGTTCAGCGACCGGTAATCGAAGAGTCGCGGAGATTTTAACACTGCGACTCGGTGAACACGTTTTTCGCGCAGTCCGCGAGCGAGAGTGGCGCGACCCGGGTTACGGAACAAATCCGAATTGCGCAGTTCCGCAATAAAGCGGACTGCATCTCCCGGTAATGGAGGTGTTTGGAAGTAGGCCACAGGCTCAACCAGTGAGGAATAGATCTGTACCTCCACATTGCAAGCAACCGAGCGCATGCGTCCTTCTTCCACGATGGTTTGCGAGCGCACCTGCAAAACCATACGATCTTTCTCCCGAACAGGAAACGAGACGACCCTCCCGAAGACTTCTACTGTCTTTTCTGTCCTCGGAAGCAATTCCTGGGTGGTACGATAGGTTGCTGCCTCGAACCGGGACCAGTACCATCCAGCGGAAAACAACAGCAATAAACTTGCTAGAAATTTCCGGTGGGATAACAAACAGAACACGGCGGCAACTGAGGCCAGAGGGATACCCCACCATAAATCCGATAACCACTGGAAGGCAATCCCGACGGCAAAACTAAGGGCGGCTAACAACAGAGGCGCCTGCAGCGCGATTCCACCGTACAAGGATCCGTGCCCGTGAAAGCTTACCTGCGCGGCCCTATGCCAAACCATCTGCTTTCCGCGGGGGGGGAACTGCGCAGTTCCAGGTCACATCACAACAAAACAGCAGATCTTGGAAGTTTGCGAAATAAGTTGATGATTCTTCTTTGTCTAAGATCCCGTCTCATTGATTCGTGACATATGTTGAGAAGCTTGGACATCGAGGGTTCGGTGAGCAAAGCGAGCGATATTGGCCAGGATTTGATCGGCGGACTTGGCCCACCGAAAGGGCATGGGTTGAGCGTTGTGCGCATCGAGAAACTGACGAAATTCGACAGATCGATGACGTCGATGCAGTTGACCCAGGACTTGGCCGGTTTTGATATCCGATGCTGCAAACAGCGCCGTGGTTCCGCGGCGGCGACAGTCATGGGTGCGACGCTCCGCTTGCCCTGGTCGCTTGCAGTGCTTTCGTCCTTGGTGGTCTTTTCCAGGCGGGTATTTGTATGTCAATTCGCTTCTGGAGTGGAATCTTGAAGCATCGAAAATTTTTCATAATTTTCAATTCATAATTTTCATGTTGACAAGCTGTCCGCACGAGGGATATACCGACACCATACTGTGGGGACGGGAGACCCATTTGTTCAATTTATTCATATGCGTACTTATGATGTCTTAGTCTCGTTTTAATGGCCCGTGATGGGACAGACGGGGAGGGGCATGCGGGCGATGACACTTTGAATCTTGCGCGTTTACTGCGATTCGAGCAATCCTGACGGGTAACAAATTCGCCCGGATCTTCGGTTGGCAAAGCATGCGTAGAGGTAATCGTTGGCAATTCGGGAGGGGAGAAATGGTTCCTCTAATCATTCCTTTAAACTCACAACATCCAGCGGCATTCTCGTCTCCCCAACCCAATGACTGGAGGCAGCGATGCAGGCGAAAGGAAAGTTCTTCTCACTTTATGTAGCTTGTGTTGGATTTCTAGTGACCGGTTCCCTCGCATTTGCTCAAGTTACTACGGGAACCATCCAGGGAACGATCAAGGATGAGCAGGGAGCAATCATCCCTGGCGTGGAGGTCACTGTTATAAATTTAGATACTGGGGTAGCCAGGACTGTAGTGACGGATGATGCCGGCAGGTATTTGGCCTCGAATTTAGGTTTGGGAAGTTACGAAGTTCGAGCGGTACTGGCAGGTTTTCAAACTGCAGTTCGAAGAGGCATTACTTTGACAATTGGGCAGGTCGCCGTGGTTGATCTCATCCTTGCCGTAGGAGAGGTAACGGAAGAAGTCGTGGTGATGGGAGAAGCGCCCCTGGTGGAGACCACGCAGTCTTCCATCTCTCAGGTGGTGGATGAGCGGATGATTCGAGACTTGCCGCTGAATGTGCGCAGTTATTCAGAGCTGGCTACCCTACAAGTAGGCGTAGTTAGACAGAAGATGCAGCAAGGCGCGGTCGTTGGCTACGGTGTGCACCTATCCTTCGCTGGTGCTCGTATGGATACAACGACTTACTTGCTGGATGGCTCTGAGATAAACAATGTTTACAGCAAAGCTCCCAATAGCGGCAGTGGAGGAATTATTGGAGTAGACGCAGTCAGGGAGTTCCAGGTTCTGACCAACGCCTACTCGGCGCAGTTTGGTAGCAGGTCGGGAGGGCAGCTCAATGCGGTGACAAGATCTGGGACGAACGTATTCCACGGCTCTGTTTACGAATTCCACCGCAATGATGCATTCGATGCACGAAACTTTTTCGACGGGAAAATACCGGAGTTCAAGCGCAACCAGTTTGGATTTGCTTTGGGCGGTCCTATCATGAAAGACAAAACCTTTTTCTTTGGAAACTACGAGGGCTTCCGAGAGCGCTTAGGACTTACGTTGACGCGAACAACCATTGATGAGCGGGCAAGAGAAGGCATCGTTCCTGGGAGGCCCCCGATCGTAGTGAACCCGGTTGTGAAGTCCTATCTGGCTAACCTTGACCTGTTCCCTTTACCCAATGGCAGGAACTTCGGTGACGGGAAGGGCGAGTTTATCTTTTCCCAGACTGAGCCGACCGACGAAGACGCCTTCCTAATCCGAGTGGATCACAATTTCTCGGAGCGTGATTCCTTTTTTGTGCGGCATGCCTTCAATGATGGGGAGCGCCTCTTTGGTGGTGACGTTTTTAGGCAACTATATCAAGTCCGGAACAATTTCACGACGATTGAAGAGAAACACATTTTCTCCCCCCAAGTGCTGAATATCCTGAGATTTAGTTTTAATCGAGGCGTCAATTGGTTGCGTGATCCTAACTTAGTGCAGATTCCACGTGAGCTTTGGTTCAATAACCAGGTATTCCCAGGCGATCAGCCCTTCGGCAATATTTCCATTTCGGGCGGGGGAGGCACCGGAAGCAGCGCTTTTAACCCCAAAAACCTGTTTCTTAACTTGATCGAATTGGCGAACGACATCAGCTACAACCGGGGTGGGCACTCCCTTAAGTTCGGGGGAGTTGCAAAACGAATGCTATTGAATATTCAGTCAGCGCAAAATTTGCGGGGTAGCTACGCATTCAGCAGTCTGGAGAACTTCTTAAGGGGTCAGACCATCGATTTCAGATCGCAGACGCCTGATTCAAATGGAATCCGGGGCGCCCGGCAGAGCATGTTTGGATTTTATCTGCAGGACGATTACCGGTTGCGTTCCAATCTCACGTTGAACCTGGGCTTGCGCTACGAGTTTATTACGGTGCCTACGGAAGTCAACGGAAAACTGTCTAACCTGCGTGACCTGCTGGATCCGCAAGTGACAATTGGTGATCCATTTTTTAAGAACCCTTCGCTCAAGAACTTCGCGCCACGGATTGGCTTTGCATGGGATCCTTTTGCCGATGGCAAGACATCGATCCGAGGGGGATATGGCATCTTCTACGATGAGATTCTCTACAATATCTATAACGTTTTGTTCTATCGCTCACCCCCGTTTATGAAAGTGGCGCAGATTAGAAACGCCCGTTTCCCGGACGCATTTAGGGAGATTGAGGGCGGGAATGCGCCATTTGAACTGAATCCGCAGAATATCGAATGGGACCTGGCGCAGCCCTATATGCAGCAGTGGAATTTTAGCGTTCAGCGTCAAATGCTTTTGAACACGGCCTTCAGCCTTGGATACGTGGGATCTAGAGGACTTCATCTTGGGCGCCTTGTAGACAATATCGCGTTCTCAATCGTGGCGCCCAATGGTAGACAGTTCGTCCCAGTGGAGAATAGGAACAAGCGTCGCAATCCAAACTTCGCGGAGATCAGACAGAGAAGTTTTGATGTCAGCTCCTTCTATCACGGGTTGGTGGCAAGTCTCAACAAAAGGTTCAGCGCAGGTTTCCAAGCCCAGGTCTCCTACACGTTTTCCAGGTCCATTGATGATATGTCCATAGCCATCGGCGGGGGTGAAACCACAACAGAAGGCCAGTGGGGTACTCTTCCCGAGTATGCAGCATTTGATCGCGGTCTTTCTTTGTTCGACACGCGCCACAATCTTGTTTTCAACACTGCTTTGGAGCTGCCTTTTGGGACAGGCAAGCCGTTCGGCTCTAATCTCACTGGAGTGGCCGGAAAACTAGTCAGTGGTTGGACGATCAATGGCATCGTCAACCTGCAATCCGGTAGCCCGATAACCCCCGGACTTGGATTTAACCGTGTGGGAGATGCACGAAGCGGTGGAGTGGGTCACCGGCCAGACCTGGTTCCCGGTCGCAGTAACAACCCTGTGCTGGGCGGCCCGGATCGATACTTCGACCCCAGCGCCTTTGCTCTTCCGGCGGAGGGGTTTTACGGTACGCTTGGGAGGAATACGATCATCATGCCTGGGGTGGCGACTTGGGATCTGTCATTGGTGAAGAATATGCGGCTATCAAGCGTCTCGGATGGGTTTAACATCCAATTCCGGGCGGAGTTTTTCAACATCTTGAATCGGGCCAACTTTGCCGTACCGCAGCGAATCGTTTTCACTAGCGCCACGGGCATCCCCAGCGGCAATGTAGGTCGAATAACAGAAACGAGCACGAGTTCGAGACAGGTCCAATTGGGGCTCAAGATTCTTTGGTAGCGGATGAACGGTATCGCTGACCTGACAGGTAGAAAAATCAGAGAAGTGGAACCGCAAGACAGGGGGTGAAAATGCCAGACTATGAGACGTTCGATGTCATTGTAGTAGGTGCCGGGACGGCCGGAACAATCGTAGCGTCGCGGATTGTTGAAAACGGGATCAATCCAGGTAACGGAGACCGCCTGAAGGTGGCTCTGTTCGAAGGCGGGCCATACTACTTAAAGGGAGGACCACTTAGGCCGGGTATTGGAGATCCGGTGCGGCGCCAAATGATTACTAATATCCGCGGCGATGAAACCATACCAGCGAAGTGGCCCTACGACGGCTACAACGTGAAAGCTGTCGGGGGTTGTTCATTGCACTGGGGCTCGAACGGGTCTCTTCCGATTCCGAAGGATTTCACAAACTGGCAAAGGGAAACTGGAGTCGATTGGAGTGAAGAAAAGTTTAAGGACGCGCTCGACGAGGCGGTTAAAATGTACCATGTCCATCCAATCAATGTGTATCAGGATACGCCACGCATGACGAACCTCAGCAAAGCCGGGCAAATGTTCGCCGATGCAGCTGCGGCTCTAGGACTGCCGGTCAACCAGGCGAAAGTTGACGACCCTCGAGATAAGGGGATAAGCGGTGTAGCGCGGGTCAACTGTATTCTCTGTGGCTATTGCGGCGGCAGCCATTACTGCAAGTATGACTCCAAGTCGACCGGCCTAATATATTTAAAGCTAATCGGAGAAGAAAACGGTCTAAGTGTGATTCCGGATGCAGAAGTGGACCAGATTATCATTGAGAAACGTGGCGCCTCCGCTGTGGCAAGGGGGATTGCCTATACGCAATACGGCCAGAAGAAGGAAGCGCGTGCGCCCCGCCTGATCATTTGTTGTGGGACTACCGGAACGCCGGTGCTTTTATATCGTTCCGGCTACGGACCGAAGGATCTTGTGGGCCAAAACACGATCGTGGAAAACAATAACGTGGGACGTCATCTTGACGGTGACACGCGGCTCGGCGCTGCTGAGATGATCGCATTGTTTGGCGAAGATATCCACGACGCAGGTCGTGAGTCGGATCTATTGATCAATGAGGAGGGAGACCGGAACAAGGTTACCGTGAGTGGATTAGGGAGCATCGGCTATACCGAACAATATCCTCAGTTGAGGGCGCTTTACTCTGTTGCTCCAGACTTTGGATGGGAGCATAAGGCCTACATGAGGAATGGTCTAAAGAGATTGGGAACCATCGGCGTTCGAATAGCAGCGCCAACTTGGTCCAAGGGAAGAGTGGGGTTGCGGGGAGAACACATATATCGGCGGGACGATCCAGCGATTCTCAAGTTATTCGAGAAAGGGTGGTCTGTGGGGCGGGACATATTTGCCAGAATCCGTCCTCAGCCGATCAAACTGGACGCCGAACGCCCACGCTCATTTCCCATTCTTCACGAGGTTGGAACATGCCGGGCAGGACTCACCAAAGAGAATTCTGTACTAACCCCCGATTTTGAGTGTCATGACATTGAAAATCTGCTGCTGTGTAGCGCTGCGGTCATTCCTACTGGAAATCACACCAACTCTCACATGCCGACGGTTGCAGTTTCTTGCTATGCTTGGCGCCGAATTGTGGCCAAGCACTTTACACGAGGCGCTGCGCCGCTGGTTGTCTAGCGTCGAAGAATAGCAGAGGCGAGGAGGGAGCGAAAATGTCGTCAGAGCCAGGTGAAGATGTTGTTGTACGTAAAGGAGCAAGTAGGCGCGATTTCCTTAAAAAGACTGCAATGGGAGGCGTTGGCGTATTGGTGGCGCCGGCCAAGTACCTCCGGGCCGCTTCGGATGCCGGCAGATTCAAGATTCTTGCCATCTTGGGAGACACCATCATCCCCTCGAAACCTGGGAATCCGGGTTTCAAGGACTTGGAGCCTCACGGAATCACGGAGGCGGTGAACAAGAGTCTGTTGTTGCTAACGGATCAAATGTTGAACGTGTTCAACCAGGCGAGTGGTCAGTTTTTCCAGGGCCGAACTTTTGTGGAGCTCAGTGAAGATCAGCGCGCTGAGTTCTTGAGGATCGTGATAGCTGGGGAAAGATTCATGGACAAATCTGCTGCAGCGGCGGTCAAGCGTGTCTACAGACTTGTGCGGCTGGCGGTGTTGAATGTATTTTACTCAAATTTTCCCGAACATAAAATAGCACGCGATGCCGAGGGAATACCTATCCCAAAACGGGGAGATCTTCACCAAATCACTACCCCGAACACCAAAGACCTAGTGACCGGCTGGGATATTGCCGGATACCGGGGTCCGCTTACCTGGGAGCAAGAGGACAAAATGCGCACTCAAATGCAGAGAGTTCATTGGCACGACGATTTGGAAAGTTTGATTGTACGCTACCGGCCCAAGACCCGGTAATTCGAGGAAAGAAATTTATGAAACGGAAAATAATCGGGACCGTAATTCTTTTGAGCCTGTCAATCGCCCTATTAGCCCTGTCGCCTCAACAGTACGATACCGACAGACAAATGGAAGAGCTGGAAGCCTTTTTACCGAACGATGAAGAGGGTGGCAAGATGCTGATCATGACCTATTGCACTATTTGTCACAGCGCGGCTCACATCAAGAGCACAGTTGTCACTAAGGCTGGGAGTGACAAAGATACATGGATGAATCTGATTGACAGGATGATTGGCATCAGAAGCGCGCCCATTCCGCCCGAGGAGGTTGAGCCGCTTGCTGCTTACCTGACAAAATATTTTGGACCACCTTCGTCTCCCAAACCAGGAACGAATCTCACAGCTTCCGCCAAGTTGACGTCCAGTGGCGGCGGTACGGCCAAAGGTAGCGCCACTTTCCAGCAAATTGGCGGTCAAGTGCAGGTGAAAGTCGAAGCTACTGGACTCAGTAATGGTAAGTACGTCGTTTCTTTGCAGGAAAACGGTGATTGCAGCAGAATCGATCGAGTCGAACGCCGCATCATGGATTTTGGAAACCGAGAAGCCGATGCCAGTGGCGAGATTCGCCTGGAGCTCGACACTGCGGCCATCACCGTCGTCGACGGTCCACAGGCAGTTGTGGGACGGGTTGTCATCGTTTCTGCCGCTGATGCGGGAACCGCCGTGGCCTGCGGAGTCGTAGAAACATTGAAACAAGACTGAACCAAACTGGGGCGCTGGTAGCAAGGCCCGGTCAGGTGGTCAGCCAGCCACGGTCGCGGCTCGCCCACACAGATTTTTTCAGAGCCCCTCACGGCTCAGGCGTTGTTAGAACTTAGGACTACTACATCGTGCGATTAGTGCTTTATATTATTGTCCCATTCTGTTACAGCGGGGCGCCTGGCAAGAGTCGCCCCTGTTGTTACTGCTGACAACGCAACGCGGATGCAATTGAACAGTTGATTCGAGCAGCTCCATCGACGCACAAAGCGTGGCCGCTCGCTGCCGTATCGTACTGGCGGCCATCGACAGGGAGCCCAACCAGCAGATTGCCTCCAGCCTGCGAATTCCCCCCATTACCGTCAGTAAATGGCGTCGCGCACTTGCCAGCGGCGGCATGAAAGGTTTGCAGGACGCTCCCCGCTCCGGTGCGACCGATTAAGCATGGGCGTGAGATCTGGGAAAGGGTTCAGAATCGTGTCTGCCAGCAGCCCGAATTTCAGAGCCGTTGGAGTGCGCGCACCCTGGCCCGGCAATTGGGTCTGCCGCGCAGCACGGTGCATGAGATCCTGGTGGCCTCCGGTCTGCAATCTCATCGCACTCGGACCTTTACTTTCAGCCCCGATCCGGATTTTGAAGCCAAGCTGCTGGATAAGGACTACTTACTCAAGTTCATTGCCAACTACCATCAACATTGAGTCCCTTTCCGTTGGGCCAAGGGGACCGTTTGGGCATAAATCCACGTCAGCCCCCCCTTGCGCCGGATCTGCCGTCGGCGTGGCAAGGAATGCACGCAACGCTGCCGGATCAGCTCCCACCGAGAACAAGTTAGTCAACGTGGGACCGCAACATCTACAACGAATTATCGAGGCGACCCAAGCGGAAGAAAGAATAATATAAAGCACTAATCGGACGATGTACTAGCTTAGAAAAAACAGGGTAAATTCCGGAATGTCGCAGGTCTCTCGAATCTTGCGATTGATGAAATTTTTCTCGATACGAGAATACATTTCAGGGGATACCTTCCGCTTATATATTCTCAATTCTTGTCTTGCTTCCCTGTGAAAAGCTTCAATTGCCGCCGAGTCAAGGTTGCGCCTCCCGCTTTCCAACAGGAGAGAATCACAGACTTTCAGTGTATCTTCGATTGCGGGCATCGCTGGAGGTCCGGCTGTGTTGATCTCCTTCAGCAATTCGCCAAGAAGTTGTCGCGCACGATCCAAAACCTCCGCTTCCAAAAATGCGCTCGAGACCGCATCCAGTCGCTGCGCCAACCCGCGCATGGTCGCCAACACTCTTTCTGCATACTCCGGCTTATTACCGCCCCTCTGCTCCGGCCCTCCTATGGCTGCCTGCCGGTATTCGTCGAAGCACTCCGTCACGGTCGGCTGACAGTAAAAAATTGAATTGATGCGTTTTTCGCTTGCGTGAGCTTGATGTTTTTCGAAGGCGCGGTCAATTCCCCGAAAGACGACGTGCAGAGGGATTCCTATCTGTTTCCAGCTTTCAATCAGGCTCCAATCCAACGGTGAGACAAGCATATGCTTGCCCCGTTTCCGGACAAAGTACTCCTCAATTTCAGTGAAATAGTTGTAATAGTTGTAACCCATGAAAAATGTGCAGCGAAACTGCGGAGGATCGGCCGCGAGTTGAAATCAAACCTTTTCCAGCGCCGCTTCCCTCCCCTTGAAAAACCGCTCGTAAAAGATGCGCAGCCCGTGCAACGTGAGATTTGGATCAACGTGTTGTACCAAAGACAGTTCAGAAATCAAGCTGTCCGCAAAACCTCCGGTCGCCACAATGTTGGCCCCAGAGACCTGCTGTCGAATCATATTCAGAAGTCCCGTCACCATACAAACGTAACCATGGAAAAGTCCCGACTGCATACTTTCCACGGTCGAAGAGCCGATGATTTTATCCGGGCGCCTAATCTCCACCCGCGGCAAACGAGCCGCTCGGCTAAATAGGGCTTCCGCCGAAATTCCCAATCCCGGCGCAATCACGCCTCCCAGATAAACGCCCGTGTCCGAAATGACATCAAACGTCGTAGCCGTGCCCAGATCGATCACAATTGCTGGCTTCCCATAAAGCTCTACTGCCGCGACTGCGTTGACGATCCGATCGGCGCCGACATCGGTGATCGGTTGATAGCGAACGCTAATTAAGCTTTGTCCCGCCGGATTAACAAAGAAAGGGACCAGCCCGAAATATTCACGGCACATTTCGCGCAACGGAAAGTTGGTAGGGGGCACCACCGAGGCTACCACGACCGCCCGGATCTCATTTCTATCCAGATTCCAGAGCGAGAAAAGGTTGCGGCACAAGATTCCGTACTCGTCCGCGGTCCGCTCCCGCTGCGTGGTCAGACGCCAGTGGGTAAGAAGACGATCTCCTTGGAATACCCCCAACACCGTGTTCGTGTTGCCAATATCAACCGCTAACAACATTCGGATCTAGTTCCACCGCCAGATGCCCCTTAAAGCTCTTAATCTTACCCTCTGTCACTGCCCTTTCCAGCGCCGCTACGACGCGCACGTCGAATTTCACTTCGGCCACAGATCGAATGCGATGCAAGACGAAATCCGTGCTCATCGGCTTCTGGTACGGACGCAGCGTGGTCATAGCATCAAATGTATCCGCTACGCTGATGATACGGGCAATCAAGGGAATCTCATCTCCAGACAATCTCTGCGGATATCCGTTTCCATCCACCTGTTCATGGTGGTGCCGCACTCCGGGAACTACATCGCGGAGCTGCGCGATCTTGCTGACAATATAGGCCCCCTTCTCAGGATGCTGTTTCATGGCTTCAAATTCTTCCGGAGTTAGCACATCAGGCTTTTTCAAAATCCGGTCGTCAATCCCGATCTTGCCTATGTCATGCAACAAAGCCGCAACTCGGAGTTTCTCCAACTCTTCCTCACCCAAACCCAGCACTTGCCCAATGATCAACGAGTAATGGGTTACCCGTTCTGAATGCCCCTTGGTGTAGGGATCCTTTTCATCGATGGCCGCCGCCAGCGTTTGGATGGATTCCAAGAACAACTGTTTGTTCTGCTGCACCGCCTGCTGCAATTTTGTGACGTAGTCCTCAATCTTTGCGGTCATCGCATTGAAGTTTTCGGCAAACTCCCCGATTTCATTGCTGACATGAATGTTTACCCGCTCGGAAAAATTTCCCTGCGCAATGGAACGCGTTGTGGCAGCCAATTGCTTGATCGGTTGGCTAATACGACGGGCAAAGACCAGGCTCAGCAACGCTGCCAATAAAACAAATAGCGCAATCCAAAGCGACCCTTGTCGTATCACCGAGCGTACCGGGCTGAAGATATCCCGCTCGCTGGATTGTACGATCACGTGCCAGCCAAGATTGCGGACCGGCACCACGGTGGCCACCAGCCGCTCGCCCGTCTGAACATCCGTGAAAAACTTGTTAAAGGTAGCCGGTACCCGCTGGCTTTCCAACTCCTTCACGATCTGCTGGCGCTGGTACACCTCCGGCGAAACGGCGCGCTCGCCGTCCGATTGGAGAAACAACCAGTGGCGCGCATTCAACAAAAACACCCGATTCTTAAAACCGCTGTTGTCGTGAAGCACGGTTTTCAGCGGCTCCAAATCAATCACCGCCTGAACTACCCCCAGCGCGCCCTCCATCGGTTTGGAGGCGAGCAGCACAGTGCGTCCTTGAGGTTGCAACTGGTAGGGCGCGCTAAACAACAATGCAGAATTGCGCAATGTCTTCCGATAAGCTTCTTGCATTAGATCAGAAAGGCGCGGATCGGAAAGAGTGTAGCCCGCGGTGATTCCAAAATTTGAGCGATCATAGACCGCGGCCATCAGCAGCCCATCCTGCGATCCGTTTTCAACCACTTCTTGAAGCGCCTTGGCCGTGTCCGGTCGTTCCAACAATTGGCGAAGCGCGGACTTCCGCGACTGCAATACGCTTTCGATGTCGTCCACACGGCGCAAGGAACGGTCCATGAGTGTGTTGATCTCCGCGCTGATGATTTTCCCCATTTGCAACTGGATAAAGCGCTGGTCCTGCGTCAGGTTGTATTGGGTCTCCCTCACGAGCATCCAACCTACCACCATGAGCGGCAGGGTTCCGACAAACAACAGTATCAGAAACAAACTGTAGACGATTCTGCTCCTACGAGCCTTCATCAGAATTCTTCCTTCAAGCGTCGCTCCATCAGCTCGGTAATCGCCAGCCTTGGAGGCTTGCCAGCGTACAACACCTGATACATTTGCTCGGTGATTGGCATCTCAACTTTATATTTTTTGGCCAACTGCAGGGTGGCCTTCGTGGTCGGAATTCCCTCCACAACCATGGGGGTAGAGCGCTCAATTTCCCGAAGCGTCCGTCCCTGAGCTAGTTGAATGCCGGCGGAGCGGTTACGACTCAAGGAGCTGGTACACGTAAGAACAAGATCTCCTAGTCCGGCCAGACCCCACAGAGTCTCTTTGCGACCGCCCATCGCAACCCCCATACGACAAATCTCTGCCAACCCGCGGGTGATCAACCCGGCAATCGTATTACTTCCAAAACCCAACCCTGTGACTACTCCGGACGCAATGGCAATCACATTCTTCACCGCCCCTCCGATTTCCGTTCCCACCACGTCGTTGTTGGTATAAACACGAAACCGGCTGGAAGAAAAGATGCGCTGAACCTGTTCAGATGCGGAGGAATCATCACTGGAAGCAACCACTGCAGTAGGATCTCCTCGTACCGATTCTACTGCGAAAGAGGGACCACTCAACACTACAATCCTTCCCGAAGGTCCCAGGCTGTCACGCAATATCTCCGACATACGTTTCAAAGTGTTCTCTTCGATCCCTTTCGTCGTGCTGACCCAACAAGTCTGCGTGGTCAGGAGTTTTTCGAAAAGCGCCAGCGTGGCGCGAACATATCGCGACGGAATTGCGCTCACTACCAAGCGGCTGTCCTGCAAAGCTTCTGCAGGGTCCGAGGTAATCCGCACCGCCGGCGGGAGTTCACACTGAGGAAGATAACGAACGTTGATCCGGCTGCTCCGCAACTCCGCGGCATGTTCGGGTCTCCGCGCCCAGAGAGTTACTTCGTGACCGTTTCGGCTCAGCAAGATCGCCAATGCCGTGCCCCAGCTCCCCGCCCCGAGAATGGCGATTCCTTCCATATCAGCGTCTTGTCCGCTTCAGTGACGGAAGTGACGCACACCGGTAAACACCAGTGCGATGTTGTGTTCGTCGGCGGCCTGGATGACCTCCGCATCGCGCACAGAACCTCCTGGTTCAATCGCTGCAGCAATACCGACCTTGGCAGCTTCATCGATCCCATCGCGGAAGGGGAAGAAAGCATCCGATGCCATTACTGCCCCCGCAAGTGGACGAGTCGCCTTCTGGGAAGCAAGGCGGACACTGTCAACACGACTCATTTGTCCTGCTCCAATTCCGACAGTCACGCCCTCAGACACAAACACAATTGCGTTGGATTTCACATGTTTGCAAACATGCCACGCAAACAGCAGGTCGTGAATTTCCTGCGTCGTGGGAGCACGCCGAGACATGACCTTGAGATCGTTCTCCTTGAGGTAGAAACGATCCCAGTCCTGCACCAACAATCCACCTTGGATGGACTTAATGTCCCACGGAAAGGGCTTCAACTCCGATGCCTCGATGCGCATCAACCGCAAATTCCTTTTTTCACCCAAACGGCGCCGCGCCTTTTCCAAATAGCCCGGAGCAATAATCGCTTCGACAAACAGTTTTGCGAGCTCCTCGGCCGTGTCCGCGTCCACTTCTCGATTAAATCCAATCACTGAACCAAAAGCTGAGATTGGATCCGTCGTTAAAGCCCGGCGATAAGCTTCTACGGCGCTGCCGGCCTCCGCAACCCCGCACGGATTGTTGTGTTTAAGAATCGCGCAGGCGGGACGGTCAAATTCCTGTACCAGCTTCCAGGCGGCCTCCAGGTCCAGATAGTTGTTAAAGGAAAGCTCTTTGCCCTGCAACTGTTCGGCCGTAGCCACCGTGCGAAGACGTTCCGCACCCTTGTGGCGGTATAGCGCTCCTCGCTGGTGGGGATTCTCGCCATAGCGCAGATCCATCACTTTATCCGCCTGCAAAGCTAGCAACATCGGCAACTGATGGGCCGGCTGCTCTTGGAGGTCGCTATAGCCGAACAGATAGCTCGCAATGTGAGCGTCGTAATCCGCAGTATACGCAAACGCCTTTCGCGCCAAATGAAAACGTTGTTCTCGACTCACGGCACCATGAGTTTCGAGTTCCCCGGCTACCCAATTATAGTCGGACGGATCCACTACAACCGTCACGAACTGAAAGTTTTTGGCGGCAGCGCGAATGAGGGCCGGACCACCGACATCAATGTTTTCAATTGCTTCCTCAAGGCGGACATCCGGACGGGCTACCGTTTCACGGAAAGGATAGAGGTTGGCTACCACCAGATCAATCATCTCGATCTGGTTATCTCGGGCCTGCTGCTGGTCACTCTTATGATCGCGCCTTGCCAGTAACCCTCCATGAATTTTGGGATGTAGGGTCTTGACCCTTCCGTCAAAGATCTCAGGACAACCAGTCACTTGGGCCACATCGACAACGGAAATGCCGCTGCCGCGCAACGTTTTTGCGGTACCTCCGGTGGACACAATCTCAAAACCGGAACGGACCAGCCTCGCAACAAAAGCGACCAGCTCATTCTTATTGGACACGCTAACCAACGCACGCTTGGACATCGATCACTCCGAAAAACCGTAATTCTATTCGCATAATTCGCTTGACATCAATTTTTAATTAGGCTAAAAATTCCCGCACATTTTGTTTTTTGAGGTGGGTTTAGGGCCATTCAAAGATCCTTTCATTTTCAGACTCCAAAGAATCGACATAATCCGATGCCTTAGAACAGCGGCATGCGTTCATTTTCTTTCAGAATGTTGACCCGTGGAATCAAACAGGAGGTATAGATGAAAGTTACCGGGAAAGTGAAATGGTTCAATAATGCGAAAGGATACGGCTTCATTGAACACGAGCCAGGCGGTCGCGATGTCTTTGTCCACTATTCCTCCATCAAGGAAGACGGATATAAGACATTGAAAGAAGGCCAAATGGTGGAGTTTGATATCACCCAGGGTCCTCGCGGGCCACAGGCGGAGAACGTCACCAAGGCGGTCGAGTAGTTTTACCTCCTGTTACTTTGTGGCCGGCAGGAAAGCCGCATATTGTTTCCTCTCTCGATTGGTCCCCAAAAATCAGAAAACCGGGGAAGCGCGAGCGTCAGGATATGGCAAGCCATGGCCGCAAAGCTGTCTGAAAAAATCTACCGCCAGTAACCCATACGACGACACATCGAACCCTCAACAGCGCGATCACGATCGTCTTTCGTGGTACCGTGGGCTGGCAATTCCCCCGCACCTGAATTCGTTCGCAACCCCGACACAATGGCAGAACCATGCCGTAGCGCTTATACTAATCACGTGAATGCGCAGGGATCCGGAAACGGCGGGCAACCCGTTTTGCAGCGCCACCGGCTCCCGTGCCACCATTGTGTAATTAACTGCGGGTCAATGGATGCTGGACTCGATGTCCCTTTATCGTAAGCTTCCTTCGGTTGCTGAACTGCTGCAACAAGATGAGTTTCAGCTACTGTTGAACAAATATCCTCGGACGATGGTACTGCAGCAGACCCAGCAGTGCCTTGCCGACCTTCGATCCGCAATACAATCAGGGCTGGACAAGTCCAACCTGGAAGCCCGCCTGGCCCAGTTGGCAAATACCGTTGGCGAAGGTTTACAAAAGCGCGTGACCCCGACCTTGATGAAAGTCATTAACGCCACCGGAGTGGTTATCCATACCAACCTCGGCCGCGCTCCGATCGCCAGCGGGGCAATCGACTTTCTCCGTGACATCGCAACCGGCTACTGCAACCTGGAGTATGATCTGGAATCCGGACGGCGCAGTCATCGCGAGAAACACCTGGAGCCCTTGTTCGAACAGATCACCGGCCACAAAGTCAGCTTGGCGGTCGTGAACAACAATGCCGCCGCCGTGTTGCTGATGCTGGAGACATTCGCCTCGGAGGGCGAGGTGATTGTGTCTCGGGGAGAGCTGGTGGAGATCGGCGGATCTTTCCGCATCCCGGAGATTCTGGAGAAAAGCGGCGCCAAACTGCGCGAAGTGGGAACGACAAACAAGACCCGCATTGAAGACTATGCTCGAGCAGTCAACGAAAGAACTCGACTGATCTTGAGGGTTCATCCCAGCAACTTCCACATCGTCGGCTTTACGGAACGCCCTGCCCTTACAGAACTATCACAACTGGCTCGACAACACCGATTGCCACTGATCGAAGACCTGGGAAGTGGTTTAATCGCTGACGCGGCCGATCTACTGCGGCATGAACCGACTGTCCGCCAAAGTCTGGATGCGGGAGTCGATCTGGTATGTTTCAGTGGAGATAAGCTGTTGGGAGCGACCCAAGCCGGAATTATCCTGGGAAAGCCCGAATGGATACAACCGCTTCGCGCGAATCCGCTGATGCGCCCTCTTCGCGTCGACAAGATAGGATACGCCGTTTTGGTTTATTCTCTCCAACGATATGTAACCGGCGAAGCGGAGAAACTGCCGGTGCAACACCTCTTGACGCTCCCGGCGGCGATGATTCGCCAGCGATCCGTAAACCTAATGCACCAACTGCAGGACGGCGTCGTGGAACTGCGTGAATCTTTTTCCCTGGTGGGCGGAGGAAGCGCACCAGATGCCAGGATCCCCACGTTCGTACTCGCTATCAAAACGCGACATGGCTCGGCGGAGGACGTGCACCGTTTCTTGAGGCGACAGCCCCCGCCGATTGTGGCGCGAATAGAAGGAGATTGTATAGTTTTTGATCTGCGCACCGTCCGGCCGGAAGAGGATATCGTTATCGCCGGCGCCTTGAACCGCTTCTTCGCCGTATACTCGCAGCGCGCTTGACACGTTCCCTTGCCGCTGCCTCTTCTACCAGTGCAAAGTCAATCAAGTGGCGGTCCCGATCCACTTTGTCGACCACGATTCTGAGCCGGTCCCCCAAACGAAACATCCGGCCGGAATTCTCTCCCACCAGTCGGTGCGATCGCTGGTCGAAAAAATAATAGTCATCTACCAGTTTGGAGACGTGAACGAAACCTTCCACAAAATGATCCAGCAATTCCAGGAAGAACCCATTCTCCCGTACTCCACTGATAAAACCGTCATACTCCTCTCCCAGTCGCTCGGACATAAATACCGCCATCAACCATTTCATGATTTCCCGTTCCGCTTCATCTGCTTTGCGTTCTCGATCCGAGCTCTGCTCCGCGATCTCGTCCAATCGACTCTGCCACTTTTCCCGTTTCCGATCTCCGGTAATCTCTTTCTTCAACAAGCGATGCACCACCAGATCGGGATAACGGCGGATGGGTGAGGTGAAATGCGTATAACATGGCGTGGCTAGGCCAAAGTGTCCGCGGTTTTCGACCGAATACCTGGCCTGCTTGAAGGAACGCAGCATGAGATAAGAGAGGAAGCGTTCCTCTGGCCTTCCCGACAACTGTTCGGTGAGCCGCTGAAAATCCTTGGGCGCATAGGCTCCCCGCTGGTGATCCAGGGAAAAGCCAAACTCTTTTACAAGCCTCGCAAAGTCCCTGACTTTGAAAGAATCCGGTTCTTCATGGATCCGATAAACCATGCCTTTGCCATGTTTGCTGAGATGGATTGCCACTGTCTCGTTGGCCAGCAGCATGAACTCCTCGATCAGCCGATGGGCCTCATTGCGCTCGGCACGTACAATGCCGAACACTTCTCCATTCACGTCGTACTCAATCTCCGCTTCGGGAAGATCAAAATCAATCGCTCCCTTAACTTTCCGTTGCGCGGTGAGGATCCGCGACAGCTCTAGCATCCATTCCAAACGCTCCACCAACTGGCCGTACTTTTTTCGCAGCGTGGCATCTCGATCAACGATCATCTTCCTCACTGTGTCATAGGTAAGACGCGCGCGGCTACAAATGACACTTTGACAGAAGCGATAATCGACCACATTCCCTTGGCGGTTTACTTTCATGAACACCGACACCGCAAGTCGATCCTCCCCTGGTTTCAGGCTGCAAACATCGTTAGAAAGTTTTTCCGGCAACATCGGGATCGCGCGGTCTGGAAAGTAAACCGAGGTGCCGCGCAGGTAGGCTTCCGTGTCAATTGCGCCTTCGGCAGCCAGATAGTGTGAAACATCCGCGATGTGCACCCCCAAAGAGAATTCATTTTCGTCGCGCTCGATGGACACCGCGTCATCGAAGTCGCGCGCTGTCTCGCCGTCAATCGTGACGATCAGTTCTCGGCGCAGATCTTCTCGCCCGTACCGCTCTCGTTCATCGGGCGGCTTCACCCCTGCCGCCAGCGACAAGACTTCCTTTGGAAATTCTATTGGGATCTGGTTTTTGTAACAGACGATCTTAAACTGAATTTCGGGGTCGTCAGGAAAACCGAGTACCGCATCTACTCGTCCCAGAGGCAACGCATACCGGTTGGGATGCGTCATGATGCGGACATTTACGATTTGGCCCTCGTGTAGATTCTCGATTGGGTCTGCTAATTGGATGGTGTAGCGATAGCGCTCATCCAGAGGAGTGGCCATCCACTGGCGTCGGTAACGGAAAACCTTCCCGACCACCTGTTCCTGAGATCGCGTCAAAACTTCAACGATCTGCCCTTCCGGGCGGCCTCGCCTCTTTCTTGATATGCGCACCCGCACCTTGTCTCCATGTACTGCATTCCCTAAGGCGTGGGGCGGAATAAACACATCCGGAAGGTCTCCGCTGTCGGGAATTACAAAACCGTACCCGTCGCGATGCGTCGCCAGGCGGCCGGAGATGACCTCGAAGGGAGACTGGCCGGCAGCCGAATATAACTGCTTCTTAACGCGCTGTAAGTGGCCTTCCGCGACCAGCGCCTCAAGCCGGCGCTTCAGCTCTCGCCGCTCCTCGACGTCCAGAGCAAACTGGCGAACCAATTCTCTTAGGGTTACCGGCCGGCGGGATGTTCTGAGAAAAGCAAGGATGGAGTTCGTATCCATGAAGCTGAAGCCGAGTCAATCTATCATGATGGATTTGGAATGTCGCAGATCAAGATCAGGTAGATTGTGTTCTGTTTCACGATCTCCAATTATTTCATTGCCGGCTGGCGCTTGCCTTCTTCTTGCAAAAATCTAATAAAGGCCATGGCCCCAGTCGTCAGCGATCGACCTCTTTTGTAAATGATACCCACCGGTCGATAGAATGCCTGCGAGAACGGAATCGCTACCAGAGTGTGCGCTTTCACCTCCTCGCGAATCGCCAGCTCCGGAATAATAGATACGCCGAAACCTTCTTCAACCGCACATTTGATTGTCTCAATATTGTCAAACTCCATCACGTACTCGACGTTGACTTTCTCTGTCCGGAAAATCTTGTCAACCGCCTTGCGGATCGGAATGTCTCGTTCAAAACCGATAAATCGCTGCTTATCGAGATCTTTGATCGCGACTTTTCTGCGATGGGCCAACGGAGAGTCCGGCGGGACAACCAGGACCAACCGATCATTGAAGAACGACAAAGTCTCCAGTTGTGGGCGAGATGCGGCATAGGGGACCACCCCGACATCGATCACGTTTTTTAAGCAATCCTCATAGATTCGATTGGTTCGCTGATATTCCAAGTGTAAATTCACTTCAGGATATCGCTTGATGAACCTACGAACGTAATGCGACATTTCGTGTAAACCCAAACTATAAACCGTAGCCACTTTGACAAGACCGCTGACTTCGCCCGTAGGCTTCAGCTCATTCTCCAACTGCCCAAATTCATGAAGCAGTTCTTTGGCGTAACGATAAAAGACCTCTCCTTTCGCGGTGGGAGAAATTTGCTCTCGCCCTCTCTCCAGCAGTTTTACGTCATAGTAGTCCTCCAGTTTCTTAATCAACTGGCTCACCGCAGACTGGGAAACGTAATTAAGATCAGCCGCCCGCGAAAAACGCCCACTTTCAATCAAATCACAAAAAACTTTCAAATCATGAAAGTCCATAAGTCTCATTGAAACTGGAAATGATTTTTTTTAATTTTACTAATAAGCCAGCGACCCATAAACTGTTTTTCATTAAGACTGAAGGCCAGAAGAAGGAGCCAGAATCGGATGCCCCTCCCAAAACGATATCCGATCCCCTTCGTTGGCACACCCAAAGGTTGCCCTGGCCTTCACCTCTAGCTTGAAGCTCCATGCCAATCTGGAGGAACGTAACTAGCGTGCTGGGCTCTACTCCCTCGATTCTGACCCTCTACGCGGAGACTCCACCAAGGCATGCGCATGCCAAGCAATCACTTTCCATCCGCTGTAAGTCTTGGCATACACCAGCGTGCCGCGAAATGCCAGTGGCTTTCCGTTCTCATCTTTCGCGTCCGAAGAACGGGCGTACGTCACCATGGCAGAAAATTCATCGATAGGAACAATGCGAACCTCCCGGAACGGAAACTCCGTTTTTGGAATTTCCACCCCAGCCAACGCGTCTCGATAACTGTTAAATCCAATCCACTCACCGGCCGAAATACGGATTGTCAAGTCCGGAATCTGAGCGAATCCGAGCAAAAACTTTTCCTTATCGCCGTCCGCATAAGCCTCTTTCCATTCATCAAAAGCCCGTTGTACCTCCTCCCGTACGGTCTGCGGATAGACAATCCGAGGCATCCCCTCTTTCTCGGAGGACGCTTCTCCCCGAGGAAGTGTCTGTTTGTCTTGCTTTGGTTGAACGCCCATCGACACAGTGATAAAACCCAAGACCATCGGCAGCAATATCAAACGCTTCATAGAACTCCAGCCACGATAATTCGAACCTCCATTCTCAAGGTTGTAACCACAAGAAGTGAGCCATCAACTTTCAGCTTCCGCTGAATGTTCACCTACGCGCGCTTGGCCAGCGGCGATTCGCCCTGATGATAACGTCGCGCCACGTACTCATTCAGGATCCTTATGAATTCGGGAACAATCATCGCGCCTCGAAGCGTGGTGAGCAACCGGCCATCCACATAAACAGGCGCTTTCGGTTCCTCGCCCGTTCCCGGAAGAGAGATACCAATGTCAGAATGTCTGGACTCTCCTGGGCCATTGACGACACAACCCATCACTGCAACTTTCAGTCCTTCAACACCCGGGCATTCCCTTCTCCATACCCGCATCTGTTTCTGCAGATATTGCTGGATCTGGCTCGCCATCTCCTGAAAGAACACGCTCGTGGTTCTTCCACATCCTGGGCAGGATGTCACTTGTGGGGTGAAACTGCGCAGTCCCAAAGACTGCAAGACTTGTTGGCAAATACGTACCTCTTCCGCCCGATCTCCACCGGGAGAGGGGGTAAGACTGACTCGGATCGTGTCGCCAATCCCTTGCCACAACAACAGCGATAACGCCGCCGTGCTTGCGACGATCCCCTTGGCGCCCATTCCCGCCTCGGTCAAGCCCACATGCAGAGGGTAATCACACTGCCGCGCAAGCTCCTCATAGATGTGTACGACATCTGAAACGCTGGAGACCTTGGCGCTGAGAATAATCCGGTCGTGGGGCAAACCATATTGCTCCGCTAAGCGAGCGGATTCCATGCTACTGGCAACGACCGCTTGCGCCAGTACCTGATGCGCTTCCAGCGGAACGGCGCGCTGATTGTTCTCATCCATCATTCGCGTCAGCAGCGCCTGATCGAGCGAGCCCCAGTTGACGCCGATGCGGATGGATTTGCCCTGCTGCAACGCGACCTCGATCATCTGAAGGAAATTGACATCGTGCTGCTTTCCCATCCCGACGTTCCCTGGGTTGATTCGGTACTTGCTGAGAACCTTCGCGCACTCCGGAAATTGCTTGAGCAAAATATGCCCGTTGTAGTGAAAATCCCCGATGATGGGCACATCACAGCCCCGAGAGCGAAGTCGCTCTACGATCTTGGGAACCGCTTGAGCTGCTTCCTTATTGTTTACCGTGACCCGCACCAGTTCACTGCCTGCTGCGGCTAGACTCATGACTTGCCCAAAAGTGGCTTCTACATCGGCAGTGTCCGTATTGGTCATCGACTGGACCGCCACTGGGTGAGAACTTCCCACGGGAACGGAACCTACCCAGACGGTAGGCGTCTGTCGACGCATGATCACGCCCATAGACCTTCAATTGTAACACGAAAGCTTGAGACAGCGCGGCGCCAGGCTAGGGAACTACCTCCAGCCGGCCACGGGCACAGAGCAGGTCATGAAAAGTCATGCGCGGCGAACCTTCTTGAGCCCCCATGAGGGATGAGGTGAATTGCCGAAGCCTTCACGACGGCGATGACCGCGTCGCCCATCCTCAACCCGAGATCCTTCACTGCCTGACGGGTAACCAGCGCCTCGATTCGCATGCCTGCGTCCACCACCACGAGCACTCCCCGGTCAGTGGGAGTCATCTCGACCACCTTCCCAGACAGATGGTTCCGGGCGCTGCTGTGGCTTGTCCCGCCAGTTTCCAGGGTTACGTCTTCGGCCCGGATGCACACGTAAAACGCATCCGCCTGCACGCCGGGGTCGGCCGCACACAGATGCGCGGCCCCAACCTGAAGCTCTACCAAGCCCTCACGGCGCTTCGCTGCTCTGCCAACAGCGATCGTCTCCACACCGACTGCAGTCGCTACTTCTAAACGAGCCGGTCTCGCAAACACTTCTTCTGGGCGCCCTACCTGCAACACCTTCCCGGCAACCAGCACGACCAGTTCATCCCCCAGCGCTAAAGCTTCAGCCCAATCATGCGTCACCAAAACCGTTGGAATGCCAAACTCCCTCAGTAGTTTGTCCAGTTCCCACCACAGAGACTGGCGCATCGGCGCATCTAATGCCGACAGCGGCTCATCCAGCAACAGCAATCTAGGCCTTCGCACTAATGCGCGGGCAAGGGCAACACGCTGCTGCTGTCCACCGGAGAGCTGATTCGGACGCCGGTCTCCCAAATCCTCCAGTTGTAACAACCGCAGCATTTCTCCCACACGTTGCGCGTATCTCTTTCGCGAAAGTCCTTTTAATCCGTAACCCACGTTCGCCTTCACCGTCAGATGAGGAAATAACGCATAGTCTTGAAAAAGATATCCAATCAAACGCCTTTGCGGGGGCACTACGATACCGGACTCTGCATCCGACCAGATTTCTCCGTTAAACGAAATGCGTCCCCTGCTGAGAAGCTCTAATCCTGCGATGCAGCGCAGAACTGTGCTCTTTCCCGCTCCCGACGGGCCAAACACCACCGTTACATGACTTCGATCCGTGGGAACACCAACGGCCGCCTGGATACAAGCTCCGCTCGGATAAATTTTCTCAATCTCGGCAATCAGGCCGTTCTTACCTTCGGATTCCCCTTTTTCACCACTCCTCATCGCTGCATCGCCGGCCATGCCGCCCACGCTTTCCGATTTAACGCGTACACCAGCGTCAGCACCACAAAGGAGAAAACCAGGAGTACCAGCGACGTGGTTGCCGCCCCATGGTAGTTTAACGCCTGCACTTCATCGTAAATATCGATGGAAATGGTTCGCGTCACTCCCTCAATATTGCCGCCCACCATCAGCACCACCCCAAATTCTCCCAACGTGTGAGCGAAACTCAGTACCATGCCAGTGATCACACCTGCGAAAGAGCGTGGAAGAATCACGCGCAAGAAAGTTCCCATCGGTGAGACGCCTAGCGTCCAGGAAGCTTCAATCAGCCGCACATCCACGGCGGCAAACGCGCTAGCCAAGGGTTGAACGGCAAATGGGAGACTGTACAGTGTCGATGCCAACACCAAGCCTTCAAATGTAAAGGGCAAGGAGTGTCCCACCACGGTCTGGTACAACTGACCGAAGGGACTGCGAGGTCCCATGGCAACCAATATGTAAAACCCTAGAACGGTTGGAGGTAAGACCAGAGGCAGGGCGACGACCGACTCGAGGAGAAACTTCCACCGCAATCTTGAAAACGTAAGCCAATAGGCGATTGGCATCCCGACAAACAATAAGATCGTAGCCGTGACCATGGCCAATCTAAAACTTGTCTCTACTGCATTCCAGTTCATCAAGAGGTCTCCTTAACATGGTATGGATTCAGCGGGAGAAAAAATCCATAGCGCTTGAACACTGCGCGGCCACCATCTCCTTTGATCCATTCGTAGAACATGCGAACTGCTTCAAAGTCCTCGCTCGGGCGCGCCCGTTTCAAAATCACTGCGCCCTGCTCCATGCGTGGGTACACATCCAGCGGAATCTCCCAGTAGCGCCCCGCCTGTCGCATTGGCGGAGAAAGAGCTAACGAAAGCGCGATGATGCCCGCATCAGCAGCGCCAGATTCCACAAATTGAGTGGCTTGAGAAATATTTTCACCATACACAAGCCTTCCTTTGACGTCATCGTAGACTTTGAAGTGTTGCAGGACCGCGATTGCGGCTTGCCCATAAGGAGCATGCCTTGGGTTTGCAAGAGCGATTTTCTTCACTGACGGATGGAGCAAAGTCTTGATTCCTAACTCCCCAACATCTACGGGCGAACCCTTGGGAATCCAAATCACCAGGCGGCCCACTGCATACGTAAAGACGGCGTGTGGCTCTACAAGACCGGCCTCTTGCAGATGTCTCACATAAGCGAGATCCGCCGAGAGAAACACATCGAAGGGAGCGCCATTTACGATCTCGCTGTAGAAATTTCCGGAGGAACCGAGCGAGAGCTTCACGCTGTGGCCTGTTTTCGCTTCGAACTCGGCAATAATCTCCCTGATGGCGAAGTTCAAATCAGAAGCTGCCGCAACCAGGACTTCCCCGGCCTGCGCACCCCTGAAGCACAGAATCGTCAGCAGGGTGACGACGATTGGGAATCGATGTGTGTCGTGGTTTTGCATCCAAACTGGTCTTTCACAGATCCTCATCCGCGGATGACCATCACTTCGGTGGCCTTAATAAGGGCGAAAGCTGGAGCCCCGGGTCGCAGGTCGAGTTCTTCACACGCGCTTCGGGTGATGATGGAAGTGATCGATTGGCCCCCAACGTTCATGGTCACCTGCGCAAGCAGTCCATCGGACCTAACTTCGGTGATTGTGCCCAGCAATTTGTTGCGCCCGCTAATCGCGTGGAGCCCTGCTTGGGCATCGCGGGATGACCTAGGTGGCGTGACCCCGATGAGACGCTCTACCTCCTGCCCAGGAATGCGATGGTGACCCCCCGGCGTTTTGATCGAGCGGATCTTCTCCTTGTAGATCCACTGCTTGAGTGTAGGGTAACTAATGCTAAGCAGTTTTGCCGCCTCGTGAAGCCGTAATAGTTCCATAGCGCTCATAGAATACATTTTTATGCGAATGTAAGCAACATTTTAGCATGATTATATACTAATTAATACGATTATAGGCCTTAAAGGTGCGATTCAGGTACATCGGGTGAGCTGATGGGTCCTAGGTACGAGCCTGAGGCAAAACGGTGGGTCTACCCCTTCAGGCTTTGTGCGCCAAGAAGATCGCCTTCCATCCTTGGCGCAGGAATTCGCAGCGGTTGTGGATCGAAGAGCATCCGTGGTGATAATAATAGTAAGGTATTTCGTCGTACCATGAAAACTGCTCCGTTGCTCGCTTACTGTCATCGCTGCATGGAGCGCCGCCTCTTTCCCGGTTGCGCCGTCGCCTTTGGACGCTCCTCCGATCCGGCGGTGTCCATTTTGGCGGGACGGCTGACTTACCAGCGTGATGCTCCTGCCGTCGATGAGGACACTTGGTTTGACTTGGCCTCGCTCACCAAGCCGATTGCCACCGTCACAGCCGCGCTTCGGGCAGTGGAGCAACGTCGATTAGATCTGGAGACATCGCTGCCCGATTTTTTCCCCAAGATCATTCTGCGCAAGGCCCAGATTCGACACCTCCTATCGCACAGTTCTGGCCTGTCGGCATATCGGCCGTTTTTCAAGACATGCAAGAGCGGCGACGAAATCATCGACGCGATTCTCCATCTAGAGCCGGAATACGCCACGGGATCACGCTCTGTTTATAGTGATCCAGGCTTCATTCTATTGGGGCGTCTCCTGGAAATGGCATTCCACCAGCCTTTCCGAAGAGTGGTCGAAGAAACCGTGTTGGAACCCTTGCGGCTAAGCTCGATTCAGTTCGGTCCCTTGGCCGGGTTAGCCGCAACATTGAAAATCGCTCCCACCGAATTGGACTTTCGCCAGCACGGCATTGCTCAGGGTGTGGCGCACGATGAAAACGCGCGGCTTTTCAGTGGCGGCGCCGGGCACGCCGGCCTGTTCGGCACCATCCAAGGGGTGGCGCAATTTGCCCGCCACATCCTATTGGCAGTGAAGGGACATCCGCAGGCAGCCCTCCCCGTGGAGCTGCTTCGTGCCTGGACCGGGCGGCAGCCCTGGCTTGCCAGCTCAAGCTGGGGACTGGGATGGGATACTTTCACACCGGAAAGTTCCGCAGGACCGGCGCTGACTCCCACTAGCTTCGGCCACACTGGCTTTACCGGCACGTCGATGTGGATCGATCCAGAGCAGGACATCTACATCTGCATTTTGAGCAACCGAGTCCATCCATCACGCAAGACCGAAGGGATGAAAGACGCGCGCCGCGAGATTCATGCGTTCGCTGTTGAGGCGCTTAGGAACACCAAATGACCGGAGTGCACGTACGCCGTGAAGTCCGCAGTCATGGGTCAGCGCTTTTGTTTCGTTACGCGCGGCGGTTGGGATATAGTTTTTGGCGGCAGAAAGGGTTCGCGATCGCCACCCGCAGGCGGTCACATCTGAGTCGGTAGCAGCGTAGAGACGCGACATGTCGCGTCTCTACAAACGCGTGGCATTTCCCCGCGCTCGTGGGTCTTCTGTCACAAGGAAGTCAGGACTTTTCAAGATGGAATTCAACCGATGAACGTCGTGCTGGCAGAGTTAACAGAAGAGCTTGCTCGCATCGTGGGAAACGACAACCTGATCCGAAATCCGTCAGAGTTGCTGCTGTACGAATGTGATGGCTTAACTTTTCACCGGCGCCCTCCGCACTTGGTAGTTTTTGTAGAAACGGCGCAGCAGGTTTCTGAAGTTGTCCGCGCCGCCAACCGGCATCAAATCCCATTTTTGCCCCGAGGAGCGGGAACGGGACTCAGCGGCGGCGCCGTCCCGATTCAGGGAGGCATCATCATCGAAGTGGCGCGCATGCAAAAAATCTGGCAGATCGATCTGGAGAACGAATTTGCGGTCGTCGAGCCGGGCGTTGTCAATCTTGCTCTAAGCGAAAAGCTTGAGTCCTACGGCTATCATTTCGCCCCGGATCCCTCCAGCCAAATGACCTCCACCCTGGGCGGCAATGTCGCGGAAAACGCCGGGGGTCCCCATTGTCTAAAATATGGAGTGACCACAAACCATGTTCTCGCCGTGGAGGTCGTTTTGCCCGATGGGACGATTACCCAGTTAGGCTCTCCGTATCGGGATACCGGTTATGATCTGGCTGGCTTATTCACCGGGTCGGAGGGCACGTTGGGGATTGCTACCAAACTGTGGTTGCGCATCGTTCGGAAGCCGCAAGCGGTCCGCACTTTCCTGGCGGCATTTCATTCCGTCGTCGTCGCGGGCGAAGCCGTCACGCAAATTATCGCCTCCGGCATCGTGCCAGCCGCCCTGGAGATGATGGATCACCTTACCATTAAGGCAGTCGAGGAGTCAGTCAACGCCGCTGGATACCCCATTGAGGCCGCCGCAGTGCTCCTTGTGGAACTGGATGGGTTGTCAGCCGAACTGGATAATCTAGGGCCGCGCGCCGAACAAATTCTCTTTGCCTCGGGCGCCTATCTGGTGCGCGAAGCGAAGACAGAAGCGGAAAGAAAGCGAATCTGGGCAGGACGCAAAGGCTCTTTTGGAGCCATGGGCCGTCTGAACGCCAATATGTACTTATCGGACACCGTCGTTCCCCGCACCCGACTTCCGGAAGTTTTGGAAAAAATCTATGCGGTGGCCGACCAATACCGGTTGATGATCACGAGTGTTTTCCATGCCGGCGATGGTAATCTCCACCCCTTGCTGTTGTACGACGAAAAAAAGCCGGGGGATCTGGAGAAAGTGCATGCGGCCGCGGAAGCTATCATGCGCATCTGCGTGGACGCCGGAGGCACGCTTACGGGCGAACATGGAGTCGGTCTAGAGAAGAGGGATTACATGTCCTGGATTTTCAGTAATGACGATTTGGCGGTAATGCGAAAG
The DNA here is from genome assembly GCA_016211105.1 of Acidobacteriota bacterium. Classification (GTDB taxonomy): domain Bacteria; phylum Acidobacteriota; class UBA6911; order JACQSX01; family JACQSX01; genus JACQSX01. The sequence goes on along the minus strand of JACQSX010000022.1, from coordinate 1,114 downwards.
GTACGCGACATCTTCAACCCCGAAGGACTGTGCAATCCTTCCAAAGTTCTTCCTGAAACCAAAGTATGCAAGTGCTTCGTGGTAGGGTCGTGAGCAGCCTCATCATCGGGCCGAGTTAGCAGCTCCGGGCGATCTTGCATTATGAAAGGGCACTCCTAAAGTAAATTTTCTTTTGCAAACCACAGGAGACTCTATGAAACGACAAGATAGATACGTGGAAGCTGCTGGACGCAGTCACAGTGTGTCGGCCGGGCTGCGAACGCCTCCGCCTCCCCGGTACGCCTGCTCGGTCCGAATGCTGTAGTGCTTGATTCGGATCACCTCGCGAACCTGCTCTACTAATTTCGCCATCAGCTCCCCCTCTCTTACTCATACCCGACCTCTCTTTTCGTATAACAAAACCGCCGCTGCGCGAAATCTGCGAATCAAAAGAGCCCAATCCTATCACTCGGTGTTTTATACCTGCCATTAACCGTATAATATGCCGGCTTTTAGCAGTTATACTTGTCGTTGAACTAAACCGCTTCGCGGTGGCCCTGCTGGCTCCCTTCGCAAGAGTCATTGTTGTTCCCTCCATGCTTGTTGCTTGAGTTCTCAGCGTTAACGTCCAAGCTGGGTGCCTAGAATCTCTGCTTGAGGATGCTCGTGGTGAGCTTCCATCTTCAACCATCCAAACTCAAGGAGACATTATGGGAGAGCTACGCACCAAGATGATCGACGCGATGTCGTTGCGGCGATTTTCGCCCAGGACACAACAAGCCTATCTGGCAGCCGTCACGGGGCTGACCAAGCATTACAAAGAATCACCGGCACAGATCGACGTAGAAAAAATCAAAGCCTATCTGCTGCATCTGACCGTGGAGCGCGGGCTGTCGTGGAGTTCGGTCAACGTGGCCGTTTCCGGCTTGCGGTTCTTTTACCTCCAGGCTTTGGGATGGGATCAGGTGAAACTCTCCATCCCGCCCCGCAAGAGACCGTCTCCACTCCCTGAGATTTTGAGCCGGCAGGAACTGGAACGCCTCTTTGCCTGTACGGCTCATCCCAAGCACCGCATCCTGTTGATGACCACCTATGCGGCCGGACTACGCGTGGGCGAGGTGGTGCGTCTAAAGAT
>JACQSX010000020.1 GCA_016211105.1 Acidobacteriota bacterium | reverse complement strand
GGCAGTGCAGATGGAAGTGGTCTCTGAGGGTTTGGTCCCAGGTGTGGAGCACGGCAAGCAAGCCCAGGGTTCCTCCCAGGTGAGTGCGGGCAAACTCCAGTAAGGTCTCCGAGACGGCCCGGAACAAGAGGGCGCAGAGGATTTTCTTGTTGCACAGAGCCATCGGGTTGAGCTCATGAGGGAGAGTAAAGACCAGATGGAAGTAGCCGACGGGTAACAGCTCGGCCTTTCGCTGTTGCAGCCACTGAGCCTTGGCTAGCGATTGACATTTAGGGCAATGGCGGTTGCGGCAAGTAATGGAGAGATCTCCATTACTTGCCTTATGGGAAGTGCTTCCTTATGGGGAGTAGGAGGGGTGTACGGCGCGCGCAGCATGGGCCGCACGCGCATTCAACTCTCCATTAAGATTTGGCCGACTTGGCCTTCAGGAGCGCGATCAGTTTGTCTGGAGGCCGGAACGATCCTTTCCGCAGATGCGGTGGAACTATGGCCTCGATAGCCTCCAGTTTTTCGCTGGGATCGGCGCGGGTATAGATCTCAGTGGTCGCCAGATTACTGTGTCCCAACCAGAGCGAAACCTTTCTGATGTCCTGCGTGGCCTGAAGCACGACCATCGCACAGGTATGCCTCAGCACGTGCGGCGAGAGCTGCTTGTTGGACAAGGAGGGACATTTCTTACTGGCCGTTTCGCCATGGTGCTGAAGCACGTAGGCGAATCCCCAGCGGCTCATCGGCTCGCCTCGCGCGTTGACAAACAACTCCGGCGCCGCGATCGGTCCACGTATCGCCAACCACGCGCGGAGTGCTGTTGCGGTTGTCTTCCAAAGTGGTAATGACCGTTCGCGGCGGCCTTTACCGTGAATGCGGATGCTCATCGACTGCAACACGACATCCTCGATGCGCAACCCTGTCAGCTCCGATACCCGCAGGCCAGCAGAGACGGCGAGGGGCAATTCGGCCAGTGGAGAGTTTGCTCATTCTCTCAATGTGACCGACATCCACACCACTTGGACCGAGTCGCGTGCTGTGATGGGACGCGGCCAAATCGCAGTGCAACAAGCGCTCGAGCAGATCCGGGCAGCGCTTCCTTTTCCCTTAGTGGGAATCGATTCGGATAATGGATCTGAATTCATCAATGCCCACCTGAAGGCTTGGTGCGACCAGAGCAAGATTCAGTTCACCCGAGGCAGGCCTTACAAGTAAAGACGACAACGCGCATGTGGAACAGAAAAACTGGACCCATGTGCGCAAAATTCTCGGCTGGGACCGCTACGACTCGCTCGACGCTGTCAAAGCGATCAATCAACTGAATGAGAAAGAGCTCCGTCTGTTATTGAACTTGTACATCCCCTCGGTCAAATTGATTTAAAAAGTAGGTGTCGGTTCTAAGCTCAAACGAGTCTACGATCCGGCCCAAACTCCCTTACAAGGCGTGATCGCCTCTGCTGAGGCTGACTCAAGCAAGATCGCTGAATTGAAAAAAGTAATGCGCACTCTGGATCCATTTGACTTGGCTCAGTCCATCGACTGCAAACTGCGCCACATCTACGATCTGGCCAATGTTGGCTGCAGCACTCAGGTGAACAACGATTCAAAGTCGGTCTTCAATCGCAGGACCCGATAGAACAGGAAAACTGGAAAAACAGACAACCTGTGACCCGTCCTATCCGCCGATCGTTGTTGATGCGCGATCCTGGAAAGAAAAAAGTTGTGGAAAAATCAGTGAGAGGCAAAGAAAGAAAACAAGCGCCAAAAAAAGAAAGAAAAACGGCCTGATGGGAAAGTGGAAACCCGCCTAAAAAGCAGGCGCCTTACCACTTTCCCACAGGCCCTACTACAAGTAGTTTTTCAAATGAAAAGTAAGACCTATCGGGTTACATTTTAAATGGCGCGACGATACCACCCAAAGTTACATTTTCTGATGGCTTGACAGGGGAGCTGATTGCCTCACGAAAAATCTATCTGAAAGGAACTCACGCTCTTGCCCTTCGACGAGCTCGAATGGAACCTGGACCGCGGCGCAGGGATCCAACGCGTCTCCCACCTTGCCGGAAAGCCGCGAGCAAGTCATGGCCGCCGGACTCCGAAGCGTGCCGTTGCGCCCCAGGAACTCCGGCCGGCCGGCGGTGACAGCCCGAGCCGCATCATCCACGTCGAAAAACGCCTGTCATTGCAGGAGACCGGCAACCCGCTTCCAATCCACCTCTTTGAACGCATCCAGGAGTTTTCTCCAGATGAAACCGTTCGGGCGGCCTGGGCTAAGCAAATTCTTCGGGTACGTGTTGAGGATCGCCATCTGGAACGATGTTCTCGGACGCGTGAGATCGAAAAACGCCGGGTTGGTCGCTACAAGCGCCTGTGCTCCCTGATCATCGGCCGGAGACAGCCATGTTGAGCGTGATGCGGATTTACCGCCGACATACGCCGGGCTGGCGCGCTCGGCGGGCGACATCCTGTCCAGTTCTGCTTCGAGCTCGGCAATATCGGCCCGGCCCTGTTTGTCATTTGGAGGTTTCAATTTCAGCAGGTGATTCTGCCAGGTTGCTATCTTGGCACGGATGTAGCGCTCTCGGCTCACCGGTAGCCAGACAGGGCGGGTAATGTCGTTTGTAAGCAGGGCATACGGCCCGCTCCCGGCATCATAAACAGGAAATCCGGCAAACTCGCCTATTCGGCGCGGCGCCACATAGATGGGACCTTCGTTGTCCTTTTCGAAAGGCGTCTGCCAAGAGTGATAGAGGAGGTGGACGTTGTTGATCCACAGATGGACGTGGCAGCGGGACTCGACGACCGGTTCGATCGGACAGGTCGGACAGGTCTGGTCGTAGTCAAAAAGATATATGGCCACACTGCTTGCGGGCATGCTGTTCTTCTTGCCGATGCCGGGGTCGCTCCCTACAGTATGAAAGGCCTTCGCCTCGAAGCCGACAGGAGACTTGAGCACAGCCACTTCTCGAAACACGTCGGAAATCTGCTGCAGCTTGTCGTGTATCGTCTTAATCTGGGCCGGATTGAGCCCGCTTGCGGCGCCGTTCGGCGAGTCCAACCCCGCTGGTCGCCAGAAACCGCCCCGCGCGTTCGCCGCAGCTTGTGGAGAGTTGCGTTCGTCCTGGCGCTGGACAACTCGTGCCGCGGCGTGGGCCACAGCATGCGCCGGGGAAAATGACATCCACAAAATGATCGCCAGCAGAAAACCGGCGAATATGACCGCAAAAAGGGTGGCAAGCGAACGCGACGTTCGGCTCATAACTAACCCTCCAATGTCTTAGAGCTAGTCCTTCACACGGGTTATCTGAAATAACCAATAGGTGCCGTTGTCGTGAGGGCCTTTGGGACGCTGATCAATCGTGACAGATTCCCCCACCTTTTTCATCTTGAGAGGGTCGAATCTCAATTCAATGGTGACGGGCCTGCTTTTCTCCTTGACATCCGATGCGCCCCTCAAACAGGCCGGTTCACTCGAGGCAAAGGTCCAACCTCGCTCGGTTTTCGTGCCTTCAAGCTTCACGCGTACCGTGGCTTCCGGTTCTTCTCGTGGCACCACTCCCTCGGGTAGTCCCGGGATGAAACCAGGCGAGAACCTAGGCACCGAAATGTCATTCTTCCCGGCATAGCGAAATACCTCGCTCCTGCCGACAGGGCTTCTGGTGATAGTACCTCCCTCGCACGGTTCATACTGGTAGTTAAGGGCATCGTCGTATTGGGTATTGCCATCGTTCACGGCCACAAGCTGAGTGTACGACTTGCCTCCCGCGATCAGGATCACCTTAAGCGTCAGTTCGAGATGGTCGGAGATGTTCTCGGCCAGGAAGATCGGGGAAGGGTGCTCCCCTGAATGCGCGTAATCCGCCTTGATGAGATAGGTTCCTCCCATCGTGTCCGCCGGACCGCATAGGTCAATCTTCGCGCCCTTGCGGTGCAGATCCCACAAGACGCTGCTGCGCATGACAAAGGAGATGTCGGCGGGATTGCTTCCGAAGCGGTCGAGAACCCCGGCCTTGGTCATCGTTTCGGTGAACCAGGGGGGCAGCGCGGAAGGATTCACCGGCTGCCAATCGGACTTCCGGGATCCCGAGATATGGTTCGGGTCGCAGGTTGTCCCCGCGTCCTCGAAGTTCCATGTTCTCGTCCAGAATTGCGCCGTGCTCCGCTTCCAGTATTGAGGCTTGGTCTCGGGCGCGCCGCAATCCTGGTTCCACGCCGGGGGCGCGGTCTTGCACGTGTCCTTCCAGTCCACGGGCTTGCGCTCGCACATGCGGACGAGCCTGTCTCCCCTGAAACCGTCCCAATAGACCTTCTCGCTTCCCGAGCTGGAGATCCGGTAGTGCCCGCTGGCGTCGATCGCGAGGGAAAATTGCGACCTTTCCTGCGAAGCGGTGATCAGCAGGTCGATCATCTCGTACATCGACGCCTCCTCGTAGCAGGCAAGAAGGGGGCCGTTTCTCCTATTGGTCGTATCCACGTACCAGTTTCCCTTGCCGATCACGGTCGCCACGGCTTGGTCGTCGGTGACCGAGATCTCGAGCTTGCGGTCGCCGTTGAGATCCCGGGAGGTCGAATTCTCAACGATCTCGTTTCCAATGCCGGCGCCGATTTTTCCTTTAAGCAACTCCTTGGTTAGACTTCGGTTACCGGTCGAACCGAATTCGACCTGCTCGGTTATCGTTCCCGACCATCCATCTTCGCCGAACGAGGATGCGTGCGCGGCAAGAACGATCGCTGCAAGACTGGTCCATGCGACACAGTGGACCATGATCACTGGCTCCTTGCCGGGGGCGGAAGCAGCCGAACCGTCGCGCAGTGGATGATAATGGCCATGGGAACGCCGGAGCTCGCCTGGCCGCGGACTTCCAATATCGCGCCCGCGCCGTCGTCGCGCGCGGCGAACGTACCGCCGCCCTCGCTCGAATAGGGCCCCGGGACACGGAGTACGTAAGCGCGCGCCCCCACACCCCGCCCGATCAGACCAAGCAACATGAATCGGGGATTTCCGTCTATGAGCGGATCGACGAGCAATTCGATTTGGGAAAGTCCGCTCGCCGCCGGATCCCTCGCGCGGACGCGCCACAGCGGAGGTTGAGAGACGCAGGACAGCAGCGACGTATCCATCGAGTGTGATCCCTTGTCGGGGCCATCACCGAGCTCCAGCTTGATCTCACCGCGGGCCGCCCATCCGGCACTTTCACCGGGCTTGCCCACCGCGACCGCGACCATGCCGGCGACAGCCACCACGATGGTCTGCGCCCGGGCGAGCCGTATCACGGCTGACTCCTTCCGATAACCATGGTCCCTTCCCTCGGTCGGTCCCGACGCTGCAAAGAAGAATGCAGGGGGTCGCCGAACACAAAATTAGAGGAAATTCAATCCTGCTCTTTTCACGCCTCTGCCCGATGGCGACGGTTAAAAAGCCCGTACATGCCCTATCCAGCGGCATTTCAGGGAAATCTGTCCTAAGCCTTTAGGAATTATATCAGCGCCCCGAGTGCTTTTGGCAACTTCTCTTGGCCTACTTCGAAACTTTATTTTGGCCCCCTGCATTTAAGGGATGGTGGGTATGTGCTTGACTCAGGTAACCCCAACAGCTTGTGGTCTTGTTTCTTGCGTCGGTGCACGGGTCTTCCCGACGATCATGTCGTAGGACGAGGGGTCTACGGCTACCGCCTGCTGCACCAGGCGAAAAAACAACTTGCCTCGGCTCGGGGACTTGCGGCGATTGAAACGGAAGGTGAACTCATCCAGATAATAGGCCAGGTGCTTGTGACTGACCGCGCCCTGGTGGGTTCCCATCAGCCACCGCTTGAGAAGCGAAATGATGCGGTGTACGCGCGGGAGTAATTCTGAGGCCGGCTCTTTCTTTCCTTTCAGGACAGTCACCTCCTGGAGGTAGCCTTTGGTGTCCAAGCCAGAGTAGCCCCGCCAACCATCCGTGTGTACCACGCTGCCTGGTGCGATAGAGTCCTGGACGAACCGGTGTAGGCTCTGGGCGGAGGCATCCGGAATGTGCCGCATCCGGATTCGTCCCATGCCCCTCCCATCCTCTTGAGCCGCCACGATGATCAGTGCCTTCGTCTCCGTCTTCCGGCCGCGCAGGCCCTCTTCCAACCCACCGAGGTAACTCTCATCAACTTCTACCCTGCCACTCAGCAAGTCGCGTCCCGGTCTGACCATCGCGCTACGCAATTTGTGCAGCCATGTCCAGGCTGTCTGGTATTGCTTCAGGCCCAACATCTGCTGCAACCCCAAGGCGCTGGCTCCGTTTTTCTGCGTGGTGATCCACCACATCGCTTGGAACCACAACCGTAAAGGAGTGCGGGTGTCCTGAAAGATCGTACCCGCCGTCACCGATGTCTGGTATCCGCAGTCGGCGCACTGCAAAAGCACTTCTCGCACAGGCCAAGATTTCCCACACCCGCAACGCGGACACTGAAAGCCATCCGGCCACCGCAGTCGAACCAGATACTCACGGCAAGCCTCATCGGTATCAAAGCACACGTCGAACTCGGTTAGGTTCCGAGGGTAGTCTTCCATTCCCGCATACTACATATTGGGGTAACCTGAGTCAAGCACATACCCACCAAATCATAAATGGCGATGAAAAGGCTTTTCTGGATTTTGTGAAAGTGGATAAAAGTATTCTGGCAACGGACCTGGCCCGGCAATTCGTCAGTCGAGCCCAACTGGCAGACGATAAGAAATTTTTCAGAAAATTATCCAAGTCCTTGCTTTTTGATCCCCGCCAACTTTCCTCTCCCACGCTGGAGCTGTTTCACTTCCTGATGATCATTGCGGGCCTTGCTACAGAAAAGCTCACCATTCCGGAAATCTGCGACATCTTGGAAGACTGCTGCGGCAGCAGGGTGGATGATATCGAAACTGTTCGAAAGTTCTGGAATCGCCACAACCTGCACCGAGATCCATTCCAGCCCCTTGAAAATGGAACCTAAAGCATCGGGATGTTTGTGCCTTGAGGCTCCAGGTCAGGTAGAATCTTGTCCATGAGAATATCAACGGGCAGGGTTGAGGCCGGAAAAATCATCGTCGAAGGTGCGCCTCTTGCTGAAGGTGCGAAAGTCACCGTTTTAGCTTTTGAGGGACACGAGACGTTCCGACTTGCTGAAGGTGAAGAGCAAGCTCTTTTGAAGGCCATCGCGGAGGCTGATCGTGGCGAGGTTGTCGCCCAAGAAGTTCTTTTCCGCAATCTTGGCGGAGGCGATTAACGGACCATGCGCAGCAAATCACAAATGCCGCGGCTGACAACGCAACAGATCCTTCGGCTGCTGAAACGCCACAACGAAGAGCTGAAGCAGTACAGCGTCAAGCGCATTGGCCTATTTGGTTCTTATGCCAGAGGCAGACAAAACCAGCAGAGTGACATTGACTTCTTGGTTGAGTTCCGAGAGCCAAGCTTTGACAACTTCATGAATTTGGCTGCATACCTTGAGACGCTCCTCGGCAGAAAAGTTGACATTTTAACCCCCGACGGCGTCGAGGGGATCAGGATTAAGGAACTTGCCGGAGAGATCAAGAAAAGCGTCGTGTATGTCTAAGAGGGGCAATCTGGAATCCATCGCCGACATACGGGAAGCCATCAAGAGGATTGAGAGCTACACGAGGAATCTGACTTATCAGGCATTCCTTAAAGACACCAAGACGCAGGATGCCGTTGTTCGAAATCTTGAGATCATTGGCGAAGCGGTCAAGAATCTTTCGACTGACTTTCGCCGACGGCATCAGGGCGTTGATTGGAAGCAGATTGCAGGCTTTCGAGACCGACTGATCCACGGCTACTTCGGCGTCAATTGGGACATTCTTTGGAACGTCATCACCGAAAAGGTGCCCGAGCTGGAGGTTCAAATTGAAGCCTTGCAGCGTGAGATGGACTGAGTCTTTCATGCAGCCTGAGTCCAAGTCCATCCTGTAATTTCGCCGCTTAGAATCAGGACATAAAACCGCTCGTTCCATGTCCTAGACGATTTCCTGAAACCACCCGACAATTTTCCACGCTGACAGCCGCAGACTGTCGGCAATTCGGCTGTGAGGTGGCTTATGGCTCTGAAAATTCCATGTTTTCTTTGCGGAGATCTTCTCACCATCAAACTGACGAAAAAAGATAAGCCGGTCATTACCTGCAACTCCTGCGGGGTTCAGTCCTTCGTTCGTTATCCGAGGGGAATCGAGCGCCTGCATGCCTTGGCGGAGAATCGGGCTTCGCTGAAGGAAAGATTCCGCTGGCTCGGGTACGGCCGGTGCATCTGCATCGATTCGTGAAACAGAGGAAAGCGGCCGGAGTCGATAACGCGACGATCAATAGGGACCTGACGACACTCAAGCACATGATCAAGTACGCAAAGCAGACCGACGTGATCCGGCGGAATCGAATCCGGGACTTCCAGAGACTGAAGGAGATCATCCGCGCGCGTCCGCGAGCGATGCCGGAGGAAATCGACCGCGTCGTTTCGCATCTTCCGCTTGGAGTGCAGCAGATCCTCACGTTCATGCGGGAAACCGGATGTCGGCTGCAGGAGGCGTTAACGCTCAAGCACAATCAGGTGCGAGTGCGCGAGCGGCTTATGGTTTTTACCGACAACACCAAGTCAGGGAGATTTCGTCTGGTGCCGCTGACAGACAGGGCGCTGGAACCAATCGAATCCTTTCCGGTGTTGCCGGGCTGTCCTTATGTGTTCTGGCGGCCGCAAAGCCGGGATCGGTATCGCAGCATCTATCGGCCTTTTTACAAGGCGCGGGAGGCTGCCGGACTTGGCTGGTTGAAGATGAAAGATCTTCGCCAGTACTTTGCCATCGATCTGGCGGAAAACGGCGCAGACATGAAGGACATCCAGAAGGTACTGGGGCATAGTTCGGTCCGCACGACCGAGATGTACTACGCCAAGTATTCTCCGCACAGCGCCGCTCGTCGGGTGTTCACGCTGCTTCAGGACAGGCAACAAAATAGGCAAAAAACAGGAAACAGTGACGTTCTACAGGAAGTCGAAGTTGGGAAGTGAAACCTGGAAATGATAGACGGGAAAGAGGTTAGTTTGGAGGCGCCGAGCGGATTCGAACCGCTGAATAAAGGTTTTGCAGACCTCTCCCTTACCACTTGGGTACGGCGCCTCACGGGCCTTTCGATTATACCGAAAGCTTGAGGGGAATAGAATGACATGAAGGGGCAGCTACTTTGCGAGCGACCCTGTACAACGGATTCTTACCCGAGTCAAATCCGGATCTGCAACTTTTGCAGCAGCCAGTCGCGTCCCCGACCGCTCTTGAAGAATCTCTCGCACTTCCAGGCTTCTTCCCTATCGGTGAACGATCGGTATGCATCCACTGCATGGCCGAATTAGACTATGATCCGAAAATCTGCGCGGCCAGCTAGCGCGGAGAAGCACGAAGGCGGAGCGAACGTGAGGATCGAAGGACAACGCGCCGGATGGCCAGAACGCAGGTTTCATCTCGCTGAAAATCAAACCACGGTAAGGACGGAAATCCTGGCCGGCGTTACCACCTTCATGACGATGGCCTACATCATCTTCGTCCAGCCGACGGTGCTTGCCGCCTGTGGCATGGACTTTGGCGCGGTGATGGTTGCGACATGTCTGTCCAGCGCATTGGCGACCGTACTGATGGCTCTGCTTGCCAATTATCCGATCGCGGTTGCGCCTGCTATGGGGCACAACTTTTTTTTCGCCTACTCGGTGGTGATGGGAATGCGAGTCCCGTGGCAGGTGGCTCTGGGAGGTGTGGCGATTGCTGGAACGGTGTTCATTCTCACGGCCGGGTTTGGCCTGCGCGAACGGCTAATCACCGCGATTCCGGAATCCTTGAAGCACGCCATTGCGGTGGGAATCGGACTGCTGATCGCCATGATCGGGTTACAGTGGGCGGGAATTGTCGTAGCCTCTCCGGGTACGCTTGTAACTCTAGGCAACCTGAAGGCGCCACCGGCGCTGCTGGCCCTGTTTGGACTGGCGACGGTGGCAATGCTGGCGGCATGGAGAGTGCGTGGGACCCTGTTGCTCGGAATTCTTGCGACGACGGTGGCAGGACTCCTGTGCGGGATTGTCCGCTATCAGGGGCTGATCAGTCGCCCTCCTTCGTTGGCCCCAACCTATGGGAAGCTGGATATTGTCGGCGCGTTTAAACCCGATATGGCAGCCGTGATCTTTATCTTCTTTTTCCTGGCCTTGTTTGACTCGGTCGGTACCCTGGTCGGTGTCGCCGAGCAGGCCGGATTCATCAAAGATGGCGCGCTTCCCCGCGCTCGACAGGCGCTTCTAGCAGATGCGGCCGGTACCGTAGCCGGCGCGGGCTTGGGGACTTCGACGGTTACAGCCTACATCGAAAGCGCGGCCGGAGTTGCGGCGGGAGGACGGACAGGACTGGCCAACTTGGTTACTGCCGCCCTTTTCCTCCTCTCACTCTTCTTTTATCCACTGGTGAAAATGATCGGCGGTGGATACCAACTGAAAGACGGAGGACCGGCGCTGTATCCGGTGATTGCTCCTGCGCTCATTCTTGTGGGTACGATGATGATAAAAAGTGTGCGCCGCATTGCCTGGGACGACGCGACCGAGGCCATTCCCGCTTTCTTAACCGTCCTTTTGATGCCGCTGGCGGTAAGCATCACTGAAGGAATTGCCTTCGGATTTGTTTCCTATGCCCTGCTAAAACTGATCACCGGCCGCAAGGGCGAAGCGCACTGGCTGATCTATCTGTTTGCCGCGCTGTTCCTGTTTCGTTATGTGGCGCTGACCTAGGTACCTCGATTCGTTCCTTAACTTCGTTGCTGAGTCTAGTTTCAAGCTAGGTTGGGTCTGTCACTCTATGCTGCAACATTTAACAGATCATTTCGGTCAGCACCCGTCGAATGATCTGCAGCCCCTCGTCCAGCGTCGGCCGATCGATGTTGAGCGCAGTGCGGAAGCGAACCGACCGCTCTCCGCAAGAAAGAAGAACCAATCGTTTTTCAAAACAGCTCCGTAGGAAGCTTACGCGTAGTTCGGTTGATGGCAAATCAATGGCACAGAACAGGCCGCGGCCGCGCGCGTTAGAGGCCAACTGCGGAAACTCTCCTTGCAGTTCTTCCAGACGTTGCAGCAGGTAAACGCCGGTACGCGCCGCTTGCTCCACCAGTTGTTCCGCTTCCATAATTTCCAGATACTTCTTGCAGCGCACCATGTCAGTCAAATTGCCCCCCCAGGTGGAGTTGATGCGGCTGGGAACGTGAAACACGTTCTCGCGCTCCACATCAACTCGAGCGCTCGACATGATTCCGCAGACCTGAGTTTTCTTCCCAAAGGCGATGATATCCGGCTCAACAAAGTGTTCGTATGCCCACATCTTGCCCGTCAGGCCGAATCCAGTCTGCACTTCATCGAAAATCAAGAGGGCGTTGTTTTCGTCGGCCAGCACGCGCAACTGCTGGAAAAACTCCTTCCGAAAATGATTGTCTCCCCCTTCTCCCTGGATTGGCTCGATGATGATAGCCGCGATATCATCCTTGTTTTCATAGAAGGCTGCTTGGATTTGCCGAACGCTCTCGGCTTCCGCTTTTTCAACGTCGCGCAGCCGCTCTGAAGTGAGTGGGAAAGTGATTTTGGGATTCAGCACGCGGGGCCACTTGAATTTGGGAAAGTAGGCTGTCTTGCGAGGATCGAAAGTGTTGGTCATAGAAAGCGTGTAGCCAGACCGGCCATGAAATGCCTGCTTGAAATAGACGATCTGATGCCCCCGTTCCTCGCGGTATCCCTTTGTGAAGTTTTTGCGGACTTTCCAATCAAATGCTACCTTGAGCGCGTTCTCCACTGCCAGGGCCCCCCCCTCAATAAAAAACAAATACTTTATGAAAGACGGTTTGGCCAATCGGGCGAAGGTATCAACGAACTCCGCCATCGGGACTGAATAGACGTCGGAGTTGGAAACCTTGGTTCCTGCCACCCTGAGCAAGTCCTTTTTGGATTCCTCGGTCAGCAGGTAAGGATGGTTCAAGCCCATGGGCTGGGTGGCAAAAAAGGAAAAAAAGTCGATGAAATATTCATTCCGTGAAGAATCGAAAAGCCGACTCCCCTGGGATTTTTCCAGGTCCACCACTAGGTCCATGCCGTCGGCCAGCATGTACCGCGATAGAATGGATCGAACCTCGGATGGGGTTACCCAGTGTGACTTTGAATCAGCGATCTTCATACCAGTAGTTAATCATGGAACGATGGAATGCGGAAGTCGGCCAGGCGAGCTTGAGACGACCCATGAGAAATGGAAAATTCCACTACGATCGCGACAGCGCGTGTTGGCCCCGGGAGCTTTCGAACCTTTGACGTTCCACACTCCAACGTCGCAGGTTTTGCCACCAGCGCTACCCGGGTTAGATTCCTAACGCGTGCGCTTCCAGCGCACCCCATCGCGCGTATCTTCCAGGGCGATGCCTCTTTGCAACAGTTGCGCGCGAATTTCGTCGGCACGCATAAAATCGTGATTGCGCCGGGCCGCGCCTCGTTCCTCAATTAATTGCAACACTTCGGCATCCGTGATGACATCGGCCTCAAAATCCAGAACGTCCAGCAGGGAGTTAAATTTCTGAAAGAGCAGGAGAACTTTTTCCCGATCGGCCGAAGAAAGGCCTTGAGATTCAGCGATGGCATTCAGATCATAGCGGGCGTCGTAGACGGCGGCCAACGCGGCGGAAATATTCAAGTTGTCATCCATCGCCGATTCAAATTGGCGTAGACGATGCTCTGCGATGTCCACAACGCGTGGATTGTCCGATGGCGCCTGGCGGCAAGTGCGCGCCAGCAACAAAAAGTTCTTCAACGTTTGCAGCGCGCCTGTGGCCTGTCCAACCCCTTCCAGCGTGAAATTAAGAGGTTTCTGGTAGTGCGTCGACAACAGCAGATAACGGATCGCAATCGAATCGAAGCCCTTCTCCAGCAGATCTCGCAGCGTGTAGAAATTCCCTTTCGATTTGGCCATTCGCTCGCCGTTTACCAAGAGGTGCTCGCTGTGAAACCAGTACTTGACAAAAGTCCGGCCAGTGGCTCCTTCGCTTTGAGCAATTTCATTTTCATGATGGGGAAAAATCAAATCTACTCCTCCGCAATGTAAATCAAAAGTTTCGCCCAAGTATTTCATGCTCATAGCGGAACATTCCAGGTGCCAACCCGGGCGCCCCGGGCCAATGCGCGTCTCCCAATAAGGCTCGCCGTCCTTAGGGGCCTTCCATAGGACAAAGTCTCGGGGGTTATCTTTGGAGTATTCATCGGCCTCGATGGAGTGCCCAATTTGCAGTTGACTCGGATCAAGGCGCGATAGCCGCCCGTAGTTTGTAAAGGCGGAAATGCGATAGTAAATGGAACCGTTCTGCCGGTAAGCCAGATTTTTCTCCATCAATTTTTCCACCAGTTGCACCATTTCCTCGATGTGATCGGTCGCATAGGGTATCACCTCGGGTTGCTGCAGTCGCAAATGTCGGCAGTCTTCAAAAAACGCGTCCGCATAACGAGTTGTATAATCTTTCAAAGAAAGCCCCGCCGCCTTCGCATTTGTAATCGTCTTGTCATCTACGTCGGTGACGTTCATGACATGGGTAAGGCGATAACCGCGATAAAGGAGCCACCGCCGTAACAGGTCTTGGCAGACAAAAGTGCGGAAATTGCCAATGTGGGCAAAGTTGTACACGGTCGGCCCGCAGGTATACATGCGGACATGATGATTCTGGAACGGCTGAAACTCTTCTTCCTGTCCGGTTAAAGTATTGAAAATCCTCATGTTGACTGTCTAGCCAGGTACAAAACACTCATGTTATCGCGCCGCAATTCTGGGTGTCAAACGGTCCCAAGCAGGCAGGGCAAACGACGTGTGACCCGTGGCGGTTTTTTTTGAGATTTTAACCAGCGACCAATTCCCGCGAGATTCAAGAAGCTGCGCTTGAAAATCCATTTGACTTTGCAAGAATGGAACTTGCACGTTCTCGGTGATCGTCCAGAGAGGAGAATGGGTTTGCAAGACACCGCGCAATCCTTGCAAATCTTCAATGCTTTCCATCACGGTACGACCCCCACTGTAGTAGTCGATGGTCTGATGAAAGGTTCGATATTGGTAGAACTTTTCATTTGCGGGAAGGCGCGCTAGGGCATGTTGCACCAAGGATCGTGTCGAATGGTAGGGTTCCATCATTGGAAGCGCTACCGTGGCTAGAAACAGAACAATGGCGACATTGCTGCCGGCCAATGCAAGCAGAGCGCTTGCCAAGTTACGCCGAGCTAGAAAATAAGCGAGACAACTCTCTAAAACCAAGCAGCCACCCAGGACCAGGCCTATGTGCGGCGCCTGATATCGGCTGCTCACAGTGGTGATCGCGGCCACCGCCAGCGCCAGGGACGCGGCGATGAGCGAACCGAATACGAAGCGCCGGCGCTTCTGAAAGGTGGTTTCCTCGATTCCTGATAACAGCAAAGATAGGAGGAGGGACGAAGGCACCGCCAGAGGCAACACATATGCGGGCAGTTTGGAATGGCTCGCGGAGAAGGCCAACAGGGGAAGTAAGATCCAGCTCCCCAGGAGAATGAGTCCCGGGTTTGATCCAGGATGGCAGGCGAAGGTCGCGGTTCCCAAGGGAGTCTTTTTGATACTGAGCCAGGATGCTTTTCCACCCAGAAACGCCACGATTATCCAGGGATACATCCCAAGGGCAAGCACTTCCACATAGTAATAAAATGGCTGTTGATGATGGTGCAATCCGGTGAAAAATCGAGCCAGATTGTGGTTTAAAAAGAACACGGAAATGAATTCAAATCCGCTACGTTGGATGATGAGCCAGTACCAGGGAAGAGCAACAACCAGAGAAACCAAAAGACTGAGAATCGCTTGAAACCACCGCCTTGTTGACGGGTAAAACGCCAGGGCCGGCAGCCCGGCCATACCGGCCAGGATTACAGCGATGGGACCTTTGGCCAAGGTCGCTAATCCGATCGCGGCTCCAGACGCCAGGCAGGGCCACATGTCGCCACGGATAAATCCGTACAGGTACAACAGAAGTCCGATCGAGAGCAACGAGCTGAAGATGGGGTCCGTACTGGCGGCGCGGCTAAAAGTAAAAAACAGGGGGGAAGTGGCTGCTATTAGAGCAGCAAGAAAAGCCGTGTCTTCATCCTTTAGTTTCTTTACCACCCACCACAAGCACAGAATCGAAAGCGCTGCAGCCAAAGCCGATGGCAAACGTGCGCTTTTTTCACTGACTCCAAACAGAGAATAGCTGGCCGCTGCAAGCCAATAGTAGAGAGGAGGCTTTTCCAACCACGGTCTTCCGTGCAGCGTGGGCACGATATAGTCGGCGCTTTGCCGCATCTCTTCGGCGACGCGCGCATACCGAGGCTCGTCGGAACCTACGAAAGCAAGGTCACCGAGCTTGAAAAAGAGAGTCAGGTAGAGGACCAAAAGAAGGTAAAAAATTTTTGCCAGAGAAAGGGTAGTCGTCTTCAAATTAAACTAAAGCCGGCATTTCGGTTCCTTACGCCATCGATGACGGCTCGCCCGAAGCCAAGCAGTTCCGATTCTAGCTGTAAAAGGCGAAACAGGCGCTAATTTTCTAGTTCAGCAGAATAAATTATGCACGTGTCCCAAGGCGATCCATGAATGAATAGCTATGTCGGGAGAGGTGAGAATTGATCAGTACAGGTGCGATTTCTGAGGTCCTTGGCGCTGTGCCCACCTGAGAGGAATGATATGGGGCGCGGATCTCCTGATTTCAGATTGCGGACTGCCGGTTGGTACCAATCGGCAGTCCGCAATCGTGCGTTCGGAATGTCTTAGTACATTCCTCCCATGCCACCACCGCCATGCGGCATGGGGGCCTCTTTCTTCTCTTCTGGGATCTCGGAGACCAGGGCTTCCGTAGTCAACAAGAGTCCGGCAACCGAGCAAGCGTTTTGCAAGGCGATGCGGGTAACTTTCGTAGGATCGATGACTCCGGCTTTCACCAGGTCTTCAAACTGTTCCGTTTCCGCGTTGAACCCATAGTTGAGTTCCTTGTGCTCCATCACCTTGCCCACTATCACAGCGCCTTCCTGGCCTGCATTGTAGGCGATTTGTCGCAGTGGTTCTTCTAACGCGCGACGAACGATGTTGACACCTACGGCTTCGTCACCCCGTGGCTTAAGATCATCGAGCGCTTTCCGCGTGCGCAGATAGGCGACTCCGCCGCCGGGGACAATGCCCTCTTCAGAGGCGGCCTTCGTGGCATGCATCGCGTCTTCCACCCGAGCCTTCTTTTCTTTCAACTCGGTTTCCGTAGCCGCACCCACCTTGATCACCGCCACTCCGCCAACCAGCTTTGCCAGGCGTTCCTGCAATTTTTCGCGATCATAGTCTGAAGTGGTCTCTTCAATCTGCGTGCGAATTTGCTTGACGCGGCCTGCGATGTCCTGTCCTTTGCCGCCGCCTTCGACAATCGTGGTGTTGTCTTTGTCGACAGTCAGTTTCTTAGCACGGCCAAGGTCTTCGATGCGGACATTTTCCAACTTAATCCCCAGATCTTCAGAAATCACCTTGCCGCCGCTCAGGATCGCGATGTCTTCAAGCATTGCCTTGCGGCGGTCTCCGAATCCAGGCGCCTTGACAGCGCATGCCTGTAAGGTCCCCCGCAGTTTGTTGACTACCAACGTGGCAAGCGCCTCGCCCTCCACATCCTCGGCGACAATCAGCAATGGGCGACCTGCCTTGGCCACCTGTTCCAACAAAGGAAGCAGGTCTTTCATAGAGCTGATCTTCTTTTCATGCAGAAGGATCAGGCAATCTTCCAAAGCACACTCCATGCGCTCCGGGTCAGTCACAAAATACGGAGACAGGTAGCCGCGATCAAACTGCATTCCTTCTACAACTTCCAGAGAAGTTTCAATCGTCTTGGCCTCTTCGACGGTAATCACG
The DNA here is from genome assembly GCA_016211105.1 of Acidobacteriota bacterium. Classification (GTDB taxonomy): domain Bacteria; phylum Acidobacteriota; class UBA6911; order JACQSX01; family JACQSX01; genus JACQSX01. The sequence continues at coordinate 56,467 of JACQSX010000020.1, read as the reverse complement.
CCGTCTCGACCTACCTTGGCCATCGCTTCGGCAATGATGTTGCCGATATTGCGGTCGTTGTTTGCCGAAACCGTTCCTACCTGGGCGATTCGTTCCTTACTGTCACCTACGGGAGCGCTCATCTTCTTGAGCTGTTCCACGACCGCGTCACAAGCCTTGTCGATGCCGCGCTTTAAAGCCATCGGGTTTGCCCCGGCGGCGACATTTCTTACGCCTTCGCGGTAGATGGCCTGAGCCAGAACGGTGGCAGTTGTAGTCCCGTCGCCGGCAACATCGCTGGTCTTGCTGGCTACTTCGCGCACCATCGAAGCCCCCATGTTTTCCATGCCTTTAAATTCAATTTCCTTGGCAACGGTCACTCCGTCTTTGGTGATCACCGGCGAGCCGAATTTCTTCTCCAACACGACATTGCGGCCCTTCGGACCCAGCGTAATTTTCACGGCATCCGCGAGCCGGTTTACTCCACGCAGGAGCGCATGGCGCGCGTCCTCACCATGAGTTACATCCTTTGCAGCCATAATATTGGTCTCCTTTTCTTTCTAAAGTTTCCAGTTCTTCTAGTGAAAAATGGTTTGCAATCAGATCCTGATCCGGGATCTACGCAGCGGCGCTCTTGGCCTTAGCACCCGGACTGATGATTCCCAGGATCTCCTCTTCGCGCATAATCAAGTATTCCTGATCGTCGATCTTGACTTCCGTACCAGCGTACTTGCCAAACAAAACGCGATTGCCTACTTTTACTTCCAGGTTCACCTTCGTGCCATTGTCCAGAATCTTTCCATTCCCAACTGCGATGACTTCGCCTTCCTGGGGCTTTTCTTTCGCAGTGTCGGGAATAACAATGCCACCCTTGATCTCTTCCTTGGGATCGATCCTCTTGATAAGAACCCGATCATGCAGAGGCTTAATCGTACTCATATACTGTAACTCCTTTCTTATCTATGTCTTATGTTATCGGAAAGAGCCGTGACCGCAAATTCTGCCATATTAGCACTCGCGGTCAGCGAGTGCTAATATAACGAGTCGTTCTTTAGATGTCAAAGCCGGCGCTCATTTGATGTAACCACCCGGGTCATCATATCCTGGACCGCTCCCCTGTCAAAGCGGGTAATTTTGAAGTGTGATCGCTCGACCAGGAACCTGCCCATCACGGAACCTCGGGATTGGATCCTCAGACGGAGCGGGTAAAGGACACTATCCGGGGAAGAATGATTTTTTCTGACAAGCGATGAGGTGGGGCTGGACGTAACCAACCGCCCGAAGCTGGAACTTCTTCAATCCTTCTTCCTCAATATCCTGTGCTGGATAATCTTCTTGCTCAGGGTATTGCGGTGGATTCCCATGGATGTTGACGCTTTGGTCAGGCTGCCGCCATTTTTCTCCAAGGATTTTTGGATAAACCGCTTTTCAAACTGCGTCACGCCTTCATTCCAATAGATCCCTTTGTCCACCATTTCAACCACCAGTTCCTCAAGGAGGTCACGCAACTTCGTATTTTTAGTCATCTCTTTTTGCGAAACAAGCCCATGGATGCGCCTGGACCGGACCTCATTCGATGCTCAGTTCCCCGCCGGTAAGGAGACGGTAAGCCTCCAGATACTTCTGTGAAGTGGCCTGCACGATTTCGGCAGGCAGCTCGGGAGCCGGCGGGCGCTTGTTCCAACCGAGCGACTCGAGGTAGTCCCGTACGAACTGCTTGTCAAAAGAGGGCTGTGGCTTACCCGGTTGATACCGTTCTGCTGGCCAGAAACGGGAAGAGTCTGGAGTGAGGACTTCGTCGATCAGCAAGAGGCGATCTCCCTGTAAACCAAACTCAAATTTGGTATCACAAATAATAATGCCTCGCTGCGCCGCGTAGTCTGCCGCGCGTTGATAAATCTGCAAGCCATAATCTTGCAGCCGATGTGCCATATCGCTTCCTAGTGCCTGCGCAACTTCCGGGAAGGGGATGTTTTCGTCGTGCCCATCGCGTGCCTTGGTGGCCGGTGTAAAAATCGGCTGGGGTAGCTTCTCACACTCCCGCAAACCTCGGGGCAGCGAGATACCGCATATTGCTCCCGTTTTCTGATATTCCTTCCAACCCGATCCAGCCACATATCCCCTTATTACACATTCCACGGGTAAAGGTTCAGTCTTGATGACCAGCATCGAGCGTCCCAGCAGACGTTCTCGGAAATGTTGGAGTTCTGGGGGAAAGTCAGAAAATCGTGTTGCTAGTCTGTGATTGGGAACAATATCTGCAATCTTTTGGAGCCAAAATTCGGTCAGTTGAGTCAGCACTTGGCCCTTGAAGGGAATCAAGTTGGGCAGGACACAGTCGAAAGCCGAAATGCGATCGGTCGCCACAATGAGTAGTTTGTCCTGAAATTCGTAAATGTCGCGTACTTTACCTTTATGATGAAGCTTCAGATTTTCCAATCGAACCGTGGAGTATGCCGTCATCGATTTTCTGGAACAGAAAACTTGTAACACAGAATCGCGAGTGGGAGAACATGTTTCTCAGTTGAAACTCACCGAAACCACCTTGCTCACTCCCGGCTGTTCCATGGTAATCCCGTAAATGCGCTGCGACGTTTCGATTGTCCTTTTGTTGTGAGTGATGATGATGAATTGCGTAACATCACTCATGCTCTGGACGAGGTTCGTGAAGCGGGCGATGTTGGCTTCGTCCAACGGGGCGTCCACTTCGTCCAGAACACAAAATGGACTGGGTCGATACTTGAAGATGGCGATTAACAAGGCAAACGCGATCAGCGCTTTTTCGCCACCGGACAGAAGCATAATATTTTGCAGTTTCTTGCCCGGAGGCTGCGCGTAAATGTCAATGCCACTTTCCAGGGCATCCTGCTCGTCCAGCAGTAGCATCCCGCACTCTCCACCGCCAAACAGAACCCGGAACAGGTCCTTAAAGTGTAGGTCAATCGCCTTAAAAGCTTCGAGGAACTGTTCGCACGAGCGCTTGTTAATCTCCTGGATTGCGCGCTGCGTGTCGACCATGGATCTTTCGATGTCTCCTCGCTGTCGTGTGAGAAAATCGAAACGCTCCTCGTTGGCTTGATATTCTTCCAGCGCGCTCATGTTGATCGGCCCGAAATCCTCCACCTTTCTTTTTAGCTGCTCGTATTCTGCTTTGATCTCTTCATCGGGACGCTCTTCCCATTCCCGCGTTGGCGCCGCGGTCAACTGTTCGACAGAGATGTCCAATTCATCGACGCAATATTGCCGCATGTGATCCTGGTCGTTGTCCAGGCGCGCGCGCGTTACTTCCAACTGCATACGTTGTTCCAAAACAGCTTCCTTCACTCTGTGTTCCTCTTCCAAGGCCTGCTGCGAATCCCGCAATTCCTTTTCCACTTCAACGATCGCGGCTTTCTTTTGATTCAATTCCGTTTCCAGTTGCTGCCTGCGCGCTTGCAATCGCTCGGCCAAAGCGGCGAGCTCCCGGTTGGAGCCCTCCAAGCTTGTGATCCGTTGCTCGGCAGTGGATAACTGTTCTTTGTGGCGCACCAGTTGGCCGTTTAGTTGCGCTCCCTCTTCCGTGAGCCGGGTCCACTCCTGGTCGGCGCTGTGCTTGCGCTCTAGGTTAGCGGCAAGATCCGATTGATTTTCCGACAGCAGGCGCGCCATTTCTTGGCTTCGGGCGCGCAGGCCCGCCAGAATTTCCTGTATTTGAACAAATTCCTGTTCCCGGTCCAGTTTCGCCTGCGCCAGAAGTTGCAGTTCCTGGTCGATGCGCATTGATTCGGCTTGCAACCTTTCGCGCTCACATTGGATTTCCGCCAGTTCGTTGTTGAATACGCGCGTTGCCTGCTCCTCACGCTGCAGATCCACCAGGATCTGGTTGTATTCGTGCTGCGCAGAAAGCAGTTGTTTTTCCTGAGAGTGGATCAAGTTGCGCTGATCTTTCTCCATCTGTTCCATCTGTTTGCGCTTGTCCTTCAGTTGCAACAGCTCAACTTCTGTCTCCTGGATCTGGCGTTGCAAGGCTGCAATCCGCGAAACCAGCTCACGCTTTTCGCGTTTCAATGCCAATAGGCCGGACGTGTGCGAGCTTTCGCTCACGCCCGAAATGACTCCGCGTTCTGTCCAGGTCTCGCCCGCCAGGGTCAAAAAGATTGTCTCAGGATACACGTGACCCAAGCTCTGCGCATGCTGGATGTCCTGCACCACGACGGCATTTGCGTATTGCGGGAGGGCGCGATAAAACGCCTGTTTGACGGGCTCTTCCATCTTCAGGAGGGTTCCCAGGGTTCCGATGATGCCGCGCTCCACATCCGGTTCCGGGCACTCGTTTCCGTTGCTTCCTAGGCCGTTGTCGGTATGGAGCGTTAAAAAAGTGCATTTTCCGGCACGACTTTCGCGCAACTGCTCTAGACCATTGAGCGCGTCCGATGTGCCGTCCACCAACACAAATTCAAGTTGGTGATCTAGAAAGGTTTCCACGAGAGCCTCATATTGTGGATCGGCCTCGACGTGATCGGCCAAGGTCCCAGAAGAACGAAGAGAATTGCGTTGTTGTATGAAGTTTAAGAACTTTTGCACTCCTTCGGAGTAGTTCGTCCGGCGCACTTCAATTTCCTCGATGGAAGCAAGCCGATGTTGGCAGTTGCTGTACCTCTCCCGGAGCAATTGTAACTGTTCGGCTGTGGCGATTTCCTGGTTCGCTACTCCAGTCAATACCTGTTCCGCCTGTAACTGTTGTTGGGCCAGCCGCTCGATTTCCTCTTGTATTTTATGGCATTGATCCAAGACGCGAGCTTCGGCCGAGCCGAGTTGATCACAGCGGCCGCCCAGCCTCTCCCGGTCGGCGGTGATGCGCGCCTGCTGCGCCTCCAGAGATGAGAGGACTTCTTTGATTTGCGTTTTCCGGTTGTTCAAAGTCGCCTTTTGACTCACTTCTTCCAGAGTATAGTTGCGGACCTGATCGAGTCGCTCTTCCAGGTGATCGATCTGTTTTTGCACTTCACGATTTTCTGCTTTGAGCTGATCGATCCGATCGCGGATGGTTGCCAGTTCCTCTCCTAGGTTTGAGCGCAGCGAGCCTTTCGCCTGAAATTGCGCCCGGATCTCTAAAAGACGGCGCTCCCATTCACTCACATCCTGTTCCAACACCTCCGTCTGCGCGCGGGTCAGGTGAATTTGCCGTTGCTGGGAATCCTGCGTTTGCAGGTTCCTCTCCAATTCGAGCGCGACGAGGGAAAGTTGCTCCTGGCGCTGCTCCAAATCGCGCACCGACTGGTTGTGTCGCAGGCTCATTTGCTGCAAGGACTGTTCGCGCGTCTGCAATGCTTGAGTCACGTTATGCTCACGCGCCTGCATCGCCTGCAACTGGAGCTGGCATTGTTCCAAATCGGACCGCAGTCTCTGACAGTCCCGGTGCAATTTGGCGCGCTGAAAAGCTCGCATTTCTTCTCGCAGACGAGAAAAGGCTTGCGCCCGCGTTGCCTGACGCTTCAGGGAGCGCAGTTGACGTTCAATTTCCACAATGATGTCGTTGACGCGGAGCAAATTTTGGTGCGCCAGCTCCAGCTTTATCTCTGCAGCCTTCTTTTTCTGCTTGAACGTGGTGATCTTTGCAGCTTCTTCGATGAGACTGCGCCGTTCCATAGGCTTCGAGGTGAGAATGGACCCGATCCGCCCTTGCTCAATGATGGCGTAACTCGTGAAGCCCAGACCGGTTCCTTCAAAGGTTTGATGGATGTCCAGCAGCCGGCAGCGCCTGTCGTTGATCAGGTACTCGCTTTCGCCCGAGCGATAGAGCCTGCGGGTGACGACAATGGGATCGACCGGGATGCCGTCATCCAGAGTGGCTTCTTCGATAGGCTTTAACGCCAAAGTCACTTCCGCAAAGCCCAAGGGTTTACGCGCGCTGGTGCCGTTGAAGATGACGTCTTCCATCTTCTCGCCTCGCAGACTTTTGGGCCGCTGTTCGCCCAATACCCAACTGATCGCTTCGGCGACGTTGCTTTTTCCACAGCCATTAGGCCCAACGATTGACGTGATGCGATCGTTGAAGATCACGGACGTTTTGTCGCAAAAGGATTTGAATCCTACCAGCTCGAGAGATTCCAGTTTATGCATTGAAGGGATCCTTATTCTGACAGTGCAGCCGGCATGCGAACCGTCGCTGGTCCGGCTGCCGAATAGCGCGTGACCGCGGACCGTTAGGCATCGCTGACAAAAACTGAGTGGCCAGGGTCGAAAGAGAAACCCTCATCGTTTCCGATATCCGAAGTTAGATCGGCAACGCGGTTCTGAAAAAATCCAATATCTTGCTGTCATAGTTCTTGACCTCGTTTCCCAGCAGGACAGAGCCTCGCGCTTTGCCCAGTACAATCAGATCCTTTTTACCGCCGCCACGTGTGTAGAGCCGGCGAGTCTCAGCAGCGAGTGCGGAATTATTCTCCAGGCCGTAAATGAAGAGAGAAGAAATGTGAAACAACTGCTCGACTGGGATGTCCCGGCGCAATTGCGTTTCAGGAACTCGCAACATCCATCCCAATCCATATCCGAGCAAACGCCGAAACCAGATGTTGTCGAACCCGACGATCTCTTTCGCTTGCAGACCAGCAAAAAACTCCAAGTTCCCATAGACGGAGTCCAGGGCCATCGCCACAATCTTGTCGGAATTTTCGGCTGCCTTGAGAGCGGCGAAGGCCCCTGTCGTGACGCCCCAGATTCCGACGCGAAGTGAATCAATCCTTTCGCTTGCCAGCACCGCCGCAATCCCGGTGTTTACGTCCTCCGACTCACGCCATCCCAAGGCACATAAGGCGTCGTTGTCCCCATGGCCTCGTAACGCCGGCAACAGGAGGTTGTAACCACTTTCTCTCAGGGTGGTCGCCAGATTCAAGACGGCGGTGCGATTGGACCCGTAGCCGTGGCATAACACCACTAACGGAGCCCCTCTCTGTCCGGGGATAAACCAGCCGGACGAGCGACTCCCGTCCCTGCTATTCCAGGCGATCTCGCGCTGCGGAAGCAGATACTGTTCGGGCCTGACAGTTTCTCCAACCAGCCGAGGATGCGTAATCCGGTACAGGATCCAGCCATAGACGGTGAATAGCGCCAGCCCGGCCGACAACCATAGCGTCAGGGCTGCGGGAAGCCATCCAGGATACATTCGCAAACGACGTCGGGCAGCCATAAACTTACGCGCCTATTCTGCATCGAGCGCCCACTACCACCGGTTCCGATGGTAACATATGACCCCAAGATATTGGCAACATTTTGAGCGATAACCCAACATATTGCGGCATCAAGGCTGAATGGAATCGAGAACAATGGGCTTGATTTCTGGAAGCGCCGGCAGACCCCTATCTGCGGTGAAAAAGAAGTTTGCCCCGCCGCTGCGCACGCAGGCAAGGTGCAACGCCGTCCAAGCGCTCACGGCATGTTCTACCTCCAATCTGGCGGCATCCGTCACGATTGCCTCGTCGATTGCGACAAATTTCAAGTTAGGGAAGTTCCGAAGCAACGCTTCAAATGTGGCGGTCGCGTCAGGGTTGCTGCGGGAGAGCCGAAGAAACAGGTCATGGAACACCAGGATCGACGCCAGGGCGCGCGCGGTTCCGCTTTCCACTGCATGCAGAATGGCGGAGGTTACTGGCTCAAAGCGAGAGTTTGACTCCAGGTGGTATAGAAAGAAGCTGGAGTCAAAGCCAAGCCGTTCTCCTTTTAACTTCCGCAGCAGATCTCGTAGTTTCATCGCTGTTCTTTTTCGAGAAGTGATTTTCCAAAACGCTTAAGCAGCTCGGTGTAACTTTGGACTGGCACCATGATGATGGAGTCCGCAGTACCTCGAATCACCAGTTGTGCGCCTGTGTGAAGTCTGAAAGCATCGCGGATCTCCTTTGGAATGACGATCTGCCCTTTGCTGCTTATTCTTACTACCTCTGTTTTAATACAACTCATATAGATAGAGTAAGAATGTACCTATTTGAGTAAGACAAGGCAAGTGAAAACTTAGGGCTCGCTCTCAAGTAGCCTCCGACACATCTGCAGACGGATCGGAAAACGAACGAGGGGCCACTTGGAAGATCCATTTGGATCTCGTTCATGGCAAAATTATCCGAGCGCTGCTGTTGCGACTGCAGACTGCTGCGGCTGATGAGCCAACCGGGAAAAGGGCAAATTGAAATCGGTAAATGGATTCGTACTCGCGGGCGGGAAAAGCAGCCGAATGGGCCAGGACAAAGCGCTGATCCGCTTTCGGAACCAACCCTTGGTACAAATAGCCGCCGACCTGCTTAGCACGGTTTGTAAACGAGTGTTTCTGCTCGCCCCCATGGAACGCTATCCGTTCCTTCATCTCCCGCATGTTGCGGATCGATTCGCCGGAGGAGGGCCCTTGGTTGCGCTGGTTTCAGGCCTGGAACAGAGTGAGGCGGACTTGAACTTGTTCCTCGCCTGCGACATGCCGTTTATTACGCAGGAGGTACTGAGTAGAATCGTTTCCCTGGCGGAAGGCGTCGACGCAGTGGTGCCGCAGGACGACAAAGGGCGCTGGTTTCCTGTTTCCGCCGCCTATCGAAAAAGCTGCATCCCTGCCATTGAGAAGCGACTTCACCAGAAAAACTTTAGGGTCGACAGTTTTTTTCCCGAAATTGTAATCAGGCCGCTTCCTACTCGAGATTATTCTGACGCGACGTTTGCAAACATCAATTCTCCGGCTCAATTGGCTCGTTTAATCCGGCCGGGAACAACGGAAGCGTGAGGGTCACCTCGGAAGAATTCTACCATTTCGCCTGAAAAATCTGTGTTGTGCATTGACGTGACCGCCAAGTCATACCATAATAGCGAATCTATCTATTTATATGAAATCAAAATACTTAGAGGTAGGATTTGAGTGAAGTGCCCCTATTGTGAGCATCTGGAAGATCGGGTGGTTGACTCGCGTGAAAGTAAGGAAGGAGACGTAGTGCGTCGGCGGCGAGAATGCCTCAATTGCGGGCGCCGTTTTACCAGCTACGAACGGATCGACGAAATTCCTTATATGGTGGTAAAAAAGGATGGTCGCCGCGAACGCTTTGACCGCAACAAGATCATGGTGGGACTCTTACGCGCCTGCGAAAAGCGTCCGATAAGCACCGGACAGTTAGAGCACATCGTCGACGAGATTGAACAAAGAGTTCAAGATGCTCCCGATCGTGAAATTACTTCCGAAGAGGTGGGGAAAATGGTAATGCAGAAGTTGCGCCAGTTGGACAAGGTTGCCTATGTCCGTTTTGCTTCTGTTTATCTCGAGTTCAAGGACGTTACCGAGTTTATGACCGAGATCAATCACCTGTTCAAAAAATAGTCTGCAATCAAAATTGGCCCTGCCGATTGCCGCCGATATCCTGATGACACGTTGGAAAGATGAATTTGATTTTGAACGGTTTTTGCGGCGAATGCGATTTGCCGACCGTTCGATACCTATAGGCATCGGAGATGATGCCGCCGTATTGCCGATCAGTCAAAAACACCTTTTGTTCACTACCGATATGATGGTGGAGAACGTGCATTTCCGCCGCGCATCCTGCGTTCCCGAGTGGCTGGCCCATAAGTTGTTGGCACGCAGCGTAAGCGATATCGCCGCGATGGGAGGGACACCGACCAGCTATCTGGTCTCTCTAGCTCTGGCTTCCAACCTGACGGACGACTTTGTTCCGAGGTTTTACCGCGGCCTCAAGCGAGCGCAAGAGCAGATGCATGTTCAATTAGTGGGAGGGGATATCAGCCGCTCCCCCGGTGGCCTTCTATTTAGTAGCCTGGCACTGTTGGGAGAGATCAAAAGCGCCCCGTTGCGACGCCGGGGCGCCAGACTACACGACACCGTGTGGATCACTGGCACCCTGGGGAGATCAGGCGCTGCCTTAGAGTTGCTGGAAGCAGGCAGAGTGCGGGTCGACACGAAAACGCGAAAATTTGCATCCATCGAAGTTTCCGGCAGGGCCCGAGAGCGGGCCCTGAAAGAAATTATGAAGGCGCATTTCCTGCCGGAGCCTCGCTTGGCCGTGGCTCAATGGCTGGCTGAACGCAACATTGCCACGGCAGCGATTGATCTCAGCGATGGCCTCTCCACGGATTTAAACCGGCTTTGTGCGGCGAGTAACGTGGGAGCCGTAATCCACCTGCAGGATCTCCCAATCTCTGACTCGGTATCATGTTGGGCCCGACACCCAGTCGCTTGCGCGTTGCACGGAGGTGATGACTACGAGTTGTTGTTTACCGCGCCTCCCGGGGCCGACGACGTACTAAAAAAGTTCTGCGGCCCGGTCTCATTGCATCGAATCGGCGAGGTCGTATCACGCAGAAGGGGTGTATGCATCGAGGCGCAAGGGAAGCTTCGGCGACTCGATCCAGGGGGATTCAACCATCTACGCAATCGATAAAATCACCTGAAAATGGACGATCGTCGCATCAGGCAATCGTCGGCCCTTGGACGAACGCTTTTTTAGACGCAGGGGGCTCGGGTAAAATAGGAGATTGTGCCGGGCCCTTTGGGTAGGGAATGTGGGTCCCCTTCGATCGAATGACTGCCGGCGGCAATGGATGGCCGATGAATGAATTCCTAAGAGGGAAGTTATGCTGCGCCTTATTTTGGGTCTGATCGCTGTCCTGTTCCCATTCGTATTCATGGTTCAGGCCCAGGATCTGCAGGCCGTCGTGAATATTAATTTTGTAGCGGACGTGCGATTATTCACCGTCATGTCAGCAATCAATGCTGGAGGATTCGATTATGAGACTGCGGCCTCCATGCATCCGGTACGCAGACAGGTGAGGGAAAAATTAAAATCACTGGACCCTTTATTGTTGCAGCGCACGCACGACTTCTACGTTGCGCATCACGCAACAGGCACACCGGAACGCGAAATAGCGCGCTACACATCGTTGGCATTGCTGCTGTCCGATCCTCCTCGCTATGAAATTGTCCTGCCAACGAAGGACGTGCCGGCAGAGGCGCGCGAAGTGGTGGGGTTTGAGCAGGTTCTTCCGGTTTTTTATCAGCAGGGCGGTCTGGAACAATTATGGCTGGAAGTTCGACCACAGTATCTGGCAGAAATTGAAAAGTATAAACCGGTGGTGCGGCAAGCGATCGCTCAGTGTTTGCAATACCTGCGTACCGAGGCGCGCATTGCCTTGAATCGGCAGATTGTATTTATTCCCGACCTGATGAGTCCCCACGGAATCAGCAATTCCCGCATTGTAAACAACCTGTACTACTTGGTGGTAAGTCCTGCGGAAGACCCAGCGATTAACCTGCGCAACATCCGGCATGAATACTTGCATTTTGTACTCGACCCGCTGATTGAGAAAAATGGGCTGGCAATCATTCAGCAAGAAGAGGCGCTGCAACTGCTCTCTGAACGCCCCAAACTATTGGAAAGGTTTCAGAAGGACCGTAAGCTTCTGAATACAGAATCGCTCATCGAGGCGATACAACTGCGCATCGATCGTCCCGTGAACGTCCCCGACCAGCTCGCGCAGCTATATGCGGCCGGCAATGCCCTCGTTTATCACTATTATGAGCGACTCCAGGAGTTTGAGAAAACTTCGGTTTCATTTCCTGAGAATCTGGAGTCGATGATTCGTGCCTTCAATCTTAAGCGAGAGCTTCAACGAAAAGACCGCCTAGCGGCGGAGACGGAAAGAGAGCGAGAGAAACGGGAACAAGAAGCGCAACAGCTCCGAGAAAAATCTGAACGGCTGGGAGCGCTGGAGCAAGCCAACGTCTTACTCCAAAACAAACATTACGTCGAAGCGGAAAAGCTGCTGCTCGCTTTGAAGCAAAGAAACGCGATTGATCCGCCCGTTCTTTTCGGATTGGGGCAAATTGAGATGCAAAGACAGAGGGCCGCCGCCGCGGAATCTTATTTCAAGAGCGTGATAACTCATTCTCAGGCTCCTGCCTGGATGGTGGCGTGGAGCCGTCTCTATCTTGCGTCTCTGTTTTCGGCTATGGATCGCCTTCCGGAAGCGCGCGACCTCTTGCAGCAAGTGCTACAGGCGCCTGGCGATCTCAAAGGCGCCCGTGAAGAAGCCAGCAGGCGGTTGGCTCGTTTGCCGGCTTCGTGATGCGTCGGGTCAGGAATTTGCAACCAATAGGTCCGGCAGCTCTCTTAAATTAAAGAAGGAATTTTGTTGTTTTTGGATTGGAGAGTTGGATTAAAATAAGGGTCCTTTTTCCGATTGACACTCTAGGCCGTTTGCGGCATTGCAGCGGAAATCGATTGATAGAAGGAAGGAACTATAACATTTGTAATGATCAAATCTTTTGCGATTTGGATTTTAGGAGGAGGGTAATTCAATGAAAACCATTTTTGCTTTGGCGCTGTCTTTGGTGCTGGCTGGGGGGGGCTTCGCCTTGCAGGCCGTGGCGCGCAGTCCGCAAAAGTCAGCGCAAGAAGGTCAAGCGGCGCAAAAACCTCCGCGCGTGGTTGGTCAACCCCAAACCAAGGAGGAATACGACGCTTATATCGCAATCACGCAGGCCACCGATAACCAGCAGCGCGCCAACTTGTGCGAAGAACTCCTGCAGAAGTTTCCCGATTCTGGTTTGACGCCTTACGTGCATCAAATTGCGGCGACTACTTACCAGCAGCTAAATAATTTCGACAAGCTTACGGAGCACGGCGAAGGAGCGTTGAAAGAGTTGCCCGATAATGCGGTGATTTTGACGATTCTGGCAAGCGCCTATGCGGACCGCGGTAAGCCCGACCTAGCCTTGGAACGCGCTGAGAAAGCATTCAAAGCCATCGAGGCCTTACAGGCGCCGCCGCAAGTAGATCCTGCGGAGTTCGCTAAGGGAAAGGAACAACTGTTGTCCACCGTTTATGCCGCCCAGGGGGTAGCGTACTTGGCGAAAGTTCAGGAAGCGCGGGCTAAGAAAGCAGCCGAACCTAAACAAGAGACGAGCGGCGATGGAGGCGGTGCGCCGGAGGAGAAGAAAGAAGAAGCCGATCCAAATCTGGACTCGGCGGTTGCGGATCTAAACAAGGCGCTTGCGCTGAATCCAAAAGATGACTATTCCTACTTTCGGCTCGGGATCGCCTACACTTTAAAGAACGACGTCGAAAACGCGAAGGCTGCCTATGCCAAGGCCGTTGCAGTGGGCGGCAATGAAACTGTGGAGAAAATGGCTCGAGACCAGTTGCAAGCAGTTTTAAAGGCGGTTCTGAAAGTAAGTCAAGAGGGGGAGAGTGAAACCTTGGATGATCGCGTAGCCAAGGCATTGGAGGAAGAGATCGCCAAAGCTAAAGAGGCTCTAAGCGCGCCTCCCCAGCCGGCAAATTCTTCTACGCCAGCCCAGCCAGCCCAGCCGCCTACGCGATAGCGGAAGCGGAATTTTGAAGGAAAGAAGGCGAGGCGGCTGGGCCGCCTCGCCTTCTGTTTGCCGTGGAGTACTGATCGTTTTTGCGGCGGTGACGATGCCTCGCCGGGAAGCGATCAATAGTCCACCGTAAACAGCAACCCGGTTACGGTTCATGGGTACTGAATCCTCAGACTTCCGACTCTTGGAGGAATGCCTCCAATATCAATTTCTAAATCCAGACCTGTTGCGGCGCGCGTTGACCCACAAATCCTATTGCTACGAGCGGCTGGAAGAAGAGACGGGGCATTACGAGTCGCTGGAGTTTTTGGGTGATGCGATCCTTGGGTTTGTCGTCAGCGATCTGATCTTCCGGCACATACCACGATCCACCGAAGGACAGCTTTCAAAGATCAAGGCGCACCTGGTAAGCGCGCGCAACCTGATTCAATTTGCCGATAAGCTGCAGTTGGGGCACTTCCTGCGACTCAGTCATGGCGAGGAGAAGACGGGAGGACGGACCAAGAAGGCGTTGCTGGTAGATGCCTTCGAGGCGATCATCGCCGCAATTTATCTGGACGGAGGGATCGAAGCGGCACGCGGATTCATCGAACGACAGTTTGGTTCCGCCTTGCGAGAACTTGGTTCGCAGAGTTTTACGTCACCTGATCATAAGTCAAGCTTGCAGGAGCGCTTGCATCAGCTTGGGCAACCGGAGCCGGTATACACCGTGGCGCACGAATCGGGTCCTGACCACAGGAAGCATTTCATCGTGCAGGCAATGTCGGGAACAGATGTACTGGCGCAAGGAGAAGGCAGAACCAAGAAGGAAGCGCAGCAAAATGCGGCAGCGGCCGCCCTGAAAGAACTCGACGCAAGACCGAAGCATCATTGGAGGGCGAAGAACGAGTAGAGCACCACAACAGCATCGTAGACGGCATGCGCCGCAATCGGTGCCACAACATTTTGCCTCCAAATATAGGTGAGGCCGAACAGCAGGCCCAGCATCGCCGCTCCGACGGCGTTGTCAAAGCCTTGCAGGCTATGGCCGATGCCAAAGTAGAGCGTCCAGACCAGGAGCCCTGCGTAGACACCCCCTAGGTATTTTTCGAACCGTCGCAAGACGAACGCGCGTTGGATCTCTTCTTTTATTCCACCGGCTGCCACCCCCATCAGAAGAAACCAAAACATATCCCCGGGGGTCTTGATGATCGACAGCAGGGGATTTTGGGCCGTGACGAGCGCAGGAAAAAATCTTCTAAAGAAAAGGCCCACCGAAGCGGTCGCCAAAAACAAGATAGGGACAATGGACAGCCCAACGATGGCTTCACGCGCCCATCGAAACTGCAGGCCGACCACAGTTGCCAAAGTTTCACGCCTGAATTTGACGATCGCGATGATGATCGCCAAAACCAGAGCGCTGTTGCACAACAGAAAAACAGCAAGCAATCGGGACGAGCGCAAGACCAAATCAATTTTGTAACCAAAAGATCCGAATATTGCCTGAACGACCAGCGTAGCCAGCAGATCAGTGCAAAGGACCACTTCCATAACCGCCTGTAGTCGCTTCCAGCGCGTCGGCGTGGACGGTTCGGCAGAGAGACTTTCGAGACATTCTCCGCTCTCGCGTGCCATTGAATCCATTCCTTCCCTAGCGTCCAAGCGCGAATCAGTCAGTGGTTCCATTAGGCCAACATAAAGGAGAGTGAACGTGAAAAGCGAGAGGAAAGAAAAACAAGCTTTTGTCAACGAGTCCCACAATTGAAAGACAACCGCCATTCAGCTTCGAAACTACAAGACGCCACCCGCATCTCAAAAATTTGTTTCAGAAAAAAACAAGTTGAACCATTCTTATAAGGCTCTTGATAATAAAGAGAGATCATAAAGAAGCGATACGCTCGATCAGTGCAAATGAAACTCGCACGAACAAGATAATTTTGATCCAGCGATAAAAAAGACGTTCCCTGCTCTTGCAATAGATCCTTATTGAGAATAAAAAGGGAACGTTCGGCAATACGATATGGATAGGGAGGCATAATGGAAACTTTAATGGACGGTTGGAAATTCTTGGTCACCTTTTCGCAGAAAAAGCAATACGCGGAGGCGGAGGTCCAGCGCGCTCGCAGAAGCCGTGATGAGGATGACAAGGGCGATTACGAGGATGAAGACCTCGAAGAAGAGGATTTCGATGAGGAGAGCGATTTTGAAGATGAAGATGAAGAAGATGAAGAAGATGAAGATTACGATGAAGATTTAGACGATTACGAGAAAGATGACCTGGACGAGTATGAAGAGGATGAAGATGAATTTGGAGAGTTTGACGACTACGATGATGAGGACGATGTTGAGGACGAGAAATAGCCGTTTCCCGCCATGTCGAAAGCCTCTTAATCCGATCTGATATCCGAGCTTCCCCTACCTATATTTCAAGAAAACGTCGCTGATGGCTGTCATGTCAGTCAGAATTCTTCGCCCAATTTCTACATCAGTGGATTGCATCCGTTCGATCGATGGAAGAGTGAGGCGCCATAACCGTCAGCGCCTCTAAGTACCTCGATTCATACATGGGTAACGTTTGCTGATGGGGCTAGCGAGGCCAAGGTCGAGAAGCGAGAAGGAGTCGATGCCCGGTGCGCATCGGCAACGACGAGCGACGTAGAGATCGCCCACAACCCCTATCAGCCAAGAGGGTTACGGCGCGACGGCCTCGCTTCCCTTGTCGCTCCTCCTCGCCAATGGGCCTACCATTGACTCGTCATCGCTTCGTGAAATCGAGGTCGTCGCGCTCGCAACCAACGTCATCGTATGTATGAATCAAGGTACGAAGCGTTTAAATCAGTTTTCCCACTCGTGGTCCCAAGCGGCAGAGATGTTTAAGTTTATTGGCCCGAAGTATTTACATCACTTTGTTGTTGTGCTTAAATCAACAGGGTTTGGCGGGTTCTAGTTCGAGTTTTTGCGTGTTAGGTGTTTCTCCACAGGAGGCCAGTTATGAGGCAAGTTAGGAATGTGTGCATGATACTTACGGTGTTAGCGGCGTGTTGGTGTCTCAGCTTGGCACAATCTTCTGCCCCAGACCCAAACCAGTCACAGGGACAGCAACAGACCACGGCTGGTGGACCGCAGGCCGGATCAGCAACGATTATGACCGCCGGAAGCCGTTACAAGGATCGGATCAAATGGCTGCAGCCGACTTTGCACGGCAGCCCAGGGCTGTTCAATGTCTTTAGCGCAGAGGGGTTGCGCAGGGGAGAATTCAGCCTTCAACTCGGCGTCAGTAACTATGACCGGGATCCCGGAGACCTCGATATTACCGATTTCCCCGTAACATTCAATTTGGGTTTGCACGACCGGATCGAGTGGGGCGTGGAGTGGATAGCTCAGCGCCGGACCGATGCAGACAACATCCGTACTTTTCAAATTCCACCCACGGGTCCCGTTCGGCCCACTAGGATTGCGGCGCCTGGTTCCCCGATCGCTTATTACAACGGAGCTCCTTTTATCGACGTAGGCTTTGGCGCGGGTCCATCGGACGCAATCACTAGCCTGAAAGTCAATTTGATGTCTGAAAATAGAAATCACCCGTTCGGTCTGGCGGTGCGGGGCAACGTAAAAATTCCCACCTCACGACACATCCAGAGTTTGACAGGGGGTCGCACGACCGGAGAGACCGACGGTGGAGTGCAGATATTGGCCTCCAAATATGCCGGCCTGGCGACAGTTATGTTGAATGGCGGCGTCCAATGGATTGGGGACCCGCGTCAAGTGGAGCTGCGGAATGAATTCCGTTATGGGGCAGGTGTGGCGTTCGGTACCCATCCGATTCAAGCGATCTTTGAAGCAAATGGAACCACATGGTTCGGCAGTGTGAGCAAAGCAGATCCCACCCGGTTCAGCGATCTCGCCAATCCCCGCAGTCCGTTGGACCTCACGTTCGGCCTTCGCTTCTTGCCCAGCAAGTGGGTCTCGATTGGCGCAGCGTATCGCTTTGCAGCACGCACATGGTCAGCGGAAACCGTTGGCGCCAAGAGTACCGATCGCTCCGGCTACCTGGTGAGTTTGGGTGTAAACCGCAAAGTCGATCGTCCGCCTACGGTGGAGTGCCAAGTTGACAGCGCTACCATCCAGCAGCGAGGTCGCGCCACGGTGAAAGCCACCGCGAACGATCCGGATGACAGCGAGCTGACGATTGGCTGGAGAACCACCGGTGGACGCCTCGTAGGAACCGGCGAGTCAATCACTTTTGAAGCGGGCGATTTAACAGAAACAGCTCCCGGACGTTATACGGTTACCGCAGACGCGAGTGACGGTAAGACCACGGCTACCTGTAGTGCGGATATCACGGTTGAAAAATTAAAGATTGCGCCCAAGGTGACTTGCGACCCGACCGCACAGACCATCAACATGGGTGAGACCGCGAATGTCCGCGCCACCGCCTCAGACGAAAATCCGGGTGATATGGAAAGGTTAACTTACGCTTGGGAGGTGGATGGACAGCGGGTAGCAGAGACGGGAAACGCTTTTACGTTTGGAACCACGGGCAGGACTCCGGGCAGGCATACGGTACGCGTGACCGTAACAGATCCGGATGGCTTGACTGCTAGTTGTGAAAGTACCGTTGAAGTGACCGCGCCACCTCCTCCGCCCAATCATCCTCCGACCTGCGATTTGACGTTAGCTCGGACTGAGTTGTATGTCGGCGCGTCACTGAGAGCGACCGTGAGGGCATCGGATCCGGATGGTGATCGACTCGCCTACGAATGGTCACTTGACGGTAGAACTCTCAGCGACAAGACTACCGCTGAGATTGATATCGATACTGCAGGACTGTCTGGCGGGAGTCACTCGGTGACTGTCAAAGTCTCGGACGACAAGGGAGCCAGTGTGACTTGCTCGGCCAGTTTCACGGTACGCGGAAAGATCGTCATAGAGTTGCCGGCGCTGCGCATCGACAACGCTGCCAAAGCGAAGTTGGATGATGTGGCACTCCAGCTCCAGGGCGATCCGCGTTTGAGCGCAACGATTACCGGTTACGATGTGGCGAGGAGCGAAAGAATTGCCCAGCGCAATGGTCTTCGTCTTGCGCGACTTGCCAAGGATTACCTGGTCAAGCAGCACAAGATCGACGCCAGTCGCATCGAAACGAAGAGTGGCGGCCAGAGTACTCCGCGTAGGATTGAAATCGAGATTGCCAGTAGGTAAGCGCGGAAATTGCAGGGCCTGAAAATTTCAGGCCCTGTAGAAATCTCAAGGACAATCTCAGCGGGACCATTTACAATTTAGAGACGTAAAGAAGAGCCGCACAAAACGCGGCTCTTCGCTTATCTAATTCGTGGGTCGAGCCACTAGCTAAGTACCTCGATCGAAATCTTTATGACTTTTCTGCGGTGTCGGGTCTCGTACTCTATGAGAATCTCAGCTTTCTGTGCCGCGTCTTTGCTTGCCCTGTCGTGGTGTGCCGCGCAAGCATTCGATTTCAAGGGTCCCTATGGAGGGGATGTTCGATCGATTGCAATCAATCCTTACATTCCCAACGTACTGCTTGTGGGTACCAGCGATGGTCAGATCTTCCGATCGGACGATTCGGGCAAGCGTTGGGAGCGCATTGCGGGACTAGGGCTCGGAGCCGTGGTAGATAACCTCGTTTTCGACCCGAGCATGGAGGGCAGGGTCTATGCAGCCGTGTGGGATAGCAAGAGCAACCATGGTGGGAACCTCCTTCGCTCGGAAAATAGTGGGACCAGTTGGACCGATCTGCCTATTACGCCCCGGGGCGTCAGTATTCGTGCCTTTGCTGTGGCCCCAAATGACAGCAATACATTGCTGGTAGGAGCCCTGGACGGAGTTTACGTATCCCGAGATGAGGGGAGAGCCTGGAAGTTAATTTCGCGCGATGAACCGGGACTCGTTAATGTAGAGTCGGTCGCGATTGATCCAAAGGACGCGAACATTTTCTACGCGGGCACCTGGCATCTGGGTGCGAAAACCACAAATGGGGGAAAGACTTGGACTTGGATGAAACAAGGGATGGCCAATGACAGCGATCTATTCGCTATCCGTATTCACCCTGTCAAGTCTGAAGTAATTTATGCCAGCGCGTGCAGCGGCGTCTATAAGTCAGCCAATGCTGGCCGTCTGTGGGTGAAATTGAACAATGGTTTGCCTGCAGAAGCGCGGCGGGCTCGGACAATTTACATTGACCCGGTCAATCACGATCGCCTGTTCACCGGGACCACACAAGGATTATTTCTATCCGAGGACGCCGGCCATAGCTGGAAGCGGATCTCGTCGTCAGATTTGACGATTCATGCTGTCGCGGTCAACCCGCGAAATGCAGAGGAAGTGTACCTGGCGACCGACGATGCGGGAATCTTGAAGAGCGACGATGGTGCTAAGACATTTCAACCAAGTAACGAAGGCTTTACCCATCGGCAGATCGCCCAAGTGGTAGTGGATCCTCAGGATCAAGAGCGTCTTTATGCTTCCGTCCTTTTTGATCGGGCGTATGGGGGCTTCTTCATCAGCGATGATGGAGGAAGAAAATGGCGGCAGAGCAATCAAGGAATCTCCGTTGCTGATACGGATGTCTATTGCATCCTGCCCTCCACCCAGGACCGCGACGTATATATCGGCACTTCCAGCGGAATTTACCTGAGCAAGGACCGAGGAGAGAACTGGAGAAAACTGGCCGCTCCCCCAAGATCCAGCAGGCTATTTTCCAAGATATTTCAGTCGAAGGTGCTGCAGTTGCAATACTTGGCTTCCATGGAGCGGAGCATCGCGGCTGCCACGCTCGACGGGCTTTATCTGGGAGATTTGGAAACCGGACAATGGACTCGCATTACATTCTCTCAGTACAACGGCGCCATCACTGCGCTACTGGTAGACGTGGCAACCAACTCGCTGTTTGCCGCGTCTAATATCGGTGTCTTCATTTCTCGTGACGTTGGCAAGACGTGGAGACTACGTGGGGATGGACTTCCCATCACTCCAATCCGGGTCCTGGAAAGATTTCCACAGGAGAAGGTCATCCTGGTTGGCACTAGCTCCGGCCTATATCGCAGTGTGGACGATGGTGAAACCTGGAACAAGGTAACCCGGGGCATCCCACCGGTTGATATCAGTGCTTTGCACAAAGCCAAGGACGGGAAGAGCATCTACGCCGGGGATTTTCTTCAAGGTAACGTATACGCCTCCTACGATTTGGGAGCAAACTGGCAAGTGTTAATTCCGGGTGTCAACTCTGGTGTTTCCAGCATCATGGTTGACCCACGGAATGACGGAACCTTATTTCTCGGTTCGTTGTCAGATGGGATTGCCTCTTTCAGCTTGCGCCCTCCCGCCAACACTTCTGTTGCCCAGCGGAGGTAAGTCGAGAAAACGCTGGAGCAGCGTGGTGGGTTGGGGCATGGCGTAGATCATGACTCCGGATTGAGATTGGATCTGTTTTTGAACCTGCAATCTGCGACCTGAATCCGAAATCCAAAATCCACAACATCTGATGGGAGGTAGCAACGTTTACAGGGGCCCTCATTGTTGCCGTGGCGATTTGTTCCATGGTGCTGCTGGCGCTGGGAGTGATTGCCTATGCCCGCCGGAAGCACTTCCTGCAGCGTGATGGCCTTTCTGAAGTGTTTCGTCGACATCCTTTGGAGGAATCGGCCTTCCGCGATGGGCGACGCGACCTTTTGCTGATGCTGCTCTGTTATGAGGATCGCTATCCCAGTTTTGCGAAAATATTGGAAAAGATAGCTCCACACTTTCCTCTAACTCATTTGGTTCCCCAACCGCAGTTCAGGCGTGCAATCAACGAGTTGAGGGAGATTTCTCAACATGGGTCCCATACAGTCGCCGCGCGAACCAATGAGCACGCCGCCCTGGCAACCATTGTACGCCTGGTAATCGACGATCCGGCAATCGGGCGGATTTATGGGAGGGACTTGGAGCCCCTAGTGGATGAGTTTCTTCAACAGTTGCAGGACACTCCATGAACGAGGGGCGCTGAATTACGACTTTATGCAATTCGCATTCTAAATCGAGGTACTCAGTTCTCCCTCTGCTGGGAAAGGCGCTGCAGGATTTGGCCGACCTTGCGGATTTCTTCCCCGTAAACCGCCCAGTCCCCTTCTCGTTGCGCTTGCATCGCGCGCTCGTAGCCTTTAGCTGCCTCTTGGATCAATTGATCACGCTGCATTGACGCGGCGCCAATTTGCGCCTGGGGAGCAACTGGCTGTTGTGAGACCATTTCCATTTGCGTGCGCGCAGGTACAACGCCGCCATCGGTGCCGAAGATCTTGGCCAGAGACTGCTCCAGCGTCTCCTCCATTGCGATTCGATTTTCGTACGCAACAATGATACGCTTTAACTCTGGAATCTTGCCGTTCTCCGCCCTCAGATAAATGGGACGAACATAAATCAGTGTCTCCTCGATGGGTATTACCAGCAACGTTCCCTGGATCACTTCGGAGCCGCGCTGGTCCCACAAAGTTAGCTGGCGCGAAATTTCCGGATCCTGATTGATGCGAGCGTCCATTTGCTTGGGTCCGTAAATCAGCCTCTGTTTCGGAAAAAGGTAAACCACCAGCTTACCGTAATCATCTCCGTCACTGCGGGCCACCATCCACGCGGCGAGGTTATCCTTGTTGCGAGGACTGAATGGAAGCATCAAGATGAATTCTTCGCGTGCCTCTCCC
The DNA here is from genome assembly GCA_016211105.1 of Acidobacteriota bacterium. Lineage (GTDB taxonomy): Bacteria > Acidobacteriota > UBA6911 > JACQSX01 > JACQSX01 > JACQSX01. Next base: position 34,480 of record JACQSX010000020.1, on the reverse strand, counting down.
GAGAGTTTCATAATGGTGTAATAGGGAGACATTCTCTCAAGTCGTTGGCCGTGCGTTAGAACGGGTACTTCCCACTGATCTTCCTTGTTGTAAAAGATCTGTGCCTGAGCCATGTGGTACGTGGAATAGACGGAAGTCTGGATGGAAAAGATGTCTTCCGGATAACGCAGGTGCCGCCGCAGATCTTCGGGAAGGTCTGTCAGAGAGCGAAACATTCCTGTGAAAATCCGGGCGTAAGTTTGCAAGATTGGATCGGAAGGATCAGCAGCATAAAACCGAACGGTGCCGTCGTAAGCATCGACTAACACTTTTACTGAGTTGCGAATGTAATTGCCCACTTGTTCTACTGACTGGGCGTAAGGATAGCGATCGGAGCCGGTATACGCATCCTGCAGCCAATAAAGTTTTCCTCGCGAAATGACCAGGTAGGGATCGCGATCCAAGCGCAGGTAAGGCGCCAGACGGGAAATCCTCTCCTGCAGATTGCGATGGTAGAGGACGCGACTGTTCGAATCAATCAATCCGGAAAAGAGAATATCCGTCGATCCCATTCCCGCCGCAAAGACGATCCTTCGGAATAAGGACTTCACGGGCACCCCTCCTGCACCATCGTAGTCTCGATAGACGTTTTTCTCTCCGGCGGGATAATCAAACTCGCCCCCTTTGGTGTTCGAAATGACATAGTTATTGGTCAGTTCACCAAAGTAGATTTGCGGCCGCGCGATATCCAAGCTGGAGATGAGTGATCGAGGGGGGATGTCCTTGACCAGTAACACCGGCAGACCCTCCGCGGTGACACGGTTGACCGGCCCTAAAGTCAAGCCGAATCCGTGTGTGAAGGAGAGATGTTCATTGATCCAGTTGCGGTTTGGCAGACTCTCGGCGGACAACTCCCGGGCGGAAAGCATCACCTGCTGGAGCTGCCCGTCGATCACATAGCGGTCGTTATCAACCGACACAAAATCATAGTAAGTGCGAATTTCCTGAATCTGGCTGAATGTATCCAGAAGTGGACCGTGATCCCAAAGTCGGATGTTCTTAATTGTGCCGGTGTTGCGTTCGATGTCCGGTTTCGAAAGAGTTCTCTCTAAGGTAAGTTCCCTTTCATCCACTCTGTCCAGGTTGAATGCTTCTCGGGTTGCCTGAATATTGTGCAGGATGAAGGGTGTCTCGCGAGCCAGCTCACTGGGCGCCACTACAAATTTCTGCACCGCGGAGGGATAGAGCAATTTCACCAGCAAAATCATCACGTATAAAGCAGCCGTCGCAGGGACGGCATAAGGAATTCTTGTAAAAGCCGCCACTGCAACAAACAACGATAGCGCTCCCAACAGCACCGCGGAGGCCCGGGCCAGCGGCATGCGTGCATGCACATCTGTGTAGCCAGGACCGGCAAACAAACCGGACTGGGAGGTCATCATGCTGAAAATTTCAAGCCAGCCCGACAGGCACATCAGCAACAACAACAGCGCCAACAGGAGTAACAAGTGTCTCCGCGCCTTCCCGCCAACCAAAAACCCGCGGCGCGCGGCGAATTGCCCGGCCAAGAAATACACGCCGGCCGTTAACAGGAGCGAGATCACAACCGCTAGAAATACGTACTGGATCGCCGCGGAATAGACCGGGAGCTTGAAAATATAAAAGCCGATGTCCTTCTCGAGGACCGGGTCCATTTTTCCAAAACGCTGGGCATAAAGAAATTTCATCACCTCCTCCCAGCGCCCGCTGGCAGAGCTTCCAGCTAAGAATCCCAAGAGCAAGGAAATTGCAGCCGCAATCCATTTCAACAGAGAGGGCGCAAGAGGCATCTCTCCCAAATCGACGATTCCCGGCCTTTGCTGCACCACGACGAACCGATTGCCCTTTATCGCCAATAGCGCATTCATCAAAATAAAACCGGCGATCATCAGTCCCGTCCCCACGCCAAGGACCAACTCTGCCCGCAGCATGGTGATGAAAACCTGGGTGTAGCCTGTTTCCTGGTACCAGTACCAGTCCATCAATAAGCCCGCCCCGAAACGAAGCAGGAGGTAAAGAACGATTAGGGAGATTAGCAACAGCCAGAGTGGGTTGATTCGACGCATAGGTTACCTAGAGAAGATCGCAGCTATGTGGCCTGCTTCCATACGATTGTTCCTGATATTGATAACTTGGTCGTAGTTTGCCGAAGGGCGTCTCCCACAAAATTAAACGCCATGACAAGCGACATAATCGCCAAGCCGGGGAAGATGATGAGGTGTGGAGCTTCAAATATATGGCTGCGCGCGGCATTCAGCATGCTGCCCCAGGACGGCATTGGCGGCATGATGCCCAATCCTAGGAAGCTTAAGCTGGCCTCTGCCATGACCGCCCCAGCCATTCCCAAACTTGTCTGCACTACCAAGGGATCCAGGATATTAGGGAGGATATGGCGCCAGAGAACACGCCCGTCTCTTGCGCCGGCCGCACGAACCGCGTGAACGAAATCAAACTCGCGAACCCGTAAAAGTTCGCCGCGGACGAGCCGCGCGTAGCTCACCCACCCGATCAGCAACAAGGCGACGATCAAATTACCGAGGCCAGGCCCGCGAAACGCTACAAACGAAATCGCCAGCAAAATTCCAGGAACCGACATCAGTACGTCTACCAGACGCATGAGCAGCTCATCGATCCACCCTCGGTAGTACCCCGAGATTGCGCCAAGGAAGGTCCCCACCAGCGCAGATCCGGTAACCACCGTGACACTCACCAGCAGTGAGATGCGCGCTCCGTAAAGCAGACGGGAAAGTATGTCTCTTCCCAGTTCGTCATATCCCATCCAGTGATCTCTGCTGAAACCTGCCAGTCGATGTGGCAGATCCTGGCTTTCGTAAGGGTAAGGGGCCAGCCAGGGAGCAAACAGCGCCGCCAGGAAGAAAAAAGTAATGATCCATACGCTCAGGCGCGCCAACAAGGAAAGTTCCCGATAGTAAACTAAAAGCCGCTTCAATAACGAACCCTCGGATCCAGAAGAGAGTAAACCAAATCCGTGAAAAGGTTGATCATAATGTAGGTTACCGAGATTCCCAAAATACAACTCTGAATCACGGGATAGTCGCGCGACTGAATGGATTGGATCATCAGCCGCCCGATTCCTTGCCAAGAAAAAATAGTTTCTGTGATGATCGCTCCTGCCAGGAGTCCGCCGAACTGTAATCCTAAGATCGTGACCACCGGCATCAACGCGTTCTTCAACGCATGCAGGTAGATCACGCGACGCGGGCTCATCCCTTTGGCCTGAGCCACCAGAATGTACGGACGTGACAACTCGTTGATCATCGAGGAGCGGATCATGCGTACCAATACTGCGGCAAGTGCCGTCCCTAATGTGATGGTGGGAAGCACTAGATGCGCCCAAGTTTCCATGCCAGAGACCGGCAGTAAAGGCAACTGAATGGCTAGAGCGATGATCAACAGAGGACCCAGCACAAAGTGAGGAATAGAGATCCCCAGCAGTGAAACTGATGAAATGACCGAATCCGTCGCGTCGCCCACCTTGCGGGCGGCCAGCGCGCCCAACGGGAAGGAAATCAAGATACCCAACAGCATGCTGCTTAGGGTTAACTCCAACGTGGCGGGATAGCTTTGCCGCAGCGATTGGACAACGGGTTCTCCGGTGCGATACGAGGCGCCCAATTCCAGTCGGGCCAAGTTGCTCCAAAAGCGGTTGTATTGGTGCGCCAAGCTAAGATCCAGCCCCAAACTCTTGCGGAGGACGGCGATCTCTTCCGGCCTGGCTCCTTCACCTAATATGGATTCGGCTGGATCTCCCGGAATCAAGTGGATCAGTAAGAACACGAAAGTGACTACTCCCCAGAGTGTGACAATTGCCAATCCTAATCGACGCAAAAGGTAAAGTGACATCAGCAACGAACCACGATTGTGCGCGAGAGAAAATCGTGCAGGCAGCGGGAGCGCCGGTCCCACAACCCCCAGAGTAATCCAAGCATCGCCAATGCCCAGGAAATGAAGAAAAAGAGAGTGCGAAGCACCAATTGATGAAATCGGACCTCCTCAGCCTGCTCGTTCACGACCTTTAAGCCCGTAAGCATCATCCCCACGGTGCGACGAACCGTTCCCAAGAAGTAGAGAGAATAAAAGATCTGGAAAAACAGAAGCGAAGCCCAAACTGCCGATCGAAATGAATGCGACATCACATCGATGTTGCCAAAACTCATCGAAACTCCCAAGAAGAGCGCGCTACATCCGGCCACAATTAAGAGATCCACTAAACCACTCAATGTGCGGGTTAAAAGAATACTCTTACCCACAATCCACTCAGGTGACCCAGATTTATCCTTAAAGGGCTTGGAGAGAGCCACAGCCTGCGCGCTAGGTCGCACCGGCGAGGTCCTGGGCAGTTCCGTCTGTATGGGCGTGGTTTTCAAGTTGCGCGCCGGTGAAGCGTATCTGGACTTGGGTGCAACGCTTTGCATGGAGGCCTCAAAATCGCGCAGGCTTTTGTGGATGTCGTAATGGGCCCCGGCAATTGGCTGGGGATCGACAACCGTGCGTTTAATTTCAGGTCGAAGTGTTGAAGGCAGCGTCGCCTGCAGGTTCGATTGGGAGCTCCTCTTGTCTGGACGACCTTTCTTTTCCTGTGCCTCGGCCAGCTTTCTCTTTAACTCCTTTCGCCAGTCTGTGAGGGAGGGTTCCTTCGCTTGCTCGCGCGCAAATTCAAAAAGGAGATTGTCCGAAGATTTAACCTTCTTCGGCTTGTCGATATTCACGCCCCCAATTTCACTGCTGGGTCCCATGCGGGACGCTTGGAATCCGCAGTAGTTGCAGGGCTTGCCAGGAACGAATGTGGTGAATCTACACTTGGGACAAATCAACGATAACCCCGGCGAGCAAAGAATGCGGATCGCGAATTGAAAGCTCTGCTCCCTATGCCCAAGTTCAGGGTTGGCTGCCAGTGTTGGCTGCCGATCGTCAGGGCGATTAATCCGAAATCCGTATTTTGTAATCGCCAATCCGCAGCGGAATGGTAGCAAATGGCCGGTGCAGCGTCAATGTGACCTGCGGTAAAATAGTCGGTCTATGAGATGGACCGCTTACTGTGTTTTGGGCTTTGCGCTTATGGTGGCACTCGCCTCCATGTTTCTACTCAACTCGTATCAATGCCCTTTGGTGCACATAGTGGTCAAAAATACGGCTCTGCAGAAGGCGCCTCGCGACGACAAACCCAGAATCGAAGCGGCCTTTGAACGGGCGCGCAGAGCAGCGGACCAACAGAATCGTATAAATGCGTACCTGGAGGCCTTGTTTGCGATCTCCCAACGAATGGAAAAAGTGCAAGGATTGAGCCACCAGGGGAGTGAGGAAATCATTCGGGCACTCGATGCATTCTCTGGGCAAAGACAAGAGGTCGGAACTTTTTAGCCCGTCTCGTGGTCCATCTCACTAGTAAGATAAAGGGGATTTGATGTCCAATCCTACCGTTACTTCTAATGTGGACGCGCTGTCGTGTTGCTATGCTGAGGCGACTCATTCGGAAGACGCATTGCTTGAAGCCCTGCGCAAGAACGATTTACGGGCTTTTGAAGTGACATTCCACACTTATAAAAGTCTGGTTTACAACCTCAGTTATCGGATCCTCATGGACCGGGAGGATGCTTTAGACGTTTCCCAGGAGGTGTTTCTAACGCTGTTTCAGAAGATCACGAGTTTTCGTGGTGATTGTTCTTTGAAGAGCTGGCTGTTTCGAATCACTTTCAATAAGAGCTTGAACAAGAGAAAATGGTGGCGTCGGCATGGGAAATCGAAGACTGAGCCGCTCAGTCTTCTCCACGTGGAAAGTATTCCTAATTCTAGGGACCAACGGCCCGACAGTTCCTGTTTGGATCATGAGATCGAGGATCTGGTGCGCCGTAGTATGGAAAAACTGCCACTCGCACAACGTGCCAGCATCCTGTTGAGGGATATCGAAGGTTGTAGCTACGAAGAGATTGCCGAGATCACAGCTACGTCTGTGGGAACGGTCAAATCGCGCATTGCGCGTGCTCGGGCTGCCATTCAAGAAAGTTTGGGGAGTTCCGTGGCGGGGAGGAAACCATGAACTGCACAGAATTGAAATTCCTGCAGGCTGAGTTTTTAGACGGTTTGCTGTCAATTGAAGAGCGGCAAACATGCGAGCAGCACTTGCAGACCTGCCAGAGTTGCCACTCCCAATTGGAATTGCTGGATCGTTTTCGAACGTCGCTGCAAGAATGCCGCATACCCGCTCCTCAGGCTCTGCAAACCTTAGTTATGGGCGCCGCCTATCGGCTCTCGGAACGGCAGCCTTTTTGGAAAGATTGGCGGCAGAGTCTGCATTGCTGGAGAGAAAATCTGGATTCCAGCTTTGTTTTCTCCAAGCTCGCCGCGCTTCCTTTCACCATGTTGTTCTTTGTTGTGATTCTTGCGGAATTCTCATCTGCTCCCCGGACGGTCTGGTATCCCGTCTACACGGCCAATCCGGCTGCCACGGTCAACCGTAACGGGACCGATGTTCTGCAACTGAGTTATGTTCCGATGATGCAGTTTGCGGAATCTGCCGCGATGATCCCGGATGATTCCTTCGTCGTGTTGACGCGGGTAGATCGATACGGCATGACGACTTTAGAGCAGATCATTGATGCTCCACGGAATCCCTTACTGCTGCAGTTGTTTGCCAACCGCATGAAGACGGTACGTTGTCGTCCGCTGCAAAAGAACGGCAATCGATTAGATGCCTATCTGATTGTGCCCTACCAGAAAATCAGTGTCATAGGGTAGCACTGGAAGAATTTCGCAATCCGAAATCCGCATTCCGAAATATCCGATAACTGGGTCTCTCACATCTTAACAATCACTTTTGACGTTCCCACGTTTCCCACGCCGTCGGTTACGCGAATCCCCACACTGTGCTCTCCTGAGACAGTCTGCGCCGAGAATCGAAACTCTTCCTTCAACCCGTCGGTGATGCCGTCTCGTGGATAAATTATTTGCCATTCTCCCCCATCAATGGAATATTCAGCCAGGTACAGGACGGTAGTATCGCTTTGGGCGTCAAACACGATCTCGATGTTGTTGTCCTTGGCCATGCTGGACTTTACGGAAATTCGTGGAGGAGAGTTGGTGATTGCGAATGTTTTACTCACCATCTCGTCGCTCACGGCCAATTCCTTAGGATTGGAAGGCGCGTCGCTGGCGACCACCTTGACTGCATAATTCCCTTCTGGAAGTGCTTTACTGTCGATCGTATACGTTGTTTCGGTTAGATGGGCTTCTAGCAGCTTCCATTCGGATTCGCTCTCATCCTTGAAATAAAGCGAATATTCAAGTTCGTCTCCATTGTCATCGCGAACTTCCCAACTGATGGATTGAGCGCCAAGCTGGAAGATACGCCGCGGGATCGGTCGGACGGATTGAGGTTCTGCCTCGCGGGCAATGCGAGATGCGAGCACGTTTGCGCGGGCTTGAGCACGACCGCCCACACTTGTCCCCGTCGTGGAAGCCGCCGGAAACTGCTGGAATGCGATGCCGGGCGGGTGCACGGTAATGCCAGTAATTTCTGGAGGAACGTTTTGCTGTAAATAACTCACCATCACCGAGTGAACGGCATTGGTGGTCGATAGCACGGCTGACGCGCGCGCGTTTGCGGGAAGCTGTAGCTTCCACTGCAGGAACCTTGCGAATGGGCTCTTAACATATTCCCCAGCGGAATTCTTGTAGGGTCCTTCCCAGTCCGACCAGGTCGAGTCGGGGATCTTGGTATTCCCAGAACGTGTATAAAACTCGATTGCCGCCCCCGTAGAGTCTTCCACGTGCCAACGAATCATCCCCCATTTTGATGGGATTTTGACGTCTAAAATATCCGACTCATACCAGCCGCCGCCAGAAGGAGTTGGGCTAAGCTCGAAAACCTTTCCTAGATTGCTTGTGGCAGCGATGATGTGAGTACCTTGCTCCACCAAGCCGGTCACTTGCTCTTCAGGAGCTTGCACCAAGATGGTGATCGAGCGGTTACGGTCAACCGAGAAAATACGCCCGCGTTTGCCGGAACCAATCAAGACCGTTCCGTCATTGCGAACCACGACGGAGTAAAATAAATCCTCATCGGAAGAGAGAAGGGTTTCCACGATTCCGTCCTTGAATATTCGATAAACCTCGCTCCTCTTTCCTTCAGAACGTGAAGGCGGGGCGGACGGGGCAAAGGACGACTCCGGCTCTGCGGCGGGAGGCAGCGCCGGACTGCCGGGTAAAATACGAATGGGACCAGAGATCCGCCTTGGCTCTTCGGAAGTGCTGGGTGGCGCCTCGCCGGCGGCGATGGCAGTGGCATAGACAAATCCGCTGCGATCTACTGCCAAAGTTTTGATTTCCGACAAGCTGGAATCGTAAATGACAAAGGTCTTGCCCTTGGGATCGATGCGATAGATGTAACCGTTGGGAGAACTCCCCGCCAGTAAGTCGTCAGCGCCAGCACACAGCGCGGTAATGTGCGTTTCAGGACTGTCGTAGAACTCAGCTCCTTTTCCGTCTCGGCCCACCTTGTAGATCAGGCCCCTCGGTCCGGTGCCAACGAACAAACTTCCCTGTCGATCGAATGCCATCGCCCAGATGTATTTCTCCTTCGGATCGAAGAATTCGCGAGCTTTCCCCTCCGAAGAAATTTCATATACCTTTCCGTCTGGGGACGAGCCCGCATACAGATGCCCGTCAGCGTCTGCTGCCAGAGTATAGATGACAATCTCCTTCAGGGCGGCCAGTTCGGACAGTTTCCCTTCCTTGTCCAGTTTGAAGATCTTGCCTTCATTGCCCGTCCCCAGATAAATGTTCCCCACCCGATCCTGCACAATGGAAAAAATGTAGGCCTGGGAAGTATCGGCTCTTTGTTCAAATGCCGGTGCCAGAGTAATTCGCCCATCGCTTGTCAGCGACACGCCGTGGAGCTTACCTTTTAAAAACTCTGCTTGCGTGGAGAGGTTCCAGGTTCGCGGTTCGCTTGCCATCAGACTCAATGGCAGAGACACGCAAAAGAGGGGAATGAGTAATAACAAGATACGTTTCATGTCTAATCTCCGTAAAAAGCAAAAGTGTAACTCAGTTGCGGAATTCGGATTGGTGGAATACGTCGAGTTACCGTAAAGAGTTCGGGAATCCTGCTCGAGTCTGGAACGCGAAAACCTGAGCTGATTCAGATATCTGAAATCTGCAATCGGTTCAGCCGATCACGTCGACCCGAACCACCCTTTGGCCGCTCAAGACGAAATCATGTTGAGGAAGCTCGTATTCTCTGTAGACCGCTTTGCGAAGGGGGTCAATCCCGCCTGAGGTCTTTCCTGACTTGAGGATTGAAAGAACGGACGGAGGAAGACCGGGCAAACCTTCGCCGCGAATCACGGCGCCTGCTTCATCGCGATAGAGGCGAATATAAAGTCGGTCATTCTTCTTGAGATTGTTGATCGCTCGAATCAATTGACCAAGATTCTTGGGAACGAATACAGCCGGGTCTTCTTCGACATCCCGCTGCGCTAAGGTGCTGCCGTCACTCACCATGATGTACATTGGACCGGGAACGACGTCCTCTGGTATCTTGACGGGATACTTTTCCGAGACAATCTCACCGTCCCCTTTCTTCAGGAAAATAGTCAGCTCCACTTCATCTCCTGGATGCACTCGGGTCTTATCTTGCCACACGCCGTCTAGGACCGCCTGCCGTGTCTCCTCAACGGCTACAATATCGACATCCACCTTCTTCAACTCCATATCGCGAAAACCACTGTTGAGGAGAAAGTCAACCGGGGCGGAAACTGCGACCGAAGCGAAAACCGGCGTGTTGGCAGCAGCGCTCACACTGTTCTCCATGTTGACCTCAGGTTGATCCCTCACCGCAATATGTGTTTTCAACTGCAAAGTCTGATTGCCGATACCGCGTTCAGAACTGATCAAGGTGTTGAACACGGTAAAGTTCATCAAGAAGGGTGTCAGGAATGGATCGGTTACAACTTCATAGTTGTATGTCTTGCGTTCGTTGCGACTTGTGGTCAGCCGGATCGTGACCGGGATCATACGCGGTTTCTTTCCCGCAATTCCCATAACGCCGGTGGCTCTGTCCTGCACGATGGAACCTACAAAGTCGGTGGTCTGCGAAACCTTGCTGCTGATCTGCAAGTTGGGTAGTACCGCTACCACGTCGGCGCCATTCAAGGGAAGCTCCGTATAGCCAATTCCCAAAAACGGGTGTCCAAACGCGTAAATCCGGTCTCCATCGACGTAAGTTACTGTTCCAGATGCATTCACATCCATGTCGCCACGGATTAGCTGAACAGACAGCGTAGAGCCAGGTTGCAATGTTGCGTCTTTCCCGCTCTCCGGCGCCCTGCCACCCACTCCCCCCATGACGGGCGCAAATCCCATGGCCTGAAATTGAGGCGCAAACTGAGCGATTGCCGCAGGGCGAAATCCAGAAAATGAGAGTGGGGTCGCAATCGGCACCAAGGAGGAAGGGAGCTGTGCCGCCAACAACTGAGGGCCGGCGTTCCGGAACCAGGCGACTGGTGTCTGTGTCGGGTTGAGTAAAGAGGAGAGGTGAACAGGGCGAGGATTTTCGAGTTCTTTGAGATTCGTATCTTTTTCTTCAAAAATATTGACAATTTCCTGGATTGGCGTGATTCCTGCAATGGCTTCCTTGGAAAACGGCATCGCGTAGGCAATGGCTCCCACAATCTTGCCGTCGATATAGGCAGGGCTGCCACTCATCCCTTGGAATACTCCAGCCTGTTCGATGGGCCCGCCAGAAAGTTTGGCCAGAATCTGGTTTTGGTGGGGTCCGGAATTGTACAAAACCCCAAGGATCTCAACCTGAAATTCCTCAACACGGTTTCCGGCAAAGACGGTCTTCCCAACCCCCTTCTGTCCCGGTTTCACCTGGTCGAGAGGATAGAAGTCCGACGCCGAAATCGCAGCCGACAGACACAATAAGACCACAGTCAAAAGTAAGGAATAACGCTTCATGCTTAGCGATGACCCCTTGTATTAGGGGAAGCTCCCCCTGAAATTTTAGCCTCCATTATAAATGGTTTCCATTCCAGGGGCAATCCGACGATGTCTTTTGGGTCTTTTGGGGAGGATCCCTGATGTTAGCCGGGGATGGCCGATCGAAAAATAAGCCAGCTTTGTCATTGCCAGGCAGCCTTAAAACCACCCAAACGGAATGCTCGTCTTGTACACTCTCCAAGAGAAGAGCACCGCCAATATGAGGAGCACAACTGTCAGCACCGGATCAAAGCGCGCGTAGACTTGCAGCCCCACCAGGACGAGACTGATGACGAAAAAGAGGCAGAAGCCGGCTAGTTTTTTTCGTCGCGATCGCCAGGGGATGAGCTGCTGGGCAATGCCGGGTTGGATCTCCTGTCCATCAACCTGTCCCAGCAAAGCTTCAATGCGCGGCTGAATCCCAAAGTGAACATACGAGAGAAGAACGCTCAGGAGCAACAGCAACACGAATTTTGCCAGCAGAATGGGATTCGTGAAGAGCACACTCAGCGGTCCCGATAGTAGGACAAGCAGAATCCCAGTGATGAAGGCAGTTGCTTGAAAGGCAAAGCAACGTACCGCGTTCGTCTTGATGAGGTTTTCAAAGTACCGGTCGACCGCATACGGCGCTCTACCGAAGCGCAACCGCTCGTTGACGACAATCAGGTTGTACAGAGGAGCGGCCATAAACACAACCGTCAGGACATGTAGGAACTTGATCGCGTCATACATATTCATCGTTCTCCCTCTCCGTTTAGCCCGGCCTGGTGTCCTAAAACGTCACAATGGAGTCACTCTCTCGTGTCCAACGGGCGAGATCGGACATATGGCCGATCTCGATCCCGTCAAGGAGTTCCTCTCGGCCAAGTCCCCTGGCCGCACAGCAGGTCGCTCAGGTCTTGACCTTGACACCCTTCTCGACCAATTCTCCGAGCATGTTGGCAGTATTGTAATAGCCGGTAGGCGTCTTCTGATTGCCCTTGGCGACACCGACTCCGTCGCCAAGTAGGAAGATATTGACAGCCACTTGGTGAGCAAGCAGGGCCGAGGCATAGCGGAGCGCATTGTAAACCCTCTCGCTGCCGTAGGGCGCGTCCTGGATAACGATGGTCAGCTTTTCCATGTCTCCTTCCCTGACTCCCAGTGAGGCGCCCGCCGCTTACCGTCGGGTCTGTGCTCGCTCCATGTGCCGGACAAGAATGCTTTCGCGTTGCATCTGTTCAAGCAGGACTTCTCGGATTAGATCAAACGCTTCCAGCATCTTGCGATTGGCCAGCCGGTAGTAGACGTTGTTTCCTTCCTTGCGCGAGACCAACACCCGCCTCTGCTTCATCATGTTCAGGTGCTGCGACAAGTTGCCCATCGCCACGCCTAGCCGCTCAGCCAAGTCAGAGACAGCCAGCTCTTGCTCTCGCAAGACGTTCAGAATCTGCAACCGTGTAGGATGAGAGAACACCTTGCACATGTCTGCGTGACATCGATACAGCTCGAACTCCATATCGCTGTGGGAGGCCTGTTTTCTCATAGCATTCTCCAGTATTATAAGAATAGCTATAATACTAAACTTACGCAAGGAGATTTGGTATGAATTATTTCACAGCTTTTGATCCTCGGGGCGCCGGAGCGGTCTTCGTTGACAACCGACAAGTGACCACTCACCAACAAAACCGGCGGTTGCTTGCCACCAGCAACTCATGCCCACATCACCGGACGCAACTTTCCTGGATGCTCTCTCTCAGAATAAATAACTTTTTCCAGAAACAATCCGGACGCCGGTGCAGTCCAGGGCGCTGCACTGCCGCGTTTCTTCAAGAGCATCTGTTCGAAAGCGTCCAGATTGATGTTGCCACGGCCAATCTCCACCAAGGAACCTACCAATCGGCGCACCATCTTCCAAAGAAAATGGGAAGCTCCGATGCGAATCAAGACCAAATCTCCCACCACCGCGAGGGAGCACTCATAAACCTCGACCAAGGTAGATTTCCGCTCTCCCCCCTTTTCTCCGAATGCCGCAAAATCGTGCCGCCCCGGCAAAATGTCTACCGCTTTCCGTGTTGCGAGAATATCGAAAGGCTCTTTAACCCACCACACAAACCTCTTAGAAAAAGCAGTCTTCCGGGTTGCCAGTTGGTAAAGATAGTAACGGCGGAGGGCGTGGTGACGGGCGTGAAAATCTCTGGCAGCCCTTTCTATGCTTAATACGGCGATGTCAGAAGGCAGAGCCTTATTCAGTTCGTCTCGCAGGAGATTGGGGTTGCGACTTTGGGAGTCCCGGTACCGCGTGTCAGTCGTCGGGTGTCGGGTGTCGGGTCTTGCGTCTCTTAGGTTCGGAGATCTTATCTGTGCGACCAGCGTGCGGTTAACTTCGGCCCCGATACCTGGGACTTGATGACCGATGCGCGCAGCCTTGATCTTCAAATGGGCCACTTGAGCCAGCGCGTGGACTCCAGCATCGGTTCGCCCTGCCCCACCGACTTCGACTTCGACGCCTAGCACCTCCCGCGCGGCAGCGCTCACGGCGTCCTGGACTGTGCGGGTGTTCGTTTGACTCTGCCAGCCGTGGTAGCGCGTCCCGTCGTATTCGAGGGTCAGTTTGTAACATTCAAGTGGTGGCATGTTGACAGCGGCAAGAATACCAGTTCTTCTAGTCACATGTCCTGGGTGTTGGGCGTCGGAGGTTCGATGTCGGATACCGCATTGGGATCCCAGGAGAGAGTGACGATTTCATTTAAACGGCGAGCGAAGAAGTGAGCCGCTACTACCTCAGAATCCGATATTCGAACCGCTACCTCCTACCCCGGCATCCAGCCCCTGATACCTGAAAGGCACTGCGAAGCACGTGCTTGAATGTTATACTCAGATTTTTAAGTTTGTAAACGAATGTCGTTGTCACAGAATGGGGCGTCGATGCAGCGTATGCATGGAACAACGATCATCATGATCCGCAAGGCGGACTCGGTCGCGCTGGCGGGAGACGGTCAAGTCTCGATAGGCAAGACCGTAATAAAGCACAGCGCGAAAAAATTGCGCCGTCTCTACAACGGCAAAGTCCTTGCAGGGTTTGCAGGCTCCACGGCAGATGCCTTGTCTCTGTTTTCCAGGTTTGAAGCCAAATTAGAGCAGTTTAACGGAAACCTACCGCGGGCGGCAGTTGAACTTGCCAAGGAATGGCGAATGGACCGGGCACTGCGGCACCTGGAGGCGCTATTGGTCGTGGCCGATGAGAAGAATTCGTTTCTGATCTCTGGTACGGGTGATCTGATTGAGGCTGACGATGGCATCATCGCGGTAGGATCCGGTGGGCCCTATGCGCTCTCCGCTGCCCGCGCCCTCAATAAGCACACCCGCTTAGGGGCGCGCGCAATTGCGGAGGAAGCGTTGCGCATTGCCAGCGAGATTTGCATCTACACGAATGATCGTATCCAGGTAGAGGAACTGGAGATCGCAAGAGAAGAAAAACAGACATGACCATTTATCTTCCCGGCGAAGTGCAGGACAAAGAGGTGTACGAGAAAGAAGCGCAGCAGGAAGGCGCGCCACGTGTCAGTCTTGAGGAGATGACTCCGCGACAAATCGTTGCTGAACTGGATAAATATGTGGTTGGTCAAAAAGAAGCTAAGCGAGCTGTGGCCATTGCACTGCGCAACCGCATACGGCGCCAGAAATTAGACGAAGAAATGGCCGAAGAGGTGGCGCCTAAGAACATCATCATGATTGGTTCGACCGGAGTAGGAAAGACCGAGATTGCCCGCCGTTTAGCCAGATTGACTGACTCCCCCTTTCTGAAGGTGGAAGCAAGCAAGTTTACGGAAGTCGGTTACGTGGGCCGCGATGTCGAGTCGATGATCCGCGATCTTGCCGAAATTGCCGTGGAGATGGTCCGCATGGAAAAAACCATGGAGGTGGAGGAGAAAGCAGAAAAGGCCGCGCAAGAAAGAGTTTTGGACTTACTGTTGCCGCCGATCCAAGTTCCCACTGCCGAAAAACAGGCGGGCGCGGAACATGACGAAGTAGGGGAACGCTTTCGAAAGACACGCGAGAAACTGCGTTTGCAATTACTTGAAGGTAAACTCGATGACCGGATCGTAGAGGTGGAGGTACGCGCCAGGTTCTTCCCCTCCTTTGAAATCATTACCAGCTCCGGAGTGGAAGAAATGGATATCAACGTTAAGGAGATGTTGCCTGGGTTGTTCGGAAATAGAACGAAGAAGCGCCAAATGAAGGTCTCGGAGGCGCTGGAATACTTGATTCAAGAGGAAGAATCCAAGCTGATTGATATGGACCAAGCGGCTCGCGAAGCGTTAGAGCGGGTGGAGGAATCCGGTATCATCTTCCTTGATGAAATTGACAAGATTGCTGGCCGGGAGTCGGGTCACGGTCCCGATGTGAGTCGTGAAGGCGTACAGCGGGATATCCTGCCGATTGTGGAAGGCACTACGGTCAGTACGAAATACGGGATGGTCCGAACAGACCACGTTCTGTTCATCGCGGCAGGGGCATTTCACGTGAGCAAACCGTCGGACCTGATTCCGGAATTGCAGGGACGGTTTCCGATACGCGTTGAACTGAAGAGCCTGACTGAGGGGGACTTCATCCGCATTTTGAGGGAGCCGAGAAACGCTCTGATCAAACAGTACACAGCGCTCATGGAGACAGAAGGTGTCAAGCTAGAGTTTACTGAAGACGCAATAAAAGAGATTGCCCATTACGCGGCTCTAGTAAACGAAACCAACGAGAATATCGGCGCGCGCAGATTGCATACGATCATGGAGGCGCTGTTGGACCAACTTTCCTTTGAAGGTCCCGATTTGACGGAGAAACATCAGGTGATTGATGCCGCCTACGTACACAAGATGCTGGCTGACATCGTCAAGAACCAAGATCTTTCCAAGTATATTCTCTGAAAAGGTCGTAGATCGCAGGCGGAAATTGGCAAGTCACCGGCAGCCGATTCGGAATCGAGACTGTTGAGCGGATAGCGGAAAATTCAGCTTCAAATTGGAAAGCTCGATATTCAAAGGTTTGGTTTGCTCTTTCATATTTGCCACCTGTGATTCGCTGGCGGGAATTTGTCCGACTTTTGACCTGTGACTTTCGACCTGCGATTTTCGACTTGCGATCTTGGCATATTCTTGGATGGGTGTTGATTGTTTCTTGCGCAAAGATTGCCGACCCGCAGCCACCCAACCTGACCCCTCCCTCTACGATTCACGATTTACGATTGGAACAGCGGGAAAATCACATTATTCTGGACTTTTCCCTGCCGTCGACATACGTTGATGGACAGCCGCTGGAGTTACGTAGTGTAGCGATCTACCGCCTTACGCTAGGCCGTTCTGATCGGCCTACATCGGTGACCTTCGGGCAAATGGAACAGGCTGCGCAAGTGATTGAAAAGTTGCGGCTGGAGGATCTAGAAAAGTGGGCCAAAGATGGCCGTTACCAGATTGAGGATGTGGCAGCGTTTGCCGATCCTAATTTGATTTTTCAGCGCAGCTTTGTTTATGCACTGCGCTTCTTCAGCGCTCACAAGGTCGCTTCCCAATTCTCTAACATAGCATTTATTGCTCCTATTGCTCCAGCAGCAGCCCCCGTGCTGCGCAGCATTCGGGTGACGGAACACGCGGTATTGTTAGAATGGAGCGCGCCTCCTGAAAACATAGACGGATCGGTTCCGCCTCGCATGATTGGCTATCGAGTATTTCGGGGTGACAGCATTTCGACGCTGGCGAAGCTTGATGATATTGAAGGGGACGAGCGCCACTACAGCGACTCAGCCATTGTCCCGGAACAGATCTATTACTACGCCGTGCAGGCTCGTTCCTTAGAGGAACCACCGGCTTTCGGGCCCGTGTCTCAGCTCGTCTCGGTTACCACCAAGGATGTTTTTCCACCGGTAATACCCACCGGGGTCGCGGCGATGTTCTCCGGGGGGCATGTGGAATTGGTGTGGGAGCCGAACTCGGAAATAGATTTACAGGGGTACAATATTTATCGTAGTGGCGCCATCGAAGGAACGTTCCAGAAAGTAAACAGCACGCCGGTGGTAGTGAACAGTTTTTCCGACACGCCCCCCAACGCGGGCGTATTTTATTATCGAATTTCGGCCGTGGATCTTAAAGGGAACGAAAGCGCGTCTTCGGAAGCGGTGAGCGTGGATTTCCAGTGAGGAGCCGTGACGGAGAACCCTAATTGGAACCGAGCCGCAGCCGCCAGCGCGTGTGGAAAGCTTGGCTCTGACCTGGACAGTCCCGTACGGGACGACATAGCCTTCGCCCACGAAATCAATGGATGACAATGAAAAAGGAGGGAGGGAACGATCATGAAATTTTTCCTAGACACCGCAAACCTTGACGAAATTCGGGAGGCTGCATCCTGGGGAATTCTGGATGGCGTAACCACGAACCCATCTTTGGTCCAGAAGGAAGGAAAGACTTTTCAAAGATTGATCGAGGAAATTTGCAAGCTGGTTGACGGGCCCGTCAGCGCGGAGGTTGTCAGCACTGACACGATCGGAATGCTTCAAGAAGGTCAAGAACTGGCCAAGATCCATCCTAATGTTACCGTCAAAATCCCTTTCATTAAAGCCGGACTCCCCGCAATCAAGGGCTTGTCCGAAAAAGGAATCCCTGTCAACGTCACGTTGATCTTTTCTCCCATCCAGGCCTTGATGGCCGCCAAATCGGGTGCGACTTTTGTCAGCCCCTTCGTGGGGAGGCTGGATGACATCGCGGATGAGGGCATGAAGGTGGTGGCTCAAATTTTAGAGATCTTTGACAACTATGATTTTGGAACCGAAGTGCTGGTGGCTTCCTGTCGGAACCCATTGCACATCGTGGAGGCGGCCCGCCTGGGTGCCAGCATCGCTACCATGCCGTTTAAGGTGATGGAACAGTTGATTCATCATCCGCTCACGGATGTCGGGTTGAGGAAGTTCCTGGACGACTGGGCAAAAATCCCCAAGGAGTTGCGGGAGCTAACGGTGGTCAAATCCTAGAAGACCCGTAGTTCGTTGCTTGACCGGTTTGCCTTTTTGTAACTGACAACCACCACGGACAACGGAGAACTTTAGAATTCAAAGATGGATGTGAAATCCAAATTGGAGGAGCTGGAGAAGCGCAGCCGCGCGGCGGAGCTAGGCGGAGGAGAAACGCGCCTGCAGCGCCAGCACGCCGCAGGGAAGATGACGGCGAGAGAGAGAGTTGAATTCCTGCTTGACGAAGGAAGCTTCAACGAGCTGGATAAATTTGTCACTCACCGGTGCGCCGATTTCGGCATGGAGAAACACAGGATTCCCGGGGATGGGGTAGTGACGGGTTATGGAAGAATCGACGGCCGGTTAGTGTTCCTTTTTGCGCAGGATTTCACTGTTTTTGGAGGCAGTCTAGGCGAGGCGTACGCGCAGAAGATTTGTAAGGTCATGGATCTGGCGATAAAAATGGGCGGGCCGGTGATCGGCTTGAATGACTCCGGTGGCGCGCGCATTCAGGAAGGGGTCATTAGCCTCGGTGGATACGCTGACATTTTTTTGCGCAACACGCTGGCCTCGGGCGTGGTACCCCAGATTTCAGCCATTATGGGACCTTGCGCTGGCGGGGCGGTTTACAGCCCGGCGATTACCGATTTCGTTTTCATGGTACGAAAAACCAGTTACATGTTCATCACCGGGCCCGACGTGATCCGAGCGGTGACCCACGAGACCGTGACGAAGGATCAATTAGGCGGAGCGGCCGCGCACAACGAGATCAGTGGCGTAGCTCACTTTGCGGCAGCCGACGACAAGGCGTGCCTTTCGATGATCCGGGAACTTATGTCTTTTCTTCCCTTAAATAACATGGAAGATCCGCCACGGTACGAGACTCAGGATCCTGTGGACCGCGACGATATCCAACTGGATCAGCTCGTTCCTGCAGATCCCAATCTGCCTTATGACATAAAGGAGCTGGTGCGGGCGGTGGCCGACGGCCATTATTTTTTTGAGGTGCAGGAGTCCTTTGCGCAAAATATTGTGATCGGTTTCGGGCGCCTGAATGGGCGTTCGGTGGGATTTGTCGCCAATCAGCCTTCCGTCCTTGCCGGCACCTTAGATATCAATGCCTCGGTAAAGGCGGCTCGTTTTGTTCGCTTCTGTGACGCTTTCAATATTCCTCTGATTGTGTTTGAAGATGTGCCCGGTTTCTTGCCCGGCGTGAACCAGGAGCACGGCGGGATTATCCGCCATGGGGCAAAGCTGCTGTACGCATTCGCGGAAGCGACCGTCCCCAAGATCACGGTCATCACTCGCAAATCTTACGGCGGCGCCTACTGCGTAATGGCATCAAAGCATATACGCACGGACATGAATTTTGCCTACCCTACGGCGGAATTGGCAGTAATGGGGCCTGACGGCGCCGTGAACATCCTGTACCGTTCCCAACTGGAACAGGCCGAAGATCCAGAGCTCTTTCGCAGGGAAAAGATCGAGGAGTTTCGCAATAAATTCGCTTCGCCCTACATTGCAAGTGAACGTGGGTATGTGGATGAAATCATCCTTCCGCGTCAGAGTCGACGCAAGCTCATTCAAGCGTTAGAAATGACCTCGAACAAGCGTGACAAGAATCCGCCACGCAAACATGGAAACATTCCGTTGTAGGTTTCCGAGAACCAGAGGGCGTGTCACATCAGTGGTGGCAAAGCCTTGGAACTGGAAGATCATCTTCAAACTTCTCTTGACGAGAGTTTCATTGATCAGAATAGCTTTGAACAACCGAATGATGATCTCAAAACCTTCATTTGCCTACTTAACAGCTACATCCGATTCATCGGAAAGGTAACCAGCAAATATGGATGAGAAATGACGGGTGACGAATAACCAATGTCGAATAACGAATGATGATCCGATTGAACTAGATGTTTAAGAAGATCCTGGTGGCCAACCGCGGAGAGATTGCCGTCCGGGTATTGCGTGCGTGCCGCGAAGCAGGCATTTCTGGTGTCGCTGTTTACTCCGACGTCGATCGTGCCGCTCTGCACGTGCTGAAGGCTGACGAGGCGTATCCCATCGGACCTGCGCCCGCTCTGGAAAGCTATCTGCGTATGGATCACATCCTTGAAGTGGCGAAACGCTGCAGGGCGGAAGCAATTCATCCCGGCTACGGCTTTCTGGCTGAAAATCCGGAATTCCCTGAAGCGTGTGAGAAAGCCGGAATCGTCTTCATTGGACCTGGCGCGCAGGCCATGCGTCTGTTGGGGAACAAGATTTCAGCGCTGCGCACAGCGCGCGAAGTGAAAGTCCCTTCCGTCCCGAGTTCCGGAGCTGTGGAAGATTTGGCGACGGCCCGGAAGCTGGCAAAAGAGATCGGGTATCCGGTGATGCTGAAGGCTTCCGCCGGAGGAGGAGGAAAAGGTCTACGGCTCGTCCAAAGTGAAAAGGAATTGGAACAGCTTTGGCAGATTACGCGAGACGAAGTGGCTGCTTCCTTTAAGGACCCCACGGTATTTCTCGAAAAATACCTGCCAGCGCCCAGGCACATCGAAATTCAGGTAATGGCCGACCAAGACGGAAAAGTGATCTACTTCCCGGAGCGAGAATGTTCGCTGCAGCGCCGCCATCAAAAGATCCTGGAAGAGTCACCTTCTCCTATTGTGGATCCTTCGCTGCGCAGGAGAATGGGAGAAGCTGCAGCGCGGCTGGCGAAAAAGGCCGGTTACCAAAATGCCGGCACAGTGGAGTTTTTGGTCGATCGAGATCGCAACTTTTATTTCCTGGAGATGAATACGCGTCTGCAAGTGGAGCATCCGGTGACGGAGATGGTTACGGGCGTGGATCTGTTGCATTGGCAGATCCGGATTGCAGCGGGAGAAAAAATCTCGCTGCGTCAGGATGAGATTCAACCTCGAGGCCATGTCCTAGAGTGTCGAATCAACGCCGAAGATCCTGAAAATCAGTTTGCTCCTTCTCCCGGGCGCATCCAATGCCTGGAAGAGCCTGGCGGCCCTGGCGTACGCTGCGATTCCGGCGTATATGCCGGTTCCGAAGTCCCAATCCATTACGATCCGCTAATTTCAAAGCTGGTGGTCTACGGCGCTACCCGCGAAGAAGCGCTTGCTCGCTCCTTGCGCGCGCTTTCGGAGTACCGCATTGCGGGCATTCGAACTTCGATCCCCTTCTTCCAGACCTTATTAACCCATCCGCGGGTCCTCGCCGGAGATCTGTCGACGGAACTTCTGTCGGAAATCCTGCAGCAGCCGCAGACCCAGGACGGCGAAGGGTGGCAGGAGGCTGTCATTGCCGCCGCTCTCATGTATCAGCAATCCCAACGGCGGCGCATCGAGTCGGCGCCAAGCCGGTGGCGTACTTCAGCGTGGGATGAGCGGTGTTGAAGCTGGAGGCGCACCTACCGGACGGCAAGAGCCACACCGTCGAGGTTCAAGTCCAAGATGAAAAGGCCGAAATCTTGTTGGATGGTCGGCCTCTGTCGGTTTGGTTTCGAAAGTTGAATGAGTCCCGCTGTGTCATCGATCTCCAGGGGCAGATGGTAGACGTTGTGGTGCATCGCAGCGGCCGCCGGCACACGGTGATCCTTGGGGGCAGAACCTACCGGATGGAACTGTTTGACCAGCGGTTCGGTCGCGCGGCCGAAGAGGATGCAGGAGAAGGGATCCAATCGGTGAGGGCAGAAATGCCCGGAAGAGTCGTCAGGCTACTAAAAGGAGTGGGAGAGCAAGTGCGAAAGAACGAGGGCATTCTTGTGCTGGAGGCAATGAAGATGCAAAACGAAGTCCGCTCTCCTCGTGCCGGCCTTATCTCCCAGGTTGCCGTTCAGGAAGGTGAATCGGTCCCCGCTGGCCAACTGCTGTTTGAAGTAAGGTGACCTCCTTTCGGTTGCAGAATGCAGATTGTCTGTTACGACGCGCCGGGCCTGCATCATAGAGGCGCAAGTTTACTTCTGAAAATCTAGTGTTTGGGAAAATTTCAATTGCGCGGGTAGCCCTGCTCAGGACAACCTGCGGTACAACTCTCGTTCTTTAACCCACAACTCATAGTGGCGACGCAAACCGTACAAGGCTGTGGCGAGTATCAACATCGTGAGGATGTAAAACCAGGTCCCGTTCTGCCAGTCCACCTCGCGCGGAAAGTAAGTGAAGAGCTGCCGCCGGAATCGTAGCAACATCAGGGGTATGGGCAACAGGGCTAGCAAGATCACGTTTGCCAGCAGACCAGCCTTTGATTGGCCAAGCGAAATTTGCATGCGTAGGACTGCGTCTGTACTCTCCCGCAATTGCCTGCTTCGGAGAGCTTGCTCGATGTGGGTCCACAGCGCATGGAGCAGTGTCAGCCCAACGAAAACAGCGCAGATTAAAAGCAGTGACGAAAGGCCAAGAATACTGATCAAGATCGTGATCTGTCCCGTCGTCGCTTTCAGAGGCTTCCCAAAGAGAAAGGAGAGCTGGTACATAAAAAGCACCACCGTATAAAGAGACAGTGGAAGAACGGCCAGAAACAAACGGATGCCGTTCAAAGCACGGATCTGATGGGGAAGATCGTTTTTGATGCGGCCCAAGAGCCATCCCATGAGCAACGCAGAGGAAGCCGCGATCAGTCCCAGATCCCAGTATCTCATCGCCTATTATTTTACCGCGGAGGTGCGGGGATCGTGAAAATTTTGAAATTCTACGTTCTACATTTTTTCAGCCTTTCAGTAGGGCTTTAATCTCTCCCACCAAAAACAGGGAACCGCATGCAATCAGAATCCCATTCTGGCCGGCAGCGGATAGACCCAGACATGTTGCCTCTTTTGAATTCCGCGCCAGGACACAAGTGCCGTCGGGAAAGAACTGTCGTAGTTCCCCGACCGTGGCACTACGTCGATTTTGCACCGGGGTAAGGAAAATAGTTTTGCAGGCAGGAGCGAGTAGTTGAGCGCAGGCCTGAATTTCCTTGTCCCGCATCATGCCAAAAATCAGATCAACCTTTTCGGGAAACTGCTCCTGGATAAACCGCGTGACCGCTTCAATTGCCGGCGGGTTATGGGCTCCGTCGATAAAAAAAACCGGCTGTTGCAACACTTTTTCCAGCCTTCCAGGGATTTCCGTTTCCTGAAGCCCGAATCGAAGCGCCCCATGGGGCACCTTGAAACCGAACGATTGCAGCGCTTCCACTACACGCACCGCCAGTACCGCGTTGTTAACTTGATGGGCGCCGAAAGCTTTCAAATAAAATTTTAAGGGTTGCCCATTTGTGTGCGTCTGGACGCAGTATCGACCTGTTCCGTCACTGGTTGCGTTGTATTCTTCCTGGTTGAGCATTCGGATGAGGCTTGCAGGAACCGTTTGGCGGATAGCCTGCTCGGCCTCTCCAGATACGGCGCCCACGCAAAGAGTGCGCCCGGGCCTACCGATCGCTGCTTTTTCGCGAGCGATTTCGGCAATGGTCTGGCCCAGTACATTGCAATGATCCGGTCCCACGCTAGCGATGCAAGAAACCAGCGGGTCGGATAGGTTGGTTACGTCCAGGCGGCCGCCGAGTCCAACTTCCAGCACCACTAGGTCTACGTTCCGGTCGTTAAAGTAAGTAAAAGCAACCAAACTCAAAGTCTCAAAATAAGTGAGTTTTCTTGCCAGTTCCCCAAGACTTTGCAGGCGATCCTGGGCTTGTATTACCCTGCTTACACACCGAGCAAAATCGTCAGGAGCGATGTTTTGGCCGTTTACCCGGAAGCGTTCCAGCACTGACTCCAAATGAGGCGAAGTGTAAAGCGCGGTGCGGTACCCGGCGCAACTGAGGATTGCAGCCGTGAAATAACTGACAGATCCTTTGCCGTTGGTGCCTCCAACTAGGACTACGCGCAGGGACTGATGCGGATTTCCCAGTTCGCGTAAGACTCGAGCTGGAGCCTCCAGCGAAAGGCTCATGTTGAGCACTTCGTTTCCCAGTTGTTTCAAATAGGCGTAGGCTTCAAGAATATTCATGTAATTTCGGATTCTGGATTGCGGATTTTGGAGTGGGATCCGTGCGTTCGAAAATACAGGACATTTTGTCTCGCAATTTTGGTCGCGGACTGGTTAATACAGGGTGAGCGATCACTTCATGAACGCCGACCAGTTTAAGAGAAGAACAAAACTATTGTAAAAGAAGAATGCGATGAAAGCCTCTACTGGATGGAGTGGTTGATCGAAACTGGCCAAATTGACCCAATAGTCGTCGGTGAACTCACGAAGGAGGGGAATGAAATTCGCTCCCTGGTTGTCGCCTCCATTAGGACCACACGGTCGCGGAAATGACGATAATCCAAAATCCGCAATTTAAGTATTTAGCCGGTCCGGACTCGCAAGAATTTTAGCGCCTGAATCAGGTAATCTCGCATCTCCTTGCGAGGAACCACGGCATCCAGCATTC
The DNA here is from genome assembly GCA_016211105.1 of Acidobacteriota bacterium. Classification (GTDB taxonomy): domain Bacteria; phylum Acidobacteriota; class UBA6911; order JACQSX01; family JACQSX01; genus JACQSX01. Next base: position 10,083 of record JACQSX010000020.1, on the reverse strand, counting down.
CATGCTCTAGCAAGAACTCTGCGCGTTGAAACCCTTGGGGCAACTTTTGGCGAATTGTTTGCTCGATCACGCGGGGACCGGCAAAGCCAATCAGTGCCTTGGGCTCTGCGATGTTTAAATCTCCCAGCATGGCAAAGCTGGCGGTGACTCCTCCAGTCGTGGGGTCGGTCAAAACGGAAATGTATGGAACCGCGCTCTGGTCCAGGAAGGCCAGCGAAGCGCTGATCTTTGCCATCTGCATCAGCGAGAGCGCTCCCTCCATCATGCGCGCCCCGCCAGAGGCGGCAATAATGACCAAGGGCCAACGCTGAGCGCGAGCAGTTTCAATGGCTCTGGTGATTTTTTCGCCTACCACCGATCCCATGCTGCCTCCAATGAAGCTATACTCCATGGCGGCGACGACGATCGGCATCTCGCCCAGGCGGCCGCGAACATGGATCACGGCCTCCTTCTCCCCGGTCTGCTGTTCTGTTACCGCTAATCGGTCGCGATATGACTTAGTGTCCACGAAATGCAGCGGATCGGACGAGCGCATGTCGGCATCCAGTTCTTCATAGCAGCCGTTGTCCAGCAGCCACTGCAGACGCTGACGTGCTGAAATTCGATAGTGATGTCCACACTTCGGACAAACCTGCAGGTTGGTTTCTAGATCCTTTTTCCAAACGATCGCCTTGCAGCCCTCGCATTTCAGGAACAGTCCCTCGGTTTTGACGCGTCGCTCTTCGGACGGCGTAGGATTTTGTATGCCTTTTTCTTTCCTAAACCAAGTCATGAAGGGGCAATATAGTAAAGAAGCGTGAAAAAAGGAAAGACTTTGGCAAAAAGCAAGGCCACGATGCCATTCATCATACCGGTGGCATCGCTTGTTTTTTTGGCTCTTATCTTAGTCTGGGGGTTCTTTCACCACCGATTTTATCGGTTGCATCAGGCTATTCAGGCTCTGCACAGCAACGACGTCTCCACGCCCCGATTCCGCGACTTAAAAGGAGTGATCCACGTACATACCGCCTCCGGCGGCCATAGCCTGGGGACGCTGGACGAAGTTGTTGAGGCGGCACGGGAGACGCAGGCAGACTTCGTCGTGATTACCGAGCATCCAAGGTCTCGCGCTTACTTGATTCGTTACGAACAACCGCCTGGAGTCCGTCCCATTTTGATATTTGGAGAGGAACGCGAGGAGGAAACCCGCCGTGTGCTTATTGTCCCCTTTCTTGAGCGTACGGAAAGCCTTCGCATTGCCGCCCATTGGATGGGCGCCCCTCAGGAAACAGTGATGGAGATTGAAAATCTCCATGACGAAATCGGCAGCGCTTCCCGCCTGCGCACGGGATTGGCAATTCTCGGGTCCCTGCCGGGTTATTTGCGGTACTTCCCGTTGCCGGTGCAGCGGCTTTTCCGTGACAGACTCGATCATTGGGATGACATCCTAAAGCAGCGACGAGTTTGGATTGTTGGCGGCAATGATGCGCATGCCAACCTGGGTCTGCGGTTGGAATATGCGGGCGGAAAGAGGATATTGGATTGGTCGCTCGACCCGTATCGATACAGTTTTAACTATTTAGGCACCCACGTACTATTGTGGAACGTGGAGCCTAGTCCGGACGCGATTTTGTCGGCCCTTGCGCAGGGCATGAGCTATGTCAGCCTGGACTTCTTGCATGACCCGAAAGGGTTTGATTTTTCCAGTAGCCAGGGAAAAGCGCGGACAGTTTCTGTGGGAGCGATATTGCGGGTGCGATCTCCGGTCCCGGCCCGGATACGAATGTTTAGGAACGGCCAGAAAATTCGTGAGGCGGACGGTGTGCAGCAATTGTCGGAAACTGCGGCCGCCGCCGGTGCCTATCGAGTGGAATTATATCTTCCGCAACTCGGCCCTTGGGCGGGCCAAAACCCTTGGATTATCAGTAACCCGATTTTTGTCACGGCTCGGTGAAGGTTTCCGGGCATTGCGGATTTTTGATCTGCGGAATGCGAATCGTGGAAACCGCATGACTAAAATCGTTGTGGCGTGGCAGTATTGCATCCATCGGGGTTTGCATTCCGCACTTTGCACTCCACACTCGTCGTCGCGCATTCCACACCCCCACTCAAGAGGGTCGTGGTAGAATGTTAAATGTTTTTGCGCTGAACGATCGGCCTATCGCCAATGGGGCGCGTGCTACCGGCGGGAGATTCATTCTTGAGGCGGGGATATTGGTAACGCCCCAACCACGGTTCCCAAATCCGGCAATTTGTCTTCTTTATGATCTGCGCGGAGCCTTAGTACCTCGATTTATAAATACGGTAACGTTTGCTGATGAGGCTTGCCAGGCAAGATCCAGGAGCGAGGAGGAGGCGATGCAGGGGACATCGGCGACAACGAGCGACGCCGAGATCGCCCGCAACCCCCATCAGCCTGGAGGGTAAGGAGGTCGCCGCGCTAAGCGGTGGATTCGATGCAAAACTTGAATCTTTTTCCTGAACGCAGGATTTACACCGTTTCGGAACTTGCTCTCGAAGCGAAAACTTTGCTTGAGCGACATTTTTTGGATGTTTGGGTCGGGGGTGAGGTTTCCAATTTTCGCCATCCGCATTCGGGTCACTTTTACTTCACGCTTAAAGACCACGACTCACAGGTAAAAGTAGTTTGCTTTAGGATCCATAACCGCAACCTGAAATTCCGTGTAGAAGACGGTATCAGCGTGTTGGTGCGCGGTCGTGTCTCGCTGTATGAGGCGCGTGGGGATTTTCAGTTGGTGGTCGATTACATAGAGCCCGCTGGTATCGGGACGCTGCAGTACGCTTTTGAGCAACTCAAGCGGAAATTGAGCGCCGAGGGTCTTTTCGATCCGGACCGCAAAAAGTCACTGCCAACGTTTCCACGCAAGATCGGCGTCGTGACTTCTCCGATGGGAGCCGCTATCCAGGATATCCTTCGTGTCTTGAAGCGGCGTAGTCAACACATTCACGTGTTGATATACCCGGTGCGCGTACAAGGGGACGTGGCTGCCCAGGAGATCGGCCAGGGTGTGCGTTACTTGAACAGCCGTGATGATGTTGACGTGATCGTGGTTGCGCGGGGTGGCGGGTCCCTGGAAGATCTTGCGGCATTCAACGATGAAGGCCTGGCGCGGGCAATCGCCGAATCTCGTATTCCAGTGATTTCCGCCGTTGGTCACGAAATTGATTTCACCATATGCGATTTTGTCGCGGATCTGCGCGCTCCCACGCCTTCAGCCGCGGCTGAAATTGTTTCGACCACCCAGGAGGAACTATGCCGCTGCGTCGAGCGTCTGCGGGATCGGGCAAGACAGTCACTGCTGCTGTTGATTGAGCGCAAGCGCAACTCTCTGGAACGCCTGGCCGCTCACAAGGCTTTTGCGTCAGCGGAAGGCCGCCTCACTTTCATCTCTCAGCGTTTGGACGAAGTCACATTCCGCATGGAAGCGGCCTGGAGAACGCGTCTGGTTGAAAAGACGAATCGGTATGAAAAAGTGGATGAACGCTTGCGCCGGATTGACCTCTCCCGGATTCTGCACCATAGCATAGAAAGACTTCAATCGGAAGCACAGTCGCTGCGGCGGGCCGGGAGTGAATTGTTAGCGGCGAGGCGTCAGAAATTTGAAATGCTGGCTGGCGAGTTACACGCGTACAGCCCGCTGGCGGTGCTGCAGCGAGGCTATGCGATTGTTCGCAAGGAGAATCGGCAGATTGTAAAGTCCGTCCGCGACGTGCGTGTGGGTGAGGATGTTCGAGTGCATGTGTATCAGGGTGAATTGACCTGTCGCATTTACGGACTGAAATCATAGTCGACCATTTTGGGAAGGACCAACCATGGAATTTAAAGATTTTGAAGAGGCGCTGAAAGCGTTAGAAGACATCGTTGCGCGACTGGAAAAGGGGGATCTTCCGTTAGAGACAGCGCTCGAGTTGTTTGAACAGGGTGTCGAAATCTCAAAGTTCTGCAACTCCAAGTTGACGGAGGCCGAGCGCAAGGTGGAGATCCTGATGCGAGGTGACAAGGGAGAGATGCAGGCAGAACCTTTCCAGATTACCGTCGACGGGCAGTCATGATGGCAAACGACCGCGTAACGACGCCTGAAGTGAACCTGAGCCCCCACTTTGCCATCCAGCGTGACAGAATTAATCAAGCCCTTGCCCGCTTACTCCCTCCGGCTGACCAGTATCCCGAATCGATTCACGAAGCAATGCGTTACAGCATTTTTGCTGGGGGGAAGAGAGTGCGGCCCTTGCTGCTGCTGGAGACCGGAGAGGCGTTTGGAGGACCTTCCGAGGTTTTGCTGGATGCCGGTGCGGCGGTGGAAATGATTCACACCTACTCGTTGATCCATGACGATCTGCCGGCAATGGATAACGACCGCTTCCGCAGAGGCATGCCCACCAGTCACGTCAAGTTTGGAGAGGCAACCGCCATCCTGGCCGGAGATGCTCTGCTTACGTTGGCCTTTCAGGTGCTCGCCAACCTCAAGGTAAGGCCTGAGCTCGTAGTGCGCGCCGTTCAGATTCTGGCTCCAGCCATTGGAACGATCGATGGCATGATCGGCGGACAAGTGATGGATATAAAATATGAGGGCGCCCAGTTGAATCAGAGCAAGCTGGAACAGTTGCACAGGGCAAAGACAGGTGCTTTAATCCGCGCGAGCGTACTGCTAGGGGCACTGTTAGGTGAAGCGGATGGTGGGGCTCTGGAAAGGCTCTCCCGACTCGGCGACAAGCTCGGATTAGTTTTCCAAATTGTGGATGATGTGCTGGATATCGAAGCCACGTCCTCTCAATTGGGAAAGACCGCAGGTAAGGATCGGGGCGCCAGAAAATATACGTTTCCGTCTGCCCTGGGCCTGGCGGGGTCGAAGCAATATGCGGAGCGGTTGACGCATGGGGCGATCGCTGAGCTGGAACAAATGACCCGTGCGGGAGGTCAGGCCTCCAAGATTGATGCGTCAAGACTAAAAGAGCTGTGCCTTTTCCTGGTGCACCGGAAATCGTGAGAATTGGCGAAGTTCGCTTATAATGTGCGCCGCCATGCAAAAGATGAAACTTCTGCCCTTGATCCATACGCCTGAAGACCTCCGGAAGATCAACAAGGAAGACCTGCCCGTGGTGTGTAAGGAGCTGCGCGAGTATTTGATTTACATGGTGTCGAAGATGGGGGGACACCTCGCGTCCAGCCTGGGAGCAATCGAGTTGGTGGTGGCCTGCCACTACGTTTTTGATACGCCGGCAGACAAACTGATTTGGGACGTGGGACATCAGGCATACGCGCACAAAATTATCACCGGGCGGCGGGATAAATTTCACACCTTGCGGCAATATGAGGGGCTGAGCGGGTTCTTACGGCGGGAGGAAAGTCCTTATGATGTGATCAATGCGGGCCACGCCGGTACGTCCGTCTCGGCAGCTTTGGGAATGGCTGCGGCTCGGGATTTGACCCATCGTAATTTTGAGGTCGTCGCCATCATTGGTGACGGCGGTCTTACGGCTGGCATGGCTCTGGAAGCGATCAACCAGGCGGGGCATTTGAAAAAGGACCTGATCGTAGTTCTCAATGACAACAAGATGTCGATCTCTCCCAATGTCGGCGCGCTTGAAGGCTACTTAAATCGGATTATCCACGGTCAAGTCTACGTCAAGTTTAAGAAGGATGTGGAGCACGCTCTGGGGGCAATTCCCGTGGTGGGCGACAAGATGTTGCACCTGACTCGGACGATGGCTGATGTGATGAAGACCTTTTTGGTGCCCGGGACTTTGCTGGAGGAGTTGGGATTTCAGTACGTGGGCCCGGTGAACGGGCACGACGTCATTGCGCTGGTAGACACGTTGGAACAGGTGAAGAGCCAAAGCGGCCCTTTTTTGATCCACGCAGTCACCGTCAAGGGCAAAGGCTATCCCCCGGCGGAGAAGCATCCGGTCAAATGGCATGGGTCGTCCCCATTTGATATCGAGCAGGGGGTCTTTCTGAAAAAATCTTCCGCGCCGCCGGATTACACGTCCGTTTTTGCCAAGGCGTTGATCAAGCTTGCCCGCGAGGATGAGAGAATTGTGGCGATCACCGCAGCGATGCCCGGGGGTACGGGCTTGGATAAGTTTGCCGAGGTCTTCCCGGAACGCTGTTTTGATGTGGGGATTGCCGAGCAACACGGCGTCACTTTTTGCGCGGGACTGGCGCTCGAGGGTTTGAAGCCGGTGGCGGCAATCTACTCCACTTTCCTGCAGCGTGCCTATGATCAGATTGTGCACGATGTCTGCTTGATGGATATCCCGGTGACTTTTGCGCTGGATCGCGCTGGTTTGGTGGGCCAGGATGGAGCGACGCACCATGGAATTTACGACCTCGCCTATCTGCGCACGCTGCCGCACATGCACATCATGGCTCCCAAGGATGAGAATGAACTGCAGCACATGCTCAAGACTTGCATCGAGTGTCCACATCCTGCGGCAGTTCGTTATCCCCGAGGTCAGGGATACGGTGCGGCGCTGGACGAAGAAATCCATACGCTCGAGCTTGGAAAGGGCGAACAGTTGCGGGAAGGGAGAGACCTCGCGCTGGTGGCCGTTGGAAGCATGGTTTATCCGGCACTGAAGGCGGCCGAAATGTTACAAAAGGCCGGCATCCAGGCGGGGGTGATCAATGCTCGATTTGTGAAACCCTTGGATGAGGCGCTGATCCTGTCGGCGGCGGCGCGCACGGGGCTTCTTGTCACCCTGGAAGACCATAGTGAGCATGGGGGATTTGCCAGCGCCGTTTTAGAGTTGTTGGTGGACCGCCGATGGTTCGACATTAAGGTACTGCGCATCGCCGTTCCGGACCGCGTCATCCCGCATGGTCCACCCGATCTGCTGTATGCCAAGTATGGACTGGATGCGGACGGGATTTGTCAAAGGGTGAAGACATTTCTTGATGAATGCAGAGATCAAAAGCTCGACTCGATGAAGTACTTGTCGAAAGGGGACTTGCTGAAAATCGTCAAGAAGCCGATTCCCTAATTCTTGCCGGGCGCGTTTTCGTTGATTCTCAAAAAATTGAAAAGGCGGGGGCGCCGGTGTCCTTCACCTCCGTAATCGAAGTGCGCAGGCCGCCCCGTTTTGTGAGCCGAGGAGGCGCGAAGCTCCAAAGCGCCTTGGAACGCTTCCAAATTCATGCGCGCGGCCGGGTTTGCGTCGATCTGGGGACATCCACGGGCGGCTTTGTAGACTGCCTGCTTCAAAATGGGGCGGTCCGCGTGTACGCCTTTGACGTCGGGCGCGGCCAGATTGCTTGGAGTTTGGCGACCGATCCTCGTGTGGAGCTGCGCGATCGCGCCAACGTACGCTATCTGCAGCCCGAAGACATCGCTGAACCGTTCTTCTTGATGACCGTCGATCTTTCCTTTATCTCGCTGCGGTTGGTTCTGCCGGCCATTGCCGGCGTCTTTCAGAAAAGGGCAGATCCCGATGGCACTTTGTTGTTGCTGGTGAAGCCACAGTTTGAATTATCCGCCGACCGTATTGCTCCGGGAGGTTTGGTTCGGGATGTGAAAGAAGGGGAAAAGGCGGTTCAAAAAGTAATCCAGGCGGCTGAGGATCTCGGTTTTGCCGATTCGGAGATTTTCCCGAGTCCGCTGAAAGGAGCCGAGGGAAATCAGGAGTACTTCGTCCGGCTACATCTGAGGTCGCAGAACTGAGGTCCGGAATTCAACGTGGGAGAACCGATATGGTATTGGCGGGGCCGGGCGCTTAGCTCAGTTGGTTAGAGCGCCTGCCTTACAAGCAGGAGGTCGGTGGTTCGAGCCCGCCTGATTTCGATAATGTAAAAGTGACCCACCCCAATCGACCTCTGTTAGTTTGCTTTGTTTGGCCACAAGGCAGACGCAGAGGAGAAAGGATGATTGGGATGGATCAGTACGAGCTTATCAGAACAGCGCACCGGGTTTACAAGAAGAGTATCTGGCCCAAGGGCTTATCATGGGGAGGGGTCGGTGCACTTCTGCTCACCTTTCCGGGATGAGTCCAGAGGTGAGTGCAGTCTTGGAGTGGGTCGTTTTACGTGGGTGGCGAGGCCGACCGCTTCCAGGGCATAGATGAAGTACCAACCGACGTCCGTCTGCCACCAGCGCAGTCCGAGGCGCGCTGAGCCGGGGTTGGAGTGGTGGTTCTTGTGCCAGTTTTCTCCCCAGGCCGTCAATTGCAACGGTCCCAGCCACCAGACGTTCCTGCTGAAGTCTCCTTGGTCGGAGTGACCGAGGTGCGTGAGGCTATTGACGAAGCACTGCATGTGCAGCGAATAGACCAGACGAATTGCGCCCAACCAGAAGAAGCCCTGCCAGCCGAGCGCGAGGCCACAGAACAGAGACAGCAAAATCAGCGGAACTTGCGCGTACATCCAAACCTTGTACGCCCCATGATTCAGCTCCCGACACCACTTTGCCGGATCTGCCGGAGCAGACTGGTAGAGCCATCGCAGGTGCGCCCACCAGAAGCCTCCTTGCTGGGGACTGGAGATATCGGCCACTGTATCGGCGTGCGAGTGATGAAGGCGGTGGTAAGCGACCCAACTGGTCGGAGCTCCGGAGCCGTTGAACATGGCCCAGAAGATCAGCAGGTGTTCAGTGAAATGGTTCAGCTTGAGAGTGCGGTGCGCCAACATCCGGTGGTAACAAACCGTCGTGCCTAACCCCCCGAGAGCGGTAAAGAGGAGAGCCATCCCAAAAACCGGCAGGCCGGGCAACGGAAACAGAATCAGTCCGACGATAGCCAGTGCGTGTATGGCAACAAGATAGAAGAGAACACCCTCTTTGCCAGGCACAGGCTTCCAGAAGGGCTGTTCCCAGGGATGAATCTCTCGAGATATTGTTTGGCTCATGCCAGCCTACCATCGCCGGGCTTGCTCTCCCCCTTGGCCCAAAATCTGGTCCAGGCCCTGAAGGTGGTCCATCTGTGTCATTCGGATCCGACGGGCCCGGCCCGGCCTTGCAGGGAGCGTCGTGGAATCCCGGTTAAACTGCTATGATTTTCAGGAGTTGCTCGACGTAGTCCACGTTCTCCTTCTTAATTTGGGACGGGTTGGACTTCTTATCCCCCATTTGAATACGTCCGGTTGATCCTCAACCGTTTCCCTTGAAAATCAGGAGCATTGCCAAAAACTACCTCATGAAATTGAAGGGTCGAAGACGATAGTACCAAAAATGGAGGCCTCTATCCATTCTCAGAAAAATGGAGGTAGCGCTCTACAGCGAGTATTTCATCATTCTCTCTGCCGCTGCCATCCACTCGATCTATTTCGTGCTGATGGTGCTTGGTTACTTTGCGCTCCGGAACACGCAGCGATTGGGCGCAGCGGAAGTGGAAACACTTTCCAGGCCCCTCTGCTTCCCTCCGTATCCATTCTCGCTCCCGCGTATTACGAATCCGCCAGCGTGCGAGCGATGCTGTGGCTAAACTCAATACTGTTCACTTAATAATCCAGAGGTGTTTGGAGAAATTGATCCAGTGTGTGCGTCCCGGTTGGTGAGGCCGCAGGTGGTAGTTGCTCATCTTTCGCTTCACGCCGCGGGGATTGATTCGGTTGCGGCTGGAACTGACCCGCTCCTGGAGAATACTGGCGGATGACTTCTCTATTATGGGGCGTACCGCGTGACGCGCCGGCCTCGTGCTACCCGCACAGCCTGCACGGGGGTCGTTCCCCAGGACGTTCTTCCTCACGGACGTGTGGGCAAAAGAAAGAGGCGGCTGGCGAGTCGCAACTGGCATTGGAGGAAGGCGCCTAAATGCGAGAGGTCGTCCTGTTAGACCGCCCACGCCGGTAACGGATCGGTTCGGCAATTCCAGACACGCACGCCTTGAGAAGCCGCTGCCCTTGCAAGACCCGCATCGGCCGTAATGAGAACGGAAGCGGAGTTCAGGCCGAGAACCGAGTAACGTCGATGAAGAATGAAAATGCGGGATCCGCGGGAAGTAATTGGAAATAATGGCGGGGCCGACGAGACTCGAACTCGCGACCTCCTGCGTGACAGGCAGGCGTTCTAACCAACTGAACTACGACCCCTCTTAAAGATCTTCAGATGCCGCTTTACCAAAATCTGCAGAAGAGAGTGGAATTCTACCTGT
>JACQSX010000018.1 GCA_016211105.1 Acidobacteriota bacterium | reverse complement strand
GGAAGGACTTACAAGCTGGACGCCACATTCTTGGGGAGGCCACATAACGCATATTATGTGCTCGAGCACATAATATGCGGGAAAACTGCTCGTACGGTTCTGTGAGGGGCGGGAATGCGCGAGCACCCCGCCTACTCGACTCAGAACGTGAGAAAAAATTCGGAGCCGGCGCCTTAAGGGGCTTGTTGCTCAAATCCCAAACCAAGCGCGCCAGCGAGACAGAAGCTGGCCCAGGGCGCAGCGCCTGCGAAGCCCTGGGGAGCGCTTTTTCAGTGTACGGCGCCCGCCCGATTTTGGGCGGGCGACACAGATCTGCAATGTCGATGGCCATTCTGTCGCCCGCCCCGGCGGGGCGGGCTCGGGAGAGAGATGGTAAGAGTTTTCGCATTCCCAGGGCTCCGCTGCGCTGTGCCCTGGGCCACTCTTTGACCGCGCTCCGCGCTGCCATTTGGGCAACACGCGCGAAGTGTGGCTCGGAATTTTTTCTCACGTTCTTAGGGAACGGCCCCTCCCGCGAGAGTCCGCTTGCTTACGCGGGCGGCTCCGAATTTCTTCAGAGGTTCTCACGGTTGTGGCTCTGTGGCAAAGGCGGTCTAGATGCCTTGGATCGCCACTTTTCTGACGCTCCACTCTTCGCTCTTGGGGTTCATCATGGAGTTGACGAAGCACTTCCAGTTCTGCTCGTCCATCTTCGGGTAGTCAGACCGAAGGTAGTAGCCAGGCCACCTGGACTCTTCTCGAAACAACATCGACCGCACGTGCGCTTCGGCCTGGTACATGCGGTGCTTGTTCTCCCAAGCGCGCATCAACTGATGGAGATCCTTGGCGCCGAGCTTGGCCGCATCTTCCTTGAGCAGGGCGAGGAGCTCGAGGCAGCGCTGCATGCTCCCCTTGGAAGTCGTGAACTGAGTGGTCACGCCGCCGGCGTACTCGTCCATCATCTTCTGCAAGCGCATCATGAACATATTGGGCAGGATGTAAGCCGGGTTTACGTCCGCTTGGGAGGAGAGCTTCTGGGACTCCTCGTAGAGTTTCAGCGGAGCGAAAGCTTCCTCCCTCAGTTTCGCGATGGCTGCATCGTCGTACTTGAGCTGCTCGCCTTGGTTCTCCAGCACGAATTTCACGGCCGATTTCCCAGCAATCCGACCCTCGGTGCAGGAGCCGGAAGAGAACTTGTGCGAGGAGGCGCCCGAAGCGTCACCCGCGCAGAACAGCCCCTTCACGGTGGACATGTTGGTATAGCCCCAGAAATAGTCAGCCGGAGCCAGATCCTCGGGGCCGCTCACCCATGCGCCGGAAGCCCCGGAGTGGGAGCCGATGAAGTAAGGCTCTGCGGCGGCGATCTCGGAGGGCTTCTCTTCGGGGGACACATTGTTGGCGGCCCAGAGCAGCGCCTGGGAAATCGTCATGTCGAGGAAGTCTTCCCATGCCTCGCTGTCGAGTTCTTTCATTTTCTTCTTGAAAGCATTGGGATCATCCTTGTGCTGCGCGGCCAGGTTCGCGATCGCTTCTTCCGTCCGCATGTAGATCGGGCCCTTGCCCTCGGCGACGTCGAGCATCATGAGGTAGTTGCGTAGGTTGGCCGGAACGGGTTTTGCTAGACCGTAGGGAGCGTACTCTTTGAGCACGTCGGCACGGCTGACCATGTAGTTCTCTCCCAGAGCGTTGGTGGCGCGAGATTTGAACAGCAGGAACCAGGCGCCGACCGGGCCGTAGGCATCTTTGAACCGCACTGGGATAAACCGCACTTCCTGGCAGGTCAGCTCAGCGCCGGCCTTGGCGCAGAAATAGGTGGAAGCGCCAGAGTTGAACGGCGGATACCAAGCGCGGCCCGCTCCCTCACCGGAAGAACGGGGCTTGAACACGCCTACCGCACCGCCCATTGCGCAGAGGGTGGCTTTCGCCTTGAAGATGTAGAACTTGTTCTCGCGCACGGAAAAACCAACAGCGCCCGTGCAGCGGTTGCCATCGAGCAGAGGACCGAGAATGAAGACGCGCTCGATGATGTTGCCCGCGCCGAGCGCGTTCTTGGCTGCCTCGGCCACGATGATCTTGTAGGACTCGCCGTTGATCATCAACTGCCAGCGGCCTTCATGCACGTACGCACCTTTCTCGTCCTTCCAGATCGGCAGGCCCCACTTCTCGAACAGGTGCACGGTGCTGTCAACGTGACGAGCGATGTTAGCAACCAGGTCCTCGCGGGTGATGCCCATCAGGTCCTGGCGAACGTATTGGACATAATCGTCAACGGTATTCTCGCCGTCTTTTAGGCCAACGTACAGGTTGATGGCTGAAAGCCCCATGGCCACAGCGCCGGAGCGATCCATCGCGGCCTTGTCGACCAGAGTCACCTTCAGGTTGTTCTTGTTTGCCCAGTATGCGGCTTCCACGGCAGCGCCACACGCCGCCATGCCGCCTCCGAGGATGAGAACATCGGTTTCGACTACTGCGGTTTCAAAGTCTGGCATTGGTCTCTCCTTCCAACTTCGTCCACACGTTCTCTGTTCCCAGAGATGCCGGCTCGGTACAAAGGTCTTGGCTGTTGATATCGGGGCTATTGGCCCAACCACCCGCGGGATCCACCCGTCCTTCGGCGATGGTGCGAATCGGGAACTTGAAGCGTTTAATGGAACCGTTGCGGAACTTCACGGTCCATAGGATCGAATCGGTAGAACGCAGGGGCACACAGGAAGCTCCCAACGGCACGAAGTCGGCGTAGCCCCGCACGCTGATGGCTTGGGTCGGGCAGATCTTGACACAGCACATGCACTCCCAACATTGCTCCGGCTCTTGGTTGTATGCCTTCCTTGTGTCCTTCTTCAATACCATGAGATTATTCGGACAGATGTACTGGCACGCCGTCTTATCAAGCCCCTTGCAGCCGTCGCATTTTTCCGGATTCACAAAACTTGGCATTTCTCACCCCCTCGCCCTCTAGGAGCACGGTCTAATAATGATGTTGAATTTCCAAATCGCCGGTTCTCTCGCTACCCCGATTTGGTGAAAGTTTGGTTCTTAGACCTGACAACTCATACAAAGACGGCCATAATGAACGACAATCTGGCCTGGGTGTCAAGATGATTCTTTATAACCGCGCGATGACAAAAATCTATGGTCCGATGAGGCTGCTTGAGTTTCGGGTCTTGGGAACCGCCCTTCGCCATTCTTTCCAGGTACTAAGACAAGACTTGCGGTGGCACGGCGGCGGATTTTACCAGAGGGTGCGCCTTTGGCTTGACGACCAAGACTTGGCAAGGAGCTTGCCGAAGCAAACCTTCGGCCGTGCTGCCCATCAGAACTCTCGCAAGTCCCGTGCGTCCATGTGTCCCGACGACAATCAGGTCCGCCTCTTTTTCCCGAGCAAAACTGGCGATCTCGCTTGCTGCGGTCCCCACCAGTACTGCCGTCTCGATGTTGACATCCTTCTTCCAATTCTGCGGTATCAGCTCCTGAAGACGTTGCATCTCCTCTCGATATAATTCTTCAATCGAGGGCCCGACGACTCCCACCATTGGAGCCGTTGCTTCCAAGACAAAGTCCATCACATGCAATAAGTACAGTATGGCGCCACTTTCCAACGTCAAGCTGAACGCGGTTTCTACCGCGGCTTGGGAAGCTTCAGAGAAATCGGTCGCAACCACAATTTTCCTGAGATTCATAAAAGTTCTCCTTCAGAAAAGCCCGTTGCTCAGATCCTCGTAGCAAATTTGGGGCCTATTCGACATACTTGACCACTGCCACTGAACAAGGGGCGCTCCAAGCGACCTTGGTCGAGACGCTGCCCAGCATCTCGTGTTTCATGTCGGTTAGGCCGGTTGCGCCTAGGACGATAAGATCGTATTCCCCGGTTTCGGCTTCGCCTAGAATCTCGGTGGCAGGATTTCCCTCTGCGATCATCGTGCGAGTTGAAACGGAGTAAGGCTCTAGTTGCTTGCGGGCGTTTTCTATCACTTCTTCCGCTTCCAGTCGCAGTTCACGCTCGAACTGGATCTCAGGGTCTGCCTTGTCAAACACGTCTCCTGGATAATCGAACCACTCCCGATCCAAACCGAATCGGATCCAGGGAGCTTCCACTACGTGCATGAGGGTGACCTCGCCTGATCCGACGTTGAAAGACGACAGCATGGTGCGCAGCGCATTATCGGACGCCAATGACCCATCCAATCCAAGAAGAATGCGAAAACTTCCCTCCGAGATCAGCTCTCTCGCGATCAGCACCGCACCCGGGGCGTAAGTGACGACGCGACTGGCCACCGGCCCTAAGCCCGGCTTGGTGGTTTCATAGCGGCCGTGCGCTCCTACCACCGTCACGTCGTAATCTTCCGCCATGCGAACGATCACTTCCGCAGGCGCGCCGATCTCCGTAAGGGCTTCTGCTTTGATTCCTTCCTTGCCCAATGTTTCCTGCGCCTGCCCCAGGATCCGTTGCATTTCCAGGAGGATTTTGCGCCGATACGCCTCTCGGACCTGCGCGCTCCTTTTTACACTTTTTGATTTGGGAGCATACAATTCGGGCGCTACGCATAGCAGATGCACTTGGTGCGGGCGCTGCAGCAAGCGGCTGGCGGTATAAAGCGCCGTTGTCGCATCTTTAGAGCCATCGGTTGCCATCAGTACGTTCATCTGGAACCTCCTCGATAAGGGTACCATCTTCATGCCTGCGAGTAACTCCGCTGCCCGGTCTTATTTCAATGAAGTAAGGGTTCTTGGTCCTCAACCGATACATGGATTCACACTGCCTCAATTGCCACTGCGGTCACTTTGTACTCCGGGGTCGCCGCGTACGCGTCGCGGTATGGGCTGGTCACGTGGTTTAAGAAAACCTGTGGCGCCTGGAAGGTTGCAAACAGCTCGCCCGGTGCTATGGCTGGGCTGAGTTGGGCTGAAAGGATCGCTTCTCCCCACCGGCTGCGGATCCTCACACGCTGTCCATTGCGGAGTCCCAGCCGCTGAGCATCTTGGGGTGCGATGTCCAAACGATCGGCGGCGCCCAGAAGAGTATTGTTCGTGCGCCCCGTCATAGTGCCGGCGTTGAAATGGTACAGAGTTCTGCCAGTGATAAGTAAAAAGGGGAATTCCTGACTGGTCGTCTCCGCAGTAGGATTGAATTCGATACGACGAAGCGCGGCTCGTTTCCCAATGGGAAAAGTATCCGAGTGCAGAATTTCTGTCCCGGGATGCTCCCCGGAAGGGCAAGGCCACTGCAATCCCGCCTGCTCCATGCGCCGATAACTAATTCCACTGCCCGCCTTCCAAACCGATCGAATCTCATCCCAGATTTCTTCTGGAGAATGGTAATTGAAAAACGATCCCTTTCCCATCGCGGAAGCCATCGTACAAATTATTTCCCAGTCTGACCATGTCTGGCCCAGGGGCTGAGTGACTTTTCTCACGCGCTGGATACGCCGCTCGGCGTTCATAAACGTGCCTTCTTTTTCAAACGGAGAAGCGACAGGCAAAAATACCGAACCAAACTCTCTCGCCGTCTCGTTGAGGAACATGTCCTGCACGATGACAAAGTCCAGTGACTGCAGTGCCCGCTTCGTTTTGCTGGAGTTGGCGTTCGTTAAGAACAGATCGTAGCCAATGGCCCACAATGCCTTCAATTCTCCCTTTTCGGCAGCATCCATCATCTCCATCACGTTGAGCCCCTTTTTCGCCGGCAACGGCGCATGCCAGGCGCTTTCAAAGAGGTTCTTGCCCTGCTCTAAGGCTACGAACCCTGTGAGGTGGTTCGGTTCACACCCCATGTGGGCGGAGCCTTGAACGTTGTTTTGTCCCCGAAGCGGGTTAACACCGGTACCCGCCTTGCCCAAGTTTCCTGTCAGCAACGCGAGGTTGACCAGGCACATCACGCTCTCCGTTCCTTGAGTGTGTTCCGTCATTCCCAATCCGTGGATACTCATTGCCGGTTTTGCCGTGGCATACAAGCGGGCCGCCCTGCGAATCAGATCCGCGCTGACCCGGCAGGCGCCGGCCACCTGTTCCGGAACCCATGATTGGATGAAGTTGCGGAACTCTTCCCACTCGGAAACCCTCTCCTGCAGGAACGCCGCATCATAGAGTTGCTCTTCGACGATGGTGTACGCCATTGCATTCAGCAGGGGGACATTGGTTCCGGGGCGCAACGGCAGGTGGTAATCGGCATACTCCGCAAGCTCGATTCGCCTTGGGTCGATCACGATCAGGTGGGCGCCGCGCTGCAATGCGGCTTGCTTTATGCGGGCGCCCACGATGGGGTGATTTTCGGTCGGGTTGGCGCCGCACACTAAGAGGGTACGAGCCCTTTCAATGTCGTCAAACGAATTTGTCGAGGCCCCCGTGCCGAGCATCAGCTTCATTGCCACGGCAGTGGGCGCATGGCAAACCCGCGCGCAGCAATCCACATTATTCGTACCGAGCGCGACGCGAGCAAATTTTTGCGCCAAATAATTCTCTTCGTTGGTCGCACGCGCCGAGCCCAGGACCGCGACGCTGTCAGGGCCGTAGTTTGCGACGAAGCGACGCAGATTCTCTGCGGTGAAAGAGATGGCCTGTTCCCAGGATACACGCTTCCACTGGCCATCTTGGCGGATCATGGGCGTGGTGATGCGGTCGTGAGCATAATGGTAGTCAAATGCATAGCGACCTTTGACGCAGAGATGTCCCTTGCTCACCGGACTGTGGAGTGCCGGCCTGATGGAAACGATGCGCCCTTGATGTGCTCCCACGATCATTTCACATCCAGTCCCACAGTAAGGACAGGTCGTCTTTGTCCAGCTCATGGAAGCAAGGTGTTCCAGAAGGGATCGATCTTCCAACGCTCCTGTAGGGCAGCTATCCACGCACGCCCCGCAACTGACGCAAGAGCTCTCCATTAGAGTGGTCTGAGAGTGCGGGCGAATCCGTGTGCTATCTCCGCGATTCCAGACTTGCCAGACAAACTGTCCCTGTACCTCGTTGCAGATGCGCACGCAACGGTAACAATGGACGCACCGAGACATATCCACGCGAATGTAGGGATGAGAATCATCCACCAAGCTTCGGTCGGGTGCGCCCCGCAGCTCGTCCATGAGGTCGTAGGCGCGCAGATCATCATGAAATTCCTTGTCGGGAAATTGCCGGGCGGGCGCGGCTGGATAGCGTTGCGCGAAAAGCCGTAGGAGGGTGCGCCGATGGCGTTCGATCTCGGAAGAGTGGGTCTCGATTTCCATTCCATCAGACAGCAAGGTGTTACAGGCCGTGACTGGGCCCGGCCAACCCTTCACCCGTACCAAACACAGCCGGCACCCTCCGTAGGGTTGCAGTCGAGGATCGTGGCACAGCGTTGGAATGTGGATGCTGAGCATGCGGAGAGCGTCCAAAATGGAAATGCCGTTCTCAAATGCGCAAGGATGATGGTTGATGGTTACCTGAAGCATGGCTCCAGTTCCTCGCCGTAATAGCGCGAGACGCTGTCGGCAAATTCCGCCAGGCCGACTCCCAAGCCGCAGAGGCTGGTCACTGCCAGGGCGGAGACCAGTGAAGTCCATTCGGTTTTTGCTCCAGCCGGGGCATGCCCGTTTTCCAGAATCCGCTGTAAGATTCTTTCTACTCGACGACTGCCCAGTCGGCAAGGTGTGCATTTGCCGCAAGATTCATGGGCGCCGAATGCGAAGACGTGGTGAACCAAATCCGGAATTGAGGTGCGCGCGTCAAAAGCAATGAAACCGCCGTGTCCCACGCTGGCGCCGATCGCGCGTAGTTGTTCGAAGCCAAACGGAGTATCGAAAAGATGGGGTGGAATGATACCCGCCAGAGGCCCTCCGACCATCACCCCGCGGATCGCGTCGGTTTTCAGGCCGCCTCCCAAGTCGTAGACAATTTGATGGATGGAAATACCGAATTCGACTTCATACAAGCCGGGTCGGCGGAAGAGAGAATTGAGGGAAACAACCTTGGTTCCTCTGCTTTTTGAGAAACCGAGCGCCTGGTAGGCGTCGCCGCCGTTGGCAACAATCCAGGGAATCGTTGCTAAAGTTTCCACATTGTTGACGAGCGTGGGTTTGCCATACAGCCCGCGCTCTGTAGGGTAAGGAGGTCGAGCGCTTACTTCCGGCCGCTTCCCTTCGATGGAGCTGATGAGGGCGGTCTCCTCGCCGCACACGTAGCTCCCCAGGCCAAGGACTTCTTCGACGTCGAAGGAGAAATTGCTTTCCAAAATGTGTGCTCCCAACATGCCGTGGGCGCGGGCCTCGGCAATGGCGCGCTGCAAAACGGTGTGCGCTTTCGGATACTCGTTTCGAAGATAAACGTAACCCTTGCTTGCCCCAACGGCATATCCTGCGATCGCAAGCGCTTCAAGCAAACAGTGCGGATCTTCTTCCAGGATGAAGCGATCGACATAAGCCCCGGGATCTCCTTCGTCGGCGTTGGCGATGACAAATTTTTCTGCCGACGACTGCTGCGAAACGGCGCGCCACTTCCTCCCAGTTGGAAATCCAGCCCCACCACGCCCCCTCAACCCCGAGACCTCGATCATGCGGATGATCTTCTCGGGTGTCTCGCCCAGCGCCTTTTCGAGCGTTGGGTAGGCGCCGCTTCGTGAGTATTCGGCCAGGGTCCGTGCGCCGCCATGCGCGATTCGATCCAGGATAACCCCCTGTGATGCATGTATCTCGACATTGGGACGTCCCTCATCCGCGCCGGAAGCGGGAGCCATAAAACACTTTCCCAGACAGTAAACGCGGGGAAGCTGCAGAGACGCCTGTAGCCAGCAACTCGGATTCAAACGACGAGCTACAAAGCAAGCGGTACCCTGGCACGCGGTCTCGGAAACGCTCCTGGCGGAGAGATGATAAAAGGAGGCAATATCCGGGCGATCGTGTGGGTGTCTCATGGATCCGATCTGTCCTCTACCAAGCTGGGCGGTGGGCAATGGACCCTCCCCGGTCCCTGTGACTCATATCTACTCCGGCGCAACGTCGTCTACCAGCTCGGGCGGAAGGATGGAACGGAAGCGCAACAGAGTAATAATTCCGCTTGCCGACTCGATGTCCAACGACTGATGTGCCCCTTCTTCGGTCTGTTGGAGCCTGACATGCGTCGGCGCAGCGATCGCATGTGTCAGGTGGGTGTGAGGCTCTTTGCCGACCATGATTTCGATCTTGTCGTTGTCGCCGTTCTCCAGATCCGCGATGATCCCCTTCAAAGGCAGTTGGCGCGCTTCTGTTTGCGCGCCGATTTCGGCGCCGAAAACTTCCAGGGTTACAAGCCATCCGAGATGCTGGCGGCTGAAGCTGTCAAAGAACGCCACCCATTGACTTCGTTGAATCTCGCGCGTTGGCATGGAGGACTCCTGTTTATTTCCGATGCAGGAGAGGAAGGGTCGGATCCTTAGTCTCCCTTGGTTGTTATGCTCGCCGATCGGCTCTATTCGTCTTCGAATCGCGCTGACCTCTCAAGGTTCACCGCTGTTGGCTGGGAGCTGCTGGCCTAACTCGAGCTGCGCTCGTTCAAGCAAGTCGCGTACCTCGTCGTCGGCCATTTGCGCGAAATCCTGGTACCAGCGCCCCACTCCATCAAACGGCTCGGGCGTAAAAATACATACGATTTCATCCACTTCCTGTTGGAACTCCCGATAAATGGACAGCGGCGCTACGGGAACGGCGACGATCGTGCGGTCCGGCTGCTGCTTGCGCAGCGCGGCGACGGCGGCACGCATCGTTGAGCCGGTTGCGAGTCCGTCGTCCACCAGAATGATCTTCCAACCGTGGATCGCAGGAAAGGGACGGTTTCCGCGATAAACGCGTTCACGTCGCTGCAACTCCTGCAGTTCCTTTGCGGCGACAGAGTCAATCACCCTCTCAGGAATGCGCAGATAACCTACCACGTCTTCGTTGATCACGCGCATGCCTCCCGTAGCGATGGCTCCCATCGCCAGTTCCTCATGGCCGGGGACGCCCAACTTGCGCACCAGGAAGACATCCAGTGGAGCATGGAGCGCCCTGGCCACTTCCAGCGCGACCGGAAGGCCCCCGCGTGGGAGCGCAAGCACCAACACGTCGGAGCGGTTCGCATAGGCGGTGAGTTTTTCAGCCAGTAGCTGTCCGGCCTCAGTGCGATTTCTAAACAGCATCGTTATTTGGCAGTCCCGTTGAACGTGAAGTGACGACGTTTGTCATTCGACCGCCGGCATCCGTCTCCCGTTTGGCGCCGCCAAGTGCTTTCGGAACCAATCAGCCGCCAGCCGCGCGGCCTCTTCCAGGGCGCCGGGTTCTTCAAACAGGTGCGTAGCTCCAGGAATGATCTTCAATTCTTTCTCGCACGCAAGTTTCACGTAGGCGTCCTGGTTCAATTGGATTACCACCTCGTCGCGTCCGCCGACGATGAGAAGAGTCGGCGACTCGACGTGGGACAGCGCCTCTGCCGCCAGATCCGGCCGACCTCCGCGCGAGACAATCGCAGCAATCGCACCTCCCAATTTGGCCGCCGCAACCAGCGCGGCTGCTGCGCCTGTACTGGCGCCAAAATATCCAATCCTCAGGTGGTCGCTTTGAAGCTGTGACTTAATCCAAGAAGTCGCATCCGCGAGTCGTTCTGCGAGCAGGTTGATGTCAAAGCGCAGCTCACCGGTTCTCAAGTCGACTACTTCTTCATCCCGCGTGAGCAAATCAAACAGCAAGGTGCCAATGCCCGCGTCACGAAGAATCCGCGCGACATATTGGTTGCGCGGGCTGAAGCGGCTGCTTCCGCTTCCGTGAGCAAAAAGTACGATGCCGGCTGCCGCCGCGGGAACAACTAGCTCTCCTTCAAGGAAGACCGACCCTGACGGGATATGCAGATTGCGCACCATCGGTTCAATCCACGATTTTCTATTTGATTTGCTCATTCCTGTTCCTGCAATGTAACGTGCCCTTGGGTTCCTGCGATGTAGCCATGCTTGACTTCTTACGGTTTCCGTTTCTCATACACCTCATTATGCAACGCGCGTGCCCGTCTGTTTCTCTTAAATTCCGAGAGAAGTAACGATGGTTGGGTGAAATCGCGCAGGCACTGAGGAATATCCCATCCGAGCGGTCGGCGCTCGGTCCTGCGAGTGATGGCACGTGACGTCATGGAGATCGCAGGGAATGGCGTGGATTCGTTGGAATCTCGCATAAGAGCGACCGTTTCTTGCAGCCTTGTGGACTGTTTGGAACCTCACTTGCGTGTTTGTCTGCCTCCTATTGACCTTTACATAATATTACTGACGTGGCCTGCCTCGCTGGAGCGCGCTGGCCGGCGTCGGAGGGCCGGAACCGCGTCAGCTATATTTGGTAATGTTCAATAGGTCCGAGTTGCCAAAAAGGTTCCATTGGATCCGTGTGGCCGTAAAATTTTCAGTAGGTTCCTTGTTAGAGTCCCAAGCAAGCGCCCGCGGATCGTGCCATTACGTTGTCTCCCCGGCCTAGGCGGATGCGAGTGATCGCAGATTACATGAGGCGTGACGGTAAAGTAAATGCCGCTTACACGTGGTTGTGGCCATTAAGAAGAGGGCGCACAGACAGAAATGTCCCCACATTTCTGTCTGAATGAAGTCCGCCGGCTTACTGCAATTGAGTTACGGCAACGTAGTAAATTGTCCCGTCTGTGCGCCCAACTGGATCGCCGTGGCGGCAACGGCCCGCCTATCGCCGTTACCGTCAGCGTTCCTTGGAAGTCGGCCGTGGCCGCACAGGAATGGATTTGCATTTCCGGTGCGTGTTTCCTGCGTAAAATAGGGGTGGATCGCATGGATAAGGAGCAAGGAGCGTGCAAATTTTGAAAGCTGGGAACGAGACCGGAATTCTGCTGGCACTAACCTGCGCGGGCATTGCCTCTGGCGCCGCTGTTCGACTTCTGGGCAGCGAGGCTTTCGGCGCGCTCATTTGGGCGATCACCACGGTCGTTGTCCTTGTCCGCCTTGTGACTTCTGTAGTCAGGCAACTGATGCGGGGAGAGATGGGGGTTGACATCATCGCCCTTTTGGCGATGGCGGGAGCCTTGGCGTTAGGGCAGTACCTGGCGGGTGTCGTCATTGCGCTGATGCTGACCGGCGGGCAGGCGCTGGAAACCTATGCGGCATCGAAGGCCCGTAGAGAGCTTTCTGTTTTACTGCAACGAGCTCCTCGGGTCGTCCACAGATATGAGTCTGGCGCACTTACCTCTCCGGATATCGGCCAGGTACAGGTCGGCGATCTTCTGCTGGTCAAGCCGGGCGAGGTCGTGCCTGTTGACGGAATGGTGGTGGGAAACGTGGCGGTCTTGGACGAGTCCACACTTACCGGCGAGTCAAAGCCGGTGGAGCGGCGAGCGGGGGAGAGAGTGCAAAGCGGCACGCTCAACGCCGGCGGGCCGTTTGATCTGAGAGCGGTTGCTACGTCTAAAGAGAGCACCTACGCGGGTATTGTCCGGCTGGTGCAAGAGGCGTTAGTATCCAAAGCGCCCTTCGTGCGGCTTGCCGATCGATACGCGCTTGTCTTTCTCCCGCTGACTCTTGCTATGGCGGGAATTGCATGGCTGATATCAGGTGATCCCATCCGCGTGCTGGCAGTCCTGGTTGTAGCGACGCCCTGCCCGCTGATTCTTGCGGCGCCGGTCGCAATCGTGTCAGGAATTTCGCGCGCCGCGCGTCGCGGGATCCTCATGAAGGGTGGAGGAGCCCTGGAGATGCTCGCTCGGGCGCGGATCTTGCTGCTGGATAAAACGGGAACACTCACCTTAGGAATTCCCACCATCTCTGATATTGAGGTATTCAGTCAGTACGGTTCCAACGATCTTCTCAGGCTGGCAGCTTCGCTCGATCAGGTGTCGCCACACCTCTTTGCCAGCGCCATCGTCCGGGCCGCCCGGGACCGGGGATTGAGGCTTTCCTTCCCCACTGAAATCAACGAGCGACCAGGCGCCGGAATCAAAGGGCTGGTGGACGGCCAGCGGATCGCGCTGGGAAACGGGGAGTGGGTTTCTGAGGGAGCGCTTCTGCCCGCGGCGGCTCGGAGGGTTCGTAGACGAACGGCGATGGAAGGATCCTCCAATGTGTTTGTCTCCATTGACGGTGTGATGTCGGGAGCGCTCATCCTGGATAATCCAATCCGACCTGAAACCCCGAGAACCATTCGGGCTCTAAGGCGCGCTGGCATCGAGAGAGTGATTGTGCTGACCGGAGATCACCCGGACCTGGCTGAGGTGGTGGGAACTGCAATTGGCGCCGATGAGGCGCTGGCCGAGCGCTCGCCTGCAGACAAAGTGGAGACGGTTCGGGCGGAGCGAGCCCGAGGCCTAACTATAATGGTTGGAGATGGAATCAACGACGCTCCTGCGCTTGCCGCCGCCGACATTGGAATCGCGATGGGGGCCCGCGGAGCCACCGTATCCTCTGAAGCTGCCGACGTGGTGTTGGCGGTCGACCGCTTGGATTGCCTGGTAGATGCGCTTCGCATTGCGCGCCAAGCGCGCAGGATCGCGGTCCAGAGCGTGCTGGTAGGAATGTCTCTGTCTGTGGGGGGAATGTTGTTTGCGTTGGGTGGGCGATTGGCGCCGGTTGCCGGAGCGCTCCTGCAGGAGGCGATCGACGTGGCCGTAATTATGAATGCATTACGAGCGCTTCGTGAAGGGCGTGCAGAAAAATTAAAGAGCGCAAGCGCAGTGGAGAAACGCGACCGCGTCAAAGCCGAACACCGGACGCTCCTACCCAAAGTCAAGCAGCTCCGGATGGTAGCGGACCGCCTCGACATGCTTCCTCCCGAGGAGGCGAGAGCGGAACTGGACAATATCAAACGATTTTTGGAGGAAGAGCTCATTCCTCATGAGAAGGCAGAAGATATCTTGATTTATCCCGTCGTGGCGGAACTGATCGGAGGCGAAGATCCCACGGGAACGATGAGCCGCGCGCACCTGGAGATTACCCACTTGACGCGCCTGTTTGTGCGACTATTGGAAGATCTTCCGCCTACGGGGATGGCTAGCGAAGACCTGCGCGATTTAAGGCGGGTATTATACGGGCTGGATGCGTTGCTGAGGCTTCATTTCGCGCAAGAAGAAGAACACTATTTGTCCCTGATTGATGAACATCTGACTCCGCGGGACATAAGCGCCCGAAAGTAATTTTCTTGCTACCTAATATCGGGTGTCGATACTCTAAGATAGGGTGCATTCGGTTGGGGTAGGTTCATCCTTTACGGTTCGCTTGTGGAAGCGAACGCCCTAGTGTCTGCAAGTTAACACTAGGCAGCGCGAAATGAAAACAGGTTACCGCGCCGAGTGTAGGACATTTGCGTTCGTTGAAATTGAAAAGGAGGTTCTGTGAAACCGGTGAAGCATGAGAAGCAAGCGATCAAAAGTTTGAATGAGGCGTTGGCCTGGGAAATTCGGGCCGCCTTGATGTATGCGCACTATGCCGCCTATCTGAAGGGCCGCGACCGTCTAGATTTTGAGGAACACTTTTCCAAGGAAGGCGAGGAAGGGATGCATCACGCCAAAATTGTGCGCCAAATCATCGCTGACCTTGGGGGAAAAGCTACGACGACGCCGGACCCAACTCCAATTCCGGATGTTCGGGAGGCTGACAAAATGCTTGCCGAGGCACTAAAAACGGAGGAGCAGGCCGAAAAGGTGTATCGGGAATTATTGCCGCTCTTTGACCATCCCACCAGTTGGCACCATGACCTCAGACACATCATGATGGATGAAGAGAAAGCGCAGATCGAACTCAAAAGGCTCATGAAGTAAATTTCTCGAACGAATCTCTGTTCATTTTGTACGCCAATTTTTCAGACGTTTCCGCCCTAGCGGCTGGTATTTGAGCAGACGCTTCAGGGGTACCCTCCCGGCGTTGCTGTGCCTTGACCATTCTTCTCTTTGGCACCAGATTTGCTCTTTCTTCATTCCAATCCTGTTGAGAGATTCGGTGTTGCTCGCTTTAAGTGAGGAGGAGCAGATGGCGGAACGCAGGTACGATGCCTTAATTATTGGGGCGGGGCACAATGGATTGGTCCTGGGCTGCTATTTGGCCAAAGCGGGACTCAAGGTGCTGGTGCTTGAACGTCGCCTGGAGGCTGGAGGTGGACTTAGCACGGAAGAAATCACCATCTCCGGTTTTGCGCATAACTTACATTCGTACTTTCATGACACGATCAACATCATGCCCGCCTACAAGGATTTGGAGTTGGACAAGTACAACGCCCGTTATTACCGCCCGCCGGTCCAAGCGGGCCTGATCCTGCCTGATGGTCGCGCGCTTTGTTTTTATGACGATCTGGAACAAACCTGCCAGAGCATCCGTCGCTTTTCGGCAAAAGATGCCAGGACTTGGCGCGAGATTGTCAACAATTATGGTGAGTTTATTTCCACCATTATCGTTCCAGCCCTTTATAGTCCTCCCTCGCCTCCTTCCGAGCAAATGGTGGTACTGGAAGGGTCGCAGGAAGGAATGGAGTGGCTGCGCATCGGCCGGATGACCCCGCGAGAAGTCGTGGATGAGTGGTTTGAGAATGACCACGTCAAAGCGTTGGTGCTGCACCATCTTCCGGTCCCGCGGGGAATCCTGCCGGACTATGCCGGGATCGGCGCGGTTGTGCCGCTTGTCATTAGCCAGGTAGAACACTCGCAATTAGCGCTCGGCGGGTCGCATATCACCGCCCATGCACTTTGGAGAGCCTTGCTGGCCAACGGAGGCGAGGCGACATCGCTCACCCAGGTGCAGAAAATCCTAGTGGAGAACGGCAGCGCGGTTGGGGTGGAGTGCGACGACGGCCAGCAGTACTTCGCCCCCGTGGTAGTAAGCGCGGTTGACCTCAAGCAGACGTTCTTGAAGATGCTCGGAGAAGACAAACTGGATGCTGGGTTGGTCGAGCGAGTCAAGAGATTTCGTCACGACGAGTTTTCGATTTTTGCCGTCCACATGGCTCTACGCGAACCTCCCAGGTTTAAGACGCTTCCAGGCAACGAGGATATCAATCGAGCCTTTCGACTGGATATCGGCTTTGACACTGCGGATGACTTCACGGTAGTTCTATCAGACGTCCGCCAGGGGAGGCTGCCGGACAAATTGGCTTTTATTGCCAGCGTGCCCACATGGTTCGACCCATCTCAAGCGCCGGCAAACCATCATACTGCTTTCCTTTGGCAACTCGTGCCCTATCAATTGAATGGAGCCACTTGGGACGAGGTCAGAGAGGAGTACACGGAACGTTGTATTGCCCGATGGCAGCAATACGCTCCCAACATGACTCGGGACAACATCCTTATGGCGGCCGCGCAGACGCCGCTGGATATCGAAGGCAGGATGATTAACATGGTAGGGGGAGGCGTCTTCATGGGGCGGATGCACTTGGCACAGTTGGAGCACTTTCGGCCGCTGCCGGAGCTCGCCCAGTTTCGGACTCCCATCAAGGGTCTGTATCTGGCCGGAGCCTGCATGCATCCGGGTGGTGGAATCATCGGGGGGCCGGGAGTGATTGCGGCCGATCTCATTTTAGAGGACCTCAAACTCCCCAAGTGGTGGGAAGGAGCATAGTGCGTGATTCGAATCGAGAATAGCTTCCTGGTGGCCAAGCCGATGGCTGAAGTCTTTGATGTCTTCAACCAGATCGACAAGCTTGCCTGGGCCTTTCCTACCGTGGTCCGGGTGGACGTGATCGACGAAAGTCACGTCAATCTGGGTGTAATGCTCAAGATGGGCCTCCTCCCGCTGGACAATAATCTGTCGCTGGAGGTCACCGAGCGAAGCGAACCTAGGCGCTTGGTTGCCAAGGGCGTGGCCACGCCTGGTAGGGGACTGGCCAGTGCGGCAAGGATTGCTGATAAAGAAGTCTCGACATTGATCACCATGGTGCTGGACCTGGAAGAGTTGGATGTGTAGAAAAGCCGGGTTCGCTACAGGATCACGGCAGATGCCACGGGGAATCTAAAGCGCGTCTACGACGCCATCATCAAAGGACAAAGGGAAAAACTGGAATCGGAATTTGTGAGAAACATCTCAAACATCCTCGGTGCCTCGATCGTCGAGGAGCGCCAGGCAGGTTCGCACACTGAAGGTTGACGAATTTAAGACTGGGTGTGTCTCCGCGCAAGAAGCGCATTTCTTGTGGCGCCTCCAGTTTAAAAAGGGTTTTCTCACCCAATTTTTGGGGAGTATCACCCATGCGAGTTCTTGGATCGGCGTGCAGCCCGTTTCACGACTCGATCCCCGCTCCTGGAATAGGTCAAACACCCGCGGGCTTCATGAGGCGTCTTTGGCACACGAGTTGCCTCCAACTGCCGCAGCCGAGACAAGGGACGGCTCGTAGGTTTCAAATTCAGTGACCAAAAAGGGAGGGTCATGGCGCTGAAAATAACGATGGATTGCATCGCCTGCGCTGCATGTGTGGAGGATTGTGCCAATCAGGCGATCAGTGAAGGCCCAGGGATTTACGTAATTGATCCAGAGCGTTGTACTGAGTGTGTTGGATTCCACGAGGCGCCCCAGTGCGTCGCCATTTGTCCGGTGGACGCGTGCGTGCCAGATCCTGATTATCTGGAAACTCGTGAGGAGCTGTTGACAAAGAGAAACAAGCGTTTGCCGCTACAGTCCTGAGGACCAGCCCCCTTAGGACAAAGCGGAAGGTGGCGCAGGGACCATGCCCGGCGGACTGGTGTGAGGCCCTGCGCCCGTTTTGTTTACGCTGTTAGAGAAAAGCTGAATAAGAATTTTCAGTGCGAGGAAATAACGGGCGACAACTGGCCTTCAGTAAAGCTGGCCAGTGGCCGCCCAGCGTGGGCAACAAAATGAAACTGTTAGGCTGGCAGGTGTGAAGAAGATCGAAGTCTGATTCACCGTTGCGAACATGAATCGTCTAAAAACGCTGGGCTACAGTTCTGCCATTTCAAACGGCGGGACGATCTCAGGCATCAGCTCAAACAGTTCTCTCTCTTCTTCTCGGATATGTTGTTCCAAAAGCAGTCCGAAATCAATCAAAAGCTCCGATAGCTCTGGTTCTTGAGCGGTACGAATCTCCGATACCAATTTCCTCATTAACTCGTGTTCCATTCCCAATGTTACGCACAAACGCCGACCGGTCGTAGAGTATGCTTCGGCCAAGGGGAAAATCGTGTTCTCTTCCTCTTGAAGATGTCGCAAGAGTTCGGCATCGACAAACTCTAAGAATTTGATACGTTTCTTATCTGGCTCCGCTGGCCAATCCAGTTGCTGAGGCGGATTTGGGCCGTACTTCAACGCCATGGCAACGACGAGCGCACGCTGGTGTTCTCGGGATAGCTTTTTTAGTTTATCGTGTCGCTTCACGGTACTCCCTGCCGTAGCGGGTGCAATTACAGGACCAGTTGAACTCGGGGGCATTTAGGAGATTTTACGACGCAAGTGCGCTGCGAATTGGGGGATATTCCTTACAGCGTGGGTGAAAGTCCACAACGAGCGGAATCGGTGGCACAACTAACCGCTTTGAATTGCTCGTCCCTTGTTGGTTGAAAGGAGCGCCTCAATCTTTTCAATCAACTTCTTGGAATCGTAAATGGGCTTTTCAAGGTAGTCATCGGCACTGGTGGCAGAGATGATCTTTTCGCGGTCGCCTTCCATAGCATGGGCGGTGGCGATCAAAATGGGGATATGCGCGGTATCCTCGTCTTTGCGCAGCAGTTCGGCAATCTGGACTCCATCGATCTGCTTGCCCCGATACTGCGCCCCGGAAAGCGAGATGTCCAGGATTACCAGGTCAATGGCTCCAGAACGGGCCAGCGTCAGGATTTCTTCGACTTCCTCGGTTGCATAGACTTCGTAGCCCCCTTGCCGCCCGAGCGCCATGTGGTAAAACTTGACGATCAGGACGTTGTCCTCCACGACCAGGATGGTTTGTTTCTTCGTCATGCCTTAGTACCTCGATTCATCGGTGCGATGACGTTTGTTGCTATCCCGCCGCAACCCTCCAGGCTGATGGGGATTGCGGGCGGTATCGGCGTCGTTCGTTGTCGCCGATGTCCCCTGCATCGCCTCCTCCTCGCTCCTGGATCTCGCCTCGTAAGGACCATCAGCAAACGTCACCGTATTTATGAATCGAGGTACTTAGGATGAATTGGGATGGTGAAGGTAACGGTGGTACCAAACCCCAAACCCTCACTGTGCAACTCGATCTTTCCGCCCATTCGTTCCACCAGATGTTTACTGATGACCAATCCGAGGCCGCTGCCTCCGTAGCGACGAGTCAGCGAGGTGTCCACCTGCTTGAACTTCTCGAATAATTCTGCCTGTTTTTCCTTGGCAATGCCAATTCCGGTATCTTTCACCTCAAACTGCAGATAACCGTCATCGAGTCGTGTGCTGACCATCACCTGGCCATGGTCGGTAAATTTGACGGCATTGCCGATGATGTTGATCAATACTTGTTTGAAGCGTTCCGGATCTCCCCAAACCCTGGGCAATTTTATGGGATCCGTGCCATCTTTCAGTTGCACCGACTTTTGTTCGGCTTGCAAGGTAGTCAAGGCAAATACCTGCCTTAGAATGGGCCGCACTTCGAACGGCCGCGGCTGCATTTCGAGCTTGCCCGCCTCAATGCGGGCCACATCCAAGAGGTCGTTGACAATGGAGAGCAGATGTTCTGCAGCCTGGAAGGCATCGTTGAGCAGATCCATCTCTTCTTCGCGGGTTTGGCAGACACCGTCCACCACGAGACGAATAAAACCGAGGATGGAGCTGAGGGGAGTGCGCAGCTCATGGGAGGTCCTGGCAAGGAACTCACTTTTGACCTCACTTGCTTCATGTAGCCTCCGGTTGGCTTCCTCCAGTTGCTGGTTTATTTCCCGAAGAGCCTGCATGCTGGTGCTGAAATAGGCCTCGCACATCAAATTCAGATCGATATCTAGGATCTTGTCCATGCTGATGTTGGCCTGCATTCGGAAGGGCGCGTCGTCGATCTCCTGGTTGATGACCTGGTGAAAATACTCTCGTACCAATGCCATGGCGCTGATGACGTATTTTTGTGGCAGGTGGATTTGGACGTGGATATGCCCGATTTGATACCGTTGCTGCACGTATTTTTCGTCGTAAACGCCCGTGAATAGCTCGGTGCCCCAACGTTGGAGCGATCGCCTCAGGCGATCGATTTGCTCAGGCTCTCTGAAAACCTTAAACGCTTCAGGGTGCTTGGGGATTTCGGAGTAAAAACGCTCCGCCATTTTCGGCAGATGAGGCTGCATGATCGGAGCGAGCCTCTTCAGGATGGCGACATCTTGTTCGGTAAAATTGATGTACCGCTGGATTTCCAGAAAATTTTCCATGCCGTCATCTCCATTCACCATTCTAACACTGGAACTCGACGGCTACTCAACAGCTCCGGCGGGGCTGTCTTCCACTAGTTTTTTGATTGCTAACATCTGTTGGGTAAGTTGATGGCGTTGGGTGGCAGTAATTCTGAAACTAGAGTATTGGGAATGTACGCAGCTTTTATCTTCACTTCCCGTAATGGAGACGACCAAGCATGGACTGTCCGTGTGTTGCGTCTGCTGCAGGATCACACGACGCCTTCCGTTGTCCTCGATCCAGAAAAATCGGCAGGTCCCCTCAATATCTTCCGCCTGGTATAAATTGGCTTCGACGGCTTTTATGTTTCGAAACCAGGACCACCGGTTCAAATTACCCACTGATCGGACAAAATCGAATACCTCATCGGGAGACCGGGAGATCCCAATGTTCTCGCTGATCGTCTTTCGGGTTCTGGCAGAAACCATGCAATTCGCATAGCAAATCCAGTGCCAAGATGCGCCTCTGTTTGGCAGCGGGCGAATGAAGCATTCCTTGTGTTGGTTTTAAGTAAATCTAATGCCAGGATCCTTTTGCAGGCGGGTCCGGCGCTGGAAAAGCCTGGGGCATATGCCCAAAATCGTGAGTAAATGGCGCGCCGGATGATAATATGAAAGTAGATGTCCAAAAACCTGGCCCGAAGGGAAAACGCCACTCCTCGCCGTAACAGGGCACGCATGTCCGGCCAAGCAAGCTTGCAGCAACTGGCTCGTGGACTTTCGCATGAGATCCTCAACCCACTGGCTGGAATCAAGGCGGCGTTGGAAGTTTTGCGTGAAACAGAAAAGCTCTCCCGGGACGGCGAGCAGATAGGGAATGAAATAAACAACGAGGTTGAGCAAATAGACCGTGTGGTTCGGCAATTTCTGGAATACAGCTTTTGTCCGGAGCCTCGCCCGGAGGACCTGCCGTTCGATGCGCTCGTGCAATCAGCACATGATCAACTGTCCGGCAAGCCGGTCGATTTCAAGGTCAAAATGTCCGGGCCGAGAGGCCTTCGTGTCCGCGCCGACCTTGTGATGCTGCAACGAGTGCTTATTGAAGTCATCCAGAATATGGTCGACAACGGCGCCCATTTGGCCAGTGTCACCGTACGTCCGGGAGTGGGTAAGATTGTGATTCACGTCCGCAACCAGGGTCCGCCCATTGATCGGGGAATTGCCACTCGTATCTTTGAGCCTTTTTTTTCCACCAAGCCAGGCCGCGCTGGGCTGGGCCTTTCCATTGCACAACGCTGGCTGACCGCTATGGGCGGGACCATTAAACTCCTACCAGCCAGGGATGGATTTGAAATCATATTGCCGGGGAGGAAGTAGCCGATGTCGAAAACGATTCTGGTGGTCGATGATGAGCGGCTGTTGCGCTGGTCCGTTCGCCAGAAGCTGGAAGGTTGGGGTTACAACGTAATGGAAGCAGAAAGTGGCATTGCCGCGCTCCAGGCTCTTGAATCGCAAGCGCCAGACGCGGTGACTCTGGACATGCGCCTGCCCGACCTGAATGGCTTGGAGTTACTGATTAGGATCAAGAAGCAGTGGCCGGACCTGCCGGTATTGATGATGACCGGGCACGGGACGATCTCCGATGCGGTACGGTCTCTGCAGTTGGGCGCCTTTGATTTCTTGGAGAAGCCCATCAATTTTGAGCGGCTGGAAAACACACTGAAAAATGCTCTGGAGTCTCATGCCCTGCGCACTGTCGTTGAGCGAGTCACGTCGGAAATCAAGGCGGAATATTCCATTGACAACATCGTCGGCAACTCGCCTGCGATCCAAGATGTCAAGGCGCTGGTTCAGAAACTGGCTGTAACCGAAACGACCACCTTGCTGATCGAAGGCGAAAGCGGAACCGGGAAGGATTTGGTCGCTAAGGCTTTACACTACCATAGCCGCCGGGCGCGGCAGCCATTCGTAATCCAAAATTGCGCCGCGCTTCCCGAAACGCTGATGGAAAGCGAGCTGTACGGTTATGAGAAGGGGGCGTTTACCGATGCGCGCGCCACGAAAAAAGGACTGTTCGAGTTGGCCGATGGTGGAACCATTTTCCTCGACGAAATTGGGGAATTACCGCTGCACTTGCAGTCGAAGTTATTGCGGGTGTTGGAGGACCAGTGCATCCGGCGCATCGGCGGAGTGAAGGACATCCACATTGACGTGCGCGTGGTCGCGGCGTCGAATAGAAATCTTCTGGAACTGGTAAAGAAGAAGGGCTTTCGCGAGGATCTGTTCTATCGTCTGTCCATTATCCCCATCTGGCTTCCACCCCTTCGAGAGCGCAAACAGGATATTCCGGTACTACTGAAGCATTTCATCTCACTTTGCAACGTCCGCCTCAAGAAATCGATTCGAGGCGTGACCAAGACGGCGGAGAAAATGTTGATGGAGTATCAGTGGCCCGGGAACGTCCGGGAGCTAAAGAATGCCGTGGAGCGGGCCATGATTCTGGCAACGGCTGATCTCCTCGACGACGAACATTTTCATATTCAGATTTCGACCGGAGCGCTTGCGGAACTGGAGTCTCAGGGAGACTGGCGCCTTCCCCCCAACGGACTCTCCCTGTATGACGTGGAGAAGTTGTTGATCCAGCAGGCGATAGAAATGGCCCATGGCAATAAGACGAATGCTTCAAAACTGTTGCATATCTCGCGTGATACTCTGCGCTACAAGATTAAGAAGTACAGAATAGCCGCCAAGGGGTAGTCGTGCGCGAACGTTCGAAGTATTCGTGGATTTTCCGATGGATCATTCGCACCGGGCCGTACCCTGTTGAGCGTATGGGCAGTGTCATAGACAAAGAGCCGCCTGACTGGGCGATCTGGGCTTGCTTCTGAACTGAGCAAGTGCTCGAAGCTGTTTGAGGTTCAATGAAAACTTCCGCCGGATGTTTCCCCCGCATCTCCCATCTCACCCTCCTATCGCGTTTTCCTCTAGCTGCAGCGCGCGAGGAAAAAGGATGTTGTTCTCTAAGTGGATATGCTGGTGCAAGTCCCGCTCAAAAGCCTTCAGCCCCTCGAAGAGGGAACGGTAGCTGGCGCAGCCGTCAGCCGGGATGGCGTAATCGGAACTGACAGTACGAAGAGCACGCAATGCCTCCCCCGCATGATCGTGTTCGAGGGTCATCATCCCAATGGGATTTTGTATGGTTCCGAAGGGCGCCGCCGGAGGCAGCTTGTTCCGCTGTGCTGCGTCTTCCAGGAGCATGACATACGGGAACAAAATCGCCTCTTCTTTTTGGAGGTGCTGGTCCAGTTCGGCCTTCAGAGCGGTGAAAAGCTGCTGAATCTGCAACAGCTCCGGGTGGTTGGCAGCATGGACCGAACAGACTTTGTTTGTCAGCTCGCGCAACCTTGGTAGCTCCTGCTTTAACAACGAGTGATGCCTGTTGACAATGTGTAAGATTAGCTTGGATAACGACTGCATGTTCCAATCAACGGATTCCTGGCCCCCTTCGCGCCGCGTGCCGCTCTTTTCAAGCTCAGCCACCATTTGATCCAGGTTCACTCCCGCATCCCGGCAAGCTTGCTGCAAAGTCTTATTTCCTCCGCAACAGTAGTCGATGCGGTAATTGTCAAAAATGCTGGGGGCCCCCGCGATCTCAGCCGCAAGATCTCCCACTTTTCTTTCTGCAAAGTTCATAACTAACCTCCAACACTAGCTCCGCAGCATTGCTCGCCCTGTCGGCGTGGCTCATATGCGCAGAATGGTTCCTCCGCCAGATAATCGCCCGTCATGGCATAAGCGCGAGCGCGCGAGCCGCCGCACACGTTGCGAAACTCACACACCCCACATTTCCCTTTGAACAACTCGGGAGTCCGCAGTTCGCGGAACACCGGGTGTGATCGGTATACGTCGGCGATCGACTGACGGCGCACGTTGCCGCATGCGAGTGGTAGGAATCCGCTGGGACAGATATCGCCGCAATAACTAATAAACAAGTGGCCGTTTCCGGAATTAACGCCCTTGGGCGCGAGTCCGATGCTTCCTCCAGGCCCGAAATCGCGTGTCATGTGAGCAGGGAGTTGTCCTTTGTCGCGCAGGGAGGTGCGAGGATGGCCGGCAGGCTTATTATCCTGGTGGTTTCCTCCGTTTGCGCTTTTACGCTGCTGCATCAGATAGCGGCGATAGTGAGGCGCTTCGGTTATCTTCACGATGAAATTGACGCTGCGTGCAAAATGGGCCAGTCTTTCAAACAGTCGTTCGAACTGTTCGGAATTCATTTGGCCCACTTCTCGTCCTCGACCCATGGGCACCAGGAAAAAAACCTCCCAGAAGACAACGCCGAGCCTGCGGACCAGATCGGCCATCGCGTCGAAGTGCTGCCAATTGTAAGCGCTGAATGTGGTGTTGATCTGAAAGGGCAATCCAACCTGGTTGGCATAAGCGGCGCCGCCGAGCGTCAACTCGAAGGCCCCGGGTGTGCCGCGAAAAGTATCATGAATTTCCGCAGTCGGCCCATCCAGGCTTAAAGCCATCTGCGACAAACCCGCGTCTTTGAGATCTTGGACCAGTTCGCGAGTGAGCCGGTGTGTTGCCGCAGGAATCGTGGCCATGCGCATTCCCAATTCTTGTCCCTGACGCACCAGATCACAGAGGTCGGCGCGCTTGGCGGGATCGCCCCCGGACAACACGCAGATGGGCGTTCCCATTGCGGCCAGCTCCTCGAGGACCGCCAACCCCTCGCGAGTGGTTAATTCTCCAGGGAGCGCATCGCGAATCGCCTCGGCGCGACAGTGGCGACAGGCGAGGTCGCACGCTCGGGTTATCTCCCAGATGGCGACAAACGGTGTCAGCGCGAAGTCGATGGCGGACGGCTGGGGCAGGGGCGTCACATTTTCTTTTTCCGAATCCATAATTGTTCCTCCCACCAAATCTCAAGCAAGATTCGGTACAAACTGAGGGTGGGGAGGAAACGACGACCTTGACCGGCACCCCCGTGGTAGCGAACGAGAGAAAGAATTGGCGATGGCGCCAAACGAATTGAAGCGCGCTTGCTGCAGAGCCGCGGAAAACACAGAGACGGCGCAAACCAACAAAACTCTGCGCAGCCTTGGAGGCTTCCGTATCTCAGCGGTAAGGCAAATTTTTCAGCCGCTGATACCTGACAAAAGGATTCTTCGGCAAAAGGGCATTTTCCCCACTCCATTGGGTGTTTTCACCCTTTAGGGTCTCGAGCGCAACCGGCCATTGCACGGCGGCAAAAAGAACGAAGCGCCTCCGAGTGGGCGCCCTGTCGGATGGCGCTTCGCTTGATCGCCTGCGCGGCGACGATATAACCTCCCCGTTTGACGACCTTTCTGACCATGCTCCGCAAGTAACGCTCCTGGTCGAAGCCACCGTAGGACATAAACAAAGCAAATCTTTTCCCCTGGCTGTGTTTCATGATTTTCAGATACTGGTTTGCGGGCGGGCAACTGAGGGTCCACTTAGGAAATCCGAAACAGATAAGGTCAAACGGCGCTAGGTCGGTCGTGGTTTCCTTGATTGCTACCCTCCAGCCCGGCAAAAATGAGCGGGCGAGCCATCCCCAATAGTCGTGGGGACTGCGTGGCTCGATCACCTTAAACGTGACTTCAGCGACTGCCTCCAGTTCGGCTTGGATCCACGACGCCAGGGTCCGGACATTGCCGGTGAAGGAGAAGTAGACGACCAGGATTTTCATATTCTCAAGCATTTGAAACCACAACATACCATTCTGGCAACGATTAGGGCAGCAAGGGAAGCGTTCCCCGCTTTTCCCACTTTTCGAGAGGCCGCAATCTTGTCCCATGAGTTGGGTGGCCCGGAGGTTCTTCAATTGGAAATCAAATTGCCTGCTACTTTCTATGGAGGGCTGGTCGATGAACCGCCTCAGAAAATGTTTGTGGATTGTTCTTATTCTAGGGTTTGGCTGTGAGCTTGCGGCTCAAGAGAATTCGCAGCGCGTAAGTGTTGAGCCACGGCCAACTCCTCTGGTGGCAGGGTATCCCTCGTATTTTCAAATTCAGGTGAGCCAGCTTTTGACTTCCGCGGACCCTTTGCTGGGATCGGAAGTGCCTACCACCAGCCAGGTGACGGCTGAAATTCTTTCCGCCGATGGGAATCAGTTACTCGCCGGCCCGCTGCTTGTTCCTTCACAAACGGGAAACCCAGGCATTTTTGGAATCTCCCACGTTTTTGATCTCCCCGGGAATTACCTGCTGGGTTTAGGGCTGCATAATGCCGATGGCACAACGGAGTGGCATCAGGTCGATGTGATGGTTTCTGCAGACCCCTACGGCTGGGTCGGCACGGGATTTTGGATCTTGCTCGCCGCGCTCTCCGTCCCTGTCGTCATCGGGTCTTGGAGAAAGGCAGTTCCAATCCGAAGAAAACGCGTCCAGGCCCTCATTCTTGCTGCGGTACTTCTTGGGCTGATCGCCCTGTTACTGCACCAGTATCTGGCTCCGTCTGTTCGCCATCACCTGCTTGGCAGCGCTGGGCAGCAACCGTCGTCTCTCTCATTCACGCCCACCAGTGAAGCGGATGCGGCCGGCAGCACCCCACAAGTCCTAAGGCTGGACTCACAACTGAAGTCGTACTCGGGCTCGGCCAGTTTCTTCCCTGAGTTACAGCCCGGTCAACCGGCGGTGATCACCGTATCAATTACCGATGAAAATGGCCGTCGAGTTGCGGGAAGGCTCGCCGGTTACCTTCGTTTGGAGGCGAACCAGGAAGCCGTGCCACTGGCCGATTCAACGTCGCGCAATCACGATGCCGTCCACACGGGTCACGAAATGGTGTCGTCTGGCGCTTCCGATACGCTCCAATTGAGCTTCCGGGAGCAACCAAGTGGAGTTTACAACGGGACGCTTCTGCCTCTTCAGGAAGGAGACTATGGGCTGGAGTTGCATTTTCAGGCGCCTTCGCTGCATTTGATGCTCAATAGTTCCAGCGCGATCCGGGTGGGGAGAAACGCTGCGGGACACTCTGCCCACGGACCGTTACCGTCCTCCGATTCCATCCCGACTGCTGCGTTGGCCTATGTCGCTGCGGCTTTAGCCGTCCTTGGGGCCCTAGCGTCGGTCTTGCTTCTCCGACGCAAATGGTCCGACGGAGCATGGAGTTTCGATCTGTTTGTCTGGAAGCCATTATATGGATTTGTCCGTTCCAAATATTTTCAACCGACATTGTGGACTCCCAACCTGATTGTTTTTGCCCTGGTCATTTATCTTGGGATCTGGGACGTGCCGGTGGGCGGGCGCAACTTGGCCACGAAGCTGACCTGGACGATCTGGTGGGCCGCCATCATTTTTGCTTTCGTATTCGCCGGGAAAATTTGGTGCGCGATGTGCCCGTTCGGAGCCTTGACCACTTGGACAAGTCGCGCGTTCTCCCCCCAAAGGAAACTACCGCGGGTCCTTCGAAATATTTGGATTGCCAATATCGCGTTTTTCTTCGTGACCTGGGCGGATGACTTCTGGGGAATCGTCGCAACCCCTCTGTACACATCACTACTTGTAATTCTAGTCGCGATCGCTGCCATCGCTGTTGGCTACTTTTTTGAAAGGGCGACGTTTTGCCGCCATATCTGTCCGATTGGGGGCTTGATTGGGCTCTATTCGATGTTCTCGGGCCTGGAACTGAGAGCAAAGAATCGGGAAGTCTGCCGGCTCTGCGTGGGTAAGGAGTGCTATGCCGGAACTCCGGCGCTGCCCGGCTGCCCGATGATGCAGTTCCCGTCTAGCCTGGATCGGAACAACTATTGCAACTTGTGCGGGGATTGCATTAAGGCTTGTCCACATCAGAACCTTGCTCTGCAAGTTCGACCTTTTGCGCGGGATATCTGGAAGAGTTCACGACGTCACATGGACGAAGCTTTCCTCGCGATCGCGCTGGTGGGCCTGACGGTTGTGGTGACCGGCCACATGGTGGAACCATGGCATGCGTGGATGGATTATGTTGCCAGTTGGGTCCCCTGGCATGCCCTGGGCGTGGAAAGCCATGTGGCGATTGAAAAGACGACTTTTACGCTGGTATACGGGGCGGGCGTTTTACTCATCGCTCCGCTGCTGCTTTTGGCGGCGGCCGCGCTGGCGACCCTGCTGACGCGTGGGAAGGTGGCCGTCAGGGCTGCCTTTCAAACCTACGCGTACATGTTCATTCCAGTGGGCATTGCGCTGCACCTGGCCCACAACTTGTTGCACCTGTTGAAAGAAGGTTCGGGAATTGTCCCCGTCATCAGGAGAACCTTCGCCAAATATACGCCCGTCAATCTCGGCGTCCCCGATTGGGGCATGCCGCCACTGGCGTCGGATTCCATCATCTACTGGCTGCAAATGACGGTTCTGGTAACCTTCTACATCGCCTCAATTTACTTAGGTTGCCGTATCGCGCTAAAATCTTGCCCGGACCGAAAGACAGCCTTGAGAACCATCACACCCATGGTGGCTCTGTCTTTCGTCTTCACGCTGCTTAATATTTTTCTGCTGAGCCAGCCCATGGCTGCCAGGCACCACCACTGATTCCGAAATCGTCTACAATTCCTTTAGTTCGTCATCAATCCAGGACAAGGCTGCAATGGCTCCCGACCATCCAGTGGTCGTGATTGCGAGCAGCGCCGCATGGTAAAGCTCGGCGTTGCTGAATCCGGCCTTCTTGCACTTCCTGGTATGGGAGTGGACGGCTCCTTGCCTGCCGGCCCCAATCGCGATTGCCAACTTGACAAGCTTTTGCGATCTGTCATCAAGTCCGTCCACCAAACTGATGGTATAGCTCAGGTCTTCGTATTTTTCCCAGACCTGGGGATAACGATCTACCACCTTCTGCAAGAATTCCGGCAATTCATTCTTCATTTTGTCACCTCTTATGCTGTAATTCCGCAATCCCCATTCCGTTCAAGGCCGACCTCGGACCAAGATCACTGCCAGGGCCACGACAACGACGGCCAGCAATAGATTCACGCGACCGATCCAGGCGGCCTGCCGCCTGAGACGCCTGGCTTGCGATGAGCTGGGATTCGTCTGGCTTATCGCGCCCGCTCGAGGACCAATGATGAAATCATGTAGGAGGCTGAGAAGCAAGATGACTGCCAGCAAGGAGAATTTCAATCCCAGCGTGTGTCCGAACGAGCTCTGCCAGAATGGGCTTGACAAGTCTTGCCAGCCGTAGCCTCGATAAGAAACGCTGAACAAGCCGGTCAGGATGAGGAGCCCGATGCAGACCCAGCCGATGGAGCGGAAGCGCATACCGGTCCAGCGGATCATCGAAATCGCAATATCCCGCTGCTCCGGCCGTCGCGCGTAGGGGGCCAACACCATGCCCAGGAAGGCCATCCCGCCAATCCAGATGATCGCAGCCAGGATGTGCAACCAGACCGCGATCAAATAGAAGGTATACATGCGTTCGCTTATTTCTTCTTCAACAGCACGATCAGCTTGTCCTCGTAGGTTTGTTTGAGGGCCCGGAAATCCTCTTCGGAAAGTTTGTGGGTCAGGAAATCCATCTCGATGTCGTGAAGTTCCTGAAGAATGGATTCCTTTCTCCGCTGACCGTCGCGCATGGTCTCTTCCGCCCTTGAGCGGCGCGCGCGCGCCCCTTGCACTGTTGTAAACAGAGGCATCGAAACATAGATCACCAAAGCAATGAAGAAAAGCGGAATCAACAATATCATAAAGTTCACCGGCTATTTTCCAGTTCTTGACGGATCCAATCTTGATAGGCCTGCCGGTCGGCTTCGCTGACGCCGACCTTGGCAGGTTGTGCGAGTTCAGCGGATCTCCAACTGCGCAGTTTTCTGCCAAGCCAGATCGCGGCTGCCAGGATGGCGACAAATGGGAACAGCCAAGCGAGGAGGTTAAATCCTTTTTTGGGCGGAGCCGCAAGCACCGACTGACCGTAGCGAGAAACATAGGAAGTGAGGATTTGATTGCGGTCCTGACCGCGTCGGATCAATCCGGCGACATCATTCTTTATCGTTTGCGCATTGGAGCAGTCGCAATTGGCCACAATCATGTTGCCGCACCCGCACTGGCAGACTAATTGAGACGTGATGTCGCGCACCGACGGCGGGGCGGCCGTTCCCCAATTCGACAAAACTGAGAAGGCAATCGCCAGACCTCCCAGCGCCACTCTGGCCGCATGCCTCTTTTCTTTCGCCCCAGGGCGAGATTTTGTCTCGTCCGAATCTGCAGTTTTCTGTGGGTCGGCTTTGCCCTGCGCCGCTTGCCGCCTGCGTCTCCGTGAGTCTGGCAACAGCACAAACAGCGTCCCAAGTAGAACCATGCTGCTTCCCTGCCAGAGCACCGATACCACAGGGTTAATGTAGGCCTTAAACACCGCCGTTTGGTCTTGCTCCCATCCAGTCAAGATCAGGTAGAAATCTTCTGTGAGCCTGGAGAGTAGGGAGACCTGAGTTTGGGGCTGCTCCGAATTTCTGTGGAAGTGCTTTTCCGGCTGGAGCTCTTCCATGAATTTTCCCTGCTTGTAGAGTCGAAGCCGCGCATAAACCACCTCTTTGTTGGGGTCTGTGCGTCCCGCAAGCTCTAACAGATCGATGCGATAGTCGCCAACCGTGGTGGACTGTGCTGGTTTGAGCTGAAAGTCGAACTCGCGGCTGTAGAATGAGCTGCCGATGATGCCGACAAAGGCTGTTGCTACTCCGAGATGGATGAAAAATCCGCCATAGCGGCGCTTGTTTACCAGCGTAACCGCGAGCAAGGCGCGGGCGAAATTGTCGCCCGAAGTCGTGCTTCGCGCCTTCGCGCCGCGAAAGAATTCCAGCAGTGCTGTGGCGGTCACAAAGGCGGCACAGGAAAAAAATATTACGGGGATCCAACCTCGCACGCCCGCGATCCATAACGCGGCGCCGGTTAGGATCCCAAAAACGAGCGGGGCGAGTAGATTTCTGCGAAAGTTTCGAAACGTTGCCTTGCGCCAGGCAATCAGTGGGCAGATACCGGTCAATATCAGCAATCCTAAGGCGATCGGCCATATGACGCTGTTAAAGAAAGGTGCTGAAACAGACACGGTCTGGCCCGTGACTGCGCGCGACATGACCGGAAACGTTGTGCCCCAGAAAACAGCAAATGTGATCCCGACAAAAAGCAGATTGTTCAGCAGAAACGAGCTTTCGCGAGAGAGTAAAGAAAGGATGCGCTGTTCAGTCCGAGTTTCGCGTACGCGTGACAGCAGCAGGAACAGGGAGAAAAGGGTGGAAGTAGCCAAGAATAGTAGAAACAAAGGCCCAAGCTTGGAGCCGGCAAAAGAGTGTACCGAGGAGATAATGCCGCTCCTGGTGAGGAAGGTCCCGAAAATGCAAAGTTCAAATGTGAGAATAATGAGCACCAGGTTCCAACGCTTGAGCATCCCTTTCTTTTCCTGGATCATCACTGAATGCAGAAAGGCGGTCGCAGTCAACCAAGGCATCAGCGAGGCGTTTTCCACCGGATCCCACGCCCAGTAGCCTCCCCATCCAAGCACCAGGTACGCCCAATGACCTCCTAGGACGATGCCGGCGGTCAACAACAGCCAGCTCACTAACGTCCAACGGCGTGTGACCCGGATCCAATCGGCATCGCTTTTGCGCAACACGAGCGAAGCGATGGCAAAAGCGAAAGGAATCGTGAACCCAACATACCCTAAATACAAAAATGGCGGGTGAACAATCATGAAGGGGTTTTGCAGCAGCGGATTGAGTCCCTGCCCGTCAGCCGGGATGGTTTCGAGGGTGGCAAATGGGTTGGCGCCGTAAAGCATTAGAGTGAGGAAAAAGAGCTGAACGCCCAGAATGGTCGCTTCTACGTAAGGCAACAAATCGTCGCGCTTTCCCTGGTTTTGGAGCAACACGATGACCCCGAAGAAAGACAGCAACAAGGTCCACAACAGTAACGAACCCGCCTGTCCTCCCCAGAAGGCGCTTACGGTGTAAACCAGTGGTAGATCGCGACTGGTGTACTGGGAGACATACTCAACGTGAAAGTCTCGCTGCACGAGAAGCACGACCAAAGCTGCCGAGGCCGCCAACGCGAGTAGAAATGCGGCCGTGACTGCCCTATATCCGCTTCGTAGAAGCGACGAGGGTTCGTGGCCGCTCCACAACATTGCCGCCACAGCGAATAGCGTCATCAGCCAGGCGAACGCCAGTGAAAAATATCCTAGTTCAATCATGTATCCATCCATTTCCTATTCATAGGGTCATTGTCGGGGCACGACACCCTCGGGGAGCGTATCCTGTCGACACGCTCCAGGAATGCATTTCCTGTTCCAATTGAAATCGCCGCCTCGGATCTTGGGTGTCAACAGGGATTGCAAGAACAGGGCGGAATCGCAACTTTCCTTGCCGCAACGTCATTCAATCGAGAGGGGATGCAGAAAGCCTCATCGGGAGTGCCTGAGGAGAAACTGCGCCGCGGCTGCAGCCGTTTCTCGTGCCATGCGCACGCAGTCAGGAATTCCCACACCTCCGGAAAACGCGCCCGAGATAAATACTCCAGGATGTTGCGCCAGCGCGCTTTTGATTCCCTCTAATCGGCGGCTGTGGCCGACGTTAAATTGCGGCATCGCCTTGGGAACGCGGAACACACGGAAGAATGTGGGAGCGCAGGAAATGCCCAAAATCTGTTTGATCTGGTGGTGGACGCGGTCCACCATCTCTTCGTCTGAGGCCGCGGGCCGAGGCCGGCGGCCGTCGTGAATTGCGCAACGGAGCAATACGGCGTCCGGCGGGCAACGATCTGGGAATTTGCTACTCACCCAGGTGCAGGCATCCAGGAACGTGGACTCGCTTTCCGGTACGACAAAACCGAACCCTTTGAGGGGATGAGAAAATTCCGAGCGCTTGTACGCGAGGAAAACAAGGATGGTTGAGGTGTAAGGAATTTGATTCAGGTCCTGGCATGCTTCGACGCTGGCCGTTTTGATAATTTCAGCGCCCGCGCCCGCGGGAGTGCAAAGAACCAGCAGATCGAAAGCATCTTCGAAATCGGCGCTGCGAAGGCGATAAGCGCCCGAGGTGGGATAGATGTGCAGACCTGTTACTCCTCGATGGATCGCCACGCGGCCGAGTTGACTGACGATGCAATCCACCAGCCGTGACATCCCCTCGTGCGGCGTCAGGAAACGGGGTCCTTTGACAGCGGAGGGATGAACTTTCGCCG
This sequence comes from Acidobacteriota bacterium, assembly GCA_016211105.1. GTDB lineage: Bacteria > Acidobacteriota > UBA6911 > JACQSX01 > JACQSX01 > JACQSX01. Next base: position 49,372 of record JACQSX010000018.1, on the reverse strand, counting down.
CGGCGCGGAGGCCTCTCCAGAGGCTGCCGAACTTCTGTTCAAGCTGATAGGTTTCAGGGAGCGCGCTGGGCGCGCTGAGCTGTCGCACATCCCCTCCGTAGATGGCGGAAACGAGAGGTTCGGCGATCTTGTGTGTCAGCTCCCTTCCCAGGCGCCGCTCCAAGAACGCGTGGACGCTGGGATCCCCATTGCCCCGGCGCACAAGGGGTTCCAACAGTGCTCGAATCTTGCCCCAATTGCTGACCAAGGAAGTAGACCAGAGAGCTTGCAGCCCGATCGGAGCAAGAAAAGCCATCCCTTCCGGAAGCGGATAAAGCCTCAAGTTATTGACAACGAAGGTTTGGCGAATGTGGTCATTGGAACCCACCAATTCCCGGGAAAGGCCTAGTTCATCGACAAATTCCAGGATCGCGGGTTTTGACGTGACAAAGGCTTCCGGTCCGGCCTCGAGTAGAAAGCCTCCTACTTTTTCCGTTCGGATCACCCCTCCGAGATGGTTGGATGACTCCAAAACCGTCAGGTCAACTTCGAGGTTGTAACGGGGACTTTCCTTGTGCAGGAAGAATGCGGTCGCTAATCCGGAGATACCGGCGCCGACAATGGCAATACGTCTGGGGGAACTCATCGGGCCAAGACGCCGAGCAACTTCCCTCGCGGGCGCAGTCCACCGCACGACCTATGCGGCTTCCTCTGAATGCAGATGGCGTGGTTGACTGTGTTGAGTGGTGGCTTCAATTTTTGTAGCTCCAGCAACGTTTTCTCTCTTCTCTCATGCGCTCTTCTTGATGGAGCGAGGAGCAAATCTGGCGCCATGTGAAAAGCATTCTCACCTGTGGCCTTCGGCTCCCATGACTGGCGAACGCTACGGATCTACTATGCATGGGTACACCACACATCCGGACTGTGATTCCTGATTGGAAATTTGACCCAGTGTTGAGCGAAAAGACCCAGACGATAAAAGATCGCGGGGCAACACCGAATCTTCGGCCTCCGGCATTCATCTGCAGGGCGGCGTCCGAAAGCCATTTTAAATCGGACTGCTGACTCCGATTTTGGAATATGGCGTGCATGCACTCCTTACGCGAGGCGCAATGGAATGTATTTGGTTCACCCGGCAGAGCACCTTGGCCTCGGGCCTTGTTTCATGTGCAGGAGAACTTATCAGCTATGAATCGATACGTATTCGCTAAGCCCACAGGATACCTGACTATGAAAGCCGTCCTGTCGCTGACGCTACTCATCTGGCTTTGGGCTGGCTGTGCGCGGTCGCCAGAAGGCAGTCAGTCGACTGATAATCTGACTCCGAAAACGATGATTCCCTCCTCGCCAAAGTTGCTGGCGTTGGGGAAACAAACGTATGAGAAAAATTGCTCTCCTTGCCATGGTCTCACGGGCGACGGTCAAGGAACGGCAGCTTACCTGCTCTATCCCAAGCCCCGCAATTTTGTATTGGCAAAGTTTCGCTTGGTTTCCACCTGGGACTACACTCCCACCGATGAGGATCTATTCCGCACCCTATCCAGAGGGATGCCGGGCTCGGCGATGCCTTCGTGGGCTCATCTGACCGAGGAGACCCGCTGGGCTTTGGTCCATTACATAAGAACGTTCGCGCAAAATCCCATCAAAATCGGTCCGGATCACCAGCCCACCGGTGTTAGTGATACTCCCACCGGTCACATTCAGGTTCCACCCGAGCCTCCTGACACTGCCGAGGCGAAACTTCACGGCAGGCAGCTCTTTGTTACCAGTTGCGCCGGTTGTCACGGCCCGCTTGGCAAAGGCGATGGACAGCAGGAACAAGAAGACTCCGAAGGATTTCCTCTGCGGCCACGAGATCTGACCGCCGGCGTTTTTAAAGGAAGCCCGGAGTCGCAGGAAGTTTACAAGCGAGTCGTGGCCGGATTGCCAGGCTCACCGATGCCTGCCAGTCTTCATCTATATGGCAAAGACGCCTGGGACGTTGTGCACTTTGTGCGTTCCCTGTCCAGTGATGAGCAACGCTCTCACATGGAAATGAAGCGTTTCCGTATCACTGCCACGCGGGTGAAGCAATTACCCAACCATCCGGATGATGGGATGTGGAGAAGCACGCCCTCGGTTAATCTTCACCTCATGCCTTTATGGTGGCGCGACAATCGGCCGGAAATACTTACTGTCCAGGCCTTGCATGACGGAAAGGAAATAGCGATTCAATTAGTATGGCCCGATTCAACTCACGATCATACCGCCATGCGTCCTCAGGACTTCAGGGACGCGGCCGCCGCTGAATTCTCTCTCACGTCAGATCCTCCTTTCTTTGGCATGGGAGGAGAAGCATCCCATGCGCAGGCAGTCAACATCTGGATGTGGAAATCTGAGAGACAAGCGGACTTGGAGCCCGCCTTCCAAGATCTGGACAAGGTCTATCCCAATATTGGCATCGACTCTTATCCCAATCTGCTCCGTTCTCCCCTGGAACAGCCGACACGGCGCGCGCTAACCCTGGAATCCGATCCAGCGTTTGTCACCGGCTGGGGCGCAAAAAATATTGTCTCTGATCCTACGCGAAAGAGTCCCGTGGAGGATTTGGCTGCCAGGGGGTTCGGCACGCTGAAAGCCCGTCCTATGGTTGATCAGCAGGTGAATGCCTCGGGTGTTTATACCACGGGTTCCTACCGAGTGGTGTTAAGACGGACACTTGGAGGAAAGGGGCGGGACAGCGTTTCTATCCGGCCCGGCGCCACAATCCCGGTGGCTTTTGCGGTGTGGGACGGCAGCGCAGCCGACCGGGACGGAAAGAAATCAATCACCATTTGGCAGGACCTCTATATTGCGCCATGAGTGGTAAGGAGCGCATGGAGTGGTTGGCGAATCACGAACGACGTTTTTCCCACACGGATTCCGTAACGAAGGAGAAAAGAAGACATGCAGGATGAAATCGGAAAACGTAATGCCGCGATGAGCCGGCGTCATTTCCTCCGCTGGGTGGGAGTAGGAACCGGAGCAAGCATTTTGGGGATGGGGGTAAGCTGCCGGCTTCTGCAGCCGCTTGCGGAAGAGAATCCCCTTTCTCGATCGGTCGCGCGCGATTGGGAAAAGATTTATCACGATCAATACAAGTACGACAGTTCGTTCGACTGGGTGTGCTCTCCTAACGATACGCACGCCTGTCGTATTCGCGCTTATCTTCGCAACGGGATCGTGGTCCGCACCGGCGCGACATACGATGTGCAAAACTATTCCGATCTTTACGGAAATCACGCCACCAACAATTGGAATCCGCGCCAGTGCGCCAAAGGATACACGTTTCACCGGGTCATCTACGGGCCGTACCGCCTGCGCCATCCCATCGTTCGGAAGGGTTGGAAAGCGTGGGCAGATGCGGGGTTTCCCGAGTTGACTCGAGAGTTAAAGTCCAAATATCTGTTTGACGCCCGCGGCCAGGACGAGTTCGTTCAGATCACATGGGAAGACGCCTTTAAAAACATTGCCAAAGCGCTCCACGCCATTGCCGCCCGATACAGTGGCGAAGAGGGTAAGAAGCGACTCTTGGCCCAGGGCTACCAGCCGGAAATGATCGATGCCATGGGCGGCGCCGGCACTCGCTGTATCAAGACGCGCGGCGGGATGGGATTGCTGGGAGTACTGGGAAAGTACGGCATGTATCGGCTCAACAATTCCTTGGCCCTGCTGGATGCCCGCATCCGAGGAGTGAGTGCCGACAAGGCGCTCGGCGGTCGCAACTGGTCCAACTACACCTGGCACGGCGATCAGGCGCCGGGTCATCCCTGGGTTCACGGCCTGCAGGCATCCGATTGTGATTTCAATGATCTGCGCTATTCCAAGCTCATCATTATGGATGGCAAGAACCTGGTGGAGAACAAGCTGGCCGATTCGCACTGGTTTATTGAGACCATGGAGCGGGGAGGCAAGATTGTCGTCATCGCGCCTGAGTACGGACCTCCATCCACCAAGGCCGACTACTGGATCCCCATCCGGCCTCAAACGGACGCGGCTCTGTGGCTCGGCGTAACCAAGCTCCTCATTGACCGCAAAGCTTACGACGAAGACTTCGTTAAGAAATTCACCGATTTTCCGCTTCTAGTTCGAACCGACAATTTGCGGCGCCTTCGCGCGCATGAGATTTTTGAAAACTACAAGAGCCCGCTCTCGCCGGACGGCCCCTCGATGAAGATCCAGGGCCTGACGCGGGAGCAGCACGAGGCGGTTGGGGATTTCGTCGTTTGGGATGTGCAGGCCAACGTCCCGCGGGCCATCACCCGAGATCAGCTTGGCGATGTGATGTCCCTCAAGCCGGCGCTGGAGGGCACCTGGGAGGTTCGTCTGGCGAAGGGAGACACCGTGCGAGTAGCCACACTGTGGAGCTTATATCAGACGCACTTAAAGGATTACGACCTAAACGCAGTGTGTGAAATCACGCGGGCTCCCCGGCACTTGATTGAGCAACTGGCCGAAGACATCGCCACCATCAAGCCAGTTGCTATCCATCAGGGGGAGGGGATTAATCACTGGTTTCATGCGACAGAAATGAACCGTGCTTCCTATCTCCCCCTGATGCTGACGGGTAACGTCGGAAAACCGGGCGCCGGCTCTCACACTTGGGCAGGCAATTACAAGGCAGCCCTGTTTCAAGGATCGCCCTGGACAGGACCCGGTTTCAAGGGATGGGTGGCGGAAGATCCGTTCCAACCCAATCTGGATCCCAAGGCGTACGGTAAGGACGTGCACGCTCACGCCTACACCAAGGACGAGGAACCCGCCTACTGGGATCATGGCGACCTGGCCCTGATTGTGGACACGCCGCGAGTCGGCCGGAAGAATTTTACCGGCAACACTCACATGCCAACTCCCACCAAGGGAATCATCTTCACCAACGTCAACCTGATCAATAACGCCAAGTGGGCCTACGGAGTGATCAAGAATGTCAACCCGAATGTGGAGATGATTGTCTCCTTTGATATCCAAATGACCGCATCCATTGAGTACGCGGATATCGCCTTGCCGGCCAACTCTTGGCTGGAGTTTGAAGACCTAGAGGTGACCGGCAGTTGCTCCAATCCCTTCCTGCAGATTTGGAAGGGGGGAATTCCTCCGGTGTTCAATAGTAAGGATGACTTGACGATTCTGGCGGGCATCGCCGCGAGTCTTGCCGATCTGACCGGCGACAAGCGGTTTCGCGATTACTTCAAGTTTGAGCTTGAAGGGAAACGTAGCATTTATCTCCAGAGATTGCTTGATACCTCCACGACGACTTCAGGCTACAAGCTTGAGGACATCATGGCCGGCAAGTATGGACCTCCGGGAGGAGCGCTGATGAATTTCCGGACCTATCCCCGGATCCCCTTTTATGAGCAAGTCCATGACAACGAGCCATTCTTCACTGACACCGGTCGCCTGCACGCCTACGCAGATGTGCCGGAAGCGATTGAATACGGCGAGAATTTCATCGTGCACCGGGAAGGTCCGGAAGCGACCCCCTATCTACCGAATGTCATCGTGAGCAGCAATCCCTACGTGCGCCCGAACGACTATGGAATTCCGAGAAATGCAGAGCATTGGGATGCTCGCACTGTCCGTAACATCAAGATGCCGTGGCACGAAGTCAAGAACACGAAAAATTTTCTATGGGAAAAAGGTTTTCAGTTCTATTGCCTCACGCCCAAGACACGGCACCGCGTGCACAGTTCCTGGTCCAATGTCGATTGGCACATGTTGTATGACTCCAACTTCGGTGATCCCTTTCGCATCGATAAGCGCGCGCCCAGCGTGGGAGAGCATCAGTTGCACATAAACCCTGCCGCCGCCAGAGACTTGGGGATCAATGATGGCGACTACGTCTATGTGGACGCGAACCCGGCTGATCGCCCCTACCTCGGCGCCAAGCCGAGCGATCCCTTCTACAAGGTGTCGCGCTGCATGCTTCGCGTCAAGTACAACCATGCCTACCCGTACAACATCGTGATGATGAAGCACGCGCCGTTTATCGCCACTGAAAAAAGTGTCAAAGCCCATGAAACGCGTCCTGATGGGCGAGCGCTTTCGGAAAACACGGGCTATCAGGCGAACTTGCGCTATGGCTCGCAGCAGTCGATTACGCGCAACTGGCACATGCCCATGCACCAGACCGACACACTGTTTCACAAGGCAAAGGTTTCCATGACATTTATCTTCGGCGGTGAAGCCGACAATCATGCGATCAATACCGTCCCCAAAGAAACTCTGGTTAGGATCACGAAAGCAGAGGATGGAGGTCTGGGTGGAAAGGGTATATGGAAACCGGCCACCACCGGTCTCACCCCGGACAATGAGAATGAAACGATGAAGCTCTATCTTGCAGGGGAATTGACCAAGACGAGGAGGTGAAGAGCATATGCCTTACGCTGATCCCGATCCCACCGATCCTACGCTGCTCGTGGGAGTCGAAGTGCCGGCCGAAGAGGACTCCGATCTGGAGATGGCCTATGCGTTTGCGGAAGAGTTTGCCCGTCTGGGCTTTTCGCAGCAACGCCTGCTGTCTCTCTTCCGTCAATCTTTTTACGCGGGAGCGTACCGCGCCCTGCAAAGGCTGGGTGAAGAAAAAATCAGCTCCATTATCAAAGAAACTCTGCAGGTATGGGATAACTTTCGCTTTGTCATTCACGATTCTCCGGAAAGATTTGATGTGTCGTTAGATTCTCTGCGGCCGTTAGAACCACACCACCAACAACACGAGGATGGACCATGAGTCGAGTCTATAACTGGCAACTGGGACGCGAAATGAGCTATCCCTATGATGGCAAATACCCGGAGCGCCAATTTGCGTTTGTTTTCAACATCAATCGCTGCATTGCCTGCCAAAGTTGTACCATGGCCTGCAAGTCTACCTGGACCTTCAGCAAGGGGCAGGAGCATATGTGGTGGGCCAACGTCGAAACAAAGCCTTACGGTGGATATCCTCAATTTTGGGATGTAAAGATTTTGGATTTGCTCAACCAGACAAATCCGGACGGCCAGCGGTGGACAGGTTCGGTCTCCGATAATGGCAAGTCTCCTTACGGACAATTTTCGGGACAGACGATCTTCGAGGCTGGGGAAAAAACGTTGCAGCCTCAAAGTGCCCGTGTTTTGGGATACCTTCCCTCTGATGAGGAGTGGAATTCTCCTAATATCTATGAAGATAATCCGGTAGGAAAGCGGGGAATTCGCGACAAACTGCATGAGACAGGCGAGCAGTTACCGGTGCATAACACGTGGTTTTTTTATCTGGCGCGCATCTGCAATCATTGCACCTATCCTGCCTGCCTCGGCGCCTGCCCGCGGAAAGCGATTTACAAGCGCCCGGAAGACGGTATTGTTCTTTTGGATCAGAGCGAGTGCCGCGGCTACAGAAAATGTGTGGAGGCCTGCCCGTACAAGAAAACCATGTATCGCGGCAACACGCGCGTCTCAGAAAAGTGCGTTGCCTGCTATCCTCGTGTGGAAGGGACAGACCCGGAAAGCGAAGGCCAACCGATGGAGACGCGTTGCATGGCGGCTTGCATCGGACAAATCCGCATGCAGGGTCTTGTGCGGTTAAATTCCGATGGCACCTGGGCTGAGGACCGCCAACACCCTCTGTATTACTTAGTCCACGTCGCCAAGGTGGCCCTTCCCCTTTATCCGCAGTTTGGGACTTCTCCAAACGGCTATTACATTCCGCCTCGATGGGTTCCCAGAGAGTACCTGAGACAGATGTTTGGTCCGGGCGTCGACCGCGCGATAGAGCGATACAACAATCCGGATCGAGAACTTTTGGCCGTGCTGCAATTGTTCCGACGTTCCAACCGGATCATTTTCCGTTATGAAATTAAGGAAGGGCCGCTGGTCTACGAAGGTACCTACCGTGGCAGACCGGTCCGCATTTACAACGACACGGTGATTGCCTTTGGGAAAAACGGCAAAGAGCTGTTCCGGACTACGGTTGAAGAACCTTTACATGTTCGTCCGGCGAAGCATCAGAATTCAATTTAGATTTTTGCCGGAAGCGAGCTGCGACGTAAAGGAACGGTGATGATCTACCGCGTTTTTGGTCGCATCGAATCTGCGCATCCTGGGGAGCGCACCGGGGAATAGCCGTAATGATGGTGAGACATGGGGAGATCTAAGACAAAAACACAATGGGATACACCGCAGCCGTGCGACCAAGCGCTGTGCCGCAGCGTGTTTTACGGCACTTTGTCGCTTGCCTTGCACACCCCTACACTGCAAATCTTTAACGAAGTCCGATCAAAAAGGGTGAGGCGGGCGCTGCAGCAAGCAGCCCAACTCCTCAGCTCATGCGACCTGCCGGAGGGGAGGGAGATCGCGGCGCCGGACAGCGATCCGATCGATCTTTCGGCCCGGGTCACCGATTGGATCAAGTCCTTCCGGTCAGTCAGCCTCGATCGACTGCTCTCCGCTCACGGGCGTCTGTTTGGTCACACGGCGCGTGGTGTGGTGTGCCCTTATGAAGCCGAATATGGGCACGAAGGTCTTTTTCAACAACCTAGACAACTGGCCAAAATCGAAGGCTTTTATCAGGCGTTCGGACTGACGACTCGCAAAACGGAACATGAACGGTCCGATCACGTGAGTTGCGAGCTGGAGTTCCTGGACTTCCTTTCGCGTAAGGAGGCCTTCGCGTTGGCGGCTGGCGACGCGGCCATGCTGGAGGAGACGCGTAAGGCAATTCGGCTTTTCTTGAAGGATCATGTGGGCCGTTTCGGGATGGCTTTTGCGCGCCTGCTCCAGAAACAAGATGAGGGATTCTTCGGAAAGCTTGGAGAGTTGCTGTATGGTTTTGTCACCTTTGAGTGCCGGCGGCTGGGAATCGAAGCGGGCCCTCCCTTGCTTCAGCTCCGACCTGCCGAGGAAGACGGCGTTCCGATGGCCTGCGGCGCCCAATCAGAACTGGTGCAACTGCAAACGCCACAATGACGCCCAGGTGTGAAGACGTGGCTCACTCTTTTCGTATCGAATACGACGCCGTACTGGTGGAAGAGGCAGTTCTCTTGTGTATTGCAGATCACGCGGACGAGGCGAGATTTCGCGCGGCTCGCAACCGGATCTACGATTTGCCGGACGGTGAGGAGCGGGAAAGGCGATTCCGCGAATTTCACGCCACCTGGTTTTCCCTTCTGGGGCTGGGGTATCCCGTCGTCGCCGCGCTTGAAGAACAGACTTTGCTGGCCGGACAAATCCGTTTGTGTTGCATCGTTCCGGCGCGATCCGCTCAGGAAGAGAGCGCCGATCTTTATGTGCCTGGGAACACTTCGTTGGAGGGTCGCGAGGCAGATCGAGTCATTGTGATCAAGCTTCGCCCTCAGACTTTATTAAACGCTTGCAGTTTGCAGGCTCTCCTCCGCCACGAATTAATGCACATTGCCGACATGCTGGATCCTCAATTTGGATACCAGGCGATGTTGCCAAAATCCGAGGCGGGTTCCGCCTACGACAACCTCATACGCGAGCGCTACCGGGTGTTGTGGGATATGTGGATTGATGGTCGCCTATCCCGCCACGATTGGGTGGAAGGAGGAATCCGGGAGAAACGTCTGGAGGAGTTTATGGAGACTTTTTCGCTCTGCGGCGAGGAGGCGGAAGAAAAATTCCGGCAAGTCTTTGACTCCTCGTCTCAGACTCACGAGGCCTTGGTGGCGCGGGCTTTAAATTCGGACGTGAAGGGCACTCCGTCGGGCAGCGGGAAAGCGAGGACCAGCCCATGCCCGCTGTGTCGTTTCCCGTCCGTCCGTCTTCTTTATGACTCTGATGAGCTTCCGGAGAGTGCGCTTGAGGAGATTGCGGCGGACTTTCCCAACTGGCGGCCGGAGCATGGGCTTTGCTGCCAGTGTGCAGATCTGTATCGCGCTCGGGAGCTGTCACGAGCGGCGGAAGCGGCTTTGCCGAGAATTTAGAACGGTGTGATCTTTTCGAAGAAGTGCCAATACGCGATTCGTTCTCTGACTCATTTGGCTGATGCACGCCAAGTGTGTGACGTGCGCGAAATCAGTCAGCGTCAGAAGGTGCCCTACCACTTTATGGCCAAAATCCTCCAGGGGCTTAACCGAGAAGGTTTCGTCAAGTCGGTTAAAGGAGCGGGTGGAGGATTTTTGCTTGCGAGACCCGCCGGCAGAATACGCCTGATCGACGTGCTGGCTGTAATCGATGGTAACGACGTATTTAGCAGGTGCCTTTACGGCTTGCAGGAATGCTCTGCCAGTATGCCTTGCCCGATGCACCAGGACTGGAAGGTCGTGCGGTACGACGTGGAGAGGTATTTACGCAGCCATACGATTGCCGATCTCGTGGACAAAAAATCAGCTAAGAGACCTACCTGGTGGCAGAACCCGGATGAGAACCGTGTGCGCCAGGGTCAGCGCCGCTGAAAGCTCGTCATCCGACATGTGGCATTTCACCCTGATCCAATCGTGCTCTAGTGTCCCGCCGCAACGATTGCTATGCTATTTCGGAGACGGGATACTAGCTTTCCCGACAAGAAAGTCATCGATCACTTCTACGATGGGAAGGAGGTAGGCGTCCAATGCGCAGTGTCCTTCTGCTCTCCAATTGCATTGACCGCGTGGAGAGAGAGTGGTGCGGCAAATGCTGCAAACATCGTCGCGCACCTTTTGGACATAGTCTTCCATCCGATTGCTGTGCACGGAACTGACAATTTGCACCAGGCGCGGCAGATGAACCGAGATTGGACATTCCTGTTCTGTGAGCTCGCAGGTACCGTCAGGTCGGCGCTCGGTGCAAACAGGACAAATCACGTCTTTTACTTTCTGCTCTAATTCTTTGAGTTCTTGCATGCTAAGCATATTCAGTTACCTCTCGGGGTTCACCCTTCTTACGTTCAAGAGGCAAGATTCATGCCAGACCTCGATTGCGGCCTCTTCAAGGAGGCGAGAGTCATGGTTCATCGGCCACGGCGTAACGTTCTTGAATCAACTGGATCATGGAATCGTTGATGTCGAACGCCCGGCCGAGTTGATATTGGGTCTCGAGTTCCCGAATCTGGGACGCCAAAAGATAGTCGCCGAACACGTCGGCAATCCATTTGGAGAAATCGTGATTCCTTAGATGGCCATCAAGGGCTTCTGAGTTGGAATAGCCCAAGACCGCCACAAAGTCCCTCAATGTGTTGGCACACTCGCCCGTCTTTGCGCCGTCATGCGTGAATAAGAACGCCTCGCCTTCAGGGACGGGCACGTCCAGATACTTGTGGCGGTGCCGCACGTGAGGCGTCAGCCGGGGCGCGATCTGAAACCGTTGCATCCCCCCCCCAGGCTCTCCGCAGCGGGAAAGAAGCACGGCTTCGTTGATTGCCAAACTTTCGAAGATCCTTTCCCGATCACTTCCGTTTCCGCGGATTCCGCACAGCTCCAGCAACGCTCGGACCTCGGCTGGATCGGTCTCCCGCGTCACAATGATCGCTTCGCTGGCCTTCAACACGTCTGGATGCAAGTTGGAAACCCGATAGGTGACCAGGGTGTATGCGGCCAGCTCGAGGTCGAGCAACTCTTTCACGTCAGGTTCATGTAGAAAGTAGTGTGCCTCGTCCACCAGGATCCGGTGGGGCAGCCCCATTTGGCGTCTCAGTGGGACCAACATCCGCAGTAGTGAGTTTACGTAGGCGCGTTTTTTGTCGTGCGCCATTTTTGAAAGATCAATCACGATACTTGCATCTGGATAGCGTAGAGCGCGCGTGAGGTCGCGGAGTTTAGGCGGCGGGTCTTCCCTGCCGAAAGTCATCACTCCCGGCAACGACTCGAGAGCTCCATAGTCGCCCTCGGGATCGATTACACATACGCAGTACCGCTGAAGGATCAGTTGTTCACAAAGTAGACCTGCAACCCAGGATTTTCCGGATTTCGGGTCTCCGGCAACAAGCACGTTGCGACCACGAAGGGCAATTTGCAGGGTCTGCCCGCTCTCCGTGGAACCTAAAATCAAGTGACGCCGCCCGGTTCGCTCCGGTGGTAAGCAACGTTGGGCGACCATCTGCCGGATATACGCCGCGACCGCGGCGGGCCCCATACCTTCAAGCACCTCGTCGGCGACCGACTGGAGTGTTGGGCTTCCCCAGGTGACGGCGACACCGATCTCACAGACGTTCAGCAAATCATGGTCGTTCTCCGCGTCCCCAATGGCGATCGCGTTGTGAACGGAGAGCCTGAGAGCTGTGAGCGCTTCTCGCAGGCCTGTGGCTTTACTTATCGATTGTGGGAGCACCATCAGACGCTCACGATTAAACATAATGGTCAACGGCAACTCCAGTTCGCGAATTACGGGGAGGATACGGGACGCCAGCGTGGCCTCAGCTTCCACTACGCACTCGCCGGCCCGGGCGTCGATTCCGCGGCGCCTCAATTCCTGAAGGAAAACAGCAGAGGGCGCCTGGCCGAGCAATGTCGATCGGCCGCTTTCGGGAAATGCGAGCACGGCGCCGTTTTCGGCTACGATGGCATCTAGAAATCGTAGATCGCCCACCTCGCGCCGCAATTCGCTCAGGATGCGACCGGTGGCCAAAATTACGGCGACACCTCGGGAGCGCGCCTCTGCGATTGCGGCACGCACCTCGGGATGAAGAGTCCCGCTCTCCGCCGTTGTTCCGTCGTAGTCAAGCACCAGCACGCCGAACTTCACGGTTTATTCAATCCTGTCGCGTTTACGGTCGCCGCTGCCCTCCACAAGCATTTAAGCAATCAATGTACCAGGCAAAGACCGAGGGGCGAAATCCTCCGCCAAGCGGGGGATCTGACCCAATCCGATGGGCGATTCCACCCTGTCTCTTCGGCAAAGGGATTGCTCCTGGAGATTAATGAAGGCTAAATTCAACGCCGAGAGAAGACTCAGGAGAACAGCAACTTTGGCACATAATTTGCCTATGCCTGGGCAGAAGTAGAATTGCCGGGGGGCCCGGATCCCTTCTTACCTTCCCAACCGTTACCGTCAGCCCCCCGTCCTTTCAACGTTGGAGGATTCCAGTACCGCGGCTCGGGATTGAGGGACCGCTTAGAGCGTCAAGCTTCGGTTGCAAGAAACGCTGAAAGGAAGGTGCTCACAATGCTTACCACCAGGGCTCCCCAAAGCGCAGGCCAGAAACCCGAGACGTGGAAGTGCAATCCAAGAACGCCCGAGAGGGCAGCGGTGAGCCAAAGCATGAATCCGTTGATGACCAGCGTAAAGAGGCCTAAAGTGAGAAGCAGCAGAGGCAGCGTCAGGAGTTTCACAATTGGCCGGACAAAAGCATTCAGAACACCAAAGACCAACGCGACGCCGAGGAATGGAATCCAGCCGCCTTGATAGGCGATTCCCGGGATGAGTCGGACCGCTACCCATAAAGCCGCCGCATTGACCAGCAGGCGAATCAAAAATCTCACGATCACATCCTCCTTGTTTCCCAGCGCTGGCGGTGGAGGCTGTGACCGGTGTACATGTTCTTTAGTTGTTTTACCGTGTTGATGCGCTGGTCGACTAACCGGTCTGCCGCTTTCGATGTAGGGACGTTCTCGCGCCGCGCGATCTCGAACACCCGGGTCAAATTGTAGTAAATACTCCGCGTCATGCGCAGCGCCCGCTCGCGGTCATAGCCTTCCAGTTCGACAAACACGTTGATCAATCCGCCGGCATTGATGACGTAGTCGGGCGCATACAGGATTTGGCGTCGCTGCAAGTCGTCGCCGTGCCGGTCTTCCTGCAGTTGATTATTAGCGGAGCCGGCGATGATCTTGAATTTGAATTGAGGAATGGTCTCATCGTTGATAATGCCGCCCAGGGCGCAAGGAGCAAAGATGTCGGCGTGGAGTTGGTAGATCTCATCCGGCTTCACTGGCACGATTCCCAGTTGATCCACCGCGCGGCGCACCTTTTCATCGTCGATATCCGTGCCGATGACCTTCACCCGGTGGTCGGTTAAAAACTTAGCCAAATGGTAGCCAACGTTCCCCAGCCCCTGCAACGCTACAGTTAAACCCTGAAGTGATTCTGAGCCGAATTTTTCTCTGGTGCAAGCTCTCATCCCTTGCACTAAGCCGAAAGCAGTGACCACCGAAGGGTCCCCCCCTCCACCGTGCGCTCTTGAAAGTCCGACGACGCAGCGGGTTTCCATATACATATACTCGATGTCATTCACATCGATCCCTACATCTTCGCCGGTGATGAACCGCCCCTGAAGACTCTCGACGAAGCGACCCATGGCTCGGAACAACGCTTCGGATTTATCGGTCTTCGAATTGCCGATAATCACTGCTTTGCCGCCGCCCAGGTTCAAGCCTGCCGCGGCAGCCTTGGAGGTCATGCCGCGTGCCAGACGCAATGCGTCTATGATCGCTTCCTCCTCGGTTTCGTAAGGCCACATCCTTGTACCCCCAAGGGCAGGTCCCAAGGTCGTATCGTGGATGGCGATGATTGCCCGCAGCCCCACGTCCTTGTTTTGGCAGAAGATGAGCTGTTCGTGTCCGAATTCTTCCATTTTATCGGTAAAGATTGTCATGGTTTTTTCCTCACATTGTTTAGCCATTAGTCCCGCTTGGTAGACGTTTCGGCTCGGAACTTGAACGTTGAATTCTTACCTCTTTTCTTCTGAAAATGTATCACCGTCATGGCCACCAGTCAGCTATGATACGCAGTTAAGGTGCGGAGACGTATCCATGAGAAGGCAGAAAGTGTGCCAGATTTTAACGATCGCAAATGAACTTCCATCTTGAACGGAGATGAACGACCCGGCAAGTTTCAGGTATCTCTGCGGGCGGGGATGTTCCCAATGAAGGTTTTGTTAGCGACGGACGGATCGAAATATTCGGAAGCTGCGGTCGACTTATTGCCGCGGTTGCCGCTCCCTGACGGTAGTGAGGTCACGTTGCTGGCCGTAGTAGAACCGGTTCGACCTCTGTTTGCGGCGGAGCATCCCATCATCGGCAAGCAGATTAGCGAAGCTTTCGAGGGGTTCCGAACCAAGTTGCGAGAAGGGGCGCACCGGTTGTTGCTGCGTGAGGAGCAACGTCTTCGCACTCGAGGTCTCGCAGTGAACACAACAATGCGTGAGGGTCACGTTTCTGATCAGATTGTCGCCGCTTGTAGAGAACTGCCGTCTGACCTTTTAGTGATCGGTTCGCGTGGTCTGGGCGAATTCCGGGGGTTGCTCCTGGGCAGTGTTTCGCAACAAGTGGTCAAGCATGCGCCCTGCTCGGTCCTAATTGTTAAACTGCGGCGGGAGGGTAGCGAGCGACCTGCCGATCTGTTGACGCCTGAGAAGCACGACGATGCCGGGTTGCGGGTGCTTTTGGCATATGATGGTTCGCCGGATGCAAGCGCGGCACTGCAAACCTTAAAGTCCCTACCACTTGGAGCTGGTGTTGCTGTCAGGGTCCTGACCGTGGTCCCGGAATTGTCCCGCTACGGTTTCGACAGCGCTTCGCTGCGTCTGTTGACGGAGGTTTGGGAGGAAGAGCGACAAGCCGCCGAACTGGCAGCGAATCAGGCAGTGCAGGAAATCGGAATAACAGCCACGAATGTCTCAGCTCAAATACGCGATGGCGATCCCGCGGAACAGGTTCTGAAGGCTGCTGGCGAACTGGGCGCGGACGTTATCATGCTTGGCGCCAAGGGGAAAAGCGCGATCGAGAGATTTTTCCTGGGGAGCGTTTCTACTCATGTTTTGCATGGAGCGCCCTGCTCGGTATGGATTGTGAGACCGTGAACAGCGGGTGCGCACGCCGGCGATTTTTTTTCTGAGAACGATATCGCTCGGGCGCTTTTCACCGCATGGAGCACGGGAGGAGGTTTTCAGCCTAAAAGTGATCGCTCCTGTCAGGCTTACAAATCAATTTCCGCTTTGATCACTTGATCCGCTACGGCGTAACGGACGCGGAAACCGACTTTTTCGCTGACTCGTTGCATGTCGTGGTTCTCAGGGAGAATATTGGCGACAATACGGCGAAGTTTCTCAGCGCGACCGACCTCTACCAATCGATGCAGCAACTCCGTACCCAATCCTTGGCCCTGAAATTGGTCGGTTACCAGAATGCCGAATTCAGCTTCGTTCGGCCCACTCTTCGTCAGCCGTCCCAGGCCCAGAATCTCCCGTTCTGCAGTCTGCGGATTTTTGTGTTCGGCGACCAGGGCCATCTCCCGGTCGTAATCAATAAAGCAGATGCGTGTAAGCCTCTCATGCGCGACGCGCTGGCTCAGCTTCACCATGTGAAAGTACCGGAGATAAACCGTGCGCTCGGAAAGTGTTTGGTGAAACTTAACCATGAGTGGCTCATCTTCCGGGCGGATGGGACGGATCACCACCTTCAGCCCGTTCTTTGTTGTCCATGGCTTCACGTATTGAGTTGGATAAGGACGGATGGCGGGTTTGGGGAGTTGATCCTCGCGCGCATCGGATGGGTGGAGAATCACGCGGGCATCGAGCGCGATCAATTGCTCCGGTGAAGCCAACAGCGGATTGATGTCGATCTCCTTGATCCAACGTTGTTCCACGACCAGTTGACTGAACCGGACCATCAGTTGTTGCAACGCGGCGAGATCCATCGGCTTGCGGCCGCGAACTCCCTTTAAAGCCTTAAAGATCCTTGTCTGTTCCATCATGCGCCGGGCCAAAGTCGTATTGAGCGGCGGAAGGGCTAGCGCGCGATCTTTGTACACCTCTACCAACTGCCCGCCGGACCCAAAGAGCAACACCGGGCCAAATTGAGGATCTAGACTACTGCCGATAATGAGTTCATACCCCTCGGATCGGATCATGGGTTGAACGGTGACTCCCAGAAAATGTTCCGCACCAACCTTTTCGGACACGGATGACTGGATTGCGCCATAGGCGCTTCGAACGGCGTCTGGTCCGTTAAGATTCAGCTCGACGCCCCCCACCTCCGTTTTGTGAGTCACGGTTTCAGAAGAAAGCTTCAGAACGACCGGATATCCAATTTCGTCTGCAAATTGGATCGCCTGGTCTTCATTGGCGGCCAGGCGCGTCGGGACCGTGGGAATGCCGTAACTGCTCAATAATTGTTTGGATTCCACTTCCGTGAGAATCGTCCGACCGGAGCTGCGAGTAGTTTCAATGAGGTCGGCAACCTGAGCGCGGTCCGAATTACCTCCATTGGAATTCGCCGGTAGCATGGGTGTTTCGTAGAGCCCGCGCAGGTTATAACTGTAACGCCACATGTAATTGAACAGGCGAGCCGCTGTATCCGGGTAGGGAAAGGTCGGGATATTGGCCCGATTGAGAATTGCCTCCCCCGCTGTGACGTCCGAGCCCCCCATCCAAGAAGCAAGGATTGGTTTGCCTTCCAGTCTCGCGTATCTTTTCAATCGCTCGGCTGTCTGCGTCGGGTCGGTCAAGCCCTGAGGCGCCAGAATTACCAGGATCCCATTGCCGTTTGGGTCTTTTGCAGCGATCTCGATGGCCTTTGCGTATCGCTCTACATCGGCGTCGCCGAGAATATCAATCGGGTTGTTGTGACTCCAGTGGTCCGGGAGAAGCTGATTGAGGCCTGCCGTAGTCTCCGGCGCCAACGGAGTTAGTTCGCCGCCCCCTGCGATCAGCGCGTCAGCAGCGAGCACGCCAGGGCCGCCTGCATTGGTGACGATGGTGAGGCGCGGCCCTCGAGGGCGCGGCTGCTTGGCTAGAACCTCCGCCATGTAAAAAAGATCCGATATGTTGTTCACCCGCAACACTCCACTGCGGCGGAACGCGGCGTCTAGAACTTCGTCACTGCCGGTAAGTGAACCCGTGTGGGAGGCTGCAGCCTTTGCTGCGGCTTCAGTTCGTCCGGCCTTGATGACGATGACAGGTTTGCTGATTGCCACTTCTCGAGCCGCGGAAAGGAAGGCTCGCGCATCGCCGACGCTTTCCATGTAAATCACGATGCTGGTGGTACGCGAGTCATCGCCAAGGTAATCGATGAGATCGCCCCATCCCACGTCGAGCATCGAGCCCACCGATACGAAGACGCTGAAGCCGACGTTCTCGCGCAAGCTCCAGTCGAGGATCGCAGTACAGAGGGCGCCGCTTTGGCTGATAAAACCCACATTGCCGGGGCGGGCCATGGCGCTGGCGAATGTTGCGTTCAGGCCAGTGACGGGGCTCATCACGCCAAGACAGTTAGGCCCGATGAGCCACATTTTTCCACGGCGCACTTCGTTGAGGATTCGCTTCTCCAACTCGGCGCCGGCTGCTCCGCTTTCCTTAAATCCAGCAGAGATGACAATCGCTCCCTTCACTCCTACATCGACGCACTCTGCGATGATGGCTGGTACGGTGGGGGCTGGAGTAATCACGACGGCAAGATCCACCTTTTCAGGAACAGACGCAATATTGGGGTAAGCTTTGATCCCTAGAATGCTCGTGCGCTTCGGGTTTACCGGGAAAACCGTACCTCCAAACGGATTGCTGACGAGATTCCACAACACGGTGCGTCCTACACTGAGGAGCTTCTCTGTAGCGCCAATCACGGCCACCGTCTTGGGCGCAAAGATCGAATTCAGGGTGCGGCGGTCATACCTCCCGCTGTGAGGCAGCGTAGTGGGCGTGCGGGGCTCTTCCATTGAATGCCTCTGTATTAGCCCGTGATGATGGACGAAATGGGAATTCTGTTCTCCTTAGGGGCTCGGGACATCGAAAGCAAAACCCTTGCCTGGCGATCATAGCCGACAACCCCGTTTCACATCGAACGATCCCAGCTCCCAGCAACTGCCCGGGGGAACTGCACCTGTTAGCCTAGCAAGTTGTGTACCCAAGGGGAATTCTGTTCTTCCTTTTTATTTGCGGGAACAACCAATGGCTACGATGATGACGAGCACGTCCACGGCGACCGGAGCGACCGCGGCGGCGAAACCGCTCCCGTCAGCGTAGCTGCGGCCGGGTCGTTAGAGTTGGCGTAGGCGCGGTTGTGGAGGTAGACGTAAACATCAAATTGGCAGGCTGTCCGACCTGTGAAACTCCGGACAACCATCCAATTGTGTGACCTTCTCGCGCCGGTTCAGGAATGCAAACATCGTCCACGTCGCACGGAGTTGGACTAGCGCCGTCGCTGAAACGCTTTAGGTTCCAGGAGGACGTAATGGGGGTAGCGCGGGTTCATTGCGTCGCGGCGGAGCCGGAGTACGACCATCCGGTCGAATTGGCCCCGGCTCAGGGGTCCCACCTCTCACTCTCTCAGTCAACCGTCTTTGGAGAAACTGAGTAATCTTGTCATGTTGTTCTTTCGTCAGCACGGCGCGACCATCCAACAAACCGTTGACCAGGGAACGGGACAACGCCAGGCGGGCGTCGCTGACCTCTTGAAGTTTCTTGTTAATCGCGGCTCGGTCTGGATTCTCCGCGCGCATCAATCGGGTCAATTCCAGGCGATGCGTCTCCAGGTTTGCCCGCTCTTGAATGGTAGCTTTGCGAGTGCTGAAAACGATTTCCTCGAGTTTCTTCCGCTGTTCTGCCGTGATTCCCAACTCCCGCTGGACATCGGCCCGCAGCAGGAATGCAAGCAGCCGAGCACGACCCATTTCTCGCCCGGGCATCATGCGTCGCCGTTCAAGGCGCCGAGGCGGCACATTGCGCATCTCAAACCTGCCACCGGGCTCTGGACCGTCTCCCTGCGCCTGCGCAACTGGCGTCGGGGCAAAGCAGAAGGAAAGAAAAACAAGGGAAAGTAGCAACCTTTTAAGGCTTTTCCGGCCAAATAATGGAAACATGATGTTTGTCACCTCAATGCCAATCAAGATTTCATCCATATATTGGATACCGCTCCAGGGAAGGGGGATTACCTAACTTGTAACGTTTTCGTCGGGACGCGGCACCCGGTTGTCAATGGCGCCAAATCGACCCCGCTTTCACTGGACTTATGTCACAGGATTGATTGGCACGGAATCATTTGCTTAGTACTTCGATTCATAAATACGAGGTACTAAGGCAACATTTTTTGTACTTGCGGCCACTGCCGCAGGGGCAAGGATCATTGCGACTTGTCTTTGCAAGACGCTTTACATGCGTGGCCTCCGCTGGCCGCATTACTCGTTCGGGTGGCAGCTTGGCTTGCGACCGGGATGCCAGCTTTAGTAGACATGGTCGGCTGTAGCTGAAGAAACGCTTCAATCCTGGGCACAGGTAGTTCAGGCCCTCTTCGCCGTCCGGCGCCTGGATGAAGCGATCCTTTGGGCACCCGCCGTTGCACATGGCGCGGACCTCACATGCCTGACAATAGCGGGGTAACGTATCCCGTTTGGCCTGTCCGAAGGCTTTCTGCGCCGGGCTCTCCAGCAGTTCCACCAGTGGGGTCTCGCGGATGTTTCCCAAGCGGTGTTTTGCGTCGACGAAGTGATCACATGAAAAGAAGTCGCCGTTATGCTCGATCACTGGGATTTCACCGCATGTCTCCCGAAAGATGCAGAGTGAGTGCTCCAGCCCGCGGGCCGGCCTAGAAGCCTCCTCGAATATCTGCACCACGAGCCGGTTGGTGTCCTGCCGGATCCAATCGTCGAAGATAGCGCAGAGAAACGTGCCGAAAACTTCCGCTGGCGCCGTGCGGGGGCTCACGCCGCCCTCGGCGTCTTCCATTGGCTCAACGAGGGGAAGAAACCCCAAGTATTGACCGCCGATCTCCTTGAAGAACCGGTAGACTTGGGTGGGGTACCGGACATTTTGATCATGCACCACACACAGGATGTCGCATGGGATTTTGTACCGCTGCAAGAGTTCGAACGCGCGCATCGTCTGCTTGTGGGTTGGCTCCTGGCCTTTGGTCACGCGGTACCGGTCGTGCATTTCCGCCGGGCCGTCCAGGCTGAGCCCGACGCCAAAGCCTTCCACTGAAAAAAAGCGGCACCATTCCTCGTCGAGCAAAATCCCGTTGGTCTGCACGCCATTGAGGATGCGCCGGCCAGGAGGCTGGTGCTTGCGCTGCAGCGCGACAATCCTGCGAAAGTAGTCCAGACCCAAGACCGTTGGTTCTCCGCCATGCCAGGAAAAGGTGATTGCCGGGCCCTGGGACGCTTTGATGTGCTGGACGATGTACTCCTCCAAGAGGCTGTCCGGCATGCGGAACGACGCGACCTTTGGATAGAGGTTCTGCTTCTTCAGGTAGTAACAATAGCGACAGTCCAGGTTGCAGATGGGGCCAGCCGGTTTTGCAAAGACCTGAAATTCGCGGGAAGCGCTGACCACTACTCAATACCTCTATATCCAGAAGCGGTCCACTGGGATTTTCCTTGTTTCTCCAACGGTCTTACGTTAGATATAGGCATCATAACGTACTGTGGCGCTCTACGAAAGAGCCATCCAGAAGCAGGAGTTGCCCGTGAACAATAGCGTGCGCCTAGCCCAGCGTGTGGGGAAAGTGCCTGGCGGCCGCACCGCCTCGCCTTCCCTATTAAAGTGGCACACCAAGTCATCACACGATGCCCGATATGCGGCGCACCGACCAAGAAAGGAGGAACAAATTGGACCAGAAAATCATTGATCTCTACGACGAATTCACTCATGGGGACATGAGCCGCCGGGATTTTCTCGACCGCTTGGCGCAGCTTGTGGGGGGGGCAGCGGCTGCGCTGGCGCTTTTGCCCGCTCTTCAGAACAACTATGCCCAAGCCCAGATCATCACAGAGAACGACGAGCGTTTGGCCATCTCACGCGTTGAGTATGACGCTGCAGGCGCCAAGATTACAGGCTATCTGGCGCGACTCAAGGATGGCGCAAAGCGCCCGGCCGTCATCGTAATTCATGAAAATCGTGGCCTTAACCCACACATCCAGGACGTCACCCGGCGCCTGGCCGTCGAGGGTTTCCTTGCCCTTGCGCCCGACGCGTTGTCACCCCTCGGTGGAACGCCCGCAGACGAGAGTAAGGCGACCGAGATGATAGGCAGCCTGAACGCCGGAGAGACCGTTGCGCGCCTTGCCGCCGCTGTGCCGTTCCTCGCGAGCCATGAGGGGTCCACGGGCAAGGTCGGCGTCGTTGGCTTCTGCTGGGGTGGCGGCATGGTGAACCGGCTTGCCGCTGCCGGCACGTCGCTCAATGCGGCCATCTCCTACTACGGCGCGCAGCTCCCGGTTGCGGACGTGCCGAAGGTCTCGGCTCCGCTCCTCCTTCATTATGCCTCGCTCGACCAGCGAATCAACGCCGGTATTGCCGATTATGAAGCCGCGCTTAAGGCGAACAATAAATTTTATCAGATGTACATGTATGAGGGCGCGAATCACGCCTTCAACAACAACACGAATGCGGCGCGCTACAACAAGGAAGCAGCGGACCTCGCGTGGAGCCGCACGATCGGATTCCTGAAGAAATATCTCTCTCCGTAAGTCCGTGAACGGAGTCTATTAGGTGGCCCGGCGAGTTGGCGTGGCGTCCATGTGCCTGCTGGCGACCTTGCGCCCTTCCTCTAGCAGGAGCAGTAGAGGCCCAAACAGGATCAACAACAACCAGTGCCGGGGGCGGAGCGGCGCCAGCCCGAATATTGCTGCAAGTGAGGGCGTATAGATCAGGAACAGCAGCAACGCCAACTCAACGAAGATCCCGATAAACAACATGCGATTGCTTGCAAAGCCGATCTGCCGGATTGACTGGCGACTGCTGCGACACGCGAAAGCGTTGCCCACCTGACAGGCCACGATGCTGGCCAGCGACATGGTTGTGGCCAGCAGATAAATCGGTCCGGATCCAGAAAGCGGTATGCCCCAATGCCACCCGGCAAGCCAGTAGGCGAAGAAGTAGCCGCCAAACGCGAAACCGGCTTCGATCAGGCCGAGCCAGCAGTAGGAGCGCAGCAACGTGGAGGGATTGAGCAGCCGGCTGTTTCGCGCGCGGGGTGGTCGTCGCATGACATCAGACTCGGCAGGATCCGCTCCCAGGGCGAGTGCCGGCAGCAAGTCGGTTCCAAGATCGACCGCCAGGATTTGCATTACTGTGAGAGGTAGTGGAATTCGGAAGAGCACAAATGCAACAAAGGGAATGATCTCGGGGACGTTGCTTGCGAAGATGTAAGTAACGAACTTGCGGACGTTGTCGTAAACAGCTCGCCCTTCCTCGATGGCGGCAACAATACTGGCGAAGTTATCATCGGCTAAGATCATATCAGCGGCTTGGCGCGCAACGTCTGTGCCGGTTGCTCCCATTGCCACTCCGATGTCGGCTCGCTTGAGAGCGGGGGCATCGTTTACGCCGTCTCCTGTGACGGCTACGACCTCTCCCCTCTGTTGGAATGCCTCCACTAACCGCATCTTATGTTCCGGAGCAACGCGCGCAAAAAGCAGGTTGGGGTTGTCCAGTAGTTGGCCGATTTTCTGCGGATCCAATGTGTCCAGCTCTGCGCCGGTTACGGTTTTGGTGTGATCGGTGTGCAAGCCGATCTCGCGAGAGATGGCTGCAGCAGTGAGTCCGTCGTCGCCGGTCACCATGATCACTCGGACGCCTGCTTGGTGACAGGCAGCCAGGGCCGCCGGCACTTCCGGCCTCGGTGGGTCTTCCATGGCCAGGAGTCCCAGCAGCGTCAGGTTGCGCTCCACTTCGTCCACTCTCCACCCATCACTCCCTTGCAACTGAGGATCGAGGTCTCGCGCGGCGACCGCGAGAACGCGCAGGCCGCGGTCGGCCAACTGATCACGCGCAATCTCGGCGATGCGGCGGTGGTGGTTGTCAAAATCGATTACCTCTCCGCTCCAGCGCGCCTTGATACAGCGCGGAAATATTTCGCTTGGCGCGCCTTTCACGCAGGCAACCGGACTGCCCTCGATCTGCTGGATCGTGGTCATGCGCTTGCGCGTGGAATCGAATGGGAGCTCTGCAAGTCTGGGCCAAGTAGAAAGGTTTTCTTGGGAAAGGCCGATTTTAGCCGCGGCCACCAGAATTGCCGCCTCCGTCGGGTCCCCTAAGATCTGCCATCGGTCTCGGCCCTTCGCCGGGGGAATCAATCGCGCGTCGCAACAGAGCGCGGCTGTGCGAAGGAGTTGTGTCATTGCCTGTGAATCGTTCTCATGGTCCACGCATTCCACGGTGCCGGTCAGATCATAGCCTGTTCCGTTCAATTGATACCTGATGCCCGCTGCCCAGGTCTCGCGCACGGTCATCTCGTTCTCCGTGAGCGTCCCTGTCTTGTCCGTCAGGATGACCGTCGTGGCGCCCAGAGTCTCAACCGCCGAAAGACGTTTCACCAGGGCATTTCGCTTGGCCATTTTGCGCACGCCGAGGGCAAGCGCTAGCGTGAGTGTGGGTAGCAGTCCCTCCGGGACGTTGGCTACAATGATCCCGATCGCAAAGAGAAAGCCCTCAAGCGGCGACAACCCACCTAGGAACGTGCCCACGATGAAAAAGATGATCCCCAATCCTGCCGCCAGGAACGTCACCACGCGGGTAACCCGTTCCAGTTCTAGTTGTAGCGGGCTGGGCCGCTCGTTTTGAACGTGGGTGAGTTGCGCGATGCGTCCGAACTCCGTCGCCGCACCGGTCGCAAACACGACCGCTTCCCCACGACCACCGGCGACCGTAGTTCCGGCAAATACGAGGTTCGACAGCGCCGCAGAGGTCTTGCCGGTCGGGTCGATTGCCCCCGCAGAACGGGGAACGGGACGAGATTCTCCGGTCAATGACGACGCGTCGACACGCAGCCGCTCCACCGCCACGAGGCGAGCGTCTGCTGGGACCGCCTCCCCTTCTGTCAACACCAGCCAATCGCCCGGGACGATCTCATCTACCCGCACCATTTGTTCTTGGCCGCGGCGGCGCACCGTGACTTGGCGTGGAAGCAGGGCCTGGAGGGCTTCTGCGGCTCGCTCGGCTTGATATTCCTGCCAGTAGCTAAAGCAGCCGTTGATCAAGATCACCGCGACGATTGCCCAGGTCAGTTGGGGCATGCCCGCGACCCATGCCAGGATCGCCCCGGTCCAGAGTAATAGCGCGAACAAATGAACGAAGTCCGCGGCAAATTTTAAGTACCAGGGTCTGCGGAAAGGCCGCGGGAGGGTGTTGGAGCCATGCTGTAAAAGGCGCGCTGCCACCTCACGTTCATCCAGACCTTCCGAGCTGCTTGCAAGGGCGGTAATTGCCTTGTCGGCCGGCAGGCTTGCCCAATGAGCCGTGATGGGCTCATTCATCCGGTGCCGGGTATCTTCGACTGTGCGTGGTTCCATCCGCGGTTGCCCTTCCATTCTTCCAGCGGAATCCATCTCTTTTCCTTCGCCGCTGGGCGCCTCTGAAAACAGAAAAGCAACACCCGTGCCATCCACTTCGTACTTCAATTCATAATACGATAACCCTCCAGGCGGATGGGGGTTGCGGGCGATCTCGTCGTCGCTCGTCGTTCGAATGAGCCCGGCGGTGGTTTCGAATTTACGTAGCAGTTGTCCCGTGGAGGTTTATGATTTAGTAAAGAGGGGGTTGACCCATGGCTGATTCCAGATTCGTCTATCACTTCAACGAGCGGCACGTGGATGGCCACGGCGGCATGAAGGATGTCCTGGGTGGCAAAGGAGCCGGTCTAGCCGAAATGTGCCGGGCAGGGTTGCCGGTTCCACCCGGCTTTACCATTTCTACCGAAGCTTGTGTCCTCTTTCATCATAATCCCCCAACCTTTCCCACGATCATATGGCCAGAGGTACTGGCGGCTTTACGGGAACTGGAACAGGTCTCTGGAAAGAAATTTGGAGGGCTCCCCAACCCGTTGTTAGTTTCTGTCCGTTCGGGAGCGAAATTCTCCATGCCGGGCATGATGGATACCGTACTTGATATCGGTCTCAACGACCGCACTGCCCGGGAGCTTGCGGAAGAGACCGGGAATCCCACCTTTGTCTACGATTCTTATCGCCGTTTACTGCAGATGTTCGGTGATGTCGTACTTGGAATCTCCGATGACAAATTTGAGCGGTTGCTCGCCGTTTCGATGAGGGGGAAGCGCGTGCGGTCGGAGATTGAGTTGGGAGGCGAGGAACTGGCGCGCGCCTGTGAGGAATTCAAGAAGATCATTGAGGGTGAAAGCAAGGTTTTCCCGCAGGATCCGAAGGAACAGCTCCGCATGGCCATTGAGGCGGTCTTTCGTTCATGGAACAACCCTCGGGCCATCGCTTATCGGCGTTTCAACGACATCCCGGAGAATTTGGGAACGGCGGTCAACATTCAGGTGATGGTGTTTGGAAACAAGGGGGAGAATTCGGGAAGCGGAGTGGGATTCACGCGCGATCCTGCGACGGGCCAACCGGGTCTCTATGGGGAGTTCTTGCCTCGAGCTCAGGGTGAAGAAGTGGTCGCAGGCACACGGACGCCGCTGGGCTTGGAAGAGTTGGAACGCGCATTTCCCGCGATTTACCAGCAGTTGACGGATATTGGGATAAAGCTGGAAAAGCATTATCGAGAGATGCAGGACTTTGAATTTACCATCGAAAACGGCAAGCTCTATATGCTCCAGACTCGAGACGGAAAACGCACGGGGCTTGCGGCGGTCCGGATTGGCTGGGATATGTATCAGGAGGGTTTGGTCAGCCGAGAGGAAGCGCTTATTCGCGTGGAGCCCGAGCAGCTCGAGCAACTCTTGCATCCTGTGTTCAAAGACGAGGGTGCAGAGGTTTTGGCGCGGGGAATGCCCGCTTCGCCTGGGGCCGCCGTAGGGCGAATTGTATTCTCGGCGGACGAGGCGGCGGAAATCGCCCAGAAGGGGAATCCGGTTATTTTAGTGCGCACGGAGACGGTGCCCGACGATATTCACGGCATGGAGGCGGCGGAAGGAATTCTTACGGCTCGAGGGGGGATGACGAGCCATGCGGCCGTGGTTGCGCGCGGCATGGGAAAGTGCTGTGTCGTCGGGTGCGAGAGTCTCCATGTGGATGAAGAACGCAAGGAACTCCGTGTGGCGGGCAAAGTTTTCAAACAGGGCGATTACATTTCAGTTGACGGCGCTGACGGTCGAGTCATGCCGGGGCGAGTCCAGCGAGTTGAGACAGAGGCGCAGGTGGGGCTGCTTTCCGATTTCATGGGATTACTCGAAGGGACTTCGACATTGCAGGTACGCGCTAACGCAGATACTGCGCGTGATGCCAGAAAGGCCAGGGATTTTGGTGCCTCCGGAATCGGGCTTTGCCGAACCGAACACATGTTTTTTGCCGAGGACCGGCTACCGGTGATGCAGCAGATGATTCTGGCTGGCGACGCGCGTGAGCGAAGTCTCTTTCTCGGACAACTGAAGGAGTTCCAGAAGGCAGATTTTTTTTCCATCCTCGAAGCGATGGACGGTCTTCCAGTGACCGTAAGACTCCTGGATCCACCGCTCCACGAGTTTCTTCCCAGGAGGGAGGAACTGGTGGCGGAGATTTTGCGCCTGCGTGCTGGTGGGGTGGACCCGGAGCAAATTGCACGCAGGGAAAAGTTGTTAAACCGCGTCGGGGAACTGCAAGAAACCAATCCCATGATGGGACATCGGGGGTGCCGTTTAGGCATCACGTATCCGGACGTAACCCGGATGCAAGTGCAGGCGCTCTTTGAAGCGGCCTGCGAGCTGAAGAAGCGAGGGAAATCACCCTTTCTTGAGATTATGATTCCGCTGGTGAGCCTGGTGGAAGAGTTTCGTGACCAGGCCGCACTGGTGCGGGAGGCGGCCCAGGAAACGTTTGCTCGATATCGGTTCGAGCTCCCGTACTTGGTAGGTACGATGATTGAAGTTCCCCGTGCGGCGCTTGTCGCCGACGACATTGCTAGGGAGGCAGAGTTCTTCTCCTTTGGTACCAATGACCTTACCCAAATGACATTTGGCTTTTCCAGAGACGACGCAGGGAAGTTCATCGGCGCCTATCAACAGAGAAACCTCTTACGCAAGGATCCATTCCAAACCTTGGATCTTCCCGGAGTGGGCCAGTTGATGCGCATTGCCGTCGAAAAGGGCAAGAGGGCCCGGCCCGAACTGAAGATTGGAATTTGCGGAGAACATGGGGGAGACCCCGCTTCGATCCAATTCTGCTTTGATTTGAATCTGGATTACGTCAGTTGCTCTCCCTATCGAGTGCCGGTCGCTCGTATGGCTGCGGCGCATGCCGCCGTTCGTGCAGGAAAGTCGGTGAAACTGGAACGAGTTGGTGTGTAGCCTCCATTGTAGGTTGCAGATTTCGGATCGAGGAATATGATGTACGGGTTCCGGAGGGGTTGCGGATCATAATCACGGATCAACAGTCCGTAGTCGTATAGGCCTTGCCGCCAGGGACCGAAATTGTGAGACTATGACGATGCGGCGCTTTAAGGCGGTTTTTCTCGACGTGGGCGGGACATTGCTGCACACAGCCGACTTGCCGCCGGTCTATTGTGAGATCCTGGCGGCGCATGGGTATGATGTCGGCGTAGAGACGATGAGCCAGGCTTTAGCAGCGGCGCGAGAGGCTGCCTGGTCGGCTCCAGCAGGCGCCCTTCCGGATTACACGATTGTAGCCGAGCGAGAGTTCGCCTGGCGCGACCAGATGATCCACGGGTTGCTGACACGATTGGGAGTGACTCGCGACTTGGAAGCGTGTCGTCAAGCCATTTGGGAATCTTGGCTCAGCACTCGCGTGTTTCACCAGTATCCAGAAACCCATTCAGTTCTGGCCCGCTTGAAGCGGCGGGCCTATGTTGTCGCTGCCATTTCCAATTGGGAACCCCGTCTGGAAAAGCTGTGTGCAAACCATGGGATTCGTGAATATTTTGACTTCATCTTAGCCTCTGAGGCTGAGGGACACGTTAAACCAAGTCCGTTTCTTTTTCACAAAGCACTGCGCCTGGCAGGAGTAACAGCAGCAGAAGCGATTCACGTGGGAGACAATTATCGGGAAGATGTGGAAGCCGCCCGGAGCCTTGGCATGGCCGCCGTACTGGTCGCTCGGGATGGCAGTAATTCTCAGATTTATTCTCCCGCCATCCGTTCATTGGAGGAACTATTCCCGTTGTTGGAGGCCGAAGAGTGGATTCAGGGGACGGTGATCAGCGGTGTGAAGGCGGCCTCAGGGTTTACGGAGCTTTCGTGGGTGCGCCGCCAACTTGTGACACAGTTAGGCTTTCTACCCTATCCGGGTACCCTGAACGTACGTCTCGCATCTTTTGCCGATCGGGCCGCATTTGAGAGGCTGAAGTCACGGCAAGGTATTCTCCTGCAGTCGGAAGCGGGCTATTGTGCCGCCCGATGTTTTCCTGTCAATGTGGAGGGACGGATATCAGCGGCTGTGATTGTGCCTGACGTAAAAGACTATCCCGAGGACAAGCTTGAAATCTTGGCCCCTGTGCGACTTCGCGACACGCTTCGACTATCGGATGGCCATTCTCTCACCGTAGCTGCCCCACCGAGTGGGCAAACATTGCCCGCTTGAGAGCAATGGACCGAATTCCTTCGACCTTGAGTTATCATCGTTGCGCGTTGTGAGAGAAAATTTGAGAAGAAACATTTTCAGATGAGGCAGCATGAAATCAGCGGCGAGCTTTCATTCCGAGGGTGGTCGGCTGTGTGGAGAACCAATGGCAAACTTCGAAAATGTTAAGGCAGGGATGACCAGCGAACAAGTGGTGGCGGTGGATCAAACACTTACCGTATCCCGCACCATGGTTCCTGTTTTGGGGACTCCGATGATGATTGGGCTGATGGAAAAGGTGTCTGCTGATCTGGTGGACCGGCTCCTGCCGCGTAATTATACGACGGTGGGCTATGAAGTGAACGTCAAGCACAAAGCACCGGCTCGCATTGGGGCACAGATCAAGGTCTGGTGCAAGCTGCTGGAGGTGGATGGTCGCAAGCTGCTATTCGAGGTTCGTGTTACGGAGGGGGATATGGTCATCGGCGAGGGGTTCCACCGCCGTACGATTATTTCGCTGTGAGCCTCAGGCTGCTCCCAGGATCAAATGGATGGGTTGTCCGGGACTTGGCCTACGGCTGGGCAAAATGTCACGGACCACATCCACGTCTGCGATCACGACCCTGTCCAGGGTAGCTCTGCCTGTTAAAATGAAGTGTTTTTTTGCCCGCCGGAGTAAATGCGGGATCGCTATTTCATTTTGCAGCAGGGATGCTATCTTGCTTAGATGAAGTAATTTTTACTTTTCCTAAAACTTTTTGGGACTTGCGAACGTCAAAGTATACGGATACTTAATCCAATTTTTAGTACAATTGAAATGGGAGTTGTTTTGTCTTTATGAGTGATGCCCGAAGGTTGTCAAAACCGATCCCTATTTTCCACACATTTGACGAGCTTGAATATTCAGAAAAGCCGAGTACAGCATTGCGGCTTGGCAGTTCGGTGTTTATTCATGTCAGTCTGCTTGCGATTATTTTAATCGTCGCTTACTTCAATATCTCTCCCTTGCCGGTTCAAGGAGATGAGCGACTGTTGACAATGGCCCGATTGATGCATCCTCCCTCGATGATGATTCCGGGTCCCGTTCGCGGCGGAGGCGGGGGAGGAGGCGGCAAACACGAGCCGAAGCCGGCCAGTAAAGGAGATATTCCGCCGGCTGCCAAGATTCAAACGACTCCTCCGGAGGTAAAAAGACCGAACCTGAAGGATTTACAAATGGCGCTTGCTCCACAGCAAAACGTTCAGGCTCCCATTCAGTTTCCCAAACACATGTTGGGGGCCTACGGCGATATCATGATGCCAGCGGCTCCTCCGTCCGATGGACCAGGCGCTGGAGGTGGCATTGGGTCTGGCTCTGGAACGGGTATTGGTCCCGGTCGGGGGCCAGGGGTAGGGCCGGGTAGCGGGGGAGGTTTTGGAGGCGGGTCGGGCGGGGGTATTGGTAGCGGCGAGGGACCTTATATCGGCGGCACCGGCGGTGTGGTCGACCCGGTGTTGATTCGCCAGACTTTACCGCATTACACCGACGAAGCGATCAAAGTGAAGGTTCAAGGAGTGGTGGTGTTGCAGGCGATCATCCGGAGGAATGGGACCGTGGACCAGCCCAGGATCATACGCTCGCTCGGTTACGGTCTTGATCAGGAAGCGATCCGGGTCGTGGTCAACGAATGGAGGTTCAAACCTGGAGCATTGAATGGACGTCCCGTGGACGTTTATGCAACGATAGAGATTACTTTTACGCTTCGCTGATATTTATCCACCTCTGTAATTTCCTCTTCCTATAGCGGTCGGAAAGCGATTGCGTAAGGAATGCTAGGTGGAGCAATTTAAAAACGATCTGCTGCTTTAGCTTCTGTCCCGCCTCATCCGGGTCGTTTACAACCCAACGATCTCGGCCTGGCCTGACGATTTTGAAGAGTTTTCCACCGTCTGACATAAATTGAAATCGTCAAGCGGATTCAGGAAAAGTCAAAAAAGAGGGGCACTGGCAAGCTTTCCGATCGCGAGATTCAGGCTGAAATCGACGCCGTAAGGCGCGAGAGACGGCTCGCTGATGCGCCCGTCAAGGCTCGTTCTTGATACCAACGTTCTCGTCTTTGCCCTCCTGAAGGCGGACAGCCTTCCGGACAGAGTCTTGACCCTGGCCTGCAGCCCGCCCCATATCTTGTGCGTCTCTGCCGAGATTCTCTCCGAATACGAGACTGTCATGAGACGCCCCCGGCTAAAACTCGACGGCAACGACGTAATTGAGCTTCTGAGAACCATTCGTTCCGACGCAGTCGTGGTCTCGCCGTCTTTCCGTGTTTCCATTGCTTCTGATCCCAAGGATGACATTTTTTTGGAATGTTCGCGTGGACTCCTTATCTCGCCAGTAGTCCACCTTGAGTTTTTCAGCCTTTAATGTCTCCGGCAGTTCCACCGCCATGTTCTTGATTTGCTTGATTTCGGCGGCGGTAAGCGGATTCGAACCGCTGAATAAAGGTTTTGCAGACAACATTTAATTCGCTATCTTGTTGACTCGCCTTGCTTTTTCGTTCGTTGTTTTAGGCGATTTTTGGCAGTATTCGGCAACAATTGTTCCCTTAATGTTCCCAAATTCCTGCGGGCGTAAAAGTTGCAAAGAACCTTTATGGTCAATGTGGAGATTCTTGGGAACAGAAGGATCTTTTACACGGGTCTTGAGGTCAAGGTCGGGGAGAGACGGGATGTTTTCCGAGCGCGCGTTCATACGATGTTCCTTGATTCGAGGAACGCACCCAACGGAATTGAGGGAAGGCCAAGAATGCCCGCAGCAGTGCGGAGGGACATCTTTGTTGGTGTCTCCCTAGTCTCTTCTGTGACGACAACAACCTTCTTGCCAACTTTCTGGAGTTCTATTGCGAGTGCGAGAATGTAGGGGTCAGCCTCGTCTGCACCCTGTTTATCGGGATCAATCACGCGTGGTACCGCAGCAAGCACTTCTCGTACTGTCTCAAACGGCACGGGAAAACTCGTCGCTGACGCCTCGACCTTTCGTGCCCAGGCAAACTGTTGGTCTGGATTGCTTGGGTCAGCTGCACGTTTAAGCTCTTTAAGAACCTCTTTCGGAAAGTAGAGTTCGCCAGCACCTGCGAGCCGAGCTAACTCGTCGAAGACATCTTGTTTGCGGGCGTTCTGAACACTGCGTCTGATCTCAATGATCGATGACGTATCGATGACTGCAACTGCGCGTTCAACGGCCATCCTTTACGTTCCGGTTTGGCCCGAACCAATATCGAGGTGGTCGAACTCAACGTCCGGAATGTCCAAGTAGTCGACAGCTTGGTTACGACTGATCAGTTCGTGTTGAACCGCAGCGTGAAAGAGCTGTGCAACACGCCGACCGTACTGGTCCTCGCAGATCTGGCGTCGGGTCCGACCATGACCACCTACAGCCGGTGTCTTATTGTCAGACGTTGCCGGAATTTGCTCGTACAGGTCCCAGGATGACACGTCAAGTTCGATTAGCCGCAGAACCGCGGCCCGAAGGCTAGCGTTGAACTTCCGGGCAAGGAGGCGGGCATCTTCTAGACTGGTGATGCTCCGACCTGGCTGCCAGTCCATTAGGTTGCGAAGGAACTCAAAAACTTCAGTTTGTGGAAGCAATACCGCAGCAGCGAACTCCTCGCACCATCGTTCCTCAAGGTCGCCACCGGTTCGTGGCAGTCTCTCCCCATCCACGCACGCGGAGTTTGTGCGTGTCAAGAGATGCCCAAGCTCGTGGAGAAGTGTGAAAATCCTCGCCTCCTCCCGCCAATGCGTATTTACACAGACAATCGGAGCGTTCTGATCCCAGAGGGAGAAACCCTTGCAAGATTGCCCACCCAGAGAGGCAAGATAGACAAGGATCCCCTTGCTCTCGACCATGTCGCGCCAAGCATCAAATGCCTGTGAAGAAGTACCCTCCACAAGTTTTCCTATTCGCGAGATATTGCACCAAATCCGAGCTCTCTCAGCGGCATCCTCGGGACGTGTCGACAATTGAATTTTGGGAAGATTCTTGACCCCGATCGCTAGCTCGTGCGTAACCCATGCGAGCACACGTTGCATGCGTGCTGCTTGCCGCAATGCGCGCAGTTCGGCGGGATTGGGGCGTCGTACTTGTCCCCCAGTCGGGCGACGAAATTGAACATGGGGTCGCTGGACCGCAGGAGGGGCAGGAAGCAGAAATAGCGCAGTAGGACGATGAAGCAAGGATGCTAGACGACGAAACTTCGAAAGTGTGGGTACACCAGTGCCTTCAATCCACTGCTGCAATTCGTCCTGAGACACTTGCACTTTGTCGGCAAGGTTCGCCAAGGGAATACCAGATTCGTCAATCGCCCAACGAAGGACGTCTTTCGTGATGGGTACTTTTGTCGCTCTCGGCATCGCGTCTCTTTAAAGAAGCTTAAGGCTCAGTTTAGCACTTTCGGCACGTTCTCGATGTCATCAGGCCGGACTCCGGTTCGCTTTAAGGGCAGATGTTCCTTTCTTGGGTTGTAGTTCTTGAGAGCGCGTCTGCGCTTTATTGCGGGCACGTCGAGCCTATCTCAAGTCGCAACTTGAGGCCCTACCAACTGCTACCAAAGTCTAACGGAAACAATAACTTAGTTCGGCTTTTGCAGTCGGCACTTTACCAAATCTTACCAAAGATTTACAACGAAAATGGGCGGAAAACGGGAGGACGATTCAGCAGAAATATCTTTATCTCCCATTGTTGCCAAAATACTTGAAAAGGTGAACGAAAGTTTTTATACTCTAACTTGCCAAATAGGTTGGTAAGGTGAATGGCATGGAATACCTCAACAAGTTTCTTGAGAAGATCGAGAAGGAATGGAAAGGCAGCCTGGTCAGTGTCAGGAATGCCGGGAAAATTGACAGGAACGCAAAGAAGTTTTTGAGCCAGCTTGCGGCGCAAGGCAAGGTCACTAGAGTCACCTGGGGTTGGTACTGGGTTCCTGTTCGTCGCAAGAGCGTACTTGAATTCCTCGCGAAAGACAGGAATTTCAAAGTGCTTCAGAAGCAGAGCGCCGCATCAGTTTGGAACGGCGACTTTGTGCATCGCGACATTGTGAGTGTTGCAGTTCAGGATGCCTCTTTCGCAAGAGCGCTGCGCGCATTTGCAAAACAGCAGGGATGGGGCATTTCCGTCGAGACACGTCGCTTGAAGCCGGGCAGCTACAAGCGAATCGATAATCTTTACGTCGAGGCTCTTGAGGACACGATTGTCGATTGCATCAAGCAATGGGCTTTTGAGGATGCATTCGCTGCGGTACAGCAGAATCGCGATTCTCTCGACTGGAACAAAATTTCCAAGCACGCATGGGAGCGGATACGGAGAACCAATGCCAGAGTCAGCCAGGTTTTGAAGCTCGGCTCCGCAATGATTGAAGGGAAGAGTGAGGACAGCACACGAATCCGGATTGCGGATTTTTTCGTGAGACAGCGAGTGGAAGAAGCTGCACGAAAGGTGCTCGACCTTGGCTAAGCAGCTTGAGCTGATGGCTCTGCGAGAGGAGCAAATTGGCGAGCTCCTTGAGCGGCTGAGGCAGAAGTCATCAGATTTCAGGAAGCCGCCTTTAATTGTGATTGGTGGCTATGCCTTGCGTGCCTATGTACCGGTGTCCCGCTATTCCCGAGACTGTGATTTTGTGATTCCGCGGCTTGGCGAGTGGAACATTGATAAGATCGCCGAGTGGCTTCCGGAAATGACTGTGGAGGCAAAAGAGAAAACCAAAGAGTCCGGTTTTTTGAGGCTGGTGAAATTCCTCGGCGATGGAAAGCAGAAAATTAAGACATCGCTGGATTTCATCGAAGGCGAAGTCAGGGGAAGGCATGGGGAATCCCTTGTCGTCGACGAGCATCTCGTCCTTGGCAGCACGGATGCTGGCATTCACGTTGGAAGTCGCACGATTACGATCCGGGTACCGGCGTATCGAGACTATTTCCTGCTCAAGCTCCTTTCAGGAAGACCAAGTGACATAAGAGACATCGCTGCGCTGGTCTGGAGCAAAGGAGTGCCTGACGCTGAAGGATATTTGCTGGGGGATTCTGCGAATTCTCCTGACGTTCAAGTTGCCAGAGAAAACGTGCAAGAGCTGCTCGGACTCAATGTACGCTACTTCGTAGTCGTCGCGGGCAACAGAGTCAGGACCAGTTTCTGTCAGGAATGTCGTGGGGTCCCCACTTTCGTCCAGGTGGAGCGCATTTTCATAATCGCAGTACAATTCCCAGACGAGAGCAGCTAATTCCCCTTCAAGTTCGTCCACTCTCAAACCAAGCTGGCGTGCTTCTTTTCTGCCGATTCCGTGCCCATGAGCATAAGTTTTTTCAGTCAGCGCTTCTACAATCGACGTTACCGTGGTGTCGTCCAATGGGGGCTTAACCAAGGCCAGAAGTTTTCGGGCAACCAGTCTGATGTGACTGTATGTTCGCTCAAGCCTTCCGAGAAAGGTTGGGGTCACCGCCTGCGCAAGAGTACCAATGACTCCTGCAAGAGCAGATTGATCGGTGAGACCTGCCCGGTTCCGGATGAAAGAAACATAGGCAGCGATATCCTCAACGCCAACCTCGCCGAGTAGAGCTGGTGGTAATTTCAGACCTCCTGATCTCGTCCAGTAAATCGGGCCTTTCCAGGAAAACGAAATGAACCGGAAAACGCGATTGCAATGGCGAGGCGAAGCGGCTACAAAAGCGGAATGCGCAACGACAATTGCCAATATTTCCCGCTGGAGTGACGGAAATCAACAGCAGTATTGCAGTGCAAAAGGAAGAAGGACAGGTGTGGTACATCCACGGTCATTTGCCGGTGTTCCATCACGAGGAAGACGACGTAGGGAGTTTCCGGATGTTCACAAGCCAGATGATCGTCAACGGGACGGTGAAGCCGAAGGAGATCGTGAAGGCTTTTGGGGTGCCGAGCATCACGGTGAAGCGATACGTGAAAGTGTATCGGGACCACGGCGCTAAAGGGTTCTATCAGAGCAAGGCGCGCCAGAGTTCCGCGTCGGTACTGAAGGGAGAAGTATTGGAGCGGGCGCGGACGCTGTTGGACGAGGGACGCAGTGTGCCGGAAGTCGCCAGTGAAACGAAGGTATTGGCCAACACGCTACACAAAGCGATCCGGGCGGGGCGGCTGCCAGCCCCTCAAAAAAACAGAACTCGGCGGCACGAGTGTAATCACCACCAAAAGCGAGCGCAGCCAGAGCGACAGCCAAGCGCCGATGGGAAATGCGACGACACGTTCGCTGGAACGAGTCGCGGCGGCGATGGGGGCACTGGCATCGGCGCCGATCGAATTTCAAACGGCGTGCGATGTGCCCCAAGGCGGCGTGTTGCTGGCATTGCCGGCGCTGCTGGCGCAAGGACTGCTGCGCTATAGCCCGCAGATGTATCAGCTGCCCGACGGATTCTACGGTATCGACAGTATCTTTCTGTTGTTGGCATTCATGGCCCTGGCGCGGATTCGGTCGGTGGAACAGTTGCGCTATCAAGCGCCGGGCGAGTGGGGCAAAGTCTTGGGACTGGATCGCATCCCGGAGGTGCGGACGCTGCGCGAAAAGCTGCAACGGTTGTGTCGGGATCTGGGTCAGGCCATGACCTGGAATGCGCAACTGGCCAAGGAATGGATCGCGCGGCAGAACGACAGCGAACTGTATTTTTACTGCGATGGCCATGTGCGGGTCTATCACGGAAACCAGACCGCCCTGCCGCGCCATTATGTGGCCCGGGAACGGTTATGCCTGCGCGCGACGACCGATTACTGGATCAACGCGATGGACGGGCAGCCGTTTCTGTATATCAACAAGGAAGTCGACCCTGGATTGATCGCCACGCTCAAGCAGGATGTGATTCCGTGGTTGGAGACATCCCTCCCCAAGAGCCCAGAGCTGGAGCAGCAGCTGGCCGACAATCCACGCGCCCACTGGTTCACGGTGGTCATCGATCGCGAAGGCTACAGTCCGGACTTGTTCCAGCAGTTGTGGCAAAAGCGGATTGCCCTGCTGACCTATCACAAGTTTCCCAAAGACGATTGGAGACCGGAGGAGTTTAGCTCCCAGAGCATCACCCTGGCCGGTGGCGAAGCGGTCACCATGAAATTGGCCGAGCGCGGCAGCCGCTTGTCCAACAACCTCTGGGTCCGCGAGATTCGTCGGCTCACCGACAGCGGCCATCAGACCTCGATGCTGACGACCAACTTTCTGTCGCCCATGACGACACTGGCGGTGTCGCTATTCGCCAGATGGTGTCAGGAAAACTTCTTCCGATATATGAGAGAACACTATGGCTTAGACCGTCTGGTAGAGTACGGAACCGAAACGATTCCTGATGCGATTTCCGTGGTGAATCCGCAGTGGCGCCAGCTGGATAGCCAGATCCGGTCCAAAACGGGCCAGCGCTATCGGTTGGCCGCCCAATTCGGCGCGCTGACTTTATCCGAGGACCCCGCCGAATCGGAGCTTCAGAGCTATCCCCAGCGCAAGGGGCAACTGCAGGAACACATCCAGCATCTGGATCTGCAGATCGATAGCCTCAAACAGCAGCGCAAACAAACCGCGCATCACATTCCCGTCCAATCCTTGCCTGAGCAGGATCGCTTCACACGGCTGCGTACCGAGCGCAAACACTTTGTCGATACCATCAAGATGATCGCCTATCGCGCCGAGACCAGTCTGGCTTCATTGCTTCGTGAGCACCTCGTCCGCTCCGACGATGCCCGCGCCCTCCTGCGTCACATCTTCCACAACGAAGTCGATTTGGTTCCCGACTCGAAAACCAACACTCTGACCGTCCGGCTTCACCACCTCGCGCAGGCCGCCCACGATCACGCAATCGCACAACTCTGTGCCGCCCTTAATGAAACTCAAACCGTCTTCCCAGGCACGGACCTCACGCTGATCTTCAAAATCGGCTCATCCGAAATTCCACGAGATCAGGAGGTCTGACCTTAACTCTTCTTCCAGATAGCGCTCTCGATAAGACGGTCCCAGTAACAGAAGTTCCCAAGTTCAAATCTGCCGGGCTTTGTATTGTTGGGGTTGTTCCAGAGAGAGTTTTAGAATCTCCGAATATTGTCGCTCCACAAGACTTGGTGTGCTTGGCTAGCCCGAGCCGGGTGGGTCAAGAAGCTCAGAACACTAACTGCTGGCTGATCAACTTCGTGTCGGTGCTTCTGGTTTCATGTTCTACCAGCAATCCCACGCGTTCGACTCCGGCATCTCGGGCTTTGTTGAGGGTTTCCACGACTCGGCCGTATTTGACCGCGGCGTCGCTCTTGACGAATATCGGCTTTTCCGGAGACTTTGCCATTAACTCGGCCAGCCTCTCTTCTAATTGGTCCATGCCGATTTCTTCGTGGTTCCAGTAAACTTTCTCGTCGCGTGTCAAAGCAACCGTCGTCACATCTTTCTCAATAGCTCCTTGCGCGACTTCCGCATTTTGGGCTTTGGCCATGTCCACGTAAATGCCCTCTTGCAGCATGGGAGTGGCGATCATAAAAATGATCAGCAATACCAGCATGATGTCGGCCATAGGAGTAACATTGATATCCGATGTTACTCCGCTAACTCTGGAATTTCCGCCATTCAGCGTCGCCATTGGCAGCTACATTCTCTCCTTGAAACTCTAAAGCTTTCTCCCTAATTGTACCTCCATCAGAAACTTTTATGTTGATAATCCGGTAAAGGAGATGACTACAATAGGAGTCTTGACGGCGATGCATGTGAGCGACGCCGGGAGAAAAATGCTGGACCGTTCAACCGTTTTTGCTTCCCGCCAGACTGCAGTTGTTGCCAGCCTTCCGCGGTGGATTTAGGAAAGTCTTGCGCCAGCAATAGAGATCCATGCAGTATCGTATCGAAGTTTTGAGTCACTCCCTTCAGGGCGCCATCGGGGTACTCCTTGTGCTTTTTGCAGCCGGAGCCCTTTATGTTCTTCTTCGACATCGTGAAGAGCGAGCGGCACTGCTGGACCGCATAAGCCGCGAGTATTTTCTTCAGTACAAAGAGCGTGTACCCCGCGCGGTTTCAGCCGCGATCAGCCGGCGTCCGGTGTTGCCCGCAGTTTATCGCGCTCTGTGGGTAAGCCTGGGCGCGTCTCTGATCGCATTCCTTGCACTGGCCTTTACGCCTCTGTCCTATTTTCCTAATTTTTACGATGTAGGCCGAGACACAACCACGAGTCTGGAACTAAAAACGTTGCATGCCGATTTTCAGGGCAATTCAATGAGGGTTGACGGAGAAGTAACCAACATTAGCACGAACATCTTGCCCGAGCTCCATATCCATCTGATTCTGTATGATAAGGACCTAGCGCCGATGAAGGTCCACACCATAGATTTTGGCAAGCCGTTGATCCCGGGACAGACCATGCCGTTCTTTTTTTCCGAGCCACGGTTGGAGACAGTCAAACAGGTCGGGATTACGTTTTCATCCCGCTTTAGACCTTTGTTGCACAAGGAAGGTCCGCAGGTGAAGCAACCATCCTGATGTCATACCGAGATTCTCTTGCAAGGATGATCTCCACTTTTCTACGCTACGCGACGGCAGTCTTGAGCGTAGCGGTGATCCTGTTGCTAGTGCTCCTGCTGCAGCCGCGGCCCGAATCGTCCGGCGATTCGGTAGCGTTCGTTGTAGCCATCGTAATCAGCTCCCTGTATGGAGGCTCAGGGGCCGGAACTCTGGCCAGCGTGCTGGCGGTCGTAGCCATCAATTATTTTCTTGCGCCCCCGTATCTTTCCGCAAAGTTCGATTTTGGCGATCTGATGAGGCTTGGGATATTCGCCATGGTGGCGCTATTGATCGGTTGGCTTCAGGAAGGGCTTAGGCAGGAGGCGGAGAAGCGGGAACACTTGGCAATCCAACTGGAAGCCGCGCTGGCCAAGCACGAAAGGCTTGAGCCTCCGATCTCTTTTTTGGACTCCCTGAGCAAAGATGAGCAATGGTGAAACGGAGCCGACACTGACAATCATGCCGGCTTTAAGATCCGATGCCACCATTTTTCAGAATCTCCTGCAGGTAATGTTTCTGTTCGTTGGTGAGTTGTTCCCACGCCGTCTTCCGTTCCTCTTGGCCCAATTTTTGATAGGAAGCCGCAAACTCCTGCCATTGGCTCTTGCGGAATTCAATGGGTTCAAGGGGCGTCTCTCGGCTGATGAGGTAGGAAATTCCGAAGCCAATCAAACAAAGCATGGCCATAAACAACGAGAAACCACCGGTCACGAGTGCGATCAATCCACTGCCGACCAAGAAACCGACCGCTGCCGTGGGATCACTTATAATGGATGCAGCCGCTTTACCAGCGTATAAGAAGCCCATAACAATCATGAACAGCCATTCGGTGGCGCCCATCAGAAAGCCTCGTGAGAATACCACCGAGAGGGTTCTGGACTTTCTTAACAGAATGAAACTGGACAGCGCCCATCCGCCTAGGAATGCTGCAAAGAAAAATAGCGGGGGTACAGCCGTCTCACTTGGATTGAGGACCAGACGTAACAAGGCCGCGATGATGTAGACTAGGAAGCCGGAAAATGTCCCGAAGATCATTGCAACGATGATTCTTGCCGCTGCCATGCTTGATCTGTGTTTCCTATCCTTTTCGGGTTTTCATTAGGCCATGACCATTCTACGCTAAGTACCTCGATTCATAAATACGGTAACGTTTGTTGCGAGCGCGATGGCCCCGATTTCGCGGAGTGACGACGAGTCAATGCGGGGCCCATTGGCGAGGAGCAGCGACAAAGAAAGCGGGGCCATCCCGCCGCAACCCTCCAGGCTGATGGGGTTGCGGGCGATCTCGGCGTCGCTCGTTGTCGCCGATGTCCCCTGCATCGCCTCCTCCTCGCTCCTGGATCTCGCCGCGCAAGCCTCATCAGCAAACGTTACTGTATTTATGAATCGAGGTACTTAGCTACGGAGGGAAAGCGATGTCTGACGCCAAAATCTGGCATGATCTTTTTACCCTGACCATTCCTTTCTGGGAAAAGGTTCTTAGGCCCGTGCTGGTTTACGCCTTTCTTGTGGTTGGACTGCGGTTGGGGGGGAAGCGCGTGCTAGCCCAGTTGAATGCTTTCGATCTAGTCGTGTTGTTGACCCTTTCCAATACCGTGCAGAATGCGATTATTGGCGCTGATAATTCCTTGATTGGCGGATTGATCGGAGCCGCAACGCTGCTGCTGATTAACTATTTGATGAATCGACTTCTCTATGTCAGTCCTTCCGCAGATAGAGTCCTGGAGGGTAGGGAAACGGTGCTATTGCGAAAGGGGGCGCTGGACGAACTTACCTGCAAAAGAGAATCGGTGACGCGCTCCGAATTGGAGGCGGCTGCGCGCCGGCAAGGGTTTAGTTCTCTCGGCCAAGTGGAGCGGGCGATTCTCGAGCCGAGTGGAACCATCACGTTTGTCGGCAAAGAACCAAGCGCGGGCGAAACGCGCCATCGAGAGTTGCTGCTGCGTCTGGAGGCGGTCACTTCCGAGCTAACGCAGCTTCGCAAGGCGATGGCGCGAGGCCGTTAGGCTTGGCCATGGGAGGATAGACGCAGCAGAAAGGCTAGACCCGTAAGAAGCGGGTACAATCGACAACAGGCGTTTCTGTGAGGGAGGGAAACAAAGAGACGCGGTCTTTTTGCCTCCCTGATGTAAATTTGGGCTTGACCGCAAGAGACGCTCCTTCTTAGAGTTACTAAATGGGACTTCTTTAGTTCTATTTATCCTTGACATTGCCGCGATGGCTTTGCTATCGTAAAAATAAATAGGACTGATTTGGTTCTATTACTTTGGGGGTTTTAGCTATGATGCGGATGAGCAAGCTGACGGATTATGGCATTGTTCTGCTAATCCATTTTGTCGAGAGCGACAGCAAGCGGCCGACGTATAGCGCTCGGCAATTGGCCGGGTTGACACATCTTCCACTGCCGATGGTAAGCAAGATTCTCAAGCTTCTGGTTCGTGAGGGATTACTGGTGTCTCACCGGGGAGCAAATGGCGGATATCGCCTCGCAAGACAGCCGGAAAATATCACCGTGGGTGAGACGATCAAAGCCATTGAGGGATCCATCGCCCTTACAGAATGCATCAACGCTCCCGGCAACTGCCGGGTGGAAGCCATGTGTCCCGTCCGCCACAATTGGCAGAGGATCAACTGGAGAATCAACGAGACCGTGGCCAAAGCGCTACAGGGTATTACGCTCTCTGATATGGTTCACCCAATTGCAGAGGGCTTTGTATCCGTGAGCGATCTGCAGCCCGGTGGCAGTCCTGGTTTGCCTTGCTAAATGAGAGAAGAAAAGGTGGGATAAAACCTTATGGTTACTGAGACAAGAGAAATCGAAAATCTAGCTAGTCAGGAATACAAGTACGGTTTTTATACTCCGATTGAAGCCGAATCGGTGCCGCCAGGCTTGAACGAGGAGATCATTCGCATGATCTCGGCCAAGAAGAACGAGCCCGAGTGGCTGTTAGAGTGGCGCCTGAGGGCGTATCGCCACTGGCTTACGATGAGCGAGCCAACGTGGGGTAACGTACATTACCCACCCATTGACTACCAGAACATTGTTTACTACTCGGCTCCTAAGACGCAGAAAGACGGTCCGAAGAGCCTGGATGAAGTGGATCCAGAGCTTCTGGAAACCTATAAGAAGCTGGGCATCCCCCTGGAAGAACAGGAAATGTTGGCTGGAGTCGCCGTGGACGCGGTCTTTGACAGCGTATCGGTTGCCACTACGTTTAAGGAGAAGCTGGCCGAGTTAGGTATCATTTTTTGTTCGTTTTCCGAGGCGGTACAAAATCATCCGGACCTGGTAAGAAAGTACCTGGGTTCGGTCGTGCCGTATAGCGACAATTTTTTCGCCACTTTGAACTCGGCGGTCTTTACCGACGGATCGTTCGCTTACGTGCCCAAGGGCGTGCGCTGCCCCATGGAGCTGTCAACCTATTTCCGCATTAACGCCGCCAAGACTGGACAATTTGAGCGAACGCTCATCATCGCGGATGACAACAGTTACGTAAGCTATCTGGAGGGTTGCACCGCGCCGATGCGCGATGAGAACCAACTTCATGCGGCTGTGGTGGAACTGATCGCTCATGACAACGCGGAGATCAAATATTCCACCATCCAGAACTGGTACCCAGGAGACAGTGAGGGGAAGGGCGGTATTTATAATTTCGTAACCAAGCGCGGTAAGTGCTTGGGGGTCAACTCCAAAATCTCGTGGACACAAGTAGAAACCGGTTCGGCGATCACCTGGAAATACCCAGGCTGTATCTTGCAGGGAGACAACTCCATTGGAGAGTTTTACTCCGT
Organism: Acidobacteriota bacterium; assembly: GCA_016211105.1. GTDB lineage: Bacteria > Acidobacteriota > UBA6911 > JACQSX01 > JACQSX01 > JACQSX01. Next base: position 5,786 of record JACQSX010000018.1, on the reverse strand, counting down.
CGCGATGACCCGGGGACGTCAGCAAGCGGATACCGGCACGAAGATGATCCACATCGGCAGGAACACGCGAAGCACGGTCGTCTCGAAAGGGATTTCCGCTGGATATGGCCAGAACACTTATCGGGGTTTGGTAAAGATCCTCCGGAGTGCCGATAAGGCCCGGAACTACACGCAGTGTGACTCCTTGCTTTTGGGCGACAAATGCGGCGCTCATACCTTCCCTTACATTGAGATCAAGAACAGCTCGGCACAAATGGAGCACGAAGCTTCCACCTCGAAAATCGGCGAAGACCAGATCTTTTACTGCCGGCAGCGCGGCCTGTCTGCCGAGGATGCGGTGTCGATGATCGTCAACGGTTTCTGTAAGCAAGTCTTTAAGGAATTGCCCATGGAGTTTGCCGTCGAAGCTCAGAAGTTGCTCAGTGTGAGTTTGGAAGGCAGTGTGGGTTGATGAACGGTCTAAATATCGTCCGTTGCCCGTTGTTCTTGCAATTCCCATGGCTGGTTACCACGGACAACGGACCAAGGACAACGGACAACGATAAGGAAAGGAACCGATGCTGGAAATAAGAAACTTAAAGGTGAAGGCCGGTGGCAAGGAAATCCTGAGAGGAATCAACCTCAAGGTGAATGTGGGCGAGGTGCACTCCATTATGGGCCCAAACGGATCGGGCAAGAGCACCCTGGCTCAGGTCCTCGCCGGCCGCGAGACATATGAAGTGACGGAAGGGGAAGTTTGGTACGACGGGAAAAATCTTTTGGAGATGGCTCCCGAGGATCGAGCGCGTGAGGGAATCTTTATGGCTTTCCAATACCCGGTTGAAATTCCCGGAGTCAGCAACCTCTATTTCTTGAGATCGGCGCTCAATGCGATTCGTAAACATCGTGGTCTGGACGAATTCGACGCCATGGACTTTCTAACCCTGGCTAAAGAAAAGATGGGACTCCTTCGGGTGGATGAGAACCTGATGAGTCGTCCTGTAAACGAAGGATTCTCTGGTGGCGAGAAAAAGCGCAATGAGATTTTCCAGATGGCGATACTCGAACCGAGACTGGCCATCCTGGACGAGACCGACTCGGGTCTGGATATCGATGCCCTTAGGATTGTGGCCGAGGGGGTCAACTCCCTGCGCGGCAAAGAGCGCGCCATCATCGTAGTAACTCACTATCAGCGGCTGCTCAATTACATTATCCCTGATTACGTACATGTTCTTTCTGAAGGACGCATCGTGAGATCCGGAGGGAAGCATCTGGCTCTTGAGCTGGAGGATAAAGGGTATTCGTGGCTGGAAGAGGCAGAGCCGAAGCGAGTCCAGGTCGTTTGATCTACTGAAAGGAAAAACCGCGACGTCATGATTGAATTGGTGAAAACAGAAAACATTCCTTTTTTTTCACATCTTTCTGAGTTTGAGAAAGGCGTGGCGGGGAAAGGGCCTGCGTGGCTGCAGAGGATGCGCAATAGTGCAAGGTTGCAATTTGCAAAGCTGGGATTTCCCACCCTTCAAGACGAGGAGTGGAGATTTACCAATGTTGCCCCTATTACCTCAATCCCGTTCAAGCTAGAGGCATATGAGCTGGACGGCCTGAAACGAGAAATCATCGATGGCCTCCGATTTGCCGATCTGCAATGCGAACGCCTTGTGTTTGTCAACGGCTGCTATTCTCCAGAGCTTTCCTTTGTTGAGGAATCCCGGGATGGGATTCGAATCAGCAGTCTTAGCCGGGTCCTGCAGCAGGACGCGGCGGCTGTGGAGCCTTACCTGGGTCGCTATGCCAACTGGGAGCAGGACGCTTTCAATGCCCTCAATACCGCTTTGATGCAGGACGGCGCTTTCGTATATATTCCCAAAGGGAAAATCCTCGAGAAGCCGATCCACCTGCTTTTCCTGGCTGCCACACGGGGGACAGCAATTGCATCCTATCCGCGAACGTTGATTGTGGCCGATAGTAACAGCCAGGCGTCCGTTGTGGAAAGTTATGTCGGACTTGGGGAAGAGGTCAACTTTACCTGTCCGGTCACTGAGATTATTTTGAACGATGGCGCCGTCATCGACCACTCAAAGCTGGAATGTGAGAGTGCGAGAGCTTTTCACGTCGCCACTCTGCAGTACCATCAAGAGCGTAGCAGCAGCCTCGGTTCGCATTCGATCGCTCTTGGGGGCGCTCTGGTTCGAAATAGTCTTAACGCAGTGTTGGCCGGTGACGGTGCCGAGTGCACGCTGGATGGCCTGTACCTGGTGAGGGGAGAGCAGCATGTGGATAACCATACCCGGCTAGAGCATGCGGCGCCGCACTGCAGCAGCCGCGAGCTTTACAAAGGTGTGCTAGACGGCAAGTCTAGAGGAGTTTTCCACGGTCGAATCGTGGTCCACCGGGGAGCGCAGAAAACCGACTCCAAGCAGACAAACAAAAATCTGCTGCTATCGGATGATGCCCTAATCAATACCAAGCCACAGCTTGAAATCTACGCTAACGACGTTAAGTGCACGCATGGGGCCACGATTGGCCAACTGGACAAGGATGCTCTTTTTTATCTGCGCTCCCGAGGCATTGGCGAGGAAGCCGCCCGCAGCTTGCTGATTTATGCTTTTGCGAGTGAGGTCGTCAGGCGTATGAAGGTCGGCGCGGTGCAAAGGCGCCTGGATGAGTTTCTGCTTGGCTGGCTGCCTGGCGGCGAGTTTGTCAAGGAGGCGGTTCAGGTATGAAAACCAGTCGCGACGTGGTCAGTGTGGATGCGCGCCCGGCGGCTCGTTCCGTGTTCAACGTGTACAAGATCAGAGAGGATTTTCCAATCCTGAGACAAAAGATTCATGGAAAGCCTCTAGTCTATCTTGACAATGCAGCCACGACCCAGAAGCCCGAGAAGGTAATTGAGGCGCTCCACCGTTTCTATTCACAGTACAATTCGAACGTTCATCGGGGCGTGCATTCTTTGAGCGAGCAAGCTACCGAAGCGTATGAAGATGCCCGAAGCAAGGTACAACGCTTCATTCATGCATGCCATGTCCATGAAATTGTTTTTGTCCGGAGCACGACCGAGGCAATTAACCTGGTGGCCCAAAGCTACGGTAGGAAATATGTAAAAAGCGGGGATGAGATCATCATTTCCGCGATGGAGCACCATTCCAACATCGTCCCCTGGCAAATGCTGTGTGAGGAAAAGGGGGCGGTTTTGCGTGTGGTCCCCATCAATGACCAGGGTGAGTTGTTGCTGGAGGAATATGAAAAGCTGTTCAATCCGAGGACTCGGTTGGTCTCGGTCGCTCACGTTTCCAACGCGCTGGGCACGGTCCTTCCGGTTCGCACGATCATTGATATGGCGCATCGCCGAAACGTGCCTGTGCTCATCGATGGGGCTCAGTCTGTGCCTCATCTGAAGGTGGATGTGCAACAACTTGATTGCGAGTTCTACGCCTTTTCCGGCCATAAACTTTTTGGGCCTACCGGTGTAGGCATCTTGTACGGCAAGTCAGCTTTGCTTGAAAATATGCCTCCTTACCAGGGTGGCGGCGATATGATCAGTTCGGTTACCTTTGAGAAGACCATCTACAATGTCCTGCCCTTCAAGTTCGAGGCCGGCACACCCAACATTGCCGGAGCGATCGGACTGGGGATGGCAATTGACTACTTGGATGAGGTTGGTCTTGGAAATGTGGCTGTCTATGAGCAGGAGTTGCTTTGTTATGCCACCGAGGTGCTTTCCACGATTCCCCGACTGCGCATCATTGGGACCGCCCGTGAGAAAGTCGGCGTGCTTTCATTTGTAATCGAAGGGGCGCATCCCCACGATGTCGGCACAGTATTGGATCAAGAAGGGATTGCCATTCGCACCGGTCATCACTGTGCCCAACCAGTAATGGATCGCTTCGCAGTACCGGCTACCGCGCGAGCATCGGTCGCCCTCTACAACACGCGCGAGGAGGTTGACGCCTTGGCGCGGGCAATCCACAAAGCAATTGAGCTATTTTGCTGATGTCATATTTGAACGATCTCTATCAGGAGGTTATTCTTGACCACAACAGAAAGCCTAGAAATTTCCGCGAATTGGAAGACGCGAACCGAAAGGCGGATGGGTATAATCCTCTGTGTGGTGACAAAGTGACCGTATACATCAGGCTTGAGGATGACGTGGTCAAGGATGTTAGCTTCAAAGGGTCCGGCTGCGCCATCTCGACGGCTTCAGCATCGTTGATGACGGAAACGTTAAAAGGCAAGACCAGGAGTGAGATCGCCGCTCTTTTCAAGGCTTTTCGTAGTTTAGTTACGGGGAAATCGGATGCTACCGTCAAGCAAGCCGAACTGGGCAAGCTTGCAGTATTTCACGGCGTAAGTGAATTTCCTGTTCGGGTCAAGTGCGCCACTCTGGCATGGCACACGCTGCAGGCGGCGTTGGAGAATCAGCAAGAAACAGTTTCGACCGAGTAATGGCGGGTGTACGACGATGGATCACGACAGCGTTACCAATCCCGAGGTTGACAAGGTCGGTAGCGTTAAGGAGATTGAAGAAAAAGCTATCGAGGTGTTGCGTTCCATTTATGATCCCGAGATTCCTGTCAATATCTGGGAGTTGGGATTGGTCTACAACCTGGATGTCGCTCCGTTGGGGATCGTGAACATCCAGATGACCCTGACGTCTCCGATGTGCCCGGTAGCGGAATCACTTCCTCCAGAGGTAGAAACCAAAGTCCGAAGCATTCCCGGGGTGACCCACGTCAACGTGGAACTCGTTTGGGACCCGCCTTGGTCCATGGATAAGATGTCGGACGCCGCCAAGTTGCAACTGGGGTTACTGTAGGCGGTTCAGCGCGCTCCGCACTCGTTTTTCCCGAGGCGAGGCTCTCCCACGGCTCGCGTCGCGGGCTGAAGCTATGTCGCCTCACTGGGGCTCTTCAAGGTCAGGTCCAATTTCGCGGCTCGGATTTGGGCGATCCTTCCTTACGAGGCGAAAACCGGTAGGATTTTCCGGCTGCCTTGATTATCATCTCGTTTGTCCTTACAAGTAGCCAACATAGGAATCATTGGCCGATTTCATGAGGAGAAAAGTATGTTCACGCAGGTGCTAAGCAAATGGAATGTGGTGGCATTGACGCTTCTTCGTATCGTTACCGGATTTCTTTTTTGGCAGCATGGGGCGCAGAAAATGTTCGGCGTGCTCGGAGGCAGGGCAGTCGAGTTTCCCCAATTGGTGTGGTTCGCTGGGGTCTTGGAGTTTTACGGCGGCATTGCAATTGCGCTGGGACTCTTTACTCGCCCGGTGGCATTTGTTCTGGCGGGGGAAATGGCGTGCGCTTATTTTATCTCCCATTTTCCTCGCGGCTTTTGGCCGATCCAGAATCAGGGAGAACGGGCGGCTCTGTTTTGTTTCATCTATCTGTTGCTCGCTACTACCGGTGGGGGCAGGTTGGAATTGAGCAGTCTGTTCGCGAAGAAGCGAAGTTAGGACCGGCGAGGAGTAACAGTCCTTACCCGACGAAAACGCCCTTCCTCATAAAAATTAGGTTTCAACATGGGCTTTTTGAGGTCACGTTGTAGGTGGGCAACCGGCGGGAAACTGTGCCGTCAGTCGCGGATTTATTACTCAATCCTAATAAGCACTTGGCTGCCTAGCGGGAGTTTACTGCGAAAGGCGAGAGGGAAGACTGTAACCATTTGGTATTTCAGGCCTTAGATTCTAGACTGCTGTGTTACCCAGCTCAATAGGGTAATACGTATTATCAATGGCCAAGTGTCTCGGAAGCAATGACTTTGTCAAATGGCGCGCTCGTATTTCAGTAAACTCCCGCTAG
>JACQSX010000017.1 GCA_016211105.1 Acidobacteriota bacterium | reverse complement strand
CCGGCCGTTGGGTGGAGTGGTGCGTTTTTCTGCGCCGGGGCTGGGGATTGCCGGCGTGGGAGAAAGCCGGTTACTGGATGCATTTATGACTCCTATTGTGCGAGATAGGGCGGCAGGGATCAGTACCGGGATTGCCGCCATGAACACCGGAAGTGGCGGAGTGTTGAAGGCAACTTTGAAAAATCTGCTGGGGATGACGGTACGGGAGACGCAGATTGCAGTTCCAGGCAACGGACATGTGGCTCGCTTTGTCCATGAGTTGTTCCCTGATCTAGGGGACTTCCAAGGGACGCTGACCGTAGTGGGCAGCCCGGTGGCAGCCACGGCCATTCAAGTGGGGTCGCAACCGGGGCAGTTTACCACTTTGCCGGTCATTTCGGTTTCTCCTCAGCCGGTGGCCGAACTGCAGTATTTTGCCCAGTTTGGCAACGGCGCGGGTCTGGTTTCATCGCTTTTTTTGACCAACCCTTCTGCCAGCACGCGAGCCAAAGGGGAGCTGGCCTTTTCCAACGATGATGGTGTCAGCCTGTTGCTTTCCCTCAACGGTCTGCCTGCAGCCAGCCGTGTTGCTTTTGACATTGCTCCTGGCGGCGGCGCTATTTTTACCACCGATGGTCTTGGCCCGGCGGTGATTGGCTCGGCGCAGGCGACGCTCACCGAAGGGGTGATTGGGGGGGTGTTGCGCTTCTCGCTTCCCGGGGCGGGGATTGCCGGGGTGGGGGCCAGTGTGCCCGCAACCGGTTTCATTACTCCGGTGAGCCGCAACGCTGCTACGGGTCTGAACACCGGCGTGGCGGTCAGCTCGACCGGCCAGGCGGTGCGGCTGACATTGACCCTGCGCAATGCCGGGGGCCAACCGGTTCCCAATGGAACGGTCGCTATGGAGTTGCAGCCCGGGGGTCACAGGGCGCGGTTGATCGACGAGCTGTTTCCCAATGCCGACACGGCCAATTTTCAAGGAACGCTTACTGTGACGGCGGAAGGAGGAACGATTGTCGCCACCGCGATCCAACTGGGCGCCCAGGCGGGCCAGTTTACTACCTTGCCCGTGACTCGCCTGCAATAGATTTGGATCAGAAGCAACCCTTACGGTTCAGGCGCAGGCGGCACGAACTCAATCTTATAGTTTAACCCGCTGATTACGCTGACCCTGTAGTTACCATCCGCATCGGTCTGCACCCTCGTGCTGGTGAAACAGGCAGTGGTGCCGGGCAGCATCCTGCTGCTGGCCACAACGGCGGTGTTGGCGACTCCGCGGCCGCTCGGGTCTGCGACGCGCCCGGTGATGGCCACGCGACGCGGTGGAAGTTGCATATCGAAGTTGTACGTCGTGCTCGTCGCCGGCTTTATTTCTGGACGGGGGTGGGGGAACTCCAGAGTTCCCGCCGGTTTTCCCTCCTCCAATAGCTCAGCGGAGAGCAGCATCTGATGGGCGCGGTTGTTTGGCACAACCATCTGATAGGTTCCGGCAAGAGGATCGGCGGGAAACGAACTCGTTGCCGGGACTACCGCGCATCGAATTTCGTTTGCTGGGGCTGCGGGCGCCGACATGTCCGAGGCGGTGACCGTTAGGCCGGAGAACCATTCTGGGAGCCCGCTTCTGCCTATCTTGCCGGAAATTCTGGCGGTTGCAGGAACGGAAAAATTCGCGGTTGTAGCCAATCCACCGACGACGACCGAGCCGACGTTGAAAATCTGCAGCACGTGCTGCCGGGCTGGACCGACCGGAATCCGGCCTGTCAGGCTGGCATGATAGGTCCCGCTGGCGAGACGCCCCTGGTAGGCACCATCGGATCTGAGCAGAAATGTGCCCCCTCTGCGGCCGTCGGGAGAGGAGAAGACAACGGTGGCGTCGCTGAGAGAAGAAATCGAATCAAGGCCCTGCACAACGCCGGAGATAGGAAAGGTCGCTTCTCCGGTTAGCGTCACATCCAGGATGGTGTCGGCCAGGACCTGCAGTGGACTGGAGTCACTAAATGGCACATCGATTCTTCCTTGTGCCAGACCGGACTGCAACTCAAAGCAGGCACCCAGTTGATATGTTCCAGGCGGGACAATGATCAGGTAACGCTTTTCGGCCGAATCGAACTTCGAGACAAGAAGATCGCCGCCAGTGGAGCGGACAAAAATCAGCGGCACTCCTTGAAAGCTTCCCCGAATCTTGCCGGAGAGGCGCAAGCCCGCCTGAAGCGTGACATTCACCGTGGTATCGGAGGTTGCGTTTACATCAGCAATCATCTGCGGTAAAAGTGCCTTTTGCTGGCCGAAAAGGGGAGTCGCCAGACCGCAGCCGAGCAGAAAACCCACAACGGACCGCTTCATGAGGCCTCCTTTTTGAAGAATTCCGGGAAGATCCGGGACAAAAAAAACTCGCTGCGCTCGCACAATCAGCGCTGTTTGAAGCCGACTCTTCGCCGTACAGCTTCTGGCAGCGATTGAAGGATCTGCTCGTGCCGCAGCAGAATAGCTTTAATCTCAGCCAGTTCCCCTTCAATGCGCAAGAAGCGATCGTCAGCCCGGACCTAGGCCGCAAGGAAATGGGCAATCAATGCTGTCTGGTTCTGCATCAGCGCCGCCTGACTGTGCACCAGCAACGTCATGGCTTGCTGCAACTGGCTTTCGTTTCGAGATCTTGTGGCCATCCCCCCCTCATATTACCCAACTTTGCTGCAATTGACACCCAATTGTGATGTGTGAGACGTCTGATGTGCCGGCTCCAACCATTTCATGAGTTTTCGTCGCGAGCGGCACAGGCGGCATCGGCGCCATGCCGAGCCCTGGAGCATATGAACAGTTGCGTCGAGGAGACAGGCCTTCACACCATCTCCATTTCCCGATCGAGCACCCGATACTGGATTGCCTCGCCCAGATGCTGCGCCTGGATGGAAACGCTCCCTTCCAAGTCCGCAATGGTGCGGGCTACTTTGAGCGTTCGGTTGTAGGCGCGGGCGCTAAATCCCCAGCGCCTGATGGCCGTCTCCATGAGCGTCCTTCCAGACGGATCCAAAACACAATATTTTTCGATCTCGGCTGGACCCATCTGCGCGTTGCAATAGATTTGGTCCGCCGACATTCTCTCCCATTGCATCGCCCGCGCCGCTTCCACCCTTCTGCGGATCGACGCCGACGTGTCCCCACGCGACCGGCTGCTGATTTCTTCGTATTTGACTTCAGGAACTTCCACATGGATATCGATGCGGTCCATCAAGGGCCCGGAGATGCGAGATCGGTAGTGTTCAATCTGTTTCTGTGAACAGCGACATTCCTTGAGGCGCGAATTCTGATAACCACACGGGCATGGATTCATAGCCGCCACCAACATGAATTTGGCTGGAAATGTGAGACTCATGCTGGCGCGGCTAATGGTCAGTTGTTGATCTTCCAGCGGCTGTCGAAGAACTTCAAGTACGTGACGTTGAAATTCCGGGAGTTCATCCAGAAATAAAACTCCGTTGTGCGCCAGGCTCACCTCCCCCGGTCGGGGGATGCGTCCTCCACCCACCAGTCCTGCATAACTAATAGTGTGATGCGGCGAGCGAAATGGGCGCTGACCGACGATTCCCCTCCCGTGGAGTAGCCCACAGACGCTGTGGATCTTGCTGGTCTCCAGCGCTTCAGTAAAGCTGATTGTCGGAAGGATGGTGGGAATACGCTTTGCAAGCATGGTTTTACCTGAGCCAGGCGGTCCCAACATCAGCAGGTTGTGCCCACCTGCAGTCGCCACTTCTAAAGCTCGCTTCGCATGCAGTTGCCCTTTTACTTCCGCAAAATCGACGGGACTGCGACGCTCTGCGCCCAGCAACGCGCGCCCATCGGTAACAAAAGGCTGGGGACGTTCCTCGTACGTGGCGTTCAAAAGGTCCAATGCTTGGCGTAAGCTGACAACGGGAAACACCCCAATGCCCTCTACCACAGCCGCTTCCGAAGCATTGCGTTCAGGGACAATGACCCGAGCAATGCCGGCGCTCCGGGCGGCCATGGCGATCGGCAGTGTCCCTTTGACAGGACGCACCTTCCCGTCCAAAGACAACTCACCCACCACCAGCCATCCGAGCAGATTCTTCTGTTCCAAAATGCCCGCCGTACCGAGGATCCCCAACGCCATGGGCAACTCAAAACCGCTCCCCTCTTTGCGAAACTCCGCAGGCGCCAAGTTCACGGTAGTCTTGCCAGAAAGTGGCCCAGGCAGTCCGCTGTTGCGGATCGCCGCGTCGATCCTCTCGGTACTTTCCTTTACCACAGCGTCGGGGAGCCCTACGGTATGAAAAATGTCTTTGGCATGGGAAGTTACATCTACCTCAACCTCTACAATCTGGGCATCGATTCCATAGACGGCCGCGGAGAGAACCTTTACCAGCATGCCTGACACAACCCGGCCAGTCGAAAACTTGCGAATGATTCCTAGTTGTGTGATGAGGCCGGCAGACAAGAGCGGAGGTGAACAACCAACGCCGCGGCACCAGATTTTCGTCGCTCCTGTTTTTGAACTAGAATATCTTTGGATATGAAATTAGTAACCGTACGGCTGTTCCCCTTGCCCGATGTAGTGTTTTTCCCCAAAACTCGTCTGCCCTTGCACATATTCGAGCCGCGCTACCGCCAACTAACGCGCGATGCTCTTAGCAGCGATCGACGCATTGCAATTGCGTTATTACAACCAGGCTGGGAAAACGATTATTACGGCAACCCACCTGTGTATCCGGTCTGCTGCGCCGGCGTGATTGACACTCTTGAAGAACTGGCGGACGGAAAGTTCAACTTGATGTTAATAGGGGAACGTAAAATTCGCATCTCGAAGGTACTCAACGAAACTCCATATAGAACCATTGGAGGTTTTCCTTTACAGGACAGAATGCCACACGACAACTCAGTAGAAACCGAGTGGCAGCGGCGACAGATTCTGGCTCTGGCCATGGAGTATTTCCAGCTTCGTTCAACGACTGCGCCAGATTTTTCCTCGCTTCGCGAGCTGGATTATGAAGCTTTGGTGAATTCGTTAGCGGCGCACTTAGACCTATCCCCATCGCAAAAACAACAATTATTGGAGCTGGAGGAGTTGGAGAAACGAGCCAAGAACGTGGCGCACTTTTTACAGTCGCAGATCGAAGAACAAAACATCCTCAAACGATTTCAGCATCTCTCACCCAAGGATCCAAGGCGCAATTAGCGCAAAGGCGTTAACCGCGTCCGACTTCTGCTTGCAGCACACGTTGCACAAACTTGAAGACCTTGGTGGGATCCTTCTTGATGAATCCATTTGTCACCCCCGAGTTCACATCCACGCCGAAGGGCTGGACCGTCTGGACAGCCTCACTCACGTTTTCAGGCGACAAACCACCTGCGAGAATTGCGGGTATACGCACCGCTTGCACGATTGCCCGGCTCACCATCCAATCATGTGTTCTCCCCGTACCACCCATGCCGCCCTCAGCCTTGCTGTCCAACAGCAACGCATCCGCATACTCCTGCCAAAATTGAGCTTCCACAACCGATGCTTGGTCAACAACCTGAATGGCTTTAACAACCTTCAAACGGGGCATGCGATTGCGCAGCCGTGTGGCACTCTCGGGGGATATCGAACCATGCAACTGCACCGTAGAAGCGGGAACTTCTCGCAACAGCTCCTCAATCGAGTGCTCGTCGGAAAAAGTGGTTACCACAACTGTTGAAACATAGGGAGGGACACGCCGAATAATGGCACGTGCCTCAGCAGGGGCGACGTACGATCGAACCGACGTCGGCACCCCGCACACAAAACCCAGAGCGCTGGCGCCGGCGCGCGTACACAGTTCGGCGTCCTCAGTGCTGCAAATTCCACAAATTTTGACTCTTAGCATACTAGCGGATGGTCCCAAGAATAACGGTGACGGTAAATTTGCATGAAGGGAATTTTAGACACCTGTGGCCGCGGGCGGCAAGTACCGGCGTTTCAAAAAGTGAATCACGCATTGCAAGGTGTCCCGTGTTACTCTGGTTCTCCATACCTCTGATGATATCCTTATGGAGAGATCTTGAAATGGTACGGTCAGCAACTCCAGAGGTTGTTTTCATTTTGGTTCGTCCCCAATACTCCGGCAATCTCGGCTCTGTGGCTCGCGTCCTGCGCAATTTTAGACAGAAAGAACTTCGTCTGGTTAGTCCCGCCGCGCCCTGGACCGAGGAGGCGCGTCGCATGGCCGTAGGAGCAGACGCGTTGGTGCAGAACGCCGCGTGCTTTCACTCGCTCAAGCACGCCATTGCAGACCTACAGTGGACCCTAGCGACAACATCGTTGAGAAATCGGGGCGACAGAGAGCCTCTCTATCTCCGTCAAGTAGTAAAAGACATTGTCAAGAAAGCCACTGCGAATCGCGTCGGTTTCATTTTTGGTCCAGAAGATTCGGGATTGACGGATGAGGAGATTGGGCTGTGCCGCGCACTGGTCCACATTCCCACCTCGGAAACGTATCCCACGCTAAACTTGGCCCAAGCGGTAGCCATTCTCGCCTACGAGCTCTTCTTGGCCGATCTCCCAAAAATGGGATCTCGGGCACTCGCAGGCGGCGCCTCCCTGGAAGGTTTATTTTCTCACGTGCGAGAGGCGCTGCTTGATATTGGTTTCCTGCACGAAAAAAATCCAGATCGGATGCTTCAAGTGATCCGCCGCATTCTCTCGCGCGCTCAATTGAGTGAACAAGAGGTAATCGTGCTCCGGGGCATTTGCCGGCAGATCATCTGGGCCAGCTGCAGTAACGCAAGACTTGAGCAAGGGGGACAAGCGAAGAAAAGTCTGACCCAGGAATGATGGCTCAAGCTAGGGAGAGGATGAAGCGGCCAAAAAGCAGAACCCGTTTCTTCGGGTCCCCCCGGCTCCATCAACTCACCTCTACACAACATTTCGGTCTCAATCTCTCCGCCATGGATTCATTGTTCGTTCTCAACCTCTGTGCTGTCTTTACTTGCTATCCAAGTTTCTCCAGAGCCTGGCGCATTCTATGGATTCCTTTGCCCAACATCTCCAACGACGTGGCGTAAGAGATGCGGATGTATCCTTCGGCGCCAAACGCCGAGCCGGGAACCACGGTAACCGCGGCTTCACTGAGCAGATATTTCGCCAGCGCAACCGAATCCGGCACGGCGTCGTGCAGGTATCTTCGAACATTGGGAAAGAGATAAAACGCCCCATCTGGTAGATCACAGCGCACGCCCGGGATCTTGATCAACTCCGCATAAGCAAAATCTCGGCGATTGCGGTATTCCGCTTTCATTCTCTGTACCGAACTCTGGTTGCCCATAAGCGCCTCCAGGGCGGCCCTTTGTGAAATCGACACCGGGTTAGAAGTGGAATGACTCTGAATATTTGCCGCCGCCGAAATGATCGCTTTCGGACCAAGCGCGTAACCGATGCGCCAGCCGGTCATCGAATATGTCTTCGAAACCGCACTGACCACCACCACGTGCGAGCGCGTCTCGCTCCAAAGCGCCGACGCCGAGAACGCGCGGTCCGTTTGATAAGAAAAATACTCGTAGGTTTCATCGGAAATCAACAGCAGGTTACGTGACTGAGCTAACTGAACCAATCGGCAAATCTCCTCTTTGGGAATGACGGCCCCGGTAGGATTGTTTGGGGAATTGACGATCACCGCCCGTGTCCGCTCCGTCAACACAGGCTCCACCATCTCCGCTCGCAGGATGAACCGCTCTTTTTCAGGCACCTCCACAAAAACCGGACGGGCCCCCGTCAACCGAATCTGTTCCGGAAACGTGACCCAATAAGGAGCCGGAACAACCACTTCGTCCCCTTCTTCAAAAAGCGCCAACGCTACATTGAACAGGGCCTGCTTGCCACCGGCGCAAACGATGATTTCGTCGGTCTGGTATTGTGCTCCCCAATCCTTCTTGTATTTGTCGGCAAGCGCCTGCTTCAGCGGCAAAATTCCAGCCACTTCGGTGTACTTAGTGAAATTCTCCCGGATCGCATTCCCGGCAGCTTCCTTGATATTTTCAGGAGTGGCAAAATCAGGTTCTCCCGGTCCAAAATCGATCACATCAATTCCCTGACGCCTGAGGCGCTTTGCCTCCTGCAATACCGCGGCAGTCGGAGAGATCTCCAGGTCTTGCACACGACTTGATAGTCTTATTTGCATTATTTTTTCCGCTCTCAGCTCGGCCATAGGGAAACACGCTCCTTCGAGAAAAAGGATATGGGAAAAAGGCAAAACAGAAAAGTCAAAAAGCAGCCGAGTCACCTTTTCTTCTCACCCTGAAAACCACAAGGGCAGACCTCGTTTCGCAATTGCGAGAAGAAGGGTGTGGTAGAATTAGGTATTATGGACCGCTAATTGCGAAACGCTAATTGCGAAAATGGAGGTTCAGAAAATGGCAATCGAAGTTACTCCCAGAGCCGCTGAGCAGATTAAAGAGCTAATGAAGAAGCAGAACATGACCGAAGGCGGTCTACGCGTCGCTGTCAGAGGTGGCGGATGCTCCGGCCTGATGTATGAAATAGAGCTGGAATCCCAACAGCGCCCCGGCGATCAAGTTTTTGAAACCAACGGAGCAAAAGTATTTTGCGACCTTAAAAGCTGCGTTCACTTGAATAACCTCGTTCTCGATTATTCCGAGGGACTGATGAGCAAGGGTTTTGTGTTCAACAACCCAAATGCGAGTCATACCTGCGGGTGCGGATTGTCTTTTTCGTAATCTTGATGGTGGTCACCCAGGGAGCCCATCACTCCCCTCCTTGACTCGTCTCGCTCCAAATTTCCAGGCTGCCTTTTCTTCGGCAAATCTCAACACCGATACGAGCTAACTTCCCTTGGAGCGGGAGAGGGGTCTTTTCGACCACTACACGCACCTCATGCACGGCCTCATGGTGCAGGCCGACTTCAGCCACAGCATTTGCAAAGGCTTCCACGAGATTGTATTCTCGCGCGGCCGCCACTTTCACGACCTCTTCGCAAAAACGGGCGTAGTCGAGGGCTTTCCCCACCGAATCGGCTTCTGCTGCAGAGGTGAGATCCAGCATCAGATCGATGTCTACCAGGCAGATCTGCGGGTAGCGGCGCTCACACGCTTCCACGCCTATCCTTAGTTCGCACTTCAGTCCCCGCACCAAAATTTTATCCATGAACAAAACCCTGGAGTTCTATGAACTCAAAAGATTGGGTGCCCCGAAAGGCACCCAATTGTTAAGGAGGTGAGTTATTAAATTAGATGCATTGATGCAAGAAAAGTTTCTCTTCCTCTAACCTATTGTAATACAGGTGCTTAGGGGCGATACAGCGGCAACCCTTTTTGAACTTGATCAAAGTGCGATCTCGAGTGTTGCACAACAAGCCTGGACGTTAACACTTTTAGTCTGGCCGTATAAAATAGTCCTCCCGCCCCGACGCTCTCCCGTCTCTGCTATAGCTCTCCGGGTGGACTAACGTCAACGATTGCCTCGTCGTCACGAGGCTCTCGCCTTTCGCCCGAAGCTGAGGGCCGCTTGTAAAGTACCCTGCCCAAAATTCGATCGTAGTTGGTAAAAACACCAGGTCCGCGATGGGCCCGAAGCACACTCTGAAAATGATTGGCTTTTGCATCCAGATCATCCAAGTAATGCAAGATAAGCGCCTCCAAAATCTTGGGGCGCTTTGGGCTACCCCAGTCATAATCCCCCTGGTGGCTCAGGATCATGTGCTCGATCAGCAGCAGGGTCTGTTGGGGAAAGTTCGCGATCTTTGCAGCCTCGGCACGTACCAGGTCACGCCCTAAAATAATGTGTCCGACCAACCGGCCCTGTAGGGTATACTCGACGGCGGGCGCGGGAGTCAATTCTTCTAACTTCCCGATGTCGTGCAAAATTCCTCCGGCGACCAGTAGACTCTTATCCACCTCTGGATACCTTCCGGCAAAATAGACACAATTCTCCGTAACCGAGAGCACGTGTTCCAGGAACCCCCCGCGATACCCATGGTGAATCTCCTGAGCGGCGGGGAAGCACTTAAACCGATCACCGGTGCGCTCCAACACGTTGTTGAGGAGCTGGACAACAAACGGATCGTTCACCTCCCGATTGACGAGCATGCGCAGCCTTTCCCACATTTCGTCGATGTTATAAGGCGTTGAAGGCACGCAGTCGGATTCTTCAAATCCTTGTTGCCGATCAGCGTCCGTCACCTTGCGAATTTTTTCAATAATTAATTGAGGCATTCCGCGGTATTCGTCTACGCGGGCTTTAATCTTAACGTAATCTCCAGATCGCAGTTCCCGCATCGCATCTTCGACCTCCCAGATCTTCGCTTCCACAGTTCCTGTGCGATCCTGCAATTCCAAGGCGAGGAACTCCTCCCCAGTTCCCCTTTTGGCGCGCGTCCAGATGCCACGTATCAAAGCGAAGGTCACTACGGTCTCGTCAGGCTCAAAATCACGAATAAATTTTTGATTCACTTCACATCCCCGCTACTGGACATCCGCAGTGACCTCTTCGGTGAGTTCAACGCCGACCGGCGATTTGTCAGACTCCTCACGTACCGCCAAAGCCAACGGTAATTCTACCTTCCTCGTGAATCACCGGGACACGACGTTGGCCCGGCGTCAACTTCAGCATCTCATCCAAACGCCGGGCATCTTTTTTTACATCGTAATACTCGACCTGATATTCCCTTTTAGCAAAATCCTCACGGGCTGCCGTTGTGTACGGTCAGGTCTCTTTCCCATAGATCTGCACCTTCATTGCGTCCGTTCCTCTTCTTCGTCTTCAATTAAGGATCTCGCTCTCATTCTAAGTACCTCGATTCCAAAAAAATGCGCTGAAACCTTGGACGTCGTAGAATCGATGGCGCAAATAAAGCTGTCGAGCTGGCTCATTGGCGGTCGTCACACAAAGGAAAACACGCTGAAAACCAGCTTGTCGCAGCCGCGCGCACCCGTACTCCAGCAGACTTCCCCCAATTCCCCTTCCTTGCAGGTCGCGCCTCACACAGATCTGCGGAACCAAAGCAGTGCGTGGCGCAATCTGAGTCACCAGAATAAATCCCGCCAGCTCTTTGTGATCCAGAAACAGCGCGCTAGCCTGCCTGAGAAATTCTCCACACCCGGGCATCCACACCAAGTTTCGCAGAAACTCCGCGCAACTCTTCACGCTCCGATACCAAGTGGAAATATGCGCATCCACATGACACTGATATGTCAGAAACAGCAGATTCGCCGCGACAGGCAAAATATCATTCTCCCACGGGGACAACGACATTGCCGGACGATTCGGTTCCTCCAGTAATTGCCTGACCATGTAAAAGCGGGGCTGGACAACCAGACCGTGTGCTTCCAGGATGCCGTTCCAAGGATGCGTCAGTGTGAATAGTTGTCCCTCAATCCGGCGACAGCCTACATCTGCCACCAATTGCCGAAAGATGTGGGAAAAAATCTGGGATCCCGCAACTTGAGGATCGGTCCGTGAAGGCGCTACAAAAATGCCACCGATGGATCCAAGTTCCTCGCGCCCCAGGTAATATCCGTAACCTACCAACTTTGTACCATCGCGGAGAGCAACCCCAGGCATCAGGCCTGCGGCCGCATATTGTTGGATCAGTCGCGCCGTCTTACGATAGTCCCAGCACAAGACCTCTCTCCAGAGAGCTACTTCCTCATCCAGGAGAATCTCCAAGTCCAGGAGATCCGCTCTCGCCAGAGGGATCGTTTCCAATTGCAAATGGGACGGGATACGTTGGAGTTTTTCAGCCAAGATAAGCACTCCAGACCTAATTTACTACAAAATCAGAACCCACATCTCATCAGATTCCGATTGCTTCGTCCCGCGCATGCGGCAAGTCTTGGCGACAGGGGCTTCTCAGCGGGCCGCAACGCATGGTTTGTCACACCCGGCGAAATCACAAAGCGGAGCGCGCCGGGCATCAAACTCCCTGACGCCCTACTTCACGCGCATGGTGTTATACTGGCCTTGCCATGAGCGAGCGCAACTCGCGGTGGAAGGGAAAAAAGCAGACCTTCAGATTGGAGACACTCCAGGTACACGCAGCAGAGCGACTGAAGATGCCGCCCTTTCATCCCACCACGGTACCTATCTATGCCGCCACCGCATTTGAAAGTGAACGCGCGGCCACACTGGATCAAATTTTTGCAGGAAAAATCCCTGGCTACGTGTACTCGCGCCACGCCAACCCCACCATAGAAGCATTGGAAGAGACTCTCGCTGTTCTGGACCACGGCACAACCGCCATTGCATTTGCCTCCGGGATGGCTGCTCTTCATGCAGCCTTCTTGAGTTTAAAACTCTCTCCAGGAACCCGCCTGTTGTCTTCGCGCGATTTGTATGGCGCGACTTACATCCTATTCAATTCCCTACTGGCGCCGTTCGGAGTCCAGATCGAGTTCCTGGACTTGCGGGACACAGGTCTGCTGCGAGCAGCGCTCACAAAAAAGCCGCGACCCAAGGGACTTTTTCTGGAAGTAATGACAAATCCCCTGCTGCACGTAATCGATGTTCAGAGCGCCATAGAGCTATGTAAGCGTGCGCGCATTCCCGTAATCGTCGACAACACGTTCGCCACTCCCATGCTGACGAAGCCGTTGGAACTCGGGGCCGCGATGGTGGTGCACAGTTCTACCAAGTACTTAGGCGGTCACGGCGATGTGACCGGAGGCGTTATCGTGGTGGAGGATCGCCAGCAGGGTGCGGCTCTCCGCGCTTTGCGAAAGATCACCGGTGCGGTTCCAAGCCCGTTTGATAGCTGGTTGACATTGCGGGGAGTGAAAACATTGTCGCTGCGTACTTCCCGGATTTTCCAGAATGCATCGGTGGTGGCTTCCTTTCTTGAGAATCACCCGCGTATCGAACGGGTTCGTTACCCCGGTCTGCCATCGCATCCACATCATTCCATTGCGCGCAGGCTATTTGGAAAACGGGGTTATGGCGGCCTCGTCACCTTCCAAATCAGGAACGCCGACAAGAGGCAGGTGCTGTGTTTTATGGATCGGCTGACAGTGATCAACTCCGCCACGACGTTAGGCGATATTTATTCAGAATTGCTCTATCCCGCGATCTCTTCCCATCGGGATTTGTCCCCCGCGCATCGCCGCTCTCTGCAGATCGATGACAATCTGGTACGCCTTTCCGTTGGTATAGAACACAAAGATGATCTGACAGAAGACCTGAGCCAGGCCCTCGGTTGAGTCCGCGTTGATCCGGAGCGCTTACCGTACTTTTTAGTCTCCGAATTCCGGTTGGGCTATCGCTTTCCCCTGCGGATTTCTGTGTTGACACTGCTGCAGGCTGGATCAATATTTTGCAGACGTTAGGAGCGCCTTCCCCTTACTGCCTTAATGCTTCTGATTGACTGGCCGGCTTACCGGGTTCTCCAACTCACCCAGAATCTCAATTGAGATGCGCATCCGGTCGCCATGCTTCAGAAATATCGGAGGGTTTCGAAAAACGCCTACACCTGCCGGAGTGCCGGTAGAAATGATATCGCCCGGTTCTAAGGTGAGCGCCTTCGAAATGAAAGCAACCAGATGAAAAACGTTGAAGATGAGATTCCGAGTATTGGACGATTGCATCAGAAAATCGTTCAGCCGAGATTCAATTCTTAAGCCCATTGGATCTGGAACTTCATCCGGCGTTACGAGATAGGGTCCCATGGGAGCAAACCCATCGCACGATTTCGCGCGAAACCATTGACGATCTCTTGCCTGCAGATCCCGCGCGCTGACGTCATTGACAATCGTATAACCCAAAATATATTGCGGCGCTTCTCGTTCGGAAATGTGACATCCTCGCTTGGCAATAACAAATCCCAGTTCTGCTTCCAAATCGACCTTTTCGCTGATCTCAGGCAGTTCCACCGTCTGGCGGTGCCCACGCAACGTATTAGCAAATTTTGCAAACAGGAGGGGCTCCTCCGGAAGCTCGGCGTGCTGTTCTTCGGCATGATCCAAATAGTTCAGACCAACACAAATTATCTTACGGGGGGCCGTGACCGGAGCGGCCCAGGTTACTCGCACCGGACTATGAAATAAATGGAATCCTTCTTCCCGTGCCATCGCCCTTAGCTCTTCTTTTCGCTCGGATACTCTATGAATGCAACCGAGCAGTGACTGTCGGTACCGCTCGGAGGCGGCTTCGACCAAATCCAGAAAAGGTGGAAAATCAGGAGAAGGAATTCCGGCGCGCCGAGCCACGCCGGCGAGGACCACTAGATCCAGCAATGAATCGTCAACAGCTACACAAGGACGCAGGGCGCCTTCGTGCTCAATCGTGCAAAAACGCATCGGCGTTTTTATTCATTGACGAAAATCGTAAGCTGCTGGCCGGGGCGAATCAGCGTCGCCAGGAGAGAATTCCATTTGAGGATCGACTGTACGTTCGTTCCGTACCGCCTAGCAATCGAGGCCACGGTATCTCCCTTGCGAACGTGGTGAACAACCTTGTGAGGTGTCCGCAAACCTTTCTTGCCCGTTGGCTGGGCTAACCGCACCTGGTTTCTGGCCGCGCCCGTTGAAATGATCAGGGTTTGCCCCACACGAAGTCGCGCTCCGGGATCCAAATGATTTAGTTCGCTCAGTCGCGATACACTCAGGCCTGCCCTTCGCGCAATCTTTGTCAAAGTATCTCCCCGGCGGATGCGGTATTTGCTTCCCACGGCACGTCGGCCGCCGGCGGCAGAGTTCGGGAGGGCATCCGGTAGCGTCAAGAGCGTATTCGGTTTGAGCCGACTCCCTACCGAAAGACCATTAGTCTCAGCCAATCCTTCGGCATGCACACCAAAGCGGCGTGCGACGCGAGCAAGCGTGTCCCCTCGCCGCACCCGGTAGCGTCGTAGTCGGCCTAGCTGAGCGCCAGGCAATTGTGCAATTTGATCCGCCAATTCCAGAGCCACACCAAGAGGCACCTTCAATTGATACTGTGGATCGTCCGCGGGAGTCACCGCCTGTCTTAGTTCCGGATTCAGTTTCTTGAGCGTCTCCACGTGCACCCCTAAAAGATCGGCGACGTCGGATAGACGAACAGAACGCCCCACGTTCACTTTCTCGAATTCCACTGGTTTGGCATACTCCACCTGGAAACCATAACGTTGTGGATTACCGGAAATCAGGATTGTAGCCAGGACACTCGGCACGTAATTTGCAGTTTCTGCTGGCAGGAGCCCTCGGTCGACCATTTCCCAATAATCAAGAGCGCCGTGGCGCGCCTGTAACCGTTCCACGCGCCCTGGACCCCAATTGTAAGCTGCCAGGGCAACGTGCCAGTCCCCAAATTTAATGTAAAGTTCCTTTAAATAACGGGCGGCGGCTCGAGTCGATTTCTCAATATCTGACCTCTCATCCACCCAACGGTTCAACTTTAGAGAATAATCGACACCCGCGGCTCGCGTAAATTGCCAAATCCCCTTTGCGCGAGCCCGTGAATAAGCCAGCGGTTCGTAGAGACTCTCCACCTGGGCCACATGAACTAGTTCCTTGGGGACCGCTTCTTCTTCAAAAATTCTCCGGAACAGCGGCAGGTATTTGCCCGATTGAGCCAACCCACGCTCCATGATTTCATGCGAGTCATTTTGATAGTACTCCATCATGCGCAAGACCCGATCATTTAGAAAAATCGGAATTCCAAAATGTAAGTTGCGCAGGTCATCACTCACCGTCGAAACCAAAGAGGGATCGAGGATGATCCGGTGCAGGTTAATGTCAGGAAGAGAGTCGACAGCAGCCGGCTGTAGCTTTTCGTCAGGTTTGGATTCACCGGAGGAAAGCGTCAAATCTTGCTCTTCAGCAAAAGACGTTTCCAAAAGTATTACATCGCGCTTTAAATTGTCGTAAAAGCGCCCCAACTGCGGGTATTGCGACACAAATGGAGAGCTTCGGACGAGGTCAACCGCTCGCTGCAACTGCTGCTTTCCCTCTTCGATCTTCCCCTGGCGCAATAATTGCTCGCCTTCATCGAATGCTGCGGAAGCGCGATCCATTAATTCCCGAATTGACTCGATGTTGGGATCTACGCGTTGTGGGACGCTCATGGAGGACGGTGGCTCTGGCAGAGTGAGCGGACCAGGCGCCCTTCTTACCGTAACTGCCTCCGCGGAAAGAAAACGCGACGTTACAATTGCCCGTTTGGGAGCAGCACAGGCGCACAGGGCCAAACCCGACAAAAAGAGTCCCAGATTTGCTTTCATTAAGAAATTTCGAAAACCAGAAAATAAGAAAGGACAAAACCTCAGAGGGCAATTGGTGTCCCTCTTTTGCCCTTTTGACTTGGCGGGATAATTCTAGTTGGAGCGCGCACTTGTTGCAACTACATTTTTGTCCGGTTTCTCTGAACGCTCCAACAAAGCCTTTGCTTGTGGCAGGAGTTCGATCGCCTTTTGGACTTGTTCGTCGCCTTCAATTGCCACCTTGTACCCTTCGCGAGCTCCAAAAAAGGAATCAAACACTTCTTTTTTCAACCGGCGCTTGACGAACTCAATATTTTTTTCGAAGTCTTCTCCCGCAAAGATGACTGATTTGGAGTTTAGGTAGTTCTTAAAGTCGGCAAGAATCTCATCTGAAATCACCAGAGAACTCATCAACTCTTTGCGTTCTGTCTCGGAGAACTCCGAGAGTCCGGTTGGGAGTTTAAAATTCTCGGCAACGGCGACCTCTCCCCCTATGAGCTTGCGGGCATAACTAAAAAAGACATCCAGGGAATTCAACATCGTCTGGAATTTGGTTGTCTCAACGGTGAGTTTCACGTCCGGCGCAATCCCACCACCCCCATAGACTTTGCGGCCCGAGTCGGTCAGCCTTACCTCACCGTTCGATTGCGCCTCTTCGGATTTGCGGTTGTAATAATATTCGTAAAAGCCACCCGAATAGTCGCGCTGAATGAGCCGATCACTGGGGGTGTAGTAGCGCCCAGTAGTTAATGCAAGCCCCTTGCGGTCACCCAAGGAGTAAATGGTTTGTACCAGCGCCTTTCCAAAGGAGGTTTCCCCCACAATCAAAGCCCGATCGTGATCCTGCAGCGCGCCTGACACGATTTCCGAGGCACTGGCGCTGTAACGATCAATTAACACAACCATCGGGTATCGATAAGGGGATCCATTGGGCGCCTTATATTCGCTCTCTTTCCCGTGGCGGTTTCGGGTGCTGACAATCACCTGACCCTTTCTCAGGAACTGATCCGTAACACGAATTGCCTGATTGAGGGCGCCCCCCGGATTGCCCCGCAAATCTAAAATCAGCCCCTCCGAAGTTGATGGATCCATCTTTTTGAGGGCGGCTTCCAATTCGTCTGAAGTGGTGTCTGAAAAACGGTTAATCTTGATATATCCAATGTGTGACCGAATCAGGAATGCATCCTGAATAGCGAACATCGGAATCTCATCGCGTTCCACCGTAATTTCTACCAGATTGACCATCCCGGGGCGTTCAACGGTGATGTCGACTTTGGAACCCTTTGGACCTTTCAGGTTGCTGATCACTTCTTCTGTCTCCCAGTCGTCAATGGGCTCGCGACGGATGCGAGTAATCACGTCCCCTGCACGGAGTCCCGCCTTGTAAGCGGGGGTGCCAGGGGCGGGCGGCTCCACCACCACGACTCGACCGGAGCCCGGGCTAACGGCCCGAATGGTGATCCCCAACCCGTAGTACTTGCCCTGTTGTTCCTCCTGAAGTCGGTTGTAATCGCGCGTGTCGAAATAGGAAGAGTGTGGATCCAAGGTATGGAGCATCCCGCGAATGGCGCTTTCGATAAGCTCTTCCGAACTCACCGGATGTGCGTAGTTATCGGACGCTAATTGCAGGACACGCGTGAAATTCTTGAGTTGCTCTGATATGTCTCCCGACGGACCACCAGCGCTGACCTGGTCACCGACAAAACCGCCAAAAACCGCTGCCAACAGAATGGTAAGCAGGAAAAATATGGAGAGCTTATGTTTCACAAACACCTCATGGTCCAGGTTGGACTTACATTTGAAGTATAACATTTTACTTCTTCTGAAAACGGCTGGAAACTGGGAAAATAATGTGGCGACTTGAATGTTCGCGGCCAGCTACCAGACCAAATGACTTGGTTCAAGCATCCCATGGTTCTTATCGGCGCCTTACCCAGCGCTTCCCTTTTTGAAACCTTTCCGACGGAAATCCGTAAACTGCGTGAATGGATGACTGGTCCGAGGAATGATAAAAGGGGTTGGTAGAGGCTCCATGACACATTTGCTGTTCGTCGCGCTCCTGTTGGCTGCCAACATCGTCGAAAGCCAAAACGGGACCGCCATCCCTGCCGAGTCGCCTGACACGCCCCCCATCGGAGAGGTCGACATTACCTCCAGCTATGTCCTGGGAGATGTAGCCCAGATTGACACGACCGGGAAGCGTCTCACGGCAACAACCAAATCCGGCGACGTAGCCATCCTGCTTGACGAAAACACTCAGTACCTGCGACTTGCACCAGGCGAAAAGACCTTGGAAAATGCGCAAGTCGTAACGGCAGCGGAGATCAGCCTCGGCGACCGGATACTAGCCCGGGGCAAGGTGGCGGGGGACAAGAAATCTGTTTCCGCACGCCAACTGATCGTAATGAGCAAAGTTGCAATCGCCCAGAAGCAAGAGCGCGAACGGGAAGAGTGGCGTCGACGCAGCATTGCGGGTACGATCACCGCAATCAACCCCGCGGCGAAGGAAATTACGCTGTTGATGCGTACGCGTGAAGGCCCAAGGTCGATTGTCATCGCAGTGGGAGGCAATGTGGTGTTTCGGCGCTACTTGCCCGATTCCGTGAGGTTCACCGACACGCGACCAAGTTCTCTCAACGAACTAAAGGCGGGAGATCACCTGCGAGCTCTGGGAGAAAGGGTGGCCCAGAGAACACAATTTCAGCCCGAGGTGATTGTGTTTGGCTCATTTGTAATGGCGGGAGGGCCCATCACTTCTATTGATCTCACCGCCGGGGAAATGGTCATCAACAACATCCCAACCCGAAAACCCTTGACGGTGGTGATCAACAAGGATTCCACGCTGCGTCGCATCCCACCTCAGATGGCGGCAATGCTACGCCAAAGAAGCCAGGCGGTTGCGGCCGCAGCGCAATTTGGACCCGGCCAGGAGCGCCCGGGTGGCGCAGGCGAGCACGCAAGAGTAAACGCGCTCCGATTAGAAACGGGCGAAGACGTTCAGGAAACACTGGAACGGTTGCCGGCAATCACGATTGCAGACTTAAAGCCGGAAGACGTGATTTTGGTTTCAGGTACCGCCGGGTCGAGTCCGGGACGGATCACGGCCATCCTGCTCGCCAGCGGGGTGGAAGCCGTTCTCACGCCACTCCAAGGCATGCAACGGCCAGGCGCCGATGCCAGTCTTGGTTTGCCGAGCGACGTTCTGGATCTCGAGATTGGCCTGCCACCTAATTGATCAGGACGATATTAAATCCGTTCCCCTTGCAAAGCTTGCTCTCTTGCTCTTAAGTTCCCCCGTGTTTTGGCGAGGCGAATTCCACACCGGGCGGCTACGCTTTCCGATTTCGGCTTTTTTGAGACCGCCAAGAACTATAAACTAATTTCTTTGGGCGCTGCTTCGAGACCTTCGAGGAGCTTCGATCGGCGTTCTGATGCATGATCGACAGCGGATGCTGCCGGCCTCCGCATGTTGGCCCACGGCGACCTAAGAGGCGCCGGCCACAATGACGGATAGTGGGCTCCAGGTTGCGAATCTTAAAATGACCCATGACCCTGAGGAGGCAACATGAGGGTGACCCGATAACGAATCGTCGACAAGTGACCTTGACTCCACCCAATGACCCATAACAACCCTTCTCTGCGTGTGCGCTTCGCGCCAAGTCCCACAGGCTACCTGCACGTTGGTGGCGCCCGTACGGCGTTGTTCAACTGGCTGTTGGCACGCAATCAAGGCGGTTCGTTTATCCTACGCATTGAAGATACCGATGCGCAGCGATCTTCGAAAGAGATGACCCGCATCATCCTCGATTCGATGCAGTGGCTGGGAATCGACTGGGACGAAGGACCGTATTCTCAGGCACAACGGGTGCAACTACATCGGGACAAGGCGGAGCGTCTGCTGGCTGAAGGGAAGGCTTATCGCTGTTTTTGTTCTCCCGAGCAGTTGGGAGAAAAGCGTAAGGCCGCCGAACGAGAACGGCGCGCTTGGCTTTACGACCGCACCTGCCTGGGCCTGACTTTGGATCAAGTGCGCAAGCAACAGCAGGCAGGACTTGCAAGCGTGGTTCGGTTTTGTGTCCCCCAAACTGGAGAGACCACCTTTCAGGACTTGATTCAGGGAGAAATCCGATTCGAGAACCGCTTGATCGAAGATTTTGTTCTCCTTCGCTCTGATGGCATGCCCACGTATCATCTCTCAGTGGTTTCCGACGATATTGACATGCGGATCAGCCACGTGATTCGTGGGGCTGACCATATTTCCAACACTCCAAAGCAAATCCTGCTGTACCAAGCGCTCGGCGAACCGGTGCCGCAACTGGGCCACCTTCCTCTGATTTTGGGTCAGGACAAAAAGCGTCTCAGCAAACGACATGGGGCGACGGCCGTCGAGCATTACCGCGCTCAGGGAATTCTTCCTCAAGCCCTGGTCAATTACCTGGCCCTGCTGGGCTGGTCACCCGGAGACGATCGAGAGGTGATGGACACTGCTGAAATCATCCGACGCTTTGATCTTTCGCACGTCAACCGAGCCAACGCGGTCTTCGATTCCGCCAAGCTGGAGTGGATCAACGCCCAGCACATTCAGCGCATGGATATTCAAAAACTCACAGAGATCGTCAAACAGTGGCTCGACGATGCCCGCTTGTTGGAACAAGCGTTCACGAAAGACTCAACCATGATCAAGGAGGCCGTGGAGATGCTGCGGCCCCGCTGCAAGACTCTGCATGATTTCAGCCGTTGGGGGCGAGCCTTTTTTGTAAATGATTTCGATATCGCTCTTGAAGGACGCAAAAAATATCTCTCCCATCCCGCGATCTTTCCCGTTTTGGGAGAGTTGGCGCAGCGATACGAAGCGTTGGCGGAATTTTCACTGGCCACAGCCGAGCACACCCTGCGGCAACTGGCGCTGGAGAAAAATCTAAAGCCGGGAGATTTAATTGGCGCGGTTCGAGTCGCCCTGACCGGCAATTCCGTGGCCCCCAGCCTCTTTGATGTGATCGTCTATCTGGGCCAGCAACGCACCGTGACCCGCCTCCGACAGGCTGCTGATATATCGTGAACTCAGACCTCTCCGTCGTGATCCCAGCATATAACGAACAAGACCGGCTACCAACGACCCTTTCTCGTCTGCGACGATACTTGGACGGGCGGCAGATTTCCTACGAGATCATCGTTGTGGACGACGGCTCACAGGATCGCACCTTGGCGATCGCGAAGCAACTACGGTCTGAATTTCCACAGTTGCACGTGCTGTCCAACGGACAAAACCGCGGCAAAGGTTTCAGCGTCCGACGTGGATTTCTTCAGGCATGCGGTCCGCTGGTCTTGTTTACCGATTCCGATCTAAGCGCGCCTGTAGAAGAACTCGCGAAACTGGAGCGGGCGCTGGAAGGAAATGATGGCGCCATTGCATCCAGGGCGCTGCCCGAGAGCGAGATCTTTAAACACCAGTCCTTCTTTCGAGAACTGAGTGGGAAATGTTTTAACCTCATGGTGCGTGCCCTTACAGGTTTACGGTTTCATGACACACAGTGCGGTTTCAAATTGTTCCGGCGCATCGCATTTCTTCCGGTGTTTGAATCACAAAGTATCGATGGATTTGCCTTTGATGTCGAGATCCTCTACCTGGCCCGCAAAATGGGATTGAGAGTGGCAGAGATCCCAGTGCGGTGGGGACATGCCGAAGGGAGCCGACTTCAATTTTTCCCGGATGCCGTTCGAATGCTTCTGGAATTACTGAAGGTGCGCTGGCGCCATGGTTGAGCGCGCGCCGGATGAGACAGTCACCGACGAGCCGTCGGACCTTTCTCGAACGGTTCCTACCATCCGGTTTCGTCGATCTCAGGGT
The DNA here is from genome assembly GCA_016211105.1 of Acidobacteriota bacterium. GTDB lineage: Bacteria > Acidobacteriota > UBA6911 > JACQSX01 > JACQSX01 > JACQSX01. The sequence goes on along the minus strand of JACQSX010000017.1, from coordinate 10,310 downwards.
TCCAACTTTAGCAGTCTCCGATAAATCTCCTTTCGGGAAATGCCGTACCTCCTGGCCAGTAAACGCAGCGCCGATTTGCGACCCTCCCCGGCGGCCAACAACTGCTCAAATTCTTGTTGCAGAGACTGAAGGGGAGTTTTGACGAGCCGGGGCTCAGACTTCTGCACCAACAAGACGAGCTCACCCCGTAGATATTCTCGTTTCTCCAGAGTACCGGCCAGCTCTTGCGCGGAGCCACGCAAGATCTCTTCGTGTACTTTCGTCAGTTCGCGCCCCATCACCACCGGCGGATTTTCCCATTCCTCCTCCAGTTGTCGAAGAAACGAAACGATGCGATGAGGCGACTCATAAAAACAGTACGTTCCCGGCGCTTGGATTCGGCGTAGGAATTTCTGTCTTTGCGTTACGCGTGACGGCGCAAATCCAACAAATACGAGCGGTTCTACGACTCTTCCCGCCACCGCGACGATGGCCGACAGAGCAGACGGGCCGGGAACCGGTACACAGGCAATCCCTTTCACGGCCGCCTCGGAAACCAAATGGGCTCCGGGATCGGACAGACCCGGAGTCCCGGCGTCTGAAACAAGGGCGATGGAATCGCCCGCCAGGAGGCGCTCCAGCAGTTGCCGGGCGCGCGCTCGTTCGTTATGTTCATGATAACTAATCAAGGGTTTAGAAATTCCGTAGTGTCGCAAAAGCTTGGTCGTAACGCGGGTATCCTCGCAGGCAATGCAACTGACCGCCTTCAGCACTTCCAAAGCACGCAGAGTGATGTCCTTCAGATTTCCAATCGGCGTGGCAACGACATACAAGGCGCCGGGCATGGTCAAATGCGGAGTGCGGAGTGTGGAGTATGGAATGCGGTGTGGCGACGAGTCTGCGGTTCTTGTCCGCGAGTGGGTATCTCCGGCGACATGGACAACTGGCTGCTGACAACGGATAAGTGACCACCGACAACGGGCAACGGCCAATCGATAACTGACAGGGGATGACGAACAGATCTGCACTCCGCATTCCGCACTCCCCACTCGTGAGTAGACCTGTGGCAGTCTTTCATTTCTTCACAGACACTCAAACCGCAAGCGGAGGCGGATTGACGGCGAGGGCCTGCCGCAGGTGGTACGCGACATTGAGGAGTCTCCTCTCCTGAAAGTGATTTCCCAATAATTGAACCGCCAATGGCAGACCGTTTCGGGAATATCCGGCAGGAATGGACAGAGCGGGAATCCCCGACAGGTTCGCAGGCACGGTGAAAATGTCGGTTAAATACATCGCCAAGGGATCTGACATCTTCTCCCCAATCTTAAAAGCAGGTGTCGGTGCAACGGGTATCAGGATGCTATCCACCTGTGAGAAGGCGTTCTGGAAATCCCGGATCAGCAAAGTGCGCACCTTGGACGCCTTCAAAAAATAGGCGTCATAGTACCCGCTGCTCAGGGCGAAGGTTCCTAACATGATACGGCGCTTTACCTCCGGCCCAAATCCTTCGGCGCGGGTACGACGATACATGTCGGTTAAATCGGAAAAGCGCCGCGTTCGATAGCCGTATTTGACTCCGTCGTAGCGAGCCAGGTTGGAGCTCGCCTCGCAAGGAGCAATCAGATAGTAGGTGTCAATCGCGCTCCCCGAATGAGGCAATGCAATTTCTTCAATTTCACATCCAAGCTGTTTCAAGATCTCGGTCGTGCGCCGCAGCGCCTGAAGTATTTCCGCCTCTACTCCCTGCTCCACCAAGGTGAATGGAACGCCGATCCGATGTCCCCGAAGCGAAGCACCGATCCCCGATTGGTAGCTGTCTGGCGTCCCGCGGTGGGAGGTCATATCCAGCGGATCATGTCCGGCGATCACTTGCAGCAAGACCGCAAGGTCTTCCACATTGCGGGCAAAGGGCCCGATCGTATCAAGAGACGACGAGAATGCGACTAAACCGTAACGTGAGACGCGGCCATAGGTCGGCTTCAGTCCAAGCACTCCACAGAATGCCGCAGGAGTCCTCACAGAACCGCCGGTGTCGCTGCCAAAAGCTCCCACCGACTCATAGGCCGCAACTGCCACCGCAGAACCTCCGCTGGAACCGCCCGGAACACGGTCCAGCGCGAACGGATTCCGAGAAGGTCCAAAAGCAGAGTTTTCCGTCGATGATCCCATTCCAAATTCATCGCAGTTGGTTTTGCCCACAATTACGGCCCCGGCGGATTCCAATCGTTCAACGACCGTAGCCGAATAGGGAGGAATGTAGTTCTGCAGGATGCGAGAACCACACGTGGTTTTTATCCCTTGCGTACAGATGTTGTCTTTGATTGCGACAGGCACACCGGTCAACGGGCGCAGCGGCCCACCCGCAGCCAGATCCCGGTCGAGCGAAGATGCGCGCGTGAGAGCCAATTCGGCGGCTACCGTGACGAAAGCTTGTAGCTTGGGCTCCGCAATCTCAATGCGCTTCAGGTGATCCTCTACCACCTCCCTGCAGGAGAATTGCTTCTGGCGCACGCCGTCCTGGATCTCGGCAATGCTCAATCTACAGTATTCCATGGCTTATTTGATCACCTTAGGAACGCGAAATTGTCCCTGTTCCACATCCGGGGCGTTCATCAACGCTACCTGCTGCGGAAACGATGCACGGGTATTGTCTCGACGTGAGTTCTCCGAGTTAATTTCGGTTACCACCGCATGATACGTTGGCTCGATTGTTTCGGTGTTTACCTGCCGTAGTTGTTCGATATGATCCAGAATGTTGGAAAACTGGACGATAAAAGTCCTCAGCTCTTCTTCCGAAAATTCCAGATTGGCCAGATTGGCGATATGCCGGACTTCCTCAATTGTGACTGCCATACATCTCCCAAGATTGTCAGCAGTTTGTCGTCAGTTGCCCGTCGCAACTGCCGAGAGCGACGCACGACGAACGGTAGACAACAGACTACCTACGATTGACGGATCACGGATGACCGATGACTGAGGATCGAGTCAACCCGACTGAAATAGCGACACGCGAAAGCGATATCCTTCCGAATTTGCCCGATCAGCTCTTCCACGTCCGCAAACTTTTTTTCCGCACGGATCCGAAAATGGAAAAACAGCTCCATCTCCTTCTCATACAGATCCTGGTCCAGATCAAGTAAATGTGTTTCAACCACTGGCAGATCCGAGATACACTGAACCGTAGGGCGGAAACCGACATTGGTCACTCCCCGGTACGTCTTCCCATCCAGCAACGAGGTGGTCACGTAGACGCCCGTCATCGGAATCAGTTCGTTCCGAACAGCCAGATTCGCCGTCGGGATGCCGATGCGGGCGCCAAGGCCCTCGCCGTGCACCACGGTCCCCACCAACGAGAAGGAGCGCCCCGACATGCGCCCCACCACCTCAACGTGTCCGTGAGACAAAAGCCGCCGGATACGGGTACTGCTCACTTTGTTCTTGCGGATGTAATACTCAGTGACTATGAACACATGAATGCCGAGTTGCTCGCCTAGCTGTTTGAGCAGTGTCACGTCGCCCTCTCGATTATGTCCAAAGCGAAAATTGGCCCCAACATGCAGCTCGCGAATTCCCAACTGTTGGTGAATGATCTCAGTGACAAAATTCTGTGCCGGCAGTTGCGCCAAATCCCAGGTGAACGGGATGAGCACCAGTAGGTTTATTCCGATTTTGTCCATCAATGCAGCCTTCTGCTCGAAAGTTTGCAGCAGGCGTGGAGCATCAACGGGCGAAATGATTTTCTGGGGATGGGGATGGAACGTCAGTACCGCAGCGGTTCCGTGATGCTTGCGAGCGCTGCTCACAACATTCTCCAGGATTTTACGATGTCCGCAGTGGATGCCGTCAAAACTCCCGATTGCCAAAACCGGATAGGGAACCGCGCCGACTTCTTCGAGACTCCGTACGATCTTCATAACTCCAACGTCAATCCGTCATAAGCCATGCGAATGTGCGACGGCAGGCAGCCCTCAACCTCTTGATGTTCTAATTGATGCGCGATGTGCGTCAAAAAAGCCCGGCCTGGATTGATTCTCTCAATTTGCTGAATGGACTGTTCCAGACAAAAATGCGCGGGATGCGGTTTGTAGCGGAGCGCATTCAGCACCAAGCAGCCAATATTCTTGATTTGTGCCTGTGTGGTCTCCGGGATAAAGCTGGCGTCTGTAATATAGGCAAAATCGTCGATTTTGAACCCGAGGATTTCCAATTTTCCGTGCAGGATCTTTAGAGGCTCCACCCACAGCCCGTCTAGATCAAAAGGCCCACCGATAACTCGAGTCTGGACATTTGGCGCTCCTTCGTATGGACCCGGTTCAAAAATGTAAGAAAATATCTTTTTTATTCTGTCCAGCGTCTGGGCGCTCCCATAGAGCGGTATCGCGCCCTCTTGCCAGTAGTTGAAGGGACGAAGGTCGTCTAGACCCAAAATATGATCCGCATGCCAGTGAGTGAACAACACTGCGTCCAGTCGCCTTATCGGATGGCGCATCAACTGGGTCCTGAAATCGGGGCATGTATCAATGATAATGTGCTTGTCTGCTTCCACCAAAATCGAGGGGCGCATACGCTGGTTGCGCGGATCGGAAGAGGTACAAACCCGGCAGGTGCACCCCAGCATGGGAATTCCATGGGAGGTCCCTGTCCCAAGAAACGTGATCTTCATGAGACGATCCAGCCCTATAACTTGGGTGGCTTGCTCTTCGCTAGAAACTGCATGCGCAACTCATAGAGTAAATTCTCCAGCAAGAGGCTCTCCTCAGGAGTGCGATTCCCTTCCGTTTTGCGCTGTAATATGCTCAGCCAGTCAATCATCTGCTTGGCAGCCGCCAGGTTCTCCTGTGAGCCTGCAATCGGATCTTTGGCCTCCATGTACACCATTGCGGTATTGGCAACGGATGCCATCATGGCGCTGAATTCTTCGCTCTCGCCGGCTCGATCCGCACTAGCCCCCCACGCGGATCGAGTCTCTCGTTCTCCTGGGGCTTGCTTCGAGTCCCGTTTTACCGTCTCCTTCTTGGGCAACGTCTGCGCCGTATCTTGCCTGGGAAATTCCTTCTTTGGGGGCGGAGGTGCAACCTCCTCAGGCGGCAAATCGGTGCGCTCCTCACCGGTGAGAGTAAATTTACGGCGATCAAAGACCTTAAAACCTTCTCCCTGACGTTCTCGGTTCTCAGCCATAGAATTCCTTACCCTACTTTGGCAAAGCGTCATCGACGATCGCGGTCCCTGCAACTCGATCCTCGCCGCAGCCAAAAACAACGATGTGTCAACTCAGCGCGCGAGGCAGATGACACCGACATCCTTTTCGCACAAAGTCAAAGCTGTTAGTGTAACACACAGCGGTTGTGGGACTCCAAGAACCCACCACTGGCTGAGTTTCGAGGGACTTAAAAGGCAAAAACGCTGAATTTTTGAAGTTTGAGGCGTGACGGCTCTTTTAGAATCAAATACATTTACAACTCAGAATGAGGACGGATCATGGAGGAATTTTCTCAACTGATAGATCTGGTAGACATTTTGCGCGGAGAAAATGGCTGTCCCTGGGATAAAGAACAGACGCGGGAAACGTTGAAGCCGATGCTTGTAGAAGAAGCGTTTGAGGTAATCGAAGCAATGGACAACCCGGCTGAACTACGTGAGGAACTGGGCGACCTGCTGTTCCAGGTAATTTTTCACGCGCGTATTGCCAAAGAGAATGGGGAATTCGATATTCGGGATGTCCTGGGCGGCATTTTGCAGAAAATGGTACGCCGACACCCGCATATTTTCGGAGACAAGAAGTTCTCCACCAGTTCCGAGGTCTTAAAGAGCTGGGAAGAAATTAAACGACGAGAAAAAGCACACGCTCAAAAGCCAGAGAAGAAATCAATTCTGGAGGGCATACCAAAGTCCTTGCCCGCTTTATACCAGGCCCTCCAACTGACAACCAAGGCTGCACGAGTGGGGTTTGACTGGCCCGATGTTGAATCCATTGCTGCCAAGATGCACGAGGAATTGGATGAGCTACAAAAAGCCGCACAGGAAAGAAATCCCGAGGAGGTTTCCGAAGAAATCGGAGATATTTTCTTTGTGGCCGTCAATCTAGCGCGCCGGTGCGGCGTGGATCCGGAAACGGCGCTCGGTAAGAGCAACCGAAAATTTCACGAGCGGTTTCAGCGTATGGAAGCGTCCTTCGTGCGAGAGGGCGTGGCGATGGAAGAAGCCACCGCAGAGGAATTAGAAACTCGCTGGCAAGCCGCGAAGCGAGAGCCCGGGGACGGCCGCAGGCGACGAGATCCGCCATGAAAAGATACGCTGTCTTTGGCGCTCTCCCTGTTCTCTTGATTCTACTTTTGTCCCGCGTCCACTTCAGTGCGGCCAGGGGGGAATGATCTTCGGCAGCAACTTCTTTAGTTCCTCCCAGATCTTGTGTTCCCCTCCGGGAAGCAAGGCATGCAAGGAGCAGGGAAATGTTGGTTCCGTGCCCGGGATCAAGTATTCCGTGTAAACCGCCGAATGGATGGCGCCATCAGGCCGAACTACAAAATTACACCCTTCGGTTGCGATCCCGCCTGAAATGCGGCAGAGATTGTAAGCGCGGAGCGAAGGCGGAACCGTAAAACTTCCGTGCTTGACCGACTTCGCCGTGCTGCGCATATAGCGCCCCCAGATCGGCAGCGCCACGCGGGCGCCGTAACCCGCGGGCATGATGGGGTGGGGGTTGTCATAGCCGACCCAAACACCGCATGCGATTTTAGGAGAAAACCCCACAAACCACGCGTCCTTATAATCATTGGTAGTACCGGTCTTTCCTGCAATGGGAAACGGCACGCCTGCCGTTGCATTGGTTGCTCCCGTTCCCCGCGTTACCACGTCACGCAGCATAGAGACCATCTGGTAAGCGACCTCCCGAGAGAGCGCCGGCTTTCGCACTTGTTTCTCTTCGTAGAGGGCCCGGTTTCCCCTATCTTCCACACGGAGAATACAGTGCGGTTGGATCTGGTCTCCTCCGGAAGCGAAGGTCAGGTAGGCCTCGGTCAGTTCTAGCACTCGCACTTCACCCGTACCAAGAGCCAGCGACTCTACGGCCGGAAGATCCGAGTGAATCCCCAGTTGCCGGGCAAGCTCGATGGTCTTCGCTTTGCCAACCTTTGCTATGAGGGCCAGCGCCGCGGAATTGACTGATTTCGTCAAAGCTTCCCGCAATGTGATCACGGTGGGTTGTTCCGATTTCGTTTCACGCGTAGCCTCTTTGGCGGTCTGCTTCGCGTCAGGCTCCCCAGCCTTGGATTCCTCCAGGTTGGACTCCTCAATACTAGGAGTGGGAGCTTGGACCGCCGGGAGTTCGATCATCGATGCCGGCGTATAGCCGTGCAATAAGGCCGTAGCATACAGAACTGGTTTAAAAGCGGAGCCTGGTTGTCGCAGCGCCTGGGTTACATGGTTGTATTGGCTGCCTCCGTAATTGCGCCCCCCTACCATGGCTTGGATCCGTCCCGTACCCACCTCGATGGAAACGAGCGCCACCTGAAGTTCCGGCTGATCTGGATATTTATAAAGCTGTTTGCTGACCTCGAGTCGCGCAATCTCCTGGTTGGCCGCATTTTCGGCCAGCGCTTGCAACTGAGGCAAATAACTGGTGTGAATACGGTATCCGTATTCATCAAGAATCTCTTCTCCCAACAGATCGACCAATTCAGAACGAACAAATTCCTTGAAATACGTTTCAGTCCTCTCCACCACGCGCTTGCGCACGAACTTCAGTTTTTCTCGGACCGCTCGCTCGTATTCCGCTGGCGTGATGTATCCCTCGGCCGACATTCGTCGCAACACAACATTGCGCCGGTCGATGAGCCGGTCGGGGTTTACTTTTGGATTGTAAAAATTGGGCGATCGGATGATGGCAGCCAGCGCTGCCGCCTCCGAAATGCTGATTTGTGTCACATCCTTGCCAAAGAAATAACGCGCCGCATCCGGCATTCCGTATAACGATCCGCCCATAAAAATGCGGTTGAGATAGGCCTCCAGGATTTCATCCTTGCTAAACTGGCTTTCCAGCTCAGAAGAGAGGAGGATCTCCTGCAGTTTCCGAGAGAATGTGCGATGGTGGGTGAGGAATAGCTGCCGCGCCAGTTGCTGCGTTAAAGTGCTGGCTCCCTCACGGATACCTCCTGCCTTCAAGTTCTGCCATGCGGCGCGCGCAATTCCCCGCAGATCGATCGAACCGTGGCGGTAAAAACGTCGATCTTCTACGGCAATGGCGGCGCGCGCCACGTGCGCGGGCATCCCGGAAAGTTTCAGATGCGTGCCCAAGGGATCATGAAGATCGAACCAGGGATTTCCATCCTGGTCGTACACCATCGTAGGATGCCGAAACTGACTGACGGTGTGCGACGCTTGAAATAGTACCAGCAGGCCGCCCGACGCCATGACAAGGACGACAACCAGCAGGAATTTTTGTAACACTGCCAGTTGCTCTGGTGGAGTGAGCTTCTCCCACCATCGGCGCCAATGTTGCAAACTCCACACCTTGTCGGCATCCAATCGCATGTTCTTGATGATAGCACGCCACAAGGGGTCCCAACGCGGGAGCTCGGACATTGCAGAGCTACCCACGGAGGCATACCCGTTAGGGAGAGGTTGATTCTCAGAAGTTATCATTCGACGATCTCCTATGACCCTTCGTTCCGACGCTTGGTCCCTTATATAATCTCGTTCACGATGGCGTGGCTATTTATAGCCATTTTCGCGCTAGGGCTCGCATGGGTTTTCTACCTCTTGCGTCGACGAGACGCCTGGCGCCGGGGCGCGACACGCCGCGGCAACCGTTTTTGCTGTCCCCACTGCGACGTTGAAGTTTCCCAAGCCAATCCAATGGTCGCTAACTTTTCGGGCCACCGAATTGGATTGCGCGCCTTCCATCGCTGGTGCCAGGTGTGCGAACGCAATGCCGAACAGCACGTCATTCATCGAAGTTGAAGGCCCCCAAGGATGGAAAATCCGTCTCCCCGGCGGGCAGGTGCGGGCTTCTGCCGTTTGCCTGCCCCTGTGCTTGCCTGCTTGGCTGAGCTGCTTTAGAAGCTCTTGCCGGTCATTGAACATTTGACTCGATCCCAATTCAAAAAATCGCAAACAGCCAAGTTAAGTGAATACAGGAACTGAAACTGTGCGGGCTATGTGGACTAGGATCGGGCCAAAACGGCCCCAGGAAAATGCGGCTCTGACAGCGCCCACTGTTGCCTTGATCGAGCAGAATGGCGGCAGTCAATCGGCGCACTTGGCGCGCGCTGTCTGTGGAAGGGAACCCACCCGGCTAGAGAAACCGAAACTTCTGGAGCTAGTTCATGAAGCGATTCAGGCGCGTCATTACAGCCCAAGGACAGAGAAGACCTACGTTAGCTGGGTGCGCAGGTTCATCCTTTTCCACGACAAGCGCCATCCTGGGGAGATGGGTGAAGCGGAAATCAACGCATTTCTCTCTCACTTGGGCGTCAAAGGACGGGTCAGCGCTTCGACTCAGAATCAAGCTCTCGGCGCAATTCTGTTCCTCTATCGACATGTTCTATAAGGAAAGAAATTGGCAATTTAGGAGAGGTCATCCGGGCACGCAAACCTCAGCGTCTTCCGGTGGTGATGAGGCGGGAGGAGGTAAGAGCAGTTCTCGGAAATCTGAAAGGTGACAGGCGGCTGACGGTAAAACTGATGTACGGCTCAGGACTCCGCCTGATGGAATGTCTGCGGTTGCGTGTACAGGACATCGACTTTGCGGTCCATCAGATCACAGTTCGGGATGGTAAAGGGGGTAAGGATCGAATGACAATGCTACCCGAGTCAATCAGGCAGCCTTTGCTTGAACACCTCAAGAGAATCCGAAAGATCCACGAGATGGATTTAGGTGACGGTTTTGGTCGCGTCTCTTTGCCGGATGCGCTGGCGCGGAAATATCCAAACGCCTCGACCCAATGGGGGTGGCAGTTTGTCTTCCCCCAGGAGAATCGGTGGGTCAATAAGCGAACTGGCGAGCAGGGCCGGCATCATGTGGATGAATCTCTTGTACAGCGCGCCGTGAGGGATGCAGTACAGCGAGCGGGAATTGTCAAACGCGCCACCTGCCATACTTTTCGGCATTCGTTTGCGACTCATCTGCTTCAAGACGGCTACGATATCCGAACCGTGCAGGAACTGCTCGGACACAAGGATCTGAAAACGACAATGGTCTACACCCATGTGCTGAACCGAGGCGGGAAAGGCGTCCGCAGTCCGGCAGACCTGCTGGGAAGCCGACCGAAAACCGCTTAAGAGGAAACCATATAAAGTAATTGAAGAAGGCGCGCCGCGCGCGTATCCTGATG
>JACQSX010000019.1 GCA_016211105.1 Acidobacteriota bacterium | reverse complement strand
GTTCTGGATGTGGGCCAGGAGTTGGCCTCGCTTGCGGACCAAGTAGAGGCGGCGCCGGAGCAAGTCCCGGGTGGAGCGCATCTGGGGCGGGTAGACATAGGCTTGCGGGATCATGCCCCCGCGCAGCAGTGTGGCGATCTTGAGGGCATCGATCCGATCGTTCTTGTCTTTGCCTCCATGGATGGCTTTCATGTACAGAGCATGGCCAAGAACGAAGGGGATCTTCTCACGAGAGCACAGGTCGGCGATCCAATACCAGGTGAACACGCACTCGACGGCCACGACCAAGTCGTCGCGGTAGGGAGCGATGGCGTGGAGAAAGGCGGCAGGATCACAACGGATATTGTGGTGGAGCAGAATCTCCCCTCGCTGGTCCAGCACGCAAAGGTACATGGTTCGGGCGTGCAGGTCGATGCCACAGTAATGTTTATGTTGTTGGGTGTAGAATCTCATTGTTTCCCTCCTGTGAATGGGTTTTTCAGATGACTCCCAGCCTACCCGATGTCGAGTCGGCACGGGGGGGGCCTTAATGAGTAACCAGCCGATGGAGGGGACGCCCCTGACGGGCGCCGCTCATCGGCGACGTGTGTGCCAGACATGGCACAGGACGAGCGGGGTGGAAGTCCCCGTGCCAGGTTATGCGGAGCCGAAGGCTAGGAGAAGGGCAAGGGCGTCATCGCGAGATGGGGTGTGAAGGAAGCCCAATGCAAATGCGCGGGGCGACGTACAGGAACCGGATAAATTACGAGGAATAGAGCACCGGATGAATCGGTCGAGTCTTGGTTCGGGTAGACTCCTTCTGTCGAAAGGCGAAGCATTTTCAAGTACACGATGGTCAAACGAGGGCGTCCGACTGCGACGGCTGAACGACTCGGCGATCTGATCAGGCGGCGACTGATCGGTGAGGTGCAGCCTGTCGTGCCAAGTGGAGTTTTGATTCGTAGGGAGAACTCGAAGAGTTTTCTCGCGCGCCGCTTCTGTGTTGTTGCTCTCCTCTTGATCACGAGTTCGAGGTTGGGCATCGGCCAGCGGTTGGAAGCAGGTGTCAAGGTGGGGGCAAATGCGGCTCGACTTCCCGCTCTCGAGACACATGAGGGGCCAGGCGGCGCGGAGGTTGACTCGGGACTTCGTCTCGGCTTGCTTGCGGGCGCATTCGTCGCGGCGAACCTCAACAGATACCTGGCCATCCAGCCCGAGGCGCTCTTCTCGAGGAAGGGTACCAGGCTCGAGGGCCATACCGAGGACCCATTTCCGGTCGAGGCCTCCGTCAGGTTGGATTACATCGAAGTTCCAGTGCTGGTGCGTCTTTCGATCTCGAGGAGACCCCGCGCGGCATATTTGATTGCAGGCCCAGCAGTAGGCTTCAGCGTCGGCACGGATGTTCGAGTTCAAATCTCGGCGCGGTCCCTCCCCGAACGAGATATCAGCGAAGAGATTAAGAACACCGAAGTGAGCTTTGTTCTCGGAGGGGGCGTCCAACTGCGACACCTCCTCGTAGAAGGGCGATACACTCAAGGTCTCACGAAGATCAGGGACCAGAGTCCTGGGCAAAAGGCGGCGAGAAACATGGCCCTTTCGCTGATTGCTGGGTTTCGGTTCTAGTGGGAACCTCGCAGCGAGCCGCTGCAAAGAGGTTATCTCTTGGGTCCGTACGTTGTTTCCGGCGAGTTGTCATACAGCTATCAAGCGGCTGAACCTGAAGATTTTTCGCCGCTATCGGAGGCCATAGATGAAGGAGTACCGTTCTGCGAAAAAGCGAATCTCTGTCTCGATCGGCGAGTCGGTACGCATCGTCCGCCAGCTTCCCAGTGACGCTGCGCCATAATATCCCGAGAGCTGCCAAGGATGACTTGGTGCGTATCGTTGACGAAAGTGGGGGAGACTACCTGTATCACAAGAGCTATTTTGTCTTTGTGGACTTTCCGAAAGCAGCGACGAAGAAAATCCTCGCTTTGGAGCGAGCCAGCTAACAACGGCAAGCTGATGCGCCATCGCGATTCCCTTGGATCGTGAGATGCCATTCATAAGAGGATCGTGGGCTTTTGTCAGTCGTCCTGCTCCTCCTTATCGGAAGGGGGGAGGAGCTATTTCGAGATCCTGTCCCGATCCGTGGAGGCTTTCCGCGAGACCGTCACCGCGTTCGTAGATTGGCAGCGACTGGCGCCGCTCGCGGCTAGCCGCTGGGGCTCGACAGGCATGTGACTCGTGATACGCGTCAAGCGGACCGCCAGTATCTGCGCTGTCGGGTGCCCGGGCGCCTCTTTTCAGATTCAGTTCGTCGTCTGGCATCGATCCATAAACTTGGAAAGACATCCAAAGAGCCGAAACATGCTACATTGTTCTGTCTATGAAAGCATCGGAGATCGTAGAAGCGCGAGGGCACCTGATTGACTCGCAGTTGATGACGAAGATTTTTGACAAGGTCATCGAGTATCAAGGTCAGTTTGAAATTTTGGACTTTGATATCGGCCGCACCAATCAGGACTTCTCCACGGCTCGTCTGCGTGTGAGCGCGCCGAAGAAGGCTGCCTTGGTTTCGTTGCTGGAAGAGCTGATGTCGCTGGGCTGCTACGTTCTTAAGGAGTGTGACGCGACAGTGAAGCTCGCCTCTCGAGATAAGTGTGTCCCTGAAGATTTTTATTCCACGACCAATCATCGAACCTATGTTCGCGTTCAAGGCGAATGGATTGAAGTGGACAGGCAGCGAATGGATGCCATTCTGGTGGTGGAAGGGCGGCGGGTCCTTTGCAGGAGACTTCGCGACGTACGGAGGGACGACCAAGTGGTTTGTGGAGTAGAAGGGATTCGAGTGCAGCCAGAGTTTAAGACGCGCGACCGATACGGCTTTGCCTTCATGGCGAGCGATGTGTCCACTGAGAGGCGGGTTGAAATATCCACTGCCAAGCTGGCTCAGATGATGCGCGATGTCAAAGGACGCAAAGGCCGCATTGGAGTTGTCGCGGGGCCGGTGGTCGTGCACACGGGCGGCGTCCCGTATCTCGCGAACATGATCCGTAAAGGTTACGTGGATGTTCTGCTGAGTGGTAATGCGCTGGCGGTGCATGACATCGAATATGCGCTCTATAAAACTTCTTTGGGTATAAGCCTGGAAACCGGAGTTGCCCTCAGTGACGGGCACAAGAATCATATGCGCGCCATCAACGTGGTTTACCACTCCGGTGGGATCCGCCAGGCGGTGGAAGCAGGAATCCTGCGATCCGGCATTATGTATGAATGCGTACGTAAATCCGTTCCCTTTGTGCTGGCGGGAAGTATTCGGGACGATGGCCCGCTTCCCGAGACCGTCATGGACTTGATCGCGGCACAGGAAGCGTACGCTGAAGCGGTGGAGAACCTGGACATGATTTTGATGCTGGGAACGATGCTCCACTCGATTGGCGTGGGCAACATGATTCCTTCCTGGGTGACGACCGTATGCGTGGACATCAACGCCTCAACGGTGACCAAGCTGAGTGACAGAGGTTCTGCGCAGGCAATCGGGATCGTCACCGACGTTGGCCTGTTCCTCTCGCTGCTTCACAAGGAGCTAGTCGGTTGACGATGGCTTCTTGCCGCTTCCCAGGTATTGTTGGCACAGCCGGTGATTAGAATACCCGAGTGCTGCCAGCAGACGCAGGAGTCTCATTTGCAGAATCGTTTTTAAATAGCCGTTTTCCATAAAGCGGCGGGCGGAGGCGTGAGAAAGCGACTTTAACTGTACCAGGCGGCCAATCGCATGTAGCCTCTTGGAGAAAAGATAGTCTTCCATCAGCTCCACTTCCGGGAAACCGCGCACCTTGTCAAAAACCTCTCGCCGAACAAAAATGGAGTGATCCCCGAGGAAGGTCCGCGATCGACGCGCATTGTGACGGCCCGACCAAGACAAAAAACGATCCAACCAGGGGCAGCCTCCGGACATTTTCAGTGAAAAGGCTCCGCCGACCACCGTGGAGTCATCGAGAGCCCGCAGCAACTCTCGGTTCCAACCCTCCTGCAGTCGGCAGTCGGCGTGCAAAAAGAGCAGAACTTCGCCGGCGGCGAGATGCGCGCCCGCATTCAGTTGACGCGCTCTGCCAGGAGGGGTGACCAGATATCGACAGCCGTGTTGTAGCGCCACTTGTTGGGTCCTGTCGGTGCTTTGCCCGTCTGCTACGATCACTTCCACGTTGTCCAGGCGGCTCAGGTCGGGCAGCAGTTGGGCGAGTTGTTGTTCTTCATTTCTCGCAATGACCACGATGGAGATTCTCGCCATATGTCAAAAGAGGGGTGACACTCACCCTGAGCGCGAAGTATTTTTATTGCGATATTGTAAGCTTGTGTTATGCAAAGCGTAGGGGAGCAACCGGGACTGTTTGGTATCCAAGATGCAAGCTGTCTGTTCTGCCAGATCGTCGCCGGCGACGCGCAAAGTTATCCCGTGCTTGAGGATGAGGTTTCCTTCGCCTTTTTGGATCAGAGACCGTTGTTTCCTGGGCATTGTTTGCTAGTCCCGAAACATCACTACGAAACTCTGGAGGACCTGCCGCCAGCTCTGATCACGCCTCTTTTTATGAATGCTCAGACGTTGGCGCGCGCAGTGGAAATGGGTCTGAAAGCGGAAGGATCGTTTGTCGCCATCAACAACCGCGTCAGTCAGAGCGTGCCGCATGTGCACATTCATATTGTACCCAGAAGAAGAAGAGATGGACTGAAAGGTTTCTTCTGGCCGCGCCATGCGTACAGAGATCAGGATGCGATCTTGAAGACGCAAAGGCTCCTGCGCCTTACCATTGCAGAGGTGCAACGAGCAACAGCAATAAGGTAGGAATCGATGGGCTGCAAACGTCCCGCGAGTGGGGAACCGGCGTGGCCACTTTGTACCGTTCTTCGGCGCATCCAATTGGGCACTCCTTTCGGCGAATAACTTGTTTTTAAGATTGCCGGCTGGTACTCTTTTACCGTTTGACTGCCGCTTGAGCAGCAGGGTTGCGTGAAGAACTTGTCTCGGCGCGGAAACCACCAAGCAGTGGCTGAGAGCGCAGCTTCGGACAATTTCTTTCCGCACCAAAAACTACAAGCGAGTTGCCGAGGGATTCGATGCAGCTAAAAGGCGCACAGATCATTTGGGAGTGTCTGGTTCGAAAGGGAGTGAAGGTTGTCTTCGGATATCCGGGTGGCGCGATCCTGCCAGCGTATGATGCCATGCTGGATTATCCGATTCATCATGTGCTGGTACGACACGAGCAGGGAGCCACCCATATGGCAGATGGGTATGCTCGCGCTTCGGGCACAGTGGGAGTAGCGATCGCCACGTCGGGTCCGGGCGCCAGCAACATGGTGACCGGCATTGCAACGGCGATGATGGATTCGGTGCCCATCGTCTGCATCACCGGTCAAGTAGGCTCGAAGGTGATTGGTTCGGATGCTTTTCAGGAAATTGATGTGACGGGGATAACATTACCTATCACCAAACATAACTTCCTGGTTACCCACCCAGAAGAGATTGCACAGGCAATTCGGGAAGCGTTTTTCATCGCCGAATCTGGGAGGCAGGGGCCGGTGTTGGTGGACATTACAAAAGACGCCCAGCAGGCGAGCGCTGAATTTGAATGGGATGATACCCCCGTACGGCTGCCCGGTTACCGGCCGCAGCACCGCCCGCAGTCGGCTGAGCTGCAGCGTGCGGCAGATCTGATCAACAATGCTCAACGGCCGCTCATCCTTGCCGGCCACGGGATCATTATGTCGAGTGGCTGCGGGGAGGTACTGGCCTTCGCTGAGAGGACGGATACCCCAATCGCGTTGACGTTGCTTGGGCTTGGCGGCGTTCCAGCGTCTCACCCGCTGAACCTCGGAATGATGGGCATGCACGGGGAAGCGTGGGTCAACAGCGCGATCCAGCAAGCCGATCTGCTGCTGGCTTTTGGCATGCGCTTTGACGATCGGGTTACCGGGAACCTTCAGACCTATGCCGTAAATGCGAAAAAAATCCACATTGAGATTGATCCTTCTGAGATCAACAAGAATGTCAATGTAGACGTGGGGATCGTGGGGGACCTAAGGGAAACTCTGCTGGAGTTGCTCCCGTATGTGGCGGAGAGGAAGCACGCAGAGTGGCGGGCGCACATCGATGGCATGAAAGGCGAGGTGGCCGTACGTGATATTCAGTACCTTCCCGACAGCGGCCATCTGTACGCGGCTCACGTCATTAATGATTTGTGGCGGCTCACCAAAGGTCAAGCGATTGTGGTCACCGATGTGGGCCAGCATCAGATGTGGGAGGCGCAGTATTACAAGCACGAGCAGCCCAGGACGCTGATCACCTCTGGAGGATTAGGAACGATGGGTTTCGCGTTTCCTGCCGCGATGGGGGCGAAGTTCGCCCGACCCGACACCGAAGTGTGGGCCATTGTAGGCGACGGTGGATTTCAGATGACTGCGGCTGAACTTGCAACGGCGGCCCAGGAGAAGATTAAAATCAACGTGGCCATCATCAATAATGGCTATTTAGGCATGGTGCGCCAGTGGCAGGAGTTTTTCTATGAGCGTCGCTATGCGGCCACTCCGCTGCGTAATCCTGATTTTGTCAAATTAGCGGAAGCCCATGGCCTTGTCGGTATCCGGGTGACCAAACGCGCCGAGATCCCGTCGGCATATGAAGCCGCATTGGCAGAGCCGGGGACGGTATTGGTTGACTTTCGCGTCGAGCAAGAGGATTCTGTATTTCCTATGGTGCCGGCGGGAGCGGATTTGCACGCAATGATTCGCCGGCCCAGTCCCTTGGCGGAAACGGCTGCTGACCCGTAAAGACCTGAACACCTTTGTTGGTTCCTTCAATAGATCGAGAACCTGAGCCAGGGAGACAGATGTAGCATCCACGGCCAGGGTACACAGGCGCGCGGTGGCAAGCGGAGAAGCTGTCGTACATGGAGGTTGTGCCTGGAAATACGTGTTAAGCCGTGGTCGCAACGGCGACTTCAAGAGATGGGTCGGCTTCTCTGTGGCGCCGCGCGACTGCGTCCTTCGTAAGGGAAGCTTATGCTACATACATTAGTTGCTTACGTTGAAGATAAGCCCGGAGTTTTGAATCGCATCGCTTCGTTGTTTCGCCGCCGGGCTTTTAATATTGAGTCACTCACCGTAGGGCATACCGAACAACTGGGCGTTTCGCGCATGACGATCGTCATTGATGGAAGCCAAACCAGTGTTGAGAGAGTGGAGCAGAATCTCTACAAGCTGGTAAATGTGCTTCGGGTTGACGATGTCAGCAGCCTGCCTGCGGTGGTGCGTGACTTGGCCCTGATCAAAGTGAAGACCAGTCCTCAGACTCGCTCCGAAATTTTGCAATTGGCCCACATTTTCCGGGCCAGAATTGTGGACGTCAGCAAGACGACGGTGATTCTGGAAGTGACAGGGGATGAAAACAAGATAGAAGCTACGATTGAGATGTTGCGCCCGTTTGGAATTGTGGAAATGGTCCGCACGGGGGTTGTAGCGATGGTGCGCGGTCCGGGAAGGTTTGATCCCGCCGAGGTTGCGGCTTGGGCTTCGGCTACTCGAAAACCGGGAGAGCGGGATGCGAATTCTAATATCAGCAGTTCTGTTTAGAGATAACGAAAATCGCTGAAGGCGGCAGCGTCTCCGGAAGCTTTCCTATCGCAGTTTGAACGAAGCCGCTGTTTACATCGGAGGTTATTTCCATGGCTACCATTTATTATGACAAAGATGCCGATTTGAACCTGATCCGAAAGAAAAAGGTAGCGATCATCGGCTACGGTTCGCAAGGACACGCCCATGCCTTGAACTTGAAAGACAGTGGGGTGGACGTGGTAGTCGGTTTGCAGGCGGCTAGTAAGTCCAAAGCAAAGGCGCAAGGCGCCGGCCTGTCCGTCGAGACCGTCAGCGATGCCTGTCGGCGGGCCGACGTGGTGATGATGCTGGCGCCGGATACCAAGCAGCCTATGATTTACCGGGATGGAATTGTGGAGCATCTCTCTGCGGGCAAAATGTTGATGTTTGCGCATGGATTCAATATTCGTTTCGGCACCATTACTCCTCCTAAGGATGTAGATGTGACAATGATTGCGCCGAAAGCTCCAGGCCACCGCGTGCGCGAGGTGTTTCAAGAAGGAGGCGGAACCCCGGCCTTGCTGGCAGTTCATCAGGACGCGAGCGGCCAGGCGAAACGATTGGCTCTCTCGTATGCGAAGGCTTTGGGGGTAACACGCGCGGGGGTCATTGAGACGACGTTTGCCGAGGAAACCGAGACCGACCTTTTCGGAGAGCAGACGGTGCTGTGCGGCGGCGTCAGCGCTTTGATTAAGGCTGGATTTGAGACATTGGTGGAAGCAGGCTATCAGCCTGAGATCGCATACTTTGAGTGCATGCATGAACTGAAGCTGATCGTGGATTTGATGTATCGGGGGGGGTTGAATTACATGCGTTATTCGGTAAGCGACACAGCCGAGCACGGAGACTATACGGGAGGACCTCGTATCGTCACCAACGCCACGAAGGCCGAGATGAAAAAGATGCTCAAGGAGATCCAAGATGGGACGTATGCCCGAAAATGGATTGCCGAGGATGAGGCCGGGCGGCCTTGGTTTAATGCTACCCGCGCCAACGAGCAGAATCATCCGATTGAGAAGGTGGGCGCGCAACTGCGGGCAATGATGAAATTTTTAGATCCAGTGACCGTGCGGCCGGATGAGCAGGGTTAAGCGGCGGACTGAAGGTTACAAAGGGTGGATGAAAAGATATTAGTTGCCTTCGAATAACATTTCTCCAGAGGACGCTATGACACCAGGCGCTAGGCTTCACAGTCGTACCATTCTTGAGGGTCGAGATCGTTCAGGCGCGCGCGCCATGCTTAAGGCAATCGGGTTTCGGGATCAGGATCTTGCTCGACCCATTGTTGGCATCGCCAATACATGGATCGAGACGATGCCGTGTAATTACCACTTGCGCGAGCTTGCGGTCCAGGTGAAGGAGGGTGTGCGAACGGCTGGCGGAACTCCGATGGAATTCAACACGATCTCGATCAGTGACGGTGTCACGATGGGCACCGAAGGGATGAAGGCGTCCCTGATCAGCCGTGAGTTGATTGCCGACTCCATTGAGCTGGTGGGGCGAGGGCATATGTTTGACGCCATTGTGGCGCTGGTCGGCTGCGACAAGACAATTCCAGGAGCGGCGATGGCGCTCATCCGGCTGGACGTGCCGGCCCTGATTCTATATGGCGGGTCGATTGCAGCCGGCCGCTTCAGAGGACAGGATGTGACCATCCAGGACGTTTATGAGGCGATCGGCGCTAATGCCGTCGGCAAGATAACCGATGAGGAGCTCAAGGAGTTGGAAGACGTTGCCTGCCCAGGTGCGGGAGCGTGCGGGGGACAATTTACGGCCAACACGATGGCGACCGTATTGGAGTTTATTGGGCTTTCTCCGCTCGGAACTACGAGTGTTCCGGCCCTGGACCCACGCAAGCGAGGCGTTGCTTTGTTCTGCGGCCGGCTTGTGATGGAGCTGTTGCGCCGTGATCTGCGACCGAGCGCGATTCTTACACGGCAAGCATTTGAAAATGCAATCGCCGGGGTGGCCGCTACTGGGGGTTCCACAAATGCAGTACTGCATCTGCTTGCGATGGCCCGAGAGGCTGGTGTGGCGCTGAATATCGATGATTTTGATACCGTCAGCCGGCGGACGCCGTTGCTGGCTGATTTGAAACCCAGCGGCAAATATGTGGCCGTCGATATGGACCGGGCGGGTGGAATTCCGATCCTCGTCAAGCGCCTGGTTGATGCGGGCCTGGTGGATGGCAATCAAGTGACGACCGCCGGGACCACGCTGGTGGAAGGCGCGCGCTCGGCGGTGGAAACTCCGGGACAAGAGGTGGTGCGACCCGTTTCTAATCCGATCAAGCCGACCGGTGGGCTGGCGATCCTGCGAGGCAAGCTTGCGCCGGAAGGATGTGTCGTCAAGATGGCTGGCCACGAGCGTGCGCTGCACCGGGGGCCCGCACGCGTGTTTAACTCTGAAGAAAGCGCTATGAGCGCTGTGTTAGCGCGGCAAATCCGGCCGGGCGACGTGGTAGTGATCCGCTATGAGGGACCAAGGGGAGGGCCAGGAATGCGCGAAATGCTGGGAGTCACTGCGGCATTGGTAGGCGAGGGTCTGGGTGAGTCGGTGGCTCTGATCACGGACGGCCGTTTCAGCGGCGCAACCCATGGTCTGATGGTTGGACATGTTGCGCCCGAAGCGGCACGGGGTGGACCGATTGCGGCAATCGAGGAGGGAGATTCTATTGTGGTTGACATCGACGCGCGACGTCTGGACGTGGACTTACCGGAGCAGGCGATCCGGGAGCGGCTGAAGCGGTGGAAGCCGCCCGTTTCCCGTTATAGTAGCGGCGTGTTTGCCAAGTATGCCTCGCTCGTGTCGTCGGCCGCCGAAGGCGCTATCACGAGGGTAGATTTGTCATGAGGTGTAAGATTGGGGTCTGGCGCTAATGGGAGGGAAGGATTGGACCTAGGTAAGGACATGACGCCGATCGCAAAGCCGGTTGATAGGCGAGTCGCCGTGTTGGGCTTGGGCAAAATGGGCGGGATTCTGCTGCAGGCACTGCTTAAACAGCGCATTCTTTTGCCCCAGAACACCGTAGCAACCGTGCAACATCAGGAAAGAGCGGAGGCGTTGTCCCGGGAACTGGGAATTTCGGTGACCACGGACAATGTCGGAGCTGCTAGCCAGTCGGACCTTGTTCTGATTTGCGTCAAGCCGAATGCCGTAAGCCAGGTGGTGCGGGAGATTCGTCACCAGATGAGCTCAAAAAAGCTGTTGGTCTCGATTGCCGCTTCGGTTCCCACGTCCTACATCGAGCGACTCTTGGGCGCAGAAGTCCCTGTGGTACGGGCGATGCCAAACACTCCTTGCCTGGTAGGGTATGGGATGACGGGCATTTGCAAAGGCAAATTCGCCAGTCAAGCACACGTGACCACTGCGCGCGGCCTGTTTGATGCCGTTGGGATCACGGTGGTGGTGGACGAAAGGCATATGGACGCAGTCACCGGCCTTTCGGCCAGCGGGCCGGCTTTCATTTACATCATTTTGGAGTCCTTGGCCGAGGCGGGCGTTAAGGTTGGTCTCCCTCGTGACATTGCCACGATCCTGGCAGCGCAGACGGCACAGGGAGCGGCGCGAGTGGTATTGGAAACCGGCCATCATCCGGCGCTGCTGAAGGATGCCGTGACGACTCCAGCCGGCTGCACGATTGACGGAATTTTGGAACTGGAGGAAGGAAAACTGCGCGTAACGTTGATCAAAGCGGTCGTAAAAGCCACCGCGCGGGCCAGAGAATTACTTTTGGGCGAATCGCCCGTGCTGGAAGAGCAAGAGGTATCCGAAAAGTTCAATTCTGTTTAGAGCGCTCCCGGAAACTTGCCCGCGTTTTGGGGTCAGGATGCTAATCGCGGTGCGTGCCTTTACGCCGTTTGTTCCTTGGGTGGAACTAGAAATGCCAGCGCGTAACCCAGAACGGCTGCAACGGTAGAGATCACGCAGTTAACTACCAGGCCGCCGAGGCGAATCTTGATCGCCTGAGAAAACCCCACCGGAGCCGAGACATTCAACGCCTCGCGATAATTAAAAAAAGTCTCAGCATGCATTACATAGGAGCCGGCGGTGCCTAGTAGGATCAAGACTTGGCTTACAAGCGCAATGAGAAGTCCCACCGTGATGGCGCCGCCAATCCCGTAACCCTTGTACCTCTTGGAGAATGCCCCCCAGAGAAGCGCCAAATGGACTTGAAGGATGACCATGGAGAAGACGCGATTGGCCGCTTGGTACGAAGCGCCCTGAGCGCCCATAATCAGCCTCCCGAAGAAAGTGATTAAAAGCAAAACGATGGGTAAAGCAATGAATCGAATTTTATCCGTCATGGCGTCTCCTCCGAGGCAAGAACGTAGGCCCATCATACCACAACGAGTCATTTTGAAATTGTCGGACTGATCCAAGGGTCGAAATTCATTCCCTCCCCGATGGTCATTTCTGTGTGCGATCGACCATCCTCCAGATGACTCATGTGACATATAATGTCGTCTTATGACGTTGGGAGGAGTACCGTGAATGCAAGGTGGAGATTGAAAAGATATCTACGGGGAGCTGAAACGCTCAAGGATCTCCCATATAGTCCCGAGGGGCTAAGGGAATGGCTACAGTCGTAGCGCCACGCCTTTCCAGAACTGCGCGATGGGCTTGGATCGGCTCTTCCATCGGCAGCGCGCTGGCATGGTTTCTGACCTGGGCGCTGTCACGCTCTATGGCGGGCGGAATGGACATGCCCGGCGGTTGGACGATGTCCATGATGTGGATGCCGATGGGTGGGCAGTCCGAATGGTCCGCCGCCACCATGTTTTTGGCGATGTGGGAGTGCATGATGGTGGCGATGATGCTGCTATCAGCCCTTCCAGTTTTTATGCTCGTCCAAGGGGTAGCGCGTCAAACTGGCCAGCCACACGGCTTTGGGATTTGGGTAGGGCTTGGTTATTTTGTTTCTTGGCTGTTGTTTGGAGCCATCGTTTACGCCGTTGGACGGGTTTTTGCGGTTCAGGCCATGCGTTGGCGGCAAGTCTCAGAATGGGCGCCGGCGCTTACGGGTGCCGCGATGGTTGCCGCCGGCATGTACCAGCTTACGTCATGGAAGGTTGCCTGTCTGAAGCACTGTCGTAGTCCGTTATTTTTCGTCGCTGAGCATTGGCGCCCTAGTCCCTGCGGCGCTTTCCGCACGGGCTTTCATCATGGAAACTATTGCGTGGCTTGTTGCTGGGCGCTCATGCTGATCCAGTGCGTCTTGGGCATCATGAGTTTTCCTCTGATGTTGGCAATTGCCACTCTGATTGCCGCTGAGAAGTTGCTGCCACGTGGAGAGACGATTGCAACCGCAGCGGGCGTTGCTTCGGTCATCCTCGGTGGCGGAAGGATGCTGGGCTGGCTGTGACGTGATACAAGATTTTATCACTTTTCCATGGGCAGCTTCCGCTCCTGCCATGCTTTCCAACCGCCATCCATGGATATGACATGGGTATAGCCCATCTGTTGCAGCGCATCGGCAGCCAAGGCGGAGCGGAACCCCCCGCCGCAATATAAAATCAGCTCTTGGTTTTTGTCGGGGAACACCTTTTCCACATCCCGCTCAATGATTCCCTTGCACAGATGGATCGCCCCCGTGGCATGCCCTTTTTGCCACTCGTTATCTTCACGCACATCAACCAGCGTCAACGTTTCCCCCGCCTGAAGACGGCGGGAAACCTCATCGACGTGGGTCTGTTGGATCCGTGTCTTGGCCGCATTGACGAGCTTGAGAAATCCTTGGCTGTGCTGCATCAAAATCCTCCAAAGTCAATGCGCTATGACCACTTCCGGCTTGAATCCCCAAAAAAGACCGGATTCGATGACACCACAAATAGACTTCAAATCTTTTTCGAGGGTGGCGCCAATGTCAGCGAATCTTACATCGAGAATGACGTTACCGTGCTCGGTAAAAACCGGTCCGTCTTTTCCTGGCGCCGTCCGGGCCACAACTTCAGTGGCGCCCAGCCCCCGGATCTGTTGTTCCACCCAGCGCGCTGCTGGGGGATGCACTTCAACCGGGACGGGAAAACTGGTCCCCAAATGTGTCACGATCTTGGAAGGATCCACGAGGATAAATAGCTTTTTTGCCGCTCCGTCCACCAATTTTTCGGTAAAGAATGCGCCTCCGCGACCCTTGATCATGTTGCCATCAGCATCAACCTCATCAGCCCCATCGAATGCCCAGTCCGGCTGATGCTCCAGCAAGGTGGTGCATGTGATGCCGGTGCGAGTACACGCCATTCGGGCCTCGAGGGAAGTCGGGATTCCGAGAAAATGTAACCTCTCCTTTTTCATTCGCTTGGCGATCTCCTGAATGGCGATGTAGGAGGTCGATCCAGAGCCGATCCCAATCACTTGTCCCGACTGAACACACCCGGCCACAATGCGGCCCACCTTTTGCTTGGCTTCAAAGTTGGAGATTTTAGAGCTCCACTCGAAGGTCGACGTATCGGTCCATTGCATAGTTGCCTCATGTGAAGATCTTCTTATCATCGAATATCGAGTCTAACATCGTTGTGCATTTGCGAGGATTTCAAACATCAAATTCCTTCCTGAATCTCGCGCCGCCATGGCAGGAAAACTTTTTGGATCCCTTGTTTCATGACATAACTAAAAAGAAACCTGCGAAAGGAGCGGTGGCTCACCTGTCCGGTGACATAGCCCGCCAGAATGCGTAACAACTTAGGATCCTGGCTGGCGGCGCGCACTACCCGGTCGACGCGCATCGTGTCATCCAGTAGCAATCGCTGCACCCTCAACGAGAACTCCAGTTCTGCTCCTATTTCCTTTTGCCATCGACGCTGGTACGAAGCTAACCTGGATCTACCGCAATCGTTTGCATGAAGCGCTTGGAGCGCGGTATGCGCCGCCAGGTCCCCGGATATCATCGCGTAGTAAATTCCTTCTGCGGTGAATGCATTTACAAAACCCGCAGCGTCCCCGCAAAGCATCAACCGATCCGAGTAGGTACGGCCGAGAACCCCGCCGACCGGAATAGTAAACGGCCGAAAGCATGCCCGGTCGGAAGAACCTCGCAACGTGCCATCCTCCACCAACGTATCCACCAGCGCCCGGTGGTGCTTGTAGGGAGCGCCATGGATGTGGCGCTTGAAATATTGCATTTTCCAACCGAGTCCTACATTGAGATGATCGGCCTTAGGAAACAGATACACATAGCCCGGCGTGTGTTGGTAACCATAAAAGATCTCCATCGTGTCCTTCTCCCGATAATCAAGATGACCATAGGGAGTTTCTTCCATCATGTCGATGGCAAGTTCTGATTCGAGCCAGCTTGACCGTAAACCGGAGGCGCGGGCTACAACGCTGTTGACGCCATCGCACCCGATCACCAGGGAAGCAGTGCAATGCAGGTGACGGGTTTGGACCGATACTTTAGGACCCTGCAGGTCCAGCCCGGTTACCGTTTCCGTCTGCACGCGGGCGCCGCGCCTCTCCGCCTCCCGTAGTAATAAGTTGTCAAAATCCCAACGCCGCACCATGAGATATAAAGGAGCTTTCTGGCGATAGCTGCACTCCAGGCCGGAGGGAGAATGCAGTAATACCCGATGAACCGTTTGTACGGGGATGTTTTTCAGCAATCGTTGCAGCTCAGGGAAACGGGTCAAGACGCGCGCGCTGATGCCTCCGCCACACGGTTTATCTCTTGGGAAATCCTCCTTGTCGAGGACCAGCACCCGGGCCTTTCCGGCCAACCGCAGCGCTGCGGTGGCGCCTGCAGGTCCAGCGCCTACGATAATGACATCCCAATCCATGTGCCGGATTGTAACATCCCAAGACTCTGAAGATCATTCCAATGAGAATACCTTCGTGGTTTGACATTTTGGCGTGAAGGCCTAGAATGCCTTTCTTATGGCGGATCTACCAGTGGGGCCCTCTCCTCGAGTAAAGGTGGTGGTGGCCTCCACCATCATGCTTAGTTTTATCTCCTTCTGGAGAGCGGCCGCAATTGTATTGAATGACCTGGGCTCATCGGCCTTTTATGCAGGTGGCATTGCGGAGCAGGCAGTAGGGCACGCGGCGCCCTGGTTCATCCTGGGAGTGATGCTGTTTTCGTTCGGGGTGCGCGCCGTCTACATTGAATCATGCGCCATGTTCACGCGCGCCGGCGTGTATCGGGTGGTGAAGGAATCCATGGGCGGCACGCTGGCCAAGCTGTCGGTCTCTGCGCTGATGTTTGACTACATTTTGACCGGACCGATTTCTGGGGTGTCCGCCGGGCAATATATCGTCAAGCTGGTGGCGCAGACGGCGACTTATTTTGGATATGAGTGGACACCTTCAGAGGCGACGATCAATCATCTGGCGGCGGTGGTGGCGGTGGTGGTGACGCTGTATTTTTGGTGGCGCAACATCAAGGGGATCCACGAATCGTCCAACGATGCGCTCAAGATCATGTACATCACCACGGTGATGGTCGTGATGCTGATTGCGTGGAGCTCGTTGACGGTGTGGAGTCGGCCGGAGGCGCAGCGGCTTCCGCCGGCGCCGACGGCGCAGAATCTTTCCTTTAAAGAGGATGCGGTGGGATGGTTGCCCAAGATTGTTCCCGGGTCGCTGCATGTAATTTCCCCTTCTGCTGGGGAGGAGCAGGAAAAGCACTATGGCATGGGTCTCTATGGCGGGAGTTTGTTGGGCCTGTTAGGTATTTTGATTGCATTTGGTCACTCGATCCTGGCCATGTCGGGCGAAGAGTCGCTGGCGCAGGTCAACCGGGAGCTGGAGTATCCCAAGCACAAGAATTTGATGCGGGCTGGGATCGTCATTTTTATTTATTCCGTGCTGTTTACTTCGCTGGTTTCCTTTCTTGCCTATGCGATCATTCCCGATGCGCTGAGGCCGCAATATTTTGACAATTTGATCAGCGGCATAGCGATGAATCTGGTGGGGCCCTTGACGTTGAAGCTGGTGTTTAACGGATTCATTGTCGTTGTGGGATTTTTGATGCTGTCCGGCGCGATCAACACGGCGATTATCGGGTCTAACGGCGTGTTGAATCGAGTCAGCGAGGATGGGGTGCTGACGGACTGGTTTCGAGCGCCGCACAGAAAATATGGCACGACCTACCGGATGCTGAACGTAATTGTGGGGCTGCAGCTCGTGGCGATTGTCGCGTCACGCGGTAACACGTATGTCCTGGGTGAGGCGTATGCCTTTGGCGTCATCTGGTCTTTCGTTTTTAATGCCCTGGCTACGATTCTTCTTCGTTTCAAGGACAAGTCTCCTCGTGAATGGAAAGTTCCATTCAATCTTCGACTTCGGGACATGGAAATTCCGCTGGGCTTGGGGGCGATTGCCCTGTTGCTGCTGTCGGTTGCTGTGGTCAACTTGGTAACGAAGCAGGTAGCCACGGTCGCCGGTGTAGCGTTTACCCTGGTTTTCTTCTGTATTTTTCTGGTTTCCGAGCGCGTGAACGAGCGGCGCAGGGCGCGCCGGGAAATCACTGACGAATTTCGGTTAAGTGAAAGAGAAGTAGTGGACGCTGCGGCGCTGGAATGCCGGCCCGGGAGTATTCTGGTGCCAGTGCGCGACTACCACACGCTGGATCACTTGGATTGGGTTTTGAATCGCGTCAATCCGGAGGCGCGTGACGTAATTGTAATGACCGCCAAGGTCATTCGCTGGCAATTTACCGGAAGTGAATATGTTGATGCGCCGGGCGTGTTCTCCGATTATGAACAGTTGCTCTTTTCGCGGGTAGTGGCGATGGCCGAGAAGCACGGCAAGCCGGTAAAATTAATGGTGGTTCCGACCACGGATATTTTCCAGGCCATTGCCCAGACGGCGGACAGGCTTCAGGTGGTGGAAATTGTCTCCGGTGTTTCGGCGAAAATGAGGCCCGATGAACAGGCGCGGAGGCTGGGCGCCGTGTGGGAAAGTATTCCGGGGCGGAAGCGTCGGCAGATGCCATTCAGGGTCGTGACGCGACCGGGGCACGTGCGGACGTATTACTTAGGGGCGCATGCGCCCAATCTGACGCAGGACGACATTCATCTGATCCACGAAATCTGGCTGGAGATTACTGCCGGCGCACATCCGGAGATCCATCACCGTGATGTCGTGCGCGTCGCAGTCGAAGAATTGCAAAAGGAACTTCAGACCGGGGGTAGAGACGCGGTCTTCAAGAAGTTTGAGGGATGAGAGCACGGGTCTTGGGAATCGTCATTCTGTGTTATGTCGTCTTTTTGGGTCGCGGCTTCAATTCCCCATGGGAGGTCATATAAAAATCCATGGGCAAATGTTTTTGCAAAGTATCGCGATGAGAGGTGGGAATTTTCCATCCCTTTTGAGAAGCCAATTCAGCAAATCGAAGCCAAAATCGGGCCGACTGCTCCTCAAGAAAAATAGCGTCCAGAATGGCAGAACGCCGCGGCTCATTGGGTACCGAAAAGAGATATTCCAGCGCCGCAATGCGGACGTCGTCGCTGGGATCCAATAGAAAACGTTCTGCAATTTCAAAAAGTCTAGTCTGTGCCAAGCCTACGATCTGACGTAGCAAATCCCGCTTTTGATCGGCCACGCGCACATAGGATCCCTGCAGATCCGCTAAAATTTGTGCCATGCTATCTTTGAACTCTTCGTCCGGCAGGACCGCCTGTAATGCCCTGCCGGGCCAATAAACCTGAACTTCGGAGCGCAGAAACTGCGTGACTGGATCGACGATCTTCCGCCCCAATCCAATCAGCATATCGCAGACCTGCTGCTTTTCTTCCAGGTCCAGAGTCGCCGGTGACGCCACAATGGTAAAACGCTTCAGGATCGCGGTGACACTTTCCGGGGTATTCCACTCCAGCAACTGTTGAATGGCGCCCATGCGAGTGGCGGACTCGCCATGGGGGTGCACCACCTTCTTTATCTGTCGCTCAATTTGACCGCGAGACGGTCCAGTGGCTCCGCTTAAAAATCTCCAAATCATAATGGAAACATAACTTAACTATTTTTGAATGGCGGGGGCTCATTTTCAAGCGAAGAAAATAAAATCGCAATGTTATGATTTCGGTTTGTTTACGGAGGAGACCATGGATAAGGTGGTACGCAGTACGCAGGAAGCAGTTGCGGAGATTCAGGATGGGGCCACAATCATGATGGGAGGATTCGGGCTTTGTGGGATACCCGAGAATCTCATCCTTGCGCTCCGCGAGCGGAGCACGCGAAATTTGACGGTGATCAGTAACAATGCCGGCGTCGACGATTTCGGTATCGGCCTGCTGCTGGAGACCCGACAGGTGAAGAAAATGATCTCTACTTATGTCGGGGAGAACAAGCTTTTTGAAAAACAGGTGTTGAGCGGAGAGCTGGAAATCGAGCTCGTGCCACAAGGCACATTTGCCGAACGGATCCGAGCGGGCGGGGCCGGAATCGGCGGGTTTTTCACACCGACTGGTTTTGGCACAGTAGTTGCCGAAGGCAAGGAAGTGCGCGAGATCGACGGGAGAACGTATATTTTGGAAAAACCACTTTGGGCTGATTTCGCTTTTGTGAAGGCATGGAAGGGGGACAAGATGGGCAATCTCATCTATGGAATGACAGCACAAAACTTCAACCCTTTGATGGCCACAGCCGCCAAGGTTACCATCGCCGAAGTTGAAGAACTGGTTGAACCCGGGGGTCTGGATCCGAATTGCATCCACACTCCCGGCATCTATGTTCAAAAAATTTTGCAGGGAGCAAGGTACGAAAAAAGAATCGAAAGACGGACGGTGCGATCATGATGGATCCACGGGAACTCATCATTCGCCGTGTGGCAAAAGAACTTCAGGATGGCTTTTACGTCAATTTGGGAATTGGAATGCCCACGCTGGTTGCCAATTACGTCCCCGAAGGAATGACAGTGATTTTTCACTCTGAAAACGGCTTGCTCGGGGTTGGGCCGTACCCCTTAGCTGGAGAGGAAGATCCAGACCTGATCAATGCCGGCAAAGAAACGGTTACCCACATTCGTGGCGCGTCTTTTTTCGACTCCGCCCAGTCATTCGCCATGATTCGAGGTGGACATATCGATCTTTCGGTGCTCGGCGCCATGGAAGTGTCCGAGCAGGGAGACATCGCCAATTGGATGGTGCCGGGCAAAATCGTCAAGGGGATGGGGGGAGCAATGGATTTGGTGGCGGGGGCGCGTAAAGTAGTGGTGGCGATGAACCATAACACCAAGGAAGGAGAACCCAAAATCTTAAAGAAGTGCCGCCTGCCTCTCACGGGTGTTCAGGTCGTTCATCTGATTGTGACTGAATTCGGCGTGATCGAAGTTACCCGTAAGGGGCTGGTACTGCGGGAAGTCGCACCTGGAGTGGCTACCGATGATGTCAAGAAAATGACAGAAGCGAGCTTGCATGTCGCAGATGACATTAAGGTTATGCGGGTTGATTGAGTCGTCCGCGCCAGAAATAACGCCTGGGCTGAATGCAAGGGAGGGAGTGAAATGTTGAAGAATATTTATGTTACCGCAGCGGTTCGCACTGCAATTGGGAGCTTTGGAGGATCACTGAGGGATGTCAGTGCTGTCGATATGGCGGCAACGGCTTTCTGTGAGGCGATGAAGCGAGCTGGCTTGCAGCCGGATCAGGTCGATGAGGTCATCCTGGGAAATGTGTTGCAGGCGGGTGTTGGGATGAATCCCGCGCGCCAGGCTGCGCTGAAGGCATCGATTCCCGAATCTGTGCCGAGTCACACGGTCAACAAAGTTTGTGGCTCTGGATTGAAATCTGTCGCGCTCGCGTGCCAGGCGATCCAGAGCGAAGACGCAGCCGTCATTGTGGCGGGTGGAACCGAGTCAATGTCGAATGCGCCCTATTTACTTCCCGGGGCACGCTGGGGCTATCGCATGGGAGCTGGTAAGTTGGTTGATTCTATGGTGGATGAAGGTCTTACCTGTGCCATGGGTAAGGTCCATATGGGCGTAACCGCGGAAAATATCGCCAAGCGTTACGGCATTTCGCGCGAGCAGCAGGACGCTTTTGCGGCCTCCAGTCAGGCGCGAGCGGCGGCCGCGCGTTCCTCTGGCAAGTTTCGTAAGGAGATTGTTCCCGTGAAATCCCAGACGAGGAAAGGCGAGGTAATCTTCCAGGAAGACGAGTATATCCGTCCTGATACGACGGTTGAGAAGCTGGCACAATTGCGTCCCGCCTTTGATCCCAACGGTACCGTGACCGCGGGCAATGCCTCAGGAATTAACGATGCCGCTGCCGCTTTGGTTGTTGTGGGCGAAGAGCGCCTGAGGGATTTTAAGGCGGAGCCGCTCGCGCGGATTGTCTCGTATGCATCGGCGGGAGTTGACCCGTCGATCATGGGCATGGGACCTGTTCCGGCGGTCACGCGAGCCCTGGAGAAGGCGCGCATGAGTGCCTCTGACATAGACCTATTCGAGTTGAACGAGGCCTTTGCCGTGCAATCATTGGCTGTTTTGCAGGAACTGCGATTGAATCCGGAAAAGGTAAATGTCCATGGTGGTGCGATCGCACTCGGTCACCCGATCGGATGTAGCGGGGCGAGAATCCTGGTCACGCTGCTCCATGCGATGCAGGAGCGGGGCGCAAAGCGCGGCCTGGCGGGCCTCTGTATCGGCGGGGGACAGGGGATCGCCATGGTTGTGGAGCGACCATGAAATGGAAGAAGGTAGGCCTGGGCGGATTGCTTTTGGGCGGCCTTGCCTTCGGTTCCACACTCTTCTTTGCTCGTAAGAAAACCGAGGCGCCCCTGTCTCCTCCCTTCTGGATTCCTGAGAGGCCGGCCTCGCTGTCGATCTTAACTGAAGAACTGGAATGGACTTCTGACAAACAACGCTTTCGATCTCACCTGGAGTATTTTTGTCAACCGACGCCATTCCGAATCTGGAATCTGGTGGATTTGGAGCTCTACCGCGCACAACGGGAAGGAGCGCCAGCAATCCATGGACACCCGGTTTTCCACGTCACCTTGAAGGTCCACCTGCGTGGGTCGGATGACAGAATTACCACGATTGAGGACGAACGATTCTACGCAACCATCCACGCCCATCATGGGAGAACTACCAAGATGCTGGCTTCGTGCGTCCAAGTTGGTCGTCACGTAGAGTTCCGCAAGTGTTATGTTGGTGGGGGACTGAACGGAATTGAGACGGGCGAACGGGTCGTATCCATGGCCCCGGTCAAGGAGGTACGTTCTTTAGGAGACTGAGGTTAAGGACGCTGGCGGGGGCTGCGTCCCCTGGAGGATTCGCTGTCGGTAAAGGTTCGGAACGCCCAAAAAATCACTCTACCGCTTCTTGAAAGCAATGATCCACAGAATCAAAGGAACCCAGGACCTACTTCCTGGAGAAATTGAGAAATGGCAATATTTGGAGCAAAAAGCTCGTGATATCTTTGCGCGCTATGGCTATATGGAAATTCGTACGCCGATTTTTGAAGAAACAGAGCTCTTTGTGCGCAGCATCGGCCAGGAAACCGACATCGTGCAAAAAGAGATGTATACGTTTGCCGACAAGAGCAAGAAATCTCTCACCCTGCGCCCTGAGGGCACAGCGCCGGTGGTACGGGCATGTATTGAAAACAACCTGTTAGCCGGATCTGGAACTCTGAAGCTGTTTTACATGGGGCCGATGTTTCGTTATGAGCGGCCCCAGAAAGGCCGTTATCGACAGTTTTACCAGATTGGCGCTGAGGTTCTAGGTCCTGACAATCCCTTGATCGATGTCGAGGTGATGGAAATGCTGGTGCGGTTTTTGGAGGAGCTAGAAATTCACCCTTACCAGCTCCATATTAACTCGATCGGATGTCCCGGCTGTCGCCCAAAATACCTGAAGGTACTTCGCGCAGAGATCACTCACGCCCTCCCTCAGTTGTGTGCCGACTGCAATCGCCGCGCCTCGACCAATCCACTACGTGTGCTGGATTGCAAGGTGGAAACGGACCAGGCGCACATCAACGCTCTTCCCGCCTCGCTTGACTATTTGTGTGAGGATTGCCGAACGCACTTTGCGGTAGTCCAGAGGTTCCTGAATAACCGAGACATACACTACTCTGTGAACTCCCGATTGGTGCGGGGGCTGGACTATTATGAGAAGACGACATTTGAAATTACGAGCGACCTCCTGGGCGCCCAAAACGCACTGTTGGGTGGCGGCCGCTATAACGGGTTGTCTGAGAGCCTCGGAGGACCTGCAATCAGTGGTTTTGGTTTCGCCCTGGGGGAGGAACGATTTATTCTGGCATTGCCAAAGGAAGACTACTTCTGGATGCGGCCGGAAGTTTACCTGGCGCCGTTAGGTCCTGCGTGCTTTGATTTTGCGGTAACCTTAGCCTCGCAACTGAGGCGCAACGAGATCCGGGCATTCTTGGAGTTTGGAGACAAGAGCCTGAAGTCACAACTGCGCCACGCCGACAAGCTAAGAATTCCGTTTGCGCTCATATTCGGTACAGAGGAGCTGCATCGGAAAGAAATTCAATGCAAGAACATGCGAGATGGAACGCAGGTGACCATTCGGGCTGAGGTGAGCGAAATCATTCGGGCAATCCGCGGAGATACGGCGCGATGATATGCGCCGGAATTGAAGAAAAGGGAAAGGAAGAGCATAAGTGATAACACTGGATTCCATGGGTGATTGGAATCGCACCCACTCCTGCGGGGAGCTGCGCACGGCCGCCGCGGGCAGCATGGTAACCCTGATGGGCTGGGTGGATCGGCGACGGGACTTCGGCAATCTGGTTTTTGTGGACCTGCGGGATCGTAGAGGAATTACCCAGGTGGTGATCCGATCGGACGCCAGTCCCAGCCTGATGGAAAAGTCAAAGCAAATTCGGTCTGAATTTGTGCTGGGAGTGCGCGGCAAGGTAAGGCTACGCTCACCGGAAACCGTCAACCCGGTACTGAACACCGGTGAAATTGAAGTAGTGGCCGAAGAAATCAAGATCTTGAATGTGGCCAAAACTCCTCCGTTTCCTGTCAACGAAGACTCGCAAGGTTCTGAAGACATGCGTTTGAAGTACCGTTATCTGGATTTGCGTCGCGCACGCCTTCAAAAAAATATACTGCTTCGCCATCAAGTCACCCTTGATATTCGCCAATACTTAAGTGACCGCGACTTTGCAGAAGTGGAAACGCCGGTGCTGACAAAGTCTACCCCGGAGGGGGCTCGGGACTATTTGGTGCCGAGCCGATTGCACCCAGGCAAGTTTTTTGCCCTGCCGCAATCGCCACAGCTTTTTAAGCAGCTTCTGATGGTTTCCGGTTTCGATAAGTATTTTCAAGTCGTCCGTTGTTTTCGCGATGAGGATTTGCGCGCGGATCGCCAACCCGAATTCACGCAAGTCGACATCGAAATGTCATTTGTGCGCCCGCAGTCCATATTCGAGTTGGTCGAACCAATGATGGCGACGGTGTTTTCCCGCATCGGAGTATCGGTCAAGCTACCTTTTCCGCGCCTTCCTTATGTGGAAGCGATGAAGCGTTATGGCACCGACAAGCCGGACATGCGTTTCGCCATGGAACTTGTGGATGTCAGCGACCAGTTTGCTGACAGCGAGTTTGGGCCGTTTCGAGAGGCGGTCAGCAGCGGAGGCTGTGTGAAAGGCATGGTCGTTGACGGAGGTGAGACTTTCTCTCGCAGCCAGATGGACGGTTTGACCGAATTCGTAAGGCAGTTCGGAGCGCCCGGTCTTGCATGGGTTAAACATGGAAGCGAAATCAAAAGTTCGTTGCCAAAAACCGTTAGCGTGTCGGAGATGGAGAAGATTCTGGCTAAGGCGGGAAGTGAGAAAGGATCGATCTTGCTACTCGTTGGAGGGTCTTACCGGATGGTCGCGGAGAGCCTGGGAGCTTTGCGCCTGCATATTGCCCACCGGCAGGATCTCATTCCAAAAGATCGCTTTCATTTTGTTTGGATTCACGATTTTCCATTGATGGAATACGACGAGCGTGAGAAGAAGTATTCCCCTTGTCACCATCCTTTTACTAGTCCGGTAGACAGCGATCTGGAATTGCTCGCCTCCAATCCGGAAAAGGTTCGCGCCAAGGCTTATGACCTGGTGTTGAACGGAATGGAGATCGGCGGTGGTTCGATCCGTATCCACCGGCAAGATGTCCAGCGCCGCGTGTTTCAGGTGCTGGGATATGAAGACGAAGAGGCGCAAAGGAAGTTCGGTTTTTTTCTGGAGGCGCTTCAATACGGAACGCCGCCACACGGAGGAATTGCTCTGGGACTGGACCGGATCTTGATGCTGCTCGCTGACGAGAAGTCAATCCGTGATGTGATCGCCTTCCCTAAGACCGCGCGAGCCACCTGTTTGATGACGGATTCGCCTTCCGAAGTAGGCCCAGAGCAACTGAAGGAACTGCATTTACGGATTGAAAAATAATGGGCCGTATCCAAGTCCTTTCGGAAACCGTCGCACATCAAATCGCGGCCGGCGAAGTCGTGGAACGCCCCGCCTCGGTCGTTAAGGAGCTGATTGAGAATTCACTCGACGCCGAAAGCCGCCGCATTGAAATCGAATTGCGAGCAGGCGGGCGCCAACGAGTCAGGGTGCGCGACAATGGCATCGGCATGGAGCGGGTCGATGTGGAACTGGCTTTTGCGCGGCACGCCACCAGCAAGATTCGGCAGATCGAGGATCTAAATCGAATTCAGACACTAGGTTTCCGTGGCGAAGCGCTGCCGTCGATTGCATCGGTTTCCCGGCTGACGCTGAAAAGTCGCGCTCGGGGAGATGCTTCCGGGACCGAGATTGTCATCGAGGGAGGACGAATCTGTTCTGTCCGGGAGACGGGTTGGCCGGAGGGAACCGAGGTAGACGTGCAGGACTTGTTTTTCAATGTGCCTGCCCGGAAGAAGTTCGTTAAGGCTCCGTCCACGGAGCTTTCCCATTCGATGCGCCTGATTGCGCAGTATGCCATTGCGCGTCCGGAGGTACACTTCGAGGTGGAAAACGAGCGGGGCTCCGTTTTCTCGGCGCCGCCGGTGGCGGACATACGAGAGCGTATCTTCCAGGTTTACGGGAAGGAGTTTCTCGATAATCTTGTTCCTTTTGAGGAAGGGCGCGGATCGATGCGCGTTTTTGGATTTACGTCGCTACCGCACGAACAACATAGCAATCGGTATTCACAGCTTTTTTTCGTCAATGGAAGGATGGTGCGAGACAAGACCATCAGTTCTGCCGTAATGGCTGCCTATCGGCAACTGATACCCGCAGGGACGTACCCGGCGACGTTACTCTTTGTGGAGATCCCTTCCTGTGAGATTGATGTTAATGTCCATCCAGCCAAAACAGAAATTCGCTTTCGCGACAGTTCCACTCTTTTCAGTTTGATTCGCGCTGCCATCGATCACGGATTCGTCGCGTGTCAGCGTGTCCCTGACTATCCGGAGCGCTCGGTTTCAGTTCCGGCTGGCGGCGAATCGCCGTGCTCGGGGCAGCAGTTCGGTCCATTTGCGCCGCGTCCGGAAAACGCGGCTGCGTTGGCCTACCAGACACCCTATTGGGACGGGCAGATGAGAGGACGGAGGGACATGACGACCGGTAGCACAGAGGTTTCGGACGTGGCGATTCCTGAGGATCATCTCGCTTGGCCCGGAGGGGCATTCGAAGCAATGGCAGAAATTCGATCCTCCGAGCCACCGCGAGCCATGGGGCAGTTTCGCAGCAGCTTTATTGTGGCCGTGGACCGATTGGGCATTTTCGTGATTGATCAGCATGTAGCCCACGAGCGGGTTTTGTACGACCAAGCCGTACGGCAGATGCGCCATGGGAGAGTCCCGGCGCAAAGGCTATTGGTACCCCACACGATTTCCGTGCCGACCGTCAGACGAGCGTTCATCCCTGAACTGCTGGTCCAGTTAAACACTGGCGGTTTTGAGGCACAGGCATACGGCAACGACATTGTCATCCAGGCAGTCCCGGTGGTGGCTAAAGATGCTGATACCGATCTGATGGTGAGAGAGTTTCTGGAAGGTCTGGAAATATCAGAACAGAAAACAGATGTCACGGAAGTACGCAAGAGAATTGCGGTTTCGATTGCCTGCCGAGCTGCAATTAAGATCAATACAGAGTTAACCGTGGAGAAAATGCAGTGGCTCATTGATGAGCTTTACCAGACTGAGAATCCCACCACCTGTCCCCACGGCCGGCCGATATTGTTTCGACTTGGCCTGTACGATCTATTGCGGAATTTCAAGAGAATCTGAATCCTCTGGGGCACCGGTGCTTGGCGTGGGTAAAACTTCGTAATGCCCGAATTGCCGGAAGTCGAGACGTATCGACGTTATTTCAATCGCCATGCGCTGAGGAAAACTATCCGAGCAGTGAACATCACGGATTCGAAGAATTTTCCGGGGATGGCGGCGTCGGATATCGAAAGGCGCTTGATGGGAGGACAGTTTGTCGCTACTGCGCGCCGTGGCAAATACTTGATCGCATATCTGGAGGCATCAACCAGCCAAATTGCCGATCCATTTCTTGGTCGGCGTTCCAAGTTCGGGGTGGGTCGAGATCCAGTCGGCAAACCTGAGATCGAGAGCCTGGAACTTCACGCGTGGGAATTGGATCATGAACCTAACGACTTGGTGGAGTCAAAGGCCTGCATTGCGATTCATTTTGGGATGAATGGTTACCTTTGCTTTACAAAGTCGGACCGTCGCGTTCCGGCCCATTCGAGAACCGCGTTTCTGTTCCAGGATGGGAGCTTGCTGCACTATATCAATCCGAGACGTTTTGGTGGCATATGGTGGGTCGCTGAATTAGAAAAGTTCGATCGCGTAAAAAATCTTGGACCGGACGCGCTTTCCGGAATCAATTCTTCCCGGTTGCTGCAAAGAATCCTAGGACGATCTGGTCAGGCCATTAAACAAGGATTGATGAACCAGAAGCTGCTTGCGGGAATTGGGAATTTGTATGCCGATGAAATTCTGTTCCAGAGTTCGATCCACCCTTGCCGCCGTCCCGCCTCACTGAAGCCAGAGGAATGGGACAAGGTCTTCGATAAGATGAAGAGCATTCTACGGCAAGCCGTGCAGCTTGGATCGAAAATGGAACGGTATCCGGCCACGTTCCTATTGCCGCATCGCTGGGGCGATCGCAAGTGTCCCCGCTGCCGCGCCGCTCTGAGGACCCTCTCACAAGGGCAGCGGACCGCGTACTATTGCCCTTTCTGCCAGCGGCGAAGGCGGCGTCCGTTTCACAATGATGATAACGTCGTCTGAAAAGTCGCTTCAAATCGTAGAGACTCCCCGGTGGGGCGTCTCTAGGGCGCGCATTGAGATCGCAGAGTGACTCCTTAGGTTTAAGGCTGCGGCTGAGGAGGGAAAAAGATAAGTTGATAATTCGTTCCGCTCAAGACCGGCAAGCTGTAATTGCCATTGGAGTCGGTGGTCGTGAATCCGCTATACGAAGAGCCTGGAATTCCGGTGACTTGCTCGGTGAGCGCCACGACGAAGGCTCCGTTTACACCATTGCCGCTGCTATCAGTCACACGACCTGAAATCTTCGGGCGCTGTGGCAGAGCCGGAATGTCGAAATCCTGGTTGGTGTTTCCGGAAAACGCAACTTGGCGCGGCGGCACCGGCAACGTAAGATTTCCAATCGGTCTTTCGCCCTCAAGAATCGGCAGCATCACCGACATGCCATAGTTACGACCTGTGGCCATGGTCATCTGGTAAGGCATGAGCGCACCAAAGACCGTTGTCAGGTTTGTGTCAGGCGGAAAACCGCATCCGGTAAATGTCGTCGGCTGGAGTGCTGAAGTGTCTCTCGCCGAAACGGTAAGGAAGAACGCGTCGGCTGCCCCTGATCCTCCGATCGAGCCTGAAACCGTCGCAAGACCGGGAATAGAAAAATTCCCCGTAGCGCCACCGTTTACGGTTAAAGAGCCGAGATTAAAAATGGAGAGCGTTTGCATTTGCAACGGTCCGGACCCCGCCTGTCCAGAGAGGCTTGCCGTATATGTTCCGTTTGGAAGCTGGCCTTGGTAGCTGCCGCTCTGGAGAAGAGGGAATACGCCTTGGGTCTTGCCATCCGAGGAGGAGAAAGTTAATGAGGGTGATTGCAGCGACGGGATAGTGCCCACGCCTAAAACCGCGCCGGAAACATTGAATGAGCCGACTGCGGGCAGCGTGATATCCCGCGTGGTGTCGCTTGCAACTTGAACCGGACTAGGATCCTGAAATGTGTTGGTTACTGTTGTTGGTTGCAAATGACATACCAGCAAGTTGTAGGTATCTGCCGGTACGACCACCAAGTAGCGTTTTGTGTTGACGTTCGTTGGACCGATAAATATGTTGCTTCTATCGCTTCCGAGTGCAGCTACCACCGTGGGCTGGCCGGGCCCACTGATTGTTCCGCTGAGGCGAAAGCCCGGTGGCAACGCGGCATTTACAGTGACGTCGGTGGTGGCATTCACCCCGCTTATGGTTCGGGATAGCAGCGCCGTTGCTTGAGGCGGCCGGCCTGCAAATGCCCCGGAGGCCACCGGTAGGGTGGTTAAGGAAAGTGGAGTCGAGTTCTGCCGCAAGGTGATCGCGGCAACGGCGGCGGAGGCGGAAATTGACAGTGAACCACGGAAGCTCCGTGCTGCGGCAAATCGTTCGGGTTGGTTGCCCGATGGCGTGCCAGCCGTTTTGGCAAACAGTGCCGACCCGGAGGTGACCGCAGCGGGGATGGAGTCGCCAAACAACTCCGATATGAAGCGCGCTAGGTGGTTCCTGCCGCCGAGGGATATCGTTTGGGAAGCAATCACGGTTCCGTTGCGGTCAATCAAACGCAGGGTCATGCTGGCGGCGGTTGCCAGGCGGTTGTAAAAAGCAATGCCCGTATCGAACAGGTCGGTTACATCAATCGGAGTGCTGAACTCTGTGCGGGCGGGAGAATCACCTACTCCAGCCTCTGTCAAAAAGCGTCCCTGAGGATCAAAAATTGAGAAAATTGCCGACACGCCGACCGCTACGTTGGAAGTCACCGCGGCCGCACCTGCAGTTAGCGTTCCCAAGCCATCGGTTTGCAGAAATGTGGCCCCGCCGGGTTCCAGAGTAACGGTGAATGTACTGTTGCTTCCCAATTCTGGAATGGTCACGACGAAAGGTGAGCCGTCATCCTTGGTGAGGGTGATCGTTACCGTGGCGCGGGCGCCAGAGATATTAAAGACTAGGAACGTGGTGCGTATGATCCCTCCAGACAAAGGACCGTTAGCGACCTGAGGAAGGCTAAATTCAAGCTGGGTACTGGCCCGCGAGACAACAGGA
This sequence comes from Acidobacteriota bacterium, assembly GCA_016211105.1. Classification (GTDB taxonomy): domain Bacteria; phylum Acidobacteriota; class UBA6911; order JACQSX01; family JACQSX01; genus JACQSX01. The sequence goes on along the minus strand of JACQSX010000019.1, from coordinate 10,689 downwards.
AGGGTAGTAAAAGACAGCGGCGAAGAGTTTTGGCGCAAAGTCAAAGCTGCGACGGGCATCGTGCTTGAGACCACGAGCGTGCCGCGAAAGTTCGTGACTGCGGGAAAGAACTCTGAAACAAATTTCGCGACATGACCCCCCCGACCTAAAGCCAAGGGGACGCTGTCCCGCTCCAAACCGGAGGTGTCGATGATACGTAGCCGAATCGACGCCGTGTCGCTGCCAAAATTAAATAAGGCCAAGCCCGTATTAAAGGTTCCGGTTGTATCCACGGCAATGACAAACTCAGTCAGCGGGTCCGAGCTCCCCACTCCGGCCTCCGTGAGGAAAGTATCTTGAGCGTCAAAAATCGAAAAGATAGCTGAGACACCGATGGCGGCACTCGCAGTCACGGTGGCCGCGCCTGAGGTCGCCGTCCCTGAGCCGTCGGTCTGCAGTATGCGCGAGGCGCCGGGGTCCAACGTAAAGGTGAACCGGTCACTGGTCCCCAGTTCGGGAATCGTGACCTGCAAAGCCGTGCCGTCGTCCCGGGTTAATACAATCGTGACTGTCACGCTCCCGTTGGTGTTATTGAAGGCCAGGAAGGTGGTTCGGAATTTACCACCTGAGAACTGCCCGTTTGCTACTTGGGGCAGGTAGTAGACTTGCTGTGCGAGAAGCAAGCTGGCTGAGCAGAAACAGAAATAGAAGATTGCCAAACGCGCAACTTTCATGGATTCCTCCCAGTTTGAACAAGGTTAGATGTCGTTTTCGAAATAGGACGAACTGTGCAGAGACGATTTGTGTTGCGCATGGCACCTGCCTGCAGCCAAAGTGCTGGACGCCCGGTGACAGCAAACCAAAGAAGTATATCAGGTATATCAGGGAAGGCAAGCGCCTCTGCTCTAGTGCTCTAGTCGCGCCCTTTTGAATTGCCACTGCGGCACGGATCACCCAATGAAGGCCCAGTCCTTAGAGTGGACAGGACCTGTTTAACAAAGCCTGGATGCGGTCCCGGTGGGTGCCTGCCCAGAAAATCTTGTGACACTTCGGGCAGAACTTAAAAATATCGTGCTGTTGAAACACGTAAGGAGGTACCCGGACCCTGGCCTGCTCCCGAGCCGCAGGCTTCAGTTGCTCGTTGCAATCGATACATCGGGAGAAGGGACGTAAAGCGTTTCTGTCCAGAATGAATCTCGTCTTTTCGAAAAACTCCCCTAGTTGCTGTTCTAAAATTTCTGACTCGATGAAAATCGCCCGCCGTAACACCCGGCGGCGGACCAGCCCGCTGTCTCGAGTCACAATCCACCGCTTTTCTTTCAGGAAGATTTGAACGAGCTGATCATCGCTGACCCGATTGTCATAGTGCACGTCTAGACCACTGGCTCTGAGCCAGCGCGCCAAGCGCCCCAGCATGACGTCCGCGGCGAAACGCGGCATCGAAGAAGTCGCGGCATGTAACATAAATCCACCCGTACTTAAATAATTATAAATCGAAGTGTCAGGCATGACGAGTAGGCATCGCTAGGCACTAATAGGCTCCCATCCTCCGAAATTTCTCGTAACGAAGATTCGTTCGTTCCTGGGGTGACGTCTTTTCCAGTTCTGCCAAGTGAAAGCGCAAGCGGTCTGCCAAGATGTTTGCGGTCTCCTGGTGATTGGTATGGGCTCCTCCGCACGGTTCCATTACGATTTCATCGATCAGTTGCAGGTCGAGTAGATCCTGCGCTGACAAACGCAGACCGTTCGCCGCTTCGCGAGCGTGCAATTGATCTTTCCACAAGATGGCCGAACAGCTTTCGGGAGTGATGACTGAATAGGTCGCATTCTCAAGCATCAGTACACGGTCTCCAACGCCGATGCCAAGGGCGCCACCACTGCCACCTTCCCCCAGCACGGTGATGATTACCGGTACGGAGAGTTTGGCCATTTCGCGCAGATTGTATGCAATCGCTTCTGCCTGCCCGCGTTCTTCGGCGCCGATGCCAGGATAAGCTCCCGGCGTATCGATCAAGGTCAGAATCGGTAAACCAAATTTATCCCCCAACTTCATCACGCGGATTGCTTTTCGATAGCCTTCGGGCTTAGGCATTCCATAATTGCGGAAAATCCGCTGTTTCATATTTCGACCCTTTTGCTGGCCTACAACGACAATTGGCTTTCCATCGAACATGGCGAAACCACAAATCATCGCCGGATCATCCCGATATCGACGATCTCCGTGGATTTCACTGAAGTTCCGGAAAATGAGGTTGATCATATCCAGCGTATAAGGGCGTTGGTCATGACGCGCGAGAAGAGTGCGTTCCCAGGCGTCCAATGGTTTCTGTTGGTTTGTGTCCACGCGCCGTCGCAACTGTTCCAGTGTTTGACGCATTCCCCGAAGCTCCGCCTGCTGGTCTTGAGAAGGAGGCAGCGCCTGAAATTCTTCAATCCGTTCTTTTAAGTCCGCAATGCTGCGCTCCAAATCGCTCATGGGTTTATCCCCGTGGAATCACCGTCACCGATTGCCGTCCACATAGCTGGTGCAGCGCACGCAAGACATCTGCTGAGGGATTCACTTTGATCTGCAGGGGCAATAGTATCAGCCGATAATCGCTGTATTGCAATAGTTCAAACTCTAAATCACAGTTGCCGGGAAAACGTTCCAGGGCGCCTTTCAGTTGATTAATGAAGTCAGAATTTACACGCTCCAAAGGAATCGTGACCTTCAGTGAGGCGATACCGCGATCCCACACACTCTTCAGCGACCGAATTTCCGAAGCTAAAATCCGAATCCCGGTGTTCTCGTCGACTTCACATCGCCCTCGCACCAGAATCGCTGAATCTGTTAACAGCAGGGCCGCCGAACGCTCGTACGTCTGGGGGAATGCGATCACCTCTACGGTCCCAGTCAGATCCTCCACTTGCAGCACCGCCATCGTGTCACCCTTTCGGGTCTGCATCTTTCGCATAGAAGTGATGATCCCACCCAGAGTCACTTCTTTTCCCGATAGCTCCTCTCCCAAGTCGGAAACCGTGGCATTGCTGAAATAGCGGATTTCCTCCTCGTATTTTTTCAACGGATGTCCCGTAACATAGAATCCCAACGTCTCTTTCTCAAAGGCCAGACGCTCCGCTTCCACCCATTCTTTCGCCTCGACCAAAGGATCATGTTCTCCGGCCTGCGATGATTGGAGCATTTCGAAAAGGCTGCTTTGACCACTGTCCCGATCTCGCTGTTGCTTTTGGGCGCGTTCGATTGCAACATCGGTGGACAGAAATAATCGAGCCCGAGGGTAACCGAAGCTGTCAAAAGCGCCCGCCTTGACCAAACTTTCCACCACACGTTTATTGACCAAGCGCAGATCTACGCGTTCACAGAAGTCAAAGAAGGAGGTGAATTTTCCTTTTTCCCGCCTTGCCTGAAGGACACTCTGAATGGCGGATTCGCCTACGTTCTTGATGCCCGCCAAACCGAACAGGATGCGATTTTGATCCGATTTGAAGTGCATCTCGCTTCGATTAATATCGGGGGGCAAGACCTCGATCCCCATTTCCTTACACTGCAGCAAATGCTTGACCATCTTGTCGTTCTTATCCATTTCGCAGGTCAACATCGCGGCCATGAACTGTACCGCGTGGTGGGACTTCGAATATGCGGTTTGGTAAGCAATCAGAGCATACGCGGCGCTGTGAGATTTGTTGAATCCATAGCTGGCGAATTGTTCCATTAAGTCAAAAATCCGCACGGCCTTCTTTTCGCTGATGCCATTAGCGACGGCACCGCGGAGGAATTTATCGCGCTGTGCCTGCATGACATCGGCTTTCTTCTTTCCCATTGCCCGGCGCAAGAGATCCGCTTCGCCCATCGAGAAACCAGCCAGTTTACTTGCGATTTGCATTACTTGCTCTTGATAGACGATCACGCCGTAGGTTTCCTTCAGTATGTCTTCCAGTTGGGGAAGTTCGTAACGCACTTTGATCTTGCCGTGACGCCGCTTGATGTATTCGTCGATCATCCCCCCTTGAATCGGTCCCGGACGGTAAAGGGCGTTCAATGCAATTAAATCCTCAAAGCGATCCGGTTTGAGACGTCGCAGGATATCTCGCATCCCCCTGCTCTCAAACTGGAAGACGCCGGCGGTGCGCCCTTCGCAGAACAATTTGAAGGTCTCAGGATCATCCAGTCCGATGTTGTTCCAATCGATGACGACTCCCAATTCCTCCCGCACGCGGTTGGCGGTGTCCTGCAACACAGTTAGAGTGGTCAGCGCGAGGAAATCCATTTTCAGCAAGCCGAGCTTCTCCAGATCGATCATCGAGTATTGGGTCATGATTTCGTCTTTGCTCGATCTGTACAGCGGGACATATTCCGTAAGAGGTTTGGGAGCGATCACAACACCCGCCGCGTGCGTGGAGGCATGGCGCGCCAGCCCTTCCAACCGCAGTGCCACTTCAATTAACTGCTTGTATCGCGGCTCACTCTGCATTTGGCGCAATTCCGGCACCGAAGCGAGCGCTTTCTCCAACGTGGTATCGAGCGCGGTGGGGACTAATTTGGCGATTCTATCGACTTCGGCATACGCGATATTGAGGCCGCGCCCCACATCCCGTATGACGCCACGGGCCGCCATGGTGCCGAACGTGATGATTTGCGAGACATTTTCCCGGCCGTATTTTCGAGTCACGTACTCGATCACCTCATTGCGCCGGTTCATGCAGAAATCGATATCAATATCGGGCGGGGTCACGCGCTCCGGATTTATGAAACGCTCAAAAAGCAAGTCATATTGCAGCGGGTCAAGGTCGGTGATGCGCAGGCAGTAAGAAACCAGGCTTCCCGCGGCGCTGCCGCGCCCCGGTCCTACGGGGATACCGCGCTCTCGGGCAAAGCGGATGAAGTCCCATACGATCAAAAAATAGCTGGGAAACTGAGTCTGTTTGATGATCTGGATTTCGCGTTCCAGCCTTTCCTGATACGCGGTGATTGGATTGGTGAGTCTTGCCTGGCTTTCCAGCCGTCGCCACTGCACCAGGCGTTCTTCGAACCCTCGTCGTACGACTTCCTCAAAATAAGTTTCCACCGTATAACCGGGTGGAACATCAAAACGAGGCAATAGCGTTTTCCCTTTTTCCATGCGGAAATTGCAGCGCTCCGCGATCTCCCGGGTTCGCAGCAATACCTCGGGAAGGTGGCCAAAGGATCGCGACATTTCGTCGTACGACTTTAGATAAAACTGCTCAGCGACGTACTTCATCCGATTCGTGTCGTTGATGGTTTTGCCGGTCTGGATGCACAAAAGTACGTCGTGCGCGAAGGAATCCTCTTGGGTGATGTAGTGACAATCATTGGTCGCCACCAGCGGGGCGCCCAATTTTTTTGATAACTCCAGTAGTTCCTCGTTCACCTTTCTCTGGGCATCCAAGCCATGGTCCTGTAATTCCAAGTAAAAGCTATTCTTGCCGAGGATTTCCTGGAGCAGGCCGGCTTCGGTAGCGGCAGCTTTACGCTCATCCTGCAGCAGGTGAGAAGCGATTGGGCCCTTCAGGCAAGCGCTCAGTGCGATCAGACCTTGGTGATGCTTTGCCAGCAGCTCGTAGTCGATGCGCGGCTTGTAGTAAAAGCCCTCGATAAAGCCGTAGGAGACCAGTTTGACCAAATTGTGATAGCCGGTGGTGTCCTGCGCTAGAAGCACTAAATGGTTGCTCCCCTCGGAGCGCCCACTCCTGCTCCGGTGACCGTCGCGTGCGACGTAAACCTCGCATCCGATGATGGGGTTAATTCCGGCTTCGAGCGCCGCGTCGTGGAACTCAACTGCGCCGAAAAGATTGCCGTGATCGGTAATGGCCAATGAGTCCATGCCCAATTGTCGTGCGCGCTCCACCAACGTAGTGATCTTACAGGCGCCATCCAGCAGGCTGTAGTCGGAATGCAGATGTAAGTGAATAAAGTCGCTCTTCATGAGTGTCGCAAGTCCCAAGTCTCGCGTGGAGGGACAAAGTTTAAAGCTGCCAGACAAGCGCCCCAATCGGGTGAGCCGGAGACCGCGGGCCAAACGTCACGAGTCAAAAGTCGGCAGTTGAGGATCATAGGTAAAGGTCGAACCGCGGAAAGTGGCCGCAGAAACTCGATCGGTCCCTTTGAGCCTTCCACGGTTCCAACTCCCTGCTTTCCACTTCCGGCTCTTTGGCTTGTAACCTGTGACTTACGAGCTCCGAGACGGGTGCTCCCAGACACGGTCATTCCCACTCGATGGTGCTGGGTGGTTTAGAGCTGATGTCATAGACCACGCGGTTGACCCCGCGCACTTCGTTGACGATGCGATTTGAAATGCGAGCCAGCAGCGGGTAGGGAAGATGTACCCAGTCAGCCGTCATGCCGTCCTGGCTATGCACGGCGCGCACGGCAACGACGTTCTCATAAGTACGCCCGTCTCCCATGACCCCGACGCTGCTGACCGGAAGCAATATGGCAAAGGATTGCCAGATTTTTTCATACAATCCCGCCGTACGTATCTCGTCTTCCACAATCTTATCTGCCTGCCGGAGAATGCTCAGCCGCTCTTCAGAGACTGGACCCAGGATACGCACTGCCAGACCTGGTCCCGGGAAGGGCTGTCGATGGATGAACTCGGGGTCGAGACCCAGTTCTTGTGCGACTCGCCTCACTTCGTCCTTGAAGAGCTCGCGCAAAGGTTCAATCAGCTTTAGATGCATGCTTTCCGGCAGTCCCCCCACGTTATGGTGGGTCTTGATCACTGCGGAAGGACCCCGCACCGATACAGACTCGATCACATCCGGATAGAGCGTACCCTGAACCAGGTATTCAACAGGACCCAGGGATTTTGCCTGACGCTCAAAGATGCGAATAAATTCGGCGCCAATGATCTTTCGTTTTTCTTCTGGATCGCAGACGCCTTCCAGTTTGGATAGAAAATCAGCCCGCGCGTCGATCCCAAGAACATTTAAATGGAGTTTATCTTGGAAACGCTGTATCACTTCCTGGTATTCGTCTTTGCGCAGCAGACCGTTGTCGACAAAAATGCAGGTCAGGCGTTTACCGATGGCGCGGTCAACCAGCACTGCGGCAACCGTGGAGTCGACACCACCGCTGAGGGCGCACACCGCCTGTCCCGCGCCCACCCGATCTCTGATCTGGGCGACGGTCCGATCTGCAAACGAACCCATGGTCCAGTCGCCGCAGCAGCCGCAGACTTCAAATAAAAAATTTTTCAGAATTTGCGTGCCGTGTTCGGTGTGGGCCACTTCCGGATGGAACTGGATACCATAGAACGGACGTTGCCGATGCTGGATCGCCGAAATGGTCTTTCCGGTCATGCCGATCACCGCATAGTCGGCCGGCGGCACTTCGACATGGTCGCCGTGACTCATCCAGACAGAAAATTCATCGGGTAGACCACGAAAAAGCGGACTCTTCACTCGTCGCTGCAAGTGCGCCCGGCCGTACTCATGCTCTTCCGCGGCAGCAACTTTCCCCCCCTGCTCCTGAGCCATCCACTGCAATCCGTAACATATTCCAAGAATCGGAACGTTGCAGGAAAGGAGCCGAGGGTCTCCCTTAGGAGCATTTTTCTCGAATACGGAATCGGGTCCGCCCGAGAGAACATATCCTTTAACATTCTTGTTCTTGAAAACTTCCACCGGGGTGTTATAGGCATGGATTTCGCTGTAGACCCCAGCTTCTCGGATCCGTCGAGCGATCAGTTGGGTGTACTGCGATCCAAAATCTAAAATGATGATTGTTTCGTGTTCATCCGCCATCGCTTGAGCGAGTATACCAGACCTGCTTTCTCGATTGTCAGATTAGAATCTATATTGAAGTTAATTCTAGAAAATGATATCTAAACTCAACAAAATAAATATAAATCATGCTTTGTCCGCCCTACAAAACTAGAGTGGGAATCCAGGCCGAAAGAATTCAGGATGCGGCCGTCTTGTTCCAGTCATGCGTCCATGATTCGTTTTGGTTGTAACTGCAAAACTCCGTTGTGCTCTCTGGTCAGGAAGAGATAATAAGGTCAAGCGGCCCAGGTTGATTCCATGGACAATATAACGCACTCGCTTTTGGCGGTAGCTCTGGCACATACGGGCCTCAACCGAGGATTGGAGGTCGTAAGCCGGGGGCCAGGCGGATGTTTTGAGCGGGATCACGATTCAACGTCACCTCCCGATACCACTTCGGCGGCGACGACGCTGTTAATCGCGGCTTCCAATCTCCCGGACATGGATGTCACAAGCATCACGGCGCCGCTCGTTTTTTTGGAACATCACCGGGGTTATACTCACACCTGCTGGGGAGTCATCCTGCTTGCCTTGTTATTGCCGCTTCCTTTTCTAAGGTGGAATCAAGCGATTCGAAGAAGTCCCGCGGAATCTCGGAAAAAGTATGGCTATCTTTTTGCGCTTTCACTGTTGGGGACGGGAAGCCATTTGCTCTTGGATTTTTGCAATGCTTATGGCGCGCGGCCTATGCGGCCTTTCAGCCAGCATTGGGTCTATGGGGACTTCATTGCAATCGTGGATCCCTGGATTTACCTGATCCTGGGGAGCGTGACGTTTTTGATCACGTCACGGGGGAAATGGCGTCTCTGTTTGTGGATTGCGGGTATCGCCATGATCTCGTTGGCAGTACTCTCCTATGGGCGCCATTCGGTTCCGGATCCTCTTAAAGTTGTCCGGATCGTCTGGTGTGTTTCCGTCGCGGCGGTGCTGCTGCTTCGGGGGCTTGCATCACGACAACTAAAGCCGTGGTCTCGGTCCTTGGCTGTCGTTTGTCTGGTGACTTTGTCTGCTTACTATTTGCTTTGCTGGCAATTACACCGCGTGGCGCTAGATCAACTTTCTGCTGGGTCGGAGGCACAGGTTTGCTCGAACTGTCCCTCAAAGCAAGTTGCTGCCGCGGCCGTCTCCGGAAATCCGTTCCTGTGGACATTCGTTGTCGACCTTGCCGATCGCTACCACGCCGGCGTATTTGATATACGGGCCGGCGGTGTCTTTTCAAGCCGCATCGTTTTCAAGAATCTGAACGATCTGCCGTTCGACCGAGCCATGCAAACCTGTTCGGGGAAGGTCATCCTGCGCTTTGCCCGCTTTCCTTTCCTCGAGCGTTGGCCGGATTCGGAAGGTTGGACGGTGGCCCTGCGGGATTTGCGCTTCGGCGCTCTGCGGGGACGCGCCGGATTTGGGTCCGTGCTCATTCGCTTCGACAAGAAGTGGAGGGAACGGCCGGATACGCGTCCGATCTGCCCTTGGTCGGAGGCATTCTGAAACAAACCGAAATCCATGAAAGGAACGCGGTGCGGTGGGATGACTGCCCCAGTCCCCAAGGGCGTCAGGGCAACCGGAGATCAACTTTGTCAGTCTTTCGAGCGCAAAACCCGTCTTTCTTGTGGCAGAAAAAGTATGTAATGCGACCCTGAAGACCGGGGGTTCGCTCAACGGTGACCGTCATAGGCGCGATTTCGCCATAGTAAGGCGACTTAGCTTGTTTCTGCAAATTGGCGGGAACCAGCTTGGCTGGCAAGATCGAGCTCTCTCCCTTGACGACATCCAGGTTCGGCTCCGGTTTGACGATGATGCCGTAACTGGGATTTTGCTCAAATCGAAACGTGAGTGAAACCTTTCTGTTGCTGACAGGCCTTGCCGCGTAGCTTATCTTCAATGGGTTGTGCGCGGCATGTTGCTTCAGGAGCGCCAGAGTTCTCGCATCCTGTCCCCAGAGCAGGGAACTGGAGCATGCCGACAATACACCAAACAAGATTACCCACACGGTACCCCATTGTAATTCTTCTTGACCTTTTGCTCAAGCTTGATTGCGGAGGGATCTTATATGCACCCGGATAAAGCCCCCGCGAGAAAACGCTTCATCGCCATTAGAGTATTGAGCCAATGGGTTTTACAGTTTGTTTCCGAAATGATTCTAGAGCACAATGGAGGGATTAAATTTGTATGTTTCGGGGTTCTTATGCGGACCCATAGAATCAAGAGTTCGCCACACCTTTCAGTAGTTCTGGGTTATACTTGGTCTGTAACAGAGGATTGACATGGCCGTTCCCAAGCCCCTCATCACCCGTTCCGAGCAAGTCATGAGCGGTGCTGTTGTGTTTGCGGGCACACGGGTTCCAGTCCAGACACTTCTCGATTACCTCGAGGAGGGAGACACGCTCGACCACTTCTTAGAAGATTTCCCCACCGTAAGTCGAGAGCATGCCGTAGCCGTGCTAGAGCTGGCCAAAGAATCGGTCTTGGCGCATGCGAATTCTACTTGACGAGTGCGTCCCGCGCCGACTTCGGAGGGAGCTTGCCGGGCACGACGTTGAGACAGTTCCAGAAATGGGCTGGGCCTCGTTGGAGAATGGTGCACTTCTTGAAATGGCCTCGGGCAGATTCGATATCCTAATTACAACGGATCAGCGTCTCAGTTATCAACAGAGGGTCTCGGATTTTGCGATAGCGGTCGTTGTTCTTGTGGCGCGTCGCAACAAACTTGAGATCCTGCTGCCATTGCTTCCAGAGTTGAGGAGCGTCATTTCCCAGGTTAAGCCCGGGGAAGTTCGAAGAGTGGGTGGCTAACCCTTATAAGGCCCCCGGTTGTCAACAGGCACACAACTCCATAAGCGCTTTTTTTCTTTTCCCTGTGTGAGGTCCTTGTTCTTTCTTTTCGTTCTCTGACTTGATTTCGCAGTTGCGGGGCAGGTTTCAGAACCT
>JACQSX010000016.1 GCA_016211105.1 Acidobacteriota bacterium | reverse complement strand
CACAGAGCTTGTGAGGTGGAAGTCCTCACACCAGGTATTCGCGGAGCCAACCTGCCTGCCGGCAGGCAGGAGGTTAGGAGAAGGGCAAGGGCGTCACCGCGAGGTGGGGTCTGAAGGAAGCCCAATCCAAAGATGCGGGGCGACGAACAGGAACCGGATATGAGGTGTGGTGCACCCGGGACGAGTTGGCACCTGTCTGCGTGCGGACACGCACAGGCAGGCGTGACAACGAAGTCCTCCATCCGCATTGGGGTGTGCTTTATAAATCCAGCGTCTACGCATCGAAAGTTCTGTGTCTTACCCCGGGAGATCTCCCGGTTGTCTGATGTTATGGACTGGGAGCCGGGCGACCGGCTTCGACCGGCCGGGAGAAGTCAGCAGAGGGTATAGTAGGTGAGAGGCAGGCGAGGCTAGTGAGGCACTCCGGAACCGAAAGGTGGAGAAACAGATAGGCCGAGCCGCAACGTCTTTTGCCGAAGGCCCGAACGGTAGAGGGGAGTAGTCGCCTGCGGCGGAGCGGCGAGACGGCATGCGGCGAGGTGTTGGGCTTGTGTCCGGCATCTGGGATGAACTCGCGGTTGGCGCACCGGGAGAAGACACCCCGGTTAGGGTGTACATACCACCCTGACTGAATCTGCCGAACCGCCGTATACGTGATCCGTATGTACGGTGGTGTGACAGGGAAAGCCCGCGAGGGCCTACCTCTGTCGATTCGGCGGACGCCCACAATTCGGACCTCTGCTGCGACGAGGTATAATCTGAGCATGTCATCTCAAACTACGCGGGACCGGATTCTGGAGGCATTGCAAGATTTGCCGCCCGACGCGACATTCGACGATGCGATCGAACGGCTTGTGTTTCTAGCCAAGATTGATGCGGGTTTGGCCGAACTTGATGCGGGCGAGGGTATTCCGCATGACGAGGTAAAGCGTCGGCTTGGATTGTGACTCAAATCATTTGGTCACCTCAAGCACTACGTGATATCGAAGCGATCCGAACCTACATAGCCGAAGACTCCCCACGCGTTGCGGAGTTGGTTGTGGGCCGCATCATTAAGGCGGTTGAACGACTAAAAGCGTTCCCTGAGTCAGGTCGCAAAGTACCGGAACGGAATGACCCGAAGATACGGGAAGTAATTGAGTCACCGTATCGTGTGGTATATCGGGTGCGAACAGGCACCGTAGAAATCGTCACGGTTTTTCGAGGGTCACGTCCATTGCCAGGTCTACGATAAACACAGCCGCCCAACACCGCGCTGAACCCGCAAGCCGCGCAGTGACTCTTCTTGATTGGGGCGGCTGGAGCGGCGCGGCTTGCGGGTTAGCGCTACGCCGTTAGGCTTCACGGAGGTCACTCGGAACCGGAGGTGATCATGGCTGACATCTTTCATGATTTTCCTATCAAGGCCCCGCTTGATAGCGTGTTCCAGGCGATAAGCACTCCTCAGGGGCTAGACTGCTGGTGGACCAAGCGGTCCGAAGGAAAGCCGTTGCAGGGAGCGGAGTACGAGCTCTGGTTCGGGCCAGAGTACGACTGGCGCGCGAAGGTAACCCGATGCGTGCCGAATTCCGAGTTCGAACTAGAGATGGTGCGCGCTGACAACGACTGGATCGGTACGCATGTAGGTCTTTGTCTGGAGAGCCGGGGTGACGCAACCTGGGTACGCTTCTACCACACGGGTTGGCCGAGCGCAAACGAACATTACCGAATCTCGTGCAACTGTTGGGCTATGTATCTGAGGATATTGCGGCGGCATCTCGAATACGGCGAGTCGGTTCCATATGAGAGTCGGTTGGACGCATGAGGCTCTGAACCGCTGTTCTGGTAGAGTAGCGCCAGAAACGGCCCACAAGGACTCTTTCACTCAAGCAATTTCTGGAACTCTGGCTTGTAGCGGATGCTGTCCAACTCGGAGGTTACTGCCTTTAAATCCTCTCGCAGCGCGGCCTTCCAGTGCGGTGGATCCGTCTGGATGGCTTTTGCAAGATAAACGAGCGCTTTCTCGGCGTCTTGGAGCTGCGCGTAGAGAAATCCCATCCGATACCACAATTTGGCTTCCTGGATTCCGTTCGCCTCTGCCTGGCGATAAGCCGCCAACGCGTCGGCCGCCCTTTTTTGGCGGTCTTTGAGAATACCCAAGTTGAACCAAGCCTCACCAAAATCTGGTTTCATCTTCACGGCTTGGGTAAAGTATTCCTCTGCAAGCGGGTCCATTCCGCTGCGCGCGTAAACCATCGCGAGGTCAAAAGTCGTGGAAGCCGTGGGATTCAACTCATGCGCTCTGCCGTATGCCCGCAGGGCGGACAACAAGTCCCCGGCGCGCGTCGCCCACTCTCCCTTGAGCGTATAAATTTCAGATTCGTCCGGATTGCTCTTCAACGACTCTTCCAGCACAGAGTTGACTTCAGCTAGCTTGCTTCCCTTGGAAAGCAAATTTACCAAAAGACGATGGGCCTCAGACCACTTGGGCTGCAACTGGATCGAGTGCCGGAAGGAATCCTGCGCCTCCTCCTGCTTGTCGGTAAGAGTTTGTATCTTTCCTAATTCTATCCAGGCTTCGGCATTGCTGGGATCAAGTTGCACAGCCTTTTGGGCATACTTCGTCGCCTCCTCCATCCGATCCGCTCCGGCCAGCAGAATCGCCATATTCAGTTGCGCTGTGGCATTGGTGGGCACCAGCTCCACAAACTTCTCGTAGTACTTCAACGCTTCTGTAGTCTGGCCTTCCTTCTGGGATAGGAACGCAAGATTGTAAAACGCCTCCGGGACCTTTGTGTCTCCTTGCACGGCCTGTTCCAGCACGGCTTTTGCAGGATCCATTTCCCCTTCTTCCAGGTAAATACCGCCCAGCAGACTCAGCGCATCTGCGTGCTTCGGATTGGCCGCCAGAACCTCCTGCAAGCGCTCTTTGGCCTCATTGGATCGCCCCAGCTCCTTTAAATTGAGTGCTGCCAAGTAGCGGGCGTTGACACCAACGGAGCTGCTAGGGGGGGCCTTCTCCAGCACCCTGTTAAAATGAGTGAGGGCTTTCTGCCCATCGCGCAAGCGGGAGTAAATAATGCCGAGGTTGAACTCCGCGGCCATCAAAGTCGGATCTAATTCCAACGCTCTTTCGAAAAGAGCGATTTGCCGATCCGAGTTCTCATCTGCGGTCCCAACGAGTTGCTCTCCTTGCTTGAAATATTTCTCTGCTTCCAACTGCTGGAGAGAAGGGGCGGCTTTTCTGCTATCCTGGCCGGGAGCGCCAGCGCCGACCTGAGCTGGGACGTTCTGCCCCTGAAAAGCGCTCCGGGGATCAGCGACGCGCCTTGATTGCGCAGTGGCGTAAAGCGTGACGAAGCACATCCCTAGCAGAAAAGCGGAAGATCGCTTTTTTTCGGAAGCTCTAGATGTTCCAATCATGTCCCAACTCCGCGGTCTGCAAATCCACAGTTGCGCCAGTGGACCGCTTATTCAATATCCTCGAAATGAGTCAACTGCTTGAATTCTTTATAGCGCTGCTGAACTTCAGGAAAAGTCAATTCTTTCAGCCGGTCGAGACTGAACTTTTCTACATCGAAGGATGCCATCACGGAGCCAAAAACGATCGCCTTGCGAATGCCGACTTCGGAGAGATCCTGCGAACCCGCCAAAAATCCAACAAAGCCTCCTGCAAAACTGTCGCCGGCGCCCGTGGGATCAAACACATCCTCAAGCGGAAATGCGGGAGCGCCAAAGATGGACTTAGTGTTCATCATGATCGCTCCATACTCACCGCGTTTGATTACCAAGGCCTTGGGCCCCCAGGATAGGATTTTTCGTCCCGCGCGATACAGGTTCGGTTCATTTGCCAACTGGCGAGTTTCCCCGTCGTTAATGATCAAAATGTCTACTAGTTTTAAAGTCTCAAACAGGGAGTTGAACTCCTTCTCGATCCAAAAGTTCATCGTATCGCAAACAACCAGCTTCGGGTGTCTTACCTGACGCAACACACTTCGTTGCAAATCGGGACTAATATTTCCCAGAAAGAGAAAATGGGCATCACGATGCTTGTCCAGCAAGCGGGGCTTGAAATCTCCGAACACATTCAACTGGGTATCTAACGTCCTGCAGTCATTGAGGGCAAAATCATACTCTCCGGACCAACGGAAGGTCTTTCCCTTGGCCCGCTCCAGCCCATCAACATCCACCCCGCGATCCCGAAAGACTTGTAGGTCCCTCTCCGCAAAGTCTTCTCCCACAACGGCCACCACGGCCACGTCGCTAAAATAACTGGCCGCCACGGAAAAGTAAGTCGCCGATCCTCCCAGCACCTCTTCCACTTCTCCAAAGGGCGTTTTTACGGTGTCATAAGCCACACTGCCCACCGCCAAAATTGACATATTATTCCCCCCAATATTTCTTCAAGATTGGCTCCAGCTTGGCCTTTGCGTCTGCGTTCGCAGAAGCCGGGTCGGTGATGATAGCAAACTCCAACGCGCGGTGGCAGGTGCAAGAGTACGCCGGGGGCATTTCCGCGATTGCCGCGGCCACTAGCTTCTGTGCATTGGCGGCGTTCTGCTGCAGGCATGCCAGAATCATGCCGGCAGTCACCGGTTCCTCTTCCTGATGCCAGCAATCATAATCGGTGACCAACGCGAGAGTGCAATAACAAATCTCGGCCTCGCGGGCCAATTTGGCCTCCTGCACATTGGTCATGCCGATTACGTCGACTCCCCAGCTACGGTACAACCGTGACTCCGCCCGCGTAGAAAACTGCGGTCCTTCGATGCACAAGTATGTGCCGCCTCGTCTGATGGGACGATGGATCTTTTGTGAAGCTTTCTCCACGATCTCGGCCAACTGCCTGCAGACAGGTTCGGCCATCGAGACATGAGCGACAACCCCGTCGCCAAAAAAAGTGGATTTACGAGCATTGGTTCGATCAATGAACTGATCGGGCAAAACGATATCCATGGGTTTAAGTTTCATCTTCATCGAGCCAACGGCGCCTGCCGAGAGTATCCGATTGACGCCGAGACTCTTGAACGCGTAAATATTGGCGCGAAAATTCAACTCCGACGGCAGATACCGGTGTCCCCGGCCATGGCGCGCCAAAAATGCCACGGCCCGGCCATGCAACGTGCCGACGACATACCTGTCCGAAGGGTCTCCAAACGGAGTGCGAATTACGCGCTCCTCAACGTCCTCCAGAGCATCCATCGTGTATAACCCGCTTCCACCTATGATCCCGATTTCAATGTCTGGCATGCTCGAATTCCCTAAAGTAACTCCACATTAAAAGTCTAAGATTCCGCGCTACCCGCACCAGCGCTTTGTCGCGAGATCTTGCGCTTCTTCAAAAAGGAACTTGTCCTCCTCGCGACAGACTCGGCCTAAAGGGCGGAACGCCTCGTGTTCGAAGATTGACAGCCACTCTTCGTCAACCATTTGCGACAGCAGTCTTTTCTTCGTCTCCAGGGTGGTGACCGGATAGAGATCGTAGCTCATGATCCAGGGCAACGCGATATGGTTCACTGTGGGCATAACGTCACCCAGAAAAACAACCACTCTTCCTTCCCGCTCCACGCGGACCGACTGATGATGAGCCGTGTGGCCCGGCGAAGGAAAAACGGAGATCCCTGGCATCAGCTCACACTCCCCATCCAGAAGCTCGAACCTTGAGCCGATGCAGGCCCAGTTCCGGGACAGGTAACTGGCACGATTACGCTCATTGGGAAACCGAGCGGCTTCCATTTCACCCCGCTGCACGAAGTACGTAGCCTTCGGGAAAGCCGGGCGCTCCTGGGCGCCATCGTAGCGCGTGTTGCCACCGCAGTGATCAAAATGTAGATGCGTGTTGATTACCCAATGAATGTCGACATCCTTTACGCCCAAATGTTCCAACTGAGGCAGCAGCATGCCAACCGGGTCAGCGCGGTAAATGTCACGAAACTTGGCATTCTCTTTGGTTCCAGCCCCGGTATCGACAAGAATATTTTTCTCACCAGCCTGAATGAGAAGGCAATTCAGCGCGAGCGGGATACGATTTTTCTCATCGGATTCAATCACCCGCGACCAAAGGGCCTTCGGAATGACCCCAAACATGGCCCCGCCATCCAACCAGAACCGTCCGTCACTTACGAGGTGCAGTTTCCAATCACCGAGCGCGAAAGTACAGGGTGTCGTCAGAGTCATGATGCCAGAAGGATTGCGGCCCGCGGTTCCCCTTGGCGCACTTGCACATTGAGCCGCAGGCCTTCAGGGAGCGCCAGGGCTCAGCCCAACTGGGATTTGAGCAACATGCCCTCGCGCCGTGGGCTAAAGCTACGTCGCTCCACACCGGGTTCTTCAAGATCAGGTTCAATGTTTTCACGCATTCTCGGCTAACTGTCACCCGTTATCCGAAGAAAGTTTCCAATATCATCCATTTCCCTTTGTGTCTCCGCCAGCAGGTTCTGCCAGTTCAATTAAGACACCTCCGGTGGAATTTGGGTGGACAAATGCGATGCGTCTTCCCCCTGCCCCCCGTCGTGGTCTCTCATCGATCAATCTCACATTCAACTTCTTCAATCGGATCAAATGCGCTTCGATATTGTCTACTTCCAGGGTAAGGTGATGGAAGCCTTCTCCTCGCTTTTCAATGAAGCGAGCAACCGGTGAATCCTGTTCGGTCGGTTCAAGCAGTTCGACATTGCTGTCGCCCACCTTCAGGAACGCCACCCTTACCTTTTGATCCGCCACGATTTCCGTCGCTTCCAATTCCAATCCCAGCGCATTCTTGAAAAACTCCATGGACACGCCAATGGAACGCGTGGCTAGGCCGATATGAGCAATTTTCTTGATCACGATCTATCCTTGACCTCCACCGAAGATAAAATCTCCTCGGTAATTGAATAAGGGTCGCGGCGCCTTTCACAAATCTGACGGGCGTAGTTTCGCATGCGCTCTTCGCTCACCAACGGTTCTATTTTTTCACCCAGCCGCCGTACCAGCAGCGCCATCAGCTTTTGCTCTTCTTTCTCCAACTGTCGTCCTTGCATAGCGCATTTCGCATGCGCACGGAATTGCTCTATAGCCTCTGCCAACTCATCTACGCCTACATTTTCCGTGGCAATCGTCTTCACTAAAGGCGGCTTCCAGCCGTCCCGACGTCGAGTCGTGGAAAGCAGCAGATGCAGCTCTTGCTCTGCGCGGTCTGCGCCTTCACGATCTGCTTTGTTCAGCACAAAGATGTCACCGATTTCCATCATGCCGGCTTTAATGTTCTGTATCTCGTCTCCCATCCCAGGAACCAGCACCACCAGGGTCAGGTTGGCAGTCCGAACGATATCAACTTCATCCTGGCCGACACCGACCGTTTCAATCAGGATGATTTCAAACCCGGCAGCATCGAGAATTACCGCGACATCATCGGTGGCGCTGCTCAATCCACCTAGCCTGCCTCGCGTCGCCATGCTGCGAATGAATATTCCTGGATCGCTGCTGTGCGCCTGCATCCGAATCCGGTCACCCAAGATTGCTCCTCCGCTGAAAGGGCTGGTTGGATCTACCGCAATGATGCCGACACGTTTTCGCCGTGCCCGGTAATATTCGGCCAGGCGGTCTACCAGCGAACTCTTCCCCGTCCCGGGAGCGCCAGTAATGCCGATGACGTAGGCTTTCCCCGAATAAGAAAAAAGTGCCTTCATAAGTTGCCCCGCCTCCGGCGTCCCACTTTCCACCGCCGTGATCGCGCGCGCAATGGCACGGGGGGTTCCTTTCAAGACTTCCTCAGCGAGATTCATGCCCCTCCGTTACCTTCTGTGGCTCAAACGCCACCGGAGCGAAGCAGCTCACGCGCGATAACGATCTTCTGGATCTCACTGGTTCCTTCGCCAATCGTGCAGATCTTTGAATCGCGCCAGTACTTCTCTGCTGGATAGTCCTTGATATATCCGTAACCACCGTGAATTTGCAGCGCCTGCTCGGAAACCCAGACCGCAGTCTCAGACGCATAGTATTTGGCAATGGACGCTTCCCGCGAAACCCGTCCGCCCCGATCGTTCATCCAGGCGGCCCGATACGTCAACCAACGGGCCGCCTGGGTGCGACTTTCCATGTCGGCCAGTTTAAACTGTACCCCCTGAAACTCGGAAATGGGTTTGCCAAATTGTTCCCGCTGCCGGGCATACTTTACGGCACAGTCCAACGCCCCTTGGGCAATTCCGACTGCCATCCCAGCGATGGAAATGCGGCCACGTTCCAACACTTCAAGGGCATTGATAAAACCTTCGCCCGGTTTTCCTAGAACATTTTCCTCCGGAACGAGGCAATCCTGCAGGGCCAAGGAAGCAGTGTCACTGGCGCGACAACCCAGTTTGTTCTCCTTCTTTCCCGAAGTGAGACCTGGCGTCCCCTTCTCGACAATGAACGCGGTAATCCCCTTGGCTCCTTCCGCGGGATTGGTTGAAGCCATCACCACATAGATGTCTGCGTACGTTCCGTGCGTGATGAAACTCTTGGACCCATGCAACGTCCAGCCGCGCTGTTGGCGTTGCGCTCGAGTCTGCAGGCCCGCCGCATCGCTGCCGGAAGAGGGTTCGGTCAATGCCCACGCTCCCAGTTTTTCGCCGGTGGCCAGGGGCACCAGATATCTCTTTTTCTGTTCCTCCGTACCAAACCCAAAAATATGGCCGCCGCAGAGTGAATTATGGGCGGAGACAGAAAGCCCCACTGCGCCGTCCACACGGGATAACTCTTCAATGGCAATCGCATACTCTACGAATCCCAACCCTGCACCACCGTATTTTTCAGGGAAGATGACCCCCATGAGTCCGAGATCTGCAAGCTTTGGAATCAACTCGCTTGGGAAATGCTGTGCTTCGTCCCATTCCAACGAATGGGGCGCAATTTCCTGCTGCGCAAAATCGGCGACGGTTTTCCGCAACAGTTCCTGCTCCTGCGTGTAGCCAAAATCCACATCTCCCCCTACAATGAAGTCGAAACTTATAGCACAATTCGAAAACGCGATCGAAACAAACTAGCACGTGGCACCTTTGGAAGCAAAGTCGGAAGGCGCCTTGCAGACTTTGATTCCTTCGGAACCGATTCAGAGTTGGTACTGGCAAAAGCGTGTGATCTCAGCAGTTGGGACCGCTCGTTAAAATTGGTAATGGGTCGTACCCTGAACCCCAGGCACCCGTGGAAAATCACCCCTTTGGCAAAACGCCAAAGTTAGACTAAGATTTAAGTGTTCCAGACACTCGCGTTTACTGCAAAGGAGAATACCATGGCTTATGAGTGGAAGTTTAATCCCCGTCCCTATTCGGATGCGGAAGCGAAAGAGTTGTTAAAAAATGTCGTTTCGGCCGAGACGACCGATTGGCACTATAACACCCACCACAAAGGATATGTAACCGCGTTGAACACCATCGAGCAGGGGCTCCAGGATGCCCCGCGCGATAAGGCAAACGGAAACTACAGTCTGATCGGAGAATTGAAGCGACGTTTTACTTGGAATCACTCCGGCGCCTTGTTGCACGACATTTACTGGGAAGTCATAGGGGGAGACGGCGATCCCAAGAAGGGCGCCGATGTCGCAGGCGCCATTGAGAAAGAATTTGGATCCTTTGATAAATGGAAAGAGGATTTCAAGGCTACCGCGATTTCTGCCAAGCTGAGCGGTTGGGCGCTGCTGGTGTACGACGCCCTGTACTCACGGCGCCTGTTAGATGTCACCGTCGACGAACATCAATACGGAGCCATTTGGGGCGGCGTACCGCTGATTTCATGCGACGTGTTTGAACATGCTTACTACCACAAGGACGGCCCCGCGCGGGCCAGATATGTTGACAACTTCCTGGCCAATTTGCATTGGGGTAGAATCAACGCTCGATATAAGAAATACGCCAAAGCGTAAGTACGGCAATCAGGTTTTCCCTAGGAGGTTATATGCCCAGGATTTTAGGCCTAGTCTTACTATTTGGCTCATTTTTGTATCCGGTCTTCTCCCAAACGGCGAAAGACGTCGAGAAGCGGATTGAAGCCATCATAGGCTTTCTCAAAGATTCGAAGTTCGATCGCGCGGTATCGGAAGCCGCCGACCTGGTTGCCGCACACCCTTACGACTTTGATGTTCGCATGGCCGCCTTCCACGGGCATTTACAAGCATCTCAACACGACACTAACGACCCAAAGAGTCTGGAGTATCTCCGAAAGGCACTGAACCACTTGAACTTTGCCCGACGAATCGAACCTGAAAATTATGAAGCATGGCAGTCCAGCCTTGCCTTCTGGGACCCAAGTCGCCTCAATGCCACACCACAAGACCCGGAGGCAGAAAAGATTTTCAAA
Organism: Acidobacteriota bacterium; assembly: GCA_016211105.1. Classification (GTDB taxonomy): domain Bacteria; phylum Acidobacteriota; class UBA6911; order JACQSX01; family JACQSX01; genus JACQSX01. Next base: position 307,749 of record JACQSX010000016.1, on the reverse strand, counting down.
GAGGCGGCGGATCAATTCAGCAGTGGTGAGCTGGATAAAGTGACTGAAGCATTAGAAAAAGTGATCAACCGGGAGCCGAGCTATGCTCCGGCCTACTTGCACTTGGGTGAAGTCCATCTCGCAAGGAACCAATTCGAGGAGGCTGTCAAGTTCCTGCGTATCGCCACAGAGAAAGATCCCCGAGATGCCGGCGCTCTTCTGCTTCTGGCCAGCGTCTATGGAAGGATGGGCAAAGGAGAAGAGGCGATCACCAACTTAGTAAAGAGCCTAAAGGCAGACCCAGGATTCCCCTTGGCGTGGCAGCAGTTGACCAGACTCGATCTGGACGGCAAAAAAGCTGAACACATGACCTTCAAATTCCCCAAATCTGTCCTGTGGATTATCGAGCGAGAAATCAAGGAACCCACGGACCAGAATCTGGAGGGAGTCAGCGCTGTAACGCAGCCGGCCTGGAAGACTTACATCCAGACAAAAATCCGCTGGCGGCAGTCTGAATTTGCAAAAAGAAACCCCACTCTCAAAACATATCGATACTCCTCCGGAGAAGAGATAGCTTCTATCGGCGAGATGCTCGCAGTATGGAAGGAAACCAAGGCAAGCGACGCAAACGCTTCTGACGCGTTGTTAGACCATTGGCTGGCCGCCAGTCAGGCTGCAGTCCTGGACGCCGCTATTTATACGGATCTTTTCCTCGAGGAATTTCGGCCCGATTTCACCCTGTGGAACCTGCGAAACGAAGGAAAGTTTGAGGAGTATTTCTACAAATTCGTTCTTCCCAACACCGTCACGCCGCAGAAGTAACATACTCAGCGACCACCCGCCGCTTGAGAATTCCTTTCTGGTACGCCACATCCAGGAGACCCTGTACGGCCTGACGACCTTCCTGGCAATAGTCGACCGTCAGATCGTTGACATACATCCCCACAAACCGATCCATCAAGATTGGATTCATGCCACGCGCAAACTGGGAAGCATAAGTTAAAGCATCTCCCCGGTGTTCCAACCCGTAACGAATACTTTGGGAAATCACGTGCGAAATCTCTTTCAGCGCCGACTCCCCAAGATCGCGGCGAATCACGTTCCCACCCAGCGGCAAGGGCAAAGAATACTCCTTTTGCCACCATTCACCTAGGTCCAGGACTTTTGTCAATCCATCATCGCCATACGTTAGTTGACCTTCATGGATGATTAGGCCTGCATCGAAGTTGCCCGCAAGAATGGAAGGAATAATCGCATCAAACCGAACAGACTCCCCCTCCAGGTCAGGATCATAAACTTTCAATGCCAGGTAGGCGGTGGTCAATTCCCCTGGAACGGCCAGGCGCGCCTTTTTCAACTCGGATGATTTCATTTTCCGCTTGGCCACGATCATCGGACCGTACCCACGGCCGATGCTGGCTCCGTGTGGCAACAACATGTATCGGTCGTAGACAAAGGCGTAGGCATGAAATGAAATTGCACTCACTTCGTAGGTTCCTTGAATGGCCGCACGATTGAGAGATTCAATATCTAGCAAAACATGTTCGAAGACATAATCACCCGTATTCAACTTTCCGGTAGCAAGAGCATAAAACATGAAGGCGTCATCCGAGTCCGGGCTATGGGCAATTCTAATTCGTTGTTTCATGCGACATCCGACACAAACGTAAAGACATACACTCGCAGCCCACGGTCCGATATGCTCAACGACAATAGGTGCGATCCGAATTCCTTGTTACGCACTAGCTGATACATGCGTGGTTCGCGGACAGGTACAATAGCACGTCCATGCTCAAAATAAACATCGTCACCGGCATCCTCGCGGCATTCCCCGTGGTCGATGCCCGGAAACCGCACAACGCCTTTTTCAATCAACATGATGACTGATAGTATATTCGGCCGAGCGGCGGTTTCTGAAAATCAACATTAACGGTCATTTCTGCGACGCCGATCAATTCATGGTCTCCGTCCTCGACCATGCCTTTCTCTCTGGCAAGGAGAGAAAGCACCATTCACGGAGCAACCAAGTGCTGGCAGGCTTGGATCAACAGATTGAAAAATATCGAAAGTTGTGAAAAGTTATCAAAGATTTTCGCATCCAAAGGAGGAACGTGAAGACTGGAGAAGAAAGGTTATGGCATTCGCTGGCCCGTCAGTTGCGTGTCGATAGCATCCGCTCAAGCACCGCTGCAGGGTCCGGCCACCCCACATCGTCGATGTCAGCGGCCGAACTGATCGCGGTCTTAATCAGCAAGCACCTGCGTTACGATTTTGCAAACCTGCAAAACCCAACCAACGACCACTTGATCCTTTCCAAAGGTCACGCTTCTCCGCTGCTGTACGCAGTTTATAAGGCAGTCGGAGCCATCTCCGATCAAGAAATGTTGACTTTCCGAAAGTTTGGAAGTCGGCTTCAGGGGCATCCCACGCCCGCAATCCCCTGGGTGGATGTGGCCACCGGTTCTCTGGGTCAGGGACTTGCAATCGGGGTCGGCATCGCGCTCGCCGGGAAATATCTGGACAAACTGCCCTACCGCGTTTGGGCGCTTTTAGGAGACAGCGAAATGGCTGAGGGTTCTGTTTGGGAAGCTTTCGATCACGCGGCCTATTACGGCTTAGGCAACCTGATCGCGATTCTGGACATGAATCGATTGGGCCAGCGAGGCGAAACGATGCATGGCTGGAACGGTTCTATTTATGCGGCACGAGCCCGCGCATTCGGCTGGCATGCGATCGAAATCGACGGGCACGATACGGACGCGATCGATCGCGCATACTGCGAGGCATCCCCGCCCCGTAATCAGCCCACTCTGATTGTGGCCAAAACCATGAAGGGACGCGGAGTCTCCTTCCTTGAAAACAAAGACGGGTGGCATGGCAAGCCACTGAGCGAGCAGGAAGCAAGCAAAGCCATCCAGGAGCTTGGAGGGGAGAGTTCGATTCTCATCGAGGTACCCAAGCCGCTACCTGGGACTCCAGCGGCGCCGCCCTCTGTTTCGCCGCTGAAGTTGCCAACCTACGAAATCGGCGCCATGTTGGCGACCCGCAAGGCATATGGGGACGCGTTAAAGGCGCTAGGCGCATCGCGTACGGACTTTGCGGTGCTCGACGCCGAGGTGTGTAACTCTACTTTTGCCGAAGAGTTTGCGAAAGCTTATCCAGGGCGATATTTTGAGATGTACATCTCCGAACAGCAGATGCTGGCAGCGGCGGTGGGGCTCAGCGCGCGTCATCGCGTGACTTTTGCTTCCACGTTTGCGGCTTTCTTGACTCGGGCTTACGACTTTATTCGCATGGCGGCAATTTCGCGCGCCAACCTGAAACTTTGCGGCTCCCACGCAGGCGTCTCCATCGGCGAAGATGGTCCATCGCAGATGGGACTAGAGGATCTGGCAATGATGCGCGCTGTGCATGGAAGCACGGTACTTTACCCCTGCGATCCGAATCAGACGGCTCACTTGGTAGCGGCAATGCTTGACTACGCCGGCATCAGTTTCCTGCGCACCACGCGCGAGAAAACCCCGGTATTGTACCCAGCCAGTGAGCGCTTCGAGATCGGTGGCAGTAAGGTCGTGCGCCAATCCCGAGCTGACCAGGCTGCGGTCATTGCCGCCGGCATTACCGTACACCAAGCGATCAAGGCCTGCGACGAGCTCCAACAGGAGGGAATCTCGGCGCGACTGATCGATGCCTATTCGGTAAAACCAATCGATCAGCAGACCTTGTATGAGGCAGCTACAGCAACAGGAGGACGCTTGGTTGTGGTTGAAGACCACTGGCCGGAGGGAGGACTGGGTGCTGCCGTCATGGAGGCCCTCACGGCAAACTGCGCCAGAGAACCGCTGGCGCTGAAGCTAGTTCACTTGGCCGTAAGGGAGATGCCCGGCTCCGGAACGCCCCAGCAATTGATGGATGCCGCAGGGATTGGCACGCGCCGTATTATGCAAGCAGTTCGCGAGTTGGCGAAATAGGCGTCCTGCAAGAAAGTGAGATCGTTGGAAGTCCCCCCATCTCGATGAATATTTTGGGGTCGACGTGAAAGCCGTTCACAGAGACGCTATATTTGTGGCGCTTATTTGGGTCAGGCGCCACATTAGGGTACCCGCTGTTGCTGTTGCCAAAATGTAAATTCCAGACTCAATACCTGGGCAGATTGGGATCAATATATTGCGCCCAGCCATCGATACCGCCTTTAAGATTTTTTAATTTTCTGAAGCCCGCTTGACGCAAGAATTCCACGGCCCTGGCGCTGCGGCTGCCCAGTTTGCAATGAATGACAATCTCGTCAGCGCTATTTAACTCGTGTACCCGCTTGGGAAGCTCGCCCAACGGGATCAGATACGAACCTGGCAATCGGCAGATCTGATATTCCTGTGGCTCGCGCACATCCAGTACAAAGATCTTCTCGCCTCGATCCAAGCGCTCTTTCAACTCAAACGGTGTAATCTCCCATGGCGACACCCCGGCGGACTCCTGTTCGGGCACCACGCCGCAAAACTGCTCATAGTCAATCAGCGTTTGGATTTCATGAGTCCCGCAAGCAGGGCACTCCGGATTTTTTCGAAGTTTCAGCTCCCGAAATTTCATCTGCAGCGCGTCAAACAACAACAGGCGTCCCACCAAGGGTTCGCCTGTGCCCAGAATTAGCTTGATCGTCTCGGCAGCTTGAATCGTACCCACGATTCCCGGAAGGATTCCAAGAACGCCGCCTTCTGCGCAGCTTGGCACCAATCCGGGGGGGGGAGGTTCCGGATACAGGCAGCGATAGCAGGGGCCGTCCGAAGCGGCGAAAATGCTGGCCTGCCCTTCAAAACGAAAGATGCTCCCGTATACGTTCGGTTTGCCGGACAAGACGCACGCGTCGTTGACCAGGTAGCGGGTAGGAAAATTGTCCGTGCCATCGACAATGATATCGTACTCCTTGAACAGTTTGAGTGCATTTTGCGAACTGAGGCGTGTTTCGTAAACGTCTACCTGGACATTCGGATTGATCTGACGGATCCGCTCCCGCGCGCTATCCAACTTTGATTTTCCAACATCGTCGGTGGAATGCAAGATCTGGCGCTGTAAGTTGCTGAAATCGACCACATCAAAGTCGACAATGCCGATCCGCCCCACACCCGCGGCTGCCAAATACAGCGCAGAGGGAGAACCTAGGCCCCCGGCGCCAATCAATAACACGCTTGCCGCCTTCAATTTCTTTTGGCCTTCCATGGCCACCTCGGGCATGATCAAATGACGGCTGTAGCGCCGGATCTCCTCGTTGGAAAGCTCCACGGGAGGCTGCAAGGTGGTGGAACTGCCGCCGGCGATAGAGGGAACAATGCTCACCACGTCCCCCTCCTTTAGCGGAGTGTGTTCTTTTTGCAAGTAACGAATATCTTCGTCGTTCAAGTAAATATTCACAAAATTGCGCAGCTTGCCTTCCTCGTTGAACAGGTGATTCTTCAATTCGCCGTATTGGGATGCTAAGTTGCTGAGCAATTCGCCAACGGTCTTTCCCTCGACTTCCAACGAATCGTTCTTGCCAGCATATTGGCGCAATGGTGTAGGAATCAAAACTCTCTTAGGCATTTCTACTCTCCTCTTTCATCGGATCTCCTTGGTCGTGCAAACTTCCACTGTCTTCAGAGCAAGTTCCACAGCATGAAATCGGCTGCGGTCGTCATTCAACTGCCAGCAGCTCAGCGACTCGGGGTACCCCTGTTTGATGGAGACAATGATGTAGGCATACCAAGGCCACGCATGCTCAAGGTCATAACGGCTGGGCCGTGCATCACAGTCTGGGTGCGAATGATAAAAGCCAAGCACCTCAATGCCCTTTTTTCGCGCGTATCCCTCCAACTGAAGGATATCCTCAGGCCCAATCAGGAAGCGATTTTCACGGGAACTCTCGGATCGGTTTTCCAATGAACGTGGCTCGATAATGTGGCGTGTGCCATCCTGGGAAATCTTTCCCAGCAGGACGCCGCAACATTCCTCGGGATACGACCTCTGCCCGTGCTCCTTAATCGCGACCAGAGTGGCTTCATCAATGCAGATCATGGTCTTCCCAAAATGATTCACTCAAGTAACGGCTTCCGCTGTCCGGAAAAACTAACACCACAACTCCTTGCTTCAGTTCGGTAGCCGCCTCCAGGGCAGCAACCACGGCCGCACCTCCTGAAACCCCTACCAACAGTCCCTCCTGTCGTGCCAAGCGTACGATCATCTGTTGGGCCTCTTCTGTAGAGACCTGAATCTGGCGGTCCGCGAGTGAGGGATCATAAATACCGGGCTGAATCGCCGTTGCCATGTGCTTCATGCCTTCCAGCAGAATCTTGTCCCGCGTCAAGTAACCTCGCGCTTCCGCGTCCAGGATTATAGAACGAGCCGCACGATCTTTAACAGACCCACCAGGATTGAATCACTCGGCTTTGCCAAGAATCTTGACGGCCGGACGCGGCGACAGACGCGGCAATTCCAACAGAGGCGGATTGCCAATTAGTCCTAAAACGCTACAAGGGCGCAGGCCGATATCCGTAGTAGCCATAAATCAAACGCCGTACCGCGGCGCATTACGTTCCGCTTGTTGCCGATTCTTTAGGTCCTCCAAAGTAATGGAACCCAAGCTTTTGATGAAACTCTCTTCTATCCCTGCCCATACTGTCCGCAAAAGCCGTCGCTCACCCTCCGATTCCATCCCTCGGCTTTCAGGGCTCCCTAATAAGTAGATGCTCCCCTCCACCGCTTCGATGGCGTCTTTTAAGGTCACTTCCCGAGGGGCCACGGCTAACTGATAACCTCCCCTAGCTCCTCTGAAGGAGCGTACCAGTCCCGCCTTCTTTAGGTTGAGCAGGATCTGCTCAAGGAATCGGTGGGGAATATTTTGCTGCTCAGCGATGGCGCGAGACCGGACCGGGCGGTTTGCCCCGTCGCTTGCAAGATGGAACAACGCAAGAATTGCATACCCGGATCTAGCCGTCAGTCTCATACCCTATAAATTTAGTCGGCTTTACAAGTATACTCTTGCTAACCTTAATTTTCTAGATCGAGATGAACGGATTGCTCAAGCCGCTTCAGGCTTGGTTCGAAACACCGACATTCGACTTTGTAGCTTGAAACTGCTTGTCCGCCTGATAGGAACTGCGCACAAGCGGCCCAGCTTCCACATGTTCAAAGCCCAACGATTCACCGATCGCTTTCATTTCCTTGAATTCGTCCGGATGGTAGTAGCGAGCCACCGGAAGATGTCCCTTGGTAGGTTGTAAGTATTGGCCCAGGGTCAAAATATCCACACCGACCTCCACCAGATTCCGCATCACCTCAACGACTTCTTCCTTCCTCTCGCCCAGGCCAAGCATGATTCCAGTTTTTGTGATCATATCGGGATGCCATTTCTTGGCCCTCTGCAGAACCGTGAGGGAACGCTCATAGTTTCCGCCCGAGCGAGCGACACGATATAAGCGGGACACCGTCTCGATATTGTGGCCAAGGATTTCGGGAGCAGCCCGAACGACGCTCCGCAATGCGCCTTCATCGCCCCGAAAGTCAGGAATCAGCACTTCCACGGCGCAACCCGGACTTTGCTTTCGAATTTCAGTGACTGTGGAAGCGAAGATTTCTGCACCCCCATCCGCTAAATCATCCCGATCCACACTGGTTACCACGACGTGCCTCAATCCCATGGCCTTGACCGCCTGGGCTACCTTAAAAGGCTCACTTAAATCCAGCCCCCTGGGCTTTCCTGAGGTAACAGCACAATACCGGCACGCGCGAGTACAAACGTCGCCTAGGATCATCAATGTCGCCACACCACGCCCCCAGCACTCTCCCATATTAGGGCAAAGAGCATCCTCGCAGACCGTGTGCAGGTCCAAATTCCGCATCAACAACTTCAATCGGTGATACTTCTCTCCGCCGGGAATCCTCACCTTGAGCCACTCCGGATGATGCCGCTTCAGCCCCAGCACGGGTGGAAAACCGTTCATTCCGCTTTTATCGTCAGTCATCTTCCGTTGGATCCTCGGCCAATCACATCATCCTGCAGAAGTTCGACCAACCGACGAGCTTCTGTCCGAAAGCGAATCGCAGGCACCCAGTGACCGGGTCGCTGGCTGCTCGCATCTTGAGGGACTCAAATCAAATTGTGCCATTAGATGCTCCCACAGCGTCGTCTCCACTGCCGGACGCGCAACCGTTCGCCCCAATAGGTTCGACATCGATGTGATACGGACGCCCGTCAATCCGCAGGGCACGATGTATCGGAAAGGTTCCAGAGAATTGCAAACATTCAGCGCCACTCCATGGGAGGTGACCCATCGCGACAAATGGATGCCGATGCTTGCGATCTTGGCGGGACCGTGGTTGGGGTGATCAGCCCACACACCGGCCCCCAACGAGGAGCGATATCCCATAATATCAAAGTCTGACAAAGTGGTTATGATGACCTCCTCCAGCGCCCTCAAATACCAATGCACGTCTTTCTTCCACAGGGCGAGGTTAAGAATAGGATAAACCACCAGTTGCCCCGGCCCGTGGTACGTGATGTCCCCTCCTCGATCGGCATGCACCAGTTCGATCCCGGCAGCTTGTAACTGGGCTTCGGTTACAAGCAACGAACTCCGTTTACCGGCGCGCCCCAAAGTGATCACGGGCGGGTGCTCCACGAAAATCACCGCTCCTATTCCCTCCTGCCGGCATCGCATCACTCGCTCGCGCTGCAGACCCCAGCACTCTAAGTAGGGGATCCGAGGCAGCGAAACCAGTTCCACCTCATGCATGCCTTTAACTATAAGCTATCTTTCCGAATATTTGAGCTATAGTTATTGTTCTCGATGCGAAAACGTCTTGCACCATGGCTCCTCCTTTGCTGTTGGACATTGGCGGCCGCCTGCCAAGTGCCTCCTGAAGATGAGCTTGAGGAGGCTCAGAAGCAAATCGAAATCGCCAGAAAGCGGGAAGCCAATTTCTATGCGCCTGAGTTGCTGCGCGACGCCGAAGAGCTATTGTCGGAGGCTTCTCTGAAGGTTTCCGAGAAAAGCTACTCAGAAGCCCGTAACCTCGCGAATGAAGCGCGAGCGAAAGCGGAACAGGCTACGGAGGTGGCTTCGGAAAATGAGGCGAGCCAGAGGCAGCGAGGTGCCAGTTTTCAATCAGACGTCGAACGTCAGCTTCCCGACCTAAGAAAGGCCATCGAAACGCTTGGTTCGGAGCACGCTTCCGAACGCCCCCGATTGGCGCAAGAGGTTCTCGAGATAGAAGGCTTGCTGCAGATATACAAAGACAAAATCGTGGCACGGCGATTCAACGAGATGCAAAACATGGAGGGACCAATCCAACAGAAGTTACAGCAGGTCAGCGCCAATCTCGATTCGCTACTTCACGCCGGCAATACAAAGAAGAACGAAGAGAAAAAACGATAAAGATCCGAGGCTGGAAGGGATGGGCAGCAAGAAGTTGGTCATTGAAGCCAAATCGGTGGTCACGCCGTTTGAGGAACTCCGAGACATCATCGTGGAGGTGGAAGGGCGATACATCAGCCAAGTCGTTCCCGCCCAGAGTTTCCATTCGCAAGGAGGTTCGCGTATCGCCGCAGATATCGTGGCGCCAGGATTCATCGACCTGCAGGTCAACGGAGCAGGTGGAGTCGACGCTTCCCAGGTGGCAGAACTCGGCTTGGATACGGTCTCCACTACGCTGGCGCGGTTCGGAGTGACCGGATTTTTGCCTACGGTTATCACCGCTCCACAACGAGAACTGGTGCAATCACTCAATGCTCTGGGCCGCGCGTTAGAGAAGCCACTCGATGGGGCGGCGGCCCTCGGCATTCACCTGGAAGGTCCCTTTATCAATCCAGTCAAACGGGGCGCACACCCGGTCAATGGTGTCAAGATTCCCAAGGTGGAATATTTCCAGAAACTACAAGATGCAGCCAATGGACGCATTGTTTACCTAACCCTCGCACCTGAATTGCCTGGGAGCCTAGACCTGATCAAGTACGCGCGGGGTGTGCTCCCGATTGTGTCCATGGGGCATTCTGATGCTACCTACGAGCAAGCCCTCGAGGCAATGCGAGCCGGTTGTGACTTCGCCACGCATGTCTTTAATGCGATGCGCGATTTCCATCACCGCGAGCCAGGACTAGTGGGAATAATACTTACAGAGACGCGAATGCGAGCCAGTGTCATCGCTGATGGGACTCATGTTCATCCCGCCGTGGTGGAGATGCTGTTGAAAGTCAAGGAGCCCACTCGAGCCGTCCTGGCCACGGATTGCATCAGCGCGGCTGGAATGCCCGATGGAGAGCATCGCTTCGGCACTTTGACCGTCTTTGTAAAGAATGGCGTCTGTCATGACCAGGAGGGCCGCCTGGCTGGCAGTACGCTCACGATGGATTTGGCTGTGCGGAACTGCCTGAGCTGGACGCACCTAGCACGAACCGCCATTTTTCGGATGGCTAGCTACAATGCCGCCGAGGCGCTGGGAGTAGCGGATCGGAAGGGGACCGTTACCAAAGGTGCTGACGCCGATCTCGTTCTGCTCAATGAAACCATGAAAGTAGAAAAAACCATCGTAGCAGGGCAAATCGTTTACAGCAGAAACTGAAAGTTCTTCAGGTCGGTTCGCAAATTGAACGGAACGGCGGTTGTATATGGCGAAAGGCGTTCCATCGCAAAGTCATGCCGCTGAAGAAATCGGTTTACATCATTGCGCCTATGCGGACCCCCCTCGGCGCATGGGGCGGTTTGCCCACATCGCCGACGCCTGTTGATCTCGGTGCGGCCGCGGTTAAGGGGACGCTGCACGCGGCCGAATTGGCCGCAGCCAATATCGACGGCCTAATCTTCGGATGCGCGGTCGGCATTGCCGAAGGGTCCAACTTAGCCCGCCGAGTATCGCATTTCGGCGGAATCCCACGCGACACTTCCGCCTATACCATCGACCAGACATGCGGGGCGGGCTTGCAAGCAATTGTCAACGCAGCGCAAGCAATTCAACTTGACGAGGCCTCTCACGTCATTGCTGCAGGATTAGAGCGCAACCTCCCCTACCTGCCACCGCACAGCGACCATCCCACAAGCGCAGGTTGTCCTAGGAAGGAATGCCGCACACCGCGACATGAATATGGGCATCCGATTTTGGACGATCTCATCGGAAAAACAGCACCGAATCAGAACGATCTGGCTCGCCAGTATTCGATCCGCGTCCCAGAACAGCGCCGGTACGTGCTGCAGAACTGGAACCGGTTCCAACACGCATGCCGAGAAGGCAGGTTGGCTTCTGAGATTGTCCCGCTGCCGGTGAGCGACCAGAACGGCCACGTCCAGTGGGTGGAGCAGGACGAACTCATCTTCGACAACCAGGTTGCTGCAAACCTGCAATCCGTGACAACTGGCGTCGAGCACGACGACATGCCAGATCTTGAACACGTCTCAGGATCGCTGCGTTGCGCAGCGGCACTCTTGGTCACCAACCAGCAGAGTTTTCGCCACATCCAACGCTTCCCCGCCTGCCGAATCTTAGATTTTACTACCGCCGGAGCAAGCTCTTCGGTCATGGAAATCGGCGCGACATTGGCAATCCGTAAGTTGCTGGCACGCACCGGAATAGATTTGAAAGAAATTGATCTGATCGAACTGCACGAAAGCTTTCTCGGTGAGGCACTGGCCTATCTACGGGAGTTAAGGCTGGATCCTGACAAGGTCAACGTCAACGGAAGCGCCGCTCTGGCGGGGCGTCCTGAGGGTTCCGCTGGAACCAAAATGGTGGTCACCTTGACCCATGAAATGCAGCGGCGGGAAGCCCGTTTCGGCCTTGTGGCCCTCTGCGATCGTCGCGAGACCGCAATGGCGATGCTGTTGGAAAACGCCCAACGTTACCAGCGGTTATAGCAAAGCGAGCCTAAACTCGCTGAGAAGATCACCTGTGCATCGTCCGATTGGCACTTGAAATTATTGGTCGTGCTGACCGGAGAAAACAACCCTCACCGGTCTGGGGTGAAAACCGGGAAAACGGGCTGAAACTGTCCAAAGGGAAGGCGATTAGATGTATACTGAGAGCCAGTTAAAAACCCAAAATGGAAATCCCCAATGAGGGCTCTCAAAGCGGCCTTCGGCTCGGCGAACAAAGCCAGTCCGTTTGTCTTCGGGAGTCTCTCCCAGGAGGGATCCAGGGTCGAATGACTGGGAATAAGCAGGAGACACGGTATTTCGGGAGAAACCAAATCCAGAAAGAAAAGGTAATCCGATGAAACGCTTTGTGGCACTTTTTGCGCTGTTGTTACTCTGGGTCGGTTGCGGGAAGCCGCACAGTGAGAGCGCTGGCACGCCGGCGGCGAGCAGCTTGGTCACCGGAAAGGATGTGAAGAAGGTCTACCGATTCCCGATCAATGATCCGGCAATGGGCCGGCGCGGAGCGGTCGCGTCTTCCCATCCGCTGGCTACCGAAGCTGGAATGCGTATCTTGGCCCAGGGAGGAAACGCAGTCGATGCAGCGGTCGCTACCGCTGCAGCCCTCGGTGTGGTACAGCCGGAAATGTCCGGATTGGGTGCGACGGGGGCAATGAACCTGTATATTGCGGCTACGGGCGAATTGATAACCCTGGATTATTGGGGAACCACGCCTTCTCTGGTATACCCTGAGCGAATGAATGAAGAGACAAAAGAGGCTGGGATTCTGGCCGCTCTTGTGCCCGGGGCGGTAGCGGGTTGGGCGGAAGCAGTGAAGAAATACGGCAAGTTATCACTGGCTACAGTATTGCAGCCAGCTATCGAATACGCTGAAAATGGATTCCCAGTCGACAACGAATTGAGTAACTTCATTCGAACAAGCTCGGAGATCGACGTGAGGGCGGATCGCTGGCCGTTTCAGCGGAGTAAGTTTCGGCGTTTTCAGACGAGCGCCCGCATCTTTCTTCCCGGTGGAAGAGTTCTCGCTCCTGGAGAGATTCTGGTTCAGAAGGACTTGGCGCGGACGCTAAAGAAGATAGCCGCTCAAGGTCCCGACGTGTTTTACCGGGGGGAGATTGCTGATGCCTTCGTGAAATTCTCTCAGGAGAACAATGGCTTTTTTACCAAAGAGGACTTTGCGCGCTATCAAGCGCGTTGGGAGAAACCCAGCTCGATTAGTTATCGTGGATATCAGATTTATGCGTCACCAGCTCCAAGCTCCGGTCCCACGGCTCTGCAGACTTTGAAAATTCTGGAGGGTTATGACCTGAAATCCATGGGCCGCTTTTCGGCCGACCTGATTCATGTTTTCAGTGAGGCCTCCAAGCTGGCTTCGGCGGATGAAATGGCGTACCTCGGGGATCCAGCTTTCGTGCCGGATTTCACCGCGCGATTGATTTCCCAAGAGCATGCAGAGGAACAACGCAAACGCATTAGCATGCAAAAAGCGGCGGTGCGAGTTCCGGCTGCCAGTATTGCCGAGCGCGGCGGCAACACCACGGCTTTCGCCACGGCCGATGGGACCGGCAATGTGGTGTCGGTGATCCAAACCCTATTGAGGGGGTTTGGCTGTGGAGTGGTGTTCGGCGACACCGGTGTCCTTTTTAATAACGGAATGCGCCTGTTCCGCTCTAACGGGCCGAACAATTTTCAACCGGGAAAACGTCTGCGTCATCCGGTGGCCCCGATGCTCATTACACGAGAAGGAAAGCCGGTGCTGGCACTGGGCGCAGCAGGAGCGGAAACAATCTGGCAGACCCAAGCCCAGACGATCATCAGTGTGATCGATTACGGCATGAATATTCAGGAAGCTATTTCTGCTCCGCGCGCAGCGATCGCATACGCTTACAACGCAGTCAAAGACGGTCTCAAGTATGTGGAAGATTTTACTTACGGCGAAATTTCGGCCGAAGAGGGTTATCTAGATCCCGGGGTGGTGCGGGAATTGAAAGGGCGCGGTCATTCCATCCAGAGCGCTGAGATAGGGAGTGTGCAGGGAATCCAGATTGATCCTGTGACGAAAGTCTTAAGGGGTGGAGCGGATCCTCGCGAAGGCGGTCGAGCTTCCGCTTGGTGAGCTTCCGTTCCTTCGGTTTGTGTGCTTCAGATGACGAAAAAGTGTCCTCCCTTAGAACAAAAGATTGCGTAACATCTGTCATAAAGGTTAACTCCCCATCGCGCAACCGGTCACTAGAGAGTTTCGGGCAGATGAAGCAGACTGGACCGGGCACGTGCGGTCGGGATAAACGGGCGGGCGCTGGCCTGTCCTTCGAACGATGTAGCCCACCGCCCCGGGATACCGGTACCACACGATGGGCAACATCCAGTCGAGGCGAGGCGATAGCCCGTAATCAGGTAGCCGTGGCGTTCTATGAGGAGCTCGTTGCAATTCGGGCAGCGGGTATTTTCTAGGTCGCCCACCATGCCAGGTAGATTTCCCGCATAAACGTAATGCAAGCCGGCTCTCTTCCCAATTGCGGCAGCCCGCATGAGCATCTCCGGCTGGGTATTCTCCGGACCCGTCATCTTGTAGTCCTTGTGAAATGCAGTCACGTGCCACGGGATATCAGGCGACACGCTTGCCAAAAAGCTCACCAGCCTTTTCAACTCGTCTTGAGAGTCGTTGAAACCCGGTATCAATAGCGTGACGATCTCTACCCAAAAACCCGCCTCATGAAGCCGATCAATGGTATCCAGGATCGGTTGCAGCCGCCCGCCCAACTGGCGGTAGCGGCGATCATCGAAACTCTTCAGGTCAACTTTGTACAGATCAACCCACGGTCGCAAGTATTCCAGCACCTGCGGTGTCCCATTGCCATTTGACACAAAGGCGGTCAATAAGCCGGCCTCGCGGGCCTCCTTGAAAATGGCCACTGCCCACTCAGCGGTAATCAGCGGCTCGTTGTATGTGCTGACGACGACCTTGGCGCCCAGTTGCAAAGCCTCTCGGACCGATTCTTCCGGCGTCACTTGCAATGGCGGCACGATGGCGGCGGGATCTCGAAGCGCCTGGGACGTCACCCAATTCTGGCAGTAGCCGCAATGCAGATCACAACCCAACATCCCGAAGCTGTACGCTAAGGCTCCCGGACGAGCGTGAAAGAAGGGCTTCTTTTCAATCGGGTCGCATTGCACCCCACCAACGTAACCCCAGGGGACATAGAGAGTTCCACTCCGGTTATATCGCACCTTGCAAACCCCGGAGCGACCGTCTGGAATTGCGCAGCAATGCCCACACGCAACACAACGTACTCGGTTATCCTCAAGTTTTTCGTACAGTTCGCCTTCACGGACATTTTTGTAGAGAAGATCCTGCAGCATGACCATTATTCATCCGCCCACCCGCAATTTGGCATACCTGAATGAATCAGAGCTTCAACTTGCCGGCCGGGCCCGATCGTTTCAGACACCACGATCTTTATATTTTACTCCTTTTTGACACAGAAGTTCTCCGCTCCCTTTCTCTCTTGGCCTCGAGGACCGTGTAGAATGTACCAAACGGCGTGCGCGAACCGCACCACGCAATATCGCGCCTTACCGGCTTCCAAGGTTCACAGTGTACAACAGAAAAGACTTCATCACCGCTGCAACATTTTTTTAAAATCTGTGTGGCAGACAATGAATGAACTCGATTTTTACGAAATTCGATTCATGAGAGAGGCCCTGCTTGAGGCGGAGCGGGCAGACCTTGAGGACGAAGTTCCAGTCGGCTCAGTGGTTGTCTTCATGGGGAAGATCGTCGGACGGGGGCACAACAGCGTCTCCACCAGACTGGATCCCACGGCTCACGCTGAAATGATCGCCATGCGGGAGGCGGCACGGGCGCTGGGCAACTACCGGCTGGTTGACTGCGACCTCTATGTCACGCTCGAATCTTGCGCCATGTGCGCGGGTGCAATGGTCCATGCGCGAATCCGGCGCCTGTTCTACGGCGCGGCAGACCCCAAAGGGGGTGCAATCGAATCCACGCAGCGTTTGCTGGAAATCCCACAGCTAAATCACCGGGTCATCGCTTGCGGAGGTTTCTTAGATAAAGAAGCTACCGCTTTGCTGCAGGAATTTTTTCGTCAAAAGCGGTGACTTGTGATTCCCCATGGTCACGGTTCGCGGATATAAGCTCCTAATCCACTGAGTCTCTCAACAATCCACTCGTAGCCGCGAAATACCACCTCTGCATGCTCGATCCGTGTCTGGCCCCGCGCCACCAAACCTGCCACGATGAGCGCCATGCCGGCGCGAATGTCCGGAGACTCCAGCGTAGTCGCCCGCAGGGGAGTCGGACCCTGGACGACAACGCGGTGTGGATCACACAAGATCACACGAGCCCCCATACGGGCAAGTTTGTCAATGAAGAACATTCTGGATTCATACATCCAATCATGGACCAGCGTGCTTCCCTCTCCTTGAGTCGACAGCACGATCGCTAGACTTGACAGATCCGTAGGAAAACCCGGCCAGAGACCAACCACGACCCGACGTGGGTTTTTGATCGACGCGGTCTGGACCTCGACGTTGTTTTCATCTTTCCAGTCCCAGTTTACGCCGTACTGTCTCAACACGTGCTCGATTCCCATCAGATCCCGACGGCATACGTTTCCCAGCACGATTTTTCCACCCGTCGCGCCGGCGGCAATGGAGAGGGTTCCAGCGTCGATGAAGTCTGGCTGGATCTCAAATCTGACGTCGCATTCCGGGGGATCGACTCCACGAATCACTCTGACCATGTCGGGCCCTCGCTCAATGCTTGCCCCGAGCAGCCTCAAAAACTCCACCAGCGCCCGCACATGTGGTTCTCTGGCTGGATTGTGTATTGTCCCGCCCCCGAGCGCGCTGAAAAGGATCAATGCATTCTCTGTAGCGGTGACGGAAGACTCTGCCAGGTAAACTTCAGGATGGGAAACCCGCTTCTGCCGTCGAATCTGAAAATAACGACCATCATCTTCGACATCGAAACCCGCCGCTCGGAATACATCCCAGTGGGTGTCAAACGTGCGAGCTCCAATAGGACAGCCACCAGGAAAATTTGATTCGACAAAATCCGTGTGTGCCGCAAGCGGCGCCGTCAATAAAATGGCGCCACGGAGTTGTTCCACCAGTGGCTGCGGGAGGGACGCGAACGAGAGGTGGGTGGGATCAATATGCAGTTCCTCTCCCTGCCAGTCGGCAACAGCCCCTTGTGAGCGAAGGAGGCCCAGCATGCTCTCTACGTCCCAGATACGGGGCACATTGCGAAGACACACCGTTTTTCGCGCCAGAAGAGTCGCAGCCATGATAGGTAATGCAGCGTTCTTGTTGCCCTGCACGGGATAAATCCCACTGAGTTGTCTTCCACCTTCAATGATTAGAGTACGCATAAACTAAATCTGGTCGATCCGGGTCGTAGTAAGCTGCCTTTACTCGAAGGACTGACCGTCCACAATGAATACTTCCGGCTCCAATCGGATGCCAAACGTTTTATACACACGGTTGCCAAATTCGGTGGCCAACTTTAAGACGTCTCGACTGCATGCGCCACCCATGTTGACAAACAAATTCCCATGATAAGAGGCTATCATGGCTTGCCCGCAGCGCGCGCCGCAAGCCCCTACTGCTTCCAACAGCCGACCCGCGGGTATCTTCCCATGCATTACAAACTCCGGCGGTATTCGATCCAAAATATCCGGCAGCAATGTCACAACCTCGACGTTTTTGAAGAAGCTCCCCGGACACTTTATCCCACAGGGATACTTCACCATCCTGATCTCCTGTATCGCATCCGACACTTGTTGCAAATTTTCTCCCGATTGTCGCATTCGGAGCAAGCACTCCACCAGAAACCAATGTCGGTTTTCCTTCAAGATGCTGTGTCGATAACGCAAGTCCAGTTGCCGATGTGTGAGAACTCGTATTGCTTTCCCGTCCCAGACGGTCACCTCTGCGACCACCTCCCGGATCTCCTGGCCATAAGCACCGGCGTTGCCGACCACGGCGCCCGCAACGGTACCTGGAATGCCGTACATTTTTTCCAGTCCCGCCAAACTCTGGTTGTTGCACCATCGGATTAGGCTCATTAAATTAACGCCTCCCCCGACTCGCAAATATGCACGAACTTCCTCACTCTCTGAGCACACAGGAGTGGAAGAATCGCCGACCCGAGGCGGCGCCTCCGCCCTTTGGATTCCTCTGATTTGATTGATCAAAACCAGCCCATCGAACCCTTCATCGGAGAAGAGGATGTTGCTCCCCTCCCCTACAAATAGGACACGGATTCGCCTGTCCCTCGCCCAGTTCCAAGCACCAACAAGGTCTGCAACCAACTGGATTTCTGCGACCCAGCGTGCGAGCCCACCAATGCCAAAAGTTGTGAAGTCAGAGAGGTTGAAGTTCGGTTTGGGATTAAAGCTCATCGAATCTAGAACGACCGCGAAGCAACCGCGGAAACCCAGCCCGGAATAAATCAAGGAGGTGCGAGCCGGGAGGTTCCACAAGGCTCTAGAAGTCGTGTCTCACGATTGCTGTTACGTTTGTGGCAAATATCCGGAAGGCCTATTGCTTTGCCTTTCTCAAGTATGGTTCAGATTCCGATTCCTGACGGCAGATAGTAGCGCGACGCATAGTTGGCTAACGAAAACAAAAATCTCAACACCAAAGCGGCCGCCAAAATGATCCCAAGCAGCATCAAGAAGCGCAGCACACCTCGCTTCAGCCTCCGGCGAGCCTCTTGTCTTCTCGCTACGTGCCGCGCTGCAAGTGGCAAAGCCTCACTCCCTCAAGAAGTCTATGTCGAACCATTGCACACTGCTTCGTTTTCCGACGCCGTCTCTTGATCGCGCCCGCTACCTCCCCGCAATCCACCCATCAACCAGTCCCGAAATAACCAGGTGTGAAAAGAAGAACGTTCTCAGAAAACGCGTTCTTCAGGATTGTAGCGTACTTTGGGAAAGCATCGGACCAACTTTTTATGGTTCCTATCGAAATAAGTTGTCATCGGCGGATAATCAGATAAGAACCGTCTTCCCTGGAAACGTAGCCATCGAGCAAAGGCGTGGTTCGCAGGATCCGCCGGGTTTCGTCGATCGTGTACGCCGCACGCACCGAAGCTTCGAAAAGCTGTCGCATAGACCCTAAATAGTTGCGCCCGTGGAAATTGATATGTTTGCGCAACTTCCAACGCAGCGGTCTCACCAGGTCTCGCAGGAAGAACTTGCCGCGGTTTTGCATCACCCTAACCGCTTCCTCGAAGAACCCGACAGGATGCGAAAGGTGGTGCAGGAGCGAATTGCTATACACTAGGTCGAAGACGCCGCCCTTGAACGGGAGCGCCGCAGCGTCCGCCTGGACAAGGTACAGACTCGTTGCACCGAAAGCTTGCGTTGATTCTTTGGCTTTCTTCACCATGTTGAACGCCAAATCGATCCCCACAATCCGCGCCGAAGTCAGAGAATGCACTTTGCAAGCAATCCGTCCGGGGCCACACCCAACATCCAACCACCAGTTGGGACGTGCGCCCATGTTGATAATTGCAGCGGCGCAGGCGGAATCTAACCTGTCCAAGTGTTCCGCCGCCGCCGCTGCGGTGTACGCCTCCACTTCCATCGTCTCATTCATCACTTCCGGTTCTGCAATCCGCTTGCCGTAAAGTAGCGACATCCGTTCAAAATGATAACCCACCACACAAAGTGCCGGTGTCGGAAAATCGATCGCCACATTTTCACTTGATTTACCGTAACCGGTTCAAGAGAATCGTAGCGTCTTTGCGTCGATGGCCTGTCTACGAGCAGTGTTTTTCCGACCGGTTTTTCCGCGACTCTCAGTCACGAGCGGATTTTTGAAGGAGGAATGGATGGCTTCAAAGACTTGCGTACGATGTGGCGCCTCAATCGACGAGACTTGCAACTTCTGCCCCGTCTGTGGTGCTGCAGTGGCGGCTACCACGCTACCACCAAACGGCGGAAGAGAAAAACCAGCTTCTGGCGCCCAAGCTTCCACTACTCCCGGGAGTCCAACCGCCGATTTGCAGCGCAACGTGGCAGGTTTCCTATGCTACCTCCTATGGTTCGTGACCGGCATTTTATTCCTCCTGATCGAACCTTATAACAGAGACAAATTCGTTCGTTTTCACGCCTTCCAATCAATCTTCTTTTTCATCGCCTGGGTCGTCACGGAGGTCGTAGCAAGCGTCGTCGCCCTAATCATGGGGGCCATTTTCCCTCCGAGCTTGGATTTCATCGGTCAAATATTCTTATCTTTGGTAACATTGGGACTTTTATTCGTCTGGATATTTCTAATGTACAAGGCCTATTCCAATGAAATGTTCCGCCTCCCGATCCTCGGCGACCTGGCTGCCAAACAGGCGTAAGCGTCCTTCCACGAGCCTTGCCATTCAGTTAAAAGTTTGACACTCAAAGAGCCTTCCCACTAAGATTAGGATTGGAACATATAAAAGAAGGAGTCTTAAAAAATGCTCACTTTCACCGGTTCGGCCTTGTCAAAGGTAAGGGAAATTCTGGCACAGCAGGCTGAATCTTATGAGGGTCTCCGTATCCAGGTGGTTGGCGGTGGATGCTCGGGTTTCCAATATTCAATGGCTTTCGAGCAGCAGCGCAACGACGACGACAAGGTGCTGGAGCTGGATGGGCTGAAAGTTCTTCTAGACCCGCTGAGCTCAACCTACCTCGAGGGCACAGAAATCGACTACGTAGAAAGCCTTTACGGCTCCGGTTTTAAGTTCAATAATCCGAATGTAAAGAGTACTTGCGGCTGCGGCGAATCCTTCACCGTCTAATCCTGGTCGAAGGCCTCAAGCCCGTTGCAGCATCCCGATAGAACCCTGAAAGAAGGATGGGATGGCGAAAGACATGCCCGCAGTCATCCTTATGATCTCACACGAGGACGGCGACGTAGAGACAACTGCATCACAACCTTCTCTCCACATGGGGGAACAATTTCCAAACGGGAATGCCACAGAAGTGGGTTCCCTCGGTGCAAATGGGCGCCGCTACCCCTGCCCGAAAGGAGCACGGCGGCCCAATGTGGCGCACCAGTCGGGGATGGACCTCTCTTACCTGTCCTAGCTCTTCCATCGAGGCCTGATAAATCTCCCACTGCGCGTTCAGGCACGTTCGCATTACCCATTTATGCAACAAGTACAAGAGTGAAGACGATTCTGTCATGCGCACGCACAACGCATTGGGCAGGACATAAAGCGCAAATTGCCGTGGAATGCCTGCATCCACCAGATCATTTTTTGTTTTCCACGCCCTTTCCATTGCTTGCTGATAAATCGACTGCGCCACAGGGTTCCGCCTTATGATTTCCGGAGTTACGTAATCGGGATCCCGTGAGTCCGTCAACAACATTACGGGTCGTGATGCTGGAACCATACGGTGCCTTTGGTCCTGACTGTCGGCAGTATGGCTGATTTTCTTGATGAAAGTATAAAAAGCATGATGCAGCGGCTTCATGAGCGGAGCGTGAAAAGAGACGTTCAGTTTATCAAGGCGATAAGGATTCTTACGCGGATTCAGAATCCATTCAATTGCCTCATCGTCAGACATTGCCGTCCGGGTTTTGCCTAGGGCGGCGCGCAATGCGTCCGCTACTACGGTTTCGGCAGCTTGCGAGCAATCAACGAGCTTCGAAGTCAACCCTTCCAACCTGGCATCGAAATCCTTGGCGTAAGCATCCTCACATCGCTGAAAATGGAATTCTGGGATTTCCTCTTCTTCCATCGAAGCGTCCCCGATCCGCTCAAAAAAGGAAGGATCCACTTCTTGAACCCGCCGCACCATCTCTCCAATCACCAAAGCCGTTTCGTACGGAGTATCTCCAGAATTCCTGAGCCGGCTCAATCGGTGCAGTACGATACCGGACACGGTGTGCACCATACTGGTCATCGCGGCTACCGGAATCACATATCGGGCCGTTTCGATCGCCTTCTTTTCGCAATCTCGCTCCACTTTTTTCCGCTTTTGTTCGTGGGGGTGCGTGTCCAAGTGCCAGATATCTCCCAGAATCTGGTACGCATCGGCCTTCAGCAGCGCCGCCAACTTGTGATAACACTCCCACTGAAAGCGGACGCACTCTTCATATTTCCATCGCAAACCCTTCTCAAGCGGTGGCACAAAAACTTTGATTTCATCCATGCGCACATAGCGCTGGCTGGTCTGTTCAGAGTTATAAAAGGGATGGTTGTGCAAGAAATTCCACACAAACTGGCGCGACACGTTCTCCAGGCCAAACTCGAAATGTGGGTGCTGGAAAACGGTGTGGTGTCCCCCGTCAAACGTTACCTTTCCAATCGACTCGCGCTGTTTTTCGGTGATCTCAGCGGCTGCGACGATCCGGGGAGAATAACATGTGCGCGCGGCGGCAATCGCCGAGTCGTAGGGGCGCTGAAAATAATTTCGCAAGGTGACGCGCGGCGTTAACTGCTCAGGCAACGTTCAACCTCGATGATAAAACACTCAGCCATCGGTTTTCCCCGATCGCCAACCGCTCCTCGTTGACGGCTCCATCCAAGGACGTCAACAAGGGGAAATGACGGCTTAAAGGCAAAAATTTCCAGCATCGTGCCCGTTCCCTTCAGAACTTCTTATTTAATCTTCGAACAGCGAATGGGTGTTTTCAAACAGAATCTTCGCATCAACTTCGGCGGGCAGGGAGAGTTCGCGAAATGAACCCATGTTCCGAAATGTCAGCAACGCCGGGGGAGAAATCGATGTTTCTTGCCGGGGTATTCTCCTTTCAGGCTGTAGGCCATTTAGGCAAGACCGACTTAGCCAGTCCCGTTACTTCCAAGATGTGTTCCTGGCGTTCGAGGACCTCTTTGTAAAGCGCTTCCTCATCGACGGTCTGTACGCGCCCCTCTTCCATGATCACCGAGCCGTCCACGATCACGGTGCGAGCCGTATTCCCTGGCGCTGCATAGATCAGGTTGGAGATGGGATTATACAACGGCAGCCAATCGGGGTTATTGATTCCAAAGATCGCAATGTCGGCTTTCTTGCCCGCCTCCAGGGAGCCGATCTCATCCTTCCACAGAGCGCAAGCCGCGCCATTCCGCGTTGCCATCTCCAGTACTTTCTCCGGAGGCATAACGGCCGGGTCGAGTCGAACCTCCTTGTAGGCCGTGCTCAGGACAAACATTTCCGTCGTGAGATCAACAATGCCAGAGCAAGCATGGTCTGAACCTACAGATACGGAGACTCCCATTTCCAGGAGCTCTGGAATTGACCCCATAAGGATATTGCCATAGGCGTTGTGCATGCTTGAACTGGCGCAGGCAACCACCTTGACGTCAAACTCCCGAAGCAGCACCACTTCTTTAGGACTCAGCCAGCCGCAGTGGATGAGTAGCACATTCGGGCCCAAAGCTCCAATCGCATGGAGGCGCTCGATTTCGGGCAGCCTGTGCTGGCGCAACGAGGCATCCCGAGTCTCCTTCGCAAAGCAGGCGTGCGCTTGCACCAATACTCCGGACTCATCTGCATGTTGCTTCATGCTCCGGATAAGCTCATCGGTGCAGTTGTTCACCCCCCGGAAGGAAAGGGATGCTCGAATGCGTCCATTATGAATGTTGTGGAAATCCTTTATCACCTGAAGACCGGTGGCCAAAGCAGATTCCGTGGTCTCTTGGAAGCGGGGCGGAAGCGTACCGAAGGCTGACTTGGCAATGTCCATGCTGCTTTTCGCGACAATCGCGCGAATTCCCGTCTCGGCGATGGCCTTCACCGTCTGTTCCGGGTGGTAGTTCCCCGGATCAATAAAGCATGTCACGCCGTGCCGGATGCAGTTGACCGTGCACAACAGCGAACTGAGATAGCTGTCATCGGCGGACAAGGCAGCCTCGTAGGGATACATCCGTTCAAAGAGGAATTGCTGGCTCCCAACCTCGTCAGCCAAGCCGCGGCTCATCTGGAAGGACGAATGCAGGTGCCCATCCACGAATCCCGGGATAACCACAGCGCGCCTGGCTGAAACCCTCTTTTTTGACTGGTAACGGGACAGAATGGCGTTTGACTTGCCGACCTCTACAATCGTATTGCCGGCTACCGCTACTGCGCCATCTCGATAAATCTGACGCTGGTCGTCAAGCGTGATGAGCCAGTCAGCGTTCGACACAATCAGATCAACTTCACGCATAAGCGTACCTCCTTGGGTTATTCAGAGCAGAACCGGCCTTCCGATCCCGCCGTCGGTCCATTCAATTACCGTGGTCAGAAACCCGGCTGTGAAAAGCTTCTTGCCTCCAACGCAGATCTTATCTAAGGCAAATTAAAAAGACGGGCGCATTGGCTTGCTCTACTGGAGGATAATCCGTGCATCCAACGCCAACGCCCCTTCACCGGTTGCCAGCACCGGGTTCAGGTCAACGGAACTTACTTCTGGGTTTTCCATTCCCAGAGAACAAACCGCCATGATTACTTTTTTCAACGCATCCATGTTCACTTTTGGCATACCCCGGAAACCTTCAAGGAGTACACGCCCTCTTATTTCACCCAGCATCTCTTCAATGTCTCCGTTCCTTACGGGACATACGCGGAAACTCACATCTTTGTACACCTCGACGAATATCCCCCCAATTCCGAACATGACAGCCGAGCCAAAAACCGCATCGCGCTTCAGTCCCACGATCGTTTCGACGCCCTTGCCAGCCATTTTTGCAACCACAAACCCCCGGACTTCCGCGGTGGATTGATGCTTTTTCACACTGTCAATGATCGAATCATAAGCTTCAACCAACTGTTCCTTTGAATGGATTCCTACCCTGACTCCGCCAACATCGGACTTGTGTATGATCTCAGGTGACACTACCTTCATGACGACAGGATAGCCAACCCCATCGGCGATCAATACAGCCGATGCCTTGTCCACGGCCAAGCCCCCGTCGGGCAACGGGATGGAATACATCCGACATACCTCCGCCGCCTCATTTTCCAGGAGAAAATTCCTGTGTTCCCTTTTTGCAAGTTTGTAGTGCTCCAAGAAAAGTTCTCTACCGTCCACGTTGCCCTCACATTGCATCAATTTGCAAATCTCTCCCGATAAAGGTGATATTTAGCTAGGTTATTCATCACGCGGAACGCAGATTCGGGAAAGTCGAAGGTGGGTATCCCCTCGTGTTCCAAAACTTCCTTGCTTTCTCTTGCTGAATCGCCGAACCCGACCACTGCGACGACGGGTTTTTTCCCAATGGGCGGCTGCGAATTGTATGCTTTCGCCAGTTGTTCTGCCCAACCTCTGGGCGGTAGAAACGCGGGAGGAGTGGTAAGAAATATCACGCCATCCACCTGCTCATCCTCGAGCGCGACTCTCATCGCGTCATAATGAGTCATCTCAGTAACGGCTCCCGTAGTGTCGACATAACCCTCCGGTCTTCCGACCGACGCCGTGGGGGCCAATAGTGCTCGCAGCCGTTGTTTGGTCTCTTCTGAAAAGCAAGCCATCTTTAGATGATGCGAGACGGCAATTTCCTCAATACACAAGGTTCCCAGACCTCCACAGACCGTCAGCACCGCAATGCGATTCCCGTTGATCACAGGCAATTTCTCGAACGCCCGAGTGGTGTCGTAAAATTCCTGAAGGCTGTAAGCCCGAATGAGTCCGGTTTGCTTGAAAACTGCGTCCCAGATTTGATCCTCTCCGGCAATCGCTCCCGTATGTGAAAAGGCGGCGGTGGCCCCCAATTGAGTTTTGCCCGGTTTCAGCACCACGACCAGTTTCCTGGATGATGCCTTCCTGGCCACCTCCATGAATCGTTTTCCATCCGCATATCCCTCAAGGTAGACCCAGATTACTTTCGTGGAAGGGACGCCTGCTAGATGTTCCAATACCTCGGCTACGTCCACATCTGCCATGTTTCCAAAAGAGACAAAGCGGTCCAGGCCAATCAACTCATTGAATTTGGCCCACATCAAGAACGAGCAGCCCAACGCCCCACTTTGCGTAATGACACTGACGGCGCCTTTCTTGTAATCGCCGATATCGAACGTGGTGTTGACCCTGCTTGTGGTATCAATGATCCCCTGACAGTTCGGACCAATGAGCCGGATGCCTGCCGAACGCAGCAGTTGCTTCAATCTGTTTTCATTTTCTTCGCCTTCCCTCGTTCCTGTTTCTCTAAATCCCCCTCCGACCATGACCACGCCGGCTGTGTCGCCAAACTTTCTTTTTCTCTCCACCAGCTCTTCTTCCACAATTTTCAGCGTCAGGTTGGGCGGCAGCACAAAAACCACCAGATCTATCGGTTCCGGGATATCCAACAGACGGGGATAGCACTTGAAATTTAATATCGAGTCAGCATTAGGATTGATCGGGAATACACTCCCCTTATAGCCGATATGGATCATGTTCTTTAGGATTTCATGACCCGGCTTTGTCGGATCGGTAGAGGCTCCCACAACTGCGATGCTCCGAGCCTTAAAGATCCGTTCCAGGGTTTCCGATACCTCGTTCATTGTTTCGTACCTCCAAACAAGATCGTTTCACCCCTCGCGTATAGCGCGCGACTTGTAACACACCCCCAATTTAAAATTCAGGCGCGAATAGTAAAGTTCATCCTCTTGCGTGTCAAGTTAGAAAGCCGTCAAGATCCTGTTGGCTCCCGTAAATAATGATGAAAAGTGGCACTAAAGAAATGATTTGCGCAAAGAGGTAATCCATCTGAATTCGTGGTAACCGCTTTCGCGGCTCCCTATTCGGTTAGCTACCAATAAACCAGCTTCTAGCGAATCGCTGCTGGCTGCATACCTTTCTCCACCAAGGCCCATGGCTGCTGCTGTGTCACGCAATGAATTGCCCCCATTCCCCACAGCAGGGCCTGGCAATCAATACCGATGATCGAGCGGTCAGGAAACAACTTTTCAAAGATATGTATCGCGCCGACGTCGTTTGCATGCCCAAACATCGGCACCAGCACAACGCCATTCGCAATATAAAAATTACAATAACTGGCGGGCAAGCGCTGCTGATCACCCATCACGATTGCCGGCATCGGTAATGGAACGATATAGTAGGCGGTCCCACTTACATTGGTCGCACGCTGGAGCCGCTGGTAGTTTTCCCGCAGCAACCGATAATTTGGGTCCCCTGGATCCTCTTCTGTCGCGCACACAATCGTGGTGGCAGAGACAAAACGAGCCACATCGTCGATGTGGCCATCAGTATCATCGCCGGCGACGCCGTCTCCTAACCACAATATCTTTTCCACTCCAAGAAACTCTTTCAAGTAGTGCTCGATCTCTTTCCGACCCAAGTGCGGATTCCGATTGGAATTATGCAGACACTGCTCGGTAGCCATACAAACCCCGGCGCCGTCGACGTCAATGGAGCCTCCTTCCAGCACGATTCCTGGCTCAAATCGCGGAATGTGAAGCCAATCTTGCAGCCGCGCCGGAATTGAGTTGTCCTCCTTCAGGTCCTCGTACTTGTTTCCCCACGCGTTAAAGATCCAATCGTTGTAAGCGAGTTTACCATCCTTACTGACAAGGAAATTCGGCCCATAGTCTCGGATCCAGGAATCGACCGTTCGGATGCGGTGATAGACAACATTCTCCTTACTTGGAACTCTAGAAAGCTGTCCTCTCACGTTCTGTTCCATCGCCCCATCGTCCACCAGCAGATCCACCGTTTCATGGGGCGCCAGCGCCGCTACGATTGCCACAAATGTCTCTTCTACTGCGGAAACACAATCGGGCCACGTGATTGGGTTCTTTGGCCAGGCGAGCCAAGTCGCGCTGTGACGGCGCCACTCAGGCGGCATCTGGTAACCGAGTGCGGCCGGGGTCGCTCCACTCATCGCCTAGCGATCTTGGTCGAGAAATCGCCGCGTCAAGCCGCTGTACATCTCAACCCTCCGGTCCCGCAGAAAGGGCCAGTTGCGGCGAGTCTCATCAATTTTAGAGAAGTCACAGCCGACCACCAAGACTTCCTCTTTCTCGGCAGATGCTCTTGCCAGGATTCGGCCCATCGGGTCGGCAACGAAAGATTGGCCCCAGAAGTTGAGTTGTCCTTCACGACCGACGCGGTTCACCGCGATGACATAAAGGCCATTGGCCACGGAGTGCGCCCGCTGGATTGTCTCCCACGCCTGATGCTGAACCCGTTTCATCTCTTCGCTTTCCGTGGAAAGCCAGCCGATCGCAGTTGGATAAAAAAGGAATTGCGCACCCGACAGGCTGGTTAAGCGGGCGGCTTCCGGAAACCACTGATCCCAGCAGACCAGGACTCCCACCCTGCCAAATCGGGTAGAGTGAGCCACGAATCCGAGATCCCCAGGCGTGAAATAGAATTTTTCGTAGTAAAGGGGATCATCGGGAATGTGCATCTTCCGATACTTGCCCGCAAGCTTGCCGTTGGCATCAACCACCACGGCCGTATTATGGTAAAGACCAGCGGCGCGCTTTTCAAATAACGACGCGATAATGACGATTTTTTTCGACCGTGCTACCTTTGATAGCGCCTCCGTCGTCGGTCCTGGAATGGTTTCGGCTAGTTCGAACATCTTGACATCTTCGCTTTGGCAGAAGTATCGCGAGCGAAACAGTTCTTGCAAGCAGACAATCTGGGCGCCTTCGCCAACAGCCTTCCCAATTGCAGAGACTGCCTTCTTCAGATTTTCTGCCGGCTTCGTCCCACAGCTCATTTGAACTAGGCCAACCGTCACGATGTCCGATTTTTTCTTTCTGGGCACGGAATGCAGTATAACAGACCGGCAAATCGTAGCTGAACACCGCCCAAATCGGGTGGTTCTCCGTTACAAAAAGAGGAAATTTCTATTCGCTTGCAACAACCTCTATTCCAAACCTTGACAAAAGTATTCGCCGTGCCTTACGCTTGCAACATCTTATGAATGGGAGAATTTACTCACTTACGGTCTTCCGCTTTACCGGGCGGGGCATCCGCTAAGCGGATTCTCCGCGTCTCCGTTTTTATTCCCTAAATTTCCTTCATAGAAGAACAAAGGAGCTTCCTTATGATCGTTGTTATGAAACCGGGCGCCAGTCAGGAACAAATCAATCACATCTGTCACCAGGTGCAGGCAATGGGGTTTACGCCTCACCCAATTAAGGGCGTTGAACAGACTGTCATCGGCGCGATCGGTGACGAGCGGGGCCGCGAACAACTGCAGGGACTCGCCCTCGTGGAAGGGGTCGAAGCTGTCATTCCAATCATGAAGCCTTATAAGCTCGCTTCTCGTGAATTGCGCAAGCAACCCACCATCGTCAAGGTGGGAAGTCTGGAAATCGGCCCCTCACAGTTTGTAGTCATGGCGGGTCCCTGCTCGGTGGAAAGCGAAGAGCAAATTCTTGCCGCTGCGCGCGCAGTCAAGGCGGCGGGCGCCAATATTCTGCGCGGCGGCGCCTTCAAGCCACGAACCTCTCCCTACTCTTTCCAAGGCCTTGAAAAACAAGGTCTGGAATTGCTTTGGAAGGCTCGCGAAGAGACGGGGTTACCGATTGTAACTGAAGTACTCGGCGCTGAGGATATTTCCCTGGTTTCCAATTACGCGGACATCTTGCAGATCGGCGCGCGCAACATGCAAAACTTCCCCTTGCTCAAGGGAGTCGGAAAAACAAGAAAGCCGATCCTGCTGAAGCGCGGAATGATGTCGACGGTTACCGAATTGTTGATGTCAGCCGAGTACATTCTCTCCCAGGGAAATCCGAATGTCATCTTGTGCGAGCGAGGGATACGCACCTTCGAAGACCAGACCCGAAATACCCTGGACCTATCTGCCATACCGCTGCTGAAGGGGTTGACTCATTTGCCGGTCATCGTCGATCCTGCGCATGGAACGGGAGTGCGTTCGTTGATTCCGCCTATGGCAAGAGCGGCAGTGGCCGCTGGCTGCGACGGCCTGATGATCGAGGTGCACCCGCAACCGGAACTTGCCTTAAGCGATGGCGCTCAATCTCTCAATCCGGCCCAATTTTTAGCCTTAATGGAATCGCTGCGCCCGTACTTGCAAATCGAAAGACGAACTCTCCAACCGGCCGAGACGGTCAGCTCATGAGTTCGCGGCCGGCTCGGGAAATCTCAACAGGCTGGGGCCTCACCCGGAGTTGCTATGATCGTTGCCCTAGTGGAGTTAATTCGAGAATTGAAGCAACGCGGCCTCACCATTCCCATGGTGGCTTTTGTATCTCATGTGCGAGCCGATCTGGTCAAAGCGGCCGAGGAGGCTGGCTGTGACCGAGTGGTCGCTCGATCGTATTTTTCTGCACATCTGCCGGACATCCTGATTGGCAAGATCTGAATTCCGGGACACACACGCTTGTAAACATGATTGGATGCGGAACTGAGATCACCCTGAGCTGGGACCACATACAACAAGCCCAAAGGCGACTCCAAGGCGTAGCGCGTCGCACTCCGGTTTTTCATTCTCGTCAGTTCGACCAAGAGGCGGGATGTACCGTTCTCTTTAAGGCTGAGAACCTGCAGCGTGCCGGGGCTTTCAAATTCCGCGGAGCCTATAACAAGATCAAGGGCGAAAGCGAAAAGCAAAAAGTGGACAGCGTGGTAGCATTTTCATCCGGAAACCATGCTCAGGCGGTGGCGCTCACCGCAAAGCTGATGGGAACCCGTGCCACCATCATTATGCCCGAAGATGCGCCGCCAGCCAAGATTGCTGCGACGCGGGCTTATGGCGCGGAGGTCGTCTTTTACGACCGGTACGCGGAAAACCGCCAAGACATTGGAGAACGTCTTTGCCGTGAGCGAAGCGCTATCCTCGTCCCCCCTTTTGATGATCCCTTCATCATCGCGGGACAGGGGACGGCCGCCCTGGAACTCTTAGACGAGGTGCCGGATCTCGACTTCCTCCTGGCGCCCGTAAGCGGATGTGGGTTGATCGCCGGCTGCGCCCTGGCCGCCAGGCATCTCCGGCCTCAAATCAGAATTCTTGGTGTAGAACCCGAAGCGGGAAATGACACCTACTTGTCACTCGTGAAAGGCGAGCGGGTCGCCATCCCAGTTCCCCGAACCATCGCTGATGGATTGCAGGTAACGAGCCCGGGAGAACTCACGTTCCCCATCGTGAAACAATTCGTGGAACGGATCTTGCTCGTGAGCGATGCCGAACTGGTGGAGACGCTGATCTTCATTCTAGAACGACTCAAAATCCTGGTGGAACCCTCTGGTGTGGCTGCAGCCGCCGCCGTGCGGCATAAGAAAGCGGATTTTTCCGGCAAACGGGTGGGCATTATTCTAAGTGGCGGTAATGTCGACATGAAAGCCCTGGGCGGGTATTTGTCCCATGATCAATAAGCCAACAGAATCCTGTTTTCGTTTCGCTATGCGGGAACCGGCACAAACACGACCATGCCCTCGGCTACGCCTACTTCTGCATCGACGACTCACTCTGTGCGCCGGTACCGTGAGCTTTGGCACCAATCTTTACACCCGGGGACGCCTACGACGAGCCTCACCTCATGAATGGATTGCTGCGCTTCTCTTCCCCAATGGTGGTCGGAGGGCCGTGGCCCGAAAACACCCGAGTCTCGTCCGGCAGCACCAGTAACCGCTCCTTGATGCTATCCATCAGCGCCGCATAGTTTCCTCCGGGTAAATCCGTGCGTCCGATACTGCCGGCAAACAGGGTATCGCCGGCGATCAGAAGATTCCCGATCTTGAGGCAGACTCCTCCCGGCGTGTGGCCGGGGGTATGGATCACTTCCGCCTCTAAGTTCCCCCATCGTACCGTGTCCCCGTCGTTGAAAAAAAAATCTACCCGAGGGGCCTCCGCGACCGGCACGCCAAACTTCTCACCTTGTTCGGGTAGCGCTTCATACAGAAAAAGGTCTGCTCGATGCAGGTAAATCGGAACCGGATAGCGTTGCTTGGCTGCCCCTACACCTGTGATGTGGTCAATGTGCGCATGGGTAAGCAAGATAGATTGAATCGACCATCCGCGAGCCTCAGCGGCTTGTAACAGTTCCTCCACCTCGTCTCCGGGATCAACCAGCGCTGTTTGACCAGTTTCAGAACAGGCCAGCAGATATCCGTTCTTGTAGAAAGGGGGTGCATTCCGGGTTTCAATCAAACATTTCGACGCCACAATTACAGCTCAAGCCTCCACAAGCACCCTCAAAAAAGGAAGTGAATTACTATACCAAGTTTACAAGCAAGACAATTTGCAAAAATAAATCGGTGCGGGACCTTTGTATGATAGGAACCTATGGCCAGGCGCT
The DNA here is from genome assembly GCA_016211105.1 of Acidobacteriota bacterium. Lineage (GTDB taxonomy): Bacteria > Acidobacteriota > UBA6911 > JACQSX01 > JACQSX01 > JACQSX01. Next base: position 275,669 of record JACQSX010000016.1, on the reverse strand, counting down.
GGATATTTTTCGATGCCGTAGGAACCTTGTTCCAGGTCCGAGGCTCGGTGGGGAGTCAATATGCCCGCGCCGCACGCCTTTTCGGCCCTGCACCCGATCCGGAAACTGTCGAGTACGCCTTTCGTCATTATTTCCCATTGGCGCCACCCCTGGCCTTTCCGGCAGCCAAACGCCCCATCCAGGAACTGGAGTGTGACTGGTGGAAACAACTCGTCCGCGAGGTGTCGGATGGAACTGGAATTTGGGTAGACTTCGACCGTTATTTTGAGCGTGTTTTCGGAATGTTTGCCACCGCCATGTGCTGGGATTTATACCCGGAGACGCTGGCTGCCCTGAAATTCCTGAAACAACACCGCTGGGCTGTAGGTATCATTTCCAATTTCGACACTCGTCTGTCCCCCTTATTAGAGGACATGGGCCTACGCCCTTGGATCGATCAGGTAACCCATTCATCGCTGGCTGGCTCAGCCAAGCCGGATCCCAAGATATTCCTGCAGGCTTGCGCCCAGGCGAAAACAGCGCCTGCATCGAGCTGGCACGTCGGCAATTCCCTGACAGACGATTACCAAGGCGCACGCAGCGCGGGGATGAATGCAATTCTGGTAGATCGTTGCAATCGCCATCCAGACTTTCAGGGACCGAAGGTCCAACGACTTTCGCAGATCTTTCCACTGCTTGAGCAGAGGTAGATAGGTGCTATGCTATGTGGGTGACACCGGAAGAGCGCTTCGAAAAAATAGAGCGACAACTAGAGTTTTTGGCCAACCAGCAGACGCTGTCGTTGGCGCGCGTCGAACGTCATCAGCAGGAGATCGAGCGTCACTCTGAGCAAATTGCACAGCTTGGGGATTTCCTGCTAAAAATCGGACGCTTAGTCGAAGATCTGACGCGGCGCACCGATGAACGATTCCGCGAAACGGATGAGCGGTTCCGAGAATTGACCGAAATCCAAAAACGCACCGACGAGCGCTTGAATATTCTGATCGGCGTGGTGGAGCGTTACTTCTCAAACGGCGGGCGCCAGTAGGGCGCGGTTTCACATTTAGCATTTCGGATCGCGCCTTTCTAACAGTGATTTTTGCCTTTAAAGGCTTCCCCTCGGAGAATCGTTTCCATTGTTCGGTTTGTGGCTAAATAAGAGGCCACATTGATAGGGCAGAAATGGCAGATATGGGGACGTTAAAGTTGCTCGTACTCCCCGGTGACGGTGTGGGTGTAGAAGTGATTCCAGCAGCAATCAAGGTATTGCAAGTATGCGCTGCAAAATATTCTCTCTCGCTGGAAATTCATCAGGAGCTCGTTGGAGGGATTAGCATCAAGACTCATGGCGTCGGCCTGAGAGATTCGGTACTGGAGCAAGCGAGATCCTCTGACGCCGTTTTGCTGGGATGTGTGGGTGGACCGGAGTGGGAAGAGGAAGCGCCAGCGCGCCGCCCTGAACGGGCCCTTCTCACGTTGCGCAAGGAATTAGGTCTGTTTGCCAACTTAAGACCCATCTATGCCTGGCCCGCATTGGAAGACAGTTCGCCGTTGAAGCGTTCTGTCGTGAAGGGCACAGATATTTTGTTCTTTCGAGAATTGACCGGAGGCATTTATTTTGCCCAGCCGAAACATCGTGATAAGGATCGCGCAGTTGACACCGAACTATACACGCGGCAAGAGATTGACCGCATTGCCCGGCTTGCTTTCCAAGCCGCGAAGCGCCGCAGGAAAAAAGTCACCAGCGTAGACAAATCAAACATCTTGGAGACATCCAAGTTGTGGCGCGATGTGGTTACCGAAGTGCACCAGGAATATACAGACGTCGTCTTGGAACATCGACTCGTGGATAGTTTCGCGATGCAATTAATGACAACGCCGTCAACTTTTGACGTGGTGCTTACCAACAACATGTTCGGTGATATCCTGACCGATGAAGCGGCGGTTATCGCCGGATCGCTGGGGATGTTGCCTTCGGCAAGCCTCGGCAGTCGAAGCGCCCTTTATGAACCGGTGCATGGAACGGCGCCGGATATCGCAGGCAGAGGCATCGCCAATCCAATTGCATCGATTGCATGCATCACCATGCTCTTTGAGTACACCCTGAACAACACAACGGCCGCAAGCGGCATTCAGCGTGCAATTGGCGCAGCACTGGATCACGGCCATCGCACCGCCGACCTTCATCCCACAGGAAGGCCCGCGTCCACAGAGGAAATGACAGAAGCTATACTGCAGTCGCTCCGTAGCCAAAACTAGGAATCTTAGCTGCACGCGAGGCAACGGATGCCACGTTGTCTGTCAGTGCTCCGGGACTTTGCTCCGAACCGCTTCCCATCCCGCGCCCAGTGCCATTACTGCCGCACTTATCACCATCCCGATGACGATCGGCGCGATGCCCATAATCCCTTTCCCCGTCGTGTAAAGTTGCACAAACAGAGTCGCGCATACTGAAATGAGAATCGCAGCCAGTGCCGTCCCCGAGCCCGGGCGGACCGAGTACAGTCCCGTGATCAAAGGAACGAACAACGCTACCGAAACGAGCCCATAAAAGATCGATAATGCCGAGATGATCGAAGGCAACCCAATGGCCAGCAACACACCTGTCGTCCCGGCTGCCACTGCAGCGAAACGGCCAACCCGCAACAGCTCTTGATCTCCGGCTCCCGGTCGGAGGAAACTTTGGTACAAATCTTTTGCCAGGGACGTGGAAAGCATGAACAAGACGGCATCGGCGGCGCTCAGCTCCGCCGAAAATATCGCAGCCAGCGCCCATGTTCCCAGCCAAAACGGGAGCACTTGTGTCATTACCATCGGAAGCGCCAGCTCCGCGTTGTCCAGGCCGGAAAATCGGGTTGCGGCCACCATTCCAAGAATCACAGGCAAAAAGGCAAAGCCAACCATTGCCAGCGCGTTCAGACCAATTCCCCACATCACTGCTGACTTGTCTTTGGCGCCATATAACTTTTGCAGCAATCCTGGGGAGACGATGAAAGAAGGAGCCAACAGCAGCAGATACCCCATCACGCCTGCCAGGCCGATTCCGCCATAGTTGAAATATCCATGCGCGGCATTAGAAGCGAGCTCGTCTCGAATGGCATCAAAACCGCCCACGGTTGCCAGCGCCACCGGCGCTGCGACCATGAAACCGCTCATTTTCACGCACAATTGCACCACATTAACCCATACCGCAGACCTCAATCCGCCAGCGGAGAAATAAATAACGGTAATGGCTCCTCCCAACAAACATCCTATCGGCTTGGACACGCCTGCCACGGCATTCAATATCCAGGAAATTGCGATCAATTGACCCGCCAGAATGGCCAGGGTTCCGAACCACAAGAGCAGCGCCACAACTCCACGCACCGCCTGGCCATAACGCTTTTCAAGAAAATCCCCAACCGTGTAAAAGTTGTGCTCCTTTGCCAAGGTCCAGATTCGAGGACCCACCGTTGTAGCCAGAATGAAGCAACCAATTCCCGCGGAGCCGACCCACCACCAGGCTGAGGCTCCGATATGATACGCCAGTCCTGTTGCCCCGACTGTGGAGCCGGCGCCAATGTTGGCAGCTAAAAATGTGGAAAAGATCAGCCCTGGACCCAGGCTGCGGCCGGCGACGAAGAAGTCCGAGCCTTTCCTTACAAGGCGAGAAACGACCAAGCCGACAGCAACGAGGAGAACTGAATACAACGCTAAAGCGATCAAGTATCCATTCATCGAGATTTCACTCAACTCCACGCTTCCATTGTGGACTCAAGGGCCGGTCCAACTATAGATCAGAAAGGCAATTGTCAAAAGGAGGCAGCCTCATTTGCTTGTGCATTCTCATGATTGGGCCCTACAATGAAAAAGTGCTCATTCACTTGTGCGCGATGAAAGCCAAATGGGTGATCAACAACAATGAAGGTGGCATCCCGCGAGCTCCGATTGCCGCGTTCGCCCGAGACACCAACCACGAACCATCAAAACCCCAATCCGAAATTCACGGTTCAAGATCGATATGAACATTCCTTTAACGCCAATTCGGTTCAAGGGGCGAGCAGCCAAACTTTATGCCAACAAGGTTGGCGTTATCTGCGGAAACGAGCGCTTCACTTACCGCCAATTCGCCCAACGCTGTAACCGTATTTCATGTCAATGGTTGGGGAGTCCCTCATACGGTGACCGCTGTGGGCGGAGTGCACATCATGGTGCGGCGCTTCGATCCCGTGGGAGTCCTGCAATTAGTTGAACAAGAGAGGGCTACGCATTTTAATCTGGTGCCCACGATGGCGATTGCGTTGATGGAAGCGCAGCAACAGCTCAAACGTGATGTCAACTCCATCGAGCAAATCCTGATCGGCGGATCTGCGGTCAACCCCACCCTGATTGAAAATATGGAAAAGGTGTTCGGCGGTACTGTCTTTACCGGTTATGGCCTCACGGAGACATGTCCTTGTGTGACAATCTCCTACCTCAAGGATACTCTGCCCAGATCCGACCAAGAACGCTTCCACCGGCTGGCCATGGCCGGCTTGGAGGTGGTCGGAACCGAAGTGCGCGTGGTCAATAAGGTAGGTCAGGATGTCAAACCCGACGGACGGGAAATTGGCGAAGTGATCGTGCGCAGCGATAACGTTATGGAAGGCTATTGGAACCAACCCAAGGCGACCGGCGAGACCATACAAGACGGCTGGTTACATACGGGAGATATGGCGGTACTGGACGCAGAAAACTATCTGCAAATCGTCGACCGCAAGAAAGACATCATCATCAGCGGCGGGGAAAACATCCCATCTCTTGAGATCGAATCGGTGTTGTACCGCCATCCGGATGTGCTGGAATGCGCCGTGATCCCTATCCCGGACGAGAAGTGGGGAGAAGTACCTTGCGCGGTAATCGTCACACGCTCTGGAAATCTTATTGATCAGAGAGAATTGGAGAATTTTTGCCGCGGGTATTTAGCGAGCTACAAGATTCCAAAAGCCTCCCATTTCCGCGCCTCGCTCCCCAAAGGAGGAACCGAGAAGATCCTGAAGCGGGAACTTCGCGAGGTCTTCTGGCCGCGCCAGCCAAGGAGAGTGCACTAAGGGAGCGTAACGGTCATGATCCAACCGATTCGACAAGTGGCAGTCTTGGGAGCGGGGACGATGGGTTCCCAAATTGCCGCCCACTTGGCCAATGCGTCCGTTCCGTGCCTTCTTTTAGACCGTGCACCTGACGAATTGAACGAGGAGGAACGGGAAAAAAGTCTGACGCTGTCACATCCGCTGGTGCGAAATCGTTTTGCTCGCGCCGGCATCGCCTTCGCGCTGAAAAGGAAACCCCCTGCGTTCTTTACACCCGACCTGCAGACTGTAATCGAGATTGGGAATTTTGAGGACGATCTTCCTAAGCTAACAGAATATGACTGGATCATCGAGGCGATCATCGAGCATCTGCCTGTCAAACGGCAGCTCATGGCACGCGTTCTGCCTCATGTGCGGACCGACACAATTTTAAGCTCCAATACCTCCGGGATTCCGTTGTGTTCCATCGCCGAAGGATTTTCCACCGCTGAGAAGCGCCGCTGGCTTGGCACCCACTTTTTCAACCCTCCCCGGTACATGCGCCTACTGGAGATCATCCCCACCCTGGAGACAGATCCAAGCATAGTCGCCACACTGGAGGATTTTTGCGCCCGTTTTTTGGGAAAACAGACGGTTATCGCCAAGGACACCCCCAACTTCATCGCCAATCGCATTGGATCTTTTGTTGCTGCCGTGTGCGTGCGAGTCGCATACCAACTCGGTTTGACTACGGAAGAAGTGGATACTCTCACCGGCCCTTTTCTCGGGCGCCCCAGGACGGCCGTGTTTCGAATGGCCGACTTGGTGGGTGTCGACGTGCTGGCTCACGTAGCCAAAAACTTGCAAGAATTCCTTCCAGAAGAGCGTTCGCTGTTCACTTTCCCTGAGTTCGTGTCTCGCATGATTGGAAAAAATTTGTTAGGCGATAAAAGCGGCGGGGGGTTTTATCGCAAGGATCCTGCGTCAGGAGAAATGCTGGCACTGGATTGGGGATCCCTGGAATATCGCGCACTCCAGAAACCAAGAATTACGTCGATCGAAATGCTGAGCTCGGTAGACCCGGTAGGAGAACGTTTACAAAAGCTCTTCCATGGCGCTGAAGACCGTTACGCACATTTCACATGGGAAACTGTGATGGCCGCGCTCTGCTACGCCGCCGAAAAGGTTCCCGAAATTAGCAGCACTCTCGTGGCAATCGATGACGCGATGCGCTGGGGATTCAACTGGGACCTTGGACCGTTCCAATTATGGGACCAGATCGGTTTACGTTGGTCGGCAGAGAAGTGGCAGGGGGAAGGAAGGATTCTACCGCTCAATGTAAGGGAGATGCTGGACGCGGGAGCGACGCATTTCTACCGCAATCGCAGTTATTGGAACTTGGAGGGCGGTGGTTACATCCCTTTGGATCGCTTGCCCCCAATTTTGGAGCGCAGTCAATTACTTAAAAGAAATGCAGGCGCGACCTTGCGCGATCTCGGGGATGGAATTGCATGCCTGGAATTCCAGTCAAAAATGAACATCATCGGACCCGATGTCATCGAGATGACGCGTGTGGCGCTCGATTTGCTTCGCGAAGATTTCGAAGCTTTGGTGATCGGAAACGATGGAGAGCATTTTTCGGCCGGCGCCAATCTCATGCTGCTGCTTCTGGAAATTCAGGAAGGGAACTGGGACGACATTGATCGCATGGTGCGCATGTTCCAACAGATGACTCATGCCATTAAGTTTGCTCCAAAACCGGTTGTGGCGGCACCTTTCTCTCTCACTTTGGGTGGAGGGGCGGAGATTTGTTTGGCAAGCCGCTTCTGTCAGCCATTCGCCGAGCTTTACATGGGCTTGGTAGAGACGGGCGTGGGACTAATTCCGGCTGGCGGCGGGACCAAGGAGTTGTTCCTGAGAAACCTGGATTTAAATCCCACGCGTGCAATGGAGGACGCGGTAAAGCGAACCTTCGAAGTCATTGCCCTGGCCAAAGTATCCCAAAGTGCCCAGGAGGCTCAGACGATGAATTTCATTGCAGGAATTAATCCCGTCACTATGCAACGCTCTCGTCTCGTCGAAGACGCGAAACGCCTGGCGTTGTACTTGGCGTCCCAGGCCTATCGCCCACCGCTGGAGAGGAAAGACCTGCCCGCTGCCGGCACAAATATCCGGGCGATGTTGGAACTTGGTATTCACCTCAAGCAACGAGCCGAATTCATTTCTGAGCACGATGGCCACATCGGGCGGAAATTGGCGTGGGTTTTATGTGGCGGCGGACGAGATAGCGGCAAGCTGAGCGAGCAGGACATGCTGGACCTGGAAAGGGAAGCGTTTTTGTCACTGTGTGGTGAACGCAAAACCCAAGAACGCATCCAACATATGCTCAAAACCGGAAAACCGTTGAGAAACTGACCGGAGTGTGACTCGAAAGTCACAAGTCTTAAGCCACAAGTCAGCAAGTCTCAGAGCGAGCAACCCTATCGACCCAGTGATCAGCCTGTGACTTCGGACTTGTCGACCTGTTGGCTATAACGCAGGAGCAGTATGAATAACGCTTTGCTGAACACGTCGGTTGTACGGCGTCCTTCGCTGCCAGTCTCGGCGCGCACACTACTATCGGTACTCTGCCCATCGTCTTTTTTGGAACTGGGGAACAAAAAAGACGATATCTTCCCCGACTGGCTACCGCTGAATTCATCTCCGCCTACGCACTCACAGAAGCAGAGTCCGGTTCCGATGCGCTAGCGGCAAAAACCAGCGCTGTTTTGTCAGTCGACGGGAAGGAGTACATCCTGAATGGTACGAAGATGTGGATTACCAACGCAGGTTTTGCCGACATTTACATTGTTTTTGCCAAAGTCGACGGCGAGCACCTGTCCGCGTTTATTGTTGAGCGAAAATTCCCTGGAGTATCGGTAGGAGAAGAAGAGAAGAAGATGGGTATCCAAGGCTCATCGACGTGCGCTGTAATTTTCAACGGTACCCGGGTTCCAGTGGAAAATTTACTGGGAGAGATTGGAAAAGGACACAAGATTGCTCTCAACATTCTGAACATCGGCAGAGGCATTTGTCGACATGGCACGCAGCCACTTATACGAAGCTGCGCAGGCGGCAGAGACAAGAGCGCGCGAAGCCCTTCCCGCGCTGACCGAGGGTGATATGCTGCGCGTTTACCAATCCGTGTTGCGGAAGTTTTTCCGTTATGATCCGATCAACCAGGTCGAAGTTCGACGCAGAATCACCCAACGCGTACTTTCCGAGTAGGTGTCAGGGATCGGCTGTCAGGTACCGGGTACCGGACGTACGCGACACCTGATACCCAACCTGCGACTTTTAACTTTGATGGACCTAAAACAAATCACGATTCCCACACCCTTAGACGTTGGACCCATCAATGTCTATCTTGTTCGCCACGACCCGCTGACACTGATCGACGCGGGCCCCAAGGGTCGCGACAGTTGGCAGAGTCTTGAAGGCGGATTGAGGCAATACGCGATTCGGGTCCGAGACATCCGCCGTCTGGTGTTGACCCATTCTCACGAGGATCACTCCGGACAGGCAGGCGCCATCCAGGAAGCAAGTGGTTGCCAGATCGCCATCCACGGCTGGGAGCTAGAAACGCTGAGCAGGCGCGGCGATTATTCCCTCTATAAAAGTCTGTTACGATCCTGCGGCGTCCCCCAAGATGTGATCGAGCGTTTCCAGCAGGGGTACCTACGATTTCGGCAATTCTATGATCCGGTCAAAGAGGCAACACAGCTACAAGAGGGAGCATTGCTAGACTTCGAGCAAGGTGGATTACAGGTGATTCACACTCCCGGCCATACCCCTGGCAGCATTTGCCTGCTGGAGCCGGCAACCAGAACTCTGATAGCCGGCGATACGGTGCTGGAGAAAATTTCACCTAATCCACTATTAAATCCCGATCCACAAAGTTCGGAAGGCGATCGTTCACCGCTCACTGGTTGGCAGGCAAGGATCACCGACTATCAACTGTCAACTGTGAAGCCGGACATCACAGATCACGGTAGGGTCCACGACTCCACGGTTCGCAATCCGCAATCCGCGTTCCGCGGTCCGACATCCATCCACCGGTTCCGCGCCCTTTCTGCTTATCTCGAATCGCTGAAGCGGCTGGCAGAACTCGCGCCCACGCTTTGTTGGACCGGCCATGGCCAACCGGTTTATGACCTAGCATGGTATCGCCGTGGCATGGAAGAGTTCATCGCCGCTCGACAACATAAAATATTGTCGCTCCTTCGCCAGGCGAATTGGACTCCCTGGTTGCTGTCCCTACGAGTTTTCCCCAACACCGAGGGGGTCCATAAGTTCCTGGCGCTGTCCGAGATAACTTCTCATCTGGACTACGCCCAGACGATCGGGAAAGCGCAACTGGAGGTGTGCGATGGGGTGGAGTACTGGCGGAGCGTGGAATGACCCCATGAGGGAAATGGAGGGATCGTCTACCCATTGCGAACGCATTCAATGAATCGAGGTACTAAGCTAATGTTAATGAGTAGACGGTCCTTCCATTTCGTTGACATCCCAACCGGACTTCCCTATCGTAACGTCTATCCGGGCAGTATGGTCCGCGAGGTCCGGGACCGGACCCCAAATAGGCGATCCAGGAGACCAGTGGACCGTTTGCAAGACCGGCTTTCCCGATGGGTCGTTGCATCGCATGCAATGTTTCGGTCCCAAACCGCTAGCCCTCTACCCAGCTCAAGGAGGTCGCTCTATGTTTCGTTTCTGGCGAGCCGCAGCTCTGATACCGGCCCTTTTCCTGATCTCGCACTGCCTGGCCCAGTCACAGGCAAATACCGCAAATCTGGAAGGAACCATTAAAGATCAAACCGGCGCCGTGGTGCCCGGCGTCACCGTCACGGCAACCAACAAGGCAACATCTCTGTCCAGAACCGGGGTAACCAACGATGCCGGACTCTATCGGATTCCGTTGTTACCTTCGGGAACCTATGAACTGAGGGCAGAGTTGGCCGGCTTTAGAGCCGAGGTACGCCAAGGGGTCACACTGACGGTGGGGCAGTTCGCCTCCCTTGATTTCACCATGACCGTCTCGGCCACCCCCACGGAGATCGTGGTCGAAGAGAACGCGCTGATACTGGAACCGAGCAAGACACAGCTATCCGAGACCATAAACCAGGTCCAAATTGATAATCTGCCCATTAACGGGCGCAATTACCTGGACTTCACGCTGCTGACTCCCGGAGTCACGAATCGAAACCCCCTGGTACGATTTTCCGCAGTGCAGGTACCGACTTCAGGACTCTCATTTAACGGACAGAATGGACGTGGTAACAACGTCACCATCGATGGCGTGAACAGCGTGGATTCTGTCTCTAATTCTTCCCTGGCAATTCTCAGCCAGGAAGGGATCAGCGAATTCCAGATCAACCGCAATTCCTTCTCCGCAGAATTTGGACGCGCCCAGGGAGGGGTGATCAACATCGTTACCAAGTCAGGCACGAATGAGTTTCACGGAAATACATTTTATTTCATACGTGATCAGGCCGTTGACGCCCGCAATGCTTTTGCCACCGGCCCGCTCGAGCCGGCCTTTCGTCGCAGACAATATGGGGGTACCTTCGGCGGCCCCATCGTCAGAGACAAAGCGTTCTTCTTTGCAAGCTTTGAACGACTGGTTCGCAACGAATCGATATTTGTGACCTTCTTGAATGATTCGAGCATCTTCGGACTGACACCCGCGCAGAAACAGCTTTTTGATTTCCTAGCGCAGGCTCCGGTGACTTCTTTGCGACAACTGGCGGCGGCCTTGGCGAATCCTCAGGTAGGCATTTTGAATACCACGGACCGCACTTTTCCCAACACTCTGGCGCTCTTCAAGCGGGAGAGCGGGACGTTCCCGTTCGAGGCCAATCAAAACACCTTCTCGCTGAAGAACGATCTCCATCTCTCCGAAGCAAACCAACTGTTCACTCGCTTGAGCATAACCCGGGGGTTTAATGACAATACGGAGTTTGGAGCGTTAAAGGGTGTCTCCAACGGAGTCTCGTTTCATACCAATGACTATGCGCTAGTAGTATCGGACACGCATATCATCGACCCGCGGCGGCTGAACGAATTCAAGTTCGAATACGCAAGGCGTAACAACCGAGTGCTGACCAACGATCCCGTCGGACCCCAGATCACGCTTGCGGGCGTGGCGGACTTTGGCCGCGAATTCTTTAACCCGACCCGGTACATTTCCAACCTCTTCGAGTTCATCGACAACTTCACCTTTATCACCGGGCCTCATGCGCTGAAATTCGGAGCCGATTACAACTACACGCGCTTTCGAGGCGCGGCAGAGGTATTTCTGGGCGGCCGCTTCTTTTTCTCGGGCAGTAGCATTCCGCTGGCGTTGTTGCTGAACAACTTCGGGGGGCCAACGGCGGCTGGCGACGTGGCTTCCGCTCTAGCGCAACTGGGTCGCCCGGATTTGATTCCCAATCTCCAAGCTCCCACCAGCGCCGTTCAATCGTTTAATTTCGGGTTGCCCGTTTCGTTCTTTCAGGGTTTTGGAGATCCCAACACAGAATTTCCTTATCACCAGTTGGGAATGTATGCCCAGGACTCCTGGAAGCTGCGCCCAAATCTCACGCTCAACGTGGGGTTACGCTACGATGTGGAACTGAGACCCAAGACATCCAATGTGATCAATGCCACTTCCCCCTTCCAGTTTGATTTCCGCTCTGTCAACGACAAGAATAACTTTGCTCCCCGGTTGGGGTTTTCCTGGGACCCCAGAGGATCAGGCAAAACGGCAATTCGGGGCGGCTACGGAATTTACTATTCCAGCTTTTACAACGCGATCGCTTTTGTGGGTCAGGTGCTGTCAGGCCAAATCTCGCAGGTGTTCGTGCCCCTGACGGGTTTACCGGGCACGGCAGCCACCTCGGCTACGGTATTTGCGGATTTCAGCAGAAATGGCCCTCTAACCGCCGACCGCCTGCGAGTATTGGGTTTGCCGCCGGGACGCACTCCTTCGATCATCCTGCCGCAGGCCGATAATATGAAAACCCCCTACAGCCACCAGGCAAGCTTGGGAATCGAACGTGAGCTTCTCCCAGATTTGGCGGTCGCCATCGGTTACAACCTGAACCGCGGACTGCACCTAATTCGTTCGCGCGACATCAACGTACGTCAAATCGGACCGAACAAATTTACCCTCCCTGGATTGGATCCGCGTTCCGTCCAGATCAATCAGATCGAAACAACCGGCCGGTCCATCTATCACGGTCTCACAATTTCAGGCAGGAAACGGTTCAGCCACAATCACGCCTACCAAATCTCTTACAGCTATGGAAAAGCAATCGATGACGCCACCGACTTCATCACTCCCCTTCAGGCTAACAATCAGCACGACCTGCGCTCGGAAAGAAGCCTGTCGGCCTTCGACGAGCGCCACCGATTGGTAGTGAGCGCCGTCCTGGTCAGCAAAATGGAATCGGATAACCGATTTGCCAAGAACTTCTTTTCCGACTGGACGCTTTCACCTATTTTCACCTATGCCGGCGGCAAGCCTTTCAATCTGCTGGTCGGCTTCGACGCCAACGGCGATACACACGACGAAACAGACCGTCCTTCTCTCCCCAACGGGCAGATTGCGGGCAGGAACACGGGACGAGGGCCAAACTTTGTTTCTGTCGACCTTCGACTGGCCCGGAAAATCAACCTTCAGCCTGATGGCAAGATGAACGTGGAAGTTATTGCTGAAGCTTTCAATCTTTTCAACCGTGTAAATTTTTCAGGAGTGAACAATGTAGTGGGCTTCTCGCTCTCTGACTTCGATGCGAAGGGCAAACGTGGATCGCCCACTGCGCCTCTGGGATTCACTTCGGCGTATGATCCGCGGCAGATCCAGTTCGGATTGAAGGTGAACTTTTGACTGTGGTCAGCGCTCACCTGATCCGGATTTCGGGAGAGAAAAACATGAATCGCAAACCCATAATCTTCATGACGCTCACGCTGTGGGTTCTGTGCGCAGCATGGGCACAGCAACCCTCCAATTTTCTTTCTTATATGGTCATCGGAGACAGTTTAACGGCGGGATTGATCAATGGATCCTTAAATGGAGATGGTCAGAAATCTGCCTTTCCAGTACTTCTATCGGCCCAGATGCGCACTTCCATGTTTGTTCCATTGATTGCAAAACCGGGAATTCCCTATGAGCTGGAACTGGTTTCTACCGTCTTCCCTCCCGATATTCGCACAAAGGCGGGTGTCTCTTCCGGTCGCGTCTTTCCTCTGCTGATGGCTACCAATCTGGCGGTGCCAGGCCATACAACGCGGGATACGCTAACAATGCGGCCGCGGCCACCTCTGACAGACCCCACAACGGTTTGACCAATCTGGTCCTGGGGCTCCCTGGTCTCGCCGTTCCCATTGCTTCCGCAGGCAGCCAAGTGGAAATGGCTGAATTCATACGCCCCACGTTTGCTACCATCTGGCTCGGTTCTAATGAAATTTTGGGCCCAGCGATTGCCGACCATGCCAACGTGGTGCCGTTCGAGCAATTCCGCACGGACCACACGGAGTTGAGGTCAACCGCCAAGCCGGTCGGTTCCTGGCAATTCCTTCATTAAGTTCTTGATCACAAACCAGAGATTCGCAGGTCTCTCCGCCAGACGCCGCACAAAGTAAGGGTACCATTGGCGCCCATAGGGAACGTAGACACGCACCCGATAACCTTCTGTCACCGCGGCTATCTGCAGGTCTCGGCGGACGCCAAAAAGCATCTCGAATTCAAAACGGCTCTGGCTGATACCTTTTTCCTGAATAAACTGCTTAGCGTAACGAATGACCGCCTCATCATGCGTCGCGATGGCGGTATACCCAGCGTCCAAGAGCACTCGCTTCAACAGCGCGATGAAATTTCTGTCCACTTCCCTTCTAGATCGAAAAGCCATCTCCGGTGGCTCTTTGTAAGCTCCCTTGCACAGACGGATGTTGGGTTTCAACGGCAGCAGCTCAACCACGTCGTCCATACTGCGATAAAGGTAAGATTGGATTACGATACCCACACTGCGGTCAAACTCGTTGTGCAGGCGCCTAAACATTTGCAACGTCCGATCCGTGTAGGCACTGCTTTCCATATCAATGCGCACAAAATTCCCAAACTGCTGCGCGCACTCCAGGATCTGACGCATACTCGTCTCGGCAATAGATGGATCGATGTCCAAGCCCAGTTGTGTCAGTTTGAGGGAAATGTCGCACTGAATTCTCCCCTCCTCAATGGCTTCCAGAATTCGAAGATAGTGATGCGCGGCTGCCCGTGCTTCGCTGGCGTCCAATACGCTTTCCCCCAAGTAGTCGAGCGAAGCCATAATGCCGGCTTCATTCAGTTGTTTCACCACCTCGATGGCTTCCGACAGCTCTTCGCCCGCGACAAATCTGCGGACAAAGCCGGTGGACATCCCCTTTCCTCTGACGAAGCTGTGGATCGCTTCACTCTCTGCTAGCGAGAGCATCAGGCTGCGAAACATAAGTTTTCCGTTCCTGATAGCAAGTTAACAACAGCAAATCTTCCATGGCAAGCCAACAGTCCCAATTTTTCTCCAAGGGCCGTAGAATAGCGCGCACCTTATTGGGCTGAATTCGGCCTTACTGGAAGTATAATTGCCAGGAGTGAACTCGATTCCCTCCATGCCGCGTTCCCGAGAACTGGCCCTGGGATCGCGCGGTAACACATCTTCGGAAGGCAGAAAGCAATGACACCATTGCCGATCATCACTACATTGATAACTGGTTTCTTGATTGGCGTTCTCCTTACTTGGCTCTGGAGCCGCGTTCGCCTTGTCCGGATGGAAACAGAACATCGCTTCTGCGCAGAAAAGCTTGCCAATCTCGAACGCACGGAGACAGAAAATGAGCAGTTAGAAATCCAGCTTGCTCAACTTCAAACCGAGCGAAAGATGGACGGAGAAAAACTCCAGTGGATTTCACAGGCTCAGGCAAAGATGCGCGAGGCATTCGAAGCTTTAGCCAGCCAGATATTGCAGAACAATTCGGCGACATTTCTCAGTCAGGCCCAGGAACAAGTCAACTCTTTGTTGAATCAAGTCCGGGGAGATTGGAACGTCCACAAAATGGAACTGCAAAATCTGGTGCATCCTTTGAAGGAAAACCTCGGTTCACTGGACGGGCACGTCCGAGAACTCGAGCAAAAACGGGAAGGCGCCTACCAGGGTCTGCAGGAACAGCTTCGCCAACTAGCTCAAACGCATGCCGATCTGCAGGCCACTACGATCACGTTGGCGCAGGCGCTAAAATCACCCGCCGTCCGGGGACGATGGGGAGAGGTCCAGCTGCGCCGGGTGGTCGAAATGGCTGGTATGGTTGAGCACGTCGATTTTGATGAACAGGTCAGCACCGAAGGCGGTCGCCCAGACATGATTGCCTACCTCCCAAACGGCGGTTCCTTGCCTGTGGATTCAAAAGTTCCTTTGGAGTCGTACTTGGAAGCTGCCGAGACGGAGGATGAAGAGATTCGCAGACTGAAGCTCGATGACCACGCCAGGGCCTTGCAGAGCCGGGTGCGGGAACTGGGTCAGAAGAGATACTGGGAGCAGTTTGAAAAAACACCCGACTTCGTCGTGATGTTCTTACCGAACGATGCGTGCCTCAGCGCTGCATTTGAAAGTGACCCTAATCTGCTCGAATACGCAGTGACCCAAAGGGTTCTAATAGCAACACCGGTCACGCTATTGGCGCTGCTGAAAGTTGTGGCCTACGGCTGGCAGCAGCACCAGATCACCGAAAATGCCCGCCAAATTGCTGAACAGGGACAGGAACTCTACCGGCGCCTAGAAACTTTCGTCAGGTACCTGGCGGAGTTGGGAAAGAACTTGAATAAGGCTATTGAGGGCTACAACGACACGATCGGCTCATTTGCGGGGAGGCTACTCCCCTCGGCCCGCCGCTTTCAGGAAATGGGAGTCGCTACTTCAGAGCTAACGGCACCCACCACTATCGAAACTCATGCCCGCGTTCCATCCCGCGTCACAGGCGAATCCCCAGACGACAAACGTGACTCGCTGCAGTACGATAGAACACACAGTGAACAGTGAAACGACAATCCACCCTACTGCCGTGGTCGCGCCTGATGCCGTCCTGGAACCGGGCACATCAGTCGGGGGAATAGAAAAACAGTCATTTCTGTTCCTCCATTTCCCCTCTATATTCTATCTGGCCGTGAAGCCGTAGTGAGAGCGCGCCCAACCTACTAACGAACAACCTCCTTCCGCTTTTTCAGGTCAATCTTGCTTACCTTCCCCATGGTATTGCGGGGCAACGCGTCAACCAAGAAATAACGCGACGGATGCTTGTAATGGGCAAGACGTGTGTGCAGAAAGCCAATCACGTCTTCTCGCAACACGGATTCCAACTGCGCAGCGCCCATTTCCACACAGGTTTCCGTCCTATCTCTGACTCGCTGCTGCGGCATTACAAATGCGACAATCTCTTCTCCTTTGTCCGTGTGCGGCACGCCCACCACCGCGACTTCTGCGACCGAAGGGAGCTCCAACAGCACGTCTTCGATTTCCCGAGCGGAGATCTTGAATCCGTAACATTTGATGATGTCCACAGACTTGCGGCCCACAATGAAGAAGTGGCCTTCCTCATCCTGATAAGCTACATCGCCCGTCTTAAACCATCCTTGGTCAAAGCTTGCACGCGTGGCATTGGGATTCTTCCAATATTGGTGAAACACGGCCTTGCCGCGAACCCAAATCTCCCCGATATCCCCCTTCTCCACCTGCTGGCGGCTGTCGTCGACCAGACACACCTCCACTCCTGGCAACGGAACTCCCACAGATCCCGCCTTGCGTGGCCCATCATAAGGATTGGAAAGAACCATCAACGTCTCCGTCATGCCGTATCGTTCCAGGATTGCATGTCCGAACATCCGCTTAAAGGTGCCATGCGTACTTGCAGGCAAGGGGGCGGACCCGGAAACAAAGAGACGTATCGAGTCCAGGCTAGCGTGAGGCTGCTCGGCAGCGAACGGTTGGTGCCGCAAACCAGAGCCCGCAGTTGCGCCCGCCTCCAGCAACCTCTGATACATGGTCGGCACACCCATGAAAAGCGTGCAACCATACTGCTGCAAGTCTCTCAACGTCTCCTCGACATCGAACTTTCGGTGCAATACGATCTCCGATCCGTTCCAAACAGAACCGTGAGCCGCCACGATCAGTCCATGTACGTGGAACAATGGAAGCACAAGTAACAGGCGATCGTTCTCCTGCCAGTGCCAAGCCTGGCGCAGGGATTCCAAGCAGGCCAGGATGTTGCGATGCGAGAGCAAGACTCCTTTCGGATGGGACGTTGTCCCGGACGTGTAAAAAAGGAACGCCGCATCTCCAGCCGCGGGCCCCCCAGTGAATCTCCTATCTTGCTCCGACGGCAAGTCGCCCCGGTCAGATCTGAACCCGTCTCTGGTGAGATTGGCAATCCGGCCCAACGCCATGGGACCTTCGCTCACAATCAACGAAGGTTCCACATCGTTGATCACGTAATCCATCTCAGCGACACTACAGCGAGGATTGATAGGCACTGCGATGGAACCAAGCTGATGACTGGCAAAAGCGGAGAACAAGAGTTCAGGCGAATTTTCCAACATAAGCACGACACGACTGCCGGCAGTAACACCCAGGCGGGAAAAGCAACCCGAAAGCCGTTGCACCTCTCTCAGGAAAGCACCCTGTGTCCAGGTTTCACCTTCGAAATGCAGCATGGGACGATTTTCATCCCTCGTCCACCGTTGAAAATAGAAAACTGGCCTAGGTTGAAATGCCATGCCTCTTGCACACCACTGCAGCGAACCCGCTTACCGAAACACTATAGTAACCTTTCCCACAAAGCCTATTGTATGCTGGAGCCAAGGAACGCAACCAGAAAGCGTTCCGGGCACGAGCAGAAATGCTCCGGACGCAAAAAAATGGAAGACGATCGCCTACAGCAGTTTCGACGGTTGGTGGAGACTGATCCCACGGACGCTCTTTCCTGGTACGGGCTCGCCTCCTTGCACTTGAAAGCTCATCGTTACGCGGAAGCCGCGGCTGCGTTCCGCAAGGTAGTTGAGCTTAACCCGGAGCATTCTGCCGCATACCGCCACCTGGGATACTCGCTTTCCCATCTGGGAGACGTCACGGCGGCAAACGATGCTTTTCAAACCGGTATCCCCGTCGCCAAGAAGAAGGGAGACTTGCAAGCTGCCAAGGAAATGGAGGTGTTGTTGAAGAAACTTAAAAAGTCGCCGGGAAAAGGCTGACAGACTTGCCAGCGAAAATCAAACTTGAAACCCGGAACCTGGAACCGGTAACCTAAGAAACGGAGGAAAATTATGCCGATATTTGAATTTGTCTGCAGCGATTGCGGCACTCGTTTCGAAAAAATTCTACGCCATGCGGAAGAAGCGACGGATTGTTCTTGCTGCCATTCGATAAAAGTAACACGACAACTCTCCCCTTTCGCTGTCAGATCTTCTTCCGGCCCGAACGGGGCGCCCAGTGATGACGGCGGTCCCTGTGAGTGTGGAGCCCCTCGTCGAGGCATGTGCTCAATGAACTGAGTCTGCGCAGTTCGGACGCACAAAAGTCAAAGATAAAGGTCAGAAGTGGAGTGGCGCAACTGGCGTCGTCGAAATTGCTAGTCTTTGGCGTTCCGACCTTCGACGGGTACGCTTATGCTCGGGTCCTTGAAACCTTCTTGCTGGTGATGATCTTTTCCACCGCGTAAACCGGTTTGCCTTGGGACTCAAAATAGGTACGACTCATCAACTCACCCACCAGGCCTGAAGATATTAATTGCAAACCGGCCAAAAAGAGCACGACACCCAGGATCATAAGCGGGCCATGCTGATCAAAAACGTCGGTATCGTAAATCGCTTTCTGGACTAGCAACCAGGAGGCGATCCCCAATCCTGCCAGGATGCCTGCCAATCCAAGCGGACCGAAAAAATGGAGCGGCCGGGTCACGTATTTCAGTAAAAAGCGAATTGTGAGAAGATCGAACAACACCCGAATTATGCGCGATAGCCCATAATGGGATCGACCGGTAGAACGAACTGTATTGCGAATCGGAACCTCAACAATCGTTGCGCCGCTCCAGGATGCCAAGGCAGGAATGAAGCGATGCATCTCTCCGTAAAGACGTATCTGTTTAATCGTCTCCCTGCGATACACCTTGAAAGTGGTGCCAAAATCATGAATGTCGATTCCGGAAAGTTTGGACATCAGCCAATTGGCGATTCGAGATGGTACCCTGCGAAGCAAAACGTTATCCACGCGGTTCTTGCGCCATCCGCTCACAATGTCACAGCCGCTCTCTTCAAAGGTCGAGAGCATTGTGGGAATATCGTCCGGATCATGTTGTAAATCGCCATCCATGGAGATGATCACCTCACCCGAAGCATAGTCAAAACCGGCCTCCAGAGCCACCGTCTGCCCATAGTTCCGTTTTAGGCGGATCACAACGATTTGAGGGTCGTCCTTCGCTAATTGCGCCAATAGGTGCGGCGTCCCGTCCGTGCTGTGATCGTCGACGAAGATAAACTCGGCCGGCTCACCACAGCCAGCCATGACGCTGGATAGTTTACGGTACAACTCACGCACGCTTGCCTGTTCGTTGTGGAACGGCACCACTACGGAATATTTGGGATGACTCGCCGGTTCCTCAAGCATCAAGCCAGCTCCCGATAACTGATCAGGATGATCTCACGTTCGCGGAGGCAACGCAGCAAGGCGGAATCGGTCAATGCGTCCAACTCACACTGGCGTTCCCGTTTCAATCGCGTCGGAGAGTTCTCAAGTTCTTCATCGTACACACCGGGGTGACACACCAGTTCGGTTGTTCCTTCCCTTAATGATTCGACTACGCCGCGGATCGCCGCCCCATCCAGCAATCCGGTGAGCGACATACCACAGAAATAGTCCGGCATCTCAAAAGCATGTCTTCTCGCAAGGCGCTGGAAGCGACGGGCACGCATACTCATGCCCATCGACAGGACGTATTGCGTCAAGTACTCTCGCCAGCGAACACGCGCTGAGGGCCCCCACAGCCTTGGCCAGTGGACCGTTTCGAACGGGTTACGCACACATCTCACTCCAATTTCACCCGCCACTCGCAGCAGCGCCTCCATCACACGCGGATGCATATGCGCATGCTTGTGGGTGTCAACATGGGTGAGGTGAATGCCAGCGCCGACGATGCGCCCCAACTGTGCTCGAAACTCACGTTCGATATCACCCGTTCGCACAACTCCACAGGCCAGTCTTGAAATCAGCTCCAACAAAGTGCCCGGCATCCGGCCATTTTCGTTGATCAGTGACGCCACCTCACGCGGAGGAGCCACGGGTCGTCCTCCCAGAATCGAGAGATGGCCTCCCACGGCGAGTCCAGGATTCGCACGCGCTCTTTCAGCAGCGTCTTCGAAGGCATTGCCGTTTGCCATAATGGTGGCACTGGTGACAATCCCTCTTTCAAACGCTCGCACAATACCGGTATTCACTCCCGCGGTAAATCCGAAATCATCGGCATTTACAATCAATTTCTTCATTCGCCCGAAAGATTTTACCGCGATTCTCATCTGGCAGGAAATCGGCTACCAGCGGATCTACGGCGCGCTTCGAAGACAAATCAGAACTGCAATCGCTCCGAATACCCGCGTACCACACAACTTAGAGGAGCAGGGCGGCGATACACGCCGAAATAAAGTTTGCCATTGTGCCAGCTACCATCGCTCGGAATCCAAGCTCGGCTAAATCACGTTTACGCTCCGGCGCCAGGGCGCCGATACCACCGATTTGAATTCCAATGGAACTGAAATTCGCAAAACCACAAAGCGCGAAAGTTGTGATCGTGAAACTTCGGGGATCCAAGACCGTTCTTAGTTTGCCCAAGTCGGAAAACGCGATTAGTTCATTCAACACCATCCGCGTTCCCATCAGTTCACCCACTTGCGTGACATCTTTCCACGAAACGCCCAGCAGGAAGGCGAACGGAGAAAACACCCAACCAAATATCTGCTGCAGACTTGTGCCCACCATGCTCAGCAAGTAATTCAGCAGCGCAATAAGCGCCAGAAACGAGATCAGCACCGCGGCTACGTTGAGCGCCAAGTGTAGGCCATCGATGGTTCCACGTACGGTTGCATCCAATACATTTGCCCCTTGCTTTTCCACCACCAACGTCACTTTGCCCCGTGTTTTGGGCTCCTCGGTTTCAGGAACAAACATCTTGGATAACATGATCGTTCCAGGCGCGGTCATGATCACCGCGGTGATTAGATGGCGCGCCTCAATCCCAAAAGCAATATATGCGGCCATGATCCCCCCTGACACGTGCGCCATGCCGGACGTCATCACACACATTAACTCCGATCGGGTCATCTGATTCAGGAACGGACGGATCGTCAACGGAGCCTCCGTTTGTCCCATGAAGATACTGGCCGCAACATTCAAAGACTCAGCACCGCTGGCCTTCATGGTTTTGATCATCAGACGCGCAAACGCGGCAACCACCACTTGCATCACACCCAGGTGATAGAGAACGGCAAAAAGCGCGGCGATAAAGATAATCGTAGGCAGCACCTGAAAGGCAAACACAAATCCGATGTTGCTGCGTTGCGCCCCGAGCGGCCCGAACACAAATTCGGAGCCGACAAAGGCGAAGCTGAGAACTTTGTTGACCCCTCGTCCAATGATTTCAAACGTCGTCCTCCCAAAAGGAGTTCTTAAAATAATAAGCGCAAACAAAAACTGTAATCCCAAGCCCCAGGCGACGCCTCGAGGGCTCACCGCTTTCCGATCAGTGGAAAGAGCATAGGCGATCACAAGCATCACCAAGATCCCAAGCAAAGGCACGAAACGCTGCAGTACTGCCATGTCCATACGGATGTAAGGTTCATCGCGGCAGGTTACCGGCGACGACCAACGTAATTCGAAACTCATGTGGGTCACTGATAGCCGGTATCTGGCCGCATGAATGAAGAAAGCGGAGCAAGTTTAAGACTGACAACGGAAAAAGTAAATTACAATGCCAGGGTGCAATTGGCAATCGACACTCGACGACATCGCCGCTGGGCACTTTCTATCTCCCTCGTGGCGCTAGTGTTCTACACAGCCACGCTCTTGCCCGGCATTGATTGGAATGAAGGAGCCAAGTCGCAGCTACGTGCTCTCCGAATGATCGGTGGCAGCGGCGCCACCGATCATCCAGTTTATTTTTGGCTGGGAAACTGCTTCAGCAAGATCCCTGCGGCCGACCGGGCTTGGCCGATCAATCTCTCATCAAGTATTTACAGTGCGCTCGCAGTTCTGCTCTTCGCCCTTGCCGGATTTGAAATTCTTCAAATTTCGACTCCCAGCCCGGCTTCGCCGACTGCGTCTCTCCAGCATGCGCACCCGCCTGTGTTTCCAATCCTGTCGAGGGATCCGGTCTCCCCCGCCGGGCGGGCCATTTCTTGGTCGGTGACCCTCGCTTCGGCAAGCCTTGGGCTCAGCCACGCTTTTTGGTTCTGCGCAACCCATCCCAGACCCCTTTCGTTGAACGGCGCAGTGTTTGCAGCGGTAATTTATTGCACCATTTCTGCGATCCGAAAATTCCAAAATAAAAAGGTCTTCACTCTCTGTTTTTTGCTTGGACTGTCCGCAGGCATCTACCTTTACACGGTGCTACTGGCGCCGCTTTTCCTCTATTTCGTCGCAAAGTCAGACCACCAAGGGCGACTGAAACTTTCAAAAGGCTCCCCGGCGGCCGCCGCAGGCTTCTTCTGCCTGGGCCTGGCTCCTTACTTGGTGACCCTTCTGCGCGATATCGCTCAAATCAAACTTCCTTTCTTGATTGTGGCTTCCGCGGCAGGACTACCGTTCGGTCTTACACAAAACACGGGGGAAATCTTGATGAACGAGGTAGGAAGATCATTCCTGCTTCTGACATACAACTTTTTCCCCTGGGGAATCGTAGTGGCCGCTCTGGGAATCTGGAGCTTGCGACGCCAGTCGTTGTTGCTTCTCCTGCTGGCAGCATGTTTCGTCGGCAACTGGCTGTTAACTCTCCCGGCCTTCGCATACCCAACACTCGTTCAATACCATCCTGCATGGATGGCGTTTGCGATGTTTCTGGCGCCGGGCTGGCACTGGCTTCTCACTCGACATCCAAAGCTTGCCTCGCCTGCCGTGCTTCTTACGCTTTGTTTCCCTCCCGTTTTCTACCACTGGGCGCCGAGCCTGTTCAACGGGTCCAGTTTGCTTGGAGGACAGAAAAATCTGCGCCAGCCCTTTCCACTCGCGATGGATGCTCAACGGTACGGTTTCAATCCCAACGGCCACCGAGACGACAGCGCGAGACGTTACGGTGAGAGCCTGTTACGCAAGCTACCACGTAACGCCCATTTGCTGGCGTACCATCGCATCGATCCTTCCACGTATTTCATCGTGAGCTTTCTACAAAAGTCCGAGCATCGCAGACTTGATCTAATAGTCGACAATCTGAGCGGCCACAATGGAATTGTTGCGCTGGAGCACCACTTCGGACTTCACCCCGAGAGCAAGGAAGTCTATTTGAGCGGGCTACATTCGCTGTACAACACGCAGCGGGCAAAGATCGAGCCAATTCCTATCTCGCCCGGATTTGACCTATATCGGGTCACCTGGACGAGCCCCCAAGCGTCAACCACCGCGCTGCCTTCGGGGGACTCGTACTGGGCTGGCAATATCACGCTGTTGGATTCCAGCCTGCGTCTCCACGTCATTCCTCTGGATGGCCTTTGGCATATACGACTGCGCTTCGGCAATCTATGGCTTTATCCCCACGAGGCTCGCGTCGATCACCTGAAAGTTGAGCCTGGCTCCGTTTCCTTCACCTACGCGGGGTTAAATTTCATCGCAAAAATTTTCGGCAAACGCATGCTCGGCGAGTGGTGGTTCTCACCCCGGTCGGATCTCCACGGCGCATGGGAAGCCACCCGGCTGGACCGGGAACCGTAAACGGCGCGCTTGGGAGGATACGGAAAATAGAACGCGCACGTACAGGCGCAATTGCAATTGAACATTACAGGGTCATCCCTATCTGCCACCTTCTGCATTCCGCCTGTGCCCGCTACGGATCCTGCTTCAACCACACAATCGTGGCGCCCCACCCTCCCGCACCTTCGGGAGCGTCCCTAAAATTTTCCACAAACTGCAGCTCGCGCAGCAGCGCTCGCACTCTCTCCCGCTGGTACCCAATCCCTTTTCCATGGATGAGACGCACCGAGACAAACTTTTTGCGCGCTTCCCGCAGATATTCCTCCACTACCGACACGATTTCCCCTGGCGCAAAGGTGTGGAGATCCAGCACATCTTCAATCGGAATGCGAGCAGGTCGGTCATCGATCATTGAATTCTCATCATGTTCCGGCTGTGAAAAATTTCAAAACGAAAATTAAGTTCAACTTATAAAATTTCTATACGCTTCCCTTGCAAGTTGCAGCATTTCAACGAGAAAGGTCCGTAAAACGAAATTCTTGCCCGGAGACAATCTCCCGGGACCGTCCACTTCAGAGACTTTGGGAGACCCGTCACCTTGAGTCGGGGCTGTAATGTGCTCTAGAATTAAGTTTTAGAGTGTTGCAGGCGAGAGAAACGAGCAGAAAGGAGTATTTCCCTCTTGGCATCTACGATCGAAACTGCGTACGCGGACGAAATTGCAACTAAAAAACAGGAGTGGGTAGTGAACGACTTCAGCATCCAGGTGGCCACGGTCAATGGTTCGGGGAGTCAGACCAGCAATACGGTCTTGATGCGCTCCATCTTCCAAATGGGTGTGCCGGTCAGCGGTAAGAACTTGTTCCCGTCGAACATCGCTGGTCTTCCCACCTGGTTTACGATTCGCGCCAGCAAGCACGGCTGGATTGCGCGCAAAAAGGATATCGATTTTCTCGTCGCAATGAACCCGGAGACTGCCGGGGAAGATGTGCTGGGACTGGAGCCGGGCGCCGTAGCGGTGTACGAAGAGACTTTGAAGCTCGACCAGATCCGCAATGATTTAATTTTCTATCGGGTGCCTTTCGCCAAGCTATCCGCAGAGGTGACCAAGGAGGCCAAGCTGAAGAGACTCCTGGCCAATATGATTTACGTCGGCGTCGTTGCCCAGTTGCTTTCCATCGAAATGGAAGAAGTCAGAAAGGCAATCAGCAGGCAGTTTAAGAGCAAACCAAAGGCGGCCGACCTTAACATCAAGGCGGCAGAGCTGGGATTTGAGTACGCGGAGAAGAATCTTCCTAAACGCGATCGTTTCCGCGTTGAGCGCATGAACAAAACCGCCGGTAAGATTATCATTGACGGAAACTCCGCTATGGCGTTGGGCTGTGCCTTTGCGGGGGTCACGGTTGTCACGTGGTATCCAATCACGCCTTCCAGTTCGCTGTGTGAGACTCTCACCGAGTATCTTGCTCAATACCGCACTGACAAGAAGACCGGAAAGGCGACATACGCGGTCGTACAGGCTGAAGATGAGTTGGCGGCATTTGGCATGGTGCTGGGAGCGGGTTGGGCGGGCGCGCGCGCGATGACATCCACGTCTGGCCCAGGAATTTCTCTGATGGCAGAGTTTGCCGGCCTGGGATATTTTGCGGAGATTCCCGGCGTGGTATTCGACGTCCAGCGCGTCGGACCCAGCACGGGATTGCCGACACGCACGTCGCAGGGTGACATCCTGTCCGTCGCATTCCTTTCCCATGGAGATACCAAGCATATCGTTCTGATTCCCGCATCTGTGGAAGAGTGCTACCAAATGGCCATCGACGCTTTCGACTTGGCAGAGAGATTCCAAACGCCAGTGTTTGTGTGCAGCGACCTCGACCTGGGGATGAACAATTGGATGGCGGATCCCTTCCCCTATCCCGACAAACCGATTGACCGAGGAAAGGTGATGACCGCCGAACAATTGGAGAAAGTCGGGAAGTTTGAGCGTTACCGGGACAGCGACGGCGATGGGATTCCCTATCGGACTCTACCGGGTACGCCGCATCGGTTGGCGGCTTACTTTACCCGCGGAAGCGGCCACAACGAAAAGTCAGAATATTCCGAACGGTCTGAGGATTACAAGAATCTGGTGGACAGGCTGTCAAAAAAGTATGAGACTGCGCGCAAATTTGTGCCGGCGCCCGTGCTTAGCTCCAACGGCAGCAACTGCAGATTGGGGATCATTGCTTACGGCAGCAGTCATTGGGCCGTAGCAGAGAGTCAAGCCCAGTTGCGGGCGGAACACGACATCGACACGGATTACTTACGCGTCCGGGCTCTGCCTTTTAATTACGATCTGAAGAATTTCGTAAGGAATCATGAGCGTGTCTATATCGT
The DNA here is from genome assembly GCA_016211105.1 of Acidobacteriota bacterium. Classification (GTDB taxonomy): domain Bacteria; phylum Acidobacteriota; class UBA6911; order JACQSX01; family JACQSX01; genus JACQSX01. The sequence goes on along the minus strand of JACQSX010000016.1, from coordinate 249,298 downwards.
GGAACAAAATCGTGACGGCCAGATGGCGTCCCTGATTAAACTGGAAGCCGGCGGTGACACGGAGAAAATCCGCAGCGTTCTTCACTACACAGGAATTCCCATCGATGCACGCACAGTGACCGAGCAAATTTTGCGGCAGGAGAGAGAAGGCTAACATGCCAACTTTGGAAAAAGACAAACCGAAGACAAACCGCATTGGCTTGCCCATCGCCGACTACAAGGGAGCTGAATCTACCCTTTGCAACGGTTGTGGACACGATGCGATCAGCAGCCAAATCATTAAGGCATTCTACGAGCTTGGGATCGAACAGCATCGGGTCGTGAAACTGAGCGGGATCGGTTGTTCCAGCAAGAGCCCCGCATACTTCCTAGGCCACGCCCACGGTTTCAATGGCGTCCACGGGCGCATGCCCTCGGTGGCCACGGGAGTCATGCTGGCCAACCAGCGCCTGATTGCCCTTGGCGTCACGGGCGACGGAGACACGGCATCCATTGGCATCGGCCAGTTCGTTCACCTGATGCGCCGCAATGTACCCATGGTGTACGTGATCGAAAACAACGGTGTCTACGGTCTTACCAAGGGTCAGTTCTCAGCCACCTCCGAGAGGGGTTCCAAATCTAAGTCCGGTGTCGCCAACCCTTTGCCTGCGATTGATTGCTGCCAGATGGCCATCGAGCTGGGCTGTTCGTATGTCGCTCGCTCATTTGCAGGAGATCCCAAGCAGCTTATCGCCTTGCTGAAAGGCGCCCTATCGCACCGAGGAACCGCGCTGATCGACGTTATCAGTCCTTGTGTCACTTTTAACAACCATCCCGATTCGACCAAGAGCTACGATTGGGCGAAGGAGCACGAGGAGCCACTGCACGAGATCGGGTTTGTACCTTACTTCGATCAGATCACGGTAGATTATGACGAGGGGACTGCTACGGATGTAACGTTGCACGACGGCTCCCGCATTCGCCTGAAAAAACTGGACCGGGATCACGATCCAATGAGTCGCACGGGTGCGATCCGCATGTTGGAAGAGGCTCGCGCCAATAGCGAGTTTCTTACCGGATTGATCTACATCGATCCAACCTCCATCGACTTTGTTTCACTCCTAAACCTCGTCGATGAACCTCTGGCGACGCTACCCTTGGAAAAGGTTCGACCACCGAAAGACGCACTCGATGAGATCATGCAGGAACTTCGCTGACGTAGGCAGACGCATGCTCTGATTGCTCAGGTCGCTGAAAAGGAACCACTGCCCTTTTTCTCCCTCCCTTGAATTCCTCCCTTTGAACGCCGCAAAGGAAGTTGTGGACAAAACTGATATTGACAATCATTCTCAGTTAGTTATAATTCACTTTATGACAACGACCTTAGACAAACTAACTGAGGGCCAAAAGGGTGTTATTGTAGGCTTCGACCTCCCCCTGGAGACGCAGATTCGGTTAATGGAACTCGGTTTTTTGGAAGGCCACGAGGTTAAATTAGTGCGGTTTGCACCGCTGAAGGATCCCCTCGAAGTGGCAGTTCTCAATTCTCGAATCTCCATCCGCCGGGCCGAAGCTAGCGGCATTCGGCTCCGACATCTTGGATAAAGTTTTCGCAATTGCCGGTAATCCCAACTCCGGCAAGACGACCATCTTCAATCAACTGACGGGCCTGCGTCAAAAAGTGGCCAACTATCCAGGAGTCACTGTGGAGAAGGTCGCCGGGGTAGTCCAAGTAAACGGCTCCCACTTGACCGTCATCGACCTGCCGGGAACTTACAGTATCCATCCCCGGTCGCCCGAGGAGAAGATCGCCTGCGAAGTTCTGTGCGGCCTCCGTCCCGATATTCCCGCACCCAGCGGAATCGTCTGTGTCGTCGACAGTACAAACCTGGAACGGAATTTGTACCTGGCTCTGCAGATTCGTGAAATCGGCTTACCCATGCTGCTGGTCTTAAACATGGCAGATGAAATGAAGGGGCGCGGCGGGAGAATCGATCAACAACGACTCTCCGAACAGTTAGGAGTTCCGGTAGTATCGGCCGTGGGCAAGAAGGGTGAGGGCGTGGAGGAAATCCGCAGATTCCTGGCCACCTACGCTCACACAAACCGTCTGCCGCTTTGCCTGAAAGTTCCCGCCAACGCTCCGGCTCCTGAGGAAGTGAGGAGCCGCTACCGCCGGGCCGGTGAAATTCTGGCGGCCTCTCAAATCCAGGCCTTAAGCGACTCTCCTCTCCAGGAGTTCGTAGATCGCGCCGTGACCCATCCTGTGCTGGGCAGTGCCCTGTTTCTAGCCGTTGTAATCGTCGTTTTCCAGTCTGTCTTTACTTGGGCAAAGCCGCTCATGGATCTTCTGCAGGTTTCCTTTCTGCGGCTGGGAGAAGGAGTGAAGATTTACATTCAAAATCCGCTGCTGCGCAGCCTCCTCACCGACGGGCTGATCGCCGGAGTGGGATCCGTACTCGCCTTCGTACCACAGATTTTCATTCTGTTTCTGTTCATCTCTTTGTTGGAAGACTCCGGTTATATGGCACGAGCCGCTTTTCTCATGGATCGGGTGATGAAAAAAATAGGATTGCAGGGCAAAAGCTTCCTCCCCCTGCTCAGTTCCTATGCCTGTGCTATACCAGGGATCATGGCTTGCCGAACGATCGAAAACAAAAATGATCGTCTGGCAACCATGATGATCGCGCCGTTGATGACCTGCAGCGCGCGGCTTCCGGTTTACACGTTGCTCATTGCTGCATTTGTCCCGCAAATTCAAGTATTGGGCAGTCTTGTCTCGCTTCCAACGATGGTGCTGCTTGGGTTGTATGCTCTCGGACTTGGGATCGCCGTAGTCGTCGCCAGCGTGTTGAAGTCCTCGGTATTGAAGTCCAAGCCAACGCCGTTTATCTTGGAACTTCCCCCGTACCGTATTCCGAACGCGCGCACGGTCTTCAACACCATATGGAACCGCTCACGACTTTTTGTGCGCCGCGCTGGAACGATCATTCTTGGAATTTCGCTGCTGCTTTGGGTTCTCGCAAGTTTCCCGCACAGGGGCGACATCCACACGAGCTTCGCGGCCGCTGCAGGCCGCCTTATCGAGCCTGCGATTCGACCGCTCGGGTTTGATTGGCGGATCGGGATCGGACTCATCACCTCATTTGCAGCCCGCGAAGTGATTGTGAGCAGCCTATCTACGATCTACAAAGTCCAAGCCGGTGACAGCGGTCTAACGCTGGTGGAAACAGTGCGACAACAGATGACTCCACTAACCGCAGTCTCCCTGATGGTATTCTTCGCCTTGGCCTGTCAATGCGCCTCCACGCTGGCGGTGGTGAAGCGGGAAACCAATAGCTGGCGTTGGCCCGCCTTCCTTTTCAGCTACATGTCGGTCCTCGCCTACCTCTGCTCCTTGCTCACCTATCAAGGAGGCAGACTGTTAGGCTTCGTTTGATCCTCAAGCCTTTCCAGGCGTCAAGTTGATTCGTTTGCGCCTCTTGAAAGCGCGTTGGCCTCCAGCCGAAACTGGAAGGATTGGCCGGCGGCAGCCCGGTTATTCTCAACGGCAACCGAAGCCAAAAACGAGCAAACATGGGCTAGATCTTCGCTTCCGTCCCGGCGTATAATTCACTCAGCCCAAGTTCGAAACCAAGGCGCCGGCGTGCTTTTCATGAACTGCTCTAAATCTGATTTTTCGCTTGATCTCGGAGAAATCCGGAATGGTCCGCTTTGGGCAGAATTTTCCGTTCAGGATCTTTTCAGCTCGACCCCATCCCGGAGGTGTGTTCCCCGGCTACGCTTGGGGGGGCTCATGATTTTATTCTCTCTTTCAAGCTGCGCCGGCGCTCCAGTTCAGCTCACGCCCGGTTCAAGGCTCGATCCCCTGCTGCGAAATGTCTATCAAAAATATGAAACGGTCTGGAAGAAGCATCCCGGAGAGGACCTAGAGAAAATTGATCCGTCAATCGCCAATCTCAAGCGCAGGATCGAGCTAGATGTTTCGGGATCCGAACCCGCAGTCGGGGTCGTCGTCACGGTCGACGATCAGGGGAAAGGATTGCAGTCAGCAGGTTTTCCTGCGCAGCTACGAAACGCAAATCTCGTGGTCTTCAAAATTCCGGTCCGCAGGCTGGTCCAACTTGCCGGTACGGCAGGCGTCGTGTACGTAGAGGCCTCCACGATTTCCGAACCGGAGACGAGCTCTCCAATACGGCAGACAGATCCGCGAGCATCAACGTTGATTTCAGACTGAATTCCAATCTTTGTTTGACTTATCTTTTGCCTGTCGGCACAATTGGCACAACTGGCTCTGATGGCTCATTTTTCTCACACAACCGCGGGCTTCAGCAAGCAGCGTGTCATGTGTGTGGAAATGCCTTGCGGTTCCGTGACAAGGCGGATACCTACTTGATCTCTCTTACGCTGCAGTCAGCCGAGCGGTGGACCCGACAGCGATCAGAGCAGAAACTTGGACCCATCCTATGTTGAAAACTTGGACGACGTTTATGAACCGAGGTTGTAAAAATATTCACAACACCTGCGCCCGGATCCCAAATCTTCGGTTGTCTCTTTTGCTGTACACGGTGCTGGCTTTTTTTGCCGCTTTTTTCTTCAGCGGTTCCAATTTTGTCGCTTACTCGGCAAGCTCGGGCGGGACCGAAAAGCTCGATGCTCTGCTCAAACTGGTTTACAACCGCTATGAGACGACCTGGAAAAATTATGCTGCAAAATCATTGCCGGCCGTCGATCCTTCCATCGAGACGTTGCGCCGATTCGTTTCTATTGACTTGTCCTCGTCGGGAGAACCGGTTGTTCCCCTGCTCGTGACGATTCGGGACGGAGGGGAAGACTTAGCACGGCACGGATTCCAGATTCAAGCGCAGCTTGGAGATGTCGTCACCACCTCGGTTCCTCTGTCGTGGGTACCTGCCCTGGCTGGCCTTCCGAGCGTCGTCTACGTCGAACCCTCAACCGTTCTGCAACCTGAAGCCCATGATGTAAGTGTTCCCGAGACCAGGGCGCCTCAGGCCCGCCAAGCCTTCAACCGCACGGGAAAGGGAGTTATTGTCGCGATACTCGATAGCGGAATCGACTGGCGGCATGACGACTTTCGCCGTGCAGACGGCAAGACACGGATCAAGTACTTGTGGGACATGACTGATCGGCAGGGACCGGAACCGCGCGACATTCCGGGCAGCGGCGGGAGCCTTTACACTGAGGATCAGATCAACGCGGCGCTTGCAGGCTCTGGATCCATCGCCGAAGTCGATACCGATGGTCATGGAACCCATGTGGCCGGTACAGCGGGAGGAAACGGCCGTGCCACCACGGGAAGGTTTCCCGCAGGCACGTATGGTGGTATGGCCGTGGAAGGTAATCTCATCGTGATTAAGAGGTCGCCTGACGATTCTGCAGTGATTAACGGCTTGAAATTTCTCGACAATCGATCCGCCGAGCTCAACATGCCTTATGTGGTCAACATGAGCTTTGGCACCCAGCTCGGGGCGCATGACGGGACTTCGGCCATAGAACGCGCCATTGACAGCGCCGTAGGTCCGGGCAAGCCGGGCAAGGTTGTCATCAAGTCTGCGGGAAATGACGGTGCCAACGACCTGCACGCCAGCGGCACGATTCCTACCAACGGGAGTGACACGGTCAGGTTCACCGTGCCTGCGAATCAGGACGGAGCGTTGCTGGATCTCTGGTACGCCGGCAATGATTCTTTCGACGTCACGATCGTCACACCTACAAATCTCCGCACGGAGGTCGTCAAGCCCGGTCAGGATTTCTCCGGAACGGCGCCCGACGGGACCCTGACTGAAGTCGTTACCGGCGACAGTCCTATTAATAACTCCAGGCGAATCATCGTTAACCTCAGTCAAACCAAGGAAGGCCAGGCGATTCTGACGGGAACGTGGTCACTCCGGCTCGAGCGCACCGGGGGCAGCGGCTCCGGGCGATTTGACGCCTGGCTTGTGGGCCGGTCTCGATTTTCCGATCACATCGATCCCAGCATGCGCATCAGCATTCCGGGAACGGCAAAGAATGTGATCACCGTAGCCGCGTATAACACGAAACTCCAGTGGACGAATATCGAGGGCAAGACGTTCAGCTACCGTTCCGACGAGACCCTCAAGGGAAAAGCTACCTTTTCCAGCCCCGGTCCGACTCGCGACGGCCGCCAAAAACCTGATATTGCAGTTCCTGGTCAGGGAATCGTCTCCGCCCTGTCAACGTCGACCGAACGTGTCCCAGCACTCATCATGCCCGATGACCGCCATCAGCTTATGCAAGGCACCAGCATGGCGGCGCCTCACGTCACGGGGGCAGTGGCGCTTCTGCTGGATGCCAATCCCGGTTTGGATTCCGCGCAAGTCAAGGATATCTTGACCAAAACGGCCCGCAGTGATGATTTCACAAGTCGCGTCCCCAACCGGGACTGGGGTTTTGGCAAGATGGATGTTTTCGAGGCCCTCAGACTTGCGGGCGGAATCTCAACACCATCCACGCCGCCTCCACCCGCCAATCCGGTGATCACGAGCATTGATCCGGCCCTTCTTCGGCCGGGAACCACAGTCCAGATGGTGTTGAATGGGTCCAATTTCAGCGGATCGCAAGTGTCGGTGGAAATTACTCCCTCGACGGGGTTTCGAATGAATCAGGCGGCCTCCGCTTCGGCCAGCCGGATCAACGTGAATCTGACCATAGCCTCTACCGTCACGGTTGGAAATTATGAGGTCGTGGCCATCGTTGATAACCGCCGGAGCAATCCGGGTGTTTTCCGAGTGGCTCCAGCCGATGCCCCCAGTACTGATCCTGAAGATCCGTTTGAACCCAATGACACGTTTGAGGCCTCCAAACCTTTGCCGGCCGACGGCCGCATCGTGGCTAAGCTGGACCCACCCAACGAACTGGACTTCTTCAAGTTCCCGGCCACCAAGGGGCGAACCGTCACCTTTGACATAGACGCCCGGACTCTGACGCCTCCTTCCGGCCTTGACTCGGTCGTGGGGGTGTTTGACAAGACCGGGAACCTTCTGGCTTTCAACGACGACCAGGAAAGCAGCTTCGACTCGCTGCTTGAGTGGACGCCGAATGTGACAGACACATATTTCCTGGCCATCGGGGCCGCGTTCGACAGCGAGACCGGACCTTCGACAAAAGGACCGTATGCGCTCAAAGTGACCGGGCACGCCGGAGACGTCCGCGCCGACCAGACCCCTCCAACCTTGGACGCTGAGAATTTCCTGGTGCCCCAAGTCCTCAACAAAACGACCGAGCTGTTCGGCGCCTGGCTGGCCGAGGACCCCGAATCTGGAATTGATTACTACGAATATGCCGTTGGGACCACACGGGGCGGAACCGACGTCGTTCCCTTCACCCGAACATCCAGTGATTCGGTCTATTTATCCGGTCTCAATTTAAGCAACGGGGCGACATATTTCTTCACCGTTCGCGCTGTCAATGGAGCCGGGCTTCGCAGCGCCGCCGTATCCTCGTCCGGAATTCGCATAGACACCGTGGTTTCAATGAACCCGATTTATTTTCCGCGGGTCGTGGCGCGGCCGGGGAGTTTTACCGGGATTGCTGCTTCGAACGCCACTCCAAGACCGGTACAGATTATTTATAAGCTTTTCGACAACAACGGCAATCTCGTGCTTGACAATGGGATCACCAATCCTATCGCGCTCGTGCTGCAGCCCTTTGAGCAGATGCCCCTGCTGAGCACCGAGCTGTTCGGGGCACGCTCCAGCGCCACACCAGGTTGGGTTGAAGTCCAGACTACGGATTCCGACGTGAAGGCATTCTTCCTTTACGGCGCGTCGGACCTTTCCTTCCTCGATGGAGCCGACGTGAGTGGACAATTGCTGACCGACCTCACTTTCCACCGCGTGCAAGAGTCAGGCGACGATATCTTCACGGTTCTCAGCATCGTCAATCCGAACGATCGCGAGGCGTCCGCCACAGCCGAACTTCGCGACGGGGAAGGACGGCAGGTCTCGACACAGAACCTGGCCGTCGGTCCGAAGTCGCGGTTGGTCAAACTGGTCCGCGACCTCTTTCCGGGAGTCACACGTCAAATCGGCGGATCCATTCGCATCCGTTCCGATTTGGGGCTGGCGGGTTTTGAACTGTTCGCCAGTGAGGCCGTCGACCTCGGGGGGATCAATCCCCAGCCCACGGAGGACACGACTCGTTCGCTGCAGTTTGGCCATTTTGCCGCCCAGGGAATTTGGTTTACGGACGTGTCGGTTACCAATCCCAACGACGGCGAGGTGGAGGTGGAATTGAGCGCCCTGGCAGATTTGGGCACTCTGATCACCGGGACAGGTATCACTAACCCGGCCCGGGTGCGAATCCCGGCACGAGGTCAGTTCAACGCTTCAGTCAGCAGAATTTTCGGCTTCACGGGACCGACGTCCGTGTCGGGCTATCTGTCAGCCAGGGTCGTCAGCGGCTCGGGAGGGGTTTTTGGCCATGTCGTGTTCGGTACGAGGAACAATCTGGCCCTGGCGGCATTGTCCGTTCAGACGCGAGGAAGCCGCAATGTGGTTTTTTCTCAATTGGCCCAGATTCCGGACGTCTTATTCACCGGAGTCACGGCATTGAACCCGGAAAGCACTCCTGCAAACATCCGGACCGATGCTTTTGATATGGATGGCAACCGTGTGGGGTTTAAGACAGAAATATTGCAGCCCGGCGAGAAAAAGGCGCGGTTGATTGATCAGATCGTCCCAGCAGCATCCGATCAGTCAGGGGGCTACATCCGGCTGACAAGCGATCGACCTCTAATCAGCTTCGAGTTATTTGGCGATTACGACGGTTCATTCCTCTCCGCCGTCCCTCCGCAGCCGATCAGCGACACTGCAGCCATCAAGAGATCCGGCAAGGTTTCGGATTCCAGTATCGGGCGGCTGAGAGAACTCTTGAGGAAGCGCAGTGGAGACATCCCTCACCCAAGTGCCGAGAGTCACCTCTTCAAGCTTCGTAAAGGGGGACAGGAGACACCGGAGAACCCAAGGGAGGGCTGGATCCGATAAGGCGACAATGAGCGAAGCACCAAGGCGCAAAGGCTCCAGGATGTTTACAAAGGAATATTTTTAATACCAGAGTTGGTAGCCGAATCCAAAGCAAGTCCGAAGCTGGCGATCCCCCGAATTATGTTTCCGGAAACTTCCTGCCGGTTTCACGGCAACCCAAGCCCACCGATTGCACTTCTGAAATCAAAAAGCTAATGTTAATGCGTGCGCAAATGGGTTTTGAAGGTAAATCATTGGACGGACTTGAAAGCGCTTCAACGCGGGCCGCGCTACCAGGGGTGCTCCAAACCTGAACTGCCGAGGACTTATCCAGACGGCTTGTATGGAGAAGCCTTATTCCGCTGGGCAATGCACGACGTTCGGCCCATTCCGCGCCAGGATACCGCTCCGAAGAAGGGTCGCATGGTCACACGTCCAAAGGAGGACTCTTTCGAAAAGGTGTTCCTCAGCGGCCAATGGCGTTGGATCTCCAATCTCCAGGCGGAACACGTTGAAGCAGCTCATCCATCAGTGAGTCGGCTCACGTTGCGAAAGCTACGCCGTGGCTATTTCAGCGTGCGCGCCGAATGCGATTTGCACGGAATGACACAACAGGAAGCGCGCCAAGCGGTGACGGTGTTCATCCGAGAAACTGCGCGCCAACACCTCGGCTGTGTCCGCATCATTCATGGTAAGGGAAACAAGTCACAGGACAAAATTCCAATTTTAAAATCCTGCCTGGAAGTTTGGTTGTCCAGCAAGAAGCTCTCCCGTTACGTGCTGGCCTATTCATCCGCCCGTCCCTGCGACGGGGGAACCGGGGCCATGTACGTACTGCTGCGAAATGCATGAATTGGAAGAGCAATGGACTACTCAAAAGTCGCAGGCGCGACCAGGATGATACGCACGTCCATTACATTGGTCTTGGTAGGACCGACACAGACTAGGTCACCGAGTTTCCTAAAGAACGTGTAGCTATCTTGCCGCCGCAAAAATTTTTCCGGATCCAGGCCACACTGCCGGCAGCGCGACTGGGTCTGGTCGTCCGCGATTGCCCCGGCTGCATCCGTCGGGCCATCGGTCCCATCCGTTCCCGCGCTCAGCACCACGTAACATCTTCCATTCATTTCCAGACTTTTCGCCAGCAGCATCGCCGTCGCGAGTGTGAAGTGCTGGTTCCTTCCTCCGCTTCCGCGCCTTGCTACCAGCCTCAGTGTGGTTTCACCTCCCGACAACAAGCAGCAAGGCGTTCGATCCTCTAGCGCCGTCGCTACTGCCGCATGCAGATGAGCCGCATCCACCGTATCTCCCTGGAGTTGCCGCGCGATGATGCGGGTGCGATATCCTAACCTGCGAGCGTGGCGTGCCGCCGCCGCTATCGCATTCTCGCTTGTCCCGATGAGGAGGGTCCGGTGATCGTGAAAGAGCGGGTCGCCCGGCCGCGGGTTCTCAGGGATTTCTCCAGCCTGGCCGGCCCGCAACAACGCCCTGACTTTGAACGGGCTCCTCTTCCAAATTCCATACCGCTTCAGTATCTCAATTGCCTCCCCAAACGTGGTGTGATCCGGAAACGTAGGACCCGAGGCGATGGTCGCGGGATGGTCACCGCAAACATCCGAAAGAACCAGCGAAATCGCCGATACGCCAGGAGCTGAACGTAAGAGTTGCCCTCCCTTGACGGCGGACAGGTGTTTACGAACCGTGTTGAGCTGTCGTATGTCGGCGCCAGCATTCATCAGCATGGAAAGCGCGCTAATTTTTTGGCTCGACGTGATTCCTTCCCTCGGTTGGAACAGGAGCGAAGAGGCCCCGCCGGACCACACAAAAAGGACATGATCGTCGCACGTCACCTTTCGCAGAGCTCCCAACAACTGCTCGGTGGCCCTGACGCTTTTCGTGTTGGGCTGCGGGTGGGATCCGGCAAGGACTCGGACGCGGCGCAGAGGCGCAACATAACCAGGTTTGACAATTACGAGGCCGCCCGCCACGCTGCCTCCCCATTCTTCCTCCAGCGCGTGGGCCATCACGGCAGCCGCCTTCCCTGCACCGAAAACGTACAGTTGACCCCTTGCCGGTGAGATCCGGCGCAACCTCACCTGTAGTACAGATCCCCGCACAGAGACGGCCTTCCTTACCAGTCTGGCTGCGTCTGCTCCCGCCAAAGCCGCATGGAAAATCTGCAGCGCATCGCGCCGCAGTTTCTCGGTGAGTCGACCGACGGGCGCCATCACTGCACCAGGGAGACCTCGAAACGTCGTTCAAACCGGCGAACCGCCTTCATAGAAACAAGAACCTTTTCCGGTTTCCGGCAGAGAAGATCGGACCCGCGGTCGCGGTCACACCATCAAGAGAATAGCTCTTTCAAGAACTCGTTAACGCAACCGCCGTTTGCTTTGCCTGAGCCACACAATCAGGAATCCCAACGCCACCGTACGCGCTGCCTAACAGGTAGACCCCGGGAAGACTTCGAAGAGCTTGATCGATGCGTTCCATCCTTTGTCGGTGGCCAACGGTGTACTGAGGATTTGCCCTGTTCCAACGCACGATGCGCACAAAACATGGAGCGTCCGTGATCCCTAGGATCTCACGTAGCTCGGTCGCAACAATTTCCAAAAGGGCATGGTCGTCTTTTTCCAACACAGTCTCTCGATCATAGCCACCGAGGAAAACCCGCAGCATCGATTCTCCTGCCGGAGCACGTCCGGGGAATTTTTTCGAACTAAAGCTGAGCGCCGTGATCTGCTTGCCTTCGGTTCGCGGAAAGAGCATCCCATACGCGTCCGGAAGCGAGACCTCCGGACCATATACCAAAATGACCACGATGGATGAGACGCTGCAAAACTTCTTAAGTTCCTCAATCGGATCGGCAGATTCCAACAACGAATATGCGTTGAGCGGATCCACAGCAATCACCACTCGGTCGGCGTAGATCTCATCATTGGCAGTCAAAATTCGGTAGCCGGACCCATGCCGTACGAGTTTTCGTGCCTGCCTCTCCGCAAGAAGAGGGACATTGAGCCGGGAGACAAGCGTACGTGGTAAAGTGTCCATACCGTGGCGAAATGAAACAAATAAGCTGTGCCCCCCTCCCGCAGCCGGTTTGCGCGTTTGTAAGGCGGCGGTGACGCTTCCCCGCCTACGTTCCATTTCCACCAATTGGGGGAACGTACTGTGGATGCTCAACCGATCCGGGTCCCCCATGTAGATTCCCGCCAACAACGGCGCCCCCAAAAGTCGCAGGGCTTCTTCGCCAAAACGCCTCCGCACGAAAGAGCCGATACTTTCATCCTCGACATTCCTTTTCGGCGGCCGAAATCGTTCCCAGCAGACGCTCAATTTTCCGGCAAATGAAAACAGGGGAGACTTCCAGAAGGAGACAAGATCCATCGGAGCCAGCAAGAAAAAACCTTCTGGAATAGCGACCAATTTGCCTGCGTTCAGCACTAAGGTCCGGCTGTTGTTCTCGATCGAAGAAACAAGCTCGTCCGCGAGACCTAACTGTTCCGTCAATTCCAAGATGTCGGGCTTGGAAGTTAAAAATGAATCGGGCCCGCATTCAATGACCCGACCTTCGGTTCGTTCCGTGATGATTTTGCCTCCCCATTGTCTGGAGGCTTCCAGCACCGCCACCGAAAGTTGAGGCTGCCGGCAGCGCAGGTAGTACGCTGTGGCCAGCCCTGAGATCCCTCCCCCGATGATGGCGACTTCAAAGCGGATCATGCCAACCTCTCCGTTCGAATAGTTTGAGAGCGCCGGTCAGCTCGATAAATAACCTTTCACCGTTTGATGCAGCGATTCGATGAACAGCGCAGAGTCGTTGCAGGACGGAACGCGACCAAACTGGAGTCCCAATTCCTCGGCCTGATTTCGATAAAGAATATCGTCGTCATACAGAATCTCAACATGGTCGGCAACAAAGCCAATGGGGTGAATCAGAAGCTTCTTAAAGCCCATCTGATGCAGGCGTCGAATCTCGTCGCCAGCATCCGGTCCAAGCCACTTTTCGCTGGTCCGCCCTTGGCTCTGATAGGCAAAACCGGCATGTCCTAACTGCACCCTCCGCTGCACCGCTTCCACGGTTTCACGCAACTGCCGCGGATACGGATCTCCTTCTGCCACAATGCGCTCCGGCAGGCTATGAGCGGTAAACAAAACGGCCAATCGATCATCTCCCCCCATGCGCTCGATACCTACTCTCAGGTTCTCCGCGCACGATTCAATAAAGTGCGGTTCCAAGTGCCAGCTCTCAACGAAAATGATCTCCATCGTAGGATTGATTTCCCGACGCGCTGCTTGCGTTCTTTCCATATAAGCCCCAACGCTCATATGGGAGAACTGCGGCGCCATGCAGAGAGCAACGATTTTCCGGACACCCGCCGCAGCCATTTGCACCACGGTTTCTCGAATAAATGGATGCCAGTGACGCATTCCGACATAAACCGGCGCAGGCATACCGTGATCGCAAAGCTTCTTCTCCAAAGCAGCGGCTTGCCGCAGCGTGATCTCCAGCAATGGAGACTTTCCTCCAATCATGCGATAGCGTTCTTGAATCTCCTTTAAGAACTCCTGTGGAATGGGCCTCCCATGCCGAACATCCAACAGGTAGGATTCTACATCCTCTATGGAAAGTGGCCCTCCATAGGCAAGCAGCAAAACGGCTGTCCTTTCAGGCATGATTCCGGTCAAGGGATGTGATCCTATACCAGCAAAGCCCGATTCACTCGAACTGCAACACTGGGACCGGCAGCCTGGTAGAGACGCGACATGTCGCGTTTCTACTGCCATTCCCAGCAGGACGATGAATTTCCTGTTTCACCGTTACAGACTGGCTCCTGTCTTTTCTAAGATACCATTCGACATTCGAAATTCGACATGATGGATCACCCCTCGATCGAGTACGCATGCACCAGCTCGACGACGGCCCGCACATTTTCCAATGGCGTGGAGGGCAGGATTCCATGACCCAGGTTGAAAATATATCCCGGTTCCGTCCCTGCCTGTTTCAAGATCGCTTCGGTCTGCCGCATCAATTCCTCGGTAGGCGCCAGGAGACAAGCAGGGTCCAAGTTTCCCTGCACCGCCTGCTGGCGCAAAATGGCTCGGGCCTGTTGCAGATCAACGCGCCAGTCCAGCCCTACAACATCCCCTCCGCAACGGGCAAAATCCTCCAAATAACCACCTACTCCGGTCGCAAAGTGAATCACCGGAACCCCGCCCGCGGCTACCTCCCGTAACATGGCCGTGGAGTGCGGTTGCACGTAATTCCTAAAATCTTCCGGTCCCAGAGCGCCCAGCCAACTATCGAAGACTTGCACCGCTGAGGCGCCGGATCGAACTTGCGCCCGCAAGAAAGCCGCTTGATGGCGCGCCAAAAAATCCAGCAAGCTGTGCCATGCCTGCGGATGGTGATACATGAACTTCTTCGTCTCCTCAAAATTCCGACTGGAGCCACCCTCAATCATGTAACTGGCAAGTGTGAACGGAGCCCCAGCAAATCCAATCAACGGAAGCCTGTCACCCAGTTCGGCTGCGACTCTGGAGACCGCATCCAGTATGAATCGCAAGTCTTCTTCCGGCTGAAACGGACGCAATCGATCTACATCTTCAACGGCGCTAATCGGATTGAAAATAACTGGGCCTTCTCCTTCCTGGAAGTCAAATCTCAGGCCCATCGGCTCCAAAGGCAGAAGCAGGTCCGCAAAGATGATTGCCGCATCCACCTCGAATCTTTCCAACGGCTGAAGGGTAACCCGGCAGGCTAGCTCTGGAGTTTTACAGATTTGAAGAATGGAATATTTCTGCCGCAATGCCCGGTATTCGGGAAGGTATCGCCCTGCCTGTCGCATGAACCAGACGGGGATCTTATCTGTCTTTTGGCGACGGCAGGCGCTCAAGAATCGATTGCTTTTCACGCCGTCAGCGCCTTGCACAATCGCTCATGGATGCGGCGCACACGCTCCACCTGGCCTTTGCCTGGGAGTCTTTCGCAGAAGCTCATTCCTTTGCGTAGATATGAAAAAACGCCTCCTTAGGAATGTTCAGGTCTTCCACCTTCTTCAAGCCAGCCGCCTTCATCCAGGATTCGAGCTGTTCCGTGGTGTAACGCATCGATTCATGTCCCGCAGGCCAATTGTCTCGAAAATCGATGACTGCGATTCGTCCTCCGGACTTCAGATAGGCGGGAAGCTTGGTCAGATATTTGTCGGGATTGGCAATATGGTGCAACGTATCGCATATAAAAATCAGATCCATCTGGGTAGGAAGTTTTGGGTCCTCGGGAACAGCCAGGACGGTCTTGACGTTGTCGATTTTCTCGGTTTTACACGTGGCATCGATATGCCTCAATAGCTCCGAATCGATGTCGGCTGCATAGAGAGTGCCGGATCCGATTTCTTTGGCAATCGCCCTGCTAAACAATCCCGAGCCAGCGCCGATATCTGCCACCACATTCCCCTGTTTTAAGTGAAGAGCGGCCACGACCTGAGGAATCTTTAAGTTTTCAATGCGGTTTGGGGATTCCAGCACCGGAATCCACTGATCCGCCGGCCGGGAACCGACCTGGGCCAGCGATGAAACGGCATACGCGAAGAAAATCGCCAGCAACAAAGGCCAACAAACTCTTGGAAATCTTCTACCTGGATTCATCCTCCTCCTTTTTGACTTGGCAGTGTCACCCTTTCCTGGGCAACAAATAATCTGCGCCCTCGCAACCTAGTTGCGGCCAACGCGTGACAACATTAGCCCAACATGTACGCGGCAACAACCTACTTATTCTACTGCGCCATTGATCCCTTTCCTTGGTTTTTTCTCTTCCCTAATGGTAAACTCTTGCGCTGAAACCCGGTACCCACACAACCGGGAGTTGCAATCTAGCAAATTTACCATCACGCGAATATAGGGCGATGAAACTTCAAACCAAAATTGCTTTGGTTGCTTCAAGTTGTGCGGTGTCGGCGTTGTTGCGGATACCCTATTTTCAGCACCCCTTCATCTTTGTCGACGAGGCTTGGTGGGCCAACGGCTCCAAAGTGCTCCTGCAGGGAGGCCGACTCTACCACGACATCTGGCTAGACAAGCAACCCCCCATCTTCATGTTCTGCGCCCTTTTATTCAAAGTGGTGGGCTTGAATATGAACGCCATTCACTTCGGTTCACTCCTGCTGGTTTTCCTGATAAGCACCCTGCTGTTCTGCATCGGATCTTCATTTTTTTCTCCGGCTGTCGGCGGAGGTGCCGCAATCATTTATGCGCTTGCCAGTACCACCTTCTACACGCCCCGAATCACAGGCATGAACACAGAGACCATCATGGTAGTGTTCACGACTGCTGCCATGTTCTGCTTTTTGCAGGGGTTGATTCAGCGTCGACTCCACTGCTTCTTTTGGGCCGGCTTCTTGTCCTCATGCGCCGCCATCACGAAACCGGTAGCAATGACCCAACTGTTGCTCTTCGTAGGTTTCCTCGCCCTGACTCGTGACCATCACATGTCTGGTTCGGACCTACCACGTACAAGATCGACGGGACTGTTATGTGGAGGCTATCTGTGTGTGATCGGCTTATTGATGACATACATTATTCGCAGCGGCATCTTGATGCCGTGGTGGGAACAGTCCATCAGCTACGAAATCTCTTACGTGGCCAGCGTGGACAAACTCACGTTTCTGCGCAAGCTGGTTCGCTCCTCCACATCCTTCGGATTGATCTACACCTGGCTTTGGCTGCTAATCTGGCAAGGCCGAGCAAGCAACAAGGGGCGCACCCGGGCGTATAGAGTGGCAGCCTATTGGCTGCTCACTGCGTCTATCGGAGTTGTTGCAGGAAGGCGATTTTATGCCAACTACTTCATTCAGGTGCTTCCACCTATGGCCTTGCTGGGTGCGATGGGGGCAACTTACCTATGGCAGAATCGCCACTTGAGACAGAACAAGGCTATTTGCCGGATCGTCAGCGGCGCTTTCCTTCTGTCATTTGTCTGGTTTCATGCACGGACGTTGGCACACTGGTACTTTTTCCTGGATCCGCATTCACACGAGCACGTGCAGCTCTGGGGAATGTGCAAGGACAATCGAAAAAATGCGGACATCGCCCGGCACGTGAGATCCAGAACCATATCTTCAGATCCAATCTTTGTCTGGGGACCGAAGCCGGAGCTTTACTTTCTGAGTGATCGGGTTATTGCAGCCGGCTTCATGGAATATGACGTGGGCGCCGATGTACCAAGGAATGCCTCACACCCGCTCACGCAGCTCCAAACCGTGCAGACCCTCGGCGCGGTGCGCCCGCGGTACATCATCGATGTGCAGCGCAATGCCCGGCTTGAGAACTATCCACAATTTCGTAAACTAATTGAGGAGCACTACCAACTGGAAACACTAATACACGAAGCCCGCATTTATCGCCTGGTAACCCGCAGATTTCCGCCCCACAGCCAGGAGAAAAGGATCGAAATCTCCAGCCCTCCCTGAGAACGTCTAAAAAGAATGGGAGCGGGCCTCAAGGGGGTGACAGTTGATAGCCTCCCCGTCAGAAGGCGTGAAAGAATTGGCATATCATCTGCGCCAGGCCGAGTTGTCCAAATCGATGGGACTTATTTCGAATTTCTTCACACATTCTCAGTACGAGGTATTGAGAGTCTCTGAGGAAGATTACATAACGACTCAAGTAAGCGCCCGCCTGGGGCATTGGGCAGCCACCATACCGGCTTGCTTTGAATATCCCGTATAGCATTGCTTCAAAAGAGCAGCACCGAGCTTGCATCTGGACGGTAGTGGCATAATTCAGTGATCGCGCCTGCACCCTCAGGCTCGGCCGAGATCACCCAGAGAGAGAAAGAAAAAAAAGATTTACGCAGCGGGAGTTCGAAATTTGAAAACAAAGGGTGACTTTGCCGAACCTACGATAATCACTTCTTGGTCCAGAAGCTCCTGGCGCCCTCCACGGCGATTGCCGCCCAGTCTCTTCCCTTCTACGATGGTTCCGCACTGGCTGCCGAGGTCAGTGATAAAATACTTGCCGCCCTCAGCTTCGATCATAAAATGCGAGCTTGAAACGTTCACACATTCGCCATCATCGATGAGCTGCAAATCGTTCCCTCTTGCCGGGCCTGTCAGACGGTTTGCTAAATTTGAGATCTTAACTGCCGTGCTACGCCTCTCGCGGCCTACTTTGAACGGAAATCGTTGGATGATCACTGGGTCTCCATTGACAGCTTCTTGAGCAATATCGGTCAGCGGGACCAGCCTCGGGAACGTCAACATACTACCTCCAAAAACAAAGAAGCCCGCGAAGAACGCGAGCCGACATCACCCAACCTGTACCATGTCAACCGCAAAATTTTATGTTAGAGGATTACGACGAAAAGTCAAGAGTCCCCAATTGCCCCAAGCCGAATGGAAACTGAATCAGCGTGAGCGGGTTATTGATGAGCTGCAGAAGATCTCAAGGATGAATGACGGGTTCAAAGCAAAGGCAGAAGATGTCATCAAAAAACTGGCTGAGAAGCGTTAATACAACGGGTCACAGGCCAGATGTCGCGCACTGGCCGGCCAATAATCCCCAGTCCGACCGGTGTCTCAGACCTGCTACGTTCAACTTGAATATGCGGCATGAGAAAAGGTTCCCTTCCCTCAACAACATTTCGCATCATGTGTTGTAATACCACAGCAAACTGAGGAAGAAAGAGCGATGGATTATCAAAGCCGAATCGTGCGGAACCCCAATATTTGCGGAGGCCAGCCTGTGATCAAGGGAACTAGGGTGACGCTACGCACCGTGCTGGCGAGTCTCGCTGAAGGGGCCACCATCAGTGAGATACTTGCTGATTTCCCATCTCTTACCGAAGAGGATGTACGAGCAGCCATTGCCTTTGCTGCAGCGTCTGCTGAGGAAGACCTACCTCTCCCCGAGATTCCGACCAAGCTGTGAGGATCAAACTGGACGAAAACCTTCCTGCCGCACTGGTCTATGATCTCACAAGGTTGGCAGCGTGGATACGGTCATCGCAGAAGAGCTCATAGGACGAGCAGACGAGGAAATCTGAGAGGCAACTCGGCGAGCCAAACGTTTTCTGATCACTCAAGATCTAGACTTCTCTGACATTCGACGCTATGTTCCAGGAACTCATGTCGGTCTTTTGATTGTTCGCTTGTCTGAACCAGGGCGAGTTGCTCTGACGAAGAGAGTTCGAACGATCTTTGAGACTGAAGCAGTGGAACATTGGGAAGGTAGTCTGGTGATTGCAACCGAACGAAAAATACGCGTCCGCCGTTCAGGCAACTCTTTTTGAAGGATGGCCAGCCCTATGAAATTAGCGCGGCACCACAGCGGGTAAATAAATACTTATGCAACGCTTTCGCAAATTGACCTGGGTCACGGTTTTGCCGCTATTCCTGGTCTTCGCTGTCTTGGCTTTACGAACAGGTCGCGGTACAACTTCCTCGTCGGACGACCTCCCACGTTTTCATACGGTGACCAAAGATTTGTATCGTGGAGGGCAACCCAGCCAAGTTGGTTTTCACTTGTTAAAAGAGAAGGGGGTAAAAACGGTCATCAATTTTCGTCCAGAAGGGGATCAAGAAAAGGACGTCGTCAAGAAACTGGGAATGAAATATGTTCACATACCGCTCAACTCCCGCAGGCTGGTTGCTGACGATGACTCCATTCAAACTTTCCTGCGCATCCTGACTGATCCGGGAAATTATCCCATTTTTGTCCACTGCAGGCGCGGCGCGGATCGGACCGGACTGATGGTAGGTATGTATCGCATCGCTTTTCAAGGCTGGGATGGCCGCCAGGCGTACAAAGAAGCACGTAAAATTGGCATGAGGTGGTGGTATCAAGGCTTTAAACATCAGCTTTACAGATTCGCCGAAGAGCGGCAGCAGCTTAACGAATTTCGTAGCTCTTCCGTACCCGGCGGCAGCCAGTAACCCGCGAAAAGTGACCGGACAGCCAAACGAAGAATAAATCCGTATTTCGAAACTTCTACCAGTTAGCGCCTTGAGCAAAAAGCAACTTTTTTCCTCACTTTGGCCGTTACCTTTTCCGCTGAAAACCGACTGCTTCGATATGAACATACTAAACGAAATCACTTTGTATGCGGTATCGGGGGTTTTCCTGGTATCGGCCTTGGCCCTGGGGTGGGTAACGTTTCGACTAGCAAAGTCCTGGCCGAAATCGATCCTGCGGAGGGCACTAGCGCCCGTGGCGATGACGATCATCTGCCCGACGATTTTGGTTTGCCTGTACTTTTCGTTGTTCTTCGCCGTGGCTCGGTGCTGAGAAGACGGCATTGACATTCTTCCTGCGGCCGTCTCGGCCAAGCAGGTTTAAAGTTTGATTTTGGCCGGCCAAAACATCTTGATTCGCTCTGAAGACAAGCCAGGTCTGCTTGCGCTGACCCGAATTTCATTGCCCCTACAGCAATTCGCAAGGCGCAGAATCTGCGGCCGAGACCGAAACTGCAGTCTGCGCTCAGGTCGGGACAATTCGTATAATTCTTGGCCGTACTCTCAATGCGGCACGTCAGAAGACTCTGACGCTGGTATCATGGTGCAGCAATGCCAAAGGCATCCGCCATTCAAATTCCTCGCTGGAGCAAACGGGTCGTGACGGAACTTGGGGGGCGCGATCCTCTCGGACTCTCACGGGTGGCATTCCTCATAACAAATTACCTGTTGACCGGAATTATCACGCAGACAAGTCGAGCGAGGTACTACTCTTTTTACCC
Source organism: Acidobacteriota bacterium (assembly GCA_016211105.1). Lineage (GTDB taxonomy): Bacteria > Acidobacteriota > UBA6911 > JACQSX01 > JACQSX01 > JACQSX01. The sequence goes on along the minus strand of JACQSX010000016.1, from coordinate 228,586 downwards.
ATGGGCGCTTTGGCACATTGAGCACTTCGAACGGCCAAGAAACTACGCCCAGTTCAATCAGGCCTTCCGGCGCAGAGAAGCCTTCCTAGCGCTCTCCACCCTGTCGTTGAATCCCAAATCGTCAGTGGTTGGCAGCCAGGTAGTCGGACCGAAACTCGAAAAGTTCAAGGCAACCGGCGAGATCGACACTAATTTCAAGGTACTCCCTTCCAATGCCATGGGGGCGTACGGCCAGTATTACGGTGGATCTCTCTACGATCTCCGCTTAACATCGCAAACTGAAGACGGAATTGAGCATTGTGCTCCAGGCACAGCAACGGAACTGGCAGAAGCGTATCACAGCGTCGTATCACAAACCACGTTCTGTAAGAACAAACACTTCGAAGAAAACACCTTCCCGTTCGTGGTGCTGCAGAAGTCAGCTGGATCTGTCTCCCTCGACGCTCTCCGCGAGCCATTTGCATAGCGTGAGCGGACCCTGCTACGGGATCTCTTCTTCGCTTGGGATAACCCACGACCATCGACGGCTGACACACTGCGGAGACACACGCTGGGACTAATCCTTCATGTCATGTCGCAATATAACAGTGCCGGTTTCAAACCGTCGATCAATGCCAGTGACCACTACCTGGTTTACCCCCCTTACTACTGTCACGTGCTGTGGCTCGACGTCCAAAAACCGATTCGTTATGACGTCCCCCCTCAGTTGGAGAGTTGCTTTGGGTTCTGGACGCAATTTTGCGTTCATGAGTATTTGACACTAGCACTGGAGCATTTATTGGCTGCTGTTCTGGACGTCGCGGGCAGCGAGTCGACCGGCGTACCCGTGAAATCCATCTATGAGGCTTTTGCTGGACCTGACTTCAAATCCACGCTGGAGCCCATATTTGGAGATGTGACTCGCCCTTACCTTCTGCTGCGGCGCCTTAAGACCGTCACGGTCCCGACCACATTAGCTTGTCTAGAAGCGCAGAAAACACTGGGAGCAACGAGCAAGCGGAGCGAATGGAGTCTTGTAGACCTTGCGGATGGGGCTCCACAGGTAAGCGCGGCAGTAGCGGCTGCGATACTATCTGTCCTTTTCGCAAAATGGCGGAACGCCCCGAATCAATGCAGTGGTTACATTAATTCGAACGCGGGTCCGAACCTCCATGCAGGCACGGTGTTACCTCAACTTGATTCCTGGTTGGACCCAAAGCTGTCATGGCCTGTGGCATTCCGGCGGTTGATCGAGCCGTTTGTGCTTGAGCAGCACGACAGGATTATGTATGAGAAGGGAAAGCTCGAGAGCTGCTGGCTGCACCGGACCGAGGGCCGAATACTCAAAGATCAGGATTACAAGCCGGATTTCAGATCATCCCGCCACTGGAACTGTGTCAGGATTATGAAAGATATCGGCTTGCTAAATATCGACAACAAAGGCGCCGTGTCCATCACCAAAGAAGGCCGACAGGCGCTATCCAGGGTACTGAAGGACGATGCCATCAGGTAAGAAATCATTAAGGCTCAATATTCAAGAGGCATTGTCAAAGAGGGTCTTCGACAATGCAGTGCTCACAACTTACACGTTTGATCCTCTTTGAGGCCGATACGATTCGTCGGGTCGTTTACGGAAGCGCCAATTTTACTTATCCAGCCCTATGCTCCGAAGCCCAAAACGGAAACGTAGAGGCGCTCGTTGTCCTTCCGCCGATAGGTGCGAAGTCGTTTGATTTGAGGCGGTTTGTTGACCCGTGCAGCAATGCACATCGTCTTTCGAGCGACGACGAACTCCGAACTGATACGCGTGAACCCGTGAGCTCGGCCGACGCTTTGAGGCCTATTTGCCTTCGTGAAGCGATCGTTGAGTCTGATCGACTCACGCTACATGGGAAATTCCCAGAGGACTTTCCAAATTCGACCGCCGTGACCCACCTGCAGCTAACCGATTCGTCAACCCAGGAATTCGAGACAACTCGAGACTCCCAAAGTACGCTATCGGCGAAACTTCCCACGCGGCTATTGCCCATTCTCAGGCAGAGTTCTAGCCTCGTTTGCCTGAAGGACCTGGCAACAGGAGAAGAACTTAGCAATACACTTCTGATCACAAACCTAGTCGATATCGAAACGCACGAGAGTGTCAGGCAGGAACGCCATATTCGGGAAGCCAAAGAGAGCGCCAGCCAATTTTTTGCCGTTTTGAATGACTTGCTGCGTGATGGAGACAACGCCGCCCTATTGACTTTCCTCAGTTTCTGCGACATCCCGCTGGTGAATGCGCCCGGACTAGCAGTGTTCCGCCAGCGCCCTGTTTGGGAAGGCAGGGAGGGGATGCGCTCCCTCGGAGAGCGAAACTTGCAGATCTGCAAGACGCTTCACGAGGCCACCCTAAGGTTTTTTGACCGGCATTTCAAAAAGTTGCAACGACACGCGAAAACGCGCTTGCTTGAGGGTATCCCTAATTTCCTCCACATATTCTTGTCGATGGGGAATCTGTTGCGAACGCAGATTGAGAGGACGATTCTTGGCCTTGAAGCAAAGTCGTCTCGGATCACCGTCGAGGAATGGGCGGACTGCAAGCAATTTTGGGACATTTACTTCCGGCGATTTCAAATGCTCATGGAGTGCCTCTGGGATGACTATCTCAAACGCATCGCTTCTAAGTACAAGCGTGGGGACATCGAGCAGGAGTTCGGTCCCGATCTGGCGGCAATTCACGAGATCTGCGATGAGATGATCCGATTTCGTGATCGCATCGAGCAGGTCCGATTGACCAAGCGCATCGTTTACGGCTATTTCCATTCTGTAGTGCACCCAGACAACTGGAAACGCCTTGCCGCCGATGTCGAAATGCGGCGACGGCAAGTGGAGTTTGCCGTCCTCGCCCGGAACGAACATTCGATTCCGCAAGCAAGCGCGGTATGAAGGTGGCGGGAGTTGGCTGCTCAGTGGTCAGAAACTATTGAGCCCAGAAATTTCGAACACGATCAATGTAATTGCTGAGATGATCAAAGAGTTACTAATCGTGCATCGTTCAATTCACAGTTGGGTCGACTCAATAGGAGAGAGTTCCTGTGGCGTACCCTGCTTTGCAATTTCCCAAACTCGAATCTGCAGACGGCCGACAATCGCAAAGAATAGAAAATTCTGTTCATACTTGGCTAACCGCGCAATTCGCTTCCAGTTGGCCAGATCGTGAGGCGAAGGCCGTGGATCGTCCTCGGGGTGCGTATGCCACTCACCAAGATAGTTTCGCGTGCCATTGAACTCGCACCAGGCCTTGGTGACCCGCTTTTGAGTGCGTTCTTTACTCCTAAAAAAGAAAAATCTACTTCTTCGATCCGACACTGTTGGCTCCGTAATCTCATCGACAACGATATCCGCTGAATCCAGAACTAACCTTCCCAGAAGCACACCACCGCTCTCAGTAGCGCCCGCAGCATTCTGGCGGTAACGCTCCAGTGTCGTGACAACATCTTCACTGAACTCAAGGCAGCCTCCATCCGGCCGTTGAAATCTCACGGAAGTTAACCACAGCAGTGCGGGCATTCTCGGGTTGCAAAGTCTTTTATTCTCTTGCAGTCCCCAGGCTGGAACAATTCCGCGCGCGTAGACAAGGTGAATCCGGCCTCGAGAAATTCATCGGGGTAACCAAACCAGCTAACGAGTACGTTTTCAGTCTCTTTGCCCGTCAGAATCCTTGCCACTAGCCTAGCAGCTTCCAACGCTGTCCGATCTGCATCGACACCTGCAAATGGCGCGAACGTTCCTGAACAACCCGCTATGCTCCGTTGAAACGTTTGCCCACGGTTAGCAAAGGAGGCCTTGTTGTACAGACCGAGCTGCTCATCCCGCTCAAACAAACAGCGAAAACAGCCCGCCTCGCCGCCAATTCCGGTACCAAGCACATGACCTCCAATTCCAAGCGGGTCGAGCCACGCATGAAGACGGGGCCTCTGACTCCCAAAGAACTGGTTGAGCCACAACTCCAGCGTTTCATCGCCGAGTGCTATGACAATTGCATCAGCCGCACAAATAAATTTCGCATCCTGTTCCAGGACTGCCTCAACTCGTTCGGCTCGATACTGTAGCGAGATGTGTGGATAATGATCCTGAAGGAGATCTGAGAGTCCCTTTACCTTATGGACACCAACATCGGTAATCCCGAGAACGTGGCGATACAGGTTAGATGCCTCCATGATCTCGGGATCAATCAGATTAAGATGTCCCAGTCCGAGAGAAGCCAATCGCTCGCATAGGTGGGAACCAATCGAACCACACCCGACAACCGTAACGGTTTTCTCCCGAAGAATTTCCATTGCGCCACCCCTCGGCAGTAAAAAAGCGGTATATACCGGTCGATATTGATACGTTTCACGGCTTGTGACTTCGAAAATTGGAGTTCTCTGGTTGCAGTGACACTCTTTGGCCGAAACCCCCGAAATACGGCCCTTCTCGCTTGTGACAGTGGCTTGTCGAACAGTACGGCAAATAAGACCCAGCCTTGATCGATAGGCATGGCTAAAAGCACTACGGCGGGCAGAAGGCGGTTCCGGAGCCACTCCTGGAGGGACGTCCATGTGTCTTCTGAACAGTTCGATTGTATGGTTACCAGAGCCTCCTGAGCGGAAAGCACCTGGTCAAAATCTGGCGGATCGAACGGCTGAGCCAAAGGAAGAAAGAAGCTTTCCTGGCGATCAGTTATAACACCCCCTAATTGGCGAACTAATTTCTCCCCGGCCCCACTCCCGTCAACCAGGAGCCAATTTGTAAGAGATTTCTCTCCCTCCCTCCGTCGCTCAAACCGAAAAAAGGATATGGGTCGGGCAGGGCCTGAAACGTTACAGCCTGCAAGGACCGTCTCCTCACCGCCCCAATAGCTAAGGAATTCCTTCTTAAAATCACCAAGATTTGTGCCAGCGAGGCCGTTCTGTAATGTACACCGAGCACGTTCCAAAGCGTCTCGCACAATTCCGTCGGGGTTCTCGGAATCAAGAAGAACCCCGACGCTTGGTGCCACGCAAATCTTTCCGGTCTTCTCAACGTGTGGAATTCGGCGCTGAAGATCGTCTCTATTGACAAAAACGGAAGGCACGCCGTGCGGAAAAGAGTCAGGCAGGGCCAGTCTTACTGGAATATGTCCTTCCTGTCCGAGATTCATCTGACCACGCCATCCCGTATCCTCCTGAACGAAACCAAGGTTAATAAGGTAGTCAGCCGCTCGGCGTCTGGAGTTATCACCAATCAATTGGAGCTGTTGCTTGAACACAATTAAGCCGAAGAACTTGACGTAACTATCGCAGGAGCCGCTGTCTTCTTTCCTGTGTCTTCTGGATCTGGAACCGGAAAATCGTCTCCAAAAACCGCCTGCAATAGTTTGCAGGCAACAACTGGGTCAGTCTCACGGTTTGCTTCGTTGAGCGCTTTCGCCATAGTTCGGAACTGGTCTTTGAGATCAGACATCTCACGTTCGGACAATTTCCCGAAAACGTCCTCGTACTCCGGTGTGGGCTTACGGATAGAAATCCGTGCTCCAACATTTGTCGCGCAATTTGCCAATGAAAATAGAGCCGCCCGATCATCAGAGACTCCATCCCAAAATTTGGTTGGGGATAAGTGTGCAATTGCAAGGAGTAGGAAGGCTAACCCAGTGGGCTTAGCGTCAGACTCTATCGGAATTGCAACGTCGTACCACCGCTTCAAGTATCGGACCACACGGCGTAACTGATCGGTCTTTGTCCTCGAATCCTCAGTACCTTCAAATGACTTTCGCGCATTGCGGATATATTCCAGCAGCGCTGGAGGATCGGCGGGGCACCAGCCTTTCGTTCGATGCGCTAGTCGACACAGTTCTTGATTGCCGGAATCAGCCCAACTTGTATAAGAGACAAGATCTACGTGATAACCGTCTGTGTATGTGACGCGAATGCATGGACCCATCTCCTCAACGCTATCCGTATGGCCATCTACCGCCTCAAGCACCCATCGGCGGACCTCGCCTGCAGAATGAGCGTTTTCAGCAAAAGGAAAACGTAGGCCAATATCGATATCGTATTCGAGTTTGGCAATTGGGCATACGCCAGTGCGTACTGGCATCGAATAGCTACCCTGCAGAAGCTCATCAAAGCTCGGCCTTCCAGCCCCCTTTAGTCGCTTTCAGAGAAGAGCTAGGATTATGTCCTTCTTCTCGCGGAGAGTGCTGTTCATCTCGTAGTCTGTACGTATCCTTTCATGAAATTGCTCAAAGTATTTCTGAACGTTGGCCATATGTTGCTTTTGCAACCTCCTTAAAAAAGACTTCCATTTGATCTCGAACCTCACGGTTGCTGCCCTTCTCCACACCCATGGTTTCTAGAGTGTGCGTCGCATTCGTGGTCGCGATGTCAAGGTCCAATCCTTGAGGTCTGGGAAAGACGATGCGCTGATAATCCGATTTTGATCCCCCAATTGCGAAGAAAATCCGGCGTAGGGCTTCATCAGAAATATCAGAGGTTGAATCGATGAAGAGGCCTGCAAGTGATCGCCGCCATGCGAAGAGACCCCTGCGTAAGACTCGACGCCGTACAAATCCTACAGCTGAAAAGTCTTCAGCGACCATACTGCGAGGCGTCGATACAGAGAGGATCTTGATCTCGGTAAGAGGTCTTTTCAGGTGGTACAGCGCTTCCGCAAGACCGAGGAGCGCCGGGTGGTTTGCGAATATTCCCCCATCACAATACCTTTCGACTCTAGCATCATCTGGTGTTTTCACTTCAACAACCGGGAAGTAGATGGGAGCCGCGGAACTTGCTAGCGCAATATCTCCGATGCTGTATTGATTGTGCCGCGAAAGACCATCGGCATGATCGGTTTTGAATATCCGAGGCCGCCCGGTTGTTAAGCAGAACGCCGGTATGACAGCATATTCCCCCTTTTCTAGAATGGACCCGAGTGTGAGGTCTCCAAAGACGTCGCTGAGAGCGCTACGCAATTCACGATTGCTATAAAGAGAGATCAAGCAACCCTTAAATGTGTGGAGCTTCCGACTGGCTTGAAACCAATGCTTGAAAACGCGCGGGCCAAAAGATTTGTAGAGATCGCACACTTCCTTCGCTGTTTTCCCAGAGGCAAGCGCGAGGGCAATGATGGCGCCGGTACTGGTTCCACAAACAAGTCAAAACACTCGTGACATGTCCTGTTGAAGTGTCGTTCCAACTCAGCTAGAAATGAAGCACTGGTCAAGCCTAAGTAGCCACCACCATCAATGCTTAAGATTTGCATTGCCGTTGTGCTCGCTGTTCCAAGTATCCCGGAAGGCTGAGACATGGCTTCTACTCCACCAATGCCTTGAACACAGAGTCGGCGGAGTCTTTGTAAAACTCGATGTTGATGCGAGTCCAGATGTCGTCGGGCAAGTCGTTAAGCTGCCGGAGGGCGGAAACAGGCATCAACAAAGTCTGGGCCTGCTTGTCCACAGTCAGCTCCGCGATTCGTAGCGCATTGGGAATCATTTCGATCGAGCCTCCGAGATTCAATGAGCCTTGCCAATCTCGTGCAGTTGGCTATTCGAGATGTAGGCCTGCCAGCGTAATCTGGAGGCCTGCACGCGATTGCCGGTCCGGCAGCCACGCGATGATTTCCGCCTGAAGCGCTTCTTCGACCTGCTGGCGAACCGCTGGAAAATCTAAAGTTCCGTCATTTCCATCTATCTTCGCAGGGACGTCAAACCTACGATCCATCTCGACTTGCCCATTGGATCGTGTCCACACCAAATTAAATACTTTTCCATGCAAACGGCCTCTCTCGTCCCGTCGTTGCACAAGAAATTGGGTCTTGACTACTTTGCCTGAGCCGAAGGCGCACACTTCTCCCTGGAAATCGGGTTGGCGAACCCGATCCATTAAACTATCAACGAGCGGGTGCCCGACCCCACCCAACTCACAATCACGCGTTCGCAGTGCGAGTCCTCGATCAAAACAAATGCGGTCGTACCTCGGTGAGAGGCGATAAGATCGTTGCAACGATTCGGGAACGATGAAAGTCCAAAATTCCCCGCTTGGCATAGCCGCCCCCCCCAAGTGCAAGATCGTGTTTTTCACCCAATCACCCAGTTCTTCCAGAGAATACCTCCCTTCCAGCAGGCGAAAAGATTCGAGGTTAAAATTACTAAGATCTTGAGTTAAGTTTGTAAGAGCCTCGCGGGCACGCAACGCCTCTTCCAAAAGAGATTGCATTTCGGCCTCGGTGCGCCGGTAATCTTTGTCCACCAGGGCCCGCTTGTACAGCTCTTCGTAGTCGGGCCGGCTGCCCAGGTATCCCAGGATCTCACTCTGAAAATCCTCTGTGGGATTGCCGGATTCGTCGACCTTGCCAATAGAAAGAGCGATTTCAGACAGCTTCGCCTGCAAGATCGAATAAATCCGCTCTTCGACCGTGTCCTCCGCGACCAGATTGTAGACCTGAACCGTCTCCTGCTGGCCGTATCGGTGTATTCGCCCAATCCTCTGTTCAACGGCCATTGGATTCCACGGAAGATCGTAGTTGAAAAGAATGCTGGCAACTTGAAGGTTAATGCCTTCGCCTCCGGCAGAAGTACTGATCAGAAATCGAGCGCCATCCCCTGCCCAGAAAGCCTCCATGGCCGCGATCTTATCCTCCAGAGGTCCACCACGTATTCTGGCCACACTCTCGGCCCCGAAGATGCGCTCCAACTCTCCTCGCAGGAATTCCATCGTTTCCCGGTACTGCGTGAAGATTACAAACCGTTCTCTGCGATTGTGACGAGAAAGATCGCTGATAGCCCGGAGGAGAGTATCAAAGCGCCGATCCGTGCCCTCAGGGACGAGGGCTATTAACTCCCTAAGTTTGTTGATCTCACCTGGAATATCTGCCTCCGCGAAGACACCTTCATCGGCGTCTTCGTCTGAATCCAGCGACCATGACGTTCGCTCATAAGTTTCTTCGAGTTTTCGCAGCAGTCTCCGGCTCACTTGCCCCACATAGGCCTCTGCGTCGCTGTCAGAAACCGCTGAACCTCCAAGGATCCTGCGGGCCAAATCCAGCATCTCGTCCTGAATCTTCATGATCTCTTCGGCCAGAGTAGCGCCCTGCCTCCTGCGAGATTCAAGCTGCAATTGCCTTCGAGTAAGCACGACCAGTAATCGCCGGCACAGGGCCTGGCGAATTGCGCGGGGGCTGGAGGACATGATTTTTTGAAAGGTGACCATTACAAACCCAATGGCCCGCTGCTGGCTGGTGGTGCGTCTCTGGTTGATTCCGGCCGCGTTGTACCCTTCTCGTAAATACTCACTCAGGCGCTCATAGAAACTGCGTTCCCGAGGACCGAGGCTGAAGGTTTCTGTATGGACCTGCCGGCGCCGAAAAACCGGCTTGCCTTCCGGATCGGTTACCTCACGCTTGGTCCTTCGAATCATGACTCGACCCAGTAACCCACGATGGTCAAGCAACCCTTCAGGTGTGGCGAAGAGCTGATCATCAAGCAGTTGAATGAGAGACCAGAACTGGAAGGCATTTCCCTGGTGAGGGGTAGCCGACAGAAAAAGAAAGTCCCGTGTATGGCCCCGCAGCATCTCGGCTAGCTTGTAATTCTGGGTGGTGGTGGTCTTGTTACCGGAACGTGTGCGGGAAAGGTGATGGGCTTCATCAAAAACGATCACGTCCCATCGCGGCGCGCCCAAAAGCCTCTGGATTCGTCGCGGCTGTTTCAAGGTGTCGATGGAAGCAATGACGCGTTGATGAATTTCCCAACTGGCAGAGCCATGGTCCCGGAAATCCCGGCCAAGAATCTCAAAATGCAGGCGAAAACATTCCGTCAGCTCGCGCTGCCAGTTCTTAATCAAGCCCGCCGGGGTGATAATAAGGATTCGGTCCGCTTCTCCGCGGGCGAGCAGCTCGCGCAGTGCCATGCCGGTCTCAATGGTCTTGCCGAGACCGACTTCATCGGCAATCAGTAACCTCCGGTTTCGCATGGCGACCACATCATGAACAAGCAGTATCTGATGAGGTAGAAGATTCACGCGGCTTGAAGTGAGTTCTCCCCCGCTGTTCGAGAACATCAGCTCAGTCGCCATCTGCTTGAGGCAGTAGGCTTCAGGGTTATCAAAATCTTTCCGGGCGAGGCGATCCCACAGATCTCCTGTCTTTTCCAATAGCTCAATGGGCAGAGTTTCGACCTGGCGGCCGGCCGGCGTCTCAAACACGACATCAGCCTGGTAAACACCGCCCCTTTCGGCGACTCGAAACACCTCGCCGACGCCCAGATCGGGTCGCGAAGGCACACGAACGCGATCGGTGGCGCGAACTTGAGAATCAGAATCGTAGCTTACGGTTTCGTTTTTCATGTCAAGTTGAAGCCCACCAAGTAATACTCATTTCCGTTTCGATCACATTTTTTCTCTGGGGAGCCGAAGATTCGCCTCAACGAGATCTTCGTCATACCGTTTTCGATCCAAAAGTCTTCCGCGCGGTGGAGAGGGCGCCGAAAGACAACCTGGACTGTTGTGCCCAGGAGAGAATTCAGCTCGTTGGCCTTGCTGATGAGGATTTGGTGGATGAAGCCGTCGACTTCCATTTGTTTCTCGCTCGCGTCAATCAACAAGTCCTCGACCCCAACGATTCGGAGGCGCTTGCCTTCATTAAAGGGAAAGGTCTCCTGCCGCAACTCCCGCAGATAATCCAGGATTCCCATTGGATCAGGATTGGGCTCGAAGCCATCGGGCTTTGCAGGCTGGAGATATTTTTCTTCAAGGAGAACGTAACCTGGCATCAGTTCTTCTCTGTGGTTCGCAAGAGGGGGGCGCCTTCAATGATCGGTAAAATCCGATCGATCGTTTCGACCCAATCAGGCCGTTCGTTTCGAAGAAAGCGCAGGGCGGCACGCACCTGTGGCCTGCGTTGGGAAAATCGTTGCAGCCAGGGACTGACAGATTCGCCCGCCTTTGCCAGGCCCACCAACAAATGGACCAGATCCACGAGTGAAATATCGTAAATGACGGGCTCGCCTGCTTCGTCGAACAAAAGCCGTCGCTGGAAGGCGGCGGGCATCGGGGTTTTCAACTTTTCCAGAAGGGGATTCAACCGCTCATGGGGCTGTTTGACCTCGTAGGTGCGGCCGCGACCGGTTCGGCCCCGGATGATCAGCCCAGCCTGTTTCAGCTCTTCCGCAGTCACCTGCATCGCGCGAAGGCCCTTATTGAGTTCATCGACCTGAATCTCCCGCTGGGTTTTTCGGAGCAGGCGTAACCAAGCATAAGACACCGCATCAGTCCCCTCGAGCTCCGGAGGAAAGGGGCGGTCCCGGGTGACCAGTTGATCCACAATTGTGCCGATGTCCTGCAGCGCGCCATGCATCGAAACCGGTTGATCTCGATGGTCCACAACACGTCGGTAGTGCGCACTGAACAGCTCCAGGCATTTGCCGATGCAGATCAGCCGCACGTCGGGGGGCGGGAGGGGCTCTTTCCCGTAGCGGCCATCTTCAATCGCCTTCAGCTCGTCCCGGGCGCGGCGGCGAATCTCCTGGCGGATACCGGCCCAGGAGCGGGTTTGAGGATCAGCCGTCCGCTTGCGGCAGACATGGATCAGATCGTATGAGACGTTTTCCTTGTCCATAAGATGAAGCGAGGATTCGGATTCTCCATGAATCGGATAAACCGCCGCGATTTCAAACCCCGTCTCACATAAAGCATTCAACAATCCTTCCCAAATCGTCCCCTCCTGGTCGGTGTGATGAAAGGTGAAGACGAGCAGCCCGTTATCGGAAAGGCCATCGTGGACCCGAGAAAAAGCTTTCGCCAAATCCTCGTAAAAGCTCTGAATGCTTTTTCCTCGTGTGCGGTTCTCGACGATTTCCTCAGCTTTCGGCGAATACTCCGGCGCGAAGTGAGGGTAGCGGTCTTTGAGCGCCAGGCGCAGCCAGACATAGAAGAAATCCGCAAGCTCTGCATAATTTACGTTTCCGACGTAAGGGGGATCAGTAACGATCAAGGTATAACTTCGCTGTGGTAGCGAGCTTGCGTCTTGGCCAAACAGTTCCACTCCATCAGAGCCGACAATGTTTTCCTCACTCTTTTTCGTCGCGTACTTACCGCCGGAAAAGCAGGTGTCCTGCGGCTCCAAGCAGAAGCTCTTGCCCTCCACAACGGCTTCCTTGCAGTTCTCGACGGTTCCGCGTCCTTGCCTGTTGCCCCAAAGTGTCTGTTCACAAAATGTCGTCTTTGGTTGGAAGTCGTGCCTTGCAAAAATTCCCTCGATGCCTGTAGCCCACTTCTTGGCGCTGCTGTTGAATCGGCAAAAAGTATTTGAGTTCTGAAGCGCGCCGGAAAAAGCGCTGAGAAGCATCTCCTGTAGTGTTTCGTCAGACTCTTTCATGATCACGCCAAGAAGAGTGCTGAGGGCCAGAAGTTGGCGGGGTAAGAACATCTCGTGCCAGTAATTGTAGTGATGTTGGACAAGCCGCGCCACCTCGTCGCCCGGCGGAATCTTGCTCTTTGGATAAGGGAGGCGATCCTTATGCTCCTCCCACAAGTTTTCAGCTTCCATCAAACGCGCGCGGTCGGAACTGGCGAAGCGAGTAAAAAACTTGCCATTTTTAGGAAGCAGCAAACCTGCGGGCAGTTGAGACTCGTGTAAGACGGGATTCAAATCGAGCGGTTTCCCTGCACTGCTCTTCTCAAAGAGATCTGATTGTCGCTGTTTCGAAAGCTCCACGGTTTGTGTTTGAAGATAGGCCTGGAGCGCATAAGGTCTTATGGGAAGACGACAGTTTTGGGGCAACATACGGAGGCTGTGGATGATCTTGTCTTTCGCTCCACACTGTGGGCAAAAAACTTTCCTTTCTCAGGAACATTCCCTCTGAGCGGGTCATAGTTATGCTTACAGGCCGGGCAGATAATCTCTCCTTGAGGCAGGCTTCCCCTCCACTGCCACACCGCCTCGCACGCGGGGCACAACAAAACGGTCAACGGGACTTTTTTTCGGAGCTTCTTCGTTTCCGATAAACGAGGATGGTCTTTTACCTGACAGTGGGGGCACTGAACGAAAAAGGGTTTCGTTGGTTTCTTCGCTATCGGCGCGTAGCTCCAGGCTGCCGAAGGGCGCCCTTCGCCGCTGCTCCCGCGGGGCGCATTAATCATCATCGCAGGATCCGCGATCAGCGAGGCAACTTCGAGATCCCAGTCATATTGAGCTCCGCAATGCGGGCAAGATACATCGCGATAATACCAAACCGATACAGTCTTCTGAGCGATGATGTAGTTATTAAAGAGAGGAACTTCGCTGCGGCAGTTCTGGTCGGTGCAGATCGCGTGCTTGACCCAAAAAGTATAAATGATGTCGGCTTCGATACCCGGACTGATTTCAGTCTTGTAGAGATCAAGAAGCGTATCCCGTAGAGGCCGGCCGCCGTTCCAATCTACGGGGCGCTCTGCAAGCCGCTCAAACGCTGCCTGAAGCTCATCCAGATCCACCGGTTCGATCTCGGTCTTGACAATAAACCAGGCGACTGGATTGAGATCGATGCCGATGACCTTACACCCAAGACGAAGTGCCTCGACAACCGTGGTGCCGCCGCCCATGAAGGGGTCTAAGACGACCTTCCCAGCCGTATCGGGGTCATGGGTGTGGTCCTTGTAAAATTCCTCCATCAGATCCGTCGCTTTCCCGTCCGGTCCCAGAGCCGGCTTCAGTGCCCCAAGAAGGATGGCTCGGAAGACGCACGAAGCTCGGCGCGCGAACCATTTATGCATCTGATAAATGGGCTTAAAGGAATAGCGCTCCGGGACGGCAAGCCGGTTGATTTCTACGATTGGAAATCCAACCTCGATAGCACGCATCATAGGCCGGGTTTAAGGTCCGTCGGGCAGGCGACCTGGATTTCGCTTACGCTGCGAAAGGATTCATCAGCAGAAGCCAGGACATCGGCCCGAAGACGCAGCGCAACTGCCAGAACAACCGAGTCATTGGTGAGCAGGCCGTAATGCTCCTGATATCTGAAAGCTTCTTTCGCCAGATCGTCGCGTGTACACGGCTCGAAGCCAAGGCCCAGATCCAGCAGCGCCTGGACCTTTTGACGATAAAGACCCAGGGAGCGAACGACCTCGGGCTTCCGAGAAAGTTGCCGCGCGGGGCTCAGGCCCGATACTTTTCCCAACATCAGCGCCTCGGCGAGCATGAGCTTGTGAGTCACTTCTTGCCAGACTGTCTGCGGGAGCGTACCGATCAACTCAACGCTGGCGCACCGTCGCAGTAACCGTTGTGCCTGCGCCGATACAGCCTGCTCTGCATAGAGCAATACATTTGTGTCAATGACACACAAGCTTCCATTTGGGATATCGTCGAGGTTTATGATTCCCACAGATCCTCCTCGAGGACCTGTTCAAACTGTGCAGAAGAGAGGCGGATCGGCCGCTCGCAGAAGAACCGATAAGCGGCGTCGCGCACATGCGGATCCGGGATACTGCGGTTCAAATAGGACATCAATGCATCTTGAATCAGATCGTTTAACGGTCTCCCTTCATCGAGGGCGCGCCGCTTAGCCAGCTTGATGACCTCTTCGTCGATCAATGTTCCGATTTTCTGCTTCACGTTTGACCTCCTTCCACCGGTCCGAGAAGTAAGCAGGGCGTCAGCACTTCCATTAACGTAAGACCCCCATGGCGGTAGAGCGACTGGATGGCCGATGTTCCTTTGGCATGGTTATGGCAACGACCGGCAAGGATTCCAATGCGCCGCCGCTCATCGACCCAGAGACCGGGACCCGGCTCGGGAAGAGTCTCCTCTTCGGCGAACTCCCGGAACCGCTTCCCCTCCAATATCGTGTCAGAGCCATCGAGACGGCGATCGCTCAGGCCCGCGCCCAGGAAGATGTATCCATGATCGCTCGTGACAAGAACTGTCGAAGTGGGCGAAACCGCCTGGACGGTATTCCGCCAGACAAACTCCAAAGTGTCCCAAATTCTGTCGAACAGGGCAGAGCTCGTCGCAGCGCTGTCCATAAACATTCGATCCGGAAAGCACGACCAGAGGAGTAGTGGCCCACCTTCGTGACTAATCTGGTGAGTTGTGTTTTGCTTCCCAAAGTAATAATAGCCGATGTTCCGGCTACGGAGCTCCCGTCTGGAAGTGAGTTGAGACGGTCCCAATCTTGGAAGTCCTAATCCCAGGCCGTCGCTGACAAAGTAATCGGTCTCGCTGGGAACCGCCGCCCGGGAAACGCCAGCCTCAATTACGGGCCGCCGGGATCGGGCTGCCAATTCCAGCAGCCTGGGCAACTCCCGCAGGGAGCAACCATCGAAAACAATGGCCGCTCCATCGGGAAACCGGGAGAAAAAGCTAGCAACAGTCCGAGACTCGGGCGGGCTTGCGGCCAACTCCCGGAAAATCGAAGACGCCGCTGCTGAAAATAGGACCTCGCGATCGTGGACAAGTTTTTCGCCGGATTCCAAGTATCTTGCAGGAGAAGATCCAGAGGAAACAAAACGACTGGCGGTCCAGACTTCATCCGTGAGCCACTGTACTACGCCAGGGAGGCGCGGCCCAGGAACAGTCCATGTATCCAGTGAACTTCGATTAAGTATGCTCACATCGTCTCTTCCAGGTATTGGCCTTCGGCGGACTCTACCCCAGCAGGAACTTCGATCCATAGACGCGCGGTATAAGATGCGTGGGAAAAATTGGGTAATGATTCGCAGCAGCTTTCAGCTCGAGCCTTGTCTATCGGGCCCGGGCAGGTGATTGTCAATTGCACTTCGAGGTCGCCAGTGCCGGTTAGAGCACCGCGCAACGGGCTCGGGTAGCTGGAGAGATCCACGGTTCTGTAATCAGCAAAAATCTGAAATTTGATGCGCTGGATGATTAGGCCCGTGAGATCGGTGAGTCGAGCCGCTATCTCCTGCCGCAATTCTGCGCGGGAAGCGCACGCACGCGTGCTTCGTTCTTCCAGGGGAGCGGATGTTAAAACTGAGGCGCGCCCTGGAAATTCCACTGGCTTGGATTCTGCCGGCGCCGTACCGGGCTTTGTAGCGACCGTGGGCGGACCGGAAGTTGCAGCAGACCAGGGCGGGGTCAGCACGACTTCTCGCAGTTCTGCCACCCCCAAAAGAACCCGCTCACCACAGGAATTGCCGCGCGTATGCTGCAGACCCAACATTCTCTGCGGATCTTCGGCCATTTCCCGAATGGAATCGGATATGGCGGTCAAAGTGAGCGGGACTGGGAAGCCCAGCGTGTTTCGATAGAGGCGATCTACGTTATCAACCGTTTGGCCAAGAAGAGAGTTCAGGCCGCTGGCGATGTGTTCCTGGATGAATTGTGGAGGATAGATCTTGGTTCTCAGAAGTTGCAGGATCTCATCCTTGCTCGATGACTGGCCCAGTGGCTCCTGTTCAAACACAGATTCTTCGGGACGCTCGGCCCACTTTTCGACTCGGATGTAAACAAGTCCTGCAGATTTGAGAAAGTCGCGTAAGTCCTTCCGTTCCTTGGTGGCAATGGACTCGTAGCGTTTTCGCCGCTCTGCTGTTGCGGCAGCTGACACCAGGTCGTCTGCCGCTCTGGCTCTCTTGGCGTACGCAAGCAGATCAGCATTCGCCAGATGATTTGCGGTATCCTCGCGCGGTTCGAAAAGGAGGATTTGGTTTCGAAGTTCCATCCCAAAGTAAAGGCTGTGGCGTTCGATTGCCGAGAGGCGACGCGGAGAAAGCACATACCGGGGGGAGCTTTTTCCGAGGGCGTCCAATGATGCGCGGGTCGTTGAAGGATCTGAAAAGATGACTGCCTGCTGAGTCTCCCGGAATAATTCCTGTAACCAGATCTTTCGAATTTCCTCGCGCGCCGCATCGTCAGACAAACGGCGAGCGCCCAGCTCGACTTTGGCGTACTCATTCTCCTCTAAATCGAAAAAGAATCGCGCCTCCTTCTCATGGAAGTAAGAACCAAGCGTTCGGAAGGCCTGAAGCGTGGCCTCGAACTGATTCGGGTCACAGCCCGGAGCGGCGACATGCCGGACCAGCTCCTCGCGCGAAAGGCCTCGCGTTTTTCCGCCGGGCGCCAGACTTGCGAGCAGGACGGCGGAAGCGAGAGATTTGGCATTTGGGAGAGTATTCAGGTCACGCAGGTTGTTGGTTGCACAGTTGATGAGACTTCCCGCCGGATCCAGATCCTGCAAACGATCGGCGCAGCGGCGATCGGTCAGTTTGCAGTGTGCTGCAGTCAAAATAGAAGACTCGACGTCGGCTACATCGACCATAGCGGCCAGAAGCCCAAGGGCGCCCCGGGTGCCCTGAAAACCTTGGCTTGTCGTGATTCGATCAAAAATCAACTCGATCAGTTCAGGCAAAAATGGGTAGGACTTTCGCAGTCGAGACAGATAGTCGTCCGATGTCTCCACACCCATCCTCCGCCACGCATTCACATAAGAACGTATGAGAGCATCGGCCGATCCCCGGTCATAAGAATCTGCATCCAAAAACAGGCGATGCCGCACGATGGCAGTGCGATCTTCCGCCTTGCGAAATCGAAGCTCGACGCGCGGCACTCGCTTGAGTGTGGAACCGGGCTCGACATTTCCGTCATAAATGGCCGCAAACATGGTAATTCTGTTGCTGCGGTTTGCTTCTTCAGAAATCATCTGTAAGAAGCTCAGGTTTTGGCTTCTCCGCGCCGGGTCTGCGATGTTGGAAATTCCACGCTCGAGCTCGTCAAAGACCAAAATCAAATGCCTTTTTCCCAGCGCCGAACGAAACTCATCGAGGTTTGGCGGCCGATCTTTGAGCCAATTTACGTCCAGTCTTTGGCCTAAAAGGGTCCATAGGGAATCGAAAGGCAATGATCGGTCCGTGAACTTTTGCCACACAGCGACTAAATCCGAGACTGGTTTCCATGGGTAGCCTAAACCTTTCATCCAGGAGGCCGCACAATCGGGCTCGGCAAAAAGGTAATGGCCAATCAGGAGAACATGGGACTTGCCAAACCCCTTTACGGCCTCCGCGAGATATAACCCCGGTCCAGGTTCCTCCGAGCTTCTTTGCGTAAATCGCCGGCTGACTGCCTGGAGCATCCCCCGGAGATCTTCAGAAGGATAGCTTAATTCAAAAAAGAGCCGGGGATTGCGCTCGATGCAGCCTTGTGGGCCGGATTGCAGTCGTTCCAGATCGATGATGCCGTCAACCTCTTGTGCCGACCGATATCTTTTTTTCATATTGCCACACCTTCCTCCCGATTCCGGAATACGGATATTCTACGGCGTTTTAGTTTATGTCAAGATATATATAGAATTCATCATATGTCAAGATATCTAAAATTCATGGCTGTGGCTCCAATCTTGACCATTTATCTGGAAACATTTCTGGATATGCGTGCCAACGAGAACGCGCGTCCTCTGGCACCATGCCGGCCCGTCAAAGAACTCGAGGTCGCCTTCCTCGAACTCGGGAACCTGATCGACTGCTGACCACCATCAGCCTCAACGTCATCTGAAAGGCTGTTCATACCTCCGGATGAGCTCCGTTCACCTGGGTAAAATCCCGTCTATCGAAGTCCCGGCAAGTGTCTTTTCCGCTCGGCGTTCGGAAGGCCACCCGAGATAGTTGCGTATTCCGGGCAAGTTGTCCACTGATTCCGGGGAAGTTGTCCACCCTCCGGAGCGAAGCGACACTGGGTGATTAATATCCTGTCTCAGGTGGACAACATCCGTCAAGAAACAAGCGCATCGTTGTGATGATCAACATCGTCTCCTTTCTGTTTTGAGCGCTGGCAACTCAGGCAAAGATTGACCGAGTTGCCAGTCGTCCTGCGGCTGCAGCCTGTTGTAATCGACCAAGGAAGCATAAGACTTTCTTGCAGCCTTTTGAATCACAAAGCACCAAGTTCAGAGCTTTTGTGGCCCAATCCTCGGTGTTGCCACTGACACCATTTTGCCGGCTTCGGACTCCGCCTTGCGGCGAGCGTCCTTCCACAATGTTTCCAAACGCACGAGCCGGCTGCGCACGTATTCCCAGTACTCCGGTGTTATCTTCTGATGCTGGAGCTCGTCGAGAACCGACTCAAAGTAGTGCAGGCTGGCGATGGGGGCTTGGGCTGGGTTATTGCGCCAGGATCTCATCGGCCACCGAGAAGGGCGTCTGGACACAGGCCCTGGCTTGGAGCATTTTGCGGATCTCCGATACAAAGGCATTACCGGGGTCCTGAGGAGCAGTGGATTCCTCCAATGTTTGATATGGCCAGAAGGCCCCAGCAATCCGAATGAGTCCATGACCCCGCGGGTGATGAGTGAATCGTGTGAGGCTCAAGATGCCGGCAGCCTCCATCTCTGCAAGACAGCGCCGGATGGTGCCGGTAGTCTTTTTCAGTCCTCGGGCCAGGTTAGCCTGGGTGGCCTCCAGGATTGCACTGTCGCGGCGAGCGTTCAGGCAGAGATAAACAAACAGCTTAAAGGCACCGTCCGACAGCAGAGCCATGGCCTTCTGCACTTCGGAGCCGGCAGCAAACCAGCCTTGTGGATTTTTCAGAGTCAGTGTGCTGTTCATGCTCACCACTCCTTTCCCTTGACCGGCGTCTGGGAGGAATCTTCCCGAGACGAACGTTTATCCGTACTGTCACCGCTAGATTCCTTTTGTACCGGGCGCATGGTTTCACCTTTAAGCGCGATCTCATGGTGACGGGTCAGGATCCGCTCCATGATGGCGTCGCCCAGAGTGGGATTGCCGACCAGGTCATGCCACACTGCCACCTCGAACTGGCTGGTCAACACCGTGGAGCGGCATTCATTGCGGTCATCGAGAACTTCCAGCAGGTGACGCCTCTCGGTATCGGACAACCGCCTGAAGGACTTCACCGAGCGAGTATTGCCGCAGACGACTCAGAAAGCCCTCCGGCGTCGTCTCCCGTCCAAAGAGGTCACTATAGCCATAAGTAATAATGAAGAAATCAGTTGCCGTACGGTAAGGAGACATAACAACGTTTTTACTCCTTCAACTGCCAACCCGCTCCGTCCCTTTGAGCCACCGGTGCCGGTGCGGTTCCCAAACCACCAGCGGTTAAACACCAGCCCCGGCGGCGATCTGGTGCGGACCATGATGGTGTAGGGCCAGTATCCAAGCCCCAGTTGCAGGGTCCTACTCCGCTTGAGCTTCCATCTCACACGAGTTCGCCTCCTGCGAAGGTACACCAGAGGAGAAACAGCCGCTGTGGTACAATGTGGCGCATGCGAACCAAAACGGCCTACCGGTATATTAGCCGCTCTAACGCGGTGTGCGGCGGCCAGCCGATCATCACAGGAACGCGCACGCCCGTGAAAAGCATTGTTGGGTACTACAAGCTCGGGCTCAGCGTCGAAGAGATCCTTGAGGGCTTGCCACATCTGACACCAGCGCAGGTGCACGAGGCGCTTAGCTACTATCATGACCATCAGGAAGAGATCGAACGCGACATTGCTTCAAATCGAGCCCGACAGGTCTTGAAGCGGCATGGCCTAAAGCTCGCAGCAAGCGGGCGAGTTGCCTCCAGACCGGATAGTGGCCGGTAAGCACCCACGTCCTCGACTTTACCTGGACGAAGACGTGCACAAGCGGTTGGCAAAAGCGTTGCGCCTCCGTGGATTTGAGGCACGGAGCGCTCATGAGATTGGGCAATTGGGACTGAGTGACCAGGAACAACTGGATTATGCAGCCGCCAGCGGACTGACCCTCTTCACGTTTCATACAGCCGACTACGTGCGGCTCCACGTTGAGTGGCTCAAAGTGAACCGGGAGCACTCAGGCATTATTGTTTCCGACCAGCTCAGTTTGGGTGAAGTTGTGCGCCGCCTCCTGCACTTGCTCAATCGGATGTCGAGTGAGAAAATGGCCAATCAACTGTATTGGTTGCAGATGTTCAAGTAGCGCCTGAACCAGGTTTCCAGAGGAACAAGCTCCCTGTCAGCCAACCCCCTAAACTGAAATCCCCCAAGCAAGCTCGGACCTCACACCCCACCCCTGCGCAACTCCGGCCCTTTCGAGCCGGAGTCTTTTCTTCAAGCTTCAAGTCTACCTGCATCCCCGCTACCGTCGCGGGTACGGGGTACGGCTTGCCAAACCACCAGCGATTAAACACCAGCCCGCGGGCGGCGATCTGATGCGGGCATTGATACGAGGGCGGAGGTACTGTATCCAGGCCGCAGTTGCAGGGCCCTATCCATCTTTCCTTGATCCGTTGGACACGATAGGTCCTGCCGTCGCCGGTGTCCTTGACCTCAAAGCCCTCAGAATCTTGCCGAACAATCAACGAGCCTTCTGTGTAGCAGTCCTGGCCAGAGCAGTTGGGCCGCTGGTACAAGCAAAGCGGGGCTTTATCTACTTTTGCAGTGACGGCTGCTTTCACCTTTTCTGAGCGTTCTGCGCTGGTGGGAATTTCATCCGGTTTTTCCAGCGGCGCCTGGATTTGCATAGCCAGAGATTTGTACTTGGGTTTTTGGGATCCTTCACTCCATGGAAATCCTCGATTTCGCCGCTGCCCTCCAGATAGTGCTGCTCGACATCCTGATTTAATTCGCGATCCGCCGGGATAATTTCGTCTGCCATTTCACAGATGAAGCTGGGGCCGGTAACAGCCGGCCCTGACAGAATGCTGCCTGGCAAAAAGTTTTCAGAGGGGATGTGCTGTTTGAAATGCGTAGCTGTTCACATTGTCCCCTCCTTTAAGGTTGCTAATGACTGAGTACTGACGGCTAACTGTGTTAGCAGCCCTTGACATAACCTCTTCCGCCATGTTACAAAACGTCGGTATTTATAGATATATACCGACGTTAAGTAAGCATAGGCATGAGATCTAAAACGGACAGAGTCATAAAAATACTGCGTCATTCGGGCCTACTACGCCCCCGGGATCTTGCCCGCCATGGAATCCCCCGAGAGCACCTACGGCGGCTAGTGGAACAGGGAAGAGTGGAGCGTGTCGGCCGGGGGCTCTACACCCTAAGAGGAGCTGCTGCTAATGAAAACCAGAGTCTGGCGGAAGCTTGCAAGCGCGTTCCGCATGGCATAGTTTGTCTGCTATCCGCGCTGCGTTTCCATGGTCTTACAACACAGAATCCCTTTCAGATTTGGATGGCGATCGATCCAAAAGCGAGGCGGCCCAAAGTAGAAAATCTGAAACTGCGGATTGTGCGTATGTCGGGCGCAGCTCTGAAAGATGGCGTGGAGGAACATCGCATCGCCGGCGTCAAGGTTCCTATTTGTAACCCGGCCAAGACGGTAGCGGATTGCTTTAAGTTCCGAAACAAGATTGGGCTTGAGGTGGCGGTAGAAGCGCTACGGGAGTACCGACGCAAGCACCATGCCGGAATAGACGAACTTTGGCAGTTCGCAAAAATCTGCCGTGTTGCCCGCGTGATGCGTCCATACCTTGAGGCGCTCGCATGAGATGGAAGAGATCCAAAGATGTCGCAGCGTCGGTGCGCCAGCGTCTACTGCATAAATCACGCGTACAGGGAGAGGATTTCCAGCTTGTCCTTATCAAATATGTGGCGGAGCGCCTGCTATACCGCTTGAGCCAGTCAGCATACAGCGAAAAATTCATTCTCAAGGGTGCAATGCTTTTCTCCGTTTGGGGCGGTACGCCTCATCGGGCAACGCGGGACCTCGATCTGCTCGGTACTGGCAATAATCGAATTCCAGCTCTGGAAGAGATTTTTCGGGAGATCTGTCGCATTCCAGTAGAAGATGCTGGACTCGAATTTCTCCACGAAACGGTCCGTGGCGAAGAGATTCAAGAGGAGCAGGAATATGAGGGTGTGCGCCTCTCCTTCCGAGCTCGGCTTGCTGAAGCACGCATACCCCTTCAAGTCGATATTGGATTCGGTGATGCCGTCACTCCCTCCGCGGAGATTGAAAAGTATCCCACCCTTCTTGATTTTCCGGCACCACACCTGCTGGTCTACCCTCGGGAGGCCGTGGTGGCCGAAAAGTTCCAGGCGATGGTGATATTTGGGATCGCCAACAGCCGCATGAGGGATTTCTTCGATATCTGGTTTCTTAGTCGCCATTTCGAGTTTTTTGGCACTCGATTGTGCTCAGCGATCCAGGCAACATTCGACCAAAGAAAAACACCATTACGGGCGCAAACCCCTCTTGCTCTGACCGCAGCATTCTATGAGGATCCTGACAAACAGCGACAGTGGCAGGGGCTTTTGCATCGACTGCGCGAAGTGCGCCAAGGCCTGCCCTTCCCTGCTCCCGGTGGACCGGCTCGTCACCGTAAAATCGGCCGAGTGTACCGCGTGCCCGGAGTGCGTCGCGGCCTGCCCGGCCGAGCAGCCCCGGATCGAGAAGCCATTGCACCGGGTATCCTTCCACCGGAACGGTGAACGAGGACACGCAGTTGTACTGGGCGTCATAGACCCTGATTTCAATGCTTCCGGGGTTCAGCACAATCTCCACATGTCCTCCAGCAGCATTCTTTGCCTCTTTCGTAGTCACGAAGGCATGGATTTCGCCTTCGGAGAATATGTACTGGGCGTTACCTCCAATCGAGACGTTGACCGCCCTGTGATCCGCGTCCGATTCGTCGTGCTCGTACTTGGTCCACTCCACGGCTTCGTCCTTGGTCCACTTGTTGTCGTTCTTTCCGCCGACATTCCAACGCTGGGTATGAGCGGTGCGGTCGGACCAGTCGATGATCACCACGGAGCCCTTGCGATCGGACATAGCCCACGCGCCGCCAAAGCAGTTGCTCAGGCCGAACCCGAAATACGGCATTCCGTTTTCGTAGGTCCCAGCTTTGTAAAAATCCGTCGGTATGAGCTGCACTCCAGACTGGCTGGGCATCTTCTTGCCGTTGGACATTGCTCCACCTCCAAGTTGCAGATAGGCATTTTATTTTCCGCGGGGATAGTATGGACGAGAGTTTTCCGTGGCGGCAAGAGAGGAATCGTTGGGAAATTGCCCACCAATTGCCCTCATTGCCTGGGGCGGGGCAGATGACCAACTCCACATTCCACGGTGCCGCGTTCTCATCCTAGAAAAGAATCCTCTTGCATTTTCTGCTCCGCAGTGGCCAGCGGCTTGACATAATAACAAGGATGGCAGACCAAAGCAGATGCATGACACACGCGGCCCCAGCCATTCAGAAGATCGCCGACGAGAGGGGCCGAGGCGGTGGCCCTTTGTACGGAACGTTTCAGGCGTTCCGCTATCCTGATTTTCGTCTGATGTGGCTTGGCGCTTTCACTTCGACCACCGGGACCTGGATGCAGACGGTAGCCCAGTCTTGGTTGGTGCTAACCCTGACTGGTTCTGTTTTTTATCTGGGATTGACCGGGTTTTGCGCGGATCTGCCCATCATCATCTTCTCTCTGTTGGGCGGAGTGGTCGCCGACCGCATTGATCGTCGCAAGCTATTGTTGGCCTCCCAATACACGCAGATGACCTGTGCCTTCATGCTGACGGCTCTGGTCTACTTAGGACGGATTCAAATATGGCATTTTCTGGTGTTGGTCTTTGTCGTGGGGACGGCCCAAGCCTTTGGGGGACCCGCCTACCAGGCGTTGATCCCGGGGCTGGTCCGACGCGAGCACGTCCCCAATGCAATTGCCTTAAACTCAATCCAGTTCAATTTGGCCCGAGTGGTGGGTCCACTATTAGCAGGAATCGTGATGGCATCGGTGGGCGCGGTCCTGTGCTTTGCGCTCAACGGTATCTCCTTTGTTGCCGTCATCATCAGTCTCTATCTGATTCATGCGACTTTTACACCCCAGAGAACCAACGAAACGGTACTGACAGGGATGAGCAAGGGATTTTTGTTTGTTAGAAAGCAGTGGGCCCTCTGGCAGTTATGCCTACTAGGCTTCATCAGCACCTTCTGCGGGATTCCCCTACTGACTTTGCTTGCGGTTTTTGCCAGGAACACTTTCCATATCGGCCCCACCGGTTATTCAACCTTGATGGCGTGTTCGGGCGCGGGAGCCATCACCGGAGCCCTCATCTACGCAGGTCTTGGGAATTTGCAAAATCGTGGTAAGTTTACGCTCTGGGTGCAATTCCTTTTCGCCCTATGCATCGGAACTTTTGCCCTTTCGAGAAACCTGACGATTAGCTACCTGGCGCTGTTTTCAAGCGGCGCATGCATGATGGCCCTATTTGCCTCCATCACCTCCCTGGTCCAATTGGCCACGGCAGAGGAAATGCGTGGAAGAGTGATGAGCATTTTCATGCTGGCCTTCCGCGGCGGTATGCCCCTGGGCAATTTGACGGTAGGCTTTCTTGCCTCCCAGGCTTCACCCTCGGTGGCTTTGCTTGCCGGAAGCGTTCTACTGGGATCCGTCGCGGTGGGCTTGATGCTATCCAAAACCAGGATCAAAGAACTCTAGCGGAGGATTTTTATGCCTGTTTTGCGTCCGCTACAGCGCTCGGCACGGTTTGCGCTCGCGCTGCTGTTTGCCGCCAGCCTGTGCGGTCAAGGCGCAAGCCAACGCGTCATCCGGGTTACTCTGCTGCAATTAAATGATGTCTACCAGACGGCGCCGGGCGACAAGGGTACGCGGGGCGGACTGGCACGCGTTGCTACTTTGCGAAAGAAGATCGCCGCTGAGTCTCCGCACACCTTGCTCATCCTGGCAGGAGACACCATCTCGCCCTCGACCGCATCGAATCTTTTCAAAGGGCGGCAGATGATTGCAGCCTGGAACGCGGTTGGGCTGGACTACGCAGCGCTCGGCAACCACGAATTCGATTTTGGCGATACCGTGTTGCGGGAGCGCATCCAAGAATCGGGCTTCGTTTGGCTGGCCGCCAATGTAATTGACAGAAACACCGGAAGGCCCTTCGGTGACACGCCGCCGTACGCGATACGAAACTTTGACGGAATTAAGATTGGGTTTTTCGGCCTGTTGACACCCGACACGGCAAGGAATTCCAAGCCCAGCCAGGAAGTTGAATTTCGCGACCCTCTCCAGACCGCGGCTCAGCTTGTGCCGAAAATCCGGGCCCTGGGCGCAAAGGTCGTGGTCGCCATTACGCACCTCAGCATGAGCCAGGACAAAGAACTGGCCCGCGCCGCCCCGATCGATTTGATTCTTGGAGGACACGAACATACGCTTCTTCAGTCTCTATCGGGCCGCACGCCAATTTTCAAAGTGGGGTCGGATGCGCGCAATTTGGGACGCATCGACTTGAACATTTCCTCCGACAGCGGCGCGCTGCAAAGCATCGACTGGGAAATCATTCCCGTGACAAGCGACGTGCCGGAAGACACCGGCGCAGCCGAGATCATCCGGGAGTATGAGAAAGAGGTTTCCGCTACGATGGGCAAGCCGGTGGGACAAACAAGCGTGGAGCTGGATGCAAGAACAATCACCAATGGTTCGGGCGAGACCAACCTGGGAAGTTTCATTGCCGACACCTACCGCAAGGCCACAGGGGCGGATGTCGCATTGGTCAACGGCGGCTCGATCCGCTCCAACACCGCCTTTGGCCCCGGCATTTTGACACAAGGCGACATACTGTCGATTCTGCCTTTTGAGAATCCAATGGTGAAGGTTGAGGTGTCGGGAGCAGTTTTGCGTGTCGCGCTGGAGCACGGTCTCGGCCGAGTCGCAGAACACAAGGAAAATGGACGTTTCCCCCAGGTTTCTGGGCTCCGTTACGTTTTCGACCCACATCATCCGCCGGGCTCGCGCCTGATCCGTGTCACGGTAGGCGACAAGCCATTGGATGAAGAAAAAACCTACACGCTGGCAACCAGCGCATTTGTCCTGGGCGGAGGCGATGGCTACACCATGTTTGGGAATTCCCGCGTCCTGATTCGACCCGAGGACGCGGAAGTCGACTCTTCTGTCTTCATGAATGTTGTAGCCTTCAATAGTCCGATCGCCCCGAGAGCCGATGGACGCATCCAGAAGCTCGATGAGCCTCCGGCAAGAAAGTGAAGCCATGCTGCCCAGCCACCAGCGTATCGAATGACTCCTCCCAAAAGCCTTTTTCCCGAAAGGGCACCCCAGCCGGAGCCTTATGATGTCAATGGCTTTCGATATACGACCCGCGACTTTCCTCCCTACCGTCATCTCCCCGGAGTCACGCCTCACCCCCGTTTGCACTCACGCGGTCATCAATTTGGCAAGAAGGAGGTGCTTTTGGAACCTTTCAACGTTGCATCCTGGTGGTTGTCGCAACCCTATCTCTACGGCGTGGACCTTTATAACTTTGCTTACTTCTGGGAGGCCCACGAAGCCTGGGAGGAGATCTGGAGGACAACCGAGCGCAACGACCTGCCAGAACGATTCCTAAAAGGGGTAATCCAGCTCGCTGCGGCCCTATTGAAACGACACCAAGGGTTCAGTCGTGGCATGAGCCATCTTTCCCGGCGAGGCTTGGATCGGCTGCGCGCCGTCGCCGAGGTCCACACTGACTATGCCGGTGTGGATCTTGCCGATTACATCCGTCGCATGCAACAAGTCTTTGCCGAAAGCGATCGCTCTGGATGGCCGACCGATCCACGAATCTACTTGAAGGGATTGTCCCAGAAAGCACAGGGATCACCGTGTTAGAATCTTGTAGAGATGCGGACTAGGGAACCGTGTACGTTAAGGCGGCGATATTTTCCTGCAGGAACTTCCGAATCTGCTCCGCATGACCAAAGCTTAACCCTGGGCGCAACCTTAACATCAAAAACCCATCTCCCAGAACGCTGAGATTCCGGTCTCGCGGCTCACACAGGATCGCGTACTGGCTGGTCGCCCGTTCTTTCAATGTAAATGCAAAACTCGCCTCCTCAGTTTTGGCCATCTCCCAGTCTCCTTCCCCCATTTCTCTTGACAGCGCATGAGGCTTTTGACAATTTTACCCCGATTCGTAAACACGAACTCTCGTATATCTGACTCCTCTAAGGCTGGGGCAGGAAAGCGAATTCGTTTTTACGGCTATGGGAATTCATCAGAGGCCGGATACATTCCATGGCGTTATATCTGCCACTCGCATCGCCCTACGTAGAGACGCGACATATCGCGTCTCTACCAGTGTCCTGTCCCATTCAGGAGGCTCAGTGGTAGTGGCAATTGCAAATCCCAGGGCGCCGGTTTTCGGAAAACGAGGTATGGTGGTCTCCGGCCACCCGACTGCGTCTCTGGCGGGCTGGAAAATCTTGGAGGCAGGCGGCAGCGTCGTTGATGCCGCTGTGGCATCGGCGGCGGTTTTGGCTGTGGTCCTACCCCAATCTTGCACCTTGGGTGGCGATGCTTTCATGTTGATCTACGACGGTGTCCAGCGAACCACGGTAGGTCTGAATGCTTCGGGCCCTGCGCCAGCCACCTGCACCGTGGAGACTTTTGCATCGGGCATTCCGCAAACGGGCCCTCTTTCCGTGACCGTGCCAGGGGTAGTTGCCGGCTGGGACGCGGCCCACCAGCGATTGGGCCGTCTCGCCTGGCAGGAGGTGTTGGCTCCGGCCATCTCCGCGGCCGAACAAGGCTTTCCCGTATCGCGCGGTTTGACCGCAGCCATCGCGCAACAGCGTGCTCTGCTCGAAGCAGACCCGGCGATGGCTGCGCTGTTCCTCCCCGGCGGGCGAACTCTGGCAGCCGGCCAGATCCTGCGCCAGCCGGCGCTGGCCGCGACGTTGAGAGAGATCGCCGCGAGCGGAAGCCAGGCATTTTACAGCGGCCGTCCAGCTACTTCCCTTTCCCTCGCCTGCCAGTCCCGCGGTGGCTTGCTGCACAGCAGTGACTTCCACAATTATCGGCCGGAGTGGACCGAGCCGCTCGCCACTCGCTATCGGCACGTAACGGTGCGTACCATGCCACCCAACTCATTCGGCCTGCTATTGCTTCTCCAGCTCAATGTGCTGGAGGGATTCAACCTGGCTGGATTGTCTAAAGACCCTGCAACCCGTTTGGCGCTCCTCATCGGAGCAGCAAGAGCGGCCTTTGGCAAAGGCCGAAGGGCGATTGCAGATCCAGCCTTTGGCCAGCTACCCATCGCGGAGATCCTGGGCCCACAAGCGACGGAGCGCCTGCGAGCAGCGGCAAGAAAAGCAATCGTTGAGATCGCGGAGGCAAATCGCGGAGGGACCGCCCTGGTTTCAGTTGCCGACAACGTAGGCAATGGTGTTGTCCTGATACAAAGCATTTTTCACTTGTTCGGCAGTGGCGTCCTCGATGCAGAAACAGGCGTAATTCTGAACAACCGGATGACCGGTTTCACCACGGAAGCAGGACATCCCAATCAGGTCGCTCCACGCAAACGCCCCGCGCACACACTGAGCCCCGCGATGGTATTTCACGAGGGTCACTTACGTTTTCTGCTGGGGACGCCAGGAGGTCCGGGACAAACGGTAACATTGACGCAAGTATTAACGAACCTGGTGGATTTGGGCATGGACCTCGAACAGGCCGTGGAGACCCCGCGGTGGAGCCTGGATCTGGCCGGCAAAGCGCTGGTGGAGCACGGGATTGACGACCCCGTACTGGCGCGGTTGCACGCCCTTGGGTACCAAGTGGAGCGAGGACCCGCCGGTTCACTCTTCTTCGGATCGGCTGAGGCAATTGCGCTATTGCCCGGTGGCGTGTTGTGCGGCGCCGCCGACGGCCGCCGCGAAGCATGCGTAGTGGGAACGTAACAGCATCGCGGCAGACTATGTGTCACGTATTTCATTCCATCGTCTGCAGTTTCCACCACAAGACTTCTTCCAGGTAGTTCAGGTCGAAAGGCTTAATGATGTAGTCGAAGGCCCCGCTGGATAGGGCCTGGCGCCCAACCGCTTCGTCGCTGACACCGGTAACCATGATGACACCGATATCCTTGTCACAATCTCTAATCTCTTTCAACACCGCCAATCCGCTTTTGCCCGGCATGTAGATGTCCAACAGGACTACTTTCGGGTGGTGCTGGCTCACCTTCTCCAGTGCGTCAAACCCGTTATACGCGGTTATTACTTCGTAGTCCTTCTCCATCAGGAACTTTTTCAGCATGTCCACAATGGCCGGATCATCATCGACCACCAGGACCTTACTGCCTGTCTGCGAATCCGCCAACTGGGCCCGTGGAATAGGCATTTCTTGGCCTAACACTTCCTGAACTTTTTGGACAAGCGTGCTACCGCCGAACGGCTTGTGAATAAAGGCAGTGCCAACCTCCAGCATCCCTCGGTGAACCACGGCTTCATCCGTGTAGCCTGACATGTACAAGACTTTCACATCTGGGCGTATCGCGCGAAGTCGTTCGGCCAGCTTCCTGCCGTCCATGCCGCTCATAACCATATCCGTCAACAGTAGATGGACCGGGTCTGTGCATCCCTTTGCAATGAGGAAGGCTTGCTCGCTATTATCAGCCTCAATCACCTTATAACCGTTGGATTCAAGAACCCGTCGAACCAGTGTCCGGATCGGCTCGTCATCGTCTACCAGCAAAATTGTTTCTGAACCTCCTCGAACACTGACTTCTTCTCTTCGGATCCGTGCTGCGACATTACCTGCGGGCTGTGCCAACCGTGGCAGATAAATCTTGAAAGTTGTGCCACGTCTTATCTCGCTGTACACCTCAATGTGGCCTCCGCTCTGTTTGACAATTCCATAGACCGTGGCAAGCCCCAAGCCTGTCCCTTTCCCTCTCTCTTTCGTAGTAAAGAAAGGTTCAAAAATATGGCTTAACGTTGCCGGGTCTATTCCGTGTCCCGTATCGCTGACCGCCAACATGACAAAAAAGCCGGGCTGGACGCCCGAGTGTTCTCGGGCATAGCCTGCATCGAGTTCGACATTTCTCGTCTCGACGGTAAGCTTGCCTCCTTTTGCCATCGCGTCACGGGCATTGACCGCCAAATTCATCAAAACCTGCTCGAGCTGGCCAGGATCGGCTCGTACCACTCCTAACGACGGGTCGGTACGGCTGACCAGATCGATATTTTCGCCAATGATACGGCGCAACATGTTGTGAGTTGACGCAACAACATCGTTCAGGGACAGTTCCTTCACCTCCATCACCTGCTTGCGGCTAAAGGCCAGAAGTTGCCGGGTCAGCGTCGCAGCCCGCTCTCCGGCTTTCTTGATCTCCTCGATATCCCGCCTAAAAGGCTCGTTTTCCTTCAATTGGCCAAGCACTAAATCGCTATACCCGGTGATCGCTGTAATCAGATTGTTAAAGTCATGTGCGATTCCACCCGCCAGTGTTCCCACGACCTCCATCTTTTGCGCCTGCCGAAATTGCTCCTCCAGGTCCTTGCGTTCGATGAACTGACCAATCTGGGCCCCAATTGAACGGAACATCTCGAGCAAATCATCATCAGGCTGAGGTATTTCGCGACTAAAGAATTCCATGATGCACAAAACCTTACCTTGTACCGCAATCGGGAAAGCTAAGACACTGTTGGGCTTTCCTCCTGCCAGAAATGGGGTACCGACAAAATCGGGATCCAGAGTGACATTTGCGATCCAAGCAGGCTGGCACGCCGCCCACACTCGGCCCAGGAATCCAACGTCTGATTGAAAAGTCAACGTCCGGCAGGCGGTCTCGAACTCTCCTGATTCGATCTTCGATCTCTGATACGTTTCTGCACAACGCAGTACCTTTGTGCGCGTGTCCACCTTCCAAATGATCCCAAGATCCCACTGCAAGTCCTCGCAAATCGCCTTAAGGATTTTTTGGCAGGCCTCATCAAAGGTTGTAGATTCCGCCAGGACGCGCGTCACCGCGTATTGCAAATCCCGGCGCTGTCCGGTCCGCCTGCGCTCGGCGATCTCCGTCGTCAGAGCGGCGGTTCGTCCTCTCACTTTGTTCTCCAACTCCTCATTAAACCGCTTCAGTTCATCCTGAAGCCTAGTCAACTCGCGATTCTTTTGCACGGCTGTTTCATACGCGGACAGTAGCAAATTGAGAATTTGGAGCCGGTCGGATGTAATGAAATGTTTTCGTCCGGCAAAAATGATTTCCACACCCATCCGAGTGCTTTCAATATTCTGAAGATTCCGGTTGGCGAGGATGTACTGGATTCGGGAGAGTAAGTGATCCTTGTCGTACGGTTTGGTGACAAAGTGGTCCGCCCCGTATTCCAGACCCTGGATAATATCTTCCGGCTCAGAAAGCGAAGTCAAAAGCATAACCGGAATACTCCTGAACTGTTCGTCTGACTTCATTCGCCGGCAGAGTTGGTAGCCGTTCATTTCGGGCATGACAATATCGCTGATGACCATCTCCGGTTTGCGTTTGCTCAGTGACGCGAGCGCTGCCGAACCATCGGCAGCAACGGTCACGCGATACCCACGCTCTTCTAAGATGTGTTTTAGTTGCTCGGCTTGCGTCGCGCTGTCCTCGACAACCAGGATTTCTATCCTGATGTCCACATCTTGAACACCTTTAACACCGATGCTTCGATTACCCATAACTTTTGTATCCTCTCATGCTAAAAATGCGACGAAGCTATGGCGGCTCGGCTGACTTTTTTAGCTTTTTCACCAGATTCGTCAGCGCTCCAGCAATTTTCTCGAGCGGAAGTACGTAGGCCGCTGCATCAAGTTTAATCGCTTCACCGGGCATGCCATGCACGACAGAGGTCTCTTGATCCTGAGCGATGGTGACCGCCCCTTTCTCTCTCATCAATTTCAATTCCTCAGCGCCATCGCTTCCCATGCCCGTCAACAGAACTCCAACTGCATTTTGGCCGTAGGCGCGGGCAACCGAGCGGAACAGACAGGAGGCCGAAGGCCGCACCCCATTCTCAGGGTCATCCCTAGTGAGGATTACTGCCGCACCCGGCCCTACTTGCATCTGAAATCCGTCGGGAGCCACATACGCATGCCCTGCAACGGCATAGTCGCCATTCTCAGCAACATGAACGGGCAAACGAGAGGTTTGAGACAGCCATTCAACAAATCCTGGGAGAAAGCCGGCGGCCATATGTTGAACGATCAGCACCGGGACAGGAAAATCCGTTGGAAGTCCGCCGAGAATTGTCCGCAACGCAACCGGACCCCCGGTGGACGCTCCGATAGCCACAAGTTTGACATCGTCCGGGCGCGCTAGTTCGGTTTCTTGCGACGTTAGAGGAATCGAAGCCGACGCCTGGCGCTTCAAGCTCCTCCACCGCCTCACGACTTTTACCGCTGCCATTACTTTCAGCATTTGGTTTAGCTTCCGTGCACTTTCCTCATGATCCGGGTGACCAACACCCTTTGGCCTCTCGACCACAGCCAGTGCGCCTGCCTCAATGGCTCGGAATGCAGTTGCTACTTCCTGCACAGTGGAGCTTCCGGTAACAACGACAATGGGCGTGGGATCGGTTTCCATGATCCTGCGAGTGGCATCAAACCCATCCATCTTCGGCATGTGAAGGTCCATCGTTATGATGTCGGGCTTCCGGAGCTTCACGAACTCAAGCGCTTCTTCGCCATTACGCGCGGTTCCAATTACGCTGATCTCTGGGTCAAGCTGCAGGACATGAATCAGAAATTCGCGCACGACTGGTGAATCCTCGACCACCAAAACTCTGATCATTGCCAGTGATCGCTCCAGCAGCCCGTAACACCGAGACCGGTAAAGACGCGATATATCGCGTCTCCCCGGAGTTTCTACATTTTCTTAGAGACGCGACATGTCGCGTCTCTACATACAAACGGCCATAGTTCTCTAAGAACCAAGGCCATGGGTCCTAAGATCCAATGAGTCTTTCAACGACTTCCAGCAAATTACTCTGATCAAAAGTGCTCTTTACGATGTAAGCGTTGGCGCCGACATCAATTCCGCGCTCGCGGTCTTCACGAGATTCCAGCGCAGTCACCAGGACCATGGGCAATTCGCAAAGCTTCTTGTCGGCGCGTATCCTAGCCGTCAGATCAAACCCATCCATCCGCGGCATCTCAACATCGGAAACCACCAAATCAAAATCTTCGGTTTTTAGCGCCGTTAAGGCGTCTGCGCCGTCCACGGAAGTTCTGACGTTATATCCCGCAGATTCCAGGATGTTCTTCAGCAACGTCCTAGCAGTGATGGAATCCTCGACGATCAGAATAGAATTCTTTCTTCTCTGAGGCTCCTTTGACTGGGCGCCAGCTTTACCAGGCGCCGCAGACGCGTTTCCAGCGGACTTCATCAAATCGGAAACATTCACGATTGGGACCACCGTGCCTGTTCCCAGAACCGTCAAGCCACTAACGTTCGGTAAGCCGGAAAGCTGGTTGGGAAGAGTTTTAACCAGGACTTCTTGTTCGTTGACCACCTCATCGATGAGAAAAGCAATACGTTTATCTCCCCAGTTGAGCAGAATAATCTGCAGTTTCTGTCCGTTGTTACTCTGGTCTTCGTTTCTCGGAAGTTGCAGCCCGTCACTGAGCCATACAAGCGGCACAACTTGCGAATCGAGTTCAATTGTCTCCCTACCCTCCACCGTCTTAACTCCCTCCTTGTCCATCCTCAACACCCGTTCCACGCTGTTTGTGGGAAAGACAAAAACGTGATCTGCGACCCGGACAACTACCCCTCGAAAGGCCGCCACCGTCATGGGTACAAGAAGACGAAAAGTCGTCCCCAGATCAACATTCGTTTCCACGGACACCGTCCCGGCAAGCTTTTCTACTTTTTCTCGCACGATAGAAAGACCCAGCCCCCTGCCGGATATATCCGTGATGATCGGACTGGTGGAAACTCCGGACTCAAAAATGAGACACAGCGCTTCTTGCCTGGCCAGGTTTTCGGCTTTATCCCGAGACAACATGCCGAGCTTCACCCCAGCCTCTCGAACCTTGGCAACGTCAATCCCAGCGCCGTCGTCGGAAACAAGGATCTCAATTCTACCGTCTTCTTTTTGAGCGACGGCGAGACATATCCTTCCGCGGGACAATTTCCCCTTTCGCTCTCGTTCTTCAGGCGCCCCAATGCCGTGATCGACGCAGTTTCTCACCAAATGAAGAAGAGGATCTTTGAGCTCCTCCAAGATCCGCCTATCAATCTCAATTTCTCCTCCCTCAATGGTGACCTCTGCCTCCTTCCCCTGATCCCGGGCAAGATCGCGCACAAATCTCGGAAAAACTCCGAGAGCGGATGAGAAAGGCAACATCACCACCTTCTTCATCTCCTCCAGGAGGTCGTCCACTGTCCACTGCAAGGATCGCTGGTCGTGCTCGGCGCACTTTGCCAGTGCCGCGAGCTTACTTTCCAGCGATTTGACAAAGGTATGATCTTGCTCCAGAAGTTCACCCAAGCCCCGATGGGACAAAGACGGCTGACGCTTGAACCCCCTCTGTCGAAACCCGGGGCCTAGAATCCGAGATTTCTCCCGCTCTTTCTTCCATTGCGCAAGCAGGACCAGGATCTCCCGCAAGTCACCGACTCGTTGGCTAGCCGCCAGCTTTGCCGAACGCAGTTCCTCAGCTTGAAGCAGAATGGAGTTCAGCTTTGCTGTGGATATTCGCACCGTATCCGCCATCGACAACGCCCGCTCTATGGTCGACGGCACATCGGACCTAGATGCCAGGATGTCGCTCGGTTCAATCACTTTCGTTGTTTCTTCTAGCGCCGGCGACCGCGTGCCTGCGAGCATGCTTTCAAGATCCCGGAGGATCTTAGGAGTCTGTGTGCGTTTGGCAACGCTCAGTCCAGGCTGAAAAGATTCGGGCATGCCGCCTAAAGCATCCGTTGCTTTGTGAAGCAGGTCCAGCAACAATCGTGACAAAGCGATTTCTTTCCGTTTTAGGGCAAAGAAGACACTTTCCATCGATTGGCAAATCGTCTCAACTTCGACCACGTTGACGGCTCGCGCGGCCCCTTTCAGGCTGTGAGTTTCGCGAAAGACCGCTTCAATAATCTCTTCCTGCTTCTCAGCCAATGGTCTCCTCTCCAACTCAATCAATCCCAAAGAGATCGCCTTAACATGCTCGGCCGCCTCCACTCGAAAGGTCGCCAGAAGCCTTTTCAAAAAATCGTCGCTCTTCTCATCCATGTTCATTACACACTACAAGCGATACTGCTCGGCCAGTTGCCTTAACTTCTGCGCCAATTGGTGAAGATTCTGTGCCGCAGTCTCAGCCTGTCTTGTGCCACTAACGTTTTGAGCGCTTGCCTGCTTGATGTTTTCCATGGCTACGGCGACTTGGTCCATCCCGATCAACTGTTGCTGCGCCGATGCAGCAATCTGGGTTGCCGCCTGCGCGCCCTCTGCAATACTGTCGGCCAACACCTTAATGGACTCGCCTGCTTCCATCGATTGCTTCGCGCCCGCCTCGACGGCCTTACTTCCCTGTTCGGTTGCCATTACTGCGGCGTTGGTCGCTTTTTGGATGT
Organism: Acidobacteriota bacterium; assembly: GCA_016211105.1. Taxonomy (GTDB): domain Bacteria; phylum Acidobacteriota; class UBA6911; order JACQSX01; family JACQSX01; genus JACQSX01. The sequence goes on along the minus strand of JACQSX010000016.1, from coordinate 192,380 downwards.
CCCCCAAAATCGTCCGAATTTGAGAGGTCGCCTGCTTGGACTGCTCCGCGAGGTTTTTGACCTCCTGCGCCACCACGGCAAATCCTTTCCCTTGTTCGCCTGCTTTTGCTGCTTCAATCGCCGCATTCACGGCTAAAAGTTTTGACTGTTCTGCAAGGTCGTTGACCGCGGCGATGATTTCTGCAATCGCCTGACTTTGTTCGCTCAGTCTCACAACATTTTCGGCGATCGACTCCGTTTGTTCCCGAATGCGGTTCATTCCGTCGATGGTTTGCTCTACTGCTTTTTTGCCAGCCTGCGAGACCTGCACCGATTTTTGGCCGCTTTCCAGTACATACTTAGCCCTCTGACTGGAGACTTGAGCCGTCTGCTTGACTTCTTCCACGGTAGTGGTGGTCTCGGCGACCGCCGTTGCAGTTTCCACGGCGCTAGAGGCAACCTGGGTCGTTGCTGCCAAAATTTCGCTGGAAGAGGAGGCGAGAACATTGACTCCCTCCGTAATCTCTCGAGTTACCTGACGAAGATCCTCGACCATGCGACGAAAGGTTTGTGCCAAAGTACCAACTTCGTCTCCCCGATTGCCAGAAGGGACGCTGACGGTGAGATCTCTGGACGCGACACGTTCAGCAACGCGTGAAATCTCTCTCAGTGGGTTAGCAATAGCACGGCCTAGAAACAAAACCATTCCGATACCCAACACGAGAGCAATGACGGCGGCCGTGACAAAAATACGAACCGCTTGCACGGCGCTTCTATTTGAGTCGTCTACGGCTGTCTGGGCCATTTTTTCCATCTCTTCCACGAGTTGATTCGCAAGCAACAACATCTTGGCATTGCGCTCCTCCTGAACGCCAAAGAGTAACTTCTTCGCTTCGTCGATCCTCCCCTCATAAATCAGGGGGATGACTTGCGCATCTCTGGTCTCACGAAACGCATTTCGCATCGTCTCAAATTCCTGGAGCTTGGAGAGAACCCCTGGAAAACTTGCGCTGCGCTGGATCAGTCCTTGCATCAGCTCATCCACTTTTTTACTTCGGTTCTTAATGTCATCGTGCTGTGCTTCCTGATCCGGACGGCTGGTCAACAAAATCATGGCCAATACGTCCTCCCGTTGGGCATTTTGGTTGGCTCGGACATCCTTGATATCCACCGCGTTAGCGAATTCTTGCTCATACAGGTTTTTCTGCGACTGCCGAATTGCAGTGATACCCTGGTAACCTGCTCCCATCGCCACTGCGAGCAAGATAATCATTACGCCAAAGCTGAGAGAAAGTTTGGTTCGTGTCGGAAGATTTAGAAACCATTTCATGTTTGTTTCTCCCCCAGTTTGTCTGTTTTCTTCAGGTCTCGGTCTGTTGGTCCAGAGCGATTTTCGGGTCGGAAAGAATCTTTTCGGCATCCAGAACGATCAACCGCTCCCTCGTCACCCCTTTCAGATATGCGGCCCGGATATCTGTCAAGGTGGGGAGGGACGTTTGCAGATCCCGGAGCGGGACGGACCGCGCATCCACGATCCTGTCCGCCAGGATACCCAATTCCATGGCGCCTGCGCGAACGACAATAACTTTATTAAGGTCGGTCAACCCTCCGTCCGGGAGGCCAAAAAATTTCCGCATGTCAATCACTGAGGTCATTTTCCCGCGAACATTGACGACGCCAAGTACAAAAGCGGGCGTGCACGGCAGTGGGGTGAACTCCTTTAATGGATACACCTCGCCCACGTAGCTTGACTCGATGCCGTACCGCTCATGTGCCAGAAGAAACTCAACAATCTCAATAGGCTCGTTCACCGCGGTATTCTCTTCCGGCTCCCGGGCCAATGCTTCCGCTCTCGCTTTGAGAATCTTTTTCGTCTGCTCAGGACTGGGAATCCATCTTTCCTCCATTGCTTCCCGGGTCTTCTCCAGCCGACGGTAAATCTCCGACCAATCAACGAGAGGTCTTCGTTCTTGTTCAGGACGGATCGGAATATGGGTCATGGCATCGTTCCCCTTGGAGCGTTTGCTCGAATAATTTCTTTCAGTCGTCCCACAGTCATTCCTTCGCAGTGAGGCAAAATGTCTCCTTGCCCATGTTTTTGTAAAAGGGACAAAGCATTGTTGAAATGCTTTCGGGATTCGCTCACCCTGACTTGCCGGAGGGCCAGGCTGCCAAGAGAGAAGTGCGCCAAAATGAAGTTTGGATCCACGTACAGAGTCCGCTTCAGGGATTGCGTAGCTTGCTCGATCGCCCCTAACTCCTGAAGAATGTTGGCATGCAAATAGTGACCTCCGGGATTTAATTTGTCCGCTGCAATGCCCCTCTCACAGCACGCGAGCGCTTCTGCCAGCCGACCCTGGTTAGCGTACACTCGGGCCAAGAGGACCAGCGCTTCGGCATCGTTGCTGTTGTGAGATAGAGCAAGGTGAAGCTGATGGATCGCGTCCGTGTAGCGCCCCTGTTGGAAGCACCGGAAGGCCTCCGCATGCGGAGTGGACGGCTGGATTTCCTGCGCACCTTCTGCAAAATCTGACGAAGGCAGACACGATTCCCGGGAGACGGCGCCTTCCGCTTCTGACTGAGGGATAAGATTCGCAGAGGACAACGGTGGAAAGCCTGCGGGTTCTTCGTAGCCCTGGGGTGAGACATCCTGTCCGTTCTCCCACATGTCACCAGCTTTTCTGTAAAGGATGGCGTCTGGGAAATTGACCGCTGTGAACTTAGGAACAGGCACATGCGAATATTCAGGGGCGCCGACAACAAGCCACCCATCGTCCACCAGAGAACGATGAAGATTTCCGATAACTTTTTTCGCGCGATCCGAAGCAAAATACATGAGAACATTGCGACAGAAGATGAGGTCGATGGCATTGGTGTTGTTCCAGAGCGATGGATATTCATCTTCCGCCAGATTCAGATAGGAGAACGCCACTATCCTCTTGAGATGGGGAAGGACCTCCAAGCGACCGTCTTTGCACTTCTTGAAATGCTTCCTCCTATCTGTCGGTTCGATTTCGCGAAACGACCACTCACCATAAACACCCTCCTCAGCCTTTCTCAGAAAGCGTGGGTTGATGTCCGTGGCCAGAATGGTGACGTTCCAGTCCTCTAGGTCAGGAATCATCCGATTCAGTAGAATTGCGATTGAATAAGGCTCCTCACCCGTCGCGCAGCCTGCGCTCCAAATTCTTAGACGTTGCACGGTCTCTTGACGTGAGCGCATCAACGCGGGAAGGATCTGCCTTTGAAGAATCTCGAAGACGCTTGGCTCCCGGAAGAAATAGGTTTCGCCAACGGTAAGATAGCTCGCCAGAATCTCCACCTGATCTCTCGCAGGCGACAACGTCAGCCACCGCAGGCAAGACTCGATAGTTTTAAAGCCGAGTTCTACGGCTGCGGCAGTGATTCCGCGTTCAAGCTCCCGCCAGCGCTCTTTGGGAAAATGCAGGCCCATTCGGGTGGCGATGAATTCGCTTAGCTGCGACAACATTGAATCTGGAATTGCGATGTTCATTGCAGCGGGGTTACGAGAAATGACCGACGGACCCTACGTCGCCCGACATGGCTACATCCAATTGCATTTCTTCTTCCAGTGACAGGAATTTCTTGAGATCATGAATAAGAACCATACCGTCTGGAAGCTTTAGAATGCCTTCAAGATATTCCAGACCCGGCACGAGCGCATTCGCGTCTATGAATTTCTCTTCACTGTGCTCAGCGAGTCCAATCACAGCATCCGCAGTAAAGGCAACGATTTGCTTTCGGGTGCGTCCAAGGATCAAGTGGTCAGTTACTCTCATTTCCCTTTCCGCCAAGCAAAAGCGCTTCCGGATATTAAAAACGGGGATCACCTGTCCCCGCACATTGATCACCCCGAGAACAATGTCAGGAGCTTTCGGCAAGCGGGTAGCCTCGATGGCAGGTAGAATTCTCTCCACGGAAAAGAGAGGAAGAGCATATCGCTGCTCGTCCAGTGTAAAGACAACGAGCGGAAGTGCTTTCTCACTCACTGCTTTCTCACTCACGGTCTCACCAACAAGAGAACTAAACAGCTCCAATTATCGTGGCGGGCAATTTATGCGCCAAAAGACAGAAGAACTGAAACAGCTCCAATTGCGAGTGCCACGCTGACCGCACCATTGCGTATCATGAGTCTTCTACAGAACATCCTGGCAAAGGACAACGAATATTGGTTATTCCAAAACGGTATACCAAGGGTCTTCCCTTTTTGCTTTGCCGAACGCCATCTGACCGAGTCGGCCCACCCAATCTGACTGCGCGTTCTCCAGAATGAACGAGTGCACTGCAACAGGAGGATCGGTACCATGTTCGTGTGTAGAGACGCCCCGCCGGGGGCGTCTCTACCGTGCACGCCGGTACCGTTTGCCTTGTTGAGCAAAGCGGCAAAACGCTTCATCTTGAGTATCCAGATAAGAGATTTGCTCGCGTCCAAATTTATTCATAAATTTCCTTTTTTCAGGATGAGATCACGCAGGCGATCAAGGTGACGGGCTGAAACGCAACAGGCGATCAGAGAACTTAACCTCCCCTACCCACAGATAGCTCCCGTCGAAGGAAAGCGCCGCCGGCACATGCTTCCGGCAACGCTGTTCCAGACCAGTGCCCTGTTATTGGACGTATTTGCCAGCAGCAGATGCGTACCCCGCCGGCCTTTTTTGCGGACCTTTTTTTGTGTCGAAATTCCCCATTCCCAAATCCACCTTCTCCATCAACGCACTGGAAGGATTATTCATAAATCCGAGCAATAGAATTCACACTCATCTGATGTTGACAACCCGTTTTTCTAAGTGCATGATAAGTGCATGGCTGTTAAAACCATTACAATCGACCTGGACGCTTATGAGTTGTTAGCCCAGCACAAGAAGCCCAAACAGTCCTTTTCTCAGGTGATCAAAGAGCATTTTGGCAAGAAAAAGACGGCCGATCAGCTTCGAGCCGTGTTACAAGAAATCGTCCTTTCAGAATCAACCTTGGAGGCGATCGAAAAACAACTGGCGGCGCGGCGCGCCAATAGAGCCAGAGTAATCAGATTATGATCCATCTGGACAGCTCGTTCTTGGTCGACCTCCTTCGCGAAACGGCGCGCAAGCAATCAGGGCCGGCGACGGCGTTTCTCAATTCTGTGAAGGGCCAGGAACTTGGGATCAGCGTTTTTGTGGCCTGCGAGATGTTCGCCGGGGCGGAGCTTTCTCATCGGCCTTCCACAGAGGCGCAACGAATTCGGCAGCTTTGCGAAGCACTTCATCTTGAGTATCCGGACAAAAGATTTGCTCCCCTTTATGGAAAACTGCTCGCAAAACTGGAGCACACCGGCCAAGGAATCTCTGCCATGGACTTGCTCATTGCGACCACTGCGATGCTTTCCAGCGCTTTGTTGGTAACTCGGAACTTGAAAGATTTCTCGCGCGTTCCGGGACTCCAAGTTACAAATTATTGAAGCTGTCTTGACGAATGGCTCCGCAAGCGCGCCTGCCTCTGGTTCCGCAACAGCAGCACGCCGACTGAGTACATTCTTCTGAAGCCGCGCCCTTGTTTGATATACTTGCAACAAATGATGGCTTGTTTCGCCGTATGGCGCCAGAAACATTTGGGTCTTAGCGCCGAAAATACAGACCCGCCTTTCGGCACCCTCTCTTCCTGATCTCCTCTACCTTTTCGGCAACCGAACTGTTCCACATCAAGATCTTGACAGACACCAGTTCCTGAGCGGCGTCTTCAAAAAGGGGGTATCTTGATCGGCTTTACCCTGCTGGTAGCGTTGGTAGGAGCGCGCACGGTGCGCAAGATTCGGCCGCGGGTTGAGAGTCTGAGGGTGGGCGAGTCCTATCTGGTCTTTGGCCTTGCCGTGTGTCTGGGCCTTGCCCCTCTTGCCGCCTACATTGGCGTGGCTTCCATCATAGGCGCATTTCTGGCCGGAATGGCGTTGTCTGAGCTGGCTGAAGGAACCGATATGCCGCGGCAAGCGGAAGCGGTGACCGAGTTTCTGTTGCCCTTCTTCCTGACCAGTATCGGGATGCAGTTGAATCTGGTTGCATTCCTGACCAAGGAAACCATTACCTTGGCTCTCCTGGTTACGATTGTCGCTGTGCTTACCAAGAGCTGGTAGCGTGCGGACTAGGTGCGCTCTCCCTGAGCTTTAAGAACGCAATGCAAGTCGGCATGGGCATGGTGCCGCGGGGCAAGGTCGGGATTGTCGTTGCGCAAATCGGGCTGGGCCTTGCCGTCGTCAGTGACGCCACATATGGCGTAGTTCTGTTTATGGCAGTGGCAACGACGCTCCTTGCTCCTCCATTCCTGGCGCAGCTTTACAAAGGAGAACTCGGGGTGGATTCCGAAGGAGTTTCTTTGACACCGATCGCCTGAGGTTTCTCGGCCTTCACAATCGGGAACATCCCCTTGGTGACTACTTCAGAAAGAAACACAACAAGCTATGTGGACCAAACAAGACCTCTATGAAGCCATTGGCAAACGGTTTGCCGATCATCAACTGATCGTGGTCTCTAACCGCCAGCCTTACGCACATCACTTTCGTGAAGGCAAAATCGCATGCCAGCGGACTGTCAGTGGTGTCGTGACCGCGCTGCAACCTGTTGTGACTGCCTGCAGCGGTCTTTGGGTAGCCCACGGCGATGGCAGTGCGGATCGGCACACCTGCGACCCGCGCGGCATCGTGCACTTGCCGCCGGAACAACCCCAGTACCGGCTCAAACGTGTCTGGCTCTCGAAGGAGGAAGTTTCCGGCTATTATTACGGCTTTTCCAATGAGGCCCTGTGGCCCCTGTGTCACATCGCTTTCATTCGTCCCTCCTTTCGCGCCGAGGACTGGCAACACTATCAGGCGGTGAACCGCAAGTTTGCCGAGGCGGTGTTGAGCGAGGTGAATGATAGGAAAGCCTTTGTGTGGATCCAGGACTACCATTTTGCTCTGCTGCCGGCCTACCTGAAGGCAGCGAGACCTGATCTGGTGGTAGCTCAATTCTGGCATATCCCATGGCCTAATCCCGAGATCTTCCGGATCTGTCATAGCCGGGAAGAGATTCTCGGTGGCCTTTTGTCCAATGACCTGCTGGGTTTCCATCTGCGCTACCACGCAGATAATTTCCTGGCAACGTGCGATCGCGAGATCGATTCGCGCACCGATCAGGACCGGACAACGGTGACACGAAAGAACCATCGCACTCGCGTTCAACCTTTTCCCATTAGTGTCGATTTTGAAGCTATTTCCCGCGACGCTGCGGCTCCCGAGGTAGCAAGCTTAGAAGACAGTTTTCGAGCTGAGTTTTCTCTAAACTTCGAGCACGTGCTCATTGGTCTTGACCGCATCGATTACACCAAGGGGATACTCGAAAGGCTTCAGGCTGTGTCGCGTTTCATCGAGAAGCACCCAGAGTACCGCGAGCGCTTTGTCTTTGTACAAGTGGGTTCCCTGTCACGGATGCATATCCGGCGATACAAGGATCTGAACGATGAAATCAACGATTTGGTTGAACAGATCAACTGGCGGCATTCCACGGCTAGCTGGACACCCATTACTTTTGTCCGGCGCACGCTGAACTACTGGGAGAGCCTGGCTCTGTATCAATTAGGAAATATCTGCATTGTCTCTTCCCTTCACGACGGCATGAATCTGGTGGCCAAAGAGTACGTCGCGGCCAAGAACGACCTTAACGGGGTTTTGATTTTGAGCCGGTTCACCGGTGCGGCACGGGAGCTGACAGATGCGGTTTTGATTAACCCTTATAACTGCGAAGCTTTTGCCGATCAAATCAAAGTCGCTCTTGACATGGATGCCGATGAAAGGCAGAGGCGTATGGCTCGCATGCGCGAGCAGGTGGCGGAAAACAATATCTACAGGTGGGCCAGTCGCTTTGTTCTTGAGCTGAGCAAAATGTGAAGCCTTGGTTCACCCAGGCCAACAAGCGAGAACCGGGAATGAGAACCGTCAGACAGGGCTGACCTTGGTAAAGAAGCAAAAAGTTTTTGTTGCACCTGCCGATCTGAGAAAATCATTGACGTGGTTCAGACAATCAACCCCTTCATCTTTTGCACCGAGCGCCGGTTGGTTGAGTTGACTGGTCTGAGAGCCGGGAACCTGCGTGAATTTCTCGCCCATTTACGCTCCGTCGAGGGGTCTTCGATTTTTCACCATACGCACCACCATTTTCTCGCTCACCATCTTATTCAACCTGAGTTCCACAACGATTTCGCTGCTTGGATCTATGATCACTTGCAAGAAGAGGCCCTGGGCGAACAGTTGGCAGCTATTGACCTCTTTGAGTTCACCACGATTCGCCGGCTGCGGGAAGCATTTATCACAACAGTCGAGGGCTACTTGAAAATCCGGCGGCCGCCTCCCGGCAAGCTGCGCCCGGCAAAGACTTTCACTTTTGTAAATCCAAGAGCTTCATCATGCAGACAAACACAGTGGCTCATAATGTGAACGAACTTTTTGAGCACGTGGCTCGGGCAACGAACGCCTCACTGTTCTTTCATTTCTGCGAGGCCCGGCTTCGCCTGGGCCGTCTTACGAACGACTTCTCACAATGGCTTCACGACATCGGCGAGTTCGAACTGGCAGCCGCTATCGAGCGGTTAAATCCATATGCGCTTACTTTCGAGGAGTTGCGGGAGCAAATCTCCTCTCTGGCGCCCAAGCAGATCGCCTAGACGCATCAATGTCGATCAAACTGTCGGACTACGAGCCCATCGTCGGACGCGAGATCATCGAAGAACTGCAGGTGCTGGCCGGTAAGGTCCAAGGACGGCGCCTGCAAAACGTTAACTCCACCCCCATCGGGGGCGGTGTGGCGGAGATCCTCACCCGGATGGTGCCCTTATTGTCGGAGTGGGGTGAAAAGGGTCACGAACACGTGAAGCGAAATTTCCTGATCACGCGCCACCTCAAGGACTAGGTGCTCATGATGCTTGCGCTGGAACACCCTCATGAAGACGTGGTCCTCTTATAGGGCGGGATTGCAAAGTCAAGAGCTCATTGCGCAGTAGCTCCCGAATGCGTGCGACGAACTCCGACTTGTCGCTGGAGATGAAGTGTTTACCATGCTGATTGTTTGGAGAATCAACGTTTCTTAGCCTGATTGTTGGAGCGCCCTTCCGTCCCCGTCCGCTCGTGTTTGTTCCTTCTGCTGATGACTACCAAGTAGGCCACAAAGGAAACAAAAGCAACGGCGAGAATAATCACGACTACTGTTGCTGGATCCATGCATCACCCCCGCTAAACTGTTCCAAGGTGAAAAAGCGTCTGTTTTTCTCGACGACGCCAAAACAAATAAATTGGACCGGCCGTCGGACCTAAGCTGAAATAGTTGAAGCGCTGGAAAAGCTGAACGCGAAGAAGAATGAGAAGACCAAAGGGGGATCTGTGTTCTCGGCGCTAAGGCCTAGATGTTTTTCGCGCCATGCCACAAAGCAAGCCATGATACGCAACAGGATATCAACAAAAGAGGATGCGCTCAAAGAGCATCGAAAGAAATTGGAACACCGCTGCTGGTTATCGATCCAGCCTGCAAAACACCCATCAGGGGGACCGTGCAGTCTTCGCCAGCGCTAGGTTCTTTACCTGATAAACCTTGGCGGCAACCGCATCCCCAATCGCAACCGTTCGCACCGCTTCAAAGTTCGTTTCCAGCACATCAATCAGTGAGATATTCTCGAAATATTTCCGCCCGTCCTGCACAACCAAATAGGCTGAGGTTGGGATATCGGTTGTTAGCACCTCAGAAAGATTAAAGTAGCACAGGTCGCGGCGACCGAATTTCTCAAAGTAATACTTGAAGACCGATGGGGATTCGCCCCCGGCGCTACCTCCCGGCGGCGCCTGGTCGCAAATCTCCTGGATAGTTTCGCGTAATCCCGCATCGTAAATCTCATCATGCGGAAAGAAGTACCCGGCTCGACCCCAACCGATGGGATTCAAATAAAGCGAGTAAAAAGGAGCGCTTCGCCAAGCGCTCCATAGTGGAGCGATGAAGAATAGCGCAAGGAATGTCGCGACAAAGACCGGTTGGAATCTCCCCTCTCGCTGCTTTCTGCAAGTTGTCAAAGCCACTTGGTAGAGGGTCACAATTCCAACCGCGCTGATCATGGAAACCATGGGCATCAAAGACAGGCTGTAGCGCAAAAACTTACTCCCCAGCAGCGAGAAGGGGACGATCCACCAGAGGAACATGAACTTTAGAAAGAAGTGGCCCGCGTGGTGTCGCGTCTTGAAAACCACCATCAGCCCCACGATCAACGCCGCCAACAGCGGCAACGGAGTTTTCACCAGCAGAAGCAAAGGGTAAAAATAGAGAGGCACATTCCCCGGCGTGTAGAGCAAGTCATTGCGATAGAGATGACCCATCATGAAATAACCATGATGGGTCATCATTTCCTCCCTCACATAGGCGAAAAGGTATGGGAGCACGTTTGGCAACAGGATTACCGGATTAGCAAGCAAAAATGCCACTCCCATTGCACCGAGAATAAGAAAAATGTTCCGGCGATCTAGGGGTTGGTTCCTTTTGTTCCTTCCCAGCAGGTGATAGTAGAGGGCGTTAAGGCCGAAATAGTGTGGAAAATACTTCGAGGCTAGCATCAGCCCAAAGCTCGCTCCGCTGAAAGCATAGCAGGCTCGCGCGCGCGCGGTCGGCGCGCCTAGATTCTTGGCTTTCAGGTAGAAGTAAAAAGCAAGCCAGGTGAAAAACACCAGTAAGGTATCTTCTTTCGCGACCCGGTTGATCGCGATTGAATCAACGCCAATGGCCCATAGAGCCGCGCTCGTAAGACCGACAGCAAAACCAAACATTGTTTCCGCAATGAGGAAGATCACGACTCCAGTGAGCGAACCAAGAAAGACGTTCGGCAGTCGCACGGCGACTTCCTCTGAGATACAAAGCGAGGGACTTACATGCCGGTTCCAGGCGTCGGCGGCTCTCGTTGACAACGTTATGAGTAACTTCATCAGCATCGGATGTTCAAGATTGACAAATACATTCCCCCGCAAATAAGCACGGGCAGCTTCAACCTTGTGCACCTCATCCTCGCTAAACCCAACCTCGCCCAAACCGTGCAGGCGCAGAAACAGTGAAAGCCCAACCATCGCCGCCAGAACCACTACTCGATACTTTTCAACCATGCGCTGCGTCACGACACAATTACAAACTTTCCCCGCAACGTTCCCCTACTCCCTTGAAAAAGAGCCAAGGCTGGGCCTCGCCCGGCTGCCATACGAGTCGCAGGGATGGAAAGGATGGGTGTCGTAGGTAAACCCGCATTTCTACCCAAGGTTCGGCTGCATCTCGGGAACAAGGCCATGCTTAGTACCCCCCGGTTCATAAATACGGTGACGTTTGTTGCGAGCGCGATGGCGGCCAGATCAAGACGCGACGACGAGTCGATGCCGGGTCCATCGGCGAGGAGGAGCAACGAAGAAATGACCGCCGTCCCGCCGCAACCCTCTGGGCGGGCGGGGCGTCTCTACGAAACACCTGCGGGGTGTTTCCAATGCGAACCAGAAGGCTAGCGCACACCGCAAAGCGATCAACCTTTAGCGTTTCGCCGCGCCTTTCCTGCGAATCTGACAGGCGCCCTAGGACGTTCCCGGTTGACCCCACAGTACGAGATCGGGCACATTTCCGGCACGGTCCTCGCGCACCGGCCTTTGCTGCTGTTCTAATTCGGTGCGAAGCCTGTGCTCGTATTCAGCGAGTTGCTCTTCGATCCTAGCCTCGGCGGCGCTTCTTCTTACAAGATTCTCACGGTAGCGTTTCAAGAAGTAGTCGATCGTCTCGACGCGAATCCTAATCGAGCCGGCAGGCTTGTTTTCATCCAGATCCTTAAAGCAAAAATAAGGAGTGCCGGAGCGCTCAACGATCTCCTCAATGACGCTGTAAATGGGCGCATCATGACCACACTTAAAATTGGAAATCTCCACGGCCACCAGATTTGGATGCCGAGCGGTGAACTTGGCCGCCCACACCTTATGGTTGCTGCTGGCTGCAGAAGCCGTTTTCCAGACATCCGATATGTCCAAGGGATGGCTGATCACCCCGGCACGCACCTCATCACCGAACAGTTGCTCCAGCAGGTCTTCATCCAGCGGCAGGGTGCTTTGCGAGAAAATGGGATAACCGAGCTTTTGAAACTGCTCCAGGATGTCGTGGTTGATTCCGGGGTCGTGGTGGTAGGGTCTGCCAAGCATGACGATTCCCAGCCGGTTTTCCCGCACCAGCAGGTCAAGCGCCTCTCGCGTTCTTTTTCGGATGCCGCACTCAAACTCTTCGAGCGCTTGAAAACCCGCAGCAACGGCCCTTTCATTTTCTTCTGCGGACAATCCCAATATCGGTTTCCAGGCCTGGAACATCTGCCGAGCAAAGAGCCTGCGATCGGACAAATTTACCAGGGGATGTAAGTAGCGAATGCCGTGGTCGGCAAAAACATTCGTCTCCTTGGTGTAGGCAGCTTCGACGGTTTCCGGCGTCACGGAAACAGTCGGGCAGGCGTTCCGGGCGCGAGTTTTCACCAAATGCGAATGCAAGACGTCAAACATGGGAAAAAAGATGCAGTGCAGCGGTTTTCGCGCATGCTTGGTCCAGATCAGGTTATGTACATGGGCAATCGCGATCTTGGAAGGATAACACGGATCGATTGCGCCACGGCTGGAGCCCGTACGATACATCTCGCTACTGGTAAAATCCGAATAAACAAGATTCTCCACGGCAACGCCCAAGCTCTCCAAATAAGCGCTGAAAAGTGGCGCATATACATACATGTTGAGAACGCGAGGTATGCCGACTCGCAGACGCTTGCGGTTTCTCATCAAGGCAATGCGTTCGCGCGCCGCTTGGGTCCAGCCGTGAGATGGGATTGGGTCGGCAACTTTTTCGGGGTGGCGAGATCTCCATACTTCGCGAGCGGCGATGTCCACAAAGTTCGGATTGGCTGCCATCACCGCATCCAATCCTTTCTTGATGTCCCGCATCCGATCGACATCCTCAACGGTCCCTTTTTCGCAGGTGGCGATGATCAAACGCTGTTCGCCCGGTCGTACGGGCACCTTGGACTGCACGTTCGTAGCCACAGGCTCGTGATTGCCGGTCTGAATGTCAATGAAAGTACGCAAACAGGTATTCTTACAAAAGTGGCAGCGCGTATCTTCGTTGCGAGTCGCACGGTACCGGATGTTGCGCACCGCATCCAGCCCGATAAAAGTCGTTTTCCGACCGTTACGCCACAGACGTGCAGCTTCCACCGCCGCTCCGATCGCGCCGCATTCCGCGCAATGTTCATGCACGACGATCTGCGGCTCTTCGCGCGAGTTTCGAAAGTTGGAATGGATGAAATCAACCTGCGCCTTCACTGCCGCGAGGTTCTTTTGCGTCCCTCCCTGGAGAACAAAACGCGTGCCCAATTTTGCAAGATTAGGAACACCCGCCACGTAAAGAAAAATATTCTTGGGCAGTACCGCCGCCAATCCCGCCAAGATTTCCTCCGCCCGCCAACCCTGGCGCTGGAAACCAACAATGTCCGTTTGCATGAAGACGGCGCAGCCATAGCCAAACACCGGCATCGCCTGGGCGGAAAATGCGATGTCGGCGTACTCGTCCACCTGAACATCAAAGCCCTCGGCCGTGGATTGCAGGAAGTAGCCGTTGCCGGCCGAGCATTGAGTGTTGAGTTTGAAATCCTTCACGCGCCCCTCTTTCAGCATAATCAGCTTGATGTCCTGGCCACCCACGTCAATGATGACGTGGGGATCATCGCAAAACCTGACCGCCGACTCCGTATGGGCCACCGTCTCTACCAGGGCCACGTCCGCCCGGAGGACATCCCGCAAGATGTCCTTGGCGTAGCCAGTTGTACCCACACCCAGGACTTCCAGTTGGCCTCCCTGCGATTCCACTTGGCGGCGCAGCGCGTCGAACATGTCAATCGTATCCTGGATCGGATTCCCATTTGAGAGTTGGTAAGCCTTGCACAACACCTCGCCCTGCTCGGACAACAACACCGCCTTGGTGGAGGTCGAACCCCCATCGACGCCTACAAAACTCCGGACCTTCTCACCTGGTTTGAACGCCGCCGGAACAAAACTGTCAACCGCGTACTTCTTTTTGAATGCCTCCAACTCTTCCATAGAGACACACAATCCCCGGCTCCCCGATTTCACTTTTTCTTCGTGTCGGCCCACTTGAATGTAGTGTTCCAGACACTCCGTACCACAATACCGGCCAACCTCTCGATCCTCTTCCTTGCCGAATTCGATCGCCCCGATGGCGGCAAAATACTGCGCGTCCTTGGGCACTTGGATCAAGTCTTCGGACGTTGCGTCTTGCGGAAGCTCCACCTGCCGCTCCTGCCACATTTTGGGAATGTTGTGCTGCCAGGCTTCGCGCATGCCGGGGATGAACGTATTGGGACCGCCGAGCAGCAGCACCCGAGGGTGCAGCGTGTGTCCGCGGGTCAAGACCGTCAGGTTTTGCAGAACAATGGCGTCAAACAACGAGGCCATCAACTGATCTGCAGGCACGCCCTGCTTTTGCAGGCCGTTAATATCCGTCTCCGCGAAGACTCCGCATTTCCCGGCGACCGGGTGGAGCTTCAGGCCGCTGTACCGTTGATTGCATAGATCGCCGGGCGGAATTTTCAGCTTGGAGCTGATCTTATCGATGACGGCGCCCGTCCCCCCGGCGCATTTGTCGTTCATGGATGGAATTTTCTTCCTGCGGCCGCTTTGATCGTCTTCTCTAAAAACGATGATCTTGGCATCCTGGCCACCCAGTTCGATGACCGAGTACACCTCGGGGTAGAGCTTCTCAACGGCCAGCGAGACGGCGTTGACTTCTTGCACAAATTTGGCGCCCATCAATCCGGCGAGAGCGTTGCCTCCTGAACCAGTGATGAATATCCGACAGTTGCCCGGAGCAACGCCGACTTCTTTTTCCATTCGTTGCAAAAACTCCAGCAGCTTCTCCGGTTGCCGGGTCTCATGGCGCCGATAATCTCGCCAAATGATACAATCGGTCCGCGTATCGACCACAACCGCCTTGACAGTCGTAGAACCTACGTCAGCCCCAATCAGATAGCGAGTTCCTGGATTTTCCATTTCACCTCAAAGCCGTCCGTGCGCTTAATTTCTAAAAACTACCCGTCATTGCTCATCGTGATTAAGAAATTAGGCAAAGCCGGCCGACGGCGCCCTAAAGTCGTCCGATACCGCCAAAAGATCCGCTTTGCCATCCATCAGATCGCTCACGTGCAAGATGAAATTGGCGGCCACGCCGGCCACGCCGGGTCTGTGCGGCACGCGATAAAATGCCCTGCGCAATGGTGGATGGTCCGCCACATAAGCTTGGATTTCCTCAAACCGCTTGCCCGTAGAATCAAGCGCTTTCTGGAACTCGATCTTGGCCTTCAGCTTCGCCTCTCCCAGCGCCATCTGCACGCGACTATGGGCGTTGAGTTCTCCTTCGCCGGAAGTTTCGATCGGCAGGAAAATCATCTCTTTGAAATGGTTGATCACCGCAGACTGAACCCCATCGGATTGAGAAGAGGGCATGCAACCGAAAGGTTTCAGGGCAAGCACCATGTGGCAGAGATGGTGAACCGTGTAATAAATGTTTTTGCCGACTTCTAGATGCCCTTCCCCTCCACGGGCGAGTTGATGATAGAAGGGGTGGGCCAGCCCGGCCAACTCCCTCTGTGGCGGGAGCCGATGAGTGAGATGCCCCAATTTTTCAGCGACACGGTGATACTGCCGCGCCCATATCCTTTCACCGAGGGAGAAGAGAAACCACTTCTTGCGAAAGTGCAGCTCATTGGCCAGGCGCTTGCGGAGATCCCACCCGCGTGGTTTGCAATAAGGAGCATCCAGTCCTTTGCGGTTCAAGGCGCCGGCCTTGGCCTGATAAAGCAAGTACATCACCCACGTCGCGATCGGCTCGACGAGAACCTGGGCCCCCTCCCGTTCCAGAAAGGCGAACATGTTGAAATTGCCATCGCCTTCCGTCGTCTGCGCCCAGAACTCACCGGTAATCTTCACGATCGGCTTGACGCGCGTGCGGTCAACTTCAATGCGACTGAGATGATCGCGACATTCACGCAACGCTTCCACGTAGGCCTTTCCGTAGAGATGTTCGTAAATCTTACCCAAGGTGTTGA
The DNA here is from genome assembly GCA_016211105.1 of Acidobacteriota bacterium. Classification (GTDB taxonomy): domain Bacteria; phylum Acidobacteriota; class UBA6911; order JACQSX01; family JACQSX01; genus JACQSX01. The sequence goes on along the minus strand of JACQSX010000016.1, from coordinate 176,225 downwards.
GCGTATTTTTCAATGCAGGCTTCCTCGCCAAACAACGGCAGAGCCAAGAAGGTGTCCGCTGGAGAATTTCAAAGGGATCGCGGTCCCGCAAGGTGAGGAACAAATCTTCCATCGCCTCGGCAAACAGCCGATCCGTCTCACCCTGGTTTATTTCATAGGGGCGGATCTGATAGATCAGATCATGCATCACATCACCGAGATTGAGGGCATGAAACATCCCCATGCCGAAATCAACGGTGAATTTCAGCCCCGGCTCTCCCGACGCCGCCTTGACTCCGGCATCGGATTGAAACAGAAGGACACGAAAGCCATCAAAGCCGGCGTTGCGCAGCGTCAGTCGGTATTCCGACTCATACATGCCGAAACGGCACGGACCGCAGGAACCGGCGGTAAAAAACACATAGCGGTCGATAATCTCCTGGCGCGAAAGTCCGCCTGCTTCCAATTGCTGCAAGCACTGGATGAGATTGCCCGTAGTAAAATACGTGGGATTGCATTGGCCGTTGTTTCCATACTCCCTACCGATCTGGTAGGCGGCTCCATTTGGAGTGGGAAGGTTCTGACAGTGATAGCCGCATCCTTCAAATACGGCTTTTATTAGCTTCTCATGCTTCCAGGTCAGGCCGCCAAACAGGATGGTTACTTTCCCGCGTTCTGGCGCAGTAAACGGTCGCTCGGCCGGCCGGCGAAAGTGAGATGCGATTCGGCGGTGAACGCCTTCTTCCTGCTCCAGACGCGCCCGTTCCGCCTCAAGCCTGCGCCGAATCTCCTCTTCAATTAGGTGGGGAGGGTTCGAATTGGGTGACACGCATACCGCTCTGCTTGCCCGCACAATCTGCCTCTCTTTCACTTCCACCATGGCTCATGCCACTCCTCCAGCCCCGGATGCATGCGATTGATTACCGGTAGGTCGCCTGTCGATATGCGCTCCTTACATCAGATTACTACGGACGTAAAGTGTGGGATTTCGTACATTGTTGGCGACATTTCGTTCCCAAAGAGATCAGCATTTTGCCATCCACCGGCAATTCTTCCCCGTTCGTTCTCAATTTCCCGTTTCGCCAAGCGCCAGCCGGGCGAGCCACCTCCCTGTGCTCCATCGCTGTGGCCGATCCACCTCATCTTACCCACGGCGCCAACCTATAGGATAAGAACTTCGACTGGACCTTTGACTTCGATTCAAGACATTCTACCTCCGGCCATGTAAAGAAACCAGCGAGGGATCCTCTCCCTGATCGCCTGGGACAATTCCTCGAACTCGCGGGGTCCGCGTATTCTGTGCACCAGGTGGCAATCCCCGAAGAAAAGCGCGATCTGCTGGAAACGCTGACCTCGAACCGCCTCGTGGCCTGCAAGAACGCGGAGTTTATGCTGAAAACCCGGGTTGATCTCGTCGCAAATCGCTTTGAAAATTCACATGGTGGCCCGACTTGGGGGACAGATCGAACTTGGGACCTGCTCCTGCTGCGGCTCGCGTTCCTACCGCTCGAGGTCGGGGGTAATAAATTTAATTAGCTCCCGGGCATTGACCACCTTGGTCTTTCCCCACGTTTTTGGAAAATGCCGCTTGTTGCCGCTAACCAGATAGCTCGCCTGACCAGCTTCTGCGCATTCCAGGAATTTGTTGTCGGCCGGGTCTCTAGCCACAGACAAACTTTGGGTCGGTTTTACAATTCGGCCGGAAGCCCAAAGGGTTTTGAGGGTTTTCTCCACCTGCGCGGCCGAGAGGCCAAATTTCGGCCGAAGCAGGACCTCTTTGTATTCGGCGAAAACGGGCTCAGAGAGAAGAGCTTGGATTTTTCCGGCTAAGGCCAGCAGGAAAACTGCGGCTTCCAAGCCATCAGGGTTCAGGTGAGCGGAGACAATGACATTGGTATCAAGAACGACCGCTACGCGCATGCTGTTTGCGAGTCGCCTTTATTTCCGCATTAATCTGCCGCATGGTCAATTTATCTGTGCCCTTGCGCTTCGATTCCGCCCAAATTGCCTTTAACCATTCCGGTGGCGGGGCAATGGTCTTAATGAAATCATTGATGCTCATGATCACCACCTGGGGCTCGCCGCGGCGATCTACCACAAAACGCTCATCTTTCTGCTTGGCCCGGCGCATGAGTTGTCCAAATTGGGTCCGGGCGGTCAGGGCGGATACGATTTTGGTCATAAGAATAATCTTTCCGAACTAATTAATTAGTTCAATGACATTATAGGAGATGGCTGAAAATTTGTCAAATGGAAAGCATCCCTACGTCGCAAATCGCTTTGAAAGTTCCGATGGTGGCCCGACGATCAAATCAATTTTGATGTAGTTTCTCGGCGCCGGCAGGTCGATAAACCCAACGTCATCCAAATTCCGCAGGACGATCCTGAACTCGACCATTCCCCAGTAGCCCAGCGCATCGTAAAACTTGGTGATCGATTCAAAGCCCAAATCCAGCAACACCATTAGCCGATATAGCAAGGCCTTGTGAATTTCAGTTCCATCCTGCTGTCGCTCCGTATCAACAATGTCTTCCCGGTAATAAACAAAACCGCACTGGTTGAGCTCCTCGTAGCATACGTAGCCAGAATTCTCATTGACGAAAAAACCATATGCCCCATCCTGAGCTGCCTCAAAATTCACCCGATGGACAAGGCGCGGAAAAGTGGCTCCTCCCCAGCCACCGGAACGAATCCTCTCCGGAATGTCCTGCCGAAGCTTGGTCGGATCGACGAGACTTTCAAATGGGTATACAGGGCACGCCATCAGAATGCAGTCGCCACGCTTTAGATTGATATTTTGCTTCGAACATAACTTTCTGAACCGGTGATCGGCACGTTCCACAAAAAAGCCCTTCATTTCTTGCGACTTGGCCTTCCGGTCTATCAGCCATCGCAGCTTTTCAAGATCGGCCAATTCTTCTGGTTCATTACTCGTGTCGGCCCGTACGTAGACTTGAGTGTTTCCACGGATGGCATGAGGGGTGGTATGGCTTTGATGAACCCTAACAACCACAAAAATCAGCTTACCATCTGCTGAAGGACAGACTTGAATTTTTGGAAACAGTGGCGGACTGACATTTCCGAGGATCAGATTGTTGACCCGTTCGGGAATGTGCTCTTCATAAGCAGCCAGGGAATTCCTCTTGCGCATGCGTCTACCGAGCCTGTGCACCCCATTTGTTTGTTGCAGCGCGGCTCAACCGTAACCGAGCCCAAGCTTACGGCGAACACGTGCCGGGTTGAAGGAGAATTGTTTCCTTGGGACCGACCAAGTCTACACAGCCAAAATTAACCGTACATTGAGTATATTTGGCACCTGCCGGAATCTCGATTGTGGTTGTATCCGCTGTGGGATGCTCGATAGTGTAGGTGCCCGCTCCTGAATTGGTGACCAAGTCCAGATAGCCCCCCTTTACAGTCCAAGTCCCAAGAGACGAACTTGAAGGTGTGAACGTAAAAGTGCCGGTCAAGCCGACCCCCCCGGAATCAAAATATAGCGTGAAAGGCTTATCCAAGCCGGAGCAAATGGTGCCATAAATTCGGCCGTCGCCAAATTTCCCGTCAACTTTGTAACCACCGGCATTGTGATATTCAATGGAGAAAGACATGAAAAGGAATCTGGGGATGATGTATTCAAGACCCATCCCCGTAATGTTGCCGAAAACTTCCAGGAAAGCAGGGCTCGGCGTAAGCACCCCCTTGTCCAGTTTCATATCCCCCGTTGATCGCCAAGGCTTCGTGTTCTCCGGTTCGTCGTCTGGATAGAAGTCCAGCGACGCAACACCGGCAGCGTTGGTCTCTTCCATGTACGACGTACGGCCGTGCTTTATCAGTAAATCATAATCGCTGCCAACAGGAGGATAATCCCATCGGATTTGGACTCCCTTTATCGGTCCTTTCGGTGGAAACTTCAGGCCCGCGAGAGCGCCGCAGTCCACTACTTCCTGGTATCTCGTCGACAGGTCCTCCAGCATCTGCGCCCCTATTTCGAAATGGAGAGGCGCCCCTGGTGGTCCACCAAAAGTCCAAGAATGTCCTGATCCACCCGGTCCGAGGTGAGTATTGTGATTTCGGCTGGATTTTGTCTCCTGAATGTCTATGACAAGTCCAAGATAGGCATTATGGACTGCCTCCAAAGCTGTCCCTCCAACTCTGGCCGCAGTCCTCAGGCCTTTCGACAATAGCTTGCCTAGCTTGAATCTACTCGTTTCGGTAGAACCAATGAAGGAACACCGATCTCCAGGTTCATTAAGCGACGCAATGAGCGATTTTACGGAAAAGTCTATGGTCCGTCTGGGAACCGAAGGCAACATCACATCCGAGATGATCAACATCCGCTGGAGGGCGTCGAACTGGATCTGCTGCGTGGATGCAGTTGCGGTGATATCGGAAGGAGGAGTGTGACGAAGTCCCAATTCACGTATTAGGAGCAGCACCAGTGACAATGGATTTCCCGGGTCTTGCGTGGACTCACTAGCTGCGGAGGTCAGGACTTCCTGGAGCTTCTCTGCATTGAGAGAATTGTTACTGGATTGAACGCCGAAGTTGCTGAGTTGCCCCGCAATCTCAGATGCACTCCAGGTTTCCTTGCGCCCGAGCGCGCCTGCCATCGCCGACAATTCGAAGTCGTAAAGATAAAAATCTGCGGGTCCGCGCTCCGCTCCGCGGGCAAGGGCTTCTCCCTTTCCCGTATATACTCCGACGTTCAGGGCTCTCATGATATCGAGGAGGGCATCATACCTGTCGCTACTATTTGGCGCCTGAGTGACTGCGTCCGCGAGTCTGAAGGGGTCTGATTCATAGCGCGGAGCGACGGGAAGGCTGGTAAGGGAAAGCGCAGCACTGTTTTGCCGCAACGTCAATGCGGCTATGCTTGCCGTTGCCGATCCACTCACGCTGACATACAGGGAACCACGAAAATTGCTGATTCCCGGGAAGACTTGCGATATAAACCCTGCGACATGCTCGCCGGGTCCAATCTTGCCTGGTCCGACGATTCCTACCTCAGCGCCTTTAGAGTCGATTAATCTCAGTGAGAAGCTTACTGGCTCGGTCAGAGGATTGAAGAAAGAAGCGGCCGTGTCGAAGGCGCCCGTGACGTCAATGGGCAGAACGAATTCGGTCTGCGCCAAAGAATCGCCGATTCCAGTCTCGGTGAGAAACCGTCCGGCCGAGTCGAAAATTGAAAATATGGCCGACACCCCAATGGGGACGTCTGATATTACTTTCGCGGCACCGCTTGACAGCGATCCGTTTCCGTCAGATTGCAGAAAGGAGGAAGCTCCCGGCTGCAGCTTCAATGTAAACGTGCTGTTTGTTCCTTGACCTGCGAGGGTGACCGGAAGGGGAGTTCCATCGTCACGCGTCAGCGCCAACTTCACGTTTGCCGCTTTATTGGAGACATTAAACAACAAGAAAGTTGTCCGATACCGTCCGTCCGTGAAAGAGCCATCAGCCACCTGGGGAAGATTAAACACGAGCTGCCCCGAAGATTTCGGGACGGCCGGCAGGGAGGTATACGAAAGCGGGGAGGAGTTTTGACGCAGGGTCAGCGCGGCCACAGGGGACGTGCAGGATATCACCATGCTTCCCCTGAAATTGCTGATTCCCGCGAAAATATCACCTGACACAAATCTAGCCAAATGTGCTTTGGCGGCCAGGGACTGTGTGAAGGTCCCCTTTTCCAGCCCGGTTGCGTCGATGAGCTTGAACGTCACAGTCGCATCGGACGTGCCAGAGTTGAACAGTGCTACCCCCGTATTGAACGCCCCCGTCGCATCCACTGGAATCACAAATTCGCTCATTGGCTGCGAGGCAGCGACCCCGGACTCTGTCAAAAAATTACCTGCAGAATCGTAAACGGAAAAAATAGCCGAGACTCCGACGGAAATGTTGGAGCTAATCGTCGCAGCTCCCGCAGCCAGTGCTCCCGAGCCGGCGGTTTGTAGGATTCGTGTCGATCCAGGTTCGAGGATCAACTGAAACTCTTCAGAATTTCCTAGTTCCGGAATCGAGACCCGCAGTGGGGTTCCGTTATCGCGCGTCAGCCGAATATTTATCGAGGCATTGGTTGCATTCGTGTTGAACAATACGAACGTGGTCCGAAAACTGCCGCCCGAGAACTGCCCGTTGGCCACTTGCGGAAGGTAATAATTCTGACGGGCGGAAGCCGAAACTCCGCAAAACAGCAACATGATTACGGCAAATCCTTGACCATTTGCCCTCATAGTCCCTCCACATTCCCATCTCCACACTGAACTCGAAGCGCTCGTGCAGCGCCCCGGCCTTGCGTCGGTGCCCGGAATTTTGAATTTTCACTTTTAGCCACAGATTTTGTTGGGACAGATGCAATTGGCACACCAAGAGGCTGAAGGATCGAGGTGTCACTCCAAAGCCTCAAAAATATAGAGAGATTAAAGCAAGTAATCGTTAACAGTGATGTGCGATCTGGGAGAACATTTCTGGGTCAAATCGCTCGCCCGAAAGGTAAAAGACCCAATGGCTCAGAGAACTTCGGAATCCGATGTGTTGGAAACCAATGGTGAAAATTATTGTGCAGATCTTGAAGGAAAGCTCCATCTACAAAATCGACAATAGATTTAGGAAACTGCTGAAAAGTGCCCTAACTGATTGAAAACCATGGTGGGCGCTGGCGGGCTCGAACCACGGACCTCCTGCTTGTAGGTGGGGCCAGAGACAAGAACCTCTGGCCCAATCCCACCTACACGTTAGCTCAGAAACCCACATCCTGCCTTAGTTTCCAGCAATTCTCTAAGAAGTGGAATAAATGGATATAGAGGATGAAAAGCGACCGAGTTCGATGGCAAAAGTGGCACAAAAACTGACACAGTGAATTGGGGTTGATCTTATTTTCCGCGGAGGGATTTTTCCGCGTCGGCCACGGTAATCATCAGCGTCATGGGATCGACGGGAGAGGGAGAGAAACCGCAGCGTTGGTAAAACTTCTTTGCGTCCTCGGAAATCGCATGGACCAAGATGGCGCGGATGCCGGCAATCTTGGCAGCCTGCAGCGTGCGAAGGATGGCATCGCGCAGCAGAGCTGCCCCGAGGCGGCGACCCTGATAAGCCTGATCGATCGCAAGCCGCCCCAATACCATCACGGGAATGGGGTCCGGCATGTTGCGGCGGACGCGCCCTATGACCCCGGTGTGCGCAATGGCCCCGTTTGCCAGCGCATAATAACCGACCACGCGGCCGCCGGCGCAGATTACATATGTCCGCGAAGCGCCAGACTCCTCGTTTGCCAAGGCGCGGCGTTTCAGCCAGTCATCAAGAGCATTCTCACCGGAGTTGAACGCGGAAACGTCATGTTCCAGCGTCAGCTTTTCCGGTGCTATTATATCGTCCGCTCCGGCCATTACTCCCAGGGAGCTTTTGAGAGAAGAAGCTTGCGAAGACGCGGGTTTTCAACGGGCGACTTGTCGAGCGCGGCACAAAATTTCTTGAATTCCTTCTCATCAAGTTGGAAATACCGCTGATCGAGCAGGACCGTTTCCGCCTCGCGGCTGGCCACTTCCAGCATGAAATCAGAGCGGTTTTTCCCGAGCGTTTCGGCCGCCCGGTCGATGATCGCGCGCTGTCTTCTATTCGCCCGAAGGTTTATGGTCACATCCCGCAACACGGTTCTAGGACTAGGCATATTCTTCTCCTGTATACACGTTCAATATACAGTCATGTATGCAATGTGTCAATACAATACAACTTATGCTAAATCACAACGTAAAAATGACCGCCTATTGTCTCGTTATTACGGTGGCCCTGTGGGAAAGTTGGAAGCTGCCTGCTTTTTAGGAGTTTCCCACTTTCCCATCAGGCCTTTTTTGTTTGTTTTTTGGCACTTTTTTTCTTTCCTTGCCATGAAACAGCTACTTTTCCACAACTTTTTTCTCTCCAGGGATCTGATCCCGGGTTACATCCTTATTGTTTAAGAAGATGAGGGAAGTACTTTTTCACAAACTCGGTCTCACGTGGCGCGGATGACAGTTGGACATCTCATACGGTTCAGCTTCCCTACTCAACGGGCCACTGCTGCCAAGAAGGAATTGCTTTGAGAGCAGCAGTCGTCTGACTATCTCCTCGCGCATTGCCACTTCCTTATCAATGAGAGGAACCTGCAATTAAGATTGCAAAGCTGAAATGTACCACAGCGAGGTGTTGCCCGTGGGAAAACCATACCCGCAAATCTTTCATCATCACTGGAACCTGCTGAGAAAAATGGGAGACTTCATTGGAAATCTATTTCTCAAATTGCCATGAGACCAGCCAGACTGTGATAGCATGTTTTTTAGAGCAGGTTTGAACCGTTGAGGAACATGGGGATGCGGAGAGATCGACCTACACAGGTTTTGACTTTGAAGGTGACGGTTGTGCTGGAGCGAGACGGGGACTCCTTTCACGCTTATTGCCCTGGGCTAAAGGGGCTCCATGTCGGCGGTTCCACAGAGGGCGAAGCATTGGAAAATGCCAAAGACGCAGTCATCGCCTACCTAGATTCTTTGTATAAAGCCGGCGAGCCCATCCCGATAGGACCAGATCCCACCATCGAACGGGAGCAAGCCTTCCCTGAAGTACCCGCCTGGATGGTCCACGAAATCACTCTTCAATGGCCTTTCCCAAGCATGTCTGGAACCAGATAAGAAATATCACAGCTTCCGAGTTTGCCCGGGCTTTGGAACGCGACGCCTGGAAGCCACACACAAGACGGGGATCGATTACTGTTTACTTGAAGGGCCAGAGCCCAGGCGGCCGGGTCAGCGTCCACTTTCATTCGCAAAAGACATTTGGCCCGAAGCTTTTGCAAGGCATGTTGAATGACACCGGGTGGACTGAGGCAGATCTGCGAAGATTGAAGCTGATTAAGTGACGCACGTTCTCAGCAGCTCGGCTGATAGCGCTGCGTTACACCTTGAAACAGTTCCTGCTCAACAATGACTTCACAGATATTCCAAATCAGGTCGTATCCCTTCTCGATGAGCGCTGCTTCCACTTCCCACGATGCCTTTTCCGCCGACTGAATCAAAGCATTGATTCGCCCGCGCAAATTGGAAACGGTGTCCGATCGCGGGTGGCTGCCCTTGCTCACTATTCCTATGTTGGTGCCGTCACGCGCCACGTCGTAGTACGAGCAGTCTTGCGGCCGCCTCTCAAACCGCGCGAGCAATTCGGTGGTGAACCAAATGTTGTGGGTGAATACGATAACCTGACGTGTATCGCTTAGAACCGCTATCCGATTCACCACTTCCGCCATCCGCTTATAATCCAGGCTATTGATCGGATCGTCGAAAATGTCCGGAGCTGGTGGCTTTAGCAACGCTTCGACCAGGAAGTCCGCGAGTGCGATGACTTTTTGCTCTCCCTCAGAGAGCACATCGCTGGGCCGACGCTCGCCGCTGACAACCGCCTTCTCCCGGGTAACCTGGCCCTGTCGGCCCGGAAACTGTAGCGTCACTGCCGGGGCATTCAATACCTTGCACTCTTCCGCAAAATGTCGCTCAAAATCGCGGTTCAGGAGCTGCTCACCTGCGACCTTTGACGTCTCTGTAAGTGACCGCAGAAACATCGAAGATCAGGCAAACGGTTCGCGGCGCAGATCTGACGAGGATGCAGAGATTGTAATCGCACCCGAACGATGACAGATGTTAGCAATCAACGACGCTGCATATATTGCAGGAAAACTCTTTCCAGCAAGGGTGCTTCTGCCGAACACGTTCTGCAAGCTGCACTCGGCTGGGATCAGACAATCTCATGTGTGTGTAAGCCCTGCAACGACCGCCTGGGCCATGAGATTGATGCTCCCTTGGTTTCCGCAATGGAGTTTTACCGGATCCTCTGGGAGGTTGCTGACCGAGATGGGCAGCTACCGAAGGGCCGCGCCCTCGGAGAGAGCGATCCATGGCGAGGTAAAAAGGTCGGCTACAACAAGGCTGGATTAATTTTTCCAAGTCCAATCATTCCAGTATCAGAGACTGAGTTCCGCCAATTCGGGCAATTCGACGCCGATGAATTTGAGCGGAAACTCCGCGAGAGACGCGGCCAAGGTAAATTCCAGCTTGTTGGAGAAACAGTGGAGGAGGAAATCTTGACCTCGACTTCCCACGGCTTGGAATTTCTTGCGAACCAAAAAGCGATGCGTGGTGTTCTCAAGATCGTGTTCAACTACTTAGCTTTGAAGTTGGGTTGTGAAGACAAACGGTTGTTCGCAGAATGCATCGACCCCATACGTTCCCTGATAGCAGGCGTTTCTAGCAGCACTCATGACCAGGCTTCGACCCTGTTGGCGATTGCACAATCTGATATGCCCCGTCATCGGATTTTTGTGGCCACTGATGGCAAACGAGAGGTCTTCCACGGTGAGATCGTCCTCTTCGACATCATTGGAATTTACGTTATGCTCGCCGAGTCTTGGCGGCATGGAGACTATTGCTTTGGGACGATTATTGATCCACGATCCCGCCGGGCGGAGGTGATAATAGGTTCAGACGAGTCGATTCGTTCCTGTCTATCCATGGGCCGAAAAATATTCCAACTTGGCCTGGAATCGCCAATGAAGTTGAACGCTTACAAGATCAAGATTTTTCAGGAAACGGTACAGAGGTTGAACGCTTACTTTTCGGCAAATGGTATCAACTTCAACATCCGCACCGAAGGCAAACGAATTTTTGAGGAGCAGTCCCGTTTCGGACGTCGGTTCCCAGACTCGACCCACTCCCAGGGACGCCAATTCGTCGTGAAGCGGCAGCAATCGACCCACAATGGGATCTGTGCGGTTATGATCCAGGCTGTAATCCATAAAGTTCCAAAGACTTATAAACTTGGGATCCGGTATCTTAGCGATCTTGAGCTGGTGTACTACCTCAAAACACTAATGCCTCTATCCGGGCTGCGATAGAGAGAGCACGCTGGCCATTGTCCCTCCACCTTCTTGTATGCCATTTGTCGGATGTGCGTTATGATGCGCTAATATGAAGCGAGATGCAAAGCAGGACAAACCGATGCAAGAGCGGAGGCGAATGAAAGTCGTTCGTCATCTGTTGGTCCCGGATCAGCCACCGAAAACTGCGCATTGGGTCGGATTCAGCAGAGTGGGTGGCGAAGTTGTCATGGATGTGGGCTTTGTCGAGATGCATGAGTTGGTGGAAAATATTAGGCGAAGAAAAATAAGCCAGGCAGTCCCGAATGAGGAGATTGAACTGCACGTAAAGGTTTTTGAGCAATTTGGGATGGCTGCGGATACTTTTCTCCGACTCAAGCAGAACGTCGATGAGATCTATGAAACAATGACTGAAAGCGGCGATATAGCTGTAAAAGAGGATCTGAAAGAGCCAAAATGAACGGACTTAATTCCGAAGCAGTGGGCTCCACCGATGAGTATGATCTTGGTAATCGCCAGACCAGTCTGAGTACTTCTGCTTCTAGTGGTCTCCGCTACCTCTACAGCGGCTTGGCGGATCTTGCACCCAATATATCTTCTGTGACAACGACACTATTGCTGCTCTGGGGTGTCACCACTGAGGCTGAGAGTAGGCGACCGGCTCCAACGAGAACTCGTGAAGTTGCTTGGCTGAACGAAAACCAGGAAGGATATCGAGGCCAGTGGGTGGTGGTAGAGGGTGAGCGAGTGATAGCGCACGGCCTGGACTATCTGACCGTCCGTCGCACCGCGATTCACTCTGGAATCGAAGTACCATTCATTATCCATGTGCCTGATGAGCCCATCAGATACCACTTTATGGGACTGTGAGCACGCTTCGCTTTTCCCACGTCATTCCATACAGGCAATATCGACTCCACCAAAGTGATAATCTCTCCTACCCCGTCCTGGATGTGCGATTGATCGGTCCAGGCGGAGCCGAAGAAACCATCGCGTTGGTTGATTCCGGGGCAGCCTATTGCCTATTCAATGGAATCCGTGCACGTGGGCTAGGGATCGACATTTCAAGCGGTCCACCAATTGAACTTGGTGGACTTGCTGGCGGAAGACTAACAGGGCGCCTTCATGACATCGAACTCGAAATCCTTGGCCGCAGATTTCCATGCAGGGTGGTTTTTAGCGATCCCGAGCCTCATGTAAGTCGCGAGATTCTTGGCAGACATTCATTCTTCGAACAGGTGCAGGTAGCTTTTCGAGAAAGACACGAGTGTCTCTACTTTGAACCCACACCATAGTTCCCACTACGTCTCGGACCATCCGGATCAAAATTGTTGGACTGCAGAGAAACTTCTCGAAAGGATCAGACGGGAGCATCACCTTCAACACCCTACAGAAAAACGCGTCCGAAAAATGCACGGAGGATCAAGCGAGCGATTGAGCGCGAATATCTTACGAGGATTGGGTATCTACGATTTTAACTACAGTTGCTTTTCGCAGCGGGCAAAAATAGGCCGTAAATCCTTGAAAACATTGGTGGGCGCTGGTGGGCTCGAACCACCGACCTCCTGCTTGTAAGTAACCCGAGGGGACGATCCGGCAGTATCCAGCCGTATCCCACAGTATCCTGCAAACCCGCAACCAGACAAGGTCTGAGCGCGTGCGGGTCACTCCATGTGTCTGCGTGCTACTGTCGGAAACGTGTGGACAGTGGCAGGTTCGTGTGGACATTCGTGTGGACTTGCGGCTTGCCATGTCGTACTACACCGAATCCGGGCTATCTGTTGGGACCTCTGCTGACGGCTGCTGCACTGTAGGGACAGCGTTAAACGTGTCCAGCGCATCCACTGCGGCACGTTTGGCTTGCAGCCGGATGTGTGTGAATAGTGTTCCAGCATCGATTTGCTGACGTGGCCTGCGATTGCCATAAGAGTTTGCTCTGGAACTCCCGCTTCGGCAAGCCTTGTGATCGAATGGTGCCGGAGATCATGAAAACGCAAACCCTTTAACCCGGCGTTTGATGTCAGGGTGCGCCAGCCAGAACGCCAAGAGACCATGGGTTTCGTTGGATCATAACCTGATCCGGCTGCGTGACCTTCCTTCGTGTGCCTACAGCGAAACGATGGAAACAGGTAATGCTCTGGGTCAGTCGCCTTGAGTAGCTGCGCGCGTTCGAGAAGCCGCGTCACACCCCACACAGCGGCGTTGTTGAGAGGGATGAGTCTGCATCCGGCGTCCGTCTTGGTGCTGTTGCGCCTGACAACTAAGGTACGGTTAATCAAGTCCACATCGCGCAATTGAAGGCCCTTCAATTCACAGCCGCGCATTGTTGTATTCGCGGCCACAATGCCCGCGTAGAACGCAGCGGAGAGGTAGAGACTCTTTTGAGCACAAGCGAACAAGTTGGCTTCCTGTTCCGGTGTCATCGCGCGTCCGGGACCTTTGCTGTTTTCCCTTAGCGGCTTGTAATCATCAACCATGCGGGACCAGAGGTGAGCCGTACGGAGAAGCTGCCGCATGACTTTCAACTCAAGGTTGATCGTTCGTGGGCTGACCTTCTCAATTCGGAGCAACTGATAAGCTCGCAAGTCCTGAGACGCAATCTCGCACAGTTTCTTGCCTCTGAACTTCTGCTCCAACGGTTTCAGGCGTTCCTTGTCGATTCGGTACGTATTCCAAGCTACCAACTTTTTACGTTCGCCAAGCCACAGTTCGGCAGCTTTCTCAAACGGTAGCTTCGCCAGATCCGGCAGCCGCAGCCGCTCTTCGAATTCATCGATTTTCCTCTGACGCTCTTTCCGTGCTTCCTGATAGTTGCGCGTGGATAGCGAAAGCTCCTTCCACCTACCTTCTACCTTGACCCGCGTATGCCAGATCCCTCGACGCTTGTGAAGGCCGTCGTTGTCTCTGTCCTTCTTGGGCTGTTCTTCCTGTGGTTCTCCCTCGACAGGCACAGGAAACACAGCCACGTTATCTAATGCTGTGCTCATTATTTTTCTCCCTTTCGTTTGGTTTCGGACTTTTTTGGTCGCCCGCCGAGCTTGCCGTTCTCGCGAGCAATCTCGCGCAGCCTTTCAATTCCCAATCGTTCAAGCCGGGACTTATAACTGCGCTTGCCAAGCCAACTTGTGAATTCTCGAATGTCAGCTTTCCTCACGATATTAACCTAAACTGTTTCGGTAAGTAAGTCAAGTGATGATACAATGTAGAGCCTAAAGGCTGGATAGCTCGACGGGGCGAAAAGCGGCTGCATCCCGAACCGCCTGCCGGTCTGACCTCGAATGCGGGATTGCCACGCCGGGGAGGTGGGCCGTGTCACACGGAAAGCCAAGTCACCCTGTAGAAGTGCGGCTGTCGGATCTCAGTAGCCTGCCGATAGAGGATCCTTTCAAGGAAAAGTGCCTTCTAGAAGAACCCCCGAACTTGTTATTGATCTACTTGATGAAGAAAGGCGGATCAGGGCGAATTTCGGCTCAATCGTTCGACGCCAGAGTTATTGAGATTTATCGGCTTTGTTACGAGAAGGACCCTAAGCCGCCCAAGACCCGTGAGACTGTGGTTCGTGATTTCGCCGCACACTTTCCACACCTTATTTTTCAGTCGAGCTGGCTTCGGGATCTTATCCACCAGTGGGACGTTACACCACACGGCCAAACAAGTAGAATCCTGCGCGCGCTCGCGAACGGATTTCGTCAAGCCGCGACTTTGACGGCGTACAAGAGGCGAGTCAAGGACCGGACGCTAGATCTTGCACATCTCTGGCGAGCACAGATTCAGCGGAACTTGTCCGATTGGATCGACGTCCTAGATTTGAAGAACGCGGACATGAATGATCGTTTAATTACAAAGCAGGTCACAGCTAAGGCCGGAGAGTTTGTTAAAAACAACCCGCACTTGAAGCGGCACGAGACGCGGCTTATTGAGCTTCTTCGCGAACGCAATGCCTACGATGCTTCGATTCTCATAACGGCCAAACTCTTCACAGTCAGCCAACGCCAGCTTCAGAGATCCAACAAGACACTGAGCGCGCGTAGCCGATCCATGTTCGGCAACTGAAGGGCGCGTTCCCGTACAACCGTCATTTTCTGGACGCGAAATTGACGGTTCCAAAACCAGACTACCCAATTCACTTCGTGCGAAGATCAACTGGTATCGCAAAGATATATAGGAGGACCACATGAAAGATACGGACACATTGGTTTTGAGCGAAGCCGAAACCGCCCGGCAACTTGGAATCTCAGTTTCCGGTCCGCGGAAATGGCGGAGAGCTGGGACCGCACCCCGCGCAATTCGCATTGGAAGACTCGTCAGGTATTTCACAAGTGATGTTCGCGAGTGGCTTACCGCTCACGCAGACGATACACCAATTCGCCAAGGCTGAAGGCCCATGCCTATCGCGACAGACAAAAACGAAACCACACTCCGCTATCTCCAGAAACTGGCCGAGGCTGAGTTTTGGGGTTCGATGACCTTGAAGCTCGAAGCTGGCCGTGTGGTTCACATTCGGAAAGAAGAAAGTTTAAAACCAAACGAACTGTCGGAAGAACCGAGGGTACGCGATGCGAAACAAGTTCGGGGCTAAGAACGAGAAGATAACTTCCGAAGCTGACCGAGTTTTGTCGCAAAGATCGCTTATGTCGCAGGGCGACTGGCCGGAGCCACCCAGCGAGAAGGCTTATTACGGTGTGGCCGGTGAGATCGCTCATGCGATTGAACCCCATACGGAGGCTGACGAAGTGGCCATCTTGATCCAATTCCTTGTGGCGTTTGGAAACATTATCGGCCATCACGCGTTCTATCAGGTGGAGGCTGACCGACACTACACAAATCTGTCCACCGTCCTTGTCGGCGATTCTTCAAAAGCGCGCAAAGGAACATCCTGGGGACATGTGAAACGCATCTTCGGGGAGATTGATCCGGCGTGGCAACGTGACCGACTTACAACTGGTCTATCGAGTGGCGAAGGACTGATTTGGGCCGTCAGGGATGAAAACGAGAAGGACGAGGAATGAAATGCCGAGAGGGAGTTTTCTAATGACGGCGAGTCAACAACCTGCGGACGACAAACGCTTGATGGTCGTCGAATCTGAATTTGCGTCCGTGCTTCGAATACTCGGACGGGACGGTAACACTCTATCCCCGACAATCCGCGGAGCATGGGACACTGGCGACTTGAACACGATGACGAAGAACCAGCCGGCAAAGGCCACGGGAGCACACATCTCGATCATCGGACATGTGACGCAAGAAGAACTCCAGCGTTACTTGGATCGGTCGGAGATGGCGAACGGATTTGCCAATCGCTATTTGTTCGTGTGCGTGCGGCGTTCAAAGTGCCTGCCGGAGGGGGGGTGTATCGAAGAAGTGGATTTAGCGCCTATGAAAAAAAAGTTGCGAGCGGCTGTAGCCTTCGCCCGCAAACAGGCACGAGTCAAGTGGGACGATGAAGCTCGGAGTCTCTGGCACGCGGTCTATCCAAAACTCTCCGAAGCGAAACCAGGACTCTTCGGAGCCGTCGTCGCCCGAGCAGAGGCTCAGGTTGTACGCCTTGCTACCATATACGCGCTATTGGATTGTTCGGGCGTCATTCATAAGGAACACCTGGAAGCGGCCCTCGCGCTTTGGAAGTTCTGCGAAACCTCTGCCCAGCATATCTTCGGCAACTCTCTAGGCGATCCCGTCGCCGACGAGATCCTAAGACAACTCCGGAATAACAAAGCGGACGGAATGACGAGGACTGAAATCCGAAATCATTTCGGTAAGCACAAGACGAGTGCCGAGCTGGAAAAATCATTGCGGCTGCTGGAAGACCGGGGCCTAGCAAGATACGAGACCGAAAAAACCTCGGGGCGGCCCGTGCAACGTTGGTTTGCTCGCAACGCTGCGACCAAAGCGACATAAGCGACAAAAGTAGTCTAAAGAAGTATTGTACCGAAACACTCATCGCGAGCTAAGGGAAAGGGAAAGGATATGAGAAGCGAATCTGGGAAGGTTCTTGCGAACAAAAAGAATGGATTGGAACAAATTTTAATCAAGATCATCTCTGATTTCGAGAACGAAACCGGCCTCAGTGTGACTGAAGTACGCTTCATTAGGCCAGAAGTGGCCGGAGGTGCCGAACCTACGCTTGGGCGCATATTGACAACGGTAGAACTGATCACCGGCTAAAGTGTGTTTCTTGACAATGGTAATTCGTTGCATCACGATGAAACTGTGCTTCCGACCCGCATTCCGGCTTGCATTTTTGACACGCTAAAGTCACGTCTTGAAATTCTATTGGAGGTACTCACGATTATGAATACAGAACTCAAAAGGAAAACTCAATGGGAAGCGATTGATTCCAATTTTGGACAAATGCGTAGGTTGCCGGTTCCGGGCGGTTGGCTGGTATTTGTTTATTTCAGTTTCTACGAGCGCTACGGTGGAAACATTAAAGACTCCGGGAGCGGGATGACTTTCTATCCCGACCCAGATCATGAGTGGAACCGTCCGCAAAGATCAAAGGCAAAGTGCTCACGTTTACGTGCTTTCCCAAAGCGTTGATGTGTCCGACTAAACGGCGCCGCCGAGTCGCGCTGCATCACCGCTGTGGATGAAGTGACCCGTGACAGCTTTCGGAGCAGCAGGAATTGGTCGGAAGATCGATCTGTCGCGGGCCAACAAGACTGGCGGATGGCTGACAAATAGTGGCACCAGCTTCCCATTCGCCTTGGCGATAACGTTGAATCCCTATTTAAACCGGCTGCGAGCTGTGAAAGGAACGTGAGGCAATGTCGGTTGGCTTTTTGAAAGATGAACGCCCTGCCGATATGCGGCGGCTATCGACATCTCAGTGCGGCGTGTTGCGAGTATCAATGCTGTTGGACATCCCCAGCACGAATAGTTCCCGTGTCGAGAGGATAATCAGCGGAACTGTTGGGTCATGGCCATTCCCGGATTTGCCGATGCTCGAAGAGATTAATTTCCACGTGACGGTCGAATTGGTTCGAGGATCGCAAACCTGGTTTTTCCTATGCCACCGCTGTGGGCGCAAGTCGCTCGTTCTTTTCTTTCCGCCGAGATCAACCCAACCAAGCTGTAGGATTTGTCTTGGTTTGCGGTCGTCAGGTCACACTACGCCACTGCTCAGAGTCTTTGTCAGGATTCCTGAATGGCACTTCAGCTTTGGGCAGCGGTTGAAATACCT
Source organism: Acidobacteriota bacterium (assembly GCA_016211105.1). Classification (GTDB taxonomy): domain Bacteria; phylum Acidobacteriota; class UBA6911; order JACQSX01; family JACQSX01; genus JACQSX01. The sequence continues at coordinate 158,172 of JACQSX010000016.1, read as the reverse complement.
TCGACGGGCGTTGAGTTGGAGTCAGGATCACGCCGACCAGATGCTTGGCGCAGGCAAAGGCGTCGTTCGGCAATACGAGGTTGAGCGGAGACGGTGGCCCCGGCTTCCGCTGTTGCGCCAGTTGCGGAAATTGGAAGAAATCTATGCAGAGCAAATTCGCGCGTACCTTGCCGTTGCAGACAGCGATAAGCGTAGACGCATCCACTATCGACCTGCTCCGATACACAGACCACCCGATCTTCAAGAGGCGCTGGCGGGAGTGGGAACCGTGGATAGTGATGGACCTCCGGCGGAAAGGGATTATGTCCCCGAGTTCCTCAGCAGAATTCAAACAACTGAATAAAATCCACCAGGAAGCGCTTGCAAAATTACTGCGTGTTGGTGTCGATATGAGAACTATCCGAAGGACTCGACTGGACGATCCGAGGATCAGTGAAGGAGAGCGAATGGAGCGATTGGGAATGTACTTGGAAAAGAGAAAGGAGAAAATGGTTCGCAAGTCGCCATGTTTTTCAGTCCGCGTAACGGCCTTATAAGTGTTAGACCGGTCAGAGTTTCTCACGGAGTTCGCGCATCTCACGCTTGAGGTCACCGGGAAGATCGATGCGATCCAGCCAGCGAGCAAGAGAATCTCGAACTTCCCTCAGAAGTATCATGTCGCGAACTTGTTTCATCTCTTCGGGAAACAGCGTCTTCACAATCCGGGTCGGATTTTCGAGTGAGGAAGGCGGTGGCTGGCCCACCACACCGGCGAAGAAGCTTTCTATACAGTCCTGCTCTTGTGGGAAAAGGCGCACCAGATGCTGACAGAATTCCTCGGCGTTCTCGCGTTCGAGGAACTCATCGAACGCCCTGGTATTGAGGCCGAGACTCCGGGTACATGCGGCGGTCACGGTTTGTGGGTCAATCCGATGTTGCTTCGCAACATGCTTCACCGCAGTGAGGCGGTCCATGCCGCTCTTGTGCACAAGACGCACGACTTCAAGAACATGCTGAAGCCCGGTCCGAAGGTTTGTTGGCATGACTCTCCTCTCCGAATACAGCCCAGTTTTCCAACGGCCAGGCATCAGCCGCGCGCCCTGTACGGACCAGACGATCCGGGGGAATTGCGGTGGTGCGCCGGGCTGCATGCCATTGTTAGATGCCCGACATAGCAAGCGATGCACACGTGGGCGTGTTTTCCCGAGTAATGCCCCAAATGTTGTTTGGCTGTTCCCAGTCCCATGTCCGGCATAGTCGCCCTGATCTGAGATCGCTCGCCAAGTGGGATTCTGTCCACGGAGTATCAGTGCGTAGCTCGAACTGGTCCGGACACTCCCTTGTTTGGGGGGTGGTAGTGTCGGAACCGCAGAGGGGCGTATTTTCAGACGTGATAGCCCAAATATTGTTGGGTTGGTTCCAATCCCAGCTTCGGCACATTTCGCCTGTGACAGTGTTAAAGGCCAGATGCGATGCTGCCCATGGCGTTTTGCGCAGCGGCTGATAACGATCGGCGCACTTCGGTGCGAGAGGGGACTGCTGCGCCAAACTTGCCTTATCTGATTGGGATAGTTGCTGATCGCATCCGTCTAGTAATACGAGTAACCCTAGCAACAAAGCCCTTCGCATTGGCTCATCCTACCAAATGATATTTAATCGCAGTGCTACGCTTCCCGCAGCCATACGCTTTCAATGCCGTCATTCCTACTAGCTACTTTCCGGTGCATCAAAAAGTGACCGGGTGAGGGTCCATCGAGCAAACATTATATCGGAGGCGGTGGCCGGGGCCGAACGTCTCATTTGCTCCACTTGTCGAAGAGAAAGTTGGTCGCATCTATGATTTCTTGCTTGTTGCCCTCAGGGATGAGAAAGATGTCTTTGTACCCACTCATTGGCTGCATGGTCACTGCGTTAAGAGCCAGAACCTGTATCGCTGGGTTCCCATCGTTCCCCTTTGTCTTGTAGTTCATAATCATGACGCAGGACTGAGACTTGGTGCTGTATTCATAAAGATAGGTAGCGATGGTTTTATATACCTCAGGTGACTGCTCTTGAGTGGCCTTCATGTTAGCCTTCACAAGGCGTGCACACCGGGCTTGATCGGCCATCCTTCTCCTCCCGCTGCTATCCAAGAGCACGAACTCCTTAGCCTCAAGAGTCTGAGGGACTGATGGTTTCTGCGCCATTACAAGGAAGGAGGCGGCTATTGATATCGCCGCGATTCCAATTCGCCTCATCCGACGATTCTGTTTTTCGAGTGAATTCAGACGTCCAAGGATGGATTGCTCTGAGGACATGTCGTGCCTCCTCTGTAGTAGCCGGAATTTATGTGCGTCCATCTGTAGGCTATAGCCGATTTATCGGCCAAAGCCTACAGGCATTATTGGGGATGTGTCCAGTGATATCTGTGTCCGATTCGGAAGGCGTTTACGCAAATTGCGGAAAAGCCGGGGTTGGACTCAGGTCTACATGGCCGAGCATGTCGGAATTGACCGCAGCTTTATTTCGGAACTGGAAAACGGGAAGAAGGAAATTTGTATCCGCAATCTGGAGATCATCGCCGCCGCGTTTGACATGACCATTTCTCAACTGATGGCACGAGTGTGATAGAGGACATGCGTCCGATCAATGCGAGGATCTCTATTTTTTGTCGGCGTTCTTGGTGAGTTTCTCGATATCGCGTAAGAGCTGCTTCGCAATCTTATCGGCAACGTCCGCGCTTGCACTCTTGTACTTTGCGCCTGTGCTTTCCTGAGTGGTGGACCAGATAACATCTCCGTCTGTCGAAACAAGCCGCACAGCCATGCGGACTTCGTTCACGGTTTCGGTGGATGCCTGAGAGTCCTTGATTGCAGCGCCACCTCCGGCGAATCCGCCTAGTCCGGCACCTCTTGCTGCAGCCACTGCCGTTCCAGAGTCGGATGAATGGAATGCCTGTGAGGTCTTCTCCAAAGCACTACCTCTGAGCACCAGATCGGTTTTCTCTTTGTTCTCAGTGATGATAAAGCGCTTGGTGATGCGGAGTGCGTCGATCACCATAGCCTGGAGAGTCTTGTTGAGAACATCGTCCCCGAAGTTTTCGACGTAGATTCGTTTAGCCTTTAGCAGCTTTTCTGCCAACTCAGCATCAACAGGTTGGCTGCTTTGGGATGATGCGGAACCAAGAGGCTCTGCCGCTTGTGTCTCATTTGCCGCCGGTGCTTGCCAGAATAGGAACAGCAGAATCAATACACCAAGGTTTGCCATGGCCGCCTTCTAATTACCCTTGCTGGACTTGCGGGCTTCCTCGTCCTGATACTCAATCTTGCGGCCACTGCGGGCTTCCAAGGCAGAGAGCGACGTTCTGACCACATCTTTTCCTAATTCAAAGACAGCGGCCTGCTGTTTATCGTTTTCGTCCAGGAAGTTAATGGTGAGGTAGTGCTTCCGTTTTTTGGACAGCAGAGCAACGGGACTAGCCGCAATCGCTAAGCCGACGCGCCGGCCCGCCTTCTGGCCGTATTCCAGTGAATTCATTCGGTCGTACGGGATTGCAAGCTTTCCGCCCTTGTAGATGAATGTCCACACCTTTTCGTCATCCGTTGAAGACCTACCTTCTGTTTCCTGCTTGATAGCGGTGAGCGTACCGCCCACATACATGGTGTCTTTGCTGCCGAGCCCCGCCCAAAGCGGAAGTTCCAGTGCAAAGACGACGATCAACATTCCGGGAATAAAGAGTCGTTTCATCTGTAACTCCTTTCGACTTGAGCTGGCCGAAGCGGCTCAACTGTTCTACTAAGTATGAGTGCGATGCGGCACATACTAACCCAAAACATCCTACCGCGAACTGAATTTCTTATTTTTTGTGGCCGCACCAAACGAAAGAATCATGCTCCGGATTCGGTCGTCCCCCGCATACGACAACTCGACCCCCCCTCGTGATAACCCTCGGCAATTGCCCTGAGTCCCAATGAGCCGTCCCCTGCTGGTTCGCGTGGAGGCTTCTGGCGTTCCCGGCACGCTCCGACACAGAGGTTAGACTCTACGGGCGTGGCCACCCAAAGCGGTTCCATGTGGACATTTGTGTGGACATGAAAAAATGCGGGCCATTTAGACCCGCCTATCTCGTTGGTTTTATTGGTGGGCGCTGGTGGGCTCGAACCACCGACCTCCTGCTTGTAAGGCAGGCGCTCCAACCAACTGAGCTAAGCGCCCTCGTACCAACGGTCGCAATATATTACCACTTGGCAGCGGTCCGCCATGCCAACATCTTCCTTTTACACAATCACGGCTCCCCCGCACCAGCCGTCTTGGAGGGGTTGATTGCCTACTCTGCTATCCTTTCCATGGGAGATCGATGATCTTCTCGCGACTCCGTTGGTGGTTGATCGCCGGGGAACATCAGCGGGGACAAAAAAAACGCGTGCTCTCACGGCGGGAAGGCTTCTCGCCGTCAGGGACTTTGAAAACCCAGATGCCTCCGGAGTTCAGTCCGGACGAAGAGGTAAAACTGGATCCCATCGGAAAGGAGCGTCTTCCATGGCAATGTATGTGGTTCTCAGTCGCTTTTCTCCAGAAGCTTTCAGAAATCCTAAAGATTTCAAGAAATTGGCCGATGAAGTGGCTTTAAGAATCAAGACCGAGTGTCCGGGAGTTATTTGGAAAGACAGTTTCGTAACTTTGGGACGCTTCGATGTGGTGGATATCGTCGAGGCAAATGATCCCAAGCAGGTCGAGAAGGCCGCTATGATCATACGCGGTTACGGCCATTCCACTACCGAGACGCTACTTGCAACCCCGTGGAAAGAATTTCTCGGGATGCTGTAAACACGCAAACGCCGCGCACATGGGGCAATCGTAGAGACTCGCGCCGGTAGACATCTCTAGATAGTTCGGCGGCTTTCCTCAGTCAGACCACGCTGTGGATCCTCAGCCTCTTTTAGCCGCCCCTTTGTTGAACTATAGGAAAGAACATGTTCAGAGCGGCAAGCGGTGCGGCAGGTCGCGCCTTTTTTACTTTTTCTTGCTCGCCGCAGCTTTTTTGATCAGCGCCGCGGCCTTCGCCGTGTCAGCGCCCTCCTGAAAGCCAAAGATCGCCGAATACTTTCTGCCAACCACCTGGGCCACAAGAAAACTCAGATTGATTCCAGAGTCAGCGATCGCTTTCGCAATGGCATGTCCCAAACCCGGTTTGTTGTCGCCTTCCACAAGCAGACTGGGAATCGATGAGGCGCTGAGCCCTGCCCTTTGGGCAGCAACGACCGACTTTTTGCCCGAGACCGGATACACCTCAACGGCTGCCTTGGCGCTGTCACCGGGGTAGCAATAACCCATAACGACCTGCAAGTTCACACCCACTTTGGCAAACGGTTCGAGCACATCGGCAAGGACTCCAACTTTGTTTTCGACCTCACGACGCCACAGTGTCATTTTTTTTACGCTAACCGCCATTTCTCATCCCCCTTCTTCCTGCCTGCTGCAGCATTGCAGTCCTGCTAGGGATAGGCCTAGACTTTAAACTCATTGTTCCACAGTTCTGAAATCAGAAACAAGCTAATGGATTTTCACATCGGGTGTGATCATCCAAACATGCGCTTCCTGCAATGACTTGAAAAAGGGAGTCTCGATCAAGGAAAGCCGCGATTGCAATGTTTTGGCAAACGGAGATTCACCGGAAAAAATCACTTCCCACAAAGTTTTTCTCCTCGGATAGATTACAAATTTTATCTTTTCATCCTGCGGGATCTTCGCCAGTTGCCGCGCCTGCGCAACTGCTTCCTCCAGGCCTCCCAGCGCATCCACCAGCGCCCGATCCTTCGCCTGGGCTCCAGACCAGATGCGCCCATGCGCGATCGACTCAATTGCATCAAACGACTTTCTGCGCCCCTCGGCCGCCTTGGAAACAAAATCGTTGTAAACCTGGCTCATCCAGGCGCGCACGCGCTGTTCCTGCTCTGGAGTTAAAGAATCGACGAAGGAGAAAATATCGGCATTCCGGGCGGTCTTTACCGCATCGAATGTCACGCCCAACCATTCAAAAAAGCCACGAGTGTTCAGTTTCCCGAAGACCACTCCAATCGATCCTGTAATGGTCGAAGGTTGGGCCACAATCCGATCTGCTCCCATCGAAATATAGTATCCTCCAGAACCAGCCACATCTCCCATACTGACCACAACCGGTTTGCCCGTCGCGCGCGCCTGCCGCACTTCACGCCAGATCACATCCGAGCCCACCGCAGAACCGCCGGGACTGTTGACGCGCAAAATAATGGCTTTGACGGCCTTGTCTTTCCTCAAGCTGCGAATGTAGCCGGCCACCGTATCGCCCCCCATGATCGCATCCCAGGGATCGCTCTCACCGCTGGCGATCTCACCGCTGGCAAAGACCAGCCCTACTCGAGATTTGCCCTCCTCAACGGCGTCGAGCGCCCTCACATAGTTTCTCAGAGATACAATGCGCAATTCGTCTTCACGACTCTGCTGCTTGCCTCCGCCGGGCGTAGTTTCTTGCAGGCTTTTCTCCACATCTTCGCGATAGCCCAGATCGTCAATGAAGCCTTGCTGTTTTGCTTCCGGCGCGGTGTTGAGTCCGCTGTCCATGAAAGCTCGCACCTCTGCAGTCGTCTTCTTGCGGATGCCGGCTACCGCTTGAACAAAACGATTCTCGATGTCGCGAACCACATACTCCAAGGATTCCCGAAACTCGCGTGACATATCCTTGCGCGTAAAGGGCTCCGCGGCGGATTTATATTCCTTAAATTGGATGTACTCAGGCTTTATATAGAGCTTATCGAGCGCCTTGCGAAAAAACGTCGCTTCTGCATACAGACCATTCACGAGCAGTCCGGCCTCCGGATTCATCACAAGCCGTGATGCCGGCAGTGCAAGGTAATAGTTTTTTTCGTCCACAAAATCATTGGCGATCGCCGTGTAGATCGGCTTATCCGCCTTGCGAAAGCGCTGCAACGAGGCATAAATCTCTTCCACGCTTCCCCAACCGAGATCGTTGAACCCGATTTCCAAAAGGATTCCGCGGATGCGCCGATCCGCTGCCGCCTGATCAATGGCGCGGCGCAGATCGTAAACATTGTTTTTAGCCCCGCCCAATAGGGTCCAAAGAGGATGGCTGACGGGTCCATCCGTAATTTCCCCCACAATCTTCACCTCCAGGATCGAATCCGTCCTCACTTCGGGTGGCTTCCGTACGGCGCGAACCCCGAAAACTACGGCCAGCAACAGTGCCACAATAAATAAACCTACTGCCCCTAAAATGATACTTGTGCGCAGCCTCATAAGCCTCCTCCTCCCCTGACCGCCTAATTTATGCCAATCCCTACCTCTCTGCAGGAAATAGTTTTAAAAAACCCGCATGGGCGCAAGTCAACGGTCTTTGGAATCGAAAAAAACGCGCGTATACGCCCGTCTCCCTTCCTTTGGCGTCTCATCCATTTTGGAGGATTGACAGCGTAAAATTGGTTCATTAAACTGAAAATGAGATCCTCCAATAGGGCCATTATGATCATCCAATTAGGAGTACCTTCTGACGGGCCGATCTACCAACAGATTGCCCATGCCATTAAAGAACAAGTGCATCGCGGCCTTCTAAAAAAGGGGGATCGGATCCCTTCAACTCGAACGCTAGCGGAAAAGCTGAGCGTGAATCGCACCACGGTCTGTCTTGCTTACGAAGAGCTGAGACGGGCAGGCTATATCGAATCGCATGTGGGACGCGGTACCAGCGTGGTTGGAGGGGATAGCGGCGGAGCGCTCCATGGAATCCCACGAAAAGAGCTGAACTGGGAGAACTTTTTCTCAACTGGGATGCTGAACTTGACCCAACGTCTTCCCGCCCGGAATGAGGAATTCTCTCATGCATGGGCGGATTTTTCCCGACTCATCCCAGACCAGAGTCTTTTTCCCGTTGAACCGTTTGAACAAATTCTCAAGAAAGTAATCCATGAGCGAGGCGCGACCTTACTTCAATATGGGCCGGCCTTGGGGCTACCGGAACTGCGCTCGCTGATTGCGCAGCGAATGCAGCGCTGGGGCGTGAACGCCACCGAAGAGGAGATCATCATTGTCAACGGCGCGCAGCAAGGGATGGACCTCCTCTTCAAAACTTTTGTCGACCCGGGAGACGTAGTGGTGGTGGAGTCACCTACCTACGCAAATATTCTTCCGCTGCTCAGCCTTTACCGCGCGCGTGTAGTCGGTATCCCGATGACGTCCGAAGGTCTGGACCTGGATTCGTTTCGCTCTGTGGCCGCGCAACGTGCTCCCAAGATGGTTTACACCATACCCAACTTCCAAAATCCCACCGGTATCTGTACGAGCGAAGCGCACCGTAAGCAATTATTATCGATCTGCGAAGAATTCAATGTGCCGATATTGGAGGATGGCTACGAAGAGGATCTGCGCACCAGCGGTAAGAACATTCAGCCGGTTAAGGCCGCCGACCGCGCCGGCCGCGTGATTTATCTGGGCACGTTTTCCAAAGGATTGTTTCCCGGACTGCGAATTGGATGGATCGTAGCCCAGCCCACGCTGATCCAGGCTTTGGGCGCAGTTAAGTTCAGCACCGATTACCACACCAGTCTGCTGCTGCAAGCGGCGCTGACCCAGTTCATCACAGAAGGCCACTATGATCGTCACTTACAACGATTGCAGAAAATCCTGGGCAAGCGCTTGCGACTGGCAGTCCAGTCAATGAGGAAATATTTTCCCAACGGAACGTACTGGACTCTGCCCGATGGCGGGTATTCACTATGGGTTACACTCCCCGCCGGAGTTTCAGCGCGCCGCTTGGCAGCGGAGATCCAGCGTGAGGGCATTCTAATCACTCCTGGAGACCTCTTCTTTCAAACTACGGAAGATTCCAGGTCGTTCCGCTTGAGCGTTTCTACGGTGAAGCAAACTCAGATCGTGAAGGGCATTCAGTTATTGGGCAAGGAGATCACCCAACAAGCACAGGCGCGACCACATTCGGCCCGCGCCGTAGTGGAATTACCGCATATGTAACATGGTTCGGTGGAATCTGAAACCGCAAAAACCTGACGCAAACTAGAAAACTAGAAGGAGAAAGACATGGAAATAGGAACATTGAGAATAAAGACCGGTTTGGCCGAGATGCTTAAAGGCGGAACCATCATGGACGTCACCAACGCAGAACAGGCAAAAATTGCTGAAGACGCAGGCGCGGTGGCGGTCATGGCTTTGGAAAGGGTCCCGGCCGACATCCGAGCGGAAGGCGGGGTGGCGCGCATGGCGCCGGTCGCTAAAATCCGCGAGATCCAAAAAGCCGTCACCATCCCTGTCATGGCGAAGTGCCGTATCGGCCACATCGCTGAAGCGCGCATGTTAGAAGCGATGAAAGTCGATTTCATCGACGAGAGTGAAGTGCTTACTCCTGCAGATGAAGAACATCATGTGAACAAGATGGATTTTGTAGTGCCGTTTGTCTGCGGAGCTAGAGATCTTGGAGAAGCCCTCCGGCGCATTGGGGAAGGGGCGGCCTTGATTCGCACGAAAGGCGAGGCGGGATCCGGCAATATTGTGGAGGCGGTCCGTCACATTCGCAAAATCACGCGCCAGATCCGTACGCTGACGATCGCCAGCGACGAAGAGTTGATGGCAGAGGCAAAAAGTCTCGGCGCGCCCTATGAGTTAGTTCAGCGGGTGGCAAAGGCCGGTAAATTGCCCATGCCTAATTTCGCCGCCGGCGGCATAGCGACGCCTGCAGACGCTTCCTTGGTCATGTTGCTCGGAGCCGAATCTATCTTTGTGGGAAGCGGAATTTTCAAGTCCTCTGATCCGGAGCGTCGCGCGCGCGCCATTGTACAAGCGGTTACACACTACAAGGATCCTGAGAGACTGGTTGCCATCTCGGAAGAATTAATGGAAGCCATGAGAGGGCTGGACATCGCTCAGTTGGACAAGAAGGAACTGCTGCAGACAAGAGGGTGGTGACTGAGATTGAGAATCGGAGTATTAAGTTTCCAGGGAGACTTTGAAGCCCACGCGCGCGCGCTTCAACAGACAGGCGCCGAGGCCGTCCAAGTGCGCAACCGGGAGCAACTCTTTTCCTGCGAAGGATTGATCATCCCCGGCGGTGAAAGCACGACGCTGCTGAAATTCCTGGAGTACGAAAATTTTGCCCAGCCCCTGCTGGATTTCGGGAGGGAGCACCCGATCTTTGGAACCTGTGCCGGAGCGATTCTGCTGGCGCGCGACGTAGAGAACCCCAGTCAGATCAGTTTGGGATTGATGGACATCGGGGTAAGACGAAATGCTTACGGACGGCAACTGGAGAGCCACGTACAAATCTGCCATTCCTGTGTTTTGAATCCCAGCGCCTTCGAAGCAATTTTTATTCGGGCTCCGATGATAACTCGCGCCGGCCCGAGTGTAGAGGTACTCGCCCGGAGTGGCCCAGACCCCATCTGGGTACGAGACGAAATTCACTGGGCCTCTACATTCCATCCCGAGTTATCCTCAGACCGGCGAATTCACCAGATGTTTTTAGAGGCGGTCCGGCAGACCCGGTCCACTGGGAGTCTGAAGTGAGGAGCGCGGAGTGAGGGGAGTGGGAATTGCGGATTTTAGATCTCGGATTGCAGCCTTGAATGAACGCGTAGTTGCCGCTGGATCGATCGGAGAGATGGAGTTAATTGCAGACGTCGAGTATATTTTTACTCTCTTGGAGGTCTCGCCTCCTTTTCAATTAAGGCGCCAATCATCATCAACTCTCACGAATCCGCAATCCGAAATCTAACATCACATTCAAAAGCGCCAGCGTTCGTGAACCTGCCGTAACGCGGCAATATATTCCTTCCATCCTCTTGGTTCGGCCAAGGGGTCAATTTGCAGAGTTGCCTTTTGAAGGATCACTTTTAAAGACTCGCTCACGCTGGCGGCCAGCGCTTCAAGATCGTACCCGCCTTCCAGCAGATACAGGATTTTGCCATCACAAAAGTCTCGCGCGCAACGCTGCAACGACTGCGTAACTCGCGCAAAACCGCGCTCCGTTACTTCTAACTGTGCTAGAGGATCTTTACGATGGGCATCATAGCCGGCCGACACAAAAATCCAATCTGGCCGGTACTGTTCCAGGATGATCGGAACCAAGTCTTCGTAAATCCGAATAAAAGCCGAGTCTCCGACGCCCGCCTGCAGAGGAAAGTTCACCGTAAAGCCTTCCCCTCTGCCGGCGCCGCTTTCATTCATGGCGCCGCTGCCGGGATAATACGGAAACTGATGGGTGGAAACATACAGAACATCTTCGCGATGGTAGAAGATATGCTGCGTGCCGTTCCCGTGATGCGCGTCGAAATCAATGATCGCGACCCGCCGGGCTCCCGCTTCACGCAAGGCCCATTCCGCTCCAACGGCCGCGTTGTTCAAAAGGCAAAATCCCATCGCTCGATCTGCCTCCGCGTGATGTCCCGGGGGACGGATCATGGCAAAGCCAGGCCTCTTGGTATCGCTTACCCTTTCTGCCACCGCCAGAGTCGATGCAGCGGCCGCGAGCGCGATATCGACGGAGTTGGGAGAAGTCGGAGTGTCTGGATCAAGAACTGCTCGGGATCCACTCACCTCTTTCAACAAATCCAGATATCTGTCCGCATGGACCCATGCCACCTCCCTCCACGATCCACGACGCAGCGACATGAACTCGATTCCTGCGCGGTAGGGGAAAGTCTGCAACATTTGTAACAAGGCGAAGATGCGTTCGGGCCGTTCGGGATGACCTTCTCCCGGATCGTGTTGGGCAAATAAGGGATCGATGAGTACGATCACTTAGCCTTCACAGACAGTTTGTCGCATGCCGGAGGGGCTGAATTCACACAGTGCGGCGCTTTGATTCTCTTCAGAATTACCATCTTGGAATTCGGAATAATGCCGAAATTCACGAGTTCGGATGGCGCGCAAAAAGCGGCGCATATCAACCTGAAATTCCAGAGACTGGGCGACCCACTGGCTCCCCACCTTTTGCTGGACGTAGCTGATTTCCAGCTTATTCACCCGTCCCAAGATCCCGCCGCCGAACTTCACCGGCTCACTCAACAAGGCGTATGCTCTTACCAATTGTTTGTCCTCGAGACTCATCCACAAGTCACCCTCTAATCGACTCAATACTTTTTCCAACCTGCTTCGGGGCCGAGGCTGTTGTCTCTTGGGGGCGAAATGCACACGGGCGACATCGAGACCCTGCATTCGTTCAAATTTTATCACCTTGAAATCGTAACGCTGTGAGACCCTTTCAAGGGTCAGGTCGGCGAGATCTGGTGGCGCAACTTCTTTAACGAAAGATCGAATGACAGGTTTCCCATTTACCTCCAACAGCCGACTTTCGCGTTCCTCGCCATGGATACGCCACTCGTAGGCCGCTCCCACGCTTTTGCGAACCAGCCCGTTCTCGGCTAGGCTTTCGATAAGACGTCTCTCGCGGTAAATCCAGCCTTTCAGCGCTACAGGCGCCTGGAGCCTGACAAATCTCTGGATAATTTGCTCAGCCACATCCCCATCCAGAGCAGGACGACCCGCCGGGCACAGGGATGTTGAAAAGAAGAGGATCACAAGAAACATCAAGACCGGCAACTTCCTTACCATTGCTCGTTGGTCGCTGTCTTCATTTCCTGATCTGCCCTCATCTGGCAGGCGATCCGCAAACCACGACCGATGCGCAATACCTGGCTGGTGGTCGATGCTCTTTATTTCCGGCTGTTATTCCACGCCTGGGTCCAGAAACTGGCGACTGCCCACGCAGCGTGCTGCATGCGCCACGCCGCAACAGGCCCAGTCCTGGCTGCAAAAAGTCGGAAATAACTCTCCGGATAGACAGCGAATTTTTTCTCGGGATCGCGAGGCAAAGAGTCTCGATCAATTTTCAGATCGCGCACAATCTTCCAGTCCGCAACTAATATCACATTTACCCGGGAAAAGCTCTCCAGCGCGATGTCGAAGCTTGCTTTTAAAGGGTCGCTGATTTCCTCCAGTTGAGCGGATCGCATCTGGAGTGTGGGAAGAATCCGGTTTGCTACTTCCACTTCAAAACGTCCATGAATTCCCCACTGCCGGCTTAGTTGACCGTCGTAATTGGCCACCGCATGAAAAGGCTGATGAAGATCGGCTACGTAATGGCCCAGAGCCACGAGTTCCCGCAGTATTGCGTGCTGATCCGCGGCTCGAAATGCTTTTTCCAGCCGGGTCATGACCTGGGGAATAGTCCAGAGCACTAACCCGTTGGCCTTCAACTTTTCCAAGCCGAAACGCCTGAGCATTTGCTCATAATCTAGCGTCAACTGGGGAAACGGAAAGTCGCCGTATTTATCCAGATCGATAAAGTGCCGCGGACTTTCTTCCCCATCCGTGTCGCGCCAAAAGTCAGGATCAACAGCATGCTCCACCAGATACTCACGTTGAGAGCCAAGGATCGACGCCAATGGAGGCGGCAACCGTTCCAGCGCCCTGGCATGGATCCATTTGTGCCCCGCTGGTCCCCAGGCAAAGAGGCCATCCCCCAGAAGCGCCAAAACCAACAAGTAAATCGGAACGCGTCTCATCGAGAATGAGTCATTTCCATTTAAAAAGGGGATGGTAGTAAAGCTGCCCACAGAGTTGGCAGCGCAATAGGGGGATATTCTTGTCTCGACGTCCGATCTCCCTTTCAATCTCCTTCTGGCGAGCTCGATCCACTTCGTTGAAGTAGTCAGAAAACGGGTAGTACTCTTTTAACGATCCGTCACACCGTTTTCCCTGCCCATCTTTCTCAGTGCAGACGTGCTGTTCCGGCCGCAACAGTTTAATCATTCCCGTACTCCAGCTCTTCCTCGAAAAATCAGCGACATAAATTCAAACTTAACCGGAGCATTACCGCTCACGCAAGCAAGCGCGCGGGAATGCTTTCCCCGCGAGCAATTTTATCCGCCCGATTCAACCCAATCCCTCCGTTTTTATAGCTTCTCGCCATCAGAGGCGCAACGTCAATCTGCAAAAGCTGAACATCCATCGCACGCAAGCATATCATCCGAAACGGAAAATGCGCTCAACGTCGAGTGCGCCGATCACAGTACGTATAGCCTTCTTATTGTGCAGCCCGAAATAGGTAATCTTTCCGACGATCTTCTCTCCTCTAGATTCCACCTTTCCTGACTGAAGGTCGCACCTTTAAACTGTAGCTGATGCCTCGGGTTCGCGTCGAAAAACTTGTTTACCAGGGACACGGTCTGACATTCCACGACGGGAAGGCCGTGTTTATACGGCGTGCGGCGCCCCAAGATGTGGCCGACATCAGAATCGTTCAATCAAGGAAAAATTATGATCTGGCCATGATTGAAACTCTGGTGGAGAAATCGCCAGAACGAGTCGACCCGCCCTGCCGATTTTTCAAGCTGGGCTGTGGCGGATGCCAGTGGCAGCATCTCAGGTACACCACACAACTGGAATGGAAAAAACAGATTTTTCTTGAATTTCTGCAGCGCAACCACTTCAGCCAGCCATTTCCACCGCTCACCATTTATCCCTCGGAACCGTTTGGTTATCGGACCCGCTTTTCGTTCCATTTGGTTGCATCCGGCAAGGCCGCGCTGTTCCGGGAGCACACCCATGAGCTGATTCCCGTCGACCATTGCCGGCTGCTCCCCGAACCGATGAACGAACTACTGACTCGGCTACAGTCAAGGAGTTGGCTCGCCGGCTGCGACTCTTTCCAGATCTGGATGGATGACACCGGACAACTGGGACTGGAGATGTTCCCACCCCTATCGGAAGCGTTTCTAGCGGCCGCTCGGCGAGAAATGCCCGGATTGAAGTTGCTTCACCCCTCCTCTTCCGATTGGATGCAATTCGGCATTCAGCGCATTCAGTTCCGCATCAGTGGCCAGGGCTTTTTTCAGACAAATCGATTTCTGAATTCCACATTGAACGAGATCGTTTGCCGCTCACTTGGCGGTGGCGCTCGACTCTTGGATCTTTACTCCGGGGTTGGCTTTTTTACCCTTCCTCTCTGCTTTCAATTCGGCGATGTCGTGGGCGTGGAGGAAAACGAGCGCGCTTGCGCAGAAGCAGTTGATAACGCTCGCATCAACGAACTTGATAACGTTAAGTTTGTAGCCGCCGATGTGAACAGCTACTTGGAAACGACCACAGAAATCTTCGATTGCGTGCTGGCCGATCCGCCACGGGCAGGACTCTCCAAAAAGGTGATCCATTGGATCTTGAAGAGCAAACCGGAAAGGATCGCTTATGTTTCGTGCGACCCCACGACGCTGGTGCGTGATATCCAGTGGCTCAGCGCCGCTTATCAGGTCCAGCAGTTTTCCATATTGGACCTATTCCCACAGACTTTCCACTTTGAGGTTCTTGCTCAGTTGTACCGGCGCCGGGATGCAAGGTCAGACCCCTAGCGGCAAAGCCTCATTAGAACCGAACTGGAACCGGATACGTTTCTCCGGCCCCCTTCCCTTGGGCGTCCGCTTGTTTAAAAAGCAGAGTCCCACGATCCATGGACGGCTTTGGATAGGAAATCGTCGCGGTGAATTCTACAAATTCTTCAGTCATCCAGTCCCCCTTCGCGTGTGCTGACGTCGTGGCCAATACCCGGCCGTCCTCTTGCACGAGGGAAACCGGAAAAACACCTTCAAGAAACCATCGCCCGCGCGCCTTGCCAGAAACCGAGATGGGACTGCTGGCTCGCGAGTTCGCCTGAGGCGAGTCGACTTCGATATTTCCTTCCCGCGCCTGCCGTATCGAACTGGTTGGAGCACTCGCTACCACGGGAAAGGCGACACGGATCCACCGACTCTCCTGGCAAACGATGGCGCCAACCATGGGGATCAACAGCCAACGTCTTCCTCGCGCCACCCGCGCAGCCAATCCTTTCATACGTCCCATCGGCTTGCGGACTTCAACATTGCAAGGCAATGACAAGCCTCCTCACGAAAGCATCAGTTTCCCGAACCGAGATGCCGTCGTTTGATCATGACACGGTTCCGTATTCAAAGCCCCAGGCGCCATTACATTGGGCCTATGGTCTTCTTTTCTGCATCTGTTCCTGACGTTTCTGTTCTTCCCGCATTTCTCTGCGAATGCGTTCCTCGATAAGCTCCTTTTCGCTTCTTTCTTTGTCCGTCACATATTCATAGGCGCGTTTCAAAGCACGGCGAAAGTTATCAGTCGTCACATCGGCCTGCGACACCGACCCAACCACGCGAGGCGTAATTAGAACCACCAACTCCCTACGACGAGTGTTCCTGGATGTCTGCCCAAACAACGCGCCGACCAAGGGCAGATCTCCCAATAACGGAACTCGACTGCGGGTCAAACTCTCGCTATCGCTGATAATGCCGCCAATCGCAATCGAGTGCTCATCCTTTACAATCAGAGAGGTCTCAACATAATTGCGATTAATGGTGGGTGTGAGACCCGTACCCACCGCGGAGCTGACTTCGATGGCCAAATCCATGGTCACCATTCCTGCAGCGCTGATGCGTGGGTTGATCAGTAGACTTGTGCCTGTGGGGCGGAATTGGATTTGGTTTAAGAATGCGCCGGGACTACCACTCACCACCGGGTCCCCAAAAGAGGATGTTGTCACCGGAACTTCCGCGCCAATGTTGATGGTCGCCTGCTGGCCGTCGATCACCAACAGGCGCGGCGCTTCCAGAAGTTTCACATTCGTCTTCGTGGCCAAGGCATTCAAGGTGGCTTGAATCTGCCGGGATTCGCCAATAATAAAACGCGTGGCGGCAACCAAAGCTCCGCCGGCGTCGTTTCCCTTGGGAGCGGATATCTGCGCAGTCGTAGCCACCGTTTGAGCCCTCCCTTCCAGAAATGCGGCGATTCCGAAGGAGAGATCGTCGCGCAATTCGACCGAGTATACCTTTGCTTCAATCTCGACCTGACGAGGCAATACGTCCAGTTGCTTGATCGCTCTCTCGATGTACTGGTAATCGGCTTCCGTCGCCTGAATAATCAAGGAATTGTTAAATTCATTGACGATAATCTTGATGTTTCCTCCCGCCAGAGACCCTCCCCCGCCGGCCGCAGCGCGTTCAGAAATCGGCCGTCCCTCTAAGGTCGGGCCCAACGTAGATCGGAGGCTTCTCCGCGGCGCGCGACTTTCTTGGGGCCGAATGCTCTGCGGCTGTTGTTGCTGCTGCTGAGCGGCGGCTTGAGCCTCGGCAGTTGCTTGGGATGGAAGTCCAGCCCCATCGCTGTACAGTTGAGACAGAATGTCGGCAATATTACCCGCGGTGGAATTCTCGACTTGGTAGACAAACGTTTGCAGATTCATGCCACCAGTGGGAGAATCCAGTTTTTCCACCCATTTGTGCACTTCATCCAGGGCTTCTTTGGAATGCGCGATCACGAGAATGGAATTGAGTCGTTCAATGGGAAGAAGAGTGATACTGCTGCTTTCTCCACCCCCGCCAAATACCTTACCCAAGTCGGCGGCTACATCTGCCGCCCGGTTGTAACGCACCGTGACCAGTTCTGTCGTATTGATGTCAAAAAATCCCGTATCCAAAATGTCGATCAGTTTCTTGACCTTCTCGATATTCCTTTTAAAGTCGGTCAGAATCAGGATGTTCTTACTGTCATACGAAAGCACCACCGCGCCGCCAGACATGAAGGGTTGGATGATGGTCGTCATTTCCGAGGAAGGAACAAACTGCAGAGGGATGATGACGGTTACCAATCCCCGCTCTTCCTCCGAGCCGGCGGGGCCCTGCGCGGCAATGACGGTTGGGGCGCTAGACGGAGGCCCAGCCTGTGAGGCTGCTCCCGCTGCCGGCCGGCCGGCCGGCGCGGTGGCGGAAGGAACGACCACCTCCGTCCTCTTTTTCAAGTCGAGCAAAATCTCATGGGGAGCACGAATTCCCTCTGCGATCGGCACGATCAAATATATATCGCCCGACTTGACGACTGCAGCATTGTTCAACTTAAGAATCAGTTCCAATGCGGGGAAGAGATCTTCACGTTTAATGGGTTGTGTGGTCTGAATATTGACCGTCCCTTGCACCGCCGGATCGACCATGTAAGAATATCCGAGCTCCTTCATGATCAAGTTGATAACGGTATTCAGCGGCGCATTGTCAAAGAGAAGCATCAAGCCGGGTCCCGAAGGTTCCAGCCGGGTAACGACCGGCCCGGTGGACCGAGGCGGTTGCGGTTGTGGCGCGGGCGGCGTCTCCGGCTGAACTTGGGGAGCCTGGGTCTCTTCAGGCGCTTCTCCGGTTGACTGTGGATTTAATGTGCCCCCTCCGATGACTGTTTCCAGCCCGTCAGGGCGCGGCTGCGCCTGTTGAACCGGAGCCGCAGGCGCCGGTACCACAATGGTCCGGTCCTGGAGCGTCGTCTGTCTTTGCTGCAATACCATTGCCTCGGGCAGCCCGGCTGCTTGCAGCGCCGAAATCAGACAAAACATGCAAAGCCATACACATTGATGGAAGCAAGTTCTCATTCACTCTCCTCTAATTTCGAATCTCGCCCCACGGAATAACTCATAAAGGTGCACGTGCGAGACGTGCATCCATCGGTTGACCTTCGGTATTCGAAATTCGGCGCTCTCAGTTGGTCCGCCTAGCCGGACGCAAAATGCGACCAAAAGGCGTGTCGATGTAATTCTGGTTTTGAGGTTGCTGGTTGGCCGGCTGAATCTGGCGTTGTGCCGCTCCAGGACTCGTAGCTGTCGCTCGATTTGTGAGATTTCCTCCTCTTGCGGCGGCACCCCCCACATTACCCTGCGGTACGGGCGCCGCTCCGCCGGCCTGGCCAACCGTTCCAATCTGTATCGTGGGACCGGCTGTCGGAACCGAGGCGGCGCCACTACCGGAAGCGGGCCCCGGACCTCCCCTCTTGCTGCCGACCGTGATGATGGTCGTCTGGAGGCGCGCCGCTACCGGCCCCCGCGTTTTCTGCCCATCGCTGTTGAACATCTCCACTACGTGCGTAGCGTCTCCCCAACTGAACACCAGCGCGTCGGTTCGAATCTCCTTCACCTTTCCAAAATTCATCAGCACATCCCCCACCTGCACCGTTCGGTTCTGGGGTTGGGCGCCTGCACGCGGTTCCTGGATAAAGGCGCCCCTCTTGTCTCCGACGACCGTGACGCCGTTAAGGATTGGCATCCCAGGTAAGGGAGGAATCGAAGGCGTCTCCGCTACCGGTTCGGCCGGCTCAAATTCAATCCGATTTGCTGAAAAAAGATTGTGCTCGAAGATCACAGTGTAGTTACCCGGCTCTGGAGCCCCCGGTCCAACTTCACTTTGGTTATCACGCGGTGAGCCTTTGGATGGTTTCTCACTCGTTTCCAGCTTCATTTGAGTTAGGTCATGTTCGCGGCGATACGCCCTCCACTGGTTCCGCACCTGACTGCCGAGAAGAATCACCAGCAGGAGCAACACAACATTTATCAACAGCAGCTTGCGTCCCATCTTTTATCCTTTACGGACTAGCGCGGCTAGCGTAATCCTCGGCTGCAGAACAACCTGATTCTTATTCATATACGCATTGATGTTTAGTTGCCTGATCTCTAAGAAATTCGGATCTGTCACCAGCGCGTGCATGAATCGCGTGAGCGGCCCTATATCCGCGGTAACGTTGAAATCGATTGCAATCTTGCTGTAACCATCCTTCAACTTTTCTTCCTGCAGAATATTGGTACGGGTAATCGTTACACCGTTTGCCTGCGCATACTGGTTCAGCGCATCGCGCAATTTCGCCTCCGCTTCCGCACTATCATTGACAAACAAAATCTGCGTCTGCAGCTTCCGCTTGCGTGCCTGCAACGCTTGCAACTCTTTCAGGTACTCGTCCTTTCGTTGCACGAAGACCTGGTAGGTTCGCAACTTCCTCTTCTTGTTGTTGATGCTTTCGATGACTTCCTTTTTAGAATCAAGAAACGGCAAGACCACCCAGCCAATTATGACGACAAGCAACGCGATCGCTACCCCGACGGAAAGAACCAGACGCTCCCGTTTATTGATTTTCACTGCTTGATCTCCGCTCTAAAGTTGAAGCGATCTTTTTTTACCCGTTGATCAAAGGTGGTGTATTTGTTTTCCACCTTTTGCAAGTGGGACGAGCGCAGCAACAGATTCTGAATCGCCGTAGGATTGCTCGAGTAGCCGGTAATATCGACGCTCCTTGCCTGGGTATCAATCGTCATCATTTGCAGATAGGCTTCTTGCGGTATTTTTTCCGTCAACTCTTTCACCACAGCGAGCGTGATCGCCCGATTTTGTGTAATCTCCTCCAGATACGCAATGTCGGCCGTTGCATTTTCGATATCTCCCTGGATCTTTTTCAACTCCATAACTTGGGGTTCCAGCGCCCGTATGCGCGCGTCCAGTCTGTCGGCAAACTCCTGCGCTTGAACATAATCCCGCAGCCCCAGCGCAACCACACCCGCGATCAGCATCAACCCCAGGACAGCCGTCGGTACATACTGGAGCTTGCTGACCACACGACGGCGTTCTGGAGGAATCAAATTCAGCGAAATCGGCGACCGCTTTCTACAAAAGGGCGCCAGGGCAAAGCCTAAAGAGTGAGTCAACTGGACATCCCCTTTGGCTCGCAACTTGCCCCGCACAGCTTCCGCAAGAAGCTCTGTTTCCCGGAAGCGTTCCTTGAATCTCGGATAAAGGCCTTGCGCCTGCGTTCCGCAAAGGTAAAACCGATCAATGGACCCATCCTCAATCCTGATTTCGGAGAGAAGCTGTTGCAAGCGATCCAACCAATGATCCACGGTGCAAGTTGGCGGACCCATGTGCGCCTCTCGAGAAAAAATCTCCTCCCTACCTCTCAGAACTACAATCTCTGACGCCTGGTCGTTGACATCAAAGACGACGACCAAGCCCTTTCCCATCAACAGCTCCCTTTTGAGTGAAACCAAATTAAAGATTGCGGAGGTACTGACCTCCACCCGACTGGGAACGATCTTGTTTGCACTTAAACGCTCGATATAGGGATCCAGCCAGCTCTTACGCGCCAGGGCCACGAGCAGGACTAATCTCTTTCTTTCCAGATCCTGGTTGAGCACGATATAATCAAAGTAGGAGCTATTCTCCTCGCTGGGCTGGTAGTACTCAACCTGATACTTAATCAACTGGCTGAGATTTTCAGCAGCTTCCAGAGGCAACTCCACCTTACGTAAAATCACCTGGTCGCGCGGTAAACCAAGGATCACGTTCTCCTTGTTGAAACCGTTGTGCTTTCTGATCTGTTGCAATTTCTCGCGGAGCTGCGCCTTGTCCAGTTGCAGGAAACCCTCGATCACACAGCTTTGACCGACTGCAAAGCCGCCAATGCTACGCTTTACGACCGTAAACACGAGGTTCTCGCCACAAACTTCGATGCCCAAACTAGAGTCAATGCTGAACAATGCTTCTCCTAAAGCTCTAGGTTATTCTCATTCCAATAAATAATGCGATACCCCGTGGGAGAACTCATATCCACCGCAAACGTGCAGCGGATCACGGAAACAATCTTGCGGTTATTCAAATGCGCCACGGATCGTAGCGAATAGACGTTAGACCGGAAAGCACTCAAGTTGGCCATGGCGTTAACATCGCCTTGCATGCCAAGCTGTTCGCCCACCTCCGTTGGACTGCTAAATGGCTTCTCCATGCGTCGCCGCACAATTGCCTGCGCACGTTCCTCATCCATGCCAGGTATAGATGCAAGAACCTCCACCGGGGCCGAATTAATATTGATCCGATTGATTGCGGTGTACGTAGTAAGGAAATTGACCAAGCCGCCCCGAGTCACTTCCGCGCCGGAATCGTCTTTGAATTTCTGACCATAGAAGATCTCTGGGCTTACTCCTTTTACCAGCAATAACTCCTCAATGTTATCCAAGGGTCCATCCTTGGCGTGATACGGCTCGTTCAACCCCATGTAATAGGAGTCTTCAGCGCCATTGGCGTGGACATCCTGATCCGCGTCCCTCCAATCCAGAATGCCGTCCACGATCCCGTCAGCTACGTCTCTTGTCAGGCCTACCTGCGCCATCAAATTTCTTAGCACGTCTTCAGCGGCGATATTTACGTTGACTTTTCCAGTCTCATCGGTGACGGTAATCTCAGCCGTTCCATTGGCCATGGAGAAGCGCAACTGGCCGCGTTCCAAGTCTTCGTCTGCATTCTGCTGCTGGCTGGCGATGTCCCCCGTGGTGGTCTTTAACGCCTGCAACAGGGCACGGTTCATTGCGTAGTACACGCCCGAGCGGGCAATGTAATACGACTGCTTCAAATCCACTTCATTAAGAGTCGCTTTTGCTTCCATCCTGACTGAACTGCTGAACGACAGCGCAATCAGCGAGAGAGCCACAAGAATCCACGCCAGAAGGACCAAGACCGAGCCGCGCTCACTCAAGTGCGGATTGCGGAATGCCGAATGCGGAATGCGAAATTGTGCTTTGTCCGTTGTCCGTTGTCCGTTGTCCATCTTCCCCATGCGGTTGTCAAGCGTGGCAACGGACCGCGGACCACAGATCACAGACATTCTTGTGCCTGGCGACCTGCTTTCTGCGCTCTTTGGTTGGGTCGAATGTTTCACATCCCACATTCGGTATTCCGCAATCCGCACTCGCATCACTGCCCTCCTCCGCCTCCAATGATGGTGCGCAGGTTGGGCGGGATTCCGCCCCCCCCGATCCCGGGATTGGCCATCGCATCGGCGCTTATCAAGCCCACAATTCTCAGCCTCTGCTGGTTCTTCTTGGTGACCGTAATTCGGACCGCCAACGGAAGCCTGCCAATCGATTCCGCGTTCCATGCAGGATACCAGGCGTAGTCTTCCTGACCTGGAGCACCGAAATATTCAAACGTCCCATCCTCCAGCCCGGGGAAAAATATGGTTCTCTTGGTCTTCTCTCCCGAACTCATCTGCAGATAGGTTTCACCTCCCCGGTATTGTCCCTCGGCCTCGACAAACTCGGTGTCCCCTTTCTCACCCGGGACCAGCGCGTAGGAGATCATCGACATGCCGGCGTTCTTTTTGAAAAACAGCGGCGCAAAACTCGCAAACAACATACGCCGCTCTTCGCCCTTGAATAAGGGGGGCGCCATCAAACGAGCGGCCACCAGCCGTTCCAGAAATCCACCCTGCGCATCCGGAGCGCCTCCCGACTGCTGAGCACGCAATGGGTCGTAAAACTTTCCTTGCGGCCGAGCCGGATAGGTAGACCCAATCTGGGTCTTGATGAGCCCCACGATGACTTTCTCCCGCTGCAAAGTCTCCATGCGCTCCTCGCCCTTTCGGTACGCAGTAAGAGAAACTCGCAATGCGATGAAAACGATCAAGGACAAAAGTGAAACCAGTGTCAGCGTAATGAGTAATTCCAGCAGAGTAAAACCTACCTGGCGCTTCATGGGGCGTTTCCAAACGGATTTACCGGGACGCCGATTCCGCCCGGCTTTTGCGCCTGCCGCAGTCCGACCGGCTTGAGACAACTCAGACGGTACACCTTGCCGTTCTTATCATTCCTGTAAATGACGTCGACACGAACATTCAGCAGTTTCATAGGAAACGGCTGTTGTGAATTCCATTTTGATTGCTCTGGAATCTCAAACTCCTGGATCACTGCCTCCCAGCGAAAGTTGTCATCAATGTCGTCATGCATCGCTCGGGCGCCCTTAATGTTTTCGTCAGAGAGAATTTCATTCATGATATTTTCAGCATGATTCATTGCCTGCGCCGCCAGATCCATTTTCCTTACATTTTTCAAGGCTCCTGAGAACAACTGCAGGGCCAAGGTGACGCCAATACTGACAATCGCCAGAGCCACTACGATTTCTAACAGTGTAAACCCTCGCGTGTCGTACCGACGTGGGGACACCGAGGCGCGCGCATAGGAGGACCCGCCGCATTTTCGACGCGTCGTCGTGTCCCTCGGTCCCCGCATTCCATAATTGTCAGCACTCACCTTGGTCTGTCTCACTGCTGCTCTCTGGGAATCACCAACTTTGCTGTGCCCGTCAGCACATCCGTCTTGACAATAACCTCACGGCCTTGCTTGTTTTTCAGCACGAGTTCCGCCTCATCGGCTCGTCCATTTGGATAGAAATTCAGAAACACGATTGGCTCGCGACTTTCTTCCCCTTCGTATTTAAAGGCCTCCAGCATGATTTCCCTGGTCAGGTCAAAACTCCGAACCTTCTCGTGATAGGCATCCGTCAGAAATATGCTGTTCTTCTCCTTCTCAATCCGAATCCGATACACACGCTGCTCCCCCACCGCCAAGGTGCGCGCAAATCGACACAACGTTGCCAGGTCGCGTCCTTTCGCCTCTAACCGCACGCCAGAAAGACCGCTTCTCATGGACGGCATCACCAAGGCACTGGCAACGGCAATGATAACAATCACCACAATGAGCTCAATCAGAGTAAAGCCCCGCTGGCGCAAACAGACACGCATCATTCCCTTACCTTGCCTCCGCCCACGAACTCACATCGGCGTTTTCTCCATCGCCGCCTTCCTGGCCATCCGCTCCCAGCGAATAGAGATCATACTCGCCGTGTTGTCCCGGACTGCGGTAAACGTAGTCATGTCCCCAAGGATCCTTGGGTAATGCATTCTTCTTCAAATACGGACCGCTCCAGTTTGGAACGTTCCCTGAATTCTGGATCAACGCCTGCAGTCCTTCCTGCGTGCCGGGATAACGTCCCACATCAAAGTTGAACAAATCGAGGGACTCCTCGAATTGAGAAATCTGGATTTTCGCGATTTGGGTTCGACTTCCTTTCAAGCGGCGCATGACTGCAGGGCCTACGACTGCTGCCAGCAAGCCCAAAATGACCAACACAACGATCAGCTCGATCAGTGAAAAACCTTTCTCCCGTTTGTTACGCCTTAGCTTCAACATAGATCTCCTTTGATCGTCACCGGTCAGTCGTCATCGGTCGCCCCCAACTGCGTAGCGACGGATGACGGGTGACGCATAACTGATGACCGGGGATCCGCTCGTGCACTCCTTCCCGCAGCAGCTTTCTACAACGGAATCTCGTTGATACTGAATATCGCGGTGAGCATCGATACCACCATAGTGCCAATCACCAAACCCATTGCCAAAATCATTGCTGGCTCGAAAAATGCGACCAGCCTTTTGAGAGAGTTGCGCACCTCTTTGTCATAGGTATCTGCAATCTGCAGCATCATCGCGTCCAGATTTCCCGTCTCCTCACCTACCTCCACCAGGTGCAGCGCAAACGGCGGAAATACGTTGGCCTCCCGGATGGGAGTGGAGATCCCTTCACCCTTCTTAATGCCCGACTTGATGGAGTCCATCGTGGAGGCAATCGCTTGGTTACGGACGATCTCTTTGACGATCGTCATCGCATTCAACAGCGGCACCGAGCTGTGCAGCAAAGTCCCCAGCGTTCGGCTAAAACGCGCCACTTCCATTTTGTGTGCCAGCGGTCCCACTAGAGGAAGGCGCAACACCCGCCTGTCCCAACTCAACTTCCCTTGCTCCGTAGCAAGGTAGCGGCGTGTGAAAGCAAAGACGCCCGCGGCGGCGAGCAGCAGAAACCACCACCATCCTCGCAGCAAATCGCTCACGCCTAACATGATTTTCATCGGGAGCGGCATGGGGGCTCCAGCGTTTTCAAAAATCAAGGTAAACTGGGGAATCACAAACAGAACCAAGATGAAGATGGACGCAGTACCCACCAGTGCCAGTAAGGCCGGATAAATCAAGGAAGAAATAAAGTAATTCTTCAGATCCTGGGCGTTCTCCAAATATTCAGCGAGCCGCTCCAGGATATTTTGCAACACGCCGCCCGCTTCTCCCGCCCGTACCATGTTGACATAGATCCTCGGGAATACGCGGGGGTGCTTCGCCAACGAATCCGCGAGCGATTTTCCACCACGCACTTCGTCCAATACGTCCCGAATGACCTCACGGAAATGCTGATTCACCGTCAGATCGGTGAGGATGGAAAGAGAGCGATCCAGGGGCAGACCTGCTTTCACCAGCGTACCCAGTTCCTGAGTAAATACCAGCAACTCCTTGCCGGCGACCTTCTTCCTGGCCAGCGGCAGGAAGAAAGCGCGATTGAACACCGACCCTTCATGCTGGCTGTAAACTTTCATTGGGAGGTAACCCTGATCGCGCAGTTTGTTAATTACGCTGCGGTCATCCAAACCGTCCAGCGTGCCTTCCACCACCCTCCCGTCCAACGTCAGTGCCTTATAATTGAAGGAAGCCATCGTCCTTTACTCTTGAGAACCAACCGGGCCAGCCGTCTTGGATTTCGGATTGCGGATTTTCCAAGCGCTCGCGGGCCAGCACCTCAGATCCATTGTTGCCGCTAAATCCGCAATCCGCATTTCTCTATACCTCTTGTGTCACGCGCAACACTTCCGAGACTGTAGTAATGCCAGCACGCACTTTTCTCCACCCATCTTCACGCAGGTCACACATACCATTCTGTATCGCGTGCTTGCGCAACGTATTGCTGTCAGCCTCGCTGATGGTGAGGTGGCGAATGTCGTCGTCCATCAGCATCAGCTCGAAAATGCCGATGCGACCAACGTATCCCGTACCGCTGCATTCCTTACACCCCCGTCCCCGGTAGGTGATATTGGGCTCGCCGTCTTGATTCATCCCAATCTCTTTCAAGAATGCCGGGTCGTTGTCTACCTCTGTCTTACAGTAAGAACAGATCACCCGCACCAGACGTTGAGCCAGGACTCCCAAAATGGACGAAGCCAATAAATAGTCCTCCGCTCCCATGTCCACCAGACGCGCGATCGCGCTGGGCGCGTCGTTGGTGTGCAGAGTACTGAATACCAGGTGACCGGTAAGCGCGGCACGGATAGCAATTTCCGCCGTTTCCAGATCTCGGATCTCTCCCACCATGATCACGTCCGGATCCTGTCGCACGATGGATCGCAATCCTGCCGCAAAAGTAAGGCCGATTTGAGGGTTGACGTGAATCTGATTGATTCCATTGATCTGGTATTCGATCGGATCTTCGATCGTAATAATTTTTTTGTCGGGCAAGTTTATCTTGGTTAGCGCCGTGTACAACGTCGTCGTTTTCCCGGACCCGGTGGGCCCCGTTACCAGGATAATCCCGTGAGGGCGGGCAATCAGGTTTTCAAACATCCCGAACGTCTCAGGCGCAAAACCGAGCTTGTTCAGGTCGTAAATTTGAGTGTTGCTTTTATCGAGAATACGCATCACTACGCTTTCGCCGTACAGCGTCGGCAATGTCGAAACGCGCAGATCAATTTCACGACCCAGCACCTTCATCTTGATGCGTCCATCCTGCGGAACACGTCGCTCCGCGATGTTCAATTTCGACATAATCTTAATGCGCGAGATGATGGCAGCCTTTAGCTTCTTGGGCGGCGATTCGACATCGTGCAGAATGCCATCGATGCGGTAACGCACCTTCAGATCTTTCTCAAAAGGTTCGATATGGATATCACTGGCTCGGCTCTCAATTGCCTTGCTGATCAATAGATTTACCAGCCGGATCACAGGCGCCTCCGAGGCTAGGTCCTTCAGGTGCTCTACGTCATCCATATCCTCAGCCAGCGCCTCTACGTCACCCTCCTCGAGACCTTCGACGATGCGACCCAAACTTGTACTCTGGTTCCCGTAGAATTTTTCGATCAGGTCCAGCACTTCCGTATCGTTGGCCAGCACCACTTGCAATTTCTGGTAGCCGGTGAACAGGCGGATAGAATCCAGCGTGGCGTAATCAAGAGGATCGTTCATGGCGACCACCAGCGTTCCATCCTCTAACAGGTTGATTGGGACAAACTTATTTTGGCGCATGAATTTCACTGAGAAAGTGTTCTCCAGAACGGGGACTTTAGGCCAGTCCTCCTCACGCATGACCGGCACACCCAGGTGCTGTCCCAGCACTTGAATCAAATCCTTCCCCGACAGCGCTCCCAGTTCGACCAGAATTTTGCCGATTTTTTCGCGGGATGTTTTCTGAACATTCAGTGCTGTCTTCAGTTCTTCTTCGGACACCAGACCCCGGTCGACTAATTCCTGGCCAAACAATTTTCGCTGCCGTAACTCGGAGATTCTGATTCCCATCTTTCAGTACTCGATCATTTCCACCTGCTCGCGAAATCGCCTCAGGTCAATTTTACGGGAGCTATAGTCAGAAAGCGCCTTCTTGCTGACTCGAAAAACCATCACTTCTTCTCTTTGACTGGCAACTAAGGCGGTACGGTCCTCAAGATGCGCCGAAACGGCGAAGTTCTCACCTCCACCTAGCTGCGTCAGGGCAGCGCTATAATCTCCCAATAACTTCAATATCATGTCACGCACCAACCGAATTTTCTCAATGCGCGTTCGCGAGGAAGAATTAAATCGCTTCACTCCAAAGGGAGTCTCCACTTCATCCCGATTGATGTTGAGCAGAAAGGTGAAGTTCACCCCGTAGCCCGGAAGATAAGAACCCCTCGGCTCATTGACCAAAGCCAATGGATGATTGAACTCATTTTTGATCGCCGTCCGCAAAATATTCTCAAAAATCTGGATCTCGTTACGCATTTGCCGGTAGTCAACGCCATCTCGCGCCAGAGACACACCCGGCATGCACAAGGCCAGCCCCAAAATGGGTATGACTCGCAAACACTTGCGCCCCATCATCCAGACAACCCTCCAGACCCCAGAGCGGCTCTCCTCACCGCTTAGCGGCCGGTGATGACAACTTGTCGCCGTGGAGCGATCCCTAATGACTGATAACGAATAACGGATGTCCCCAAGAGTACTTTTCATATCGCCAGCTCACTGAGTGTTCTGCCGCAGTACTCGCTCCCAGCGAGTCTCGTTCTGTCGCTGCAGATTTTCAAACTCCGTTTGAATCTCCCCTTGTTGGTAACGATTGCGTATTTCTAGGTCCTCGTACATCTTGATCATCGCCGTGCCGAACAATTTGTTCTGGCGTTGTTCGCTTTCTGCGATTATTCGGTCGATGGTGCTGAGAAGTTCTTCCTGACTCATCGCGTTGCTCATCACTACGTTCCCGTTGCCTTTCCAAAGGTGGGCGCGCACCGTCAAGCCGCCCTCATTCCAGAAAAACTCGCTTTGAGTGATTGCAAGCACTGCTACCAGCAGAAGCAGCGCAGCAGTGGCGCCTCTGAAAACCGGCCAGCGCAGCCAGGACCAGAGAGCCGCGGCAAACCAGCGCCGCAGCGGCGAGGTTTGATAGTTGAGATTGATACACAAACCCCACGACAACTCCTCATCCGGCCACTCCTGCAGCAAGGCCCGCGACTCCAACAATTCCGTGTACTCTTCGTGGCACATGGGACAACTATCCACATGATCGAGCAGCTCGAGTCGGCGGCGGGGCCGAATCCCCTCCTCATAGACCAACTCCAGCAACTGTTGTCGGCACTGTTGACAATACATAGCAGGTGAAACTCCTATCTTCGAGTCAGTTCCTTTTGAATTAAGAGCCGTCTGAGCGTTCTCAGACCTAAGTACATGCGGGACTTAACGGTGCTCAGAGGTACATCGAGAATTTCCGCAATCTCATGAAATTTCAGGTTCTCGTATTCCTTCATCAGAATCACCGCTCGCTGCTCCTCCGGGATCATACGTATCATTTCGCGTAGCCGGTCTACGCTTTCTTTCTTCTGCAGGTGCTCTTCCGGACTCTCCTCCTCCGACTTGATTCGACAAAACTCATCCCCCTGCGCCTCGGTTTGGTGGTAGATTTCCAGCGGTACTTTTTGCCTCCCTTTGGCACGGCGAAAGGCCATGCGGCATTCGTTCAGCGCCACCTTATAAATCCACGAGGAAAATTTACTGGTATCATCCAGGTCCTTTAATTTCAAAAACACCTTCGCGAAGGTATCCTGGGTTAAGTCCCGCGCCTCCTCATAATCTCCGAGGTTTCGGTAAATGAAATTGAAGATCCGTTTCTGCCAGCGCTGGATCAGAACATTGAACCGGCTTGTATCTCCATGTAAGTACTTTTGAATTAAGTACTCATCGCTAGGCTCCATCCAGACTCCTCAACAGACGTTACGATGCGATTTCGGGAAGAAAGTCTTAAGTTCTGACAATCAACCTGCAACGAATCAAAATACCCGTAAACACTTATATTGTCGCAGATGCGCGCCGTGATTGAAAGCGTTAGCCGCCGGCAGGGTGGCGCCGGTCCCCTCCACCCGCAAACATCCTTTACACTTCTTCACAGGGAATGGGGTCGGCATTTCCCGAAATGCCTTGGGTCAGCCAATGAGGCCCATGGGACGCAAACGTTGGAAGCAACTGACTAGATTTAGCCCGCATTTCCAGTTTGAAATGTGGTTTTGGAGAAATTGATCCTGAGAAAGGCCCCGCATGCTGCGGTGTCCGAAAAAACTGGTTCCAAAGGGGGCACTACCGGGTATTCGGGCCCGATAGAAGAGCGGTTGGGACCCGATGGGACCATCTCGGAGAGAAAACTGTGTTCGGCTGGAAAGAAATGGGCATATACTCTCTGCCATCGGAAGCCAAAAAGGAAATGTCGGTTGAAAGGTCCTAGGGAACGTCAGTAGACGCCGAACAAGCTCCCCACCGACGGGTAGGGCGATCGATGCTTTCCAACCTCATCACTAAGGCAGAGGCAGCCGGGAACGATGTTTGCGAGACCGGCGCGGCACGTCATTGGCTCGACGAGGTGCGCGCAGGCTGCGACATGGTGGTGCAGCGAATTAGTTTACGAGACTCGAAGGAATGGCAGGCTCGATCAGGGGCAATTCGCCACCGGAGCGGCGGGTACTTCTCGGTGGTTGGTGTTGATGTCTCTGTCGAGCACAGGGGAGGTTATCAACTCCCGATGATTGACCAGCCGGAAATCGGCCTGCTAGGCCTGGTACTGGCGCGGGAGCATCATCAGACTTGGTTGCTGCTTCAGGCCAAACCCGAACCAGGCAATGTGAGGCGTGTACAGGCTGCCCCAACAGTCCAGGCAACAGAGAGCAATTTCACGCGCATTCACGGCGGGCGACCCACCCGGCACCTCGATCTCTTCACCACCTCAGTCCGCCCTCCTGAAGTATCTTCACTTCAGTCGGAACAGGGATCGTGTTTTCTAGGAAAGCGCAATCGCAATGCCTGTGTTGTCCTCAACCGTCCCGATCCGTCAATGGCCGGTGAGGCCTTCCGCTGGTTTAATTGGAATAGCGTTCGCGCTCTTTTTCTCGACGACTTCTCAGTCAACACCGATGCCCGATCCGTGATCGCTTGTACGCCGTGGAACCTGCTTTCTGCAAACGGCGGCCCATTTGCTCAGTGGAGAGGCACCGGCGGTTTCGGAGAACTCCTCCTGGGTTCATCGACGAATCAAGACTTCAGCGGTGGTCGTCGCGCATATGAATTGCTGATGACCCTACGATCAAACAGCCCGTTGAAAATTCGGAAGCTCGATCTCGCACAGCTCCAAGACTGGAATGTGAGTGACGATGTCATAAGCCCAGAGCGCGGGGGATTGTTTGAAGTGCGATTCGTTGCGGTTACGACATCGCAACGCGAGGTCGCGGCATGGGACCAACCGTTGTTCGCGCACGCGATGACGGCGGACCATGCCGAACATGAAGTAGTTCTTGCGTGCGGGCTCTTCGACGGACTTCTCCGGTTTTGCTTCGTAGCTCGACATGAACCTGGATTCCCCCTGGGCGCTCAGCTCGGACCGACCATTCAGACCTGCGGCGCCGGTTTAGAACTGCTCGAAGGGGCACCCGAGCGGGAGGTTACCTCGGGTGAGCTTGTCGCAGCGGGCACCCGGCTGCTGAGTTGTCTGCAATCAGACGAGGGTGGGCGCTTCTACCACTGCGTCACGAGGTACTCGATTGTTTTTGTTGAGGACATCGAACACTGGCATTGTGTGGATGTCTGTTGGCTGAGCCTTGCAGAGGTCCAACAATTCCTCCCGCTCTCTGGGATCTTCACCAATGAAGCGCGGTCGGCGCTGTCAATGATTCTTGCGATGGCTTGACTGACCCATCACCGAGGCCCATGCCGGCGACTTTCAAGAACGCTGCGGTTAAGGTAAGCGTTGTGATCGCGACGTACGAGCGAGCGGACGCTCTACGCGAGACCCTTGGTTCCCTGATTGACCAGCAATACGAGGATTGGGAGGGGATTGTTGTGGGTGACTGCTGTAGTCCCCTCACTGGCGAAGTGGTTCGTTCGTTCGGCGATCCGCGTTTTCGCTACTATCGATTGCCTGAACGGTGCGGGGAGCAGTCAGGGCCGAACTCGGTTGGATTAGCGGCTGCGCGGGGGAGATATGTCACATTCCTGAACCACGACGACCTCCTGTTCCCCGATCACTTCGTGCGTGTGGTAGCAGCCATGCCTGAGACGGGAAACGGTTTCGTCATGAGTGGTGCTGTAACGGTGATCGGTGCGAGCGGGACAGGAGTACTTGGAGCGCCGGTGATTGGGATACTCATCCGTCGACCAAGCTTCAAGGCGGCGACCCCATTTTTGTCGGATGGTCTGCTGGAACCGAGCAGTTCTTGGCTCGTAGATCGACAATTGGCGGCTGCGGTAGGCTCTTGGCGGCCGGCCGCCATGCTAGTGCGAACACCAATCCAGGATTGGTACCTTCGCGCCGTGCGGCAGGGCGCCCAGATCATCATGCTTGACCAGATTACGACGTTCTATCTAGCGGATGTATCGAGTGTGCCTTCCGGCTTAAAACTGTACCAGCGATCGGCGGAAGTTAACCGGGCCGTGTTCGTCTGGCTCCGCCAAGTCGGGGCGGACGCTGCCCGCTTGGAGGTCTCACGTCAACTGGAGCTTCTGCGTCAGTCTGGAAAAAGTCCCGAACCACGGGGTGCCCGACATATGGCCAGGAATGCAGCGGCAAACATGGCATTCCCGCTCTTTCGCCGAGTTGGGCTAGATCTCGGCAAACTCTACCTGCGAGCTCGTGGTCACCGAAAGGGGGTGTGGCTAGCAAATGTTCTCCGGGATCGCACCGGCGAGCTCCTACCGCCCGTTCGCGACCTCGGTGAGCTGGTTGCCGACCCAGAGCGGTGCCGCGTGTTCTAGAAGCCGTGCTGTGGTCAGGCACTGCAGCAGGTCGGCTGCCACCGAAGAAACAAGCACTTTGCTCTGAGCATCGGAGAGGGGACTTTCCAATGGGCGCGTCGCGACCAGTCCATCCAGCAGGAAGCCAGGCTGGACGGCATTTACGTCATTCGCACTAGCGAACCCAAGCGACGGCTCTCGGCAGCAGACACGGTTCGCACCTACAAAAATCTTTCTCATTTAGGCTTCTACTCGATAATTGGGCGCTTCCTTCGTGACTTGTACATCGTGCACATGGCTTTCACGCAGTCCCATGCTTGTAATACGAATGAAGCGAGCCTTCTTTTGAAGCTGTGGAATATTTCGGCAACCGCAATAGCCCATTCCCGCGCGGAGTCCTCCCATCAGTTGAGGAACAAGCGCAGAAATGCTGCCTTTGTAAGGTACACGCCCTTCGATCCCTTCGGGCACCAGTTTCGATTCACTCAATTCATCCTCTTGAGCGTAACGGTCCCGGCTCCCCTCTTTCATCGCGTCCAGCGATCCCATGCCGCGGTACACCTTGTAGCTGCGATTCTGGTAGAAGACCAGTTCTCCAGGGCTTTCGTCGGTCCCGGCAAACAGATTGCCAATCATCACACACGATGCGCCTGCCGCAATCGCCTTGGTGATATCACCTGAGAACTTTATTCCGCCGTCGGCGATCAAAGGAACCGAGCGATCCTTGAGCCCGGCCACGGCATTGAGAATCGCGGTAATTTGAGGAACGCCCGCGCCCGTGACTACCCGCGTAGTGCAAATGGAGCCTGGCCCGATTCCTGCCTTCACCGCATCGGCGCCCTCATCCATCAACTCGCGAGTCGCTTCCGCAGTGGCAACGTTTCCGGCCACCACATCTACATTTTTCAGCTTCTTTTTTAGAGTTCGGAGAGCCTTCAATACCCGCTCGGAGTGCCCATGCGCCGTGTCGATCACAATCACGTCTGCCCCCGCTTCAGCTAGCGCGTGCGCTCGTTCCAGGAAATCTCCGATAGCGCCAACCGCCGCTCCCACCCTCAGGCGACCCAAGCCATCCTTGCTGGCGTTGGGGTAGGTAATCATCTTCATAATGTCCTTAACTGTAATCAGGCCTTTCAAGTTGTACTGCGGGTTCACCACCAGCAACTTTTCAATCTTGTGCTTGTGAAGCAGTTTCTTGGCCTGCTCCAGCGTCGTCCCGACAGGAACCGTCACCAGCCGATCCTTCGTCATTAGCTCGGATACCCTGAGATTCATGCGAGTCTCGAATCGCAAATCGCGGTTCGTCAAAATGCCGACCAATTTGCCGCTTTTCCTGCGGACCACGGGAACACCGGATACTTTATACTTTTCCATTACCGCCAGAGCATCTGCAATTCGATCGTCGGGATCGACCGTTACAGGATCTACGATCATGCCGCTCTCAGACCGCTTCACTTTATCGACTTCAGACGCCTGCTCCTCAATACTGAGGTTCTTGTGAATGATCCCAATACCACCATGTTGGGCAACGGCGATCGCCATGCGTGTTTCGGTTACTGTGTCCATGGCGCTGCTGCAAAGAGGGATATTCAAGGGGATGTTCCTGCTGAAGAAAGTGCGCGTGTCCACCTCGGTTGGCAGCACATCCGAGCGGGCTGGCATCAGCAGCACGTCGTCGAACGTCAGGGCTTCTTCCAAGGTCTCCGCTCGCCTACGGCTGCGACCGAGAGTTCTGATTTTTTTCATTCACGCTCCATGGCATTTCTTATATTTTTTTCCGCTGCCGCAAGGACAGGGATCGTTACGCCCTACTTTAGGAGATGCGCGATGAATCGTCCGCACGGGCGCTCCATCTCCTCCTTGCGCGGCGGAACTCTCCGAAGGAGCTGACAAAGTCACGGACTGTTCACGGCGACGGCGCTGGATTTCGATCTGCTCCTCTTCACTCACCGGACGCAGCAAGAACATATAGCGGACAATTTCCTCCGTAATCCGGTTCCACAGCTCTTCGAACATATCGAAGCTTTCTCTCTTATATTCCACCAACGGATCCCGCTGGCCATATCCGCGCAGGCCGATTCCCTCCTTCAAATGATCTAGAGCAAACAGATGATCCTTCCACTGGTTATCGATGATCTGCAGCATGATCATGCGCTCGTGAAAGCGCATCACTTCAGGTCCAATCAGCTTCTCCTTCTGTTCGTAATCACTGCGGATCAGCTCCCACAATCGATCCTGTAACTCCCGTCGGCTCACCTTGCTCGGATCGATACTCGATCGCTTCAAATCAACGCCAAAGAGACGTTCCAGATTTACTTGCAGGTTGGCAATATCCCACTCCTCGGGATCTTGCTCCTGTCCTGCATACAGGTCCAGCGTTTCTATCAGCAGATCCTCCGCAAGCTGCAGGATATATTCTCGCTGTTCCTTGCCTTCCAGCAACTCACGCCGCATGCGGTAAATTTCCGTCCGCTGCTTGTCCATTACATCGTCGTACTCCAACAAATGCTTGCGGATCTCGAAGTTGCGCGCCTCCACCTGCCGCTGTGCCCGCTCAATTTGCTTGGTGATCAACTTACTCTCGATCGGAACGCCCTCTTCCATACCCAATTTCTGCATCAGTCCTGAGATCCGATCACCGGCAAAAATGCGCAGCAGGTCGTCTTCCAGCGAGAGGTAAAAGCGCGAGGATCCGGGATCCCCCTGCCGCCCGGCACGCCCCCGCAACTGATTATCGATACGCCGGGCCTCGTGACGCTCCGTTCCGAGAATATGCAAGCCCTCGACCGCGATCACTTCTTGGCGCTCCTTTTCCACCTGAGGCTTCACTTGGGCAAGCGCTTCTTGATACCCCCCTTCGCTCGCAGTAACGGGATCGATTCCCTGGTCCCGCAGCAGTTGCCGCACTAGAAATTCCTCATTTCCACCCAGAAGAATATCCGTCCCCCGGCCAGCCATGTTGGTAGCGACCGTGACCGCTCCCTTGCGCCCAGCCTGCGCGACAATTTCTGCCTCCTTCTCATGGTACTTGGCATTGAGCACCACGTGTTTGATCCCTTGGCGCTTGAGCATGGAACTTAAGCGCTCGGACTTCTCAATTGCAATGGTCCCAACCAGCACCGGCCGCCCCTTTTCATACAATTCCTTGATCTCGGCGACGGCCGCCTCAAATTTTTCGCGCTCTGTCCGGTAAATTACATCTGGGTATTCCACGCGGCGGAGCGACTTATTGGTAGGGATGACCACGACATCCAATTTATAGATCTTGTGGAATTCCTCCGCTTCCGTTTCTGCTGTTCCGGTCATGCCGGCCAGCTTCTTGTACATGCGAAAGTAATTTTGGAAAGTGATCGTAGCCAATGTCTGATTTTCACGCTCGATGCGGACACCTTCCTTGGCCTCCAAGGCTTGATGCAGGCCGTCGCTGTACCGTCGTCCGGGCATCTGCCGGCCGGTAAATTCATCGACAATGACCACCTGCCCGTCTTTCACCAGATAGTCGACGTCCTTCTGAAACAAAGTGTGGGCGCGGAGGCCTTGCTGGACGTGGTGAACCCATTCCATGTTGCGTGGATCATAAAGATTACCAACCCCGAGATACTTTTCCGCTTTTTCAATCCCATCCTCGGTGATCGTGACCGTGCGCGCCTTTTCGTCGATCAGGTGATCGACGTCGCGAGTCAGGCGTGGAATCAGCTTGTCCACCTTGTAGTACTTGTCCGTGGACTCTTCGGCCGGACCGGAAATGATCAGCGGAGTGCGTGCCTCGTCGATCAGGATGGAGTCCACCTCGTCGACGATCCCATAAGAGTGCCCGCGTTGGACACAGTGGGAGAGGTCGAACTTCATATTGTCGCGCAGGTAGTCAAAGCCGAACTCGTTGTTGGTACCGTAAGTGACGTCACTTGCGTATGCCTGCTGCCGTTCCGCGTCATCCATATCATGCTGGATAATACCCACAGAGAGACCCAGGTAATGATAAATGCGGCCCATCCACTCTGCGTCCCTGCGAGCCAGATAGTCATTGACCGTCACTACATGCACGCCTTTGCCTTCCAGACTGTTGAGATAAACCGGGAGCGTGGCCACCAAGGTCTTGCCTTCACCGGTCTTCATCTCCGCGATCTTACCTTGGTGCAACACAATTCCCCCGATCAGTTGCACATCAAAATGACGCATGTTGAGTGTGCGCTTGCCTGCCTCGCGCACGAGTGCAAATGCCTCCGGCAACAGCTCGTCCACGGTGGCCCCTCGGCTGAGTCTCTCCTTGAATTCGGAAGTTCTAACGCGCATTTGGTCGGCGGGAAGAGACGCAACGGAGGGTTCCAGGCGATTGATTTCGGCAACCGTGGGAGCCAGCCGTCTCATGTCGCGCTCCGACTGACTTCCAACGATTTTCTTTAAGAACGCATCAAACATTACCCATGAACTCGCTTCGTATCCGACACTCGCTGCTCAGATCAAGCTTACGACTTTAGCAAACTCTCACGCAGAAGTACCAGTATCGGAATCATCTTCATTTCCATATTTCAATCGGGCGGCGTCTCTTTGGCCCGGATTCCTCTTCAACTTCCCTAAACGATACGAGCCATATAAAATACGTATTTACCGCTATGAAAGTTCATCGCTCCATTCTGACTCTCGCCGCTGCTCACTTTTGCATCGATAATTACTCGACCATGCTGGGCGCCTTTCTGCCGTTCCTGCACGACCGTCTGCACCTTTCGCTTGCCCAGGCGGGTATCTTGGGAGGCGTCCTGGCGTTCTCCAGCTCCTTCATGCAACCCTTTTACGGCTACCTGGCAGATCGTTTCCAGCATAAGGCTTTCTGCGCTCTCAGCCCGGCAATCGCCGGAGTCTTCATCTCCTCCCTCGGATTGGCCCCCAACTTCTACACCTTGCTTATCCTGTTGCTGCTCGGGGGCATCGGCATAGCCGCGTTTCACCCCCAGGGAGCAGCATTCACTTCGCAAGTCTCGGGCCGGGATCACGGATATCAGATGTCGGTGTTTATCACCGGGGGAATGATTGGGTACGCGCTGGGGCCGGTTTATATCACGACCGTGATCTCGCTGGCTGGACTTGGGCATAGCTATTGGGCAGCGATCCCAGGAATTCTGATGAGTCTCTATTTGTTGCGTTACGGACCCTCCCCTGTCAGGATGACTTCGGCCCAGCGACCAAGCTTTTCCCGCCAAGTACATGAAAAGCTAAGACCCTTAGTGGTCCTTTACTTTCTAGTCGTGATCCGGTCGGCGATCCAAATGGTATTCACATCCTTTTTGCCTCTCTACTTCACCACTCGCGGATTTAGTGAAGCGCAAGGGAGTCAGTTTTTGACGTTTTTCCTCCTCGCGGGAGGGACCGCTGGGTTTTTGGGAGGGATCCTGGCGGATCGCTTTGGTGGCAAAGCCATTATCTCTCTTTCGATGATTGGTTCTCTTCCGTTGCTTTTCGGTTCGCTCCAAGCCAGTGGTGCATGGTCTGTCCTGTTGTGCACGGCGGGAGGCGCGTTTCTCCTGTTCACGACGCCGGTCAACATTGTGATGGCCCAAAAATTGGTGCCGGGGGGGGCAAGCACTGTCTCCGCCCTAATGATGGGTTTTGCCTGGGGAATGGGAGGACTCCTTGTACCGCTCACAGGCGTCTTGGGCGATCATTTCGGCCTCCAGGTCACACTGGCCTGGGTCGTTCTATTAACCATACCCGGGTTTTTGCTCTGCCTGGCCCTGCCCGCGCAGATACAGCAGGACAGCGTCCCAATGGACCAGCAGGCGCCCGCGCGCGGTTCGGTGAAAGTGACCGAAGCCGGCCTCCCCTGATCCTCCCCCGGTTCCCCTCCCTGTTATTATAATCCAGCGCCCGACGGGGGCTTGGCGTAGACAAAAATAACGGGAATCGCTGCCCGCATGGCTGTCACTTCTTAGGACAGCGGCCCTGGATGAAAAGGGGGAACTTTCCTGCGCCCCACCTTCCCGAAATCCGCGATTGATTTTGTGAGTAAAAGGGAAAGACCCTGTTGATACATGTGTTATAAGGATTCTGACAAAACCTATAACGACACCAACAGGGTGCACAGATGACAAAAATACACCAAACGGTCCTACCGATACGACTGGAAAAAAGTGACGAGAAAGTGAGCAGCCTGTCCGGGCTACTGGTGCTGGAGGAGATGTCACGAGCCAAGGGGTTGTGGGGGCGCGTAGACTGGTCTCTTCGGTTCCTGCCAAGCTACCGTACCGAAGATCCGCCCATTTGTTCAGCGAAAAATCTTTCTCCTCTCCACGATTCACTGAAGGGTTACACCATATCTACCTCCACCAAATCTAAGGCCAATGAATCTGCCGTGCCGTCGTCGTGCCGCTGATAAAGCCCGCTCGCACAACGAATCTCCCACGGCTATCAAACACCAACGTGGAAGGGCCCCGCATCACTCGGTTGAAGCGATTGAAAAACCCCAAAACAAGAGACGGACTGTGGAAACCCTTAAGACCGGCTGCGCTGAAACCTCTTGCGGCGCTTCTGCAGTTGACACAATTGCTTCCGGGCTTCTACCGACGCCCCTCGTCCCAGCGCGGCAATCGAATGAGCCCCTCTTTACTGCGGTTGTACACCTCCTTCCCGCCCACGATCGTAAGATCAATGGGCAGTTCGGCAATCTGATCTTCTGGAACCGTCATGTAATCGCCCCCGATCACAACCAGGTCTGCAAGCTTGTTTGCCTCTATGGTGCCCAAATTTTTCTCGTCTCCCGAATAGCGGGCAGCCCAGTTGGTTTTCATCCAGAGCGCTTCCTGGCGAGTTATTTTTTGATCGGCACCCCAGACTCTCCCCGTTTTCGCGTCCTTGCGCGTGATGAGCACTTCCATCAGCCACAGAGGCGCTGACCACTCGCCCGAGATGTCTCCTTCCATAACCGGCTTCATACCCAAGTCGATCATGGTTCTCACCGGTGTCATTCCGCTGACCTGATCGGCTCCATATTGATAGACGAGAGAAGTGGGATCCTGGAACACGTACTTAGGCGCTACGCTGTAAATGACGCCTAACTTCGTGGCTCGCTTGATGTCATCAGCGTTGCGGGTTAAAGCATGATCAAATCCCCAGCGGCCCTGCAGCGGTTTCTCACTATTGGCTTTCTCGAAAGCATCGAGCATCACGCTGGCGGCTTTGTCGCCTTGCGTGTGCACGCTGGTGATAGCCCACCCATATCGGTTGGCCAAAATGACGTTTTGCCATTCGCTGTTCTCATGGTCGCTGCCATAACTTACCCAGTGATTTGATCCGTACAAGCCATAGGGTGAACCCGTGGCCTCACGAATCTTCGCCTTCCAGGTTAGCATGTCTCCGCTGCTGGAAGTGCAATCGACCGGCTGAACGGTAGTTCCGTGGATTTTCATCATGGAATCACCAAAGCCGCTCAGGTTGCCGACGCGTTTCAGGTAGGCTTCCGCATTGGGATTTTGGCGCACTAATTCGTGACCGAGCCGAACACGCGCTGTCAGCTCCCCCCGTTCCCACAGGGCCTTCAAGTAGGAGACACTTAGACCCTGTGCCTGCCCGACGATGGTGGTCAAACCTTGGGAGTTGACCCTCTTGAAGATCTTTTTCTGCAATTGGATATCCTCTTCGGTAATGGGGGGCTCAGGGCGCATGTCATACAGAAGGACACCCAGGGCGAATCCCGACACCATACCAGTCGGCTCTCCCGTATTCGGATCTTTGACCAGGCCTCCAGTTTGCTGTGGAATGGTCTTCAAGGCGAGCGAGTTTGCCTGGCCCACGTTACAAAGAGAACAGATCACTAGAGGATTCTTGGGAGCAATGGAGTCAAGAACTTTGCGGTTTATCTGTTCAAACAACACCGCGTTGTCAGGAGCATAAAAGTACACCCACTCTCCAGGCGCTGCCCGCTCCACAACTTTCTTGATCTCTTCCAAACCACTTTTCAAATCCTTCAGCGGCAGCGGTGAACCAGCTTTAGAAATTTGGCCGATCCAAACCTGATGCAAATGCGTGTCAATGAGACCAGGCACGACACTTCGGCCCTGCAGATCAATCTGCTGAGTCCGCGGGCCGGCCATGAGCCGGATGCGATCATTTTGCCCCACTGCCAGAAACTTCCCATCTCGGATGGCCGCCGCTTCAGCCACGGAGAATTTGTCGTCCGCTGTTAGAATCTTGCCGTTATACAAAATCATGTCGGCATAGGCGATCACCTCCGGCGGCAGCGCTGACTGTTGGGCCATGGGGCTGCCCACACTTGAAAAAAAAGTGATTAGTAATGCGAGCAATGTGAAAAGTTTAAAGGGTTTCATAATTTGTCGACCTCGATTTGCTTAATTGAGATTTTAAAGATATTGTCTTCCTCATGTCACGACCGAACCCAACGGCCGATTCACGCTTTCAACCGCTCGTAGGCGCCAGTGATAACCTTGTCGATTACAGCCTTCGCGTACTTCCACGATCTCTTGCACAGCCTTCGTACTTTCCTGGACCGTTAATTCCGGGAATTTACTGGAATCCAGTCCTCGGTTAAAATCGTCGTGGGGTCTCCTTACCGCGATGCAAGGGCGCGCACCTCCGCATTAAGATTGTCAAAGCTGGTGAGATGCCCCTTATGACGCATGTCGACCCACCTGCAGGGATTCCCCCCCCCCGCCGAAAGAACCTTATTATTCTTAATTATTCTAATGTTAGAATTATTCTAATGTCGGACTAAAAATCGTGTCAACAAGTATTTCTGCCTGCCCTCCCCCAGTTTTTAGTGGGTAGTGGCAGCAATCGCATGGCTTGTAGCCAGGCGGCGATGCGCTCCAGCCTCGTGGCTAATCGCAAGTAAATTTTACGGGCATGATGCACCAGCCGTCCCGCAGTATGAAAGATTAAAAAGCGCAGCCGTTCTACATCCTTCTGCTCGTACTTCTCCGCAGGCACAAAGTCGACCTCGGCACACTGCCGAATCACTGCGCTGTCAGAATCGCCGTATTCCTGCCACCTTGCGGCGTCATTTCTCTGCTGCGCGAAAATCTGCTACCATACTGTTTTTTTGGCGGCGTAGCTCAGTTGGTTAGAGCATGCGGCTCATATCCGCAGTGTCCGGGGTTCGAGTCCCTGCGCCGCCATTTGACAAGAAGGTCGGAAGGCGCAGGTTGAAGGTCACGGAACTTACATATCGGCATGCTGAAAACGAGGTCACCCATTGACTTTCAACGTGAGACCTGAGACCGGCTGACTGTGAATTATCTTATGGACCCAGCTCATCCGACCATTCGACCGCGCCGATTGCGGCGCACCGCGTTGCTGCGCAGCCTGGTGCGCGAAAACACTCTGGAGAAGAATGATCTGATCTTCCCCATGTTTGTCTGCCCAGGGAAGAAGGTTAGAAATGAGATTCCTTCCATGCCGGGTAACTTCCAATTTTCAGTGGATACTCTGCTGGGCGAACTGGAGAACGTCTGCAACCTGGGGATTTCAGCAATTATCCTCTTTGGACTACCCGAAAAAAAGGACCCCCAGGGGAGTCAGGCTTATTCTCCAAAAGGTCCGGTGCCCCAAGCGTTTCGCGCGATCAAAAAGGAGAAACTTCCGCTCATTTGCATTGCCGATGTCTGCCTGTGTGAATACACAAGTCACGGTCATTGTGGCCTGGTACAGGGAGATGAAATTCTCAACGACCCTACCCTGCCGTTGCTGGCTAAAACCAGTGTCACTCTGGCCGACGCAGGAGCTGACATGATTGCCCCTTCCGACATGATGGATGGGCGGGTGGCGGCAATACGTGCCGCGTTGAACAAGACCGGCCACGACAA
The DNA here is from genome assembly GCA_016211105.1 of Acidobacteriota bacterium. GTDB lineage: Bacteria > Acidobacteriota > UBA6911 > JACQSX01 > JACQSX01 > JACQSX01. Next base: position 115,395 of record JACQSX010000016.1, on the reverse strand, counting down.
CATCGCGATCCTTTCTTACGCGGCAAAATACGCATCGGCTTTCTACGGGCCTTTCCGCGAGGCAGCAGATTCGGCTCCTCAATTCGGGGATCGCCGCAGTTATCAGATGGACCCGGCCAATGGCCGCGAAGCTCTCAAGGAGGTCGCCCTCGACATTGAAGAAGGCGCCGATCTGGTGATGGTGAAGCCTGCGCTTCCTTATCTGGATATTCTCTATCAAGTGCGGCAGCGATTTGATATCCCGGTGGCGGCATATCACGTTAGCGGAGAATTCTCGGCCATCATGGCAGCCGGGCTACGCGGCTGGCTAGATGTGCAACGGGCGATGATGGAAAGTCTGGTGGCAATCAAACGGGCCGGCGCCGACTTTATTCTCACCTACTATGCAAAGCAAGCAGCGCAATCGATTGACCAGGGGTGGTTTCGCTGAAAAATAAGGAGCTTTTCCAGCAAGCCATACAGTTGTTTCCCGGTGGTGTCAATAGCCCAGTAAGGGCCTTCCGCGCGGTGAAAGAAACTCCACGGTTTATCGCTCGTGGCGAAGGCGCTTATCTGGTCGACGTAGAAGGCAAACTCTATATCGATTACGTCGGCTCGTGGGGTCCTCTCATTTTGGGACACGCTCATCCCGAGGTACTGGCGGCGCTGGAGAGAACAGCGCACCACGGACTTAGCTACGGCGCACCCAGCCCGTTGGAAATTGAGCTAGGCCGGCGCATCATCCAACGCGTTCCTTCGGTTGAAAAACTACGTTTCGTGAGCAGCGGAACCGAAGCTACCATGAGCGCTGTGCGCCTCGCGCGCGCCGCCACCAGTCGCGACCTGATATTGAAATTTGACGGTTGTTACCACGGTCACGCAGACAGCCTGCTGGTGCGGGCAGGCTCTGGAGTCGCCACCTTCGGCCTGCCTGACAGCCCCGGAGTTCCTGCCGCATTCGCTGCGCTGACTCTGTCGGTTCCATTCAACGATCTGGATGCGGTGAAAAAGATGTTTCACGCGCACGCCAAGAAAATCGCGGCTGTCATCGTGGAGCCAGTTCCGGGCAATATGGGCGTGGTACTTCCCGACGGCGACTTTCTGCCACAATTGCGTGACATCACTGCCAACGACGGAGCACTGCTGATTCTTGATGAAGTCATGACCGGGTTCCGGCTTGCCTATGGGGGCGCCCAGGAAATTTTCGGGATTGACCCGGACCTGACCTGTTTTGGAAAAGTGATCGGAGGAGGGCTGCCGGTAGGGGCCTATGGCGGGAAACAGCGGTACTTGTCAATGATTGCGCCGGAAGGGCCCGTTTATCAGGCTGGGACACTTTCTGGAAATCCGCTGGCGATGGCAGCCGGCATCGCCACCCTCGACCTGTTGTCCCGGGAGGCTTACCAACGTCTGAATGCACGCAGCGCCAAACTCTATGAGGGTCTGCAAGTTTTGATCGACGAACCGAGGGCTCAGCCACGGCGAACCTCAGACCAACACGCTGCCGTCCAACTGAACAGCTTCGGCAGTATGTTCACCATCTTCTTTACGGAACACCGGGTGCGTGATTACAGCACTGCCAAAACCTCAGACGTCGGGAGGTTTGCTCGATTCTTTCGTTGCCTTCTGGAAAATGGGATCTATTTTCCGCCCGCGCAATTTGAAGCTGCCTTTGTTTCCTTGTCACACGGAGAGAGCGAAATTGAAAGGACATTGGTAGCGGCGGAAAAGGCTCTCCGCGCCGCCGAGTGAAGCCTCATTCGAATGGCAAATTTCAGATAACGAATTACCGATGACAAGCCACAAAGGTTGCATGATGAATTCCGGATGCCGAGCCGTTCATCGCAAGTGAATTACAATTCACTCAACCTCCACCGCTTGTCATTCGATCTTACGTTTCTCCCACCCTGGTCGTGCAGCCAAGGCACTCGTCAATCATACCCTCGATTCTCCCCAGCGGCCATTTCTTCACGGTTGCCACTTCCGAAATCACCAACTGCCGGGCACGATCAAGCATTTTTTTCTCTCGAAAGGAAAGGCTCTTCTGAGCGCTCAGGTGGGTTAGGTTCTTCAGGACTTCAGCAACTTCAAAAATGGAACCGCTCTTCATCTTCTCCAGGTTCACTTTATAACGATCCTTCCAGTCCGAAATATGATGGCCGTTGCCGCCTTGAAGAATCTCAAACAACTGGTCGAGGTCTTTCCTGGCACACAGTTTTCGCAGACCGACCTGGTTTACGTTTGCGGTGGGAATAAGCACTACCGAGCTATTGGATTCGATCCGCAACGTATAAAACTCTTCCGGGCTTCCCCCGATGACTTTTTGACTGATACTTTCGATGACGCCGACGCCGTGGTTGGGATAAACGACCTTCTCACCGACCTTAAATGCCATAAGTCCTCCAGTGGTGTAGTTGGAACCATTCATTATACTGCCTGCTGAATCGATAAGTCAAAGCTACATTTGGCCTAAAGAGCGAAAACAAAAGGAGAAATTAAAGCTAAACAGCGTAACTGGTGGCTGGAACGGTCAATTCTCCGTTATCATTCTTCTTATTGCGGTCCGGGACCGCATCGCTTTGCACAAGGGGAACCGAATTGTATGGCTAAATTAAAGAAGGAGCGCTCCTACACGGAAGATCATGCGCGCGCTGGTATCAACGCACCCCTCCCAAAAATCGAATGCTGGGAAAACCAGTTCCCCAACTATGAAGTCGCCATTGAAGCTCCCGAGTACACGTCGGTCTGTCCAAAGACCGGACTGCCTGATTTCGGAACCATCAGGGTCAGCTACGTGCCAGGCCGTTGGTGCGTGGAATTGAAGTCCTTTAAAGAATATCTGCTGGCTTACCGCAATCTGGGAATTTTTTACGAGAACGCAACCAACCGGATCCTGCAAGACTTTGTGAAGGCCTGCGATCCGATAACTGCGCGGGTCGAAGGGAGGTTCACGCCCCGGGGAGGGATCTCAACAACTGTCGTCGCTGAGTACACACGTAAGACGCGATTGTGACCCAGCAAGTCCGGGCCAACGCATTGCATGGTTCCGTCTTCGAGTTTCATCGTAACGGTGTTGTCGATGCACGAAACTTTTTTGATCGTGAGGCGAACCCCCCTCCATTCAAGCGCAATCAGTTTGGTCTTACGGTGAGGGGACCCATGAAGCGCGACAAGACATTTTTCCTCGGCAGCTATGACAGAACGATTTCGCGTCTTACACAACAAACGACATTCGGGTGAATCCAAAGCTGACTGTGAACTTGGGCCTGCGCTGGGAGTTTGTGACTTCTCCAACAGAAGTGGCTGGCCGGATCGCCAATCTGCGGGATATCTTTCATGATACAGAACCAACCATTGGCGACCCCTTCTTCCAGGTATCCAAAGCCAATCTCGAGGAATCCATTTAACCGGCTCGCAGAACTGCAATATTGCGCAGTTTACGGTATTGCCTGACGGACGCAAATTCTGGTCTGCAAGCACCCCGCGCTTCAATCCAGCCTTTTGCGGCGATGGAATTCAGAACCTTTGGCGCCAATTCTTCATACAATTCACGGCCCCTCTCTAGCCGTGATCTCAAGGGAACTGAACTAATGTCTCGTCTAATTCGGAAGGAACTTCTCTCCAGCTTAAGATCTTCAAAGGAAGCAAATTTAAACCCATTTTGATGGAATCGCTCTTGTAGTAGAAATTGCTATTTCCTCCAAGAGAAAAACTAGGAGTCCCATAAGAATACTTGCCCGACCCGTCTTTAGTAACATTGGCCAGATACAGCCCTCCGATGATACTTTTATTTGCTCCGCTCAGAGTAAGCTTCCCCAAGCCAATCACGAGGATCACCCCTTCGTAGTCGAAGGAACCCGAGAAGTCAAATTCGCCGGTGACAATTAGAATTCCAGCACCGCTGCCGCTTCCTGAAAGGCTCAAATTCCCATTAACTACCGTAACCTTCGGCTCGCTGGCGGTTCCCAGAACAATGTTGTTGCCGCTCAGAGCAGTGTTTCCTGCGTAAGAAATATCGGCATAATTCTTAATCGTGCTTATAAACTTCCCTACAAAATTAGGATCCAGGACATTCGCCGAATCGACGCCGTTTTTAACAGTGTCGGTTATATCTCCGACCGAGGGCGTACCTCCAGCTCCCGTAATATTGTTTTCCTGGTTCTTTGCCAGACTTTGCTCGATGGTAGAAACTGTGTCTCCGTCACCCCCGTTGAAGATACTCCCCACCCCCGAGACCGCTCCTGTCTCTGGGTGATCGTCTCCCCCAAGAATCTGGTCTCGTGTCATCCCGTTGTGGTTGTACCCGTCAATCAGGAATGAATTTCCGTCGAACAAATTATTCTGCGCGGGGTTCACATCGGGTCCGTACAGGGCGAATGGAGAGGCGATCTCAAAAGACAAGTCACGTTTCAAAAGCACCTCAATGACTGCCACCGAGGCCTGCACCCGCCCAGGGCTAACCTTGTCACTCGTGAGGGTCCGATAAATGCCGATGGAGCGTAAGTAGCTTTTATGGTCAATGTCGGCATAGGGATCGTTGGTTTCGGTTTCATCCTTATTGTCGGTCAATTTAAGAAAATAGCGGCCTCCTCCCAAGGGAGCGCCGCTTGTAGGCCCAATGAAGCCGTAAACTTTCCAAGGAGTTACAGGAGTTGAAAAGGGTATCGAGAAGTCGATCGATCTCGCAGCAAGACTCGTAATAGGGTTGCGTGCTGCAAGGGCTTCTTCTGCAGGCTGTGTCTCAGAAGTATACGCCGGCACCAAAGCATATTGCTTCAATACGCCGGAGAAATCCCGACCGCGTAGGTACGACTTGCCAAAATTCAAACCGCTATCGGCAATCGCCAACGCCTGTTGAGAAGTCACGTAATGGTTGCTGATGTTGTATTCGATCGAACTGCTCAGTGCGGCCGCCAGCCCTAGCAGCGTCAGCAGCATCAGGCCGATTAGAGCCAAAATAAGAGCCGCGCCCCTTTCAGAATTCTGAAGCGCATCCTGGTTAGCCATAAGTGCCCTCCTATGTAATAGGGGTAATAGGGCTCCGGTCTTGAAATCCGGCTTCCCTTCGTCCTCTAATTAATAGGAAGCGAGTTTGAGGTACCAGGACGGAAATCCGCATTAGGGCACAGAAAAACCACAGGTGAGACGACGGTCTTGCTGAAGAAAGTAGCACTGTGGAAAACCGAAAAAAGTACGGGGCGAGGTACTCAAGGGTTAAACTACCGAGTAGGGAGTCCAGAGGTGCAGGAACTACGTGGAAACAACGCCCGGCACATTCATTTCACGGAAACGAGATTCTTTCTGATAGCGTGAATTACCAGTTGATTACGATTTGATAAATTGAATTTGCGCAGCAAACTAGTGATGTGAAACTCGACCGTCCGTGCCTCGATCCCTAGCTGGCCTGCAATTTCCTTATTGGTCAAACCCTGGCGCGCAAGCAGCTCCAAAACCTTTTTTTGAGTTCTGGTGACGCCCGTCTTTCCGTGAACCTGAGCTTTCAAATTCATTTCCGATGCTATTTCGTCTATGAATTCGCTCATGGCTCTTCGCGGTATCCACGCGTTACCGCCATGGACGGCCTTGGTTGCGGAAATGATCTCATCAGGAAAACAAAGGATGTTGAGATAACCCTTTGCACCGGCGCGTAAAGCACGCGTCACCACTTCGGCATTATCATTAGCGCCGATGACCAGGAGTTTGGTGTGGGGAGAGACTTGTTTGCAGGTCCTCACGAACATGGGTAATTCAATCTGGACGGTGCTTATATCGAAGACCACTACGTCGGGCATGAACTGGGCGACAATCTGTGTCTCATCTGGCAGGTCGTTTTTTTCCACGACCACGAAGCTGTCGTTCTTAGTCAGAGTGCTTCGTAATCCGAGGTAGCGGAATTTATCACGTGTGATAATGCGAACTCTTATTTTTACCATGAGGCACGAATCTTGTACGAATCGCCGACGAGAATCAGAGGAAGAAGCTCTGTCCTTGTTGATCAGATCTAACGATACCGCGCGGGAAAGGGAGACACTGTGAGAGCCCTCACGGGCTGGAAGATTTTGAAAGGGCCTGCGTACCGTGGTCCGGTCTTACGCTTATGGAAACCCTTCTTCAATTGTTCCAGTTTCGCTTTGAGCTCTTCGCTTTTCCCGCAGATGGCAACGACCTGAACCGGTGTCTCCAGTGCAGAAGAAAAGAGAATTGAAGGAACAGATCTCCGCCCGGTCCGAGCGCGTGACCGAGGGCATCGCACTCCTTCAGAAACAGGCAAAGATACGTGCCCGTTTTGGCGGCAAGATTCCCAGGATGGAACGGGAGCCCACGGGCGAGGCGATTTTGTACTCCATATTCTACCGCCAGGATGACAGGCCGATGGGGCAGGCAGTCGCAGTCCCTTGCCTTTTCGTGCAGAGCTGCTCTATTTAGCGCGCTCCTATGCGTACGAAAAGGGCGCGGCCGACCAGTTTCCAGTAAGGGCGTCTACACGGCCAAGTGGTCCCATGTCAGAGCCGCGATCTACCTTGCACTCTCTTTCAGAATAAACGGGATCACGCGCTCAATGGTTTCAGAATCCGGTTTGGCCGGATTGATCAATACGCCTGTTTTTGGATCCATTCTCCATCCCTGCATGCTTTTGAACTGTACCAGCGGCGCAAGCAGATACTTGTTCTGCTGGACGTTCCATTCAGCGGGGCCCAGCACCTCGAATCCAATATCATTGTCCTTAATGCTGTTTTTGACCCGGCTGGAGATCAGCTTGATTTCATTCTTCCCCGGTTTCAAAAGCGACGTGATAACAATCGTTCTGTCCTGCAATGTAAAAGAGTTGAAAGGGGTCCCGTTGATAAACACGGTTGCTGTCACAGGAGAATTCCAGGAGCCGTAAGTAGGTTTACCGCGCAGGATAAAATCTCCCGCCTTCAATTCCCCATTTTCCTGCTGCATTCCCGCAAAGTAGAGACTATACGACAGCGTCACCTCCTTTACGCCCGGTCCTAGCGGATGGGAATAGGTTCCGGTCTTCTGGTCAAATTTCCAGTCCGTATCGTTGCGAAACTCCCACAGAACCGGTTCCATCACCATTTTCTGCCCATCTTTTCGCATCGGGCCGATTCGAAAAATCAATCCGTTAGCTTTATTAGCTGGTTCCTGTGGAGTGGTCTTAATCGTAATCGTATTCCATTCGTTTTTAAGCTGGCCTTCAATTGATTCGAAAGTGTCCGCCGTGAAAACATTAACGAGCTTTCCGTTTATACTAAACTCGCTGTGAAGCGGATTGTCCCAGCTACCGTACTCTCGCACCACCCAAACCATCATGGCGCCACCATCGATGGATTGAGCCGCAACTGTTAAAAATCCGGTATGCGTGAATGTGGCTGCTACAAGAATGATCAAAAGTCGTTTCAGCATGAGTTCCCTCGTTGTCTAACAAAATTTTTCGCCTGAGATCTTAGCGGCACAAGCGTCTCTATTCTACCAGAGGGCATGAGCCACGGCTGAAATATCCGTCGCATTCCTTCGTGGTCTCGCGCCTTACTCTGCACCTTTTGTATCTGGTTGGCCGAAAAGCTCCGGATGCAGGTAAGAGCCGCACGCTCAGAGGGGGACTTTTCCCCCTCCACACGAGATGCCACACGACTTTCTCCGCCATACCGTCACCCCATGTCGTTCCAGCTCCGCAGACGCATCGAAATACCCTTCCACTGACGACATTCGCCGGCAGCAGCCAACCATCTATTGTTTGTTTTACCCATCCCGATTATTGTTTTCTTTCTTTCAATGCTTTAATTTCACCGCCTTCTTCAATCACAACTGGGATACCATCGACTGTTCGCGGTAGCCGCCGGAGTGGGGGCAGACCTAACTGGCGGACGTATATCTTAATAACCACAGAGCTTGGGTCTCGCTGGTTCTTCAGACCGATGCCGCAAGCCACCACGCCCTCAGTGGCCATCCAATGTGCGCTGTAGCGGCTTAACAAACGCTCTGCCTGCTTTGCGATCTCGGCAGGAGTGCGTCGCTTCATCAAGAAAAAGGGAAAATAAAAGCCCGCCTGGTCTGAACGTGGCGGGTTGGAAAGTGTGAATCTTCAGCAAAGATGCTCAAAATGCGACAATTCGGCCAACCTCTTCGACAACGACGGCAAAGCCTTCCAACCGCTGCGGGACGGATCTTAATGCTTCTGGAGTGATTGCTTCCACCAGGACTTTAATCACAACGCCTGAAGCTTCCACTCCCACTGCATGGCCTACACCACGCGGCACACTGGAAAGCAGAGCGGCGTTGCGCTGCTGCACGGCGCTGGCGCGAGCAATGTTACGCTGCAATTGTGCCTCGGCTGTGCTGATTGTTGTCGTCGACGTGGCGCTGGCGCCCACCACGGTTGCCGGTGTCCCAAAGCTCGCGCCGAAAAAGTTAAGCACATCGTCGATGGGATTGGCGACCGCCAAGACACTACTGCCTGCGTAAAGCAGACCGACCGCTTGCGGGTTTGTGGCCACATCTTCGACCATTAGGGAGCCAGAATCGCCACTGTTGAGAAACTTGCTTCCTCTATTCTTGACAATGATCTGGCCCGTGAACGTTTTGACGAATGTGTTCCCGGCACACTCGTCTGAATACTGCACGCTAACCGTTGCATTGAGGCTGTCAACGGAACTGCGGGTCAGGCCGGTCGTTCTACCGCTCTTTTTGACCCTCTGACCTGGAACAGCCCCAACCGTGGAGGAACTGATTGTCCCGATTTCCAAAATGGCGCCGTCCGTCCTGACAGCGCCGGAAACTGCTTGAGCCAACGCCGCGTCCACGTTTGCACCTGAATTGAGCGCGGCCCATTGTGAAAGACTGGCGACATAGTCGGCAGGGATGTCTTGACATGAAACATCGACCAGCCCCGGCTGATTAATCGGGTCTCCCACCGCAGCAACGCGATTGTTTCCACCTGCCACCACGTCTCCGGCAAAGACATGGGCGTTGCTGAGGATGTACTGCGCGCCTCCAATCTGTACCAATGCTCCCAAGGTGCCGGAGCAGCAAAACCCATTCGCCAGATCTTTCGCATTGCCTCCAGAGGTTCCAAGTTGAATAGGACGTGTTTGCCGCGCCTTATGATCTACACCGGCCGGCTTGCCACCTCCGGCTCCTTGAGGCGGACCCCCGCCTTGAGCCAGTGCGGCAACAGCAAATACCACAACGCATAGAAAGAGTATTCCGAGACCCAGCCCATTTCTTAATTGCTTCATACGCTACCTCCCATTCCGACCATTCCGAGGAAACTCAAAATTATCTATTGATTTTACATCTCTCAAAGGTCAGGCCAAAGTGATTAATGTCACGACACGATTCACTTCCCTGAGGTTCCGCCTCAGGCCGGAGCATCGTCGATCCGGTTGTTTACTGCTCCACGAAACTTTCCCACACCGGGCACAGATTCAAACCCGCAACGATCGGCATAAATATGGCCAACTAAGGGCAACGTCGCCAGACCGCTAAGCCTTTCCGTGACCTGCGCGGCTTATTGAAGAAAGCGCTAGACCGGGTAGAATGGTCCGGGATCACCCTGAAAAGTCTCCGTAATTTCAGGGGCACACAGTGGGCGATGTAAGGTAAGGTGTGGATCTTCGAAGTATCCAGGAGTTGATGGGACACTCTAGCATCGAAATCACCATCAAGCGCTATGCCCGCTACCAAAGGGATCATGCCTTTGGGGCAGCGGCCATAGCGCAGCAGCAGGAGGCCAAATGGCGAGCACAGGAGTAAAACAGGAGGCCGTCCACTAGAACCGTTCAGCAGGAGTAAAAGTATTGTAGGATAAGTTACTGCAGCTCAACACTATGCCGAAGTGGCGGAACTGGCAGACGCACTGGACTCAAAATCCAGCGGGCCGCGAGGCCCGTGGGGGTTCGACTCCCCCCTTCGGCATTTCAAATCAAGAGTTTGGCCGCGTCTAACAATTTCTCCACCCTCACCAAAAGTCGCAAGTTTGCCTGAAACGTTGCCCTACTGCACAAGGCTCACTTGCGCGTACTGCTCCAGTTTCGAAAGCGCTCTTTTCTCAATCTGCCTAATTCTCTCCCGCGTAACACCCAGCATCCTACCTATTTCCTCCAGGGTGTGTTCCTTGTCGCTCGCCGAGAGACCGAACCGAAGACAGACGATCTTCTTTTCTCGAGAAGTAAGCGTGTGCAAGATAGTCTCGATACATTGGCGCCGCATCCTCCCAGCAACAATGGCGTCCGGACTCAAGGCGTTTTTGTCAGCAATGAACTTGCTAACCGTGGACGAATCGCCGTCCCATGCCACAGACTCTAAAGAGACTGACTCGTGCGCCATTTCCAGGATCTTGCGCACCTTCTTTACGGGTATCTTCGCGGCACGGGAAATTTCTTCTTCGCTTGGCTCGTGACCGTTCTCCCGCGTAAATTCATTCACCCGCTTGGAAAACCTGTTCATCGCTTCCACCATGTGGACGGGAATGCGGATCATTCGACCGGAGTCTGCAATCGCGCGATTGATGGACTGGCGTATCCACCAAGTCGCGTAAGTGGAAAACTTGTAACCCAAGCGGTAATCGAACTTGTCCACCGCGCGCATCAGGCCGATGTTCCCTTCTTGCACCAGATCCAAGAAGTGCAAGTTGCGAGAGTTATATTTTTTTGCGATGGAAACGACCAACCGAAGGTTGGCGGCAGTCAGCTTGTCTTTAGCTCGCTCCATCTCCATCTGATGACGCCGCAGCAGGCGACCGGTTCTTATGATTTCGTAGCGGGAAGCATGAAGCTGTTTTTCAATGGACTGGATTTTCGCTTCTTCTGGCTGAATTTTTCTCGCGACGTCATCATAGCGCCCTTGCGCCAATTCTTCCTTCAAGGTGCTGATACGGCGCAAGGACGGATGCAGCTCGCTTTCCAATCGAAGATAGAGTTCAACGTGTTTGTTGATGATGTCATAGTTTAGACCCAGAGCCCGGATTTTCTTTCCAAGTTGCTGTTTGAATTTCAGAAGGGAAAATTCACGGTTCTTCAGATCCATCTCAGCCAGACCCCTCTCGAATTGCCTCAACTGCCGTTCTAGTTCCTCAATCTTAGCGACCGTGGTCCTCCGGATACTCCCTAACTGTTGGCGATTCAGCTCATTGGCTAGAGCTAAGACCTCCCGGATCCTCATCGTGCGCCGCAACAAATGGTTTTTGGCATCAACAAGAACGTGGCCCATAGACAGGGTGGCACACAGCAATCCGTCGATCCTTGCCCTGCTGCTCTCAATACGCTTTGCAATTTGCACCTCTTCCTGTCGATCCAACAGGTCGATCTTACCCATTTCCTTAAAATAAAGAATCATCGGATCCGCAGACGCCATGTCGCGGTCTTCCGTATCATCAGCTTCGGCGTAAGAATCTTCCGTTCTTCTTTCAAGCGGGTCACGGTCGGAATGTTCCTCCACTTCCGGATCGTACTCAATAGCCGTTGTGCGCATACCTTCCCCTCCATGGTCTAACAAATGGCCTAAGGCAGGACGATTCTCCATGATTCAACTTTCCACCTGAAACTATGCCCTCATTGCAAAGCGGATCACAATTCGGCAAATCCACTAGGACCTCCTAAGGCTTCCCCCGTATTGCGTCTCCCCCCGGAATTAGCCCATATTTCGAGCTGAGAAATCCAATAGTCGTGAACGGAGTCAGAGGACAGCTCTTTAGGCAGATGAAGAAAGGAGAAACACTCATGTCCCGTCATTACTTGTTGTTGGCTAAGATAGGGAAAAGACTTCGATTTTTCTCGCTCAGAAGCAACGCTCATCCTAAGAGAGTGAAACAAGAAGCGTACTGGATGTTGAAAGCTCGGTATGGCAATCAGATGATCGAATTTCTCTTTGCTTCAGATTTTCCGGTTTGGGCGCCTGATTTGAGCGAAACCAAGAGGGAGCGTCACCTTGGAAAAGCTTGCTGACGTGGAGAGTGCAACGGGCAACTTTTCGAAACAGGCGATGGCGTCGGTCATCGCAGCGGTCTTGAAACTTTCGAAGAATGCCCGCATCACCCATGCAGGGAGGGTAAAACTATGAAGTGCATACGTCGAACAACAAAACAAGTCTTTGCGCTGGCGTTCATCAGCGCGATAGCCCTTTGGGGTTGTTCCCGCAGCAGCGATGTTCTCGATCCCAAATTGCTCGAGGAAAAATATGGCGTGAGTGGAGCATACGCTGACCAAATCGCAACACCCGATGGGCCAATGCAAGCCACGATCGTGCCGGTAACCCTAGCGAATGGCCAGAGAGCACATTTAATCATTCCAAAGGAACGCCGCGATCCGGTGTACATGCGTGATCAGACCGGTATACACCCGGTCGTGCTCTCTGATCGCAACGTCAGCCGTGAGGAGTTTGTGCGATCCAAGCCGACGATTGTGGAAAGACGGGCCGCGCCACCTGACAAGAAGAAACGCTCCTGGGAGAAAGACGTTCTGATCGTGGGCGGCAGCGCGGGAGCCGGCGCGGCAATCGGAGCAGCGGCTGGAGGCAAGAAAGGCGCGGGGATTGGAGCTCTGTCAGGAGGCGTGGCCGGGCTTCTCTACGACTTGGCGACGCGAAACAAGTAAACACTTTTGCCAACCCCCTATGGTCGCGCTAACTGTGCCATTTTCACACGCGGGGTGGGCTTTACGATGTTCGAAAATATCTTCAATTTTATGGGAGGAGAAATTGCAGCCATGAACATAAAAATGAGACATTTTTTTAGCAAAGTCGCTGTCCAGACTAGGCTTCTGATACTCCTACTGACCGTCTTTGGGACCCTAGGAGTGTCCCAGTATGCCAAGGAACTGGCGGTGCAGCCACAGGGTGAACAGACCGGCTCGATGCCAATTTACCGCGTCACTGTAGTCGCGCGCACCACCAAGGCGGTCAACTATCGGCATCGCAGCGGAGCTACAACCATCGATTTCAAAGGAACGGAGCTCCTTCCCAAGGCGCGCGGGGAAGCAAAGGTGGAAAGCAAGCAGGGTTACATCGAGATTGAAGTTGAATTCGACGACCTGCAACCGGCAACTCAATTCGGACAGGAATATTTGACTTATGTCATGTGGGCCATCACGCCTGAAGGTCGTCCTACCAACCTTGGCGAAATCCTGTTGGACGGAACGAAGAGCAAGCTGAACGTCACCACTGAGCTACAGGCCTTCGGCCTCATTGTCACAGCCGAACCATACTTTGCTGTGACGCGGCCGAGTAACCTTGTGGTGATGGAGAATATGCTGCGCAAGGAGACGATGGGAAAAATCGAGCAAGTCGAGGCCAAATATGAACTGCTTGAAAGAGGCCAGTATACCCAGGAGGTAGATAAGGCTAAGATCGAGTCCATGAACTTGGATCCGAAAATACCACTGGAGCTTTACGAAGCTCAAAATGCAGTGCGGATTGCCCGATGGTCGCAGGCTGATAAGTACGCGGCCGATTCCTTCCAGAAAGCCGAAAAGCTGATGGAGCAGGCCGAGGCGTATCAAGGACGGAAAGCGGGCAAAAAATCCGTTGTGATGACGGCCCGGGAAGCGGCGCAGACCGCTGAAGATGCGCGCATGATCGCGGTGAAGCGCAGGGAAGAAGAGCGTCAGGCCAATGAGCGTCGGGCAGCGCAAGAACGGGAAGCGAACGCCAAAGCGGAAGCTGAGCAACAAGCAAGGTTGAGAGCGCAAGCCGAGACGGAGCAACGCACCGAAGCTGAGCGTCGGGCCCGAGCGGAAGCCGAGCAGCGGCTACAGGCAGAGCTCCGCACCCATGCTGAGGCTGAACAGCGCGTCGAGGCCGAGCGCCGCGCTCAGGCGGAGGCGGAGAAGGCTGCCGCCGTAGCCAAGCAGCAGGCAGCGCAGGCAGAAGCCGATAAAGCGCGTCTTGCTACCGAGGAAGCCGAACGCCAGCGGGAAAAAGCCGAGAAGGAAAAAGCGGAGCTTCGCACGCAACTGCTGGAGCAATTGAACCGGATTCTCGAAACGCGTGACACTCCCCGCGGATTAGTCGTAAACATGTCGGAAGTTCTTTTTGACAGTGGAAAGTACACCCTGAGACCGGTGGCACGTGAGAAGCTGGCCAAAATAGCCGGTATCGTTTTAGCCTATCCAGGCTTGAAGTTGGAGATCGAAGGGCATACCGATAGCGTGGGGAGCGAGGGGTACAATCAACTGCTTTCCGAAAAGCGCGCCTCATGGGTGCGTGACTACCTGCTGCAGCAGGGGGTGCCTGCAGATTCAATTACAACTCGCGGATTTGGAGAAACCAAGCCGATGGTCTCCAACGATACCGCCGCGGGGAGACAGCACAACCGCCGCGTGGAGCTGGTTCTCTCCGGGGAAGTGATCGGAGTGAAAGTCGGCACGCAAGCCAGCGCAATGCCAGCACGTTAAGAAACGAGCGAGCAAACGCGAAATCGTAGAGACGCGATCGATCGCGTCTCTACGACAAGTCATGCATCCCCAACCTTCGACCATCGAGAAATTACGCTCAGGTAACACAGGCGTGCAGAACCTAACGCGTGTGCTTCCCGAGCGCTATCGTATCAAAGACGACGGAAAGGGCCAGGCGCTGACCTGCGTGGAAGCACCTACGATCACCGTACGCGTGGAGCGCGGATTTGCGGTCACCGCGGCGGCAGCCCGCAACTATCCGCAGGGATCCATTTTTCTCGACGGAGCCGCACAAGGTGGGCCGTTCATCGATGCGCAGAGAGCAATCTACAATCTCGATCACCATGACGGGTGCATTCGATCCTTCACGCTTGCCACCTGCGAACAGGCCATGGTGGTGATTCGCAAGGCTCTTGACCTTCCCAGCCGTGACTGGACCGTATTCGCAAACGACGCCGACCTGGACACCGTCCTTGCCCTCTGGGTACTGCTGAACCATCTTCGCCTTAACGATGATCCGGTAACACGCGCCAAGGTGATGCCGTTGCTACGTTTGGAGGGCGCCATTGACGCTCACGGTCTGGAACTCCAAGACCTCGTCGCGCTGCCACCCGATCTGCTTCGCACAACCACCGCCACTCTGAAGCTTCTTGTACAAGAAGAGACGGAGCTCAAGAGCAAGGAACGATGGGGCGAAATCAATCTCCTTGAATACATCGCTGATCGGCTGGCATCCATCGACGCGCTGATTTACTCCCCAGAGGATTTTGAAGAGGTTGAGGAACTTGAGGAGCTGGCTCGGGTCGAAATCGTGGACGGTTCTGTCGCTGTGGTTTGCAAGTCGAGCACCGGCATCTATGAAGCAAGGCAGCAACTACGCAAGCTTCATAGAGACCGATTGGGGATTCTAATTCTCCAGAAAGATCCCGCGACGTATACCTTGCATCAGGTGGACTATAGGCTACCAACAACGCTTGAGGGAGTTTATCAACGTCTCAATCTCTTGGATCCCGCGGCTGGGGGCAGCCACTCTGCCAACCGGTGGGGCGGATCTGCAGAGATTGGCGGTTCGCCTCGCAGCACAGGAACGCTCCTGACAGCCGGCCAGATCACCGACGCAGTTCGCCAGGTGTTTCGGAAACCACGGCTCCACGACGTTCTGTCAAGGATCCCGTTGGCACTTTGGATGAGCGTCGTCACGATCTTCCCCGGATTGGTCGTCCCCCTCTTCCTGGGTCTTCCCCCCGATCGTACATATTGGCCTGGAGAAACTTCACTTGCATTTTCTTCAATTCTTACTGCATGGAGCGGAGCCCTATTCTTGTTGGCAGCTCGCCGCAGCCCCGGCCTTTACGGGTGGCGACGACCCGTAGGTCTGGACTGGCTAATCGCCTTTCCCGTCGCGCTCATCGGCTCGTTAGCGGGGGGAGTGTGGGTCCCTCGATGGCTCGATCCCCAGGAATTGGCGCACAGTCTCAGTTGGACCACCGTCTCCACCTTCTTGCTCCTTTCAGTCACAGCCGAGATGGTTTTTCGAGGTCTCGTCCTCGGAAGCGTCGCTTCGCGTTTCTCGATTCAGAAGAGCGGCGGGCGCTGGTTCCTATCCTGGCCGTCGGTGATCTCCAGTGTCCTGTATGCCCTCTGTTTCCTTCTCCCATTTCTGAGTTCTCCGGGCAGCCAGGTGTCGATTCCTTCGAAGGGACCGGTCATGGTCCTGGGTGGGTTCCTCTTTGGCATCGCAGCAGGCACAACTCGAGAACGATCGGAGAGTATCCTTCCTCCAATCTTGCTTCACTGGATTTGCGTCGCGCTGCTACTTGCTGGGATGCGCTGGTTATGATCCACATCATCAGCGCCTTTCCCAAGAGGGCGCTGCGATGACGCCCGTGATTCGCTCGTGTAACACAGAATTTGGGGAGTAGGATCCTTTGGGGATTTCGCTTACCATGTCCCAGTGGCTCGCTAGTGGCAAGAACATCTTAGCGGAGTCCTATCTTTTCTTTGACGATAAGCAATGTTTTCTCCGCGATCGGTCGAACTTTGGAGACGCCGCCGACCAGCAAAGAATCAATATAAGCGGCATCCATTGTTAATTCTCGATATCGCTGCTGCACAGGGCGGAGGCCTTCAATGATCACCTCCGCCAAGTCGCGCTTCAGATCGATATATCCTTTTCCTTTAAAGCGTGCTTCTATTTCAGCCCTTCGTAGTCCGGTAAAAAGCTCGTAAATGACTAACAGATTGTGGAGAGCGGGACGGCCCTTGTCGAAATGGATCTCGCGCAGTGAATCTGTCGTCGCGCCCATGATCTTTGATCGGATCTCTTCTGGCGAGTCAAGCAGATAGACTGCATGGCCCGGTCGGCTCCCACTCTTGCTCATTTTCTTAGTGGGGTCGTCGAGCCCCATAATGCGAGCTCCTTTTCGGGGGATCACAGGTTCGGGTAACTTAAAAGTCAATCCATAGGTTGAGTTGAATCGCTGCGCGACATCGCGCGTGAGCTCCAAATGTTGCTTTTGATCTTCGCCCACGGGCACAAGATCAGTCTCATATAACAGAATATCGGCAGCCATCAGCGCCGGATAATCGAAGAGTCCGACCAGGACCCGTTCTTTCTGCTTTTGTGATTTCTCCTTAAACTGCGTCATGCGCTGCATCCAACCCATCGGGATGAGACAGTTTAGGATCCACGCTAATTCTGCATGAGCGCTGACGTGGGACTGTACAAACACAGCCGACAGCCGCGGATCAATGCCGGCCGCAAAAAGAAGGGTTGCTGCTTGGCGGATCCTCGTTCTCAACATTCGGGGATCTTGAGAAGTTGTGATTGCATGCAAGTCGACAATGCAAAAAATGTTGTCGAATCCAACCTGCGAAGAAGCCCAGTGCCGAATTGCACCCAAATAGTTACCGATATGAATGTTTCCGGTCGGCTGGATGCCGGAAAACACTCTTTTTCGCTTCGCTTCACTCATGACAGTAAACATTGAGTCATTCAATAAGTTCCAGAGCTAATTTTTTCAAGCGAAACCCTTGACAAACTTCTTTTCCAAGCTAATCTGACAGTAGCCCCAAGTGATCTAGGAAAAGGTAACCACAAAATTGACTGAAAGGTCAAACAAGGTTATGAGTTACCAATTCTAAGGATCGCTTGGGACCTTTTTTCTGGGTATCGAGCCTAGGATTTTGATCCGCGCAAGTTCACATAGCCCGAATCGAGAGCGATTCGGTTTTTCCGTCCTTTTCGTGCCCCTCCCTTCAAATCAGCTCCTTCCGAAGCCTTGTCTTGTTGCCTAGGAGTTCCTAGTAGATTTACCGCATTGTAACTCCCTCTCGCCAAATACATAGTGAAAAGGTGGTTTTGTTTAAAGCAAATCACACAGAAGAAGCGATTGAGTTCACCCAGGATCGCACTTTCGCCAAGTTCTGGGACAGTTCCTACAAGGGTCAGGTCGAGGGGATTTATCAGAGCGCAGGTCAGATTGCTCGTTCTGCTGATGAGTTCATGCCGGAGATGCGCGCGAGGTAGTACACCGATGTCACTCCAGTGAATCTTCTGTCGCTGCCCGCATTCCCCCGCACTAGGGCTAGCGACAGAAGTGCGTGTCTCAGACCAATCTAGGCCCATGATCAGTAGTGTAATGAGAATTTTGTTGGTTGTGGGACGTCCCCGAGCACGACCCAGTCACACCCTAGGGTTCCCTAGGGATTTGACCCGATTGTCAAAGCTTTCCTAAGGACGGCAATATAACAGAACGCATAACAACCGGGAAGGTTGGGTGATACCGTCCAAAGAGGGAAGGATGGAACCGACATTAAAATCGACGCCTGATTTTTATATTTATGACGTAGTTCCATTCGACAATGGCTGGAGGATATGCAAGCAGGGTCAATCGCAGATCATCGCCACAACAGAAACCGTGAACTCCGCCATAGGAATCATAATGGGATTCATAAGCGGTTCGGGTTACCTCTGCCGCATTCGAGTGTACCGACGAGGGGGGGATGTTGAATCTCAATTTTGCAGCTTTTCGCCAGCTCCGCGCTCGGACAGTCACGCTAGGGCTGGATCTGAAGTTGGGCAATCCCTAAGTTTTTGATCGCAGCCCGACAAAGCATAGATGCCAAAGCTTTCCATCTTGGTCCATTTCAGTGAAGCTTCTCAAAGACCCGGCGCGAATGCGCAGTCGACACTTATCAGATCGCCCAAAGCTATGAGGCGCCAAAAAGCACACCGCTTGGCGTGAATTGGTACCTCACTGAAGCATTCGGGACACTTTTTGGTGGTTGGATCTACGGGTGGTTCTTGTCGATCGATGAGTTTGGTAGAACAACTTGCGGCCTTTGTCGTGAAAGCTGGCTGGGAAGATCTTTCTGCGCAGGCCAGGGAAGCCATGAAGATTCGCATTCTGGATTCTTTGGGTTGTGCCATCGGCGCGCTCGAAGCGGAACCAGTGCGCGCGATCAGGGTCCTGCTGGAGGAATTGGGCGGCCGTCTGCTCTGTAGTCTCGTGGGAGGAGGACGCACTGCGCCGGATCGAGCCGCTTTCTACAATGGCGCTCTGACCCGCTATCTCGACTTCAACGACTCTTACCTGGCCAAGGGGGAGACTTGCCACCCAAGCGACAATTTAGGCGCCGTACTGGCTGCGACGGAGTATGCTCGAGGAAGCGGCTCTGCTCTGCTGGTCGCTTCGGCCGTCGCCTACCAGGTGCAGTGTCGCCTTTGTGATGAAGCGCCTGTGCGCGCAAAGGGTTTTGATCATACAACTCAAGGGGCATACGCTGTCGCGGCGGGAGTGGCTAAAGCTCTTAACCTCGATGCCGAGCAGACCGCCAACGCAATTGCAATTGCAGGTACGGCCTTCAATGCCTTACGGGTAACGCGCACTGGCGCACTTTCTCATTGGAAGGGTTTCGCTTACCCAAATACCGCCTTCGGAGTGACTCATGCTGCTTTCCTGGCCAAACACGGGATCACTGGACCGCGAGAGGTTTTGGAAGGCAAGAAAGGTTTCATGGATACCATCGCCGGCCGCTTCACCATCCATTGGCTGGATGAAGATCTTGAAAGAGTTCAAAACACAGTTCTTAAGAAGTACAATGCTGAAGTCCATTCTCAGTCAGCTCTGGAAGGGACTCTCGAGCTTAAGGCCGAGCACCGATTTGAAGGCCACGATGTGAAGCAAATCGTGATCGAAATTTTCGACGTTGCTTATCACATCATCGGTGGAGGCGAAGAGGGTGATAAAACTTTGGTGCGGACGAAGGAAGAAGCTGACCACT
This sequence comes from Acidobacteriota bacterium, assembly GCA_016211105.1. GTDB lineage: Bacteria > Acidobacteriota > UBA6911 > JACQSX01 > JACQSX01 > JACQSX01. The sequence continues at coordinate 95,737 of JACQSX010000016.1, read as the reverse complement.
CATTACCTTACCTTCTGGCAGTGGCCGTGCTCGATGGTTCGGTAATGCCGCAACAATTTACTACGGAGCGCATCCTTCGAGAGGACGTTCAGCGCCTGTTACGTCGCATCACTGTTCGGCCAAGCGAAGAATTGAGCCGGCGCTTTCCCCGCGAACACAGTTGCAGGATTGCGGTGCATTTATTGGGCGGGAGGACCGTGACGAAGGAAAAAGCCGATTACGAAGGCTTCCACACGCGTCCGATGCGATGGGAGACTGTGGTAGAGAAATTCAACCTGCTTACCTCTTCCTATGCGAACGAAGACCTCCGCAGAGCGATCATTGACACTGTAGCCAATCTCGAATCGCGGTCTGCTGGCGATCTGACGTCCCTGCTCCGGAAAGTCCGGGTCCGGAAAAAAATCAATACCCGGAAACAAGCGAGGCAATCCTAATTGAGCGTTCCGTAACCGAATTATGCGAAAGAAATCAGGCCTGAAGGACCGCCACTAGGTAGGCCCGTGCGTAAGCGCGGGCATAGCGATGTTCCTCTTTCAGAAGGGAGCGCGCCGAAGGTGCGACACAGAATAAGCTGGCAACGCCGCGCATGGTATCGGACCCCGCCCTCAAAAGGTGTGGAAAATTCCCCGGATTCTCACGAATACGGCTCAGAGCGTTTTCACGCGTTCTCACGGGTGCGGCTATTGCCTTTCCGGGCCTGTGCAAATTACTCCGCGGCTTCCAATTGGAATGCCGACATGTTCCAGGACTTTACTTACAGGAGACTAGCTTATAGTAGCTCGATTCAGGGTGTACCCAAATTTTGAAGGTTTAAAGAATGGGCGAAAAAAACCGCAACGATAGTGAGCGCGCTTTTTCATTCATCAAGGTGAACCGGCGCGAAGAGAAACCTCGGAAACGCGGCATCACGGAAATTCGGGGGCCCTACTACACACCGATGGGAAAGCGGTATCTCGAGGACATTCTTGAGACCATGGGCGCTTACGTGGACATCCTGAAGTTCGCGGGCGGGTCATTCAGCCTCATGCCGCGCCGGGCAATACAAGAGTTACTGCACCTGTGCCATGCCTATGATGTGATGGTTTCAACCGGCGGATTTATCGAATATGTCTTGACCCAGCGCGAGGAAGCAGTCGATCGCTACCTGGCAGAGTGCAAGAAGCTGGGGTTCGATATTGTCGAGGTTTCAAGTGGATTTGTTACCCTTCCGGTGGATAACTTCGTGGCTTTGGTCAAAAAGGTAGAACAAGCGGGTTTGAAAGCGAAACCTGAGGTTGGAATCCAGTTTGGAGCAGGGGGCGCAACCGCAATTGGAGAACTGGAGGCCGAGGGAACACGCGATGTCGGCGCAGCGCTCACTCTCGCAAAGCGATGTCTGGAGACAGGCGCCACCCTGATTATGATTGAATCCGAGGGAATTACCGAAAACGTCCGTTCATGGCGGACCGATGTTGTTTCTCAAATCGCTAATGAATTGGGCCTTGAGAAGACGATGTTCGAGGCGGCCGATCCGGAAGTTTTTGCCTGGTACGTGAAAAACTACGGTCCTGAAGTGAACCTTTTCGTCGACCACAGCCAGATTGTTCAGCTAGAATGCTTGCGCTCGGGAATTTGGGGAACTAAAAGCCTTTGGGGCCGTGTGCTCACTTACAAGCCGCAATCCGAAAATTGACTCGCGCGCTGACCAGTTCACTCCCTTCTGAACTTCTGAAAGCACTCGGCCATACTGACAGTCAGGTGAAGCTACAGTCGCCCACCCGGCATTTCCTCAAAGATTCGATTTCCTTCAGGTTCAATCCAACGACTGTTCCGGCCCTACCAGGACTGCAGCGCAACCGCATAGCCGGTGAACAAGCCGTGGAAGAATGCCCGGCGTTCTCTTTGGTTGGTGGCACTGTATGAACGGGCGGCTTGCTTGAGCGCCTTTAGTAATTTCTCACGGCGTCGCTGTCTAGTACCCACGTCAAGTAATTTCTCAACCAATCCAATGCTAACCTTGCAACGAAAGCAGGAATGGTTGCTCCAATGCTTCCGACATCCAGCGAAGAAAGCGAGCTGCACTCGCGCCGTCTATCAACCGATGGTCGTAAGAGAGGCAGAGCGGCAAGATCAGACGCGGCTGAAAACGATCCTCCACAAAGACAGGTTCTGTCCTCGAGCGCGAAAGGCCCAGGATCGCAACTTCTGGAGAGTGAACTATAGGCGAAAAGTAAGTTCCTCCGATGCCTCCCAAATTTGTGATGGTAAAAACACCCCCTTGCATTTCTTCAGGAGAAAGTTTTTTGTTCCGGGCCTTCTCGGCGAGTCCAGCGAGCTCGGCGGACAGTTCGAGGATATTTTTCTGGTCGGCGTCGCGGATAACCGGCACCAGCAGGCCGCGTTCCGTCTCAACTGCCACACCGATGTGAAAGTACTTCTTGAAGATTACCTCATGCGCGGCCTCGTCGACACTGGCCGCAAACTGCGGAAAGAGCTTCAACGCTGCGGTAACCACTTTTACGGCGATGGCCGTGATGGTCAGTTTTCCTCCGGCTTTTTCCGCCTGATCCCCATACCGTTTACGAAGTTGCTCGAGCTCAGTAATGTCGGCCTTGTCATAGTGGGTTACATGGGGAATCGTTTTCCAGGAATGACTCATGTTCTCGGCGGTCTTGCGCCGTACCTTCGACATTCCTTCGCGCTCCACCTCGCCCCACTTGGTAAAATCGGGCAGAGAAGGCTCTATGGCGCCGCGGCCCGCTTGCCCGGCACTGGTGAGGATCCATCGCGCATAGTTTTTGACATCGTCCGTCGAGATTCGCCCTCCGGAACCAGAACCTGGAACGCTTTGAATGTCGACTCCTAATTCCCGCGCGAGCCTGCGAACAGATGGCGCGGAGGGCGCGACGGGTCTTGACTCATCAACTTTTCCAGACTCAGCTCCAGCGGATTCAGCCGTCTCTGCTGCAACCTCCGGAGGTTGCGCCTGCTCAGGTTGGGGTGTTTCCTTCTCCTTTGCTTCCTTTACAGGTTCTTCTTCCTCTTCCTTCTGTGCGGATTTTTCCTCTCTCGGTATCTCTTTCTTCGGCTCCTCTTTCTTTGGTTTTATTTCCTCAGCCTCTTCGGCCTTTTGTTCTCTTCCGTCGGTTTCCTCGGCCTTCGCGGGGGAACCAGCCTTGTCCCCCTTTTGTTCCTCTTCCAGAGTCAGTATGAGCTGTCCGATCTTGATCTCCTCTCCTTCTTTGACGTGCACTTCTTTGACGGTCCCTTCAACGGTCGAAGGAAGTTCAAAGTCGGCCTTGTCGGTTTCAAGCTCAAGCACGGGCTGATCCATCTTGATCTTGTCACCCACCGACACCAAGACCTTTACCACATCTCCGGATTCTACCTGCTCGCCGATTTCAGGAAGCTTGAACTGAGTCGCCACTTTTCTCTCAAGAAACCATAGGGTCCGCCTTGTTCGGGTCGATATCCAGGTCTTGGACCGCCTTTTGAACCAGGTCGCGTCTGATCTTGTCTTCACGCCACAAAGCGGACAGAGTCGCAAGCGTAATGAACCTCGAGTCCACCTCGAAGAAATTTCTAAGGGCGCTGCGGCTGTCGCTGCGGCCGAACCCATCCGTACCTAGTGAAACGACCGGCCGCGGGACCCAGCGCGAGACGGAATCTGGAAGCGCTTTCAGGTAATCAGAGGCGGCCACAAAGACTCCTGGTGCTCCCTGGAGGCAGGACGTGATATAGGGCACCCTGGGGTTTTCCGATGGGTGCATCAAGTTCCACCTTTCAGTAGTATGGCCGTCGCGATAGAGTTCCTTATAACTGGTCACGCTCCATACATCGGCGGCAACGTCATATTTCTCTTCCAGGAGTGCCGCCGCCTTCAGAACTTCGAGCAGGATGGCCCCACTGCCAAAGAGCTGCGCGCGGAGCTTCGCCTTGGGCTCTTTCGCAGCCTTAAACTTATAGATTCCCCTTAATATCCCCTCCCGTACACCCTCCGGCATAGGCGGCATGGCACAAAACTCGTTGGTGACAGTCAGGTAGTAGAACACACTTTCCTGCTGCTGATACATGCGGCGGATGCCGTCCTGAATGATGACCGCGATTTCATAGGCAAAAGCAGGATCATACGCCAGGAGATTTGGAACAGAATAGGCCAGCAACTGACTGTGACCATCCTGATGCTGCAACCCCTCGCCTGCTAGGGTAGTTCTCCCACTCGTCCCTCCGATGAGGAAGCCCCGGCAGCGGCTGTCAGCGGCAGCCCAAATGAGGTCCCCGATCCTTTGGAAGCCGAACATGGAGTAAAAAATGAAAAACGGGATCATGTTGATTCTGTGAGTGGCGTAGGCTGTACCGGCCGCGATGAAAGAGGACATCGAGCCCGCCTCGGTGATCCCTTCCTCCAGAATCTGCCCATCCTTTGCCTCCTTGTAATAGAGCAAGCTCGTCTTGTCTACCGGCTCGTATAGCTGCCCGACGTGGGAGTAAATTCCCACTTGCCGGAAAAGCGCTTCCATTCCGAATGTTCTCGCCTCGTCGGCCACAATGGGAACGATCAGCCTGCCGATCTTTTCATGCTTTAAAAGCTTGGATAGAATCCGCACGAAGGCCATTGTTGTGGCAACCGTCCTGTTTCCACTCCCCTTGTAAAACTCCTCGAAGAGGCCGTCCTCGGGAACCTCGAGAGGTTCGACATTCACAATCCGGCGCGGCACATACCCTCCCAAGGCCCTGCGGCGTTCGTGCAGATACGTTATTTCCGGACTGTTTTCTGCTGGCTTATAGAAAGGAGCTTCGGCGATCTCTTCATCTGAGATAGGAATGCCAAACCTGGAGCGAAACTCCCGTAGTTCCTCCTCATTCATTTTCTTCTGCTGGTGTGTGATGTTCTTTCCCTCCCCGCTTTCACCGAGTCCATATCCCTTGATGGTTCTGGCCAGGATTACAGTTGGAGAGCCTCTGTGAGAAACGGCGGCTTTATAGGCAGCGTAAACCTTTTGCGGGTCGTGTCCTCCCAGTCTGAGTTTGTGGATCTGCTCGTCGGAAAGATGCTTCACCAGATCGCGCAGCTTCGGATCGGCGCCGAAAAAATGTTCTCGCACATATTTCCCCGATTCCACAGAATACTTTTGCCACTCGCCGTCTACAGTTTCTTCCATGCGCCGGATCAGTACGCTGTCTTTATCCCGAGCAATAAGCGGATCCCAATCCCTCCCCCAGATCACTTTAATGACGTTCCAGCCCGCTCCTCGAAAGATGGCTTCCAGTTCATTGATCATGTTCCCGTTGCCGCGAACCGGTCCGTCGAGCCGTTGCAGATTGCAGTTGATTACAAAAATGAGGTTGTCCAGTTTCTCGCGGGAAGCGAGCGTGATAGCTCCCAGAGCCTCGGGCTCATCAGTTTCACCGTCTCCGATAAACGCCCAAACCTTCGATCCCGATGTTTTTTTCAATCTCCGGTCTTCCAAATAGCGGTTGAAGCGAGCCTGATAAATGGCCATGATCGGACTCAGTCCCATTGAAACTGTCGGAAACTCCCAGAAATCGGTCATCAACCAGGGATGGGGGTAGGACGAAAGACCTCCCTCGGGCGCTAATTCACGGCGGAAGTTCTTCAACTGCTCCAGGGAGAGTCGGCCTTCCAAGAAAGCCCGGGCGTAATTCCCAGGAGCTGCATGGCCCTGGAAATAAACGATGTCACCATCGTGATTTGCGTCCTTCGCCCGAAAGAAGTGATTGAACCCGACTTCATACAGGGTCGCTGCAGAGGCGTATGTGGAAATATGGCCGCCGATACCTTCTTGCAGGCGGTTGGCTCGAACGACCATGGCCAATGCGTTCCAGCGGACCAGGCTCTTTATGCGTCTCTCGATCTCCCAGCTTCCCGGGAAAGGGGGCTGCTCTTCGTTCGGTATCGTATTGAGGTAAGGGGTATTGGCAACGTAAGGGAGTTTGACGCCGGCCTGTTCGGCCCGTATGCGCAGTATCTGCAATAGAGATCGCGCGCGTTCCTGGCCGTCCCTTAAAACATATTCCAAGGAATCAAGCCATTCTTGACTTTCGATCGCTTCCAGTTCGGTCGCGGCTTTAGGGTCTTTTCGGCTTTGCCCGAGAATCTTTGCCCTGCGCGACATACTTTTCCTCCTCGACATCCCGGAGCCCAATCCACCAGTCTTCGCGCGCGGGATCAAGGCTTTCCACTCCCGCCTGCTGCAGAACTTGCTGTACCTCAGTCGCCTGCGCATCGTCTGCAAAGGCAATGACGACGGTGCGTCCTTTTCTGAGGGCGTCTTTGTACAGATACAATTCATCTATGGGCAAACCCTTTACAAACGAGTCTTCCAAGGCCTCACCTAACACAGCGCCGCTGATCGCTCCAATGATCGCGCCTAGAAGACCTGCGCCTACAACTCCTATGGCTATGACAGGACCCACGCCGGGCAGGACTGCGGCGCCTAGGGCTCCACCCACAACTCCACCCAGTGCTTTACCCATGCCAGGTTGTTCTGCTTCTACTGTCGGGACGGCGGCCACCTTTTGCTCGGAGGCCCCAGGGACCAAAAAGTTAATATTTGTAACTCCGGCAGATCGCAGTTGCTTTGTGGCGCGCTCTGCTTCCAATCGTGAAGCGAAAATTCCGACAATACTCTTCACTTAGGACCTCCCAAAATTGTCGCCAATCTCCCATTCGCCTACGCATTACCCTTGGTCGTTTGTTGACCCGCTCTCAGATTCAGTATAGCAAGAAGTCCAAGGATCGCCAGGGGGTGCCGTTGGCCGTTTTCAAAGGCAAGTGGTTTGGCTAAGAGATTTCCCTGGGTTCGGTACGGATCGTTTCGCGCTGGCGGCGAACCGTGCTGCCAATGGTAATGCCCGCAGCAATCAAGACAAGATTCTTAACTACAAACTCTCCTGTCTGAGTAAGGACGAAGGGATTGCCGTCCTGAAAGGCTTCATCAGGCCGCATGAAGAACACCAAGGAAGTTCCAGCCAATTGTAAAAACAACAGGAACAATGTCAGGCGGAGAGCAATTCGAAATAGCAGACCCATCCCTATCGCTATTTCCAAGAGGCCCACCAACGGAACAGTAAATTCTTCCGGCAGCAGGTATACGGTCTTCTCCACCAGGTCGGCAACAGGGCTGATTCCAGAAACTTTCAGCGCCCCAAACCATATGTAAACAATGCCCAGAGCCACGCGCAAAAACGGGATGGCATACGTACCCATGAAGTGGACAACGGCACGATCAACTTGATTGAAACGATCTATAAACACACGCAACGGATTAATTCCTATCCGCTACTCGATAGCATTGGGGGGCTTGCGTTTACGCCGATTCAATCCCTTCTGCGTGTCTGCTTCGGGATCAATCACTTGATCTGATTCCCGATCGATGTCACGATTCGTCTTTGGGTCTGGCGCCAAGTCATCCTCATCGTCGCCCGCGTGCTCTACTTCATTCGGCGGATGGGCCGGCCGAGTCGGAATCCTTCTGGTCTTTGGATCGTACTCAACGTCGGCAAACTTTTCCTTAACTATCATTGAAGTCCGTCCTCCTATAAATCACTCTATCAGGACAGGCAAATCCTAACCCCAAATTCCGCTTCCATCAGGTCTACGGCCCGGATTTGTTCACGTAGGATTCGCTAGGTATTTTTCCGAAGAAAATTACAGGTTTCACCGGATTGCTAGCACTCTGCGGTGCAGCACAATGTAAGGCATACCTATCGCTCTAAGAAAGATTACTGTGAATTAATCGCGGCCGGGGGAAAAGATGGATATTCAACCTAAGAAATTCGAATCTTGTCCTTCCAAGTGGAAATACCTATGGGTCTTAAGCCAAACGAGTTTGATCTCTTGGTTATCGGTAGCGGTTCCGCCGGTAGCGCTGCGGCTGAAATAGCAAACGCCTCCGGCCACTCCGTGGCCATGATCGAAAAAGGCAAGGTTGGGGGTGATTGCCCCAATTATGCCTGTGTCCCCACTAAAGCCTTGCTGCGCTCCGCCACAATTTTTTCTTTGCTGAAGCGCGCAGATCAGTTTGGACTGCGATCCGGAAATATAGAATTTGACTGGTCCCAGATCATGGCTCGCAAGGAGTACATCGTTCAGCATACCGGCGCAGCGAGCGCTGAGAAGCGCTATCAGGAGGTCGGCATCGCTTTCCTCAAAGGTGTGGCTTCATTCGAAGATGAACACTCGGTGCTTGTTGATGGCTCGGTTTTGCGTGGAAAGAGAACCATGATAGCCACCGGCTCCAGGCCTACCATGCCGCATCTGGAGGGTATTATCGATGTGGAACCCCTTAACAGCATACAAGCGATAGGTCTGAGGAAGTTACCCTCCAGCATCATCATTATCGGCGGCGGACCTGTTGCGTGCGAGTTTGCGCAATTGTTTTCGACCTTTGGAGTGCAGGTAACGCTGCTGCAGAAGTCGAAGAGGATTCTTCCTCAGGAAGAACCCGAACTTACATCGGTGATTCATCAGGCCCTCGAGCATAACGGCGTTTCCATCATGGCTGAAGTCGATGTTATGGGCCTGGCTAAGGATGGGGGAAAGAAGAAAGTCTGGGGCCGGCTCCAGGGCAAAACACGAGAATTTGTCGCGCAGGAGATTCTGATTGCTGTCGGCCGGACCGGGCAGCTTGACGATTTGAACTTGAAGGCAGTTGGAGTGGAGACGGAAAAAGGAAAGATCAGAACCAATGAATGCCTGCAGACGACAAATCCCCACATTTACGCCGGCGGTGATGTCACGGGGCCGCATCTGTACACCCATTTTGCCCATTATCAGGGCACTCTGGCAGGTCTAAACATGTTTTCTTCAAGGCCAAGGTTGGCCAATTATCGCGTAGTACCCCATGTCATCTTCACTGATCCGGAAATCGCCAGTGTTGGTATGACGGAAGAGCAAGCGAGATGGAGCGGCCGCAAAGTCATTACCGGAAAGTTTGAGATCAGCGCGCTTGGTAAGGCGCTCGTTACATCCGAAGAACGAGGCATGGTCAAGATCGTAGCAGACGCGGGTAGTGGGGAAATCCTGGGCGGGCATATTGCTTCACCGACCGCTGGAGAAATGATCCACGAATTTGTGGCCGCTATGACTTCGAGAGCAGCGGTAAAAGACATCGCAGATGCCATCCATGCATATCCTAGCTTCAGCGAGGGCATTAAGATCGCGGCAGGCAAAGGGGTGAATGCCCTCGAACAATTACAGCCGCGACGAATTCATTCAGAAAGGAGGTAATAAGAATGGCCACGCAAAAACCACAAACTCAAATGCCACAGACTCAAAAGTCGCAAACTCAAAACCCACAAACGGGTCAGCCGTATCAGTGCACAGGCTGCGGCAACTCTTTTCCGTCGCAGAAAGAGCTGCAAGATCACAAGAAGACCTGCGAAAAATGTAAGTAGGCAGAAATAACCTGTAACCCTAACCAGCAGTTCGAAGCGTGGTAGTATCGCGCTCGAACTGCTGCCACAAAGAGGACTCGGGGGAACCTGCTCTCATTGACCAGCGAACCGAGGAGAAGATAACAATGGAGCCAACCAGAGTAACCGCCGATGAAGTAAAGTACAGACTGGCCCACGGCGAATCCTTCACCTTGATCGATAGCCGGAATCCAAAAGCATGGGGTCAAGCCGATGAAAAGATCCCAGGCGCCATTAGAGTGCCGGTGGAAGAAGTCAACCAGCATTTGAACGAGATTCCCAGGGACCGGGCGATCATCACTTATTGCACCTGACCGAACGAGGCCTCCAGCGCCCGTGTGGCGCAAGAGCTGGTCAAGCAGGGTTTCACGCATGTCCACCCGCTTTACGGCGGTTTCGACGCCTGGCTGAAGGCTGGTTATCCAGTCCAACACAAAGAAGAAGCGGAAAGACAGGGAGTTTGGTGATCAGGAAACTGACATCCGGCCAATACCGCCTGTACTCGCGCAAGAAAGATCCCAAAACGGGAAAGCGAAAAAATCTTGGAACGTTCAAGACGCGCGAAGCGGCCGCGAAGCATGAACGAGCCGTGCAATATTTTAAACGGCGCTGACCCGGTGCCGCCGAGCGTCAGGAACAATCACGGTGGCCACAGGTGCATTTGCCGGAACCAGTCCTTGGTTCAGCGCAATATTCACTGCAATAGGTCTTTCCACCTCTAGAAACGCCTTTGCCTTGTTCCACTTTGCAACGACAGCCTTGATGAGCACAGCTTACTTCAGTCATGGTTTGTCCTCCCTTTTGCGTCTTGGTCGAAAGCACATGTCTCTCACCACTCAATCTCTTGACTGACATGCATGGCTTGTTCTCCCTGGTTTAAGAAACCCTGGATAGCTTGAACCGATACTGCCACCATGAAACGAGCAAATTCGTCCCCCCAAGCCATAGAAATAATGCCCAGAAGTTCCCCCCGCTGGTTGTACACGCCGCCACCGGAGAAACCTCTTGTTACCCTGGAATCAAGCAATAAACTCTTTCCGTCTTTCGCCATTTGACCTATACGACCAAAAACGACGACCGCCTCGATCCCAAGGGGCGTGCCGATCGCAAAGATTTCCTGGAAAGTGGATATACCTTTTGCCAACGCCGCATGATCCTTGTGTTCCGCCTTACTTTCCAGGAGCATCAGGTCCAAGTCTTTGTCTTCCGCGACAACAACTAATTCATTTTCGAAATCTTCATCGAGATAATATCTCGCTCCGGGCATACTCAAATGGCTCACCGTGAGGATTCGTCGATCGCTGACAAAGACCCCCGATCCAAACTTCATTCTGTTTTCTGTATCGACATAAATGGGCGTATACGTCTTCAGCGCTTTTTCAACGCTTTTCAGTTTTTCCGTTTCCTGTACGCTTAGTTCCTCTTTCAAAATCTTCGCGATTTGTTGGGCTTCAGGCTTCTTCAAGCCCTGCCCCAAGCTGGCATTTGAAGTCCAGACTCCAAGCAGCCAAACCAACAACGCGCAAAACGATCGAAGCTTCGTCTGAGATTTCATAACCCCCTCCTGTCCCCGCATTTCCAGAATCTACTCTCCCTGTTCCACCCGCAGTTGATTCGTTACGCTAAAAACACCAGAAACCCCTTTTGCCCGAATTTCCGCTTCGTACTTGTCTGCATTTCTACTGACCACGCCGGTCAGAGTCACATGGCCGTTCCGGACAACGATGTGAATGGGCGGGACGGCCAGCATGGCATATCTGTCCAGACCGGCTGAGCCAAAGATGGCCCGATACACCGCGATGCGGATACGATCGTCGTTGGGGGACAGGGGCAGTACCTCGATGTTGTTGATGACCTTTCCCACCTCTTCCAGCTTCTTGACCTGCGCTTCGGCATCGGATTTCAGAGTGGGACGGGTCACCTGTCCGGAAAGGATGACGGTGTCTCCCCGCACGGAGTACTCCAGATTGTCAAACACCCCATACCACGAAAGCATAACAAGCTGGTGGCGTACTTCTTCCATCAGACGGGCTTCGCTGACTTGCTTACGCGACTGCCTGCTGAATTTCGGCCTATCTTGTCCCGCCTCCGGGATGATGAAGGAACCCAAAAGCATTCCAAAGGCTACTATTCCAAGCGCGATTTTGTTTCGATTCATAGATCCTCCAGTGGCTCTTCAAAGCTGCTGGCGGCAACGTGCCTCCATCAGCAAGCCTGCTTGCACGCACAATGAATCTCTGCGAAGCCGGACCCACAAAATAGAAGGGATAACAGGTGACCAATGTCAAAATGGGCTCAAGGGAAGCTTGAAGAACGACAGTTTCATCCGGTTCGACTACGCGTGTAGATTCGACGCGATAATGATAGGACCCATCCGGCGTCGTCAGAGCGATCTCATCATTCGTTCTGATATCCCGCAGCGGCCGAAAGAACGTGTCACGGTGACCGGCGATCGCCACATTCCCGGGTTGACCAGGCAATGCAGTGCCCGAGATATGGCCGACGGCCCGGCGCAGAATGGCTGCGTTAGCGCCTTCCAGTACGATGGCGGTGACTCCGATTCGCGGAATATCGATCCGTCCGATCAGGGCGCCGTCACTGGCCGGTGGCATGACCGGCCGCTGGATTTCGGTGGCCAATTGGGCGCTCTGGTTCAAATAGCTGAGAGCCCACTTCTGATAAAAGTGGGCTCTCAGCAGAATCATCGCACTCCAAGCCAGAGCCAGGAAACCGATCAACAACAGAAGATTCCCGCTCGACTTTAGGAACGATTTCATTGGACTCTCCACACTCATGGATGGTCTTGACTCATGCTAAGCCCATCGTCCGGCCGTGATTCGGAGTCCAAGGCCTGCAACCAGAGCCAGAAAACCAACGAGTGCAACCAAAGGTAACGAGCTCCCGGTTTTCGGCAGTTCCTCCATCTCTGTCGCACTTTGTGCAGGTGTAGCTGCCTCTGAGACCGATGGGCTGGCTGTCGGCGACTGCGCGGCGGCTGGCTCGGAAGCCGGTGAGCTTGCTGTCGATGGCTCCGTTTTCGGGGCCTCAGCAACCGCAACTTCTTTCTCTGAAGGCTCAACCGGTGCTTTCCCCATCTCCGCTATGGGCCAGCCTTCCGAGACAGCATCCAATATCGCCGAGTCGGCGCCGGAAGCGCGCTCGGTCAACTGGGCCAACTCCATAGCCTGTCGCTTGGGATACACAAATTCCCAACCATAGGAATTCCCCGGATAAAACCACGTTCGGATCGCATCAGGTGAGTGCCCGGGCCGCAATACGAATTCCGCGCTGTCTGGTGGTTGGAAGCGATAAGCAGGATTCGTGTGCAGCGTTGCATAAAGGTGGGTCTCATCTTCATTGAAGATTTGAACCGTGCTGCGGTCGGAAACCGAATCCAGCAGTCTAAAGACATAGGTACCAGCGGGCAGTACAGCGCCGGGAACCTCCACCGCTTCGTTGAAAGTTACAATTGTCTTTTTGTCTCTTTCACTGGCTCGGGCGGTTGGCAACGTCATTGCCCCAAGTAGACCTAAACAGATTACCAATGCCAATTTGAAACCTCTCATGTGTTATTCTCCTTTCACCAATCAGGTTCATTGACCAGTCAACACCGCTCCAGGCGCACCAGCAATCCGGTAGAGCTTGGATTTTGTTGCGTGAGGATTTCTTAGGAGCGTTCTCTTAAGAACCTCTAAGGTTTTCTCCGTATTGCACGCATGGTCCTAACCAGCGCACAGTTCCAGTGGGACATTCCCAGACGGGACAAAGCATCCCCGCCGCCACTGAATTTAAGACAGAGATGAGCAGGAAAAAGACCGCGGATCGTAAGATCTGGTATCGCAAGATGCTGTTTTCCCGCTTTGCAAGTTCAGTTGCACACCTAGTGGGACATCCCCTGTCATTTACCATTTCCCTTTTTGCCATCATCGCCTGGGCAGCGACGGGTTCCATCTTCCACTACAGCGACACATGGCAACTGGTGATCAACACAGCCACCACCATTGTGACTTTTCTCGTTGTGTTTCTAATCCAGAACACGCAGAACCGGGATGCCGAGGCAATGCACATCAAATTGGACGAGGTGATCCGAGCCATGGAGGGAGCGCACAACGCGCTCCTGGATCTGGAAGAGCTAACGGAGAAGGATCTGGACCGCATCCGGCATCGTTACGAGAAGCTTGCGCAACAAGCGCGAGCGGCGCTCCGAGAGGGGTGGTCGGATACAGGAGCGGTGGAACTCAATCCTGATCGCTAAACCAGAGCTGCAACCTTGCAATCTGAGGCTCATCGGAAATTAGAGCGCTAACAGGGTTTATGGATACGATCAAGAATTTCTTCCTGAATGAATGGTCACAACTGGTAGTTCCGTGCGTGGTGTTGGTGGGGGGATTCATCGTGGGCATGATCGCCAAGGCCCGTCTTTTTCGACATCTATACCGCTGGAGTGATCGAACAAAATTCCGAACCGAAGATTTTTTGATCCGGGCGGTTGACAAGCCGTTCACCATCTGGATCATGATCCTGGCCTTGTATCTGGCAGTAGAGTCTTCGGCACTTCCCTCGCGAATTGTGCTGCTGGTTGGAAAAGTCTTGCTTATCCTGTGGGTTCTCTCTTTTACGTTTGTCGCCGTGAGCCTTGCCAAAGGCTTGGTCCATCATCATAAGAGAAAGTTGCAGGGACAACTGCCGATTGCCAGCGTCATTGAAAATCTGGTGACCCTCACGATCTCCATCGTCGGGATCCTGATCATTCTCAACGCATTCGGTATTTCCGTGACCCCGATCCTGACGGCGCTGGGAGTCGGGGGTCTGGCTGTGGCTCTGGCGCTACAGGACACGCTAACGAATCTGTTTGCCGGCTTTTACCTGAGCCTTGCCGGCCAGATTCGCGTGGGTGACTACATCAAGCTCAGCAGCGGCGAAGCCGGCAATGTTTCCGACATCGGCTGGCGAAGCACGATGATCCGCGCGTTGCAGAATCACCTGATTATCATTCCCAACGCCAAACTGGGACAGGCCATCGTGACCAACTACCATCTCCCTGAGAAGCGCATGTCACTATCGATCCCCATTGCCGTCAATCATGACGCCGATCCGGATATGGTGGAACAAATCCTGCTCGACGAGGCAAGAAAAGGGGCTCGTCATATCCCAGGCCTGCTTGCCCGGCCGGAGCCCTTTGTCCGTTTCATCCCTAGTTTCAACAACGCATCTCTGAACTTCATGCTGATTTGCCAGGCAGAGGAAGTCGTGGATCCGTACCTGGTAGAGCATGAGCTGTGCAAGCGCGTCCTGCGACGTTTTCGCGAAGCTGGAATTGCGCCTTATATGCATCCGAACCGGTACGAGTCTGGAATTGCCAAAAAGGCTTAGTCTCCTGGAAGCGAAGTCCGTGGAACATAAGACTTGGGGACAGGCTACCTGTCCGCGGTAATACCTTAGGACTCCCTAGTGGATCCACGGAATTGCGGTCATTTCGGGAAGAGCGCACAGTACCTCAGAAGGAGAGAATGCCGTAGACGACGGAGCCGATGAGCTCATTACACCACTTTCTAGAAATAGGGGTACCTTTTCTTTACGACGCATGTGGAATTCTGTTTCTGGTTTTTGCCGGAGCTTCTCCCTTCTTCTTGCTTCTGGCAGTGGCTGGATTATTGACCTGGATTGCTCGCAAGTCCAAGGTCGCTATCGAGGCACACTCCCGACCGGTTTCCTACCGGAATCCTTTTGTGAAGGGCGCCCCAAAGCGGGGATTTTTGCAGTTCTCTAAATTGTATGCACCGATAATGAAAAGGAGGATTTCATGGGCAATTTCTACCAGGGATTCAAAACGTTAATCGGCGATGTTCGCCATAGGCTCTTGGTGACTAGGAAACTTGCCATCACCGCAACGATTCTGATGGTCTCAGTTGGGCTTCAGGTGGCCGCAAATACCAAAGACGAAGCGGAGCGAGCCAGCAATGCGGCTAATGTTTTGACGGACATTCTAAACGCTCCGGACAACGGCATTCCCAAGGAGTTACTTGATCGCGCGCACGCCGTTGCCGTGATTCCCCACGTAATAAAGGGAGCATTCGGAGTCGGCGGCCGTTTTGGGAAGGGCTTGATAGCGAAGCGGCTCAGCGACCTCGAATGGGCAACGCCCGCTTTTATTAATATCGGAGGCGCCAGCATGGGATTCCAAATCGGGGTGACGGCAACCGATCTGGTGTTGGTGTTCACCGACGAAATCAGTCTGAAGCAACTCTTCGGTGACCGGTTAAAACTAGGTGCGGATGCCTCCGTGACCGCCGGCCCGATAGGCAGGTCGGCGGAAGCCGGCGTGAGTGGCTCCCTTAAATCGGCCATCTATGCTTACTCCCGTAGTAAGGGATTATTTGCAGGCATAGCGCTGGACGGGGCGGTTTTGACCATTGACGATGACGCAAACCATGCGGTGTATGGCAAAGGCGTCACGGGCAAGGACATCCTGGACAACAGAGTTCACATTAGTCCGGTTGTGAAGCCGTTTGTCGCGGCATTGAACCGATACGCTCCTCGCAGGACTGCCTAGAGTAGTTACCCCAAGTGACGTGATCGACGATGGTGTAGAGACGCCCACAGTGGGGCGTCTCTACCAATCGACGAGACTCTTTGTAATTTTTTCACAACTTCTGACTCGCGGTCTGCGATGAACCGTGCTGTCCACAGGAGGCGATTTATGATTATTGCTGCAGCGTCCCTGAGCCCAATTTTGTCGGTGGTATTCGGATTACTGATTCTCATCTTTCCGCGCTTCCTGAATTACTTCATAGCAATTTGGTTGATCCTGCACGGGTTATTGGGAATGGGCGTCATCCGGTAGCCTTGCAAGAAGGGGACTTTCAAACTCGAGCTTTGGCGCGCCAGGTAGCCGCATCAATTTGGATTTGCAGTTCAATAACAGAATACAAACAAGGGCCTTTGAATGCCAAAATGGCTAATGGTTACCGGAGTGGCGCTTCTAGCAGGGGCGCTTTTCCTTACCGGAATTACTGCGCGTCTCACTCCGATCCTGCAAGAGCGTATCATCAAGGCATTGCAGCAACGATTCGAAAGCGAAGTCGAGCTCAATCGCATTCGTGTATCCCTGTTTCCTCAGTTTAGGATCCGGGGCGAAGATTTGGTGTTCCGCCACAAAGGCCGCAGAGATGTGCCTCCCCTGATCTCGATCAAAAACTTCACCATCGACGCGCGACTCGTCGACCTGTTGCGCACCTCCAATCATGTGAGGAGAGTGCATCTTGAAGGTCTCCAGATTCACGTTCCGCCTCGCCGGAACAACCAAAATAAGGATTATGCCAAACGAACGAAGCCGAGAAGCTTTCCCTTTTCGATCGATGAGATCATTGCGGACGGGACACTGCTGGTCATCTTGCCCAAGAAGGCCGGCAAGCAGCCGCTCACATTTGAAATCTATCGGCTCACGTTGCGCTCCGTTGGGTTAGGCCGGCCCATGTTGTTTTGGGCCACACTAACCAATCCAAAGCCACCCGGTCTAATCCAGTCAACTGGAGAGTTTGGTCCCTGGCAGAGCGACGAGCCAAGACAGACCCCTGTCTCCGGCAGCTACCAGTTTCACAACGCCGACCTCTCCGTCTTCTCCGGCATTCGGGGAATCCTGTCGTCGGCTGGGAACTACAGGGGCGTTCTTGAGCGCATCGAAGTGCGCGGCGCCACCGATACGCCGAACTTCGCCGTGAGAATCAGTGGCAAACCTGTACACTTGAAGACGCGGTTCAACGCCATCGTGGATGGCACGGACGGTGATACTCTTCTGCAACCCGTCAACGCGGAGTTTCTCCGTTCTTCCGTCCTCGCTCAGGGCGTCGTAACGGGAACCGCCGGCGTGAAGGGCAAGACCATCTCACTGGATGTGAGCCTGTCCGAAGCCAGATTGGAGGATTTGCTTCAGCTCGCAGTCAAGTCAGACACACCGCCGATGACTGGCGTTGTCAGCCTCAGGACAAGATTTGAACTCCCTCCCGGAAAGCGAGACATCGTTGATAAGTTGAAGCTAAACGGTGAGTTCGGGATTGCGGCGGCTCGGTTTACCAGCGCGAATGTGCAGAAGAAAGTGGAGACTTTGAGTCGCCGCGGTAGAGGCAAACCAAAAGACGGCGGGTCAGACCGTGTGGTTTCCAACCTCAAGGGAAGATTTCTCTTGCAAAATAGCGTTATGACATTCTCCGACCTGTCCTTTGGCGCCGCAGGGGTTCTCGTATACCTTAACGGGACGTATGATCTTAACA
Organism: Acidobacteriota bacterium; assembly: GCA_016211105.1. Lineage (GTDB taxonomy): Bacteria > Acidobacteriota > UBA6911 > JACQSX01 > JACQSX01 > JACQSX01. The sequence continues at coordinate 78,050 of JACQSX010000016.1, read as the reverse complement.
GCGAAGAGCTCGATTTTCGGGGAACCCTGCGCCTCCGGGCAAGACTGTCTCAGACAACCACTGGCATCAAGTCATTTCTCCTCAAGGCCATCGATCCTCTTTTCAGGAAGAAAGGGGCAGGAACGGTCCTGCCCATCAAAATCACCGGAATGCGAACACACCCGTCGTACCGGCTCGATATCGCCCGCGCGCTCACTTTGAGGGAATGAGTTCCAGAAATACTATTTTCTGCGACCCAGAACGAGAAGGGTGATTCCGCCTGCAACTGCCAGGCCCCCCAGGACCGGCGGCACGAAGATGCTCTTTTTCTGCTCCGCAGCGGCCTCCATAGGCCCGATCCGAATGACATCGTGCTCCATTTTGTACGGGATGCTCTGAAATATGAGGCCCAGAAGTCCCAGAGCAATCAAAACAATTCCCAAGATAGTGATTGGTCTCATGTGCCCCAAAAGGAAACGCATCGACTGTGCGCTCGCAATGCCAGACGATCTTAAAACAAATTCCGACGCCTCACCCCCACTTCAGCGGAAGACCTATTGTGAAACCTCTCTTACCAGCTCGCCTGCCTGCTGTAGACGAGCATGTTTAGCGACATCCGCTTGGCTCAGGATTCCACAACAAGCGCCTTTTTCGTCCACGATCGGGAGACGCCGTACTTGATTCTCTTCCATCACCTTGCAGCACTCTTCCAGGCTGGTTTCAGGCGTCATAGTGACAACATCTCCGGACATGCAATCGCGCGCAGTCATTGTCAACGGATTTTTCCCTTCTGCCACCGTTCGACAGGTGATGTCGCGATCCGTTACCACCCCGACAGGTGTCTTATTTTGTGAGCTTTCAATCACTGGAATCTCGCCGCAGTCATGCTCTACCATGAGTCGCGCAACGTCCTTCAAGTTGGTATCAGGGGTACAGCATGCCGGACTTTTCGTCATAATTTCTCTTACTAGCATCGCTTCCTCCTATTCCCTTTCTCCTTTGAAATTAATGCAAGAGCCACCTGAAGAAAATACCGTAAGCACTGTATTTCGCGTTCATTTACCCACACGTCTACTAAGAACTTCTAGTGCTTTGTCCGTATTGCAGCCATCTTCGTAACGAGCACATAGTTGTTTCGAGCAGTGAAATCAGGAACCGCTGACGGGGTCAGGAAGTTTCTTCTTCAGGCATAGAGATGGAAATCAGAGCCTTTGCTTTCAAGGACTGCGCGCTGACGGTGATTGCGACGGCTAGGCGGGCGCAGAATCTGAGGGAGTTTAAAGATATCCTGGAAACTATAGGGCAAGCGTCCATTTACTATCATTTCTGGGGCCATCTTCTTCGCCCTGGATTCGATGACCCAGAGTACAACAATGACTTCGCTAGCTGGGCTCACCGCGGGCTTCATGATTCCAGATTGGCCGAATCCCTTTCCATTATCGACCCAAGCGATTTTACGAATCTGGAGACTTTGCGGCACGAACTTATACGGGTAGTGGAAGAGAGATTGGACGAAACCGAAATGGTCCCCTGGGTCAAGGCGGACCAACAGTTCCATTTTTTGCGCTCGCAAATCGTCGTCTTCGACACAGGCAAACGTATCACCGAGCCGGAGGGCCTTGCGCTCATCCTTCCCCACGCTTCCGTAGGCAGCACGTTTTTCCACTTCATTGATGCGCGCCGCCGTTCCCCCGAACATATGGACGATTTCCGTACTTGGCTGGGCGAGTTTGGAGACGAATGTGCGCAATTGCGGGAGCAACTTGCCGCGGTGGACCCTTATTTTCTCACTTTGACAGAACTACGCAGCCAATTGACCCTGTTGTTTGCCAATTACTTCGGAGCCAAGGTGTCATGACAAGCATGCTGGAACAGTATGCAGATATAGCCGGTGAGGACGTAGTGGAACATCTGCGCCAGTTGGCAGGGCCGTTGAAGAACGTGACTGTGATCCACGTCAATTCAACCCGCATGGGCGGAGGGGTGGCCGAAATCTTGGCTAAATTAGTGGTTCTTCAGCGAGAGCTGGGAATCGACTCGCGATGGGAAGTTATTTCCGGTGAAAGCCAGTTCTACGGCTGTACCAAGAGCTTCCACAATGCGCTCCAAGGAAAGCAGATTGCGATTCCGGATGCGTTGCTGAAAGTCTACGAGGAGACCAATGCTCAAAACGCGGCGCTGCTTCGCGGAGCGCTCGAGGAGGCAGATGTAGTCATGATCCATGATCCTCAGCCGGTTCCGCTTTCGAAGCATTGCCCCAATCGCAAAGGGAAGTGGATCTGGCGTTGCCATATCGACGTCTCCCGGCCCTACCGCAAAGTGTGGAATTATCTACGTCCATTCCTCCTGGACTACGATGCCAGCATCTTCTCTCTGGCAGAGTTTGTGCAGCCTTTGCCTCATCCGCAGTATCTCATCCCACCGAGCATTGACCCACTGGCTGAAAAAAACATCGATCTCGACCCAGCGGAACTCCGACGAGTGTATGATCAGTTTAACCTGGATCCGGCCCGTCCAATCCTGTTGCAAGTCTCCCGCTTCGATCGATTTAAAGACCCGGTGGGCGTGATTCAAGCCTACGGGCTGGTGAAAAGATTCTTGCCTCCGGTGCAGCTTGTGTTGGCCGGCGGTGGCGCCACGGACGATCCCGAGGGGGACGAAGTACTTGCACAAGTGCGGACCGAGGCCGATGGAGATCCGGATATCCACATTCTGCGGCTGGCGCCGGATGCCCACCGTACGATTAATGCCCTCCAACGAGCCGCAGATATCGTACTGCAGAAATCTCTGCGTGAAGGATTCGGCCTCACGGTCACAGAGGCGATGTGGAAGGGAAAGCCAGTGATTGGCGGTGACACCGGGGGAATCCGCTTGCAGGTGGTGAATCGCCATACCGGTTTCTTGGTCAGCTCTCCCGAAGGGGCCGCGTTGCGAATCCGCTACCTCCTTCAACATACCGACAAACTGCATGAAATGGGACGCAAGGCGAGGGAATTCGTGAAGGAACATTTTCTTCTCCCCAGACAAGTGAGAGAGCATCTGACCCTGATGGTCGCTCTCCTTCACGGCAATCAAGAAAGGATCGAGCTGGGTCGATGAAAGTGCTTAAGGGGCTATTTGATCCAGATCGTTTCTTTCAAAATCTCGGCGGAGCTGGGAAACGCGCGCTTCTTCTTGACTACGATGGAACCCTTGCGCCGTTTCAGGCGGAACGCGATCAAGCCGTTCCCTATCCGGGAGTAAGGAAGATTCTAAGCGCCATAATCGAACGCGAGCACACTCGGGTGGTGTTAATCAGCGGGCGATCGATTGAAAGTCTGATCCCGTTACTCGGATTAAAAAAACTTCCTGAGATTTGGGGTTCGCACGGCCATGAACGACTGATAGGGGATGACGTTTACCTAAGAGCCTGGATCGATGAATCTGCCAGACTGGCTCTCGCCAAGGCGAATTCCTGGGCAAAGGCGGCAGATCTGGAGAACTGGTGTGAGCAAAAGCCAGGATGCATCGCGCTTCACCTCCGTGGCAGGGATCTGGCTTTATCCGAAGAGATTCAAGAAAAAGTCGCACGGAAGTGGAGCGCTTTTGCCCGCGAAGGCAACCTTTCTCTGCAAGCGTTCGATGGGGGCATCGAGCTTCGAGCGGCGGGAAGAGGCAAGGGCGAAGCCGTAGAAACCATCTTGGCAGAAACAGGTGAAGATACTGTCGTCGCTTACCTCGGCGATGATGTGACCGACGAAGATGCTTTCAGAGCTCTCGACGGGGCAGATCTTAGCGTCCTGGTGCGATATGAGTTCCGTCCCACCGCTGCTGATCTCTGGCTCAAGCCTCCCGAAGAGCTTTCAGGATTCCTAACAAACTGGCTGGAAGCGACAGGAGAAGAAAAATGCCGGCGAATCGGCTGATTCTTACATCCAACCGCTTGCCGATTGTACTGTCCCATGATGTGACAGGCCGATGGCAGATAGAACCCGGTTCGGGAGGACTCGTCACCGCCCTAGCGCCAGTATTGCGTGACCGCGGGGGGATATGGATCGGATGGGCTGGAATCATTGATGAAGGAAATGGCGAAATCGAAAAACTTTTGAATCAGGCGGCCCGAAACTCCGGATACATCATTAAGTCAGTTCCGCTGATCGCCGAAGAAAGAGATAAATTTTATTACGGCTTTGCAAATGAAATTCTTTGGCCGATCCTTCACGATCTTCAAACGCTCTGCAACTTTGATCCGCACTACTGGAAGACTTATCAACGAGTCAACCGCAAATTTGCCGGCGTAATCGCGCAGAACAGCCGGAAGGAAGACTATATCTGGGTCCATGACTATCAACTGATGTGTGTGGCCCAAGCACTACGCGAATTGAGCGTTCACTCCCCCCTCGGGTTCTTCCTGCATACCCCTTTTCCTGCTCTGGACATGTTCCTCAAGTTGCCCTGGGCATTAGAGATCCTCCGTGCTTTACTGCAATACGATCTCATCGGTTTGCAGACCTTGCGTGACAGACGGAATTTTATACAGTGCGTGGAGCATATTATTCCGGATGCTCCCATTGCGGAAGAAGGACAGATGATCATGATTGATATCGGCAAGCGAAAAGTCAACGTGGGAAGCTTTCCTATCAGCATCGACTTCAGGGATTTTGAGAGCAAGGCAGCGAGCAAGGAAGTTTACGAAAAATCCCTGCGTCTTCATCGGGATCTTCCCGGTCATCAGATCATCCTAGGGGTGGATCGGTTGGATTATACCAAGGGGATCCCTTACCGGCTGCAGGCTCTCAAGAATGCACTGGAGCGATTTCCCGATTTACACGAGAAAGTCTCGCTGGTCCAAATCGTCGTGCCCAGCCGAGAGAATATCTCCAGGTACCAAGATCTCAAATGTGAAATTGAACGCATGGTGGGCGAGATCAACGGCAGATTCACACGCCCCGGATGGGCGCCGATCCATTATGTCTTTCGCAGTCTGGAACGCGCAGAACTGCTCGCCTACTACCGCATGGCGGAGATCGCCTTGATCACTCCTCTCAAAGACGGCATGAATCTTGTAGCGAAGGAATATTGTGCCTCCACCGTGGACGAGAACGGAGTGTTGATCCTGAGCGAGTTCGCCGGCGCGGCCGCCCAGCTACAGGAATCGGCAATTCTCGTGAATCCTTATGACATTGAAGGTGTCGCCGACGCCATCCACCAGGCGGCCAAAATGGACCCAAAGGAGCGGGTACAGCGGATGCGGAAGCTGCGGCGATCGATCCAACAATATGACATTTTTTGGTGGGTGGACTTTTTTCTTCGCGCGGCGTTTTCCAAAGACTTGGGGCATTTTCCCGTTTTGAAAGATTACGTGCCTCAACTTCAGATCCCCTGAAGCTCCGATTTCCACAGGCAGATAACTGGGGTCTGGGATCTCCCAGACCGGATTTTGCGCTGCTTGACGGTAGCGGTTTTGCCGGAACAGGCAGTGTGAAGCTTCCTCGTCAGAACGCGTAAAAAAAATTCAGAGCCGCGCGCGATTACGTCTGTTACCCAAATCCGAGCCGCAACCGTTAGGGAGCGGACCTTCCCACCAAAGTCCGCTTGCTTACGCGCGCGGCTCTGAATTTTTTTAAACAGGTTGTCAGGGACGCTGCGGCTTGTTCGCGTCTATTTTACGACCCGTCTGATTTCAGAAGGCAGTTCCTCAATTAAACGACTTTTCGGCACAAAACCATCTGCGCCACGCTCTCTACATGTGACTTGCATTTCTGGACTATCGTGGAGGGTTATCACAATCACTCGCGCCGTGGAACCCCGTTTACGCAAATATTCCATTGCCTCCAGGCCGTTCATTTCGGGCATCTGTATGTCCATCAGGACAACGTCCGGCCGGAGTGCGTCGACTTGTTCCAGGGCCTGACGCCCGTCCTCGGCAACTCCCACAACCTCGATATCCTCTAGAGTTTGGAGGAAAAGAGAGACGGCATACCGTGCACGCGGCGAGTCGTCGACCACCAGCGTACGTATGCGCCTCTGGTCCTGAGTAGAGTCGCCGTCGAGTTCAAAGTCAGTCAATTTTTTGCCGACCATCATTCTAAGAATGCATTTTATGACCCTTGGGTCCCAGGAAGAAATACAGGAAATTGTGTATTTCTGCGAATTTGGGGCTCTATGAGCGACATTGCCCCGGCGCTCCTTGAGAACCAGTAAGAAATTCAGAGCCGCGCGCGATTGGATCTGTCACCCAAATCTGAGCCGCCACCGTCAGGGAGCGGACCCTCCGGCCAAAGTCCGCTTGCTTACGCGCGCGGCTCTGAATTTTCTTGGCAGGTTCTCGACAGCGGTGGCACGGTCTCGCTAAGGCTCGACGATTTTATTGCGCACGGCATAGCGCACCAGCTCGGTGACCGAATGCAGCCCGAGCTTATTCATAACGTTGGCCCGATGAGTTTCCGCCGTCTTGACACTAATATTGAGGGCCACTGCGACTTCCTTGTTGCTCTTGCCCTCGGCCAGAAGTTGTACAATCTCGCGTTCACGCGGTGTGAGACGACTGAGCCGAATTCCTTCTTTGCCAGTGTGAGAATTTCTCTTCAGGTATCCATCTAACACGATCTCTGAAACCCGTGATGTAAAAAAGGGTTTGTGTCGGCGCACCGCATCTACGGCGGCGACCAGATCTCTCCCCGCATCCGATTTCAACACGTAACCACGCGCGCCAGCATCCAACACTTCCCGCACCAGTTCTTCTGAGTCGTGCATGGTCAAGATCAACACCTCTACCTTAGGCAGCGCCTTAACGATCTGGCGTGTCGCTTCCAGCCCGTTCAACTCGGGCATGCTGATATCCATGACCACCACATCTGGGTTGTGCTGCGTCGCCTTCTCCACCGCCTCTCGACCCGTAACCGCCTCGGCGCAGACTTCCCACTCCGGCCTCGTCTCCAGCAGCGAGCGGAACCCTCGTCGTACCACTTCGTGATCATCCGCTATCAGGATTCGCATCTTTGGCATGACTCTCTCAAGGCTCTCCCGCCTCTCCGCTACTTTCTCGTTTCCAAGGGGAAAATGGCTCTGACTGTCGTGCCTTCCCCACTCGAATCGATTTCCAACCGCCCCCCCAATTGTGTCATCCGTTCCCTCATCCCCATAATTCCCACTCCCAGCGCTGCAACACCCTTGCTCGATTTCTCCAAGCATCCTGGCTTCATTCCTCCGCCTTGGTCCCTCACTTCCAGGATGATTTTCTTCGAGTCGGCGGCCAAGTGTACGTGAGCCACCGGACTTCCAGAGTGGCGATGGAGATTGGTAAGGCTCTCCTGCGCAATTCGAAATAAGGCTATTTCGACTTCTTGCGGTAATCGGCTCACTTTAGCGGGAATGTCAAAATGGACTTGAATTCCGCTCCGCTTTCCAAAACCATCCCCGTACCAGTGCAAAGTGGCGGCCAAACCGAGCTCATCCAACATCGGCGGATGGAGCAGATAAGAAGACGTTCGTAATTCGCGCGAGCATTGATCCACCAACTCAAGACTTTCTGACAGCACCCGGGACACTTGCGGATTCAGGCCGGAAGATGAATTCTTCACAATCGAGAGATTTATGGCCAATGCCGCCAGACTCTGGCCTGTGGTGTCGTGCAGTTCCCGCGCGATTCGCCGCCGTTCCTCATCTTGCACGTTCAGCAGGCGGCCCGACAACTGGCGAAGCGAATTTTCGATTTCCTTGCGCTCCGTGATGTCTCGGATTGCGCTGGTCACCAAAATTCCCTCACTTGTCTCCAAGGGACTGAGGGAAATCTCGACCGGGAACTCAGTGCCATCCTTGCGTAAACCATAAAGCTGAAGGCCGGCTGCCATGGATCGCCGTTTGGGATCGGCTGAGTAAACAGTCCGGTACGCGACATGAGCGCTTCGGAAGCGTTCCGGCAGCAGCAGCTCCACGGCACTCCCCAGGACCTCCTGTCGAGCGTAACCGAAAAGCTTTTCCGTCTCCGCGTTCATCAGCACGATCCTACCGTCGTTGTTGACGATCACCATGGCATCGGGCGCCGACTCAAGGAGCGCCCGAAATTTGGTTTCACTCTCACGCAGCGCTTTGTCTATTTCCTTTTGTTCAGTAACATCTTGGCAGCTTCCAATCATCTTGATCGGCTTGCCGAAACCGTCTACTACGACTTCTCCACTGGAGTGCAGAGTCCGGATTGCGCCATCAGGCCGTACGATACGCTCATAAAAACCGAATGGTTTTGCATCGTGATAAGCGTTTTCGATCATTCCCTTTACAAATTCTCTGTCTTCAGGATGAACATGATCGAGGAACGCTTCGTACGTCGCCGCAAATTCCTGCGGCTTCAAACCGTAGATTCGATAAAGCTCATCCGACCAATCGATCACGTTGGTCGCTATCTCCCATTCCCAGCTTCCAATGTGGGTGATCTTCTGCGCGTTGACAAGCTGTCGCTGGCTCTTCTGAAGTCTTTCCTCCGCATGCTTGCGGTCAATAACCTCGTCTTCCAGTTTCTGGTTCGTCTCGGTGAGTTCAGTGGCCCTATGCTTTAGGGTTTCGTTCACTTGGCGAAGCGTGACGATGGCCTCCTGGAAGCCTCGGTGGGTCATTTCGTACGCCGATAAGCTTTCCATGAAGAACAATCCGGCCCGCGCGACCATTGGTAAGATTTTTTCAGGAGTGAGCGAACTGCTCAGCAACGTCCCCAGCGCTTCCTGGTGGATCCTTGCGATGTCCAGCACCCCTACTTGGTCCCCTAGAGCCCTTCGGCCAAGCTCATACGCGCGCCGCAGTGCAGCCTCTCCAGGCTCTGCAACATAGTTTTGCAGCGTCCATGCGTACTGCTCCGCTAACTCATCTAAAGCTTGGTTCATGGCATATGTCCGTGTCATAAAGTCGGGCCACGACAACATGCAAACCTAAGGTAGGTAAAAGTCGATGGTAGTGGATGGTTTCTCTTTGTAGTTTAACCACTTTCCGAGTGCCTTCCTCTCCAGCGTGTGACAAGTACCAGCGCATCATCGTTTCCCTTGAGACATGTGGCAAGAATGTGGTCGGCAATCTTTTGAGGCTGATCATTCAAACGCACGCTTGTCGCAAAATCTCTGCGAATCCCATCGGTAGCCAAGATCAGCGTGTCCCCTGGCATCACCGTGAGAACCGACGCCAGTGGCGGTGAAATCTGATAACCGACCACGCCGCCGCGCACTAATATGTTCTCTTGAGCAGGAACCGAAGTGATGTCAGCACGCACCAACAAACCTTCAACATTGCCCACTCCCACCCAACTGACGGTCGCGTCGCTCGCATTAAACGACGCCAGGCTCATTACGACGCCTCGCGTTTTTATCAGCGCCTCGTGACAACGCCGAACCAGCGAAGTGAGGGACTCGTTAGCGTGCTTTTCGAGAGTAGCGACTGCAATACTGGCAGCGTTTTTCGCTTCAATGCCGTGACCTAGGCCGTCTACGACCGCGATCAAGACGCCGTTTGAAAAGGGCTTCACCAGATGCTGGTCGCCGCAGATATTCTCTTCGGAACACGGCACCGATGCCACACCCCACTCGACGAGCTGAGTACTTCGATCCAGCATTCTCATGCCTTCCAGTTTGTCATCTCCTCCATTTTTTTATTGTCACCGTGGTTCCCTCGCCAACTTTGGAGACCACGTGGAACTCGTCAACGAGTCGTTTCGTCCCAGGCAAACCCAGACCCAAACTGCCCACGGTGGAGTAGCCATCCTCCATGGCCCTTGCGACATCGGAAATACCCGGTCCACGGTCGCGTGCGATAACACAGATGCCTTTTTGGGCGCCATCCTGGGCAGCTTCAATCGTGATTTCGCCGTTCCCGGCATAGATGACAATATTACGGGCCATCTCGGAAACGGCGGTAGCAATGATGGTAAGATCGGTCCCAGAGAAGCCTAACTGCGCAGCAAAAGATCGTGCCTGCTGGCGGGCTATCACTATGTCGGTATCAGACCGGATGGACACCTGGACTTCAGTTGCGGTTTTCATTTCGCACGCTTTGCGCGCCGCTTTTTCTGCTGGTCCAAGAACGTGAGACCTTCCTCCAAGTCCAACATAGTGGTTACGCCTTCAAGGGTGAGCCCTAATTGTACCATTGCAAAGGCAACTTCGGGTTGTATGCCAACAATGACCGTCTCGGCTCCACGTAACCGAAGCATGTGAGCCGTAGTGCGTAACGTGCGAGAAGCGAACGAGTCCATCACGTCCACTACCGTCACATCCACAATCACACCGCGGGAACGAAACCTGCCAACCCGGTCTGCAAGCTCGTCTCGCAGCTTCAGCAAGTCTTCGTCGGAGAGGGCAGCCTGAATAGAAGCAATGAGGTAGTCGCCTTGTTTAAGAATCGGAACTTCCATTGAGCCTCACCCGCTGATTTGTTCCGCTTGTACCTTGTAGCCCAGCAGCCGTTCGGCTTCTTCAATACCGCCCTGCAGGTCACCCACCGTGTTCATCTTACTTAAGTCTACCCCGATGGTCACCAGCGTCTGGGCAATCTCAGGCGACAAACCTGTGACAATGACCGTGGCGCCCATCAGCCGTGACGCATCTACGGTCTGCACTAGGTGGTTGGCAACATTCGAGTCAATGGCGGGGACACCTGTGATGTCCATCACCACCACTTTGGCCCGGTTGGTACGGATGCCGCGCAAGACTTGTTCTGTCAATTGCCGAGCGCGCTGCGAGTCAATCACGCCGATCATCGGAAGAATCAGCAAGCGTTCGCGCACCTGTAGCACCGGGGTCGAGAGTTCACGAATCGCTTCTTGCTGCTGGCGGATGATCCGCTCACGTTCTTGAACGAAACCTACACCTACCGTGTTGGCGATCCGGTTGGCGGCAGGCTCGTAAGCGTCCAGCACCCGATTGAGCAAATCAAAATCCGCCTGATATTTTTTGAACAGCGAGCGCGCCAGCACATCGCGCAACAACAACACGATGCCCAATACCTCGTGCGTCTCCACGCCCCGGGGGATGATACGCTCAGACAGGTTGCGGGCGTATGCTTGCAACGCCTCAACACTTCCCGTCTCCAGCACTTCCACGTAGTTGTCATACACCGAAGTGGCTTCCGCGAAAATCTCTTCCTTGGTCATGGCTGTGAGCAACTGCGCCTCCGTGATGCGCCGCGCCCACTCCTCGCGCAGTTGGGTGCGATTTTCCCGCAGGTGTGACACTAACTCTCGCAGAAGCAGGATGGTGGATTCTGCGGAAGGTTGGATCGTCCTCATTTGAATCCGGCTAGTTTTTCTTTTCATCAATTCTTCCCTTTTCTAAGATCTGATTTCTAGGATCTGACAACGCGAGGGCATTCCGCCTAGTGCGTTTTAACGCCATGATCAATGCTTTTTCCTATTAAGACACGTGATCAGAGCGTCTCTATGGCACGAGCCAGTGTCATTCGCCTTGTTACAATGCGCTAGGTGCCCCCCTGGAATAAAGTTAAGTGTAGGCTCTTAGGGTCGTGGAAGTCCAATATTGACCTCTAGTTTCGAGAGCAGTGTATTTTCCTCAGCACACACTTTCCATACAGGAAAACCCTTAGAAACTCCTAGGGTACGTTGGAGCTCGAATTACACGCCTTGCAGTATTGCTGGTGTTGCTCCGCGAGCGCACTATCGATAGGAAGCAGATTCGAAGTTAAATCCAACAAGCAGGACGGCTCAACGATGAGTGTCACACCGGTACAGATTCTGTTGGTAGAGGATAACCCTAACATGGGGAATAATTATGAATTGGTTAGCAAACTTTTTTGAAACGGCGCCTGCTTTCTTTCACGATATAAGCGGAATTTTGTTCTTGGTCCTTGCCGGGACCCTTCTCTGCTTGCTGCCTTTGGCGGTTGCCGGACTTTTAGTCTGGATCTCAGGGAATTTGAAGCTACTTCTCCAAACGCACCACCCGCATGTGGAGTCCCACGGGATTTCTTCGGCGCGCTTTCCCAGAAAATGAACAAGTTTTGAAGCTGTTCCCGCCATCTGTAACGCGGAGAACGGCGCTGGATATAAGATTCTGCAACTCGTAGAGACGCGACAGGTCGCGTCTCTACGATCTTAGAACAAGTTACGCCAGAAAGGATTTATTGGTTGCGATCGGAAGGTTTCTTAATCTTTTTGTCAATCAGGTAACCGCCCACACCGCCTGCTGCGGCTCCCACGGCAGCCCCCGTCTTACCACCCACCAACGCGCCCGTAGCAGCGCCCGCTACCCCGCTGGCGCCAACAACTTTGGCAGTGCGCTTCTTGCTCTTCCTTTCTCGATCATTCTTCATTTTATCATACGCATAGGTGCCTGTTCCTCCTGCAACTGCGCCCAGAGCAGCGCCTGATTTACCTCCCACTAAGCCTCCAACCACAGCTCCCGCGGCCGTGCCGATCGCAATCTTTTTTGTCTTGTCAGCCGCCAAGAGGATGGGATCTAGGGCCCCGGCAATTAACACAAAGGCGAGAAACAACGCTAGAAATCTCATCGTTCTTGTCCATCGCATAATCAGATCCTCCCTTCCACTAAAGAATAAGAGAACTTTGCGATGTCAAAGTTTCAAAGCGGCAGTGCTGACTGTGATCTGTGCGCCTAAGTACCTCGATAGCAACTTCTGACCAGCGCCGCCGGTATTACCGTGTTTGTGCGACCGTGGGAAACGTGGTAGCTGTCCCCGGTTTTTCCTACGCCCACAAATTCGTCGCGCACCCACCTGGTAGTTCCCGCCAGGTGATGGCGCGCTTGATATAAATAGAGAAGTGTTGGACCAGGTCCACAATTCTAGTTTTGTAAAACGGTTTTTGATCCACGGTAGAGAATACTTTTACCACCGGACGCACGGGATTTTGAGAGTGGATGTCGATGACCTGACCAATTTCGCCGGTGTTTAAAATTACAAACTCATTGAAGGGGTAAACGGAAAGAGTTCGAATCATAGCCTTGACGATGTGGTCTGGAAAATGAGGGGTTGCGTGAATCATCTGTTCCAAGGTCTCGTGCCCTGTCACTGCTTCCCGATGGGGGCGTCTGTGAATGCAGGCGTCAAAAACAATGGAAATACCGACGACATCGGCTTCTTCGCGCAGATCCCTCTCCATGGAGGATCTTGGGGGGCTGGGCCTGTCACCGCCTTCGTAAATCTTCGCAATGATCTGAGGCAGCCATTCAAAACCAGGGATCCTCGAAACGAGTTGCGCGGAATAGTCGGGCACGCGCTTGACAAGCGCTTGTTCCGCGCTGCTGAACGAATCGGGCTTATCAAGGAGGTTGGTGGGAAGCTTCACGCTCCCGATGCGATGGAAAAGACCGGCCAGGGTCAGCCGTGCGATCCGATCCTCTTTCATCGCTAGCGTGCATCCGATACGGGCGGCTACGATCGAAACGTTCACGGAACTTTGCGGCAGTGAAAATTCGGACATGCGGTTTGTCGCCAGCAAAATTAGGCCGTTATCTTTCGTCACGGAATCCACCATGCGCCTGACAATCTCAAGCCCTTGCTTCACGTCCATGGGTTCGCCAACTTCCGCGCGCTGAAGGGAGGCCATCACGAAGCCCTGAGCTTCTCGGTAGAGGGTCTCCGCAGTATTTCCACTGTAAGGCTCCTCCTGAGTTTGGGTAGTAATCTTCTGAGCGACGCGCGCATCCAGTTCGGCAGACAATTCCGCCTCCATGACCGCTGTAGGACCTACAACCCGCAGCGCGCCCACGCCCTGCGATTGGATAGGCGCTACCGGAAAGGGGTTTCTATCTTGCCAGCTCGGTCGTTTCCACAACATTGGAGTAAATCCATTTCACTAACTTACGGACCGTTACATAACGCAGTCGCAACTGTGTGTTCCCCGCGTCCTCGTGTTCCTGCGTCGGCCCACTGTCACCGGGATCTATATCCCTAGTAGTCACTGATTCGGATGGAACGTACAACCTTGTCAAATGTCCTCCGATAGGCGCCGTATTCATCCTCAGGCGCAACTGCAATGATGTAGAAGAAATTTCCATTTCGCAGCAGCGTGGTATAAACAGTGACAATTTCGGACTGTCCATCGACTTCCGATAGGTTGCTAAAAGTTGTGGCGAAAGCCGAGCGTCCCGCAATGCTGCTGCGGTCGTAGCCGCTTTCGCGACGCAAGTTTCGATTGCCCTGGGTCAAAGCATTGATAAACTCGTCTGTTGCTTCCTTTAGGGTATGAGTTTCGTTTCGAGTCTCTCCAATTTCTACACCATGCGTAAAGATATCTTGGCCTTCCATCTGGCCGTACGCTCCTTCGGGAGCAAAGGTCACAGAGTTGTTGCCTGGAAGTTCCCGCCAATTTTCAGGAACGCTCACACGAAAGAGATTGCCTTCCGTGTAAGTTTGATACCGTGACGAGGGATATTCGACGCGCTTGTCAATGCGACCAGCCTGGGGATATCGCCCGCCGCGACGATCCTGGGGACTTCTCTGGCCGCTGCGCATAATCTCTTCCGTTGACCGGGCAGGCGCCATTCCTCGAAGGCGCGCTTGAATACCATCAAAGTCCCTTGTGTTGCGAATTGGATTCTCAATATCCAAGTACCGGGCTTCTTTACTGATGTACGCGTAGCGATTTCCGGGATTTGGGTGGTCACTCAGCCACTGTGGCCCGCTGGATCCACTCTGCCGCTCGATGGTCTGAAACATGTTTGCCATGTCATGCGGGTCATAGCCCGCTCCTGCCATGATGTGAGAGCCGAGAATGTCGGCCTGCTTCTCGTAATCGCGGCTGAATCTGAGAAATACAGCGCCAAGTCCAAATTGGCTTCCTTGTGCAACGATGCTGCCGACGTTACCCCCGATGATGGAGCCAACAATGGCGCCGGCAATCGCTCCAAACTGCAATTTTTCCCCTTTGGTCGCCTGAGCCGTCCCATGGCGCAGAGCGACATGGCTTAGCTCGTGCGCCACCACACCCGCAATTTCACCCTCCGTGCGGGCGGCCTCAATCATGCCGCGATTGACAAATGTCGGCCCACCCGGCAACGCGAAAGCGTTGATGTCTCGCGCATTCACAACCTTGAAAGAATATCTAAATTCACGATTTTCAAACTCCGGCGGGATTGCTTCTACCAGGCTCCTGCCGATACGCTCCACATAGGAAGCCACCTCCTCATCACGCAAGATGGGCATTTGTCTCTCTGCCTCCGCGGCCGCCTGTCGACCTAACTCTACATCTTGAGCAACGCTATAGTTATTTTTCGGCGCTGTGATTTTCGTCTGCGCCAAGGCAACCGTCGCCATTGCGAGAGCGACAACCACTGCGAGCCCGACACTGAATTTGGATGCGTGGCAATGGGTCCTGTGAGCCATTTTCTATCTCCTCCAGGGAGCTATTTTCTTCGACAACATAACAGGCCGATAGCAGACATCCAAGAGCACTTGTAGAGACGCCGGCAGAGCGTCTCTACAAGTGCCGGACCTTCCTAACGGCGGCGTTCCATAGATGTATAAACTATGTCTCGATTGGAAAGGCACTACAATTCAAGAGATCCAGTAGGTATTCCTAAGGTTTTCTCCTAGTGAGGAGCGCAAAGAGGGGAGGTGTTACCATCCAAAACGATCGCAGTTGTCTCGTTCGCCAGCCGCGCTGCAATTCCGTAGAGTCGGAAGACTCGTGAAAAATTGCTTGGTATTGAGTCTGTTAAAGGGTAGGATGTGACCCTTGGCAGTGGAGGTTCCAAGTCCGAGCCGGGTATCACCCCGTCCCTGAAGAGAGCATAAATATTGGTCGTCTTCAACAGGAATGCGCGGCGGGTAACGGCGGCGGTTGCCGCCCATGTTTGCCCACTACGCAGTCCTGCTGCGCCAGCCCGGAGGCTGTGACGCCCTGCGCAGCCCAGTTTCCTCGCCGTTGTTACTTCCTGTTCTTTACCTCCACCTCGAGCTTCGCTCCGGCGCCACCCAAAGAAGCAGGAAGAGCGGCAATCACGTTGACTTTCCCTGCGGATTTTCCGATGACCGATACTTGAGCCTGCCTGCTTCCCGCAGGAACCACAACCGCCGCTGGGACCTGGACCACAGAGCCACCGCCGCTGATATTGACGGCCACGTCGGTAGCGAGCGGCTGGCCTAAAAACAAATTGACCGTGCGACTCTCATTCACAAACAGTTTCAGGTCGTCCGGACGGAAATTAATTTGAGCTCTTTCCTGTTCACCGATCCTCCCGGAGACTTCGACCAGCAATTCTGCCTTGCCCCCTCCAAGAGATGCCGGAAGTGTGGCGATCACCGAGGCAGTGCCCTCTTGCGATCCGGACTGAATGGCGACTTTCAAAGCCGCCGCGCCATTGTTGAAGTCACGACTTCCAGCAATATTTACGATGTTGTTGCTGACAGTGAATTGTACAGAAACCGTCGATTTCTGTGGTGGTTGGATGATCAACACAACATCGCGGGTGTCGTTCAGATTCATTCGAATATGATCCGGGGCGAAAAGAACTCGAACCGCTGTCGGACTCTCA
The DNA here is from genome assembly GCA_016211105.1 of Acidobacteriota bacterium. GTDB lineage: Bacteria > Acidobacteriota > UBA6911 > JACQSX01 > JACQSX01 > JACQSX01. Next base: position 61,602 of record JACQSX010000016.1, on the reverse strand, counting down.
TCCTCGCCTTCCTCCTCGGAGAGCCGACCCACGGTGACTTGGGCTGTCGCTTTCTGACCTAGACCTTCCGCAGTAATGACCGCCGTACCGATCTTTAGAGCCGTGGCCGAAAAATCGGCGGCCTTGCTTCCCTTTTGAATGGTCACGGAGTTCGCAGACAAAGTTAGCACCCCCGCATCGCTTGACGTCAACAAAACCGTAACATCGGCCGGCGCGCTTTCGCGCAGCTTCACAGTGAAGGTTGCCGTACCATCAACCCTCATTTTGCGCTCATCAGGCTTGATTTCCAACGCCTGCAGCACGCGCACGTCTTTGGCCGTCACCGACAGATCCGAATTCAATGTTCCTCTCACCAGTATGAGTACTCCGGAGGCCAGAGTTCCCCGGATCCGCGTATTCTCATCCAGGCGGACCGTCGCTGTTCCGGTAGTCCCATCCACCAATACGCTGATCAACTGCGGCGTAACGGACCGGATGATTCCTTCGAAACTGACCTGAATTTTCTCCTCTTCGGAGAGAATTTCGACGAAGGTAGCTGCCCATGTGTTCCCCACAATCTTCCCGGTTACCCGAACAAACGCGCCAACCTGCAAATCGGAAGCGGGAACAGGAGCGCCATCGGACTGAATTTGAGTACCGGCGTTGACAACCACTGGGATGCCTAGGAGTGAAATCAGCGTGTCGTCGCCGAAGATCTGCACATTGGTGATGTGACCTCGCAGTTGGAAATCGTCAGCCGGCGCAATCAGCAGCCGGACCTCAGACGCGAGAATGCCGGCTGCGGAAAACTTTCCTGTTATTTTCACCGTCTCGCCCACATCCAGATCTGACATGGCGATCGGCTGGCCACCTTGGTTTTCCAAGGTTGTGGAGGAATTGATCACCACCCGCATGCGCGTATTTTCAACGTGAACAAATAAAGCTCCCACTCCTTCGCCATTTACAACAACGGACGAGATCACCCCTGTGAACTCTACTTCATTGTTATTCAGATTCTGGGCAAGAATTGGAACCGATAGAGCACAAAATGTAATTACAACAGGCAAGAAGAACTTCTGTATTGCGGCAACTCTCATACTGCCCTCCCTAATGTACGTATTCTTGGACTCTCCTCACCTCCTTCTTCACACTCTAAATATTAGCAACGGATGTCGGACAGTCAAGACATACAGGCGCACTCGTTTTGCGACATGTCGCGTCTCTATTCTCGATGCCCTTCGGATCTTCCAGCGTGAGACAAATCACCCGCGTTCCTTCTTTCAGCCACCGCGGTATTTGCCCGAGGGATCACTTTCCTGGAAGCGCCCGCGGCCACAGCGAGCGCTTGGATCGCGGCATACGAGATCAGTTCGGACAACCGCACAGTCAGAAGGATGATGCAGGTGACAGGCTCGTTCAGCAGCCTACACAGGCCAGATTTTCGGAACAAGAATTATGGAGACAAAATAGATCAGGATGGTCAGCACGAGACCGACCTTGAGGAAGTCTATAAACCGGTAATGGCCAGGACCATAGACCATGAGACACGACGGTTCCAAAGGAGTTAGATACGAACAACTGGCGCCTAGCGCAACCATGACTGCAAACGCGCGTGGATTGAAGCCGAGGTGCCGCGCTGTTTCAATAGCCACCGGTACAATCACCGCAGCCGCTGCCTGGTTGGACATCGGTTGGGTGAGCAGAACAGTGAGTGCGAAAAAACCGGTCAGAAGAGGGCCTGGCCCTGAATGGCCGGTCCAATTCGCAATCTGCGAAGCAAGAAATTTGGCCGTTCCTGTTTGTTCCATCGCGCCAGCCAACCCCAACATACTGCCTACCAGAATCAGCACTTTCCAATCGACTTCCCTGTACGCCTCCTCGGGACGAATACAGCCAGTGAGAAAAGTCGCCAGGGCTCCCAAAAGTATGGCAACTGGCAGAGGCAATAGTTTCAGCGTTCCCACTGCCACGGCTGCTGCGAACACCAGCACAGCAATCGGAGCGCGCCGCAAATTGGGACGAGTCTCCTCCACAGCTCCCAGGATCCGGAAGATATCCCCTTTCAGCGCTGCAATTCTTGCCCGGGCGCCCTGGACCAGCAGCACGTCGCCCATTCTTAGTCGAAGCCGGCTGATCTTGCTGCGGATCGCTTCGCCGTGACGATTAATAGCCAAAACCTGTAATCCGTAACGCTCTCGAAACCTGTGTGCTTTCAGTGTGGTCCCAATCAGAGGTGACGGAGGAAGAAGAATCGCTTCAACCAGCCCGACATCTTCAGTTCCAAGCTCTGGATCGGATAGCTTCGCATCAGCCTTTATTTCAATCCCTGCGGTATCCTTGATCTTAAGTATATCTTCGCTCTGTCCCTCCACCAACAGCACGTCGCCAGGCTGCAGGCCCACATTGGCCGAAGGAGCTAGGTTCTGGTTTTTATCACGGATGATTCGTAGCACGGTCAAATCTAGGTCACGGCCCAGACCCGACTGTTTCAGAGTTTTCCCGACCCACGCGGAATTGGGAAGAATCAAAATCTCCGAGAGGTAGGAACGTAGTCCGAACTCTTCGGTCAGATCTTGCTCTCCACGACCTGCGGGCATCAGCCGCCTTCCCAAAGTCATCATGTAGACCAGGCCGATCACGGCGATCGGAATCCCCACCGGCGCCAACTCAAACATACCCAGAGGCTCCAAGCCATTGCCGACCATCAAACCGCTGACCAGTATATTGGTAGACGTGCTGATCAAAGTTACCGAACTGGTTAGGATTGAGGAAAAGGCCAAGGGTAAAAGAAGTTTGGAGGAGCTTACCCGTGTGCGTCTCGCAATGCCAGCAACGATAGGAAGAAAGAAAGCAGTGGAGGCGGTATTGCTCACAAAAGCGCCCAAAGTCGCCGATGCCATCATGACCACTACGAGTAGCCGGTTGGGGTCCTCACCCGTGTACCTTAAAATCGCACGCACTACCACTTCGACTACTCCGGTGCGCATCAGGGCTGCGGTAAGAATGAGCAGGCCCAGGATCAATATCACCGTGTCACTGCCAAATCCAGCGAACGCCTGTTCGGCGGGCAAAAGTCCTGTCAGGACCAGCGTGAGTAGCACACCCAGAGCAACCACATCCGCTGATACCCATTCGAGGGAAAACAAAATTAGTGAAGCGCCGATTATGAATGCTAGGCCTATTTGAGAGGTCATGGCTACCAGTAGCGATCTGCGGCAATTCCCAATACGATGAAAGACCTAAACCTTAATCTGGACCCAGACGGCCAATGAAATTCTGGCAAATATTGCCAGAAAATGGAACGCTTCCCTTGGCAGGGGGCATGGTCCGCGATGTTTTCCGGTTATCCTTTGCCATAGACTCAACTGCAGTTTGCAAGTTTGCTTTTCTGATGTTCTCTCAGGTCCTCGACTGCTCGTTTTTGGCGCTCCCTCAACTCCTTACAATTTTTTGGATTCGACAGATGGATACTCCGGCATCTCGCAAGATCCTCCTTTTGCTGTTGCCGAAGACGCTGCATCCCTTCATGAAAACGCTCTCTCAGTTCTTTGCACTCGACCTTAGTTGTGGACAACAACGATCCTGTGTTTTTCTTTAGCCCCTTTTTCTTGCCACGGCCCACATCCTCGGCGCGGTCACGGCCGAAATCGCGGTCTGCGGACCATGGCGCATTACTCTGAAGAACGGCTCTGGTAGACGCGGGTGGCCTGCTCTTACGTGCGTGGCCTCGGGCGCGCCCCTCGGCTTCCAGGCTGACCACTGAAACAATCAGCACACTTAAAACGGCCAGTATTTTTTTCATACCTTGCTCCTTTTAAAAGTTATTGAACTGTTCCCCACCTAAATACGATGCAATTCAGTAGACGGTGGAGCACGAAATCTTAGTAAGAATCAAAACACGAGGTGTTGTTTCAGACCGTCGTTGATCCGTACATCGCCTGGAGCACGGATTTGCCGCCTAGAGTAAATTACCGATCGACAATACGGGGCTTACCGTATTTTCTTCAGGCCAGCACCGCGCTAGTTTCATTCAAGATGAGTGCCAAGACATTCGATCACAAGCTGCAATAGAGCGGAATGCGCACTCGGTATTCAGGGGGTTGATAGAGAACTATGGTCGCTCAAATTGTTTATTGGACGGATTAAATCCGGTGAAGCAACTCTTCATAACTTATCGGTACAACATCCAAACGTAGCAACTGGAGAAAACAATATGCTTGCATTGATTTTCTTTAGTCTCTTTTTCCTCTTTTATCTGGGTCTGGTTTTGCTCCTCGTCCCGTCAATCATTCGTGGAATCCTCGCGGCCATCCGCGAGGAATGAGGGCGATTGCCGCATGATAGAACCTAAGATTCAGGATATGGAATTCGCTGAATTGCGACGGCTGACCGACACGTAGAGGGGAGACAGAAAACTATGGATGAGCACGACAAGCTAGCTGTCGATGAATCGCACAGAATAGCTCAACACGAGGCGGTCAAGGGCGAAGTGCGCAGGGAGGTGCAAGCAGAGATCGCACGCACGGTCGACCCGTTCGACAGCGATCAGGCAGAGGCAAAATCGGTCGCCGAGAGCCTGAAGCACAAGGCGATGGGAGAGGTGATCGATACAGAGGCGGAGATCGAGCGTGCTAGGGGTGTGGCACGCATCTCGCAAGGTATCGACTACCTGTTCTCTTTGCTTTACGGCATCATCGGCCTGGAGATAGTGCTGGAACTGGTCGCAGCACGTGACACAAACCCATTACCATCTCTATCAATCGACCTGTCATAGGATGTTTCAGTCAATACCATGAATTTGGTACTTACCCTGTCTACGCAACCGTATTTTCTCAACAACCTTCCTCTTGGGCGCCTTTTCCGATCAGGACCTCTAGTTGATTGGAATGAGTGATCTTGCGTTTATCGTCAGGCTCTTTTGCGTCTGCTCTCTCAGTGAGAAACAGTATTTGTTGATACTACAAGCGGAGATAATCCCTCCCTAACCGCCCGCGGGAAAAATCCTCGATGCTATTTCCATAAGCGGGGGACAGAAATGTGCACATTGGGCAGTTCAAGCCGGTTCTTGCAATCGTGCCGTTCTCGTGGGAGCGCCGGCTATGTATGGACACATTTCCTCTGGTGCTCTCTGTCTCCAGTACCCAATCAGCGAAATCTCTAGGAGGATGAAGTATGAACCGGAATCCAAAGTTTATAGGTTGGGATTTAATGCTATGGTTTGTGCTTTTCCTACTCTCCACTCAAGCTCCCCTACTTGCTGCGGCGGACACGCCACCACCCGTCCCCGGCCCTGATGACGTCTTACTTGGGCCAAACGCTAACGTCAATGACTTCGCGTTTGATGTTTACTCTTCCATCAGCGGAAAGGCTTTCAAAGATTACTGGTGCCCAAGCACTGGGAAAGTGTACGGAGTGCAGGGTATCCAGGGCTACAAGGCCCACACGAAGGATGCCACCATCGCGGATATCACAGTCACAGACGAAAAAACAGGGGATTACGGCATGAAGTTAAAGCGGCCTGGTGTCACCTCGGTGTTCTTTACCGACGAGAAAAGCGGAAAAGTGCCGAGGTATGGCGTGTTGGGGGAAATGATTACTGTCACCGACCCAACCGAGCTTCCGATTCTGCAAAATCAACCAGTCGACATTATTGCTGAGCGGAATTTTCTTGACGCGCTGCCAGGCGAAATGCTCAGACTCAAGGGCATATTTCGCCAGGAACTGGCAGGTAATTTCACTCTGAACTTCACGGTCAGACGACCGGACGACTGGATTGGTACGTTCTCGAAAAATGTGTTTGGAAACAAATTCGCTCCTTCAACCAACGCGGTTCTCTATGAGGAGGGGCTGGGTGAGGCGCCACAAAAAGGACAGTACAATATTGAGGTCAGGCTCATTAATACCAGCCGGAGAACCATCGCGATCAGTCGCTTTGATGTGTGGATCGGTGAATATGGCTTTGCGGGCCGAATCGGTTCTCCGGTAATTGACGAAGCGGAGCTTTGGGTGCTTTACGAGGATTTTGCACCCGACGCCTTCGCGGTTTACGGTCGCTTCCCGAAGCGCGCTGATGGCGGCGCTCGATTGTATCTAGACAATCGCCTGATTTCGAGCAAACTCAAGTTGTATCGAAGGGATGTGCTGATCTTTGACGTGCAGGGCACGAAGGAAAAGTTTCCCGCTATGAGGCAGCGACTCGTCGTGTTTTTTGAGGACGTTGGATACTCGCTCGTATTTAACTACGACAACCCCGTTGACCCCCAGCAGGTGGAACCTCTGAAATTAACCCCACTTTCTGCCAAAAGCGCAAAAGGAGCAAACGTCGACGGCGCCGATGAAAGAGTTGTGCGCGCGATTCTCGACAAGGCGGCCCGGCGTTCTGCGCTAAAGGGAATCGCGGTTGGAGAACAGCGGCAGAGTCGAGAATCAATGCGTGCTACGACCCGGTAAAAATCCTATTTTCGAGTCTGTGACTTTTCCAAGGACCTATCTTAAGCAAGAAGAGAGAGTTTCCACCGATAGCCAAAAAAATCTGGGCCGTTATTTCGCCAGAGAAATGCTTTCTGTGAGGCCCAGTGCCCCCGATCTAGGCTCCTCAAGCCGCCTTGTGGGATCAATACGTAGCGAGCAAAGCGCCCCGATGAGCAGGAGTCCGGCGGAGATAAAGAACGGAATCCTATAAGTGCCGGTTGCCTGGATAAGAAAACCAAATACCGCCGGAGAGATCATCCCCGCAACGCCGAATCCAGTGTTCATGAAACCGCCTGCGGTTCCGGCGAACTTGCCCGCGATGTCGATCGGAAGCGTCCAGAGAACGGCGTTGGTGAGTTCCAAACAAAAGAACGACGCTGCCAGATACCAGACAGCATGAAGTGGGCTGGGCGTGTAGATGGCGGGCAGAATGAAAATGAGGGCTCCCGATAGGCCCGGAACCAGGAGGGCTTGGCGGGCCAGCCGGAGATTTTTTGTCCGCTTGAAGATGAAGTCAGACGTCACCCCGCCCAGCGTGTCGCCAATAACGCCCGCCATGAGCGGCAGCATCGTCATCAGGGCCATCTGATTGAGCTTGAAACCGCGGGCTTCCGATAGATACGAAGGAAGCCACGTAAGGAATACCCAGAGCGACCAACCGTAGCAAAAGTCCACGAAAGTCACCAGCCACATTCGCCTGATCATTAGGTTCCAGGGTATCTTTTCGCGTGCGGCCTCCTTCATTTCTGAAGGTTGGATACCGATCTCCGCCAGCTCAATGGGCTCCACCCATTTGTGCTCAGTGGGACTATTGCGAAACATCAACAGCCATAAAAATGTCCAGACTAAGCTGACGAGGCCAAGCACGACAAAGGATGCTCGCCAGCCGCGCGCCATCACGATTGCCAGCACGATCGGAGGCGTAACCGCCCCGCCAAGTCGTGCAAAACTGTGCGTGATGCCCTGAGCGAAACCACGCTCGCTGACGGGCATCCAATAGGTAAATGCTCGAGTGGCTGTCGGGAACGCGCCGCCCTCTCCCACGCCGACGAGAAGGCGGAAGACCACCAGTGAGGCCACTCCCCAGGAGAGCCCGGTCATAACCGTTGCTACGGCCCATACGACGCTGAGCGTGGCGAGCACCAGTCGAGGGCCGATCCTGTCCGCGAGCCATCCGCCAAAGATTTGCATCGCGGCATACGGGTAAGCGAAGGCGGAAAAGATTAATCCAAGTTGGGACGGACTCAGTCCCATCTCCTTTCTCATCAAGGGACCAGCCACCGAAATATTGACCCTATCGATGTACGCGATGAAGTACATGAGACAGAGAATGAAAAGCATCAAATAGCGGACCCTGAAGAGACGTCTCATACCTCTTTTCCTTTCAGCGGGACGGATCTATTGAGAATCACTTGGCATTGAGATGCGCGTACTTTGGAAGATACCGAACCGGTTTATTGAGGGCATCCCTTCGAAACGGCTCCGCCAGAACATTGGCGCCACCTTCAATGACCGCCTCGATTACACAAGGTTTGGCCGAAGATATGGCAGTCCTTACCACGTCTTGGACATCGCCATAATTTTCAATCCGGAATCCTCGGCCGCCCATATCTTCTGCCAGCTTCGCGAAGCTCGGATTTTCCCTCAGGTTGGTGCCGACAAAGCGGTTATTATAATAGTCAATCTGGTTTTTCTTCTCGGCGCCCCACTCGTAGTTTTGGAAAATGACTGCGATGACGGGGATATTTTCTCGGACTGCTGTCATGACTTCAGAGAGACCGCTTATACCCCAGGCGCCGTCACCCTGCAGCGCAAAAACGGGAACCTCCGGGCGGCCGATCTTTGCCCCTAAAGCAGCGCCATACGCAAAACCACAGTTACCCCAGCTCAACGCTGCCAAGAACTGGCGGACACCGCCAAACTTCAGATAACTATTGCACATCGATGAGTTATTGCCGACGTCCGTAGTGACAATGGAATTCCCCGGAATGGCCCGCGAAAATTCCCGGAGCAAGCGCCGCGGATGCATCAATTTTGCGGTTGAAGTGGACAATTTCTCCAATTCCTCTTCCCATATCGCATTTTCCCGCTTCACATCTTCCAAGCGCGCGCGATCCGGCTTAAGGTTTGACCTGGATTTTAGTATTTGAAACACTTCTCTGGCGAACTCCTTAACATCCGCCAAGGCTGCAACCTCGACTCTCCGGCTTAAACCTAAAACCCGGTGGTCAATATCAACCTGGATCACTTTGGCATCTTTCGGCCAGTAGTCGATACCGTACTGGGGCAACGTGCCGAAAGGTCCGAGCCGGCAGCCTAGCGCGAGGATAACGTCGGCTTTGGCAACCGTACGCATTGCAGCTTTCGAGCCACAATATCCCAGAGGGCCTACCGACAGCGGGTGGCCGGCAGGAAACGAATCATTATGAAGGTAACTATTACACACAGGAGCGGTCAAGTACTCTGCCAGGGCCTTTGTTTCTTCCAGCGCGGCGCCCATAGAAACACCTCCGCCGGCCAAGATCACCGGGTACTTGGCGTCCAGCAGCAGTCGAGTGGCCTCCTCCAGAACCTCTCGTGAGCCAAAACCTCTCGATAGGTTCGGGGTCGGGTAGATTTCATCCTCGCAGACACCATAAAAGTAGTCGCGAGGGATATTCAACTGGGTCGGCCCACTCTCAGCCTTGGCGATGAAAAAACAGCGGCGCGCCAATTCGGCCATGCGATCCGGGCGGTTTACGCGCACCTGGTACTTGACACTCTTTTCAAACATTGGCATCTGGTCTAACTCCTGGAAACCCCCTGTGCCAATGCCTTTGGAACCAGTTTCCGGTGTGATGGCGACTACGGGAGAATGCGCCCAAAAAGCCGCCGTAAGAGCGGAAACAAAATTGGCTGCGCCAGGGCCATTTTGGGCGATACATGTTTGAGGACGACCTGTGACTCGCGCCAGTCCGTCCGCCGCATGGCAGGCGGCTTGCTCATGGGCGGTGTAAATGAAGCGAATACCCGCGTCCGGGAAAAGATCCAGTGCATCCATGAATGCCGAACCCACCAGCCCAAAGCACACCTTCACACCCTCGGCCGCCATCGTTTCGACCAAAGCCTCACTCGGCGTCATTTTGATTTTTCCCTTTGCGATTCCAACCATCTGCGTTGCTTCTGCGATCTTTGCCATCATTTCCTCCTTCTGTTAAACAAACTGACCGTCCCGCATGCGGAATACCTTATCAAACTGCTCCAGCGCTTTTGGATCGTGGCTCGCCATCACTACTGTCTTGCCGTAGCTCCCTGCCAGCGACGCAAAGAGGTTGGCGATCGCCTGAGTATTTTCACTGTCAAGATTGCCGGTAGGTTCATCCGCGAGGATCAGGGATGGGTCATTCGCCAGGGCCACAGCCACAGCAACGCGCTGCTGTTCTCCCCCGCTCAGCTCTTCCGGTCTCTTATGAAGTTTCTCTCCAAGTCCCACCATCTGAAGGAGTCCTTCAGCCCTTCGATAGTGTTTTTCTGAAGTAGCGCCTGAAATCAACATAGGGAACTCCACATTTTCCAACGCCGTGAGTGTGGGGATCAGATTAAAGAATTGAAAAACAAAGCCCACTCCAACCAGCCGATACTTTTCCAAATCTCGTTCCTTCAGCGTGGTCAGCTCCTGATCGCCGACAACAATCTTTCCCTCGGTGGGACGATCCACTCCGCCTAAAAGATTAAGCAGGGTCGTCTTGCCGCAGCCCGATGGCCCCATCAGAGCCACCGCTTCTCCCGCCCGTACTTCCCATTGGATTCCTTTGAGAGCTCGCACCTCTTCGGCAGACGTTCTGTAGAGCTTGGTGAGCCCACTCACTTTAATTGTTACACCACCGCCAACAAAAAAACCATCACCATTCATAGTCTTTTTGTATCCACTGGAAGTTTCGTCTAAATCTGCAAACTTTCTCTTGCCGTTCTTCTAAAGACATAAGCTCCTAACACAATCGATATTAAGATTAAAAGCGAAGTTAATCCCAAGATGATGGCAAAAACGGATGAAGACCATATAATCCTGGATGGAAGAGTAGCCATCGTCGTCATCGCAAGAGAAATGGTCCTCAGATGATTGGCGACGCCGTATCCCGAAACGATCCCTACCGCTGAGCCAATCAGCACCCCCACGAAAGCCGTTGTAATGACTTCTGAAGAGGACAGTCGAATGATCTGACTGGGGGAAGCGCCTCTCAGCCGGAGCAGCGAAAAGATCCTCTTGCTCTCTGCATAATTCACTAAAAAAAGAACCAGGATGCCAGATAAAGATATAAGGATACCCGCCCACATAATGAGCCTCATATTGCCTGTGGAGAGGTGGATAAACATATCTTTACCCAGGGCAGACATCTCTTCGGGTACGGTGCGAATTCTGTCTGGGTCAAATGGAAGCACATGCAGGACACTAGACCGAGCCGCTGCAAGATCGACATTCGGTCTCAGTTTCACCAGCAAGGTCACATCACTCACGGTCCCTGCGATGGAAGATGTCGAGCCGGTATCCATGCTCGCGACCATATAAGGGTTGCTAGCGAACAGGGAGGTGAGATATTCGATTTCTGCCGCTGCATAGCCCTCCCGAAAATCAGGCGCCAGACTAGGTATGCCGGGCAAATAGGAGACGATACCTTCCATTTCTGAGCTTATCCTGTCGCCCGAGAAAGATCTGCCTATGGGAACCTGATCACCCTGCTTTAAGGGAAGCCTGTCGGCAAAACCCTTCGAGATCGCCACTCCGTGGGTCAAACCGCCGATGACTTCATGAAACGGCTTCCCTATACCGAGACCATCATCTCGGTTTACCGTCCTCAAATACTGTGTTGGATCCAAGAAATACAGGGTATGCCCGCTTGCGCCTGTGAGCGAGATCGTGGGCATGAAACCAATGATGGGTGTGACCTCCTCCACTTCTTTTACGTGCCCCGCCCTGGCCACGAGGGACTTCGCTATCGTGGCGACTTCACCAAGACCTGGATTGGAATGCCCGGTCAGCCTACCAGCGTCAAACACTAATCCCATGGACGCACCAACCGCTACCTTAGCGGCGCCGGAAACGTGATCATTAAAGGTATCCAAAGAGACTTGAGGATACAGGGATACGCTCAGCAGCAACGCTGCCGTCAAGACGACCTGGGCAACCCGGTGATACTTCAAAGCCAGAGAGCGAATCATCACCTTCGACAGGCGTCCTCCAACAAGCCGTCCGAATGGAAGCAGCACTCGTTGCATGACTCCAAATTTCGCCGCCAGGATGGAGATGATCCCGTACAAAAAAAGCGCGGGACCGATAAGATTCAACGCGCTATCACCGAGCAACAGGATGTACCCTGTCAAGGGAGGAAGTCTCCCGATCCTGCCTTCGAGTCGAAAACCGACGAGCCATGCGATGAGCTTGTAACTTCCAAGCAAAAGAGGAACGATCTGCAACTCTGAGATTCTGGGCGCAAAGCTGCTGGCTTCGTGTTCGGAGACCCGTACCACCGCCTCAACCGGAGTCCGGCTCATAACGTAGGACAAGACTTTTCTAGCCATGATCCACGTCAACAACCCGGCTACAGCTACATAGAGTACTGACGAAAGTGGGTCTTGAATCTTGGGAATTAAATGGGAGGGCACCCGCTCCCCGGCCGTGAATCGATAAATGGAGACTGGTAAATACACACCGAGGATCAGACCGCCTAGCGCTCCGCCTAGACTACTGAAGAGCATGATGCTGGAGAATCCCCTTCGTATGGTCGCTCCCGGCACCCCCCTGAGTCTCAGCAGTCCTATCGTCCTCCTCTGATTCAGGGCTACGAGTCCGGCGAGCGTACTGGTGAATATCCACGTCACCCACAGGAGAGGAAATGCGACGGCGACGCTGGCCAGTCTCACTAATCTTGAAACGGCTGCAAGTTTACTTAGTGTGAGGCCGAGGTCACTGTTGATATAGTTAAACGGAGTCACCCTGTTTGCGACCGCCTTAGCAGAACCAATCGTCGCCTGAACTCCTGCGCTTGAACCTGCAAGATCCCACCCGGACACGAGTGCGCTTCTATCCACCGAAATCAGGTGGGTTACCTCCGGGATGATGGGGGAATCTGCATGACCTACACTGAACACGTACTCGTTGGCGAAAAGTCTGCTAAGAAAGTCCGGGACATCTGCCGGCGGGACATACAATGTAAGGGCGTAAGGCGAGATAAAGGATATAGAGCCGGTCTTGGAAAGCAACCACTTAAGGAACTGAGACCGGTCCACTTGACTGAGGGTGGAGACCCGCGTAGAGAGTAGTTTGGACTCATAACTTCCCGCTTGGAAATGATAGCCGTTATGTGTCGCCGACGTTTCGGACTGGAGACTCAGTCCTACGTCAATCTGGCTTCCAACGCGCGCGCCAAAGGACTGAATGAACCCTTGAGGTCCGAACGTCACGACAGACGCTGATCCCTCGGCTAACTTCGCGAGCGCCAACTCGGGCGGCAGGAGAGCCGGCTGGGTTGCGGATACGATCGTGACCCACGGAAAGAAGATCTCCTTTCCATCCACGTGAACCTTCAATTCGGGGATGCCAGGTATCGTGACGAGGACCAGACTCTCGACCTGTTTCACATGCCTTAAACTGCGCAATTGGTCCCTTAACTGCTTCCACGCGCCAAGGTTGTCTTGCTGGTAGATCGTGATGTCCCAGGGGAGCTTTCCCACCTGCTCTTCAACGTATTGCTTCAATCCGTGCTGAGATGAGACGTTGGTGGCTGTGAGAATCAGGAGAATACTTAAACTTGTGAGTGCAAAGGCGAGGAGTGCCTTCCCTCCCAGGAGCCGGAACAAAAAAGGCATCGCTATATCCCCAATGAAGCGGTCTTAAACTTGCGATAGCTCCGGTACATGAGCCACCAAATCAACGCCAGTAGCATCCAGAAGATGACGATGCTCGCTACACTCCACGGTGATACTCGCGATATCCTGCCCGCCGCTTCCAGTTCCACGTACTTCCAGGGATCTTGCTGGTAGTCTTCCCAGCTCCCAGGATAGTTAATGGTGGGTTTGATCGGAATCCATTCATATTTGAGGACTTCCTCCGGGCTGCCGTATTTTGCCGCCAGTGCCCTTACCTCAGGATCATCGTTGGTGGTCACCCATCCCTTATCCACCATCGTGATCCATTGGGCGGTCTCCCGCATCTTGTACTGGATGGTGCTGAACTGAATATGGACATGAGGCGCATGCGTGAAGGGCATCCTATTGTCTGCTGCCCACTTCATGCACGCTTCATCACCTACCGCAGAGCGCTCACACTCAAGACCGATGCCAAAGTGAATCACCCCAGACCGGTTTCTTTCATCCACGTTTGGATACACCGTACCCGTACCGTTCACCAGCCTCCAATAGGGTCGGCCCCCTTTAGGATTGGTCCCCAGCGCGTCTTCTGTAACAAAGAAAAAGCCAGGCACTCGATAGCCGGGCCACTGTATATTCTCATATTTCTTTATGTACTCTTTAAACTTCTCTCCGAATTTGCCTCCCCCTTCTACTTTGTAGATTCGCGCATCCTTAAAATAGAGCTTTAGCAAAGGAAAAAATCCCCAATGGTTTGAAGTCCCCGCAATTACCCCTTCAAACTTGTCGGCAAAATAAGGGGGCCGGGGCAACATAAAATGGTGCCCAGGATTCTTTTCCTCTGCCGCAAACAACATCGACTGTGCCTCATTCAACACCACGCTGATATCGGTGCCTTCCGGATCGGTGTGTCTTATTTCGGCCACGCCGCCTTGAATGTAACCATAGACCTTATCGTCGATCAGCTTCCACACGTCAGCCGGGAATGAGTTGTATGGGAATAATAGATCCTGAGGTCTTTCGTACAACCAGTACGCCTTCCACTTAGGAGCCAGATATCGCCGCGCAAATGGCCCTGCGTCCAATGCATAGATCTTGTCGTACTGCTTCCAGAGGTTTGGGTCTGGTTTAGTCGTATTGGGGTCTGACCTGGTCCAGTTGAGCAACAACCATGCAGACATGTTCCTCTGCCCGATATCTGCCCCCGGCTCATTGACGATCAGTCTCTCCCACTCCAGATAACCATCTTTTCCGTACCGCAACGCTCTCCCAAAGTTACGGACCTGAGGATCTGGGTGAGGTTCCGTCCAGCCTGGATTGCGACCGATTCGTGGAAGCTGGTCGTAAGTGATTAGATCCGCCTGAGCGGCGCCCTTCTTGAGCATCGCAGTCTTCATCGCCTCCCAGGCAATCTTGTCTTGCGATTGAGCTGCGATCACTAGAATCTTATCTCCTTGGTTAATCGGGCCAATGGCCGATCTCCCATACGTCTGCTCCACCGCTCTCATTGCATAAGGTAGAAGGTCTTCAACCGTATATTCCTTAGCCGGCAAGGACCATTCGGGAATCAAAGGGGCCGGATAGGAGAACCTCGCCTTAAAGAAAGCTTGATTGACCCAGTCAATCGTCGTAAGGGACAATAGGCCAAGCAACAGGAGAACCATGCTGTATCCGTAAAATCTCGCCTTCCCCATAATTACTATCCTCCAACAACGAAATGCCTGCGGGGGCCCACGGTCGCGCCCGTGGAATCGCCTTCTCCACACTCTCGCGACGAGACCCTGATAGAAATACGGCCCAGGGGTATGACCGCGTAAAGTAAATGTGCCTCAAAGACTGTCGACAACAAGATCCATACTCCTTTCGCTATTCTCGCGGACGGCAGCGAACTCAAGCGAGTCAAGCGCGTATGATCTCGCATCTTGAATTAGTGCATGTAAAAGAAACAGGAGAACACTGGACTCGGCACAGTCGCGGTGACTCGGATCTCCCCATTTTCACCCATGATCGGCTTTACTGGTTTGGGAGGATCGTCGGTGGTCAGCGCGGTAATTACATTCTTCAACCTTATGGTCTGACCCGTCTGGGTGCGCTCATAGATTTTGAATCTAAGATCGGCCACCGCACCTCCGGGAATGGCCTTCCGCTCTCTGCTGGACACGGCCACTGTCACTACTGAATTCTGTAAGTTATCACTATCCACGTTCACAACGGCTGTTACTTCTGCATTCACCAGCTCAGATGATAGACCCTTCACTACTCTTTGAAATGAAAGCACACGATTAGGAAATGTGATCTTGCTTATGGCGGTCCCAATTTTGACATCGGGGGGAACACTTAAGTAAAGAACCAAAGAAACTTCGCTTCCCGGAGTTTGCGCGGCAAAACTTAAATCCAAGCGCGGCCCCACCAAGTCTCGTTGAGCGCGGGCTGTTGCCGTAAAAAGCGGATCCGATACAAGTACTGCCACTGCGAGTATAGTCAATCGGAAGGACGTGAGTTTAGACAACTTGTCTTCTTCCAGCAGCATGAAGGATCAGGTAGTACAAAAAGTCGTGGAGTGGGCGCTTCGTGATCACGCTCTCTTTCCAATTAGGAGCTCAAAGACCTGCGATATGCCCGGTACATCAGCCACCAAATCCCTCCAAGGAGAATCCAAAAAATCACTATGACACCGATACTCCAAGACAATCTCGGCATCCCGGATATCTTGCCGTTCGCTTCCATCTCCACATATTTCCAGGGATCCTTTACATAGTCCTCCCAGTTTCCAGGATAGTTGATCGTCGGTTTTACAGGAATCCACTCATAGCTTAGAACCTCTTCCGGCCTGCCGTACTTGGCCGCTAGCGCCCGCACCTCAGGATCATCGTTGGCCGTCACCCACC
Source organism: Acidobacteriota bacterium (assembly GCA_016211105.1). GTDB lineage: Bacteria > Acidobacteriota > UBA6911 > JACQSX01 > JACQSX01 > JACQSX01. Next base: position 45,421 of record JACQSX010000016.1, on the reverse strand, counting down.
CTTTATCCACTACGGTGACCCATTGGCCGGTTTCCCGCATCTTGTATTGAATCGTGCTGAACTGGATATGCACGTGAGGCGCATGCGTAAACGGCATCCTATTTTCGGCGGCCCACTGCATACACTGTTCCTCACCCACCCCAGAGGCGCTACACTCGATGCCGATGCCAAAGTGAATCACACCCGATCGGTTCCTCTCGTCTACATTGGGATAGACCGTACCGGTTCCACCGACCAGCCGCCAGTAAGGCCTTGCACCCTTGGGATTGGTCCCTAAGGAGTCTTCCCCGACCCAAAAGTACCCGGGTTTTGCAAAACCGGGCCACTGCACGTTCTGGTACCTCTCGATATATTCATTAAACTTTCTACCAAACTCTCCGCCTCCCTCTGCCTTGGTGACCACTCCATCCTTGACATAGAGCTTCATATAGGGAAAGAAGCCCCAGTGGTTCGATGTCCCGGCAATCACACCTTCGAACTTCTCAGCATTGTAACCCCGCGGCATGACTTGGAGATGTCCCGGCGTCTGGTTTCCAAATTTTGCAAAAAGCCGCGATTGCTCCTCATTCATTACCGCTCTAAGATCGGTTCCTTCTGGATCCGTGTGTCTCACCTCGGCGACACCTCCCTGTTTTAAACTCGTGACCTTATCATCGACCAGAGAATACAAGTCGGAGGGGAAGTGATTGAACGGGAATAACAGGTCGTTCGGTTTCTCGAGGAGCCAATAGCCTCTGAACTTCTTACCCCAGATGTACTCGCCAAACGGGCCAGCCTCCAGCGCGTAAATCTTATCGTATTGCTGCCATCTATTCGGATCTTGTTTGGCCCAGTTGAGCATGAACCAAGCGCCCATATTGCGCTGGGCCGTCGCTGCGCCGGGCTCGTTGAGTACTAGTCGTTCCCACTCCAGGTAACCATCCTTTCCGTACCGAAGCAGTCTCCCAAAATTGCGAACGTGGGGGTCCGGATTCGGTTCTGCTGACCCAGGGTTACGCCCGATTCTGGGAAGTTGGTCATAGGTGATCAAATCCACCTGCGCAGCCCCCTTTTCGCGCATCGCAGTCTTTACGGCCTCAAACGTAACCGGGTCCTGAGATTGGGCCGCAATCACCAGGATCTTATCGCCCGGATTGATAGGACCCATCCCAAATCTGCCGTGAGTTCGCTCTACCAGTTTCCGAGCATAAGGCAGAAGTTCCTCGCGCGTGTACTGCCTGCCCGGCAAGGACCACTCCGGAATCCGGGGAGCGGGGTAAGAAAACCTGGCTTTAAAGAAAGCCTCATTCACCCAGTCGATGGCGGTAAGAGATAAAAGGCCAAGCAACACAACAACGACGCTATATCCGTAAAATCTCGCCTTCCGCATATTTGCATCCTCCCCCAGTTAAGGGCAGCCCACTGCGTGTTCGGTCTTGCGTCCCGATGAGAAATCCCAAACGATCACGCAGGACTGCTGATGATAGTCGGCCGCTTTCTTTTCAGTCCCCTGATCCAGCCCTAATGCATGTAGAAGAAGCAGGCTACGATCGGCGTAGTTACCGTAATAAGACCCGGTTGTCCTTCTACTTCGGCCAAAAGATGGGACGCGGAATAGGCCTTAGGCCGATGGGGCAGCTCTATAGCGCCATCGGGCACGTATTGTGACACTTTGAACTCTAAATCCGCGAAGATGCCCGGCCGGATAGACTGGCTCGAGCCGGCAGGAAAAACAACGACCAGCAAGCGGGATTTATCCAGATCCTCCGGATTCTCGCTCACCGTGGCTTCAATTTTCACTTCCTGAGACTTGGCGAGTCCCCGGCTAAATGAAAGATACGTGTTTGGAAATATGATTTCTGTCTGAATCTTAACGATCTCCGCATCGGGTCCAGCCAAAAGCGAAAGTGGCAGTAGGACCAGACTTTCCTTGTCGGTAGTAGCCGTCAGAACGACGGAGCCCAAGTCTACATGCACTTGCCCTTCTTCGGCTTTTCCCGCGCATAGTGAAGCCGCCAGCAGAAAGCTAATCGTGAAAACGACTCGTCCGACTGCCGCCTTCATGAAAGCGCCACGCGACGGCTTCTCACCGACAGGCTTGACCATAAGGTCCTCCAATTCCGCACTCCGAATTCCACAATTACTTGTCGGCTCCCTTAAGAACATGTAAAAAATTCGAAATCGATGCCATCGGTTCGTAGAGACGCCCCGCCGGGGCGTCTCTACAGTCGCGACAACCTCGCGCGGCAGAGATGCTATGGCAATTTTTTCACATGTTCTAGCGGTCGAGGCTCGAATTTTTTCACACCTTCTCACGCAACGAAACATTCATGCTGTCATGCTGCCTAGGAGTTATCAACAATCAAAATCTCGCATTACGATAAGTAACCTTGCCTCCCACTACTGTCAGCAATGTAGTAATCGTGCGAATCTGATTGGCAGGGATTGAGAAATAGTCCTTGTCGATGACGATGAAATCCGCCAGCTTCCCCACCTCTAAGGAACCCAGTTCATTTTCCCGCAGCATAAGCTCGGAGGGCGTTCTCGTGATGGCACTAATCACCTGAACGCGATCAATGGCCTGCTCTGGCAAGTAAGTCTTTCCATCAACCTCGCGAGTGACGTAGAAATCCAAGTGCGGCCAGATGCTGTTGTTCTGGAAACTGGCCGGTGCAGGCTGGCCAATCTGTTCTGGTTTTCCCTTGGTCAAATGGTAGGCAGTATTAATGGTGAATTTCACCTTCGTATCGGTGAAATCCTTGGCGGCCTGTCCCCAGGTCAGGTACTGCTCGCCATAATCGCGCACAAACTGCAGGGTATCGCGGAAATAATGGAACGGTTGCAATGTTAGATAAATATTATACTTTTCCAGTTTGGCCTTCTGATCCGGCCGCGTAATGGCATTGTGCTCCAGACCGATCCGCATGTCCCTGATCTCCTGCTCGGTAATCTTCCCTTCGCGGATGGCTTTTTCGATCATGAAAAACATTGAATCGTACGCGCCATCGGTCTGCCCATGCATTTGATCCACTCTTATCCCGCGTTCTATTAAACCTTGTAGCCGCTTCCATTGTTCGGATGTGGCATAGTCAACATGCTCCGGATCGGCGTTACAGGGTTCGGTATATAAATCCGCCGGGTTACGGTTTGGGTCTCTAGGTTTCCCCGCCTGCGTGCATCGGAATGGATCCCCTTCGCTGCTGGATGCTATGTACCACAAGTATTCGGAGCCGTGGCCTCTGAAGTCTGGGAATAGCTTGTAGAAATCCACTACATTCTCAGCGAAACTGAAACCGATCGAGTTGATCCAGGCCCACCGTACCGCTAAGTCATTGCGGTGATCCAGCCAATTTGCGGCCTTCATGACAGCCGGTGATGCCATGCGGGTTCTCAGAGAGGTGATGCCATAGGGCGCAAGACAATTTTCCATCTCCATTTTCAGGACATCCGCCACTGCCTCGGTTTTCCCCTTGAGCAAGATGTCAAAGAGAAAATATTCCTGTACGCCTCCACCACTTTTGCCATCATCTGTTGCACCGTGGGGCCCCATCCTTTCTCTTACAATCTGGACAGCCCGGCTATTGTAAATGCTCACCGGAACCTGACCCGCCGCTCGCACCAGGACCGGATTATCGGGTGCCACCTTATCCAGTGAGGCCAAGCTGATCAATCCTCTCCCAATCACAGCCCTGGCTATGGCACGCGTTTCGTAAAGATCCAGACTCGCAGGCGATGCCCAAGTTGCCGGCCCCGTCACATCGCGCGGCTGTGAAGAATCCCTTCCTGACCACATGGCCACGATCACCCACTTGCCCGGACCCAACTCATTGGCTCTTTTCTTCACCTCCGCTTCCACCGCCTTGACCATTCCGTCAACGGTCGCGCTTCTGGCAAAGGTCATCTGCGCTTCGGGACCGTACTTGGCAACCAGAGAGCCGTCGGTCAACCGATGCAGCTCGGCAAACGTATGGGCGTGGTCGTGGACTTCGATCAGACCTGGTAAGACCGTTCTGCCCTTTACATCCAGCATCTCGGTCTTGGGACCGGCGAGAAATTTGACGTCGTCATTGGTCCCCAGCGCCACAAGCCTGCGATTCCTGATTGCCATCGCCTGAACCGTTGTCATCGATGGATCCATCGTAGCAATCTTGCCGTTGAATACGATCAGGTCTGGATAAGCATTGAGCATATCAAGCTTCTTCTGCAGCGAGGCCAAATCTTGGCCATGCCCTATCGGCAGGAAGCTTAGTAAAAGGAGAATCCCTAGCAGAGATAAACTCCCCATCTTGCAGATCTTTCCCATTAGAAGATGCGTTTTCTGAACCTTACGGTCTCTCATGATTGCCTCCTAATCTTGTTATACTGGCATTTTATATCTTCATCTTCCTTCAGCGCGCCGCCTCAAAAGTAAATTCGAGGCTCGACGATGGCCGAATCACCAGATGAACTTGAGCGCAAGCTGAATCTGTCTGGAGGTGCCATCCGTGGACGTGATGCGGCCCGCACTCCCGACTCGAGCGCCTCCCTCTCTAAAGAGCGCCCTCGAAGGCGTGCCGAAGTTGGCGCGATTAAAGACATTGAAGAACTCGGCCCGAAACTGAACACTCGATCTTTCTGATACTGGAGTGCTCTTAACTAACGACAGGTCCCAGCCGGCAAAGCCCGGCCCAATAATTGTGTTCCGACCCAAATTCCCGAACACTCCCGTTTCAGGTAAGGCAAACGCCGTGGGGTCAAAATATCGATCCGGTCCGCCTAGAACAGGATTCGCGTCTCTTCCCACTACCAAGTCCGCCCTATTCGGGCCTCCTCCGACGCTACCATTGTTCAACGTGTCGATGCCCACCGTGGGTGTCAACGGACTGCCGGTGGCGAACGTCACGATACTACTTATGCTCCATCCCCCTACACACTTTCCGACAAAACTGCCTGCTCCACCAGCAAACGGCTTACCAGGGCCAAAGGGAAGCTCCCAACTACCGTTCAACGTAAAGTCATGGGACGTGTGAAAGAGAGATAAGCCCCGGTCAAAGGACGGATCCTCCGGAAGGCTGGTCCAGTGGGTCTCGGTAGTCGCCTCAGACGCGCCTATGTTGATAGAAGCATCATCGATAGCCTTCGAAAAGGTGTAGGAAAGTTGTAGGTTGAAGCCATGCTGATATCTTTTCTTAAAATCGATGACAAGACCGTGATAGAAGGAGTTCGCATCCATAGTTCTCTGTCTGATTTCTCCAAAGTTTGGATTGCGTCGCTTCCCTCTATTTTCCACCGGAATAAAAACTCGGCCATCCGATCGCACAGCGGAATAGGCGACATTATCAATGATCCGCGGCAAATGAGCCCCTCGAGTTGCCACGTACCCAACGGATAGGGCGGCCTGTGGGAAGAGCTCTCTCTGAATGCTCAAGTTCCATTGCTGCAGATAGGTTTGACCAAATTTCCCCTGCAGGGTCTCCACGGATTGCAGGGCCCCAGCGCCGCTACCTCCTACGATATCCCTAAAGGCATCGGGAAACCGCGGCCTGACAATCGTCGCGATGCGCACAAACGGCGGCTGGAGATGTGCAGCCTGGTTCCAGTAATTATAGAGAATCTGGTTGTAGTAAATGCCGTATCCTCCGCGGACTGACGTCCGACCACCGCCAAATGGATCCCAGGCAAAGCCAATGCGTGGGGCGAAGTTTTTCAGCGACGGATTTTCGAAAAAAGGATCACCCACAGTCACCTGGGGATCCAGGTGACTGTGCAAATTAGCCACTTTCCCATTCACTTCCGTAGGCACAGTAATAAATTCGTAGCGCAGGCCGAGGTTCCACGTGAGGCCAGGGCGCATCTGATAATCATCTTGAATGTAGAAACCGAACAGGTTCAGCCGCATGCCTCGATTTCCATCCGAGCCGGGCACCGTAATTCGAAAGTTGCGCGGTCTGCCGATTAAAAAGTCCTCAAGGGTGTCGAATCCATAGTCGCCCTTGAAGCGCTGTCCGCCAAGCATGTTGTACTGGATGCGCTCCGCCAACGCCCCAAACTTCAAGGAATGATCCCCCAGTACGTAGGCAACGTCATCGGACCACTGAAACAGATTCACAGTGAAGAACCTCGGGAAGAAGGTACCGGAGCTCACGCTGAAGATTCCCCCCATCGGCTGTTGGCCGGGAACTGCGAGATTGACGCCAGACGTCAACCAAAGCTGGGATGGAATCTTGACAAGCTCGGGATCGATTAAAAAGTACAGGCTGCGATTGAATGAAAACCTAAGAGTGTTCAGGGTCTTGGGGGAAAAGATATGCCGTTCCTCCAAGGTTGTGAAGCGGTTGCCTACCGTGACACGCTCACGTCCAAAGTTGGCTCTACTCGCCGGAGACAGCCTCTCACCATCATTAAACGCCTGGCGCACGAACAGAGCGTCGCTTTGCGCAAAGTTATGATCCACTCGTACCATGAAACCGTCTTCATCAACCGGCTGGGTCTGTCTGAAAATATAGTCGGCGCGGCCATCACCGAGATTTTGTCCGTTGGGCAAAGGGTAAAGGTCATAGTTTGCCAGGTATGCCTGGGTCGCCGGGTGCACATTGATAGGTTGGCGTCCTGGAAGAATCCCTCTTCTTGCATTTTCATCGGGAACCGCGCTGATGGTGGTTAACCCCAGCCTTTCCCGAAATCCCTCATAATTGCCAAAAAAGAAGGTCTTGTCCTTGACAATGGGCCCCCCCAGGGCGAACCCAAACTGATTGCGTTTGAACTCAGGCTTCTGTTTTTCTCCTGAGGCGGCGTCGAAACGATCAAAAAAGTTGGCCGCATCCAGGTTGTCGTTGCGGTGAAACTCGTAGACGGAGCCGTGGAATTCGTTGGTTCCCGAACGCGTCACTGCGATCAGTTGTCCACCCATGCTGCGACCATATTGAGCAGAATAGGTGTTGGTGAGAACTTGAAACTCTCGTACCGCCTCTACGCCAAGAATTCCGCCACTTCCACTGTTAGGGGCCTTGTTATACGGGTTATTGATGTCCGCCCCATCTAACGAGTAAGTGTTTGCATCAGGACGGGAACCAGCAAAGGATAGCTGGTCACCAACGCCCGTTCTCATCGCGATGTCCCCCCTGCTTCTAACCTTTGTCACACCAACTTGCAGGAGGGCAAGTTCCGAAAAGCTTCGCCCATTGAGAGGCAGCTCTCGAATCTTCCGCTCGTCCACCACTTCCGCGATGGATGACTGGGTAGTTTCGACCAATGGCGCCTCCCCGGTGACAACGACCTCTTCAGTCACCTCCCCAATTTGAAGCACCAGATCCACAACCGCCACCAGCCCAATCGTAAGCGTGATACCCCTTCGCACTGCGGTTTGAAATCCAGCCAATGCCCCACGCACCTCATACGTTCCCAAATCCAAGTTTGTCGCCAAATATCGACCCTGGTCATCCGTGATCGTGGTCCTGGGGACACCGGTTTCCAAGTTCCGAATAGTGACCTCAACTCCGGGAATAACGGCCCCCTGGCTGTCCTTTACGGTTCCCTGGACAGTCCCCGTTGTCACTTGGGCGAAAGTTAGAAACAACGTGTTAGGTGAGACGGTGAACACCAAAGAAAATATACACAGAAATGACAAAACCTTTACCTTGTGTTCCATTGCTTCATACCTGCGTCCCGGCGGGACGCCACAATTGTTAGCCCCGGATAAGCGACCCGCAGTCCGGGGTACCGGGACATCTATAAAGAAACAGCAGCCCCGGCAGGGGCGAGAGATATTTCCCCTTCCATAACCGCTCAATTCGCACTTTGTCGCCCGCCTGAGGCGGGCTGCCGGCACATTTGAATACATTCCAGAACCCAGGGCTGCGCTCCGCTTGCCCCGGGCTACAACTCTCGGGGCCCCTGCGGGGCTTGGACCTGACCACCGCGTGATGTCCGACGCCAAGAAAAGGCACTGATCAGCCGATTCAGCCTCTTACCAGAGAAGTTTCAGCGCAAACTGAATCTGCCGAGATGAAGTGCTGGTGTCCGTGATACGGCCGGCAATCGGATTCGGGATGCCATTGGCGGTGGGGAAAACCGTTCTTTCAGGATAAGCGAAGTTTGCGCGATTCAAAATGTTGAAAAACTCCGCCCGGAACTGGATGTTAAACTCCTCCGAAATGTTCGATAAGCGCGTGTTCTTGACCAATGACACATCCCAGGTCGCGTCCCCGGGGCCAATGAGAGTACCCTTTGCCAGGTTGCCGTAAAATCCTACCGGCGGGAGCGTAAAAGAACTAACATCGAAATAGCGGTCCGGACCGCCAAGGACAGGGTTGTTGCTTCTTCCGTGGACTAGGTCTGGACGAATCGCTTGTCCTCCGTTTCGCCCGTCCCGGGGATTGTTAAATCCAATCTCTATGGTTACCGGCGAGCCTGATGCCAGCGAAACAATATTACTCATTGCCCATCCACCAAGCAGCTTTGCGCTCAGTCCGGATAGATTCGATCCGAACGGCCGGCCAGGGCCAAAGGGAAGCTCCCAAGTAGTGTTGAAAACAAAATTGTGGGCAGTGTGGAACAACGAGAACCCGCGGTCAAATGCCGGGTTCTCTATAAGAGTAGTCCACTGGGATTGCCCGCCGCTGACTTCGGCGCCGCCAATGAGCGTGGAAGCATCGTCAATGGACTTGGACAAAGTGTAGGAAACCTGCATGTCAAAACCCTGGCTGTATCTTTTCCTGAAGCCGGCCACCAGCGCGTTATAGAAAGAGTTTGCATCCATTTTTCTCTGCCGGATCTCGGCAAAGCCCGGGTTGCGGCGCTTGTTTTGATTTTCAACTGGGATAAACCATCTCCCGTCCGACGTTCGAGCAGGATAAGCTAGATTGTCCGTGAGACGTCCCAGGTGGACCCCCCGAGCCCCAACGTATCCAAGTTGCACCGCGGTTTGGGACAACAACTGCCGCTCTACACTCAAATTCCACTGCTGCAAATAGGTCGGTCCAAATTTCCCCTCCACGGTCTCGGCCGTTCTAAGTGTTCCCCCTGCGAGAATATCTTTGAAAGCGTCCGGAAAACGGGCGTTATTGATAAACCCTGTCAAAAAGAATGGCGGCTGGCTATAAGAAGCGTGATTCCAAACATTGTAAAGAATCTGATTGAAGTAAATGCCGTACCCTCCCCGAATGGACGTCTTGCCATCCGCGAAAGGATCCCAGGCAAATCCGATGCGTGGAGCAAAGCTCCGCAGCGAGGGATTTTCAAAGAAAGGATCCCCTACGGTGGGCTCCGGATCCAAGATATTGTGCAAGTTGGCCACCTTGCCATTGACTTCGGTAGGTACGGTAATAAATTCGTAGCGTAGCCCCAGGTTCCACGTTAAATTGGGGCGCATCTTATAGTCGTCCTGGATGTAGAATCCAAACAGACTCATTCGCATCCCTCGATACCCATCGGCGTCGGGGCGCTGTGATCTGAAGGTGCGTGCCGGCCGACCTCGCAGGAAATCTTCGATACTGTTGAACTGGTATTCGCCCTTCAAATACAAAGCCGACCGAAAATTGTACTGGATCCTCTTAGCCAGCCCTCCAAACTTGAGTGAATGACCGCCTGTGACATAGCTGAGGTCATTGGAGAACTCAAACAAGTTGAGAGCAAAAAATCTTGGATACCAGATCCCGCTCGAGACACCCCCGCCTCCGGTGATGCTAATGGTCCCCATCGGCTGCTGGGGCGGTTTTGCCAGATCATTAAACCAGAGCTCCCGCGGGATCTTGACCTGGTCTGGATCTATCAGAGTATACAGTTGCCGGTTGAATGAAAATCTGAAGATGTTGAGCGTTTGAGGTGAGAAGATGTGCTTTTCCTCAAGGGTAGTAAAGTAGTTTCGGACCCCAGTCTCTTCCCTCCCAAAATTAGCGCGAGCCGCAGGCACGAGTCTTTCCCCATCATTGAAAGAATGACGCACGAAAAAGGAATCCGCGTCCGAAAAATTATGGTCCACCCGAGCCATAAACATGTCCTCGCTGGTCGGTTGCGTCTGATCGAAGATGTACTCTGCCAACCCGTTGTTGAAGTTTCTCCCGTTGGGCAGGGGAAACAAGTCAAGATTGGCCAAGTAAGGCTTAACAGCCGGGTGGACCTCAAATGGCGACCTTCCTGGAAGGATTCCCTGCCGGGCTCGTTCGTCTGGAACTGTGGAAATCGTGGTCACACCCAGTGCCTCGCGGAACCCTTCATAGTTGCCGAAGAAAAACGTCTTATCCTTAATAATCGGTCCACCCAGAGAAAAACCAAACTGATTTCGCTTGAATTCCGGCTTTTCGTCGTCAAAAAAATTTCTCGCATCCAGATTGTCATTGCGGTAAAACTCGTAAGCCGAACCGTGAAAAGCATTGGTTCCGGACCTGGTTACCGCAACCAACTGTCCCCCCATGCTGCGGCCGAACTGAGCCGAATAGGTGTTGGTGAGAACTTGAAATTCCCGGACCGCCTCCACCCCGATGATTCCTCCGGTACCGCTGTTCGGAGCCTTGTTATAAACGTTGTTGATGTCGGCGCCGTCAAGCAGGTAAGCGTTGGAATCGGGACGGGAACCAGCAAAGGAAAGTTGAACGCCAATACCATTCATGGGGCCAGAAAAGATCTTAAATTTCGTGACTCCCACTTGTAGAGTGGCCAGCTCTGCATAGCTGCGCACGTTTAAGGGTAGATCCCGAATCTTCTTGTCGTCGACTACTTGCGCGATCGAGGACTGCGTGGTCTCCACCAGGGGCGCCTCCCCCATCACCACAACCTCTTCAGTCACCTCCCCCACTTGAAGAGCAAGATCCACTGCGGCCACCTGACCAATGGTGAGCGTGATGCCCCTGCGGACGGCCGCTTGAAATCCAGCCAGCTCCGCCCGCACCTCAAAATTTCCCAGACCCAAATCCGAGGCTAGATATCTGCCTTGGTCATCGCTCACCAGGGTCCTCGCCACCCCGGTATCCAGGTTCCTGATCGTGATCTCCACGCCGGGTATAATGGCCCCTTGCTCATCCTTGACCGTTCCCTGAATCGTACCCGTGGTTACCTGTGCAAACGTGAGGCGTTGGCTCCCAGGGAATCCAACGCACATTAAACAAAGAACAAAAAGCGAGAAGAACCTTGCCTTTCCTTGCATCATTGCCTCCAGTCTATTGACTGAGAGGGGACTCCAGTGCCACTAAGTGTTCGAGTGAAAAATCTGGAGGAAGTACGTCTCCCCTCCCAAATTTGCCGACTTATCTCTCATTTAGAACTTGCTGTTACGATAAACAACTTTTCCTCCCACTGCGGTCATCAACGTCGTGATCGTCTCGATTTGGTCCGCAGGGATCGTGAAATAATCTTTATCAATGACAATGAAGTCCGCCAACTTCCCCACCTCCAAAGAACCTAACTCCTTTTCTTTGAACATGAGCTCGGCCGGAGTGTTTGTGATTGCCCGGATCACCGCGACTCGATCGAGGCCCTGCTCCGGCAAGTAGGTCCTTCCATCAACCTCACGAGTGACATAGAAAGCCAGATGCGGCCAGATGCTGTTGTTCCGGAAGCTGGCTGGAGCCGGCTGCCCAATCTGTTCCGGCCTCCCGTTGGTCAAATGATACGCAGTGTTGATCGTGAACTTTACACCAGCACTCGTGAAGGCCTTTGCGGGTTGTCCCCACTCCAAGAACCGCTCGCCATAGTCTCGCACAAACTGCAGTGTGTCCCGGAAATAGTGAAATGGCTGCAACGTCAAGTAAATGCCGTACTTTGCCAGCTTCGCCATTTGATCCGGCCGGGTGATGGCGTTGTGCTCCAGGCCGATCCTCATGTCTCTGACTTCCTGCTCCGTAATCTTTCCTTCTTTGATGGCCTTTTCGATCATGTAAAACATTGCATCGTAGGTGCCATCGGTCTGCCCATGCATTTGGTCGATTCGAACCCTGCTCTCCAGCATGCCTTGCGTATCTCGCCAGTTTTCCGATGCGGAATAGTTGATATGTTCTGGATCCGGCGCGTCGCAAGGCAGCGTGTATAGTTCAGCAGGATTGCGGTTCGGGTCTCTGGGCTTTCCGGCCTGAGTGCATCGGTACGGATCACTCTCAGTACCGGATCCGATATACCACAGATACTCAGAGCCATGACCTCGAAAGTCAGGAAAGGTTTTGTAGTAATCCACTACATTGGGAGCAAAATCAAAGCCGATCGAATTGACCCAGGCCCACCGGGCATTGAGCTCCTTTCGTTGCTCCAGCAGATTCAAAGCTTCCAAGACAGACGGAGAGGCCATGCGGGTTCTGAGGCTGGTAACGCCGTAGGGCGTTAGGCAGTTCTCCAGCTCCATCTTCAGGACATCAGCCCCTGCCTCGGCCCTCCCCTTCAGCAAGATGTCAAAAAGAAAATATTCCTGTACCGTGCCGCCGATCTTTCCATCATCCGGCGCACCGGCGGGTCCCATCAACGCTCTCACCACTTCGATGGCCTTGGTATTGTAAACACTTGTGGGAACCTGCCCTGCCGCCCGCACCAGCACGGGATTGTTGGGCGCTATTTTGTCCAGCGAAGCTTTGCTGACTAGATCTCTTCCGATCACCGCCCTGGCCACCGCGCGCGTTTGGTAAAGATCTTGACCCGCAGGCGAGGACCAACTGATCCCTTCGCGGGGTTGGGACGGATCCCTTTCTGACCACATGGCCACGATGACCCACTTCCCTGGGCCCAGCTCATCGGCTCTTTTCTTGACCTCCGCTTCCACTGCCTTGACCATCCCATCAATCGTGTTGCTCTTGGCAAAGGTAATTTGAGCTTCAGGGCCAAACTTCTGAACAAGGGAACCGTCCGTCAACCGATGCAGTTCGGCAAACGTATGGACGTGATCGTGTACTTCGATGAGGCCTGGTAAGACCGTTCTCCCTTTTACATCCAGCATCTCGGTTTTGGGACCGGCCAAGAACTTCATCTCGTCATTGGTTCCCACGGCCAGGATCCTGTGATTCTTGATCGCCATCGCCTGCACAGTTGTCGTCTTTACGTCCAGGGTAGCAATCTTGCCATTGAACACAATCAGGTCTGGATAGGCGCTTAGTAAGTCCAGCTTTTTCTGTAAATCTCCGGCCCCCTGTCCATACCCGGCTCCAAGAAAGGGAATAAACAAAATCAATAAAGCAATCCATCCTGTCGTTTTGGTCTTCATGATTCCTATCTCTTTCCTTTCGATTAATTCAATCCTGCGGTCCGCTGTCTTCTCCGTATAACAGCCCCTCGAAAATCCAATCCTGCCAGCACTTCCCATAACCTAGTGTCACTAGTCTCACGTCATGAATCCTCCGTAAGCCAAACACGATTTCCTTAGAAATAAAACTTCGCGGCAAACTGGATCTGCCGCGATGTCGTAACCGTCGCCGTGATCCGTCCTGCGGTCAAATCGCGCCGGCCCGCTTCATCCAGGATGACCTGAGTATTCGGCGAATCGAAATTGGCGCGATTGGCAACGTTGAACATCTCCGCCTTGATCTGGAAGTATTTTTCTTCAGTAAAATTAAAGTTCTTCTGGATGGAAAAATCGACCGTAAGCACTCCAGGCCTATTGAGTGTGTTGCGCCCCAAGGTTCCATAGTAACCTTGCGGACCGAGCACAAACTGAGTGGTATCAAAATACTTGTTGGGGTCGCGGCCGCCGGACAGCACCGGATTCTGGTTTCCCCCAGGAATCAGGCTGGGCCGCTCGGTCCCACGTTCGCGGCTCCGGCTCCAATCCAGGGATGGAATCACCACAGTCATCCAGGTCCCGTCCGATGCAGTGAGAATACCGTTCAGTGTCCACCCCCCCAGAACTTTCTCGGTAATGCCGCTCCAGTTGCTACCAACGGCTTGCCCGGATCCGAACGGAAGAATCCAAGATCCATTGACTGAAAGGCGGTTGCGGATATTCAGAGTCGACAAGGAGCGATTAAAATGCGGGTCGTCCGGAAAGAGGGCATTTTGTCCTGAGGCGCCATAGTCTTCCCCGCCCACATGCGTCGTCGCATCATCGATGAACTTGCCAAAGGTATAAGACAATTGAAAACTGTAACCCTGGCTGAAGCGCTTTCGCACCGTCATGCCAAGAGCATTATAGAGAGAATCTCCGTCCCACATCAGGTCACTGATCCCTTGAAAGGAAGGGTTACGCCGGACAGCATTGGCGGGAAAGAAAGGGTAACGTCCTTCCCCGTCTCTTTGCGCAATGGCCGCGTTTCGCTCCACCTTGCGTACCAGATTGTACCCGCGCGATCCCGTATAGGTAAGCTCTCCTACGAGCCCTGAAAGGAGCTCGTGTTGAAGGGAGAGGTTGAACTGGTGAACGCCTCCCTGTTTTATTTCATCGGACATAGTTCTCACAGAGACAGGGAACCGGCTGAAATCCCCGCCCAGATCTGCCACCGGATTCGGGAACGGAGGGCGATCTCGGGTAATTAAGAGTTCAAACGGCGTATTTCCATTTACCGCATTAAAGTAGAAAAGGGGAGCGAATAGCTCATAGAACACCCCATAGCCCGCGCGAATCGACGTCTTTCCGTCCCCGAACAAATCCCACGCCATTCCCAGTCGCGGCGCAAAGTTCCGCAGCGATGTATTGACTTTAACCCAGGGATTTCCAAGGGTCACGGCGCTGTCGCTGGGAAAGCTCAAGTTACTCAACCTTCCTGCAACCTCCACTGGGAGGGTAATCGGCTCGTAGCGCACCCCTGCGTTGAGGGTGAAGTTAGGGCGAATTCTCCAGTCGTCCTGGGCGTAAAATCCCATGAGGACCTGCCGCATACCGCGGGGCATGTAACCTGTGACACCCCCGCTGTATCTTCTGGGAGTGGCTCCGGTGATCAAATCCTTCAGACTCACGAAACTGTAAGTCCCTCCCATGGACAGCGGGCTGTACACGTTGAGCTGGATTCGATGAATGTTGAAGCCCACTTTGAAAGAATGCGCGCCACTGGCGTAGCTCAAGTTGTCAATATACTGGAACCGGTTCTGCACATAGGTTTGCAGTTGGCTATCGAAGAACCCCAGCGTGTCTATCGACGGGACACTGAGCTGACCAAAACTCGGCCTGCCCGTGGGCCGGAACATGAAGGGATTAAAATGCATCGCTGGCGGCAAGGGAGTCTGTTCCACGGCCTCATTGCCGTTGTACGTCCGATTCATGGACACGCGAGCTTCATTGATAAGCTTGGCAGAGAACAATCTCTTCCACTCCAGCACGATAAAATGGGCTCGGCTGAACGCATCCGAATAGACAACATCCAGGGTCGTCGGCGAGGGCGAAAACTTGTCGCCAATATCGATGAGATACCGAGCGGCGAACATATCCTTCTCACTCAACTGCCAATCTACTTTGCTGACGAAATAGGTCTCGTCACTGGTATAGCGCGCCGGAGAAATACGATCCGCAGTACCATCTGGCCGAGCGGGCCCATTGGGAAGTGGGTAGGTGTCCAAGATCGGCTTGGTAATCGGGCTTACGGTGAACTGACCCTGGTTAGGAATGAACCCCCGGCGCGCGTCCAGGCTGGGAACAACGCTGGTCCGGGTGGTTGTCAGCCGGTCGTGGAGCCGTTCCAGGCTGGCAAAGAAAAACAGCTTGTCTTTCTTGATCGGTCCTCCCAGAGTGAATCCATACTGATTGCGTTTAAACGGCGGAGGATTGCTTCTGGTGAGTGGATTTGCCACGTCCCGGTCGAAAAAGTTTCGCGCATCCAACGCGCTGTTACGATGAAATTCAAAAAGGCTTCCGTGAAAACCATTGGTTCCCGATTTAGTAACGGCGTTAACTACCCCGCCTGCAAAATTTCCATACTCAGCACTGGCTACACTGGTGATGACGCTGAACTCCTGAACCGTGTCTACTCCCAACTGGACCCCGGCGACAGATCCGGGACTCCCACCGCGCAGGTTGCGAATATCGGTCCCATCCAACAGGAAGGAACTCCTGGTAACGCGGGTTCCAGCAATGGAAATCTTGATTCCCTCGGCGCCGGTCTGAGTCTGGGCAGTCATGCCCCAGTAATTTACGAGCACTCCGGTCTGCAGAGTGGCCAGATCCGTGAAGCTCCGCCCATTGAGGGGCAAATCCCGTATCTGCTGGTGGTCTACCAAACTCCTGACGGAACTCGTGGTTGTCTCCACCAAAGGAGCTTCCGAAGTAACAGTCACCTCGGTTGCCGCCGCTCCCACGGTGAGCGTAAAATTAATCACACCGTCTCCTTCCAGCGTCAGTGTGGTTTCCCGCGTCGCCGTTTGAAAACCGGGTAGCTCTGCCTGGACGACATAGTTACCTACTTTCATTTGCGCCATGATGTAGCGCCCCTGATCGTCGGTAATAGCCGTCCGTTTCTGTCCGGTGTTCTTATCGGTCGCGGTTACCAAGACACCAGGAAGAATTGCTTGGGACTGATCGTAGACGGTTCCAAGAATGCTCACGCTCGTCCCCTGCCCCAAAGTTGCCGCCCAAAGACAAGCGACCACGACTACGATTCCAATCGAGTAGGCTCCTACTTTAGACATACACGTCCCCTCCCCTTGTTTAGATGAAAGCTTTCCAAAGATTCAGAAGAAGCCAGAAAGTCATGACGAACGTGGCGTTCGCCCACATGCCCCCCGCCTGTCCCACTAGGGACAACTAAAACGGGATCAAAAATTATAAGTACGCTTCTAAATAAACTGAGAAGTGGGCCTCTCGTCCCACAGTGTGGTGTCGGTATATCTCTCATGCTGAGAGCTTGTCAACATAAAATTTATGAAAAAATTTTCGTTGCTCCAAGATCCCGTTCTAGAAACGAATTGACGTACAAATACCCGCCTGAAAAAGACCACCCACGACAAAAGCACCACAAGCGACCAGGGCAAGCCGCGAGGAAAGGCTGAGCCGACTGTGCCCCTCTCATGGACAGATTCTCATCAGATTAGAGAACAGGGCTGGTTGGGTCTTCGGGTAAGCCGGTAGCAGCGGGCTTGCCGATATCAGGAACCAGTGAGCCATGGAAAAATTCTCCGGAAGTTTTCACTCGAATTCAAACCAGCAGGTGGTGGCCGAGGTTACCGCCGGCCAAGAAGGCGGTTTCACAGGCCGCTCGGGAATACCAGGTTCCCGCCACGTTCATCAGCAGGTGGTGGCCAACAGGCAAGCGTAGTGCAGCTCCGAGTGGCGCCCTCAGCCCGGGAGAGGGCGCTGGCGGAAAACGAGCATCTGAAGGACAAGGTCGTGAACCTGGTGATGCAGGTGGAGTTTTTAGAAAAGCACCACGCTTACATGCAGCAGCAGAAAAGCGTGGATACATCCCTGGTTACCGGGAAAAACTGGGATCGGTTGGAAGTGTGGGGCCATGTGATCCGCGTCTCGAAGACTTATGCCCCTCAGGGGGGCTTGCCTTGCCGTCTGGCCATGATCCGAAGAACGGCTCCTGGTCGTTGACCGTCGCGCGCATTACCTTTAGAAATTCAGCAGGTGCGTATATTTGAGGGTCAGGCTCCGGTCATTCCTGTTCAGAAAAGTGTCGCGCTGTTCGTTGTAAACGATGTAAACATCGCTCAACGGCCGGTGGATATAGCGAAAACGAATGTTGGAACTGACTCTGTCCGCGTCGCTGCTGTATTGGATAAAAGAATCCAAGAACATCGTGGCACTGAAGGAATAGTTCACTCGAAAGCCGACCAGATCCGTTGAGAAGGTTCCTGCCACCAAGTCCACGTTGTTTCTCGCATAGCTGATACTGGTTGATAGCCGATAACTGGATCGGAATTTTGCGCTGACTTCCAGAGTTTTCTTTTTGCCGCCAAAAAAGTCTCCCCAATTGTACGCGAGCGTTCCGGAAAGTGGCCTGCTCTGATTTGACGAATAGGAAAGGTAGGAATCGTTAAAAGGATAGTCCCCTCTGGAAATCACAACGCCGGGGCTGATCTCAAAGGGCTTGAGAAGCCGTTCGAAGTTCTGGGTGTGTCGGGCCTGGAAGGAGCTTCCGTTCTGAAAGTCGATTTGGAGCTGGGGACGGAGCAACTTGGTCTCGGTTGAGCCTTCGGAAAACAACGTGTGCTCAGATTGCAGTGAAAGAAAAATGTCGCGCATGAAGGACCCAAGGCGGCTTTCATAGCGCAGACGGGGTCTCAACTCGAATTCGCTGTGGAGGATCCGCCGGCCAGGCCGCCGCACAAACCCCATTTCCGGATTGAAGTTTTTCTGGATATCTACATAGGAGCTCAACACGCGGACCAGACCGCTTTGCCATTCCCCCTCAACCCGGCGGAGCCAGTCGTTTCCGACAATCCCAGGGGTCAGGGTCCTGGCAAGGGTCGTGTTGAATCGGAGATCGGTTTGGAAAAACAAAAAGTTAGCGTCGGCACCGTAACCCTGGTTGGAGTTATTGGGCTGTCCGGATTGTCGGTTCAGAACGATGAGCCCCACATTCGAACTGGAGAAAATATCGCGGCGAAAGCGTGTAGCTGTAAAATTGGTGGCAGGAACCGAGGCTTCCGAGCGGGCTTGAATGTTCATAAGCCCCACATAATTCCTCCCTGCCCGGCCGGTCAGCCGTACTCCTCCAAGAATGGGGATAGGGTCCCCACCGACCAACCCAATCTTGCGGCTATGAAACAAAAGGGCCTCGTTGCGGTCTGGGGCTCCAAATTCGAAGATGCCGGAGTTTTCGAGGAAGAACTCTCGTTTTTCGGGAAAGAAAAGAGGGAAGCGGGTAAGATTGACCTGCTCTGCATCTGCTTCCACGTGGGAGAAATCGGTGTTGAGAGTAAGATCTAAGGTGAGACCCGAGGTCAGCCCGTATTTGACGTCCAGGCCCCCGTCGAAATCGCCCTCCGTTCCCTTTCCGCGCGACGAAAACCGCTCTACCCCGCCTAGAATGTAAGGTTTCACCGTAAGATTTCTCCCCGGTTCCACGTTTTCAAAACCTCGCAACTCCCCGGTGTAAGGCAACGCGCGGGTCACAGTGTATCTCCGCGGGATAGGAGACCAATAAGTCGCTTCATTGTTGCGGCGAATCTGACGAAGGACCTGAAATCCCCAAACCTGCTTCTTCTCTCTGCTGAACCGGAGGGTCTTGAAAGGGATGGCAAGTTCGACCGACCAGCCCTCCTGATGGACACGGCCTTGGGCATGCCAGACGCCATCCCAGCTTAAATTGACATATCTGCCCTCGTTGAAAATCTGCTGATCCCGCAAGCCACCTGCTGGCGTGGTTGCAAAGTAGTATCCGTTGCTTTTGTCGTTGAAGGTGTCCAGTACAATTGCAACATAGTCTTGCTCGCCCGCCTCAAAGTCTCTGCGGATATCCGCGATCACGATCTTCTCAGGCATCCGATCGTGGCAATAAATACCAATATAAAAGTTCTGATTGTCGTAGAGAATTTTCACTTCGGTCCACTCCGAAGCTGGGTCTCCCTCTGTTGGTTCTTTCTGGATGAAGTCTTTGGCCGGTTGCGCCATTTGCCACGCGGGCTCATCTAACAGGCCGTCAATCGTAATGTTGTCCTGAACGTACTGGGCATATATCACCTTTCTTGCTGTGGGAGAGGACTGGCCCCAGCCTAAAGGTGAAATCGCAACAAGATTCAAAACAAAGAAAATGTGCCAGAGAGTGTAGTAATTTGACCGGTTTTCAATGGGTCGAATCAGCAGAGCACTATCCATCCATCATGCTCCAAAATGCTTACGAACTTGAAATGTAACATACCCCCTCGGGGGAAATATCCACCTTTTGAATCTCCACAATCTGTATTTCTTGTACACCGACGGCAGGAGAGGAATCAAAACCCGTCCGCACTAATGCATATCAAAAAACAAGTACACGCAGACGGAGTCGGTTCCTGGAGTTTGGACAGAAGACAATAACGGTCCGCTCCAGATTTCTACGCGAGTTAGAGAAGGTTCGCGCGCACGGTTACGCAGTGGATGATGAGGAGAACAGCGTGGGCGTGCGCTGTGTCGCTGTGCCGCTTTTCGATGCTCAGGGAAGAGTGCTGGCCAGCATTGGCGTGACCGGCACCACCAACCAGCTACATAAGGCGGACCTTCCGAGAGTCGCGGAACTGGTGAAGGATGGCGCCCGCAAAATCTCCCAACAATTCGACTATCGGCCGCCTCCAGAGGGACTAATGCATATAAAAGAAGCAGGCCGATAGTGGTGTCGTGACTGTGATGAATCCGGATTCCGCCTTGACGTTATCCAAACGGCCCGCCGGAGAATACACTTCAGGGTAATGCGGTAGCTCGATGACGCCCTCCGGCACGAACGCTGAGGCCTTAAACTCCACTTCGGCAATGATCCCAGGCTGGATCGGCCGACCGGATTTTCCCGCTGAAATCAAAACCAGCACTCGGGATTTCTCAACGTCGTCTGGGTCCTCCCTCAAGGTGGTCTCGAACTTTACGTCCTCCGACTTGACGAGCAATCTAGAAAAGGAGAGGTACTTGTTGGGAAAAACGATCTCCGTCTGAAGCTTCATGACCTCTGTCTCACCTTCCGCCCCCTCCCCGCCTTCCGCCACAAGTGACAGAGGAACCAAAACTGGGCTTTCGCTGGGCGCATTATTAGTCGTGCTGAAGGTTAATATGCCGGACCCCAACTCTACACGCAGAGTCCCACTCTGGGCGTTCGCACCACAGTGTAAAATCGCCAACACCATGAGTAAGACCGGAGCGTGGGGCACCCGGCATCCTTTCACGCGGGAAGCCCAGGCGCCGGTGCAAGTATCATCTTCAGCTATTCCAAATCCGCCGCAAAACCTCGCCCACCGGCATGCCGGTCTCATCTTAGAACTTCGGGCTGCGATAGCTTGTCTTTCCGCCTATTACCGTCATTAGCGTGGTGATCTTCTCAATCTCGTTCGCGGGAATCGTAAAATAGTCCTTGTCAATAACGATGAAATCAGCCAGCTTCCCCACCTCTAAGGAACCCAGTTCTTTTTCTCGGAGTATGAGCTCGGACGGCGTGTTTGTAATGGCCTTCATCACCTGCACCCGATCAATCGCCTGTTCCGCTAAATATTTCTTTCCGTCAACCTCGCGAGTGACATAGAAGGCCAGATGAGGCCAAATACTGTTGTTCCGGAAGCTGTCGGGGGCCGGCTGGCCGATCTGTTCCGGCTTGCCCGCAGTCAGATGATAGGCGGTATTGATAGTGAACTTTACCCCGGAATCGACAAAACTCTTTACAGGCTGTCCCCAAGTCATGAACTGCTCGCCATAATCTCGCACAAACGCTAACGTGTCGCGAAAATAGTGAAACGGCTGCAGCGCCAGGTAAATGTTATACTTTGCCAGTTTGGCCAATTGATCCGGCCTGGTTTCGGCATCATGCTCCAAACCGATCCTCATGTCCCTGACCTGCTGCTCGGTGATTTTCCCTTCGCGGATGGCTTTCTCGATCATGAAGAATACCGAGTCGTAGGCGCCGTCGGTCAGCCCGTGCATCTGATCCACTCTTGTATGGTGTTCAAACAGACCCTGCATCTTCTGAAAAGTTGGGTTACTGGAATAGTCGACATGCTCGGGATCAGCGCCGCAAGGCACCGTATACAGCTCGGAAGGACTCTTGTTCGGATCTCTCGGTTTCCCCGCCTGGGTGCATTTATATGGATCGCCTTCGGTGCCTGACCCGATGTACCACACATAGTCGCTGCCATGACCCCGCATATCAGGGAAGGTCTTGTAGTAATCAATTACGTCCTGAGAAGTATGGCCTACATCATAGCCGATCGAGTTTACCCAGGCCCATCGGACAGCCAGTTCTTTCCGCTGATCCATCCAACTTAAAGCCTCCATCACAGCGGGCGAGGCCATACGTGTTCTGAGGCTGGTGATCCCATACGGCGCAAAACAACTGTCAAGCTCCTCCTTCAGCACGTAGGCCGCCGCCTCGCGATCTCCATTGAGCAGGATATCAAAGAGAAAATATTCCTGGATCGAGGCCTTGGTTTGGCCCTTGTTATCGACCGTGGTGGGCCCCATCTTCTCGTTTACAATCGCGGCAGCCTTGCTGTTGTAAATGCTCACTGGAACCTGGCCTGCCGCCCGCACGAGAACCGGATTATTCGGCGCCACTTTATCCAGCAAAGCTTCGCTGATCAGCCCCCGGCCGAGCACGGCCCGGGCCACTTCACGCGTCAAGTAAAGACTTTCCGAAGGCGTGCCCTTCTCTGACCACATCGCCACGATGACCCACTTGCCAGGACCCAACTCATCGGCCCGCCTCTTGACCTCCGCCTCCACCGCCTTGACCATCCCATCTACGGTGGCGCTCCTGGCAAATGTCATCTCTGCTTCAGGACCAAATTTCTTAACCAAAGAGCCGTCGGTCAACTGATGCAACTCGGCAAAAGTGTGGGCATGGTCGTGGACTTCGATGAGACCTGGTAAAACCGTTCTGCCTTTTACATCAACCATCTCGGTCTTGGGACCGGCTAAAAATTTCATATCCGCATTGGTCCCAACCGCCAAGATCCTCTGATTCTTAATGGCCATCGCCTGGACGTTGGTCAACTTCGGATCCATGGTCGCTATCTTGCCATTGAACACGACCATGTCCGGATAACCGTTCAGCATATCGAGTTTCTTCTGCAATTCGGCGGCGCTCTGCCCATATCCGACTTCCAGAAAAGCAACCAACGAAATTGCTCGCACAATCCATTCCACTGTTTTCCTGCTTCTCATTTTGTCCTTCCTTTCATATTCGACTCATATTCGACAAAACCAAAGTTCCTTTTCTTGTGTGTCTTCTTCGACTACCACACGTCTCGGGGACAACTAAAACGGGACTAAAAATCACAAGTGCGCCTATGGATAAAAACACTGCGTGGGTCTCCCGTCCCACAGTATGGCGTCGGTATATCTCTCGTGCGGACAGGTTGTCAACATAAAATTTATGATTTCTCACTATTTACATTCAACATTGAATTTTGATAGATTTATTCAAGTTGGTTCGTATCTGTCTGAATTGCTTTATCGAAAATAACGAGTGGAGAAGAGATCCAACGTGAGGAGCTATTTCTTTTCTGATCGCGCGCAAAAGGAAGCGGTAGGTCTTATCCGATGGATCGTCCGTGCCTCGTTCGTTTTGCTCGCGAATCCGTTTGCGTCTGCTCAGGAATCACCTGCGGCGAGCGTAAACCTTGGGAGTGGCAGCGCGGCGCCCGGGGAACATGCATTATTAGCGGTTACGCTCTCTACGACCGATCACTCTCCAATGGCGGAAGTTCTCCTTGAAATATCTTTTCCGGGAAAACTAATCTCATTTAAGAAGGCGATCCAAAGCGCGACGACAACATCAGGTGAAGTTAAAGCGAGAGTGGAAAATCCACGGAATCAAGCCGAACAAAATCTCCTGCGGGTTGACATTTCCGCTGCCAAGGGAATTCCCCAAGGAGAGTTACTCAAGCTCGCATTCGAAGTGTCCAAAGAGGCGGAGGTCTACCAGGTGGTCAAGTTGAAAAACTTGAAGCAGACGGTCCGTTCGGTGGAGGGAAGGGCAATTCAAGCACGAGGCATGGATGGGGTTATTATGATTTTCCCCGAGAAGACGCCCCTGAGTAGCTGTTTCTTTTATATGCACTGAATTATGAATTTTGAGGAATATCCTGCAAAACAACTGCTTGCTAGCGCCGGAATTCCGGTACCTAAAGGTCTGCTGGTAACCTGCGCAGATGCTGCGGCAACCGCGGCTCAGGAGCTCGGCGGCAAGGCAGTCGTAAAGGCGCAAGTGCCCACGGGCAAGCGCGGCAAAGCGGGTGGCATCCAGTTGGTCAATGCACCGCAGGAGGCAAGAAGCGCCGCAACAAAAATTCTTGGAATGGAGATCGGCGGCTATCCAGTCAAGCGCTTGTTGATTGAAGAACCTGTCCAGCTTGTCCGCGAGTTCTATGCCGCCGTCATGAACGACCCGGGATCCAAAGGACCCGTCGTGCTATTTTCGGCAGAAGGTGGCATGGAGATTGAAGAGATCTTTGCTGCTAATCCAGACGCGATTCGCCAGTATCATGTCGATCTCTGCCGAGGTTTCAATCGCTCCGCTGCGTCGGCCATGCTTGCCGGCTTGGAACTGGGTAACCTTGAACCTGAGAGGCTGGCTTCCGTGCTCTCCTCCCTCTACCGAGTTTATCGAGAAAAAGATGCCGAACTCTTGGAAATCAATCCGCTCGGCATGATCAGCACGGGAGATTTGGTTGCATTGGATTGCAAGTTTACTCTGGATGACGCCGCCAAGACTCGACAGCCGGAACTCGCAGCGCTCGGGTCGCCGGAATCCGCCACTGAACTCGAGCGCCGCGGCCGCGAGCTCAGTCTCTGTTACATCGAGCTGGATGGGAATGTCGGTGTGCTGGCCAACGGGGCTGGCCTAACCATGACCACGATGGATGCGATCCGTTACTACGGCGGGAGTCCTGCTAACTTCCTTGAGATTGGGGGAGAAGCCTACACGAAAGCCACCGCGGCTCTGGCTCTGGTCCTGGCAAACCGGAACGTCAAGAGCCTCGTGATCAATTTCTGCGGCGCCTTCGCTCGTACCGACGTGATGGCGGCCGGCGTGGTTGCCGCCTGGGAGGAACTCAAGCCGACGCTACCGGTCGCTTTTTCGATCCACGGCACGGGCGAGGAAGAAGCGATCGCTCTGGTGCGAACGCGCCTGGGTTACGAACCGTACGACCGCATGGACGACGCGGTCAAGGCTGCCGTGGAGGCCGCGCAATGATCGTCCGCAAGGGAGAAAAGGTCCTTGTGCAGGGGATCACCGGGAAGCAAGGGACCTTCTGGACGGAGCGCATGGTGGAGTATGGCACGCATGTGATGGGTGGCGTCAATCCGAACAAGGCCGGCAGCATTCACTGCAACCTGCCGGTGTTTGCCTCCGCTAGGGAGGCGGCAAAGGAAGTCGCTTGCGACGTGGCGGTCATGTTTATTCCGCCGATGGCTGCAAAGGACGCCGCGATTGATGCGATCGAATCTGGTATCAAGAAGCTCGTTATTCTGACCGAACATATTCCAGCTCAGGACGTGATGGAGATTATCGCTTTGGCCAGAGCCCATGGCACGTCCATTCTTGGCCCCAACACGGCCGGTCAAGTTACCCCGGGCGAGTGCTTCGTCGGCATCATGCCTGCCTTCAATCCCAACATTTTCCGCCAGGGCAAGGTCGGCGTAGTCTCTCGCAGTGGCAGTCTTGGTGCACTGATTTGTCTTGACCTGGTGCGCGCCGGTTACGGCCAAAGCGCTTTCATCGGAATCGGGGGCGACGCCATCGTTGGGACTACGATGCGCGAGGCGCTGCGGGAGCTTGACGAAGACCCTACCACCGAAGCGATCCTCCTAGTCGGTGAAATCGGTGGCACCGCGGAAGAAGATGCCGCCGAATATGCAGCCGGCATGAACAAACCGGTGGTCGCTTTCGTGGCGGGCGCTGCTGCTCCAGAGCGCAAGAGAATGGGTCACGCCGGGGCGATCGTTATTGGCAACCGCGGAACGTATCGATCAAAACGCGCAGCGCTTGAGAGGGCCGGGGTCCACGTGGTCGATGTACCCTCGCAGATCGGGGAGGCGCTTCCCAAGGCCCTTGCCTGCTGAAGGCACCTATACTCTCTTTGGGTAAATCGTTTTTTCTTCCGGCGGGCATCTATATCCCGTACTTGGCGCGGAAGGAAGCAAACAACTCTTCCTCGGTAACTTCTCTTGGCGGTATCGTTCTAGAAATTCGCGTGATGTTGAGGTAATGCCGGTAATTCAGGTTGTTGGAAATACTATTTCTACCCCAAGTGCCACAGCCCATAGATAAGGAGAAGGGTAGCCCGTTGTCAAAGCTGCCGCCGGTAGCAAATACATGGGCCTGATTCACGAGGACGCGGCAAACCGGCATTTCAAGACCCAGTCGCATGATATGTTCATCGTTCTTGGTGTATATCCCGCAGGAATGACCTTTACCCTGGTATTCCAAGATACCCTGAGTAATTTCGAAAGCTGCGCCAAAGTCTCGCGCGCGATACAACGTGAGCACCGGCGAGAGTTTCTCGCCCGAGAAGGGATAAGCTGGGCCGAAGCCGTCCTCCTCTACCATGAGAAAGCGGGCCGCAAGCAACTCGGGCCGCATCAGCCCTGCGACTTGACAAATTGTCGCCGCTGGCTTTGCGATGATTTGCCCGCTCAGTCTCCCATCCATCCACATGACTTGCTGGAGCTTCTGCTTCTCAACTGGCGTCAACAGCGCGCCACCTTCGCCTTCCAATGCCTTCAGCATCGGCTCATATATGGCATTCAAAATCACCAGACTGTTATCCGAGGAACAACTGGTTGCATGATCATAGCATTTGGAACGCGCGATCTTCGTGGCGGCATCGCTCAGATCCGCGCTCTCGTCTACAATCACAGTGGCATTGCCCCTGCCGACGCCGATGGCCGGCGTACCACTGGAATACGCAGCCCGAACGTTGTTCTGCGAGCCCGTCACTACGACCAAGTCGACTTGACGCATCATTTCCAGCATCATCGCCTTACCCGCCGGCGGTGGGAGTGGCTGCACTAGCTCCACCGGCGCGCCTATCCTGGAGAGCTCCTGGTGGATCAATTCCACAACCCTTGCACAGGTGCGTTGTCCGGACGGAGACGGCGAATAGAGGATCGCATTCCGCCCCTTCAAGGCATTCATCGCGTTGTTGATCGGAGTAGCTACGGGGTTGGTTGCCGGCAGCACGGCGCCGACGACGCCGACGGGACGGGCGATTTCAGTAATGCCGCGATCGGGATATTCGGCAACCACCCCTACCGACTTAGCCTCCCGCAAATCACGCAATAAGCCCATAGTCTTGCGCCGATTCTTGCCGATCTTGTCTTCCACTTTACCTAGCCCCGTTTCGGCAACAGCAAGTTCAGCCAGCTCGGGATTATTCTTTGGATTGACCACCACCCAAGCCACTGCTGTGACCACTTCGTCGACCTGCGCCTGATTGTAACGTTCGTACGCCTGCTGGGCAGCTCTGGCCTTCTCTAGCAATTTGCGCACTGCATCCGATACGCTTTCTTTCTCAATTGCGGGCATGATAGTTTCGGCTTCATTCACGTACTTGTACCTCCTGCACGGGTTTTAGCAGCCAATGTTATTGTGCCATTCATCTCATTTTGAGTCGGAATGCCCTACATCATTGCAGTCCCTGCGGGGCTTGTCAAGCGCGCACCCGACCTAAGGGAAAAACTGGATCGAGGGCGCTAAACAACTTGGCGTCCACCCACCCCAGAGGCAGTAAAGACGCGGAGACAGCACGGGGCACAAAACTCTGCCCAGGCTCGGTGGCCCCCAAGTCTCAGCACGAAGTGATTTCCTGACCCGAAGAATCTCAGGAGATCCCGCGGAGAACCTTTTCCAAACTAATGTTCGCTTGGTCCAGAGAGGTCCCCGTTGCGCGGGCCATCTCCACCAATGCTTTTGCATAGTTGACCCGGGCTTGCACCTCCGCGCGTTGGCTCGCTACGAGGTCGCGCTGCAACCGAATTACGTCATACGGAGTGGAGATCCCGGCGCGAAGTTTCTTCTCTTCGGCATCCAATGCCTGTTCGCTCAGCTTCACGGCTCTCCGCGCCGCCTCGACACGAGCTTGGTTTTGTACCAGGCTGATAATGGCTTTCTGCACCTCTAACGCGATCTGAGTTCCAGTCTGCTGTAGCGAAGTTTGCGCTTGTTGCTCGTCAAGCCGGGCGCGCACATGGTCCGCCTGGGCATCCCTGTTCTTGATGGGAACGCTCAAGGTGAACCCGAACGCGTACTCGGGAAAACTCAGACGGCCCACCTGCCTCAAGGCTTCACCCAGACCTTCCCGGATCACAATTGGAGGTCCTCCCGCAGGGTTAGGGATCACGTGGTCTCCGGCAAGTCCCGCGCTGGCCAAAAGCCCAAACAACGTGAGCGTAGGTCTCAGACTGTTTCTGGTAAAACGCACGACGGTTCTTTGGTTGACAAGGCTTCGCTCCGCCTGGCGCAACTCTGGACGGTTCTGCATTGCCGCCAGCAGAACCTCGTCCAGTTTGGGAATGTCGGTATCTTTGGGTTCGGGGAGCGCATCGGTCGCTTCAATCGGAGCAGCCGCAAGTTGGGGATCCATCTGTTTGCCGAAAAGATTTTTCAAGGCAAGTTCTTGGGTCTGGAAGTCAGTCTGCGCGATGACCAGGTCCCGTCGTCGGCTTGCCACCTCAGACTCCGCCGGGATCAGGTCCACGGGGGCCATGGTGCCAATTGTGACTCGCTTTCTGTTGTCTTCGTACAACTGCTCTGCCACCGCCAAGGAGCGCTCTGCATTTTGGACGTTCTCGCGAGATGCAATAAGATCCCAGTAAAGATTTTGCGCCTGCGCCACTACGCCGATTACACGTTGCCGGAACACTTCATGAGCGGTCTGTTGGTTGTTCCGGGCTACCTCTAAGAAACGGCGGTTGACGGCAAATCCGAAACCGCTTAGCAAATTCTGCGTAACGGACAGGGAATAGCGGGACACAAGCGAAGGATTGAACAGGAGCGACTGCTGGGTTGAGCCCTGCCGCTGGCTGCTGAATGTGAGGCTCAACGTAGTGCCACTGGTAAATGCCTGCTGGTACCTAGCCTGGAAAGAGGTGGTTGACGTCGTGACTACGGGCACACCGGCAATCCGTACCGTGTTCAATGGACTGGAGGTGTGGCCCAGGCTGAAATTCAAAACGAGGGTCGGGTCGAAAGCGCCACGCGGAGAAAGCGAGACGGCGCGCGCTTGTCCACTGATGCCGCCTCCACCGCCGAGGCCGCCCGCCCCGCCGCCTCCCTCACCCACTCCCGCTCCAATCGCCCCGGCAAAAAGGCCGCTGGGAATTGGGGCGCCCTCCACGCCGCGTGGCGCCTGGCCCGCCTTGGCTCTCAAAATATCGGTTTCAGCCGCCGAGTTGAGGTACCGAGCAACCGCAACATCCAGGTTGTTCTCAACGACCGCGGACAACAGATCGGCCAGAGATAGCATTATTTTTCCGTCGCGGATCATGCGAGAGATGATCGCGGTATCGGCCGGCTCAACCGCAGGCACCTCCTGCCGCATATAAGGCCTGTAGAAGCGAGGAAACCATTCCGAACTCTTGCTATAGTCGCGCGGCTCCCGATTCGGCTGTTGCGCCATCCCCCGGCCGCCAGCCAGAAGAAATACGAGTAAGAGTCCACAGGTTTTCCCGCCCGCCTTAGCGATCACGGGCAATCCTGCCAGCCGGCAAAACTCTTTGTGCCTCCTCGGTCGCATCATCCTTGCCATTGGTTTTCCTACTTGCCCTCGACGCGAGATCCAGGGAGACTGAACGGGGGCGCAGGCATGCTGGTAATCGCACCGGCGAGCGCATCCGAGAGCCGAATTCCACTCCGATCAAGACTTTTGCCAGCCGAACGACCCATCTCGACCCGTGCCTTCGCGTAACCGCCCAGCGCTTGCACCTCGGCAAGCTCGGCCTCCACCAGATCGCGCTCGCGCAAGATAACTTGGTAGGAGGTTGACACTCCTGCCTGCAGTTTCTTCTGTTCCGCCTCGAGGGTCTGGCGAGCGAGAACGACTGCCTGGTGCGCGGCCTCCACTTGGGCTTTGCCTTGAATCAGGCCGATCATGGCTTGCCGAACCTCCAGGGCGATTTGATTGCGCGACCGCTGCAGGTTGGTCTGGAGCTGGCTGTATTCCAGTTGAGCCCGCAGATTATCCGCCTGGGCTGCGCGGTTCCGGATCGAGATGCTCAAGCTCATTCCCCCTCCTTGTTCGGGGAAATCGCCCGTGAAAGCCTGTCCCAGAGAACCCCCGGCTCCGCCAGAGGACTTGCTTGTGTTTCCCTCCAAACCCGCGCCAGCGTACAGGCCAAACAGGGCAAGGTTGGGTTTCAGGTTGTTTGCCGTATATCGGGAGGCGACGTTCTGGTTCTGGAGATTTAATTGCGCCTGTCGCAGCTCGGGACGATCCTCAAGGGCGTCGGCTAGAGTCTTGTCAAGGTCAGGAATATCACCGGACCTAACTTGGGGCAAGGAATCCGTGGTGACAAGGCGCGCAGCATCCAGTTCACGATCCACCTTCTTGCTCAAAATGTTCTTCAACGTGGCTTCTTGCAGTTGCAGGTTGGTTCTGGCCACGATCAAATCGCGCTGGCGGGCTGCAACCTCTGATTCCGCCGCAACCACATCCAGAGGCGCCAGAGTTCCGATTTCGGCCTTCATCTTGTTGTCACGGTATAACTTCTCCGCCACAGTAAGGGACTGCTCGGCAACACGGATATTTTCTTGCAGAGCCACCGTATCCCAGTACATGTTCTCAACCTTTACCACCGTATTAATGACCTGCTGACGGAAAACCTCCTCGGAAACCTTCTGATTGTTTCGCGCCACGATCATGAAGCGTTCATTGGGCAAAAGGCCGAAACCACTGAGCAACGGTTGATGGAAACCAAACACGAAGCGACTGATCACGGCGGGATTGAACCGTAAGAACTGCTGGGTGGAGCTTTGTCGCAAACCATTGACTCCGAGAAAGTAGCTGGTCCCGGTGGGAAACAGTTGAGTGTACGTACCGGTAAAGGCGGTGGAATAGGTGGTCACGGCAGGAATACCCGCCACCTGCAACGTATTCAACGGCGAAGAGACACGATCCCAGCTAAAATTGAAGTTCACGCTAGGGTCAAAAGTGCCCGACGGCCCAATTTGAACCGCTCCACCCCCGCCGGTAATGCCGCCTGCGGACCCAACGCCGCCAGCTCCAGCAGCGCCACTGACACCTGCGCCAATAGCGCCCACGTTGAGTCCGCCTGGGACGAACGCACCCTGGACACCGCGCGCGGCCTGACCTGACCGGGCTCTCAGAACGTCTGCCTGTGCCGCCGGGATGATGTAGCGCTGCACCGCGATGTCAAGATTGTTCTCAAGCGCCAGCGCCAAAGTATCGGCCAAGGACAGCTGCAATCTTCCGTCGCGGATGAGCTCATGAAGTCGAGGCGAGTTCTCCAACACCGTTGGAGCAAAAGGTTGCTCTTGATAGGGACGGAATACACTGGGAAACCAACTAGGTTCAACGCTGTAATCCCTGACAAATTCTTGACTCTTCTGCTGCTTTTGAGGCGCTTGTTCGGCAAGAGGCGTTTGAATCAGAAGACAGCAAATGCAGATAAAGGCGGCCAGAAATGAGCTAGCTTTCATAGAAGCATCTCCTCTAACGAATCTTTCATTTTAAGGTCCAAAAGCCCTGGTTCCCAATCGCCTTTTAGCATTCCCGCGACCTTCGGGCCGATGGGCATTGCTATGTTATTCCCGGGACGGGACCGTAGGCAGTCTCCTGTAAGCGAAGTCCGCTGAACATGTCGACTTTCCGATTTGAAGCCGCTGAGCGATTTCCCCAGGCCTGAAGGGCCGAAAGGGCATTACGCACGGGCCTACCTACTGGCGGCCCTCCGGGCCTGATTTCTTTCACATATTTCGGTTACAGGACATTGCCCATTCGCGAAAAGGACTGTCACTTCGTACGCCAGCAGCGCACAAACTGATAATGACGGCAGGACTCTGCGCATCGTTCCAAGAATTTTGGCCAATTTTCGAGGGTGCGCGACATAAATGTGAAGGGGTACCTAGATAGTGGGCGTTGCATCTTCTCCTAGCGTAATGATACGCGAGGACAAGGCGGTATCCCCGTATGCCCAATACCCTGGCGGAACTGGAGCGGCAGCGGTGCAAACTATTCAAAGAGATCGCGCACGTGGGGGATATGCGGCGCGGTTCGATTACAGCAACCAGCGGAAGGTGCGGTAAGGCCAATTGTCATTGTCATGATCCAGCTCATCCGGGCCAGGGGCTGACGTATCGATTGACCTACAAGATCGAGGGCAAGACGGTATCGGAGTATTTTGCCACTGCGACCGCGCTGTAGAAGGCACAACGTGAGGTGACCGAGTATCAGCGTTTCCGGCAACTGAGCGAGTCGCTGGTAGAAGTCAACGAACAGATCTGCCGTGCGTGATGAAGCCTCGACCAGTTACACCGGAGCGATTGAAAGTTTCGAGGACTACTGGGAAAACGGAACAGCGGCCTGACCGTCACATTTATGTCGCGCACCCAATTTTCGACCTACGCTTGATCGCTAGGTCGATACGATCTATAATGACTTCTTTTTTTGAGCAGCTATAAATTGTCGAGCGCCTCTCACAAGAGATTTCCAACAAGAATGTTATTAGGAACCAGACTATTAAGCGCAAGCAGAGCACTGAGTCTTTTCGTTGTCTTGCTCGTGGGATTGGGGACGCGCGCCGTATCTGCACCGGTGAAATCCGGCGAGCAAGTACTGCGGGGGATTCGCGTTGAAAGCGCTCCTGCATTGGACGGCGTTTTGGGCGATGACGTATGGAAAAACGCCCCACCGACCAGAAACTTTAAGCAGAAAGAACCAACGGAAGGCGAAGATGCCTCTGAGACGACCTCCGTGCAAGTTGTATATACAGCCAAGAGCTTGTTTCTCGGAATTACCTGCTTGGATTCCGCGCCTGACAAGGTAGTTGCTTCGGAGTTACGACGAGATGGGGATTTGCAAAAGGATGACAGTATTTGGATCCTGATTGATTCCAACCACGATCATCGCAATGCTTTGTTGTTTGCCACCAACGCGCAGGGAACACAGTATGACGCCCTGATCACAGACGAGGGGAAGGACGTAAACATCAACTGGGACGGTGTCTGGGATGTCATTGCGAATCGTAATGAGAACGGATGGACTGCCGAAATTGAAATTCCATTCAAGACACTGCGACTGAAAGAGACCACCGGCCGCACCGGCCTGGAATTCCGCCGCATCATCCGGCGGAAAAACGAATTTGATTTCTGGAACACGTGGGATCGGAACTTCCAATTCGAGCAGGTCTCTCTGGCGGGCCATCTGATCGGGCTGAAAGACATTGAACTGGGAACCCATTGGCGGCTGAAGCCCTATGGCCTGGGCGGCGTGGGAAGAAAAGGCGCCGGCGGGTGGGGAAATCGTTCTGAAATTGGCGTCGATGATTTCAAGTGGAGGCTCACTCCCACATTGACGTCCGACTTGACCTACAACACCGACTTTGCCGAAGTACAAGTGGATTCGCAACAATCCAACCTTGCCAATCCTCGGAACGCCCTATTTTTCCCAGAAAAGAGAGAATTCTTTCTCGAAGGGGCGGGCTTTTTTGATTTCACCGCGCAATTGGACGAAAACCAACGGAATACATTCCTCGGCTTCTTCAGCCGTCGAATAGGACTCTCGGCCGATGGGCAGATGATACCGGTGCGGGGCGGCGGCAAACTGACCGGAAAGGTCGGCGCCCTTTCCATCGGCGCGCTGAACATGCAGACAGAGGATCAGGGACCGATCGCGGGCAACAACTTTGGCGTGATGCGGGCTCGATACGACTTGTTCTCGCGCTCCAGAGTTGGCGCGATAGTAACCAACCGCTCCGGCGACGGCAGCTTTAATCGTACTGCAGGCGTGGATACCCGTTTGGTCTTCTGGAACAACTTTGTCTTTGAAGGCTTCCTGATGCAATCGGCCACTCCCGGCGTCAACAGTGATCAGAATGCCTATTATGCACAAGCGTACTGGCGCACAGACCTCTGGAAGATAGGGGCGGGGCATCTCACCCTGGAGCCCAACTTCAATCCGGAACTGGGTTTTGCAGACCGTCTGAACACGCGCAAGAGCATTGTAGACCTTGCCTTCAAACCACGCCCCAAGATCAGTTGGCTGCGGCAAATTGAGATTCGACCGTTCTTCGAATACTGGGCTGATCAACACAACGTTGTGGAACAGAAGATCTTCCACTATAACATCGAGCTTTTGTTCCAAAACGGAGCTCGATTCCGTTATGCCCCGCATCCACGATTTGAGCGCCTCGTGCGACCACTCCGGATCGCTCCCAGCGTGGTCGTCCCGCGAGGCGATTATTCGTCTACGAGCCACGTATTTGAGTATTTTGTCGACCCTTCGCGCGCACTTGCCGGAAGCTTCAAGCTTGCTTTCTATACAAACTATTTTGGCGGCCAGCGAACGAATTACTCTTTCAATCCGCAGTGGAAGCCCACGCCATCGTTAATTCTTGATTTGAACTATGATCTGAATCGCATGGAATTTGGTGGGAAGAGATTCCTCAGTCAGGTCGCAAATTTCGGGATTAACTACTCACTGAGCACTCGCCTGCTCACCAGCACTGTGTTTCAGTACAACAACATCACGGCACAGGTAAAAGCAGTCAATTTCCGGTTGCGCTATATCTACCGGCCCGGCGACGACATCTACGTGGTCTACAAATACATTCACAACACACTCAATCCAGAACTCAGTGATAAGGCGATATTGCTAAAATTTACGCGTTCGTTTGAGTTTTAATCGAGCTTTTGAAACGCGCAGGCAATCCCCCCAAAAAAAGACAGCAGGGGAGATTGGCGGTTACAATCAGTGCCGCTTGTTCCGCCCGGTCGGCAATGACCTGAAACAGGATCTCTGCCTCGGCTTCAACCAGTGGTACTGACCCACTTCTTGTCCCGGCAGATCGGCTCGGAAAGCTTATAGCGCCTGGCCCAGCGCCGGTGGAAAATCAAAAACCGCCGAGCGGTCCTAATCTTACTGGGCCGCGTCTTCAATTTTGGCGACGCTGACCGTCTTGCCCTCAAAGTCACCCGTGACCGTGACCACCATGTTGTCGGTCCTCTTGGTCTTCTTGAGGAAATCTAACGCTGTGCTGTCGCCGTCCTTGTCAAACTTAAGAAATTTTCCATCTGCGATCAAACCGAAGCCGTTTTTCGCGCAAGCATCCTTCAGCGCGCAGGACACTTCATGCTTCGCTGCCTCTTTTGGATCCGCTTTAATCCTCTTGCAGCATTCCATGTCAATTAATATGCCCGTTTTGCTGGTGTCAACCGCAAAGAGTGTCATCCAGCCAAAACAGAGGGTGCCGATCACTACACCAAATACGACGTTACGCATTGCTTACCTCCTAATTTGATTTATAGAGCTCGGTCGATGTCACGTTTACCTAAGAGCAACAAACCTTTCCGGGATCTCTTCCCGCTCTTCGTCGCGCGCGGGCGCCAAGCGTTCATAAATCGGCCGCCCGAATTTATGGAATAAAGCCGGCGTCACCACCATGTCCAGGAGCGTCGAACTGATCAGTCCACCCAGGATCACGACCGCCACGGGATGGAGAATTTCCTTGCCTGGAACGCCCCGAGCCAACACCAGCGGAACAACGCCCATGGAGGCGGTCAGCGCCGTCATCAGCACCGGCACAAGCCGTTCCAGAGTCCCACGAACGATCATCTTCTGATCGAACACCTCTCCTTCGAACTCCATCAGGTGCATATAGTGCGAGATCATCATAATGCCGTTTCGAGATGCGATGCCAAACAGGGTGATGAACCCCACCATGGACGCTACCGACAGCGTGCCTCCAGTGAAGAAAATCGCGGCAACCGCTCCAATCAATGCCAAGGGGAGGTTAGACATGATCTGCAGAGCGATGCGGGCGAGACCAAAATGGCTGTAAAGGACGACAAAAATAGCGAGGATGGAAACAATCGACAGCAACAGGATCAGCCGTGTGGCTTCGATCTGGCTTTCGAATTGCCCGCCATAACTGGCAAAGTAGCCTTTCGGAAATTTCACTTCCGCCGCCACCTTGCCGCGAATTTCCTGCACCACGCTGGCCAGGTCTCGACCCGCGACGTTGCACTGCACTACAATCCGACGCAGGCCATTTTCTCTCAAAATCTGGTTCGGACCACTCGTCGTCTTGATGTGCGCCACCTGGCTAAGCGGGACCTTTCCTCCTGCAGGAAGATCCAGCGGAAGATCGTCCAGGAAGTTCAAATCCTCGCGCCAAGGATCATCCAAGCGCAAAAAAACATCAAAACTTCGTTGTTCCTCCAGTACCGGAACGATAATTCTTCCGTTCAACGCCGTTTCCAGCGCGTCAGTTACGTCTCCCACATCCAAACCATAAGCCGCCGCGGCGCCGCGGTCTATATCAATCCGTACCTGGGGAATTTGAACTTGTTGCTCCACGTATAAATCTTCAACGCCCCGCACATGGCTGGTCACTTGTCTTACCTGATCAGCCAAGTTTCGCAACACAGATAGATCTTCCCCAAAAATCTTGATTGCGATCTGCGAGAAAGTTCCTGACAGGAGATGGTCGATGCGATGAGAAATAGGTTGTCCAATGTTGATATCTACATTCGAAATCTGGGCTAATTTCTTGCGCAGGTCGGCCATGATCTCGTCTTTCGAACGGCCCTTCCTAATCGTAACTTCAATTTCGTTGTAATGGACTCCTTCGGCGTGCTCGTCCAACTCTGCCCGGCCGGTGCGGCGGCCCGTGGACACGATTTCAGGGACTGTCAACAGGAGCTTCTCCGCCTGCGTACCCAGCTTGTCCGATTCTGGAAGTGAAGTTCCCGGCTTGGCCAGAACCAGCACAGTAAAACTGCCTTCATTAAACGGAGGTAGGAACTCACGACCCATGAGCGGCACAAGCGAAACCGCCACCAGCACCAGCACAGCAGCGCCGATCAGGATCTTCCACGGGTGCGCCAGCGTTACGTGCAACAGTTTGGTTTCCTGCCGTTTCAGCCAACGCACCAACCATCCGTCACCCTTTCTTTCAATAACCTTGGCGCGGCTCAGCAAGTAATAGCAGAGTACAGGCGTTAGAGTCAGGGATACGACCAGCGACGCAAAAATTGAGAACACGTACGCGATGCCCAACGGCGAAAAGAGCCGCCCTTCCACCCCGCTTAAGAAAAAGAGGGGCATGAACACCAACATGATAATGATCGTGGCATAAACAATCGAATTTCTTACTTCACTTGAAGCCCGGAAAATGACGGTAAGGGGAGAATCCGGACGGTCTTTCTGGCGATTCTCACGGAGCCGCCGGAAAACGTTTTCGACATCCACGATCGCGTCATCGACCAGCTCCCCAATGGCAATGGCCAGCCCTCCCAAGGTCATCGTGTTGACTCCGATGCCGAACGACTTCATCAAGACCGCGCTGATCAAAAAAGACATCGGAATGGCGGTAAGAGTGATTGCCGTAGTCCTGAAATTCAGCAAGAACAGAAACAGTACGATCAGCACCAGCACGGAGCCGTCGCGCAAGGCTTCTTTCACGTTACCAATAGCGGTTTCGATGAAATCAGCCTGGCGGAACACAACCGGATCGATGACCATCCCGGGAGGCAGGCTGC
Organism: Acidobacteriota bacterium; assembly: GCA_016211105.1. Lineage (GTDB taxonomy): Bacteria > Acidobacteriota > UBA6911 > JACQSX01 > JACQSX01 > JACQSX01. The sequence goes on along the minus strand of JACQSX010000016.1, from coordinate 8,225 downwards.
CTCGAATTTCGTCCAGCGCTGCCTCGGCGTGCTTGCTGAGCTCGACAGTATTTGCATTCGGCTGTTTGCTAACCGCCATGATTACCGCATACTGCCCTTTGTAAGCACCTTCGCCGCGCTTCACCCTGGGACCAAACTGAACGCGGGCGATGTCTTTAACATAGACGGGCGTGCTCCCCCGTACCGCCACTACGGTATTTCTGAGGTCGTCGAGCGTCTCGATCCGAGCCACATTCCGGATCAAGAACTCTTTATCCCCCCGATTGAGAAAACCACCGGTCGTGCTCGCATTGGACAGCCGAAGCGCCCGCTCCACCTCGGCAAGACTGATCGAAAAATCTCTCATTTTCTGCGGGTTCATCAGGGCCTGATATTGCTTGACGCCCCCTCCAATATTGATCACCTGCGAAACCCCAGGAACTGCCAGCAGGCGGGGACGGATAACCCAGTCGGCAACGGTGCGCACATCCATATCGGAAACATCCGGACCCGCCGCACGCACGCTGAGTAGATAGATCCCGCCCATCAGCGAACTGATCGGTCCCATGACGGGAATGACACCCGCGGGGAGCTGAGTGGAAGCCAACTGTAGCTTTTCATTGACGATTTGCCGCGCAATGTAGATATCGGTGTCCCAACCGAATTCCACGTAAACAATGGAGAGCCCCGGCGCCGACACGGAACGCACGCGCTCGACGTTGGTAGCGCCGTTAAGCACGGTTTCCAGTCGGAAGGTTACGAGACGCTCCACCTCCTCAGGCGCCAGCCCGCCGGCCTCAGTCAAGATCGTCACCACCGGGCGATTAATATCCGGCAGTACATCGATGGGAAAGTTAACGATTAGATAGCCCCCATAGACCACCAGCAAGGCTGCTGTCGCCACGACAAGCACCCGGTGTTCGAGGGAAAATCGAATGATGGCATTTAGCATAGGGTGAGTGGAAAGTGCGAATAGGTGCTAATGCACCGCAAACCCCAATTCGGTAACAGCCAGTTGAAGGAGTCAGAAAAACTACAAGAATCGATCGCTGATACTTCTACAGCCGCTTTCAAGATCGTCACGTTTTTTTCGTTGTTCCCTTGCGGTCATGGGGCGGTCAGCCATGATCGCCAACCAATCAAGGGCTCGCCTTTGATATCCCCGCAATTGATTAAAGACCGTCTACGAGTACGGCTACGCCCATGTCGAACGTACGCTCTCGGCTCTGTTCAGCGCAAAGCGGTTTGCTGCCGTGATTGTTTCCGCGGGCATGGACGTCGTCGTCATCGCAGTCGTGGTCCTAGCTTAACCGGAAGGAGAACCGAGCTCCTGTTTCGTTGATCATAAGGGCCTAACCGGTGCTCCTGAGGAGTGGCCGGATCCGGACTCGCAACCCAATCCTGAGCTTCTCACCCCGGTTGGGCGCTTCGTAGTACACCGGGATGGTGCGAGTCCTTGGGTCAATCTCGCTGCCGAACGCTTGAAACTTTCCCCGAAAGGTCTCGCCAGGAAACGCGTCTGTGGTGATGACCGCCTCCCGGGCGTTGCGGAAGGTTGCCATATCTTTTTCGAATATCTCGGCGCGCACCCAAACGCTGGAGAGATCCACAACGGTTAGTAGCTTCCGAAACTCCCCAGTCAGGTTCACCTGCCCCGGCACGAAGAAGATTTCATCAACAAAGCCGGCCAAAGGCGCTGTCACTCGCTGAGTCCTGGGATCGCGGCTGCGCATTACGTTCTCCTGCCGCGTTTTCTGCTGGGTCATCATCTGATACTCATTGATCGCATTTTCGTAGATCTGCTTGCGCCTTTCGACCTCTTTCTGAAAATCGGCATTCTTGCTGCCGATTCTCATCGCCCGCCGGTAATCGTCCAACGCAAAGCGCACTTTTTGGGCCGCCACCTCCAAAAACTGGTTCACTTCAATATTACGGTCAACCAGTGGAAGTCGCTCCAGCGCGTCGAGCTCCAAGACGATACGAACCAGGTTTTGCCCTTTTTTCACCCTGGCGCCGGGGTAGACACCATCTTCCAGATACATCTTCCCCCACAGGGGAGCGACCACATCGACAATCGATTGGGGTTTAGCAACGACTTCGCCTGCGAATTCCGATTTTCCTTGATCGGTGTTGTTTAAAGCGCCATTCCGAGGAGCAGCGAAGAACGTGACCCATCCCATCACGAACACCACCATCCCAATGCTCTTTAGAATCCAGCTCAACTTATTCACCTCCCAGGCGAAGGTCTGTCCTGCGAGACGCCTCATTCAGTTTTCCGCGCGCCGCTGCCTCTTGCTTCGCGGATCCATTCTCTCCCAGGTGGACGGACAACAGCATGCCGGCTTTTAGAACCCGGTCGGAATTCTGAACCTCATAGAGCACTCGAATCGCCTTCGATGTTGGATCTGTGTCGGACCTGACGTTAATCAACTTGCCCTGAAAAGTTCGATCGGAAAAGGCGCTGGACCGCAACGTGACGACGCGGTCCTCCTGCACTTGTTGCAAGTTCTGGGGATAAGCGTAAGCTTCCACCCAAACTACCGAAAGGTCGACAATTTCAAAAAGCACATCTCCCGCATATATCATCTGCCCTGAAGAGTAAACGGCGCGATTAATATAGCCAGCAATGGGAGAAGCTACCTCCGTCTCCTTCAAGTTGGACTGCTGGATCTGGCTGTCGTGTAATTTCAATCGCTCCTCAGAATCCTTCGATGCCGTGGCGGCTGCGTTGAAACGTAGTTCACTCGCCTGTAACTGACGTCGCGAGATAATTCCCAATTCAAATAGTCGAGTAGCCCTCTGGTAAGCCGTTTCGGCCTGAACCTTCTCCTCCTTGGTACGCAGGATCTCTTTCACATAATCCCAACGCTGGTTGAGTAGATGAGCGGCGTCATGAAGGTTAAACTTGTTCTGAATCGTACCCAGGACCTGCCCGGAGCGAACCCAATCGCCCATCTTGGGCGCTCCCTGTTTATAAATAATGGTTCCAGGAAAAGGGTTGGTCACCTGCACGAGCCGGTTGGTGGCGTACATCACCATGCCGGTCAGAACCGAAGGCTCACTCGGTGGAGACTCATAGGCGATTTCAGAAAGCTCAGATTTTGCCGGGAGAGCAGCCAATTCGGGAGTTTCCTCTAAAGGAGGCGTAAGCGCTTCGACTCCCAGTTCCCCATCCACCGGTGGGACGCCGGAAGGCCAATATCGCGTCAACAACGCGAACGCCGCCCCTCCGACCGACAAGATAAGCAGGGACAAAAGGAGAGCTTTCGCTGGAGGGGAGACGACGAAACGCTGCACCACGAGACCCAAGCAGCCCAGTAGAATCACCCCCTGAAGGAGAAGCAGAGTCCAATTCCCTGGAGCCGACTTCACCGGGATCGTCATCTCTGCCTTGCCCCCTACCCCTTGCGCATTCTCAAACTGCAATCCGAGCGTTGACGGTCCACCTTTGCTAAAGACATGCTGAAACCGATAGACGCCGGCTTCTCCCCCTTCTTCAACTTTAAGCGACTGCGCAGGCTGGCCCTCCTCACTCATTGACACCTGGAGAGAGCGAGGCATGACCGGCCCACGCCCTCCTAGCAATGGATCATCCGACGAAGTTACCTCTTCGAGACGGACTAAAAATTGCGCCTTTTGGCCAGCGATGGGTGAGTCAGGCAAGTGTGCGATGGAAACCTGGAAAAGCTGATTGGGCCCTACTTTAAGAACCTCCAAGTGAGCCGCGCGCTCGCTATGATCCTCCCCCTCATGGGCCCAGCTCAGCCTGAGAAGTGTTCCAATGAGGACCAGGAAAATGAGCCTTTTTCTAAATCTCAGAATTGATCCGTTCATGGATTCATAAAAACCAGGAACAAGTACATGCCCCGGCGGACTGCCTGGATCAGTTCTCGCGCGCTAACAGGATTCCCCACTAGGCTGAAACTTTTTTGATCCCAACTATCGGTGGGGCGTCTTCCTTCCAGTTGTTTCAGGAAAGCCACGGATTCAAGACTCTTGTCGTCTTGGTTTTTCATCACCAAGACTTTCTTAACTGAGCCGTCCAGTTTGTACGCGACGGCCAGATCGATTGGGCCCCGAGCGCCCTTGGCATCTACCATCAAAACGGCTCCAATCGATCGAGTTTTCTTGGTCTGCGGATCTTTTGCGACGGCGACATAAACAGTGAGGTTTTTATCGACCTCTTGAATCTTCCCTTGCAGGGATTGTTCCACTTTTGCAACTGCCTGTGATGAAAGGGCTTTTTGGCGGCTCACAAAATTCTCAGCTTCTGGGAAAAGCTTTTTCAGAATATCCATGGAAAGCTCCCCTTCATGGGCCCATGGAAATGCCATCATGCACAGCGCGCAAATCCCAAAAACGCAAAGCCTTATCATCCTTGTTCTCATCTCATTTCACCTCTTTGTCGCCACCTCTTTGTCGTCTGTTTGTCGCCTAACGCGTCTGCATCATCTGCGGTAACGATCCTCCGATTTGCTTCTCTAATTCTACCACTGCTTTTCTCATCTCAAAATCTGTTTCCACTCTCAGCAAAGCCGAGTCCAGCAGTTCGCCCTGATCGCTGATCCAGTCTCTAAGCCCCTCCCCGGTCAACTGGTACGCAGTTTCCAGGCGCCCGAGGGTTTCTTCCACCTTCGGGAGAAAACTCTCATGATAAAGTTGGTCAGTGCGTTGAGCCAGTTCATATTGCTGGTAGGCGGTCAAGACCGCTGCCCGGACCGCGACTTCTGCCTGCGCCAACTCGCTTTGCGTGGCTTTCTTTGTTGTTAGCGCGGCCGATATATTTCCGGAGTTATCGTCCCACAACGGAATCGGGATCGCAAGTCTCAGCTCCATCAGATCGGAAGTGTCCTTTATAGTTTGCAAAAGCCCTGTAGGAACAATATCGTCCCGGCTAATCGTCGACCGAATGCGATGATAGCCCAGAGCGACATTCCAATCTCTTTTTCTAACGGCATTTTGCATGTTGATCTCGTATTGGGCTCGCTCCACGGCAGCACGCAGTTTCTTCAAGTCAGGACGATTCTTTAGAGCAAAGTTGATGGCCTGCCCCGCTGGAGGAAGTGGAATTTTCCCCTCCCCATTGTCCTGCAGGACGTACTCGGTCTCCAAAGGCGCGCCGATTGCGGTATTGAGGCGATACAAGGTCAGCTTGTGTTGGTTGCTCTGCCGGCGAATCGTACGGCGGGCAAGATGAACTCGTAAGTAATCCAGGTTCAAATTGGGGATCTCCCCTTCACGAACCCGCGCCTCGTCCAGTTTGATCAACGTATTGATCTTCTCGATATGGGTGTCATGAAGCTTGCCCCGCTGCTCAATTCGCAGCAAATCAAGATACGCCGTGCGAATTTCCGCATTTAAAACCCGCAGATAATCTTCGGCGGCCAACTCCGCCTCCTCCAGGTCCGCTTGGGCAATCTGTTGTCGCAGACCCCGTTTGCCTCCGCGTTCCCACTTCTGCAGCAGGACAACCGAGACCAGGTGGTCTGTCCCATCGGAGTTGCTATCGGTCTCGGATTCCAGTTCGGGATTGGGCCTCTTGCCAGCTTGCTGCAATTTACCTTTGAGCGCCTCCGCTCGCTGCAGCAGTGCTTGATAGAAGCTGTTGTTTGGCGCCTGTTCCAGCGCCTGCTGCAGTGTTAACGGCTGCTGCGCCAGCAATGTGGGAATCATAAAAATCAACAGCAACAAAACGAAGGTGATTTCTTTCTTTGAGCTCATTACTACCTCATGAATTAGTTGGTTGAAAGTTCTTCCATTGCCTGCCGGCTACCATGTCCCGGCCAGTCAACCCTGCAGGGGCTACGTCTGTCACTACCGAGCCGTCATCTGCACATTCCGCCACAGCCTAGGATCGGCATCATAAGTGGCTCACTGATTTAGCCGAGCTGGGTTTTTCTGGCATGCGCCCTTGCATGCAAGATCACGACCACATAAGGATAATAAAGACGGGGAAATTATATCGTCAGATTGGATATCTAGCCACCGATGCGCGCGAAAAAACCCGCGCTATCGCTAGCGGCTAGACATTTAAGGATGGCTCCGATACATTGAACCGTCCGAACCAATGAGACGAACCGGAACGTTGACCGGATTGGAAAAAGTTTTCGCTTCTCTTGTCGCATTAGGATTGCTTTCTGCCTCTTGCGACCGCGACAGAGTCCCCCAGGCTACAAAGATGGCGCCGCAAAAGGATTCTGAACAAGCAGCGGCGCAGGAACACAGCGAGCACAGCCCCAGACACGGGGGCGTGTTCTTTATGGCGCTGGATTACCAACATCACCTAGAGGCAACTCTGACAGCGCCAGACACCTTCCGAATCTACCTGTATGATGCCCGAATGCAACCATTGGGCCCCTCCCACGTACAAGAAACCACGGCTACCGCCTACTGGGGGGAACTGCCAGAGCCCCCCGGTATGCCCTTAACAGTCAGCCGCGACAGCCGTAACCTGGAGACCACGCTCGGCGAAAAACTGAAATTTCCCCTGACGCTGACCGTGCTCTTGCGGTTTCCCGGTAAGCCCTCTGGAGAGAAACCAGAGCTTTTTACGTTCACGTTCGATCACTATTCTCAGGGACCTGATGATTCTGACAATTCACTGAATTAAAATACCAGTTGCGCAAGAGGCCGCAGTGAAAAATCAAGCGTTGTGGATCATCATGCTTTCCGGCTTGCTTGTGGCTCAGACCCGGCAGACGACTCGATCAAAGTCCCTGGTTTTTACCCATATCACCATCATTGATGCCACCGGCGCGCCGGCCAAGGCAGATATGGCAGTGGTTATTACAGGGGATCGCATCCGCCAGCTTGCCAAATCCGGCGAGATTCGTGTCCCCAGGGACGCACAGGTTGTCGATGCCACCGGTAAGTTCTTGATTCCGGGTTTGTGGGACATGCACGTGCACACACTGCGAAAGGGAAGGCCTGAAATGTTTTTCCCCTTGTTCTTGGCCAACGGAGTTACAGGCGTGCGCGACATGGGGGGCGACCTCTTGGAGCAGACCCGTCAACTGCGCAAGCAGATTTCCGATGGAATACTCCCGGGTCTACGGATTGTGACGCCCGGGCCGGTCTTGGATGGTCCGAAACAAGTGTCTTCGTTCAGCATCGGCGTGGCCAATGAAATTGAAGCTCGGCAAACCGTGGATTCGCTCAAGGAGCAAGGAGTCGACTTTATTAAATTGTATTCTTTGCTTCCACGTGACGTTTACTTCGCCATCGCGAATGAGGCGACGAAACAGGGACTTCCATTCTCCGGGCACGTGCCTTACTCGGTCAGCGCGGCGGAAGCTTCCGATGCAGGTCAAACAAGCATCGAGCACCTGAGCGGAGTTTTACTGGCCTGTTCCACAGCCGAAGCGGAGCTGCGCAAAGCGTTGGCAGAGGCAATGACGAGGGCAGATGCCACGGCTTCCCTCCCGAAGCTGGTCCGGACTCAGACGCGCCAGGTCCTCGAGACGTTCAGTGACCAAAAGGCAGCGGAACTTCTTGCGCGCTTTTCCAGAAACCATACATGGCAATGTCCGACGCTTGTGGTACTGCGCGCCTTTGCATTTCTTGACGCCAGCGACTTGTCCGATGACGCGCGGCTTAAATACATTCCGTTCTCCATGAGAGAAAGGTGGAACCCAAAAGGCCACCTTCGCGCCGAGAATGGTACGCCCGAGGATCTTGCTAACAGCAAAAAAGTGTTTCAGAAAGAACTCGAGATCGTGCGCGCTATGCGCCTGGCCGGGCTGAAATTCCTGGCTGGAACGGATGCTCCTACTCCCAACGTTTTTCCAGGCTTCGGTCTGCATGACGAACTCAGGCTGCTGGTAAGCGCCGGATTAACACCGATGGAAGCGTTGCAGGCTGCGACACGCAACGCGGCGACCTACCTCGGCCTACTGGATTCCCTGGGCACGGTGGAGAAAGGAAAAATCGCGGACCTGGTGTTGTTAGAGGGCAATCCTCTTGATGACATCAGCAACACGCAGAAGATTGCCGCCGTCGTGCTGGGCGGCAAACTGATTTCTAAATTCTCGCTGCAATCCATGCTAGCCGAGGTCGAACGGATGGCGAACAAGAAGTGAAACACTGGGGTAGAGGCGCGACATGTCGCGTCTCTCTGGAGTTTATACATTTAGGTCTGGCAGACACAATTTATATTGACAGACCGACGCATATATGGCATACTTCTGTGAGTCATTGGCAGGAGCGTGCACATGAGCGACGATTTGCGTGATATCCTCTTATCAACT
>JACQSX010000015.1 GCA_016211105.1 Acidobacteriota bacterium | reverse complement strand
TGATTCAGTTATTGTTTACCGATGCCATCCTTGCGCTGCAGGAGTGCAAGACGCATTTGATGGATCAATTCGGTGATCGTGCCACGATCCTGGAAACCACGTATCCTGAACGCGATCACGTTTTTGTGGATGTGATTCACGAGTATTGGTACTAAGGCGGCGTGGATGCTGCCGGCAGGTGCTACAGTAGGGTAATGTCTTCTTCTGTCGCAGAGCCCCGTCTGCGCAGTCGTAGACTTGGACGTAGGGGCTATGGACGGCTTTTCCTCTCTCTGGTCTGCCCGCCAAATCCACTTCACTTGGGCGGCTTTGGAAATCTTTCAGTACCTTCCAAAGTAGCTATGGAGGGTTCTCCGCAGTTACAGGGACACTTAACAGTTGTCCCTCAGGCCCCAGCAAATCAATCGCGTTCACCGCTATTGGAATATCCGAAGTGAACCTTGCCATACCCTCAATGGGAGGAGCACACGGCGCAAGAAACTCGGTCACTAGTTTGGCAACACGGTTGCGAGGAGCCAGATCGAATGAGGTAGCACACACCTTGTTTCCAAGGCGATCAAACGCCGTCAAGTCTATCCGAGCTGAGGCATTCCTGGAAGGATTTACAACTGCATAAGCGCTCAACCGCGAATTCGGCGGCGGAAACTCGCGAAACTGATCCCTGTTTATCAACGTCGCCCGGAAAACTCTTGCGGGCTTTACCGCTTCCACTGTCACAGTATCGACAAGGTTGCGATTGCTGTCGATTCGCACGAATGCGTACACCTCCGCGCGTGCCGCCACCTTCGCGGTCGATGGAACTTGAAGCCGGGTCCAACCCTCGTGTTCATCGGGAATCGTGGACTGGAGGCGCGGGCCGATAATCATTCCGTCAGTAGTTAAAGGACGTGGTCCACCGCCCCAGCCCCAAAAGCATTGTCCATTGTTACGGCACGCCTCGAAAAGAACCTGACTCGGCCCAATTTCCGGTCCGAGATTCGTCACAATATACACGGTTGCAAAAAGCAGTGTACCGGGAGGATCAGAGGCTCTGGAAAATGTGTCTAACGCCGTCGGAAAGATCAATTCCTGAACTTCGCCGCCCTCCTGGGCGATTGAGTTTCGGAAAATCCCGATCAGCAGCAAGGCAGCAATAATAGAACCTTTTGGCAAAAGCATTTCCAAACCCCTCTGAAAACTCATCCTCCACGAAATAAAGATGCAAGAACAGCGAGAAAGTCGACGTGAATCATCCTCACCCGCGACTTGACGTATTCGATGGTGGCACTACTGTGCAAGTCGGCCGGGAAATGACGTGCTCTTGGCCGAACGATGCCGTCTGGACTTCCTGTGCGTCAACTACCCGGCTTTCACCCTGGCCTCTCTGTATCTCCACTTCCATCCGAGGAGTTCCCCATACCTGGTCGCGTAACAGTCTGACGCGCCAGCGCTGTAACTGATGGGGATTGTGAAAGTCAGTAGGACCAGTACGAGGTACTGATGTTACCCCTCTGTACTGAACTGTCTTGAGTCCAATCACCCTCAAATTGAAGCCTTCCGGTCCCATCAGTGTAAATGATGCAGCCAAACCGGGTTTGCTCGTTCCTCTCTGCGCGATCCAGCACTCGGATAAAGATTCCTGCATGAGCGCCCGAACTCAGGGAACTAACTGGATAAAAATCCATAACCGCTGTCCACTTGTCCTTTTCTGATGCCGATGAAGTAAAATTGGCGTCCGGAACAAAGCTATCGTCTGCAGATTTTGCTCCAGCAACTGAGTAGGTCTTAGGAGTCGGGTCTGCCAACCTGAGTTCTGCACGGCCATCATCGACAGCGATCGTTTCTAGTACAACAATATCCTCATCTGTGATCCAGTTGTCCCAGTCAGCGTAGTTGGCGACCAGATCACCCGTGTCAGTCGTAAACTCTTCCAGCTTTTTAATATTCCATCCCATAACATTCTCCTTTAATTAAGGCCGGGGCCCCGGTGTAAGGTAGAGAGCTGACCGGCTCCACTCTCGAACATGAGCGGTGTCGATTCGATCACCAACACCATGGCAGTTTATACCGAGAATAGCACCAGACCTGAGCGGTGAAAATTGTCAATACTTCACAAAAGTTCACAAGGCGAGACACATTCGTTAAGGTGGTTTGAATCGCTCTAGGGTTTGAGATGTCGCTGCCGTGTGTCAGGCCGTCCGTGCCTTTCCCTAGCCAGTTTTGGTTATTGCAAATTAGCCAGTGGTTTCGAAACCATAGGAATAAACCGACGTATAGGAGGAGTGACGCGCGCCTTTACCCGGTCAGCCGTGTGGGCCGCCGCCCACCCCTGTCGTGGAATGCCTTTTTGGCCATTCTCCTGAGCCGCCTGGGGCGTTCGCCTAGGGCCGGAGATTGCTCGCTCGCAAGTCGTGGCGATCAAACAGCACTCCGCCTGGATTTCCCGTGCCAGGAGTTTATCGCGCGTGGCATGACGGTATGCAATGGTCACAACCTCCGGGTTAATTTGGGCACTCTCGTCATGATAGAGGAGATCGGGCACGATTTAACGAGAAGAGAATATGTACCTATCTCACGCGCGGCTCAACTGCTGGGCGTGTCTCGAAAGACAGTCTACAACTGGATCAAAAAGGGCAAGGTCGAATGGTTCCGGACACCAGGCGGCAGGATTCGTATCTTTGTCGACTCGTTAGGAAGGCGCGATCCCGACGACGAGATACTGTATCGATGAAGTGCATCGTCCATCTCAAAGTTACGACTGCGATGGCACGGCTCGCTTTTCCAATGCCAGCGTGCCCACAAGCAGAATCGACAGCAGGCTGATCGCCGCGCCGATCTTCCTTGGCCCGATTCGCTCAAGGGGATGGATCTTCTGGTGCGGCCGATCCGCCATCGGACAGAAGATCGGGTTCCGGCGCATATTTTCCTCTGCATGTTAGCCTACTATGTCCAGTGGCACATGCGGCGGGCTTTGGCACCGATTCTGTTCGAGGACGAGCAACTGCCCGAGGAACGCAAACAACGAGACCCGATCCTTCCGGCGAAACCTTCCCAGTCGGCAAAGGCAAAGAAGAGTCTCGCTGCGGACTCGGGAGGACCTTCCCGTACACAGCTTTGAAACGCTGATGGCGGAACTGGCGAGCCGAGGTCGGAACACTTACAGGATTAAGTCAGACAACGCTGGTCCAACGTTCAAGCAGGCGCCCGAGCCCACGCCACTGCAGGCACGGGCCTACCAGCTTCTGGGTCTGTTGCCAGTAATGAGAAACTAAACTTTGCTCTATCCTCAGTTCCCTCAGGCAAATACTTCTCAATCGTCGTGGGAACTTCGGTCTAGATGACTTGAGGAGCGATGCGCACTTCAGGCAGACTAGCAGATCGTGGAACCGGATCCGAGAATTCCGAAGGACGCTTTACACTTCATCCAGGAATGCGGGCGGGAGACCGAACGAGCCATTCAATGGCGTGAAAGCTAAACTCTCCCGCAGCAACTGCCCTGCTAGCATCGACCACAGCAGCGATCGGGCCGGGATCTGCGGGCGACATCGACCATCGCCAGGAGCCTTCAAATACCCCCCGAGTCGAAGATACTGGCTGACATAGCACAGCACCCGTCCAGGAGTCGGTCCTTTCACCGCCGCTTCTTTTGACCCTTACGCTCCAGCACCGGGACCCAGTGGCGGACTTCGTTGCATCTATCCTCCGCAGATATTCGTGCCGTACCGATTTCGTGAATATTTTCGATTTGCCGGAATTTAACTACGGCGGTAGTTCGAAAAATCGTACAGATTGGCTCCTGAGGTAGGACTCGAACCTACAACCCTCCGGTTAACAGTCCGATTTGGGAGTCTTTGCCGGCTTTTGCTGGGCTTTGCTTCCCTTTGCCGATTTATGCCAATTGACTGAATTCAGATCGGTTGGCCGGTCGCTTCCTTTTGCCGCGCTTTGCCGCCTTTTGCCGTCCTTTGCTGCATCGAAAGGGCAAAAAAAGGGCAATAGCCCGATGGTTCGTCAAGACCGTCATTTCCTCGATCAGTGCGTGTAGACCGCGAACATTGGTGGCGTGTTGTTTGCAGTGGTCGATCGCTATCGTTTCTCCGTGCTCTTTCCCCGGACTCTGTCTGACACTCTCTCGCTCTCGTGCCGCTCGGCGACAGCTTTCCAAAAGGCTGAGGCCGAGAGCCCCTCACCCTTGCGGATGCTTAGTCGCGACTTGCGCAGCATGGACTGAAAGCGGGGCGAACGTGCGAAAAGCAACATCTCCAGGTCATCGTCGCTAACAGGAGCCAGCAATACTGCCACCGCTTTTCCATTCCGCGTAATCACTATGGGACCCTCCTTCTCACATTGGTCCAAGTACGCGCTCAATCGGGTTTTTACATCGGCTAAAGAGGCTATCCTCATGGCTCAAACTCCTCTCCACCGATGAACAGGTTTCTTTCTTTAACGCCAATAGCCAACACATACACCACTCGCTCACCAAGGTTGACGTCATAAAAGACTCGGAAACGGTTCCCTGGACCCAATCGAAGCTCCCACGTGGCGCCAAGACGTGTAGAAGATGCGACTTGATCCAAGGGTTTACGATTTCGCGTTATTCGTTCCGGCATATGGCGTAACTGCTCCTCGATCGCCTTCCGAATCAGCCGATGATACTTGCGATCAATCGCGCCGAGATGCGCGACAGTCTCAGGTGCAAATACCAGGTCGAACCGAGGTCGGCGCGGCATCGACTAGAATTATAGTCACCTGCGTGAAAGGTTGCAATGATGAAGGATGCAATTTAATTCGAATAGCACTTAGTGACCCGTTTTGAAATCGTCAAGCGCATTTCGGACAGAGAGTCCCGTGGCAGACTTGACAGAAGGTCTTCCCGCACGAAGGGCATGGCGACGAGCAGGCCGGGCAAAGCAGATGCAATTGCTCGTCACAAACAACGAAGGTCTTGCTGCAGTTCCAACACGAGTCGCAGGGCAGCCGCTCCAAGGCTCCGGAGAGCCCGCAAAAATCAAAGTGCGTCGAACGGCTCATCTTCCTCCGCAGGATCGTGATATACACTCGCCACACCTCGATCTCAAGCCTAAGGACCTGCTCCAATCGGGCTTCCACAGCGGCTGCGTACTTCAGGCGCGTGTCCGCAATTTTGGCGACGTATTCCCGTTCGATCCAATCCAGCTTCGCCAATTCCGCTGTTGGATCTCTTTGCCCGCCTTTTCTCTCAGGCCTGGCGTTAAATTGTCGGCGTGCGTGGTTCCAGAGCTCGCTATGATAGGTATGAAGGCGTTGTAAATCGCGGTCCATTCTCCGTTCCATGCCGGCCACAACAGGGGTTAGCCGGAGCTTGATCCTGGGCGGCAGGACCTTGGTGGAATATTCTTCGACACGCCGCGCAGACCAAGGCGCTGGGAGTTCGGCGCCGCTGCCATCAGCCAAGCTCCATCCGTTCGTTTCCCCAAGCCGCTTCAGGAGCGGTTCTACCATCGAATCCGCAATAGCCGAGTTGGACTCGTTAACACACAATTGAATGAAGTCCTCGATTTTCTCATCCGACACGACCGCCAGGCGAAACGACAGCAGCAGATAGCGTGTTTTTGCGGGGGCAACCTCTCTCACCCGGAAGGTTGCATTTTCAAGCACGATCTGCTGAGCGACCGATCGCTCCAGGTCGCGCGGCGGTTTTCCCGACAGCTCCGAGCGCAGCGACATTCGAACACTGCGGCCCCGGTCCTGGATAAGCCTTTGAAGCCCAGAGACCCAGTCAGGTTCCAACGCCACTCTTCTGGCGCCAGCGGGTAAATCAGTTCCAAACCCGAGGCGCGACCACTCAGGAATCGAAAGCGCCTGCCGCACTTCCGTGGGAGCCATAACTTCCAGTCCCTCGGGAGCTATGGGTTCAACGATGGCTCCGGCGAGCGTCAACGTTTCCGCGGTCACCTCACGCAAGCTTCTCATATCGCGCCGAACTCTCCGCCAAAAATCTCGTCGTCAAGTGCCTTGGCTGCCTCGTATCGGTCCCTGGCATTGGACAATCGGTCACCCAGAGCGTCGAACGCGGCCCGCCGCCTCTCCTCGCTGTTCTCAATCCACGCGGAGAAGACCTGACTGGAAAAATCCCGCTCTTCCTCAATGTTTCCCAAAATTGACTGGACCTCGCCGACCACGAGCTGGAACATGTGAATCTTTTCCTCCAGGATTCGAAGCATCTCTTCTTCGACCGTGTCCCTGCTGACAAGATTGAAAATGAATACCTCGCGCGCCTGACCGATCCGATGAATACGCCCGATACGCTGCTCAATGATCTGGGGGTTCCAAGGCAGATCGAAATTGATCAGCGTATTGCAAAACTGGACATTGCGCCCTTCTCCTCCCGATTCAGTGGTCAACAGCACATCATGGTGCTCACGAAAAAGATTGATGGCCTCGTCCTTTTTGGGTCCCGGCATTTCTCCATCAAAGTGGACAAACGAGACGGGAGGTTCACCTGCACGAGGGCCCGAGTATTTCGAATCATGACATCGCGCATGAGGCCGTGGAGCTTTTCAGGATTGGCGGGAACCCGCGGGTTCTCCGCTGACACGAAGGCGGATCGAAACTCTCTCTCTGTCTTGAAAATGCCAGGCTTTAACAGCGTCAGCACGTTGTACAGCTCGATCAAGTTGTTCTCGATCGGAGTGGCGGACAACAGCAGAAGAAATCTCTTCTGAATGCTGTCAACCAGCCTCCAGTTCTTTGAACCTCGGTTCTTCAGATGGTGCGCCTCATCGACGATTAGGATATCGATCGGCTGGCGGGACAAGAGTTGCTGGTGCAGTTCGCGCCGGGCCACGGCGATAGAAGCGATAATGCGTGGCTGCGACCAGAACGCTTCAGGATCCTTCTGGAGCAGCCCGTTGTGAGTCGTGGCAAATCGTAAGTCGAACTTGCTCTCCATTTCCTCACGCCACTGGCCTACCAGCGACGCGGGAGTCAAAACCAGCACCCGCTCCACCATCCCACGCATCAGATATTCCTTCACGATGATGCCAGCCTCAATTGTCTTTCCAAGACCGACCTCGTCGGCTAGCAGCACGCGCCCTCGAAACTGACGGAGAACCTTTCTGACCGTGTCAACCTGGTAGGTGTAATGATCAATTCCCCGCAATTGGGGCGTGCACATGAGGTCGTCAAAGTCCTGCAGCAGCGCCAAGCGATGGATATCGAGCCGTAATAGATATTCGGTTAAAGTACCTGCCGCATTATCGTCGACGACTCGGTAAGAGTCCTTGTCGGGAAGACGGAACGTAATGGGAATTTCAGCCACAGCCAAAGGCAGAGGAGGCATTAGGACAGCGTCAGAATCCCGCTTCCGAATATGAACTGAGGATTTCCCTGAATAATCGTGCGTCCGGGCTTTTTCTTTTAGGTCTGTCGGCCGACGGGCCGGCCGGTGCTGTTGAGCTGCAACCGATGTGCCTTTTTTCTGCCGCTGATCTGTAAGCGGTTTCCATTTCGCAATGGCCGTTAGCCATCGATGTATCCATGCCCGGGGCACTTCCTGCGGAAAAACATATCCGTAAAACCCCCGAGGAACGGGGTGCTCATCCAAAAGAGCCTGGGCCGGGCCCCATGCGTCCTTCTGGGCAAGAGCAATGGCGCGACCAAGATAAAGAATGGGCGCGGGACTATACCGTTTGGCAAGGCGGTGCATGTATCTCAAACAAATGTCAGGGCGGTTTTCCACCAAGGCCGCAAAAGCCGCTATCTCCAGCACATAAGGATCACCCGGGCACTCCTGGAGCGCCTTCTGGGCAAGCTCCAGAGGGTGAAGCTCTGGATTGTGCATACGCTGGCCGATGCGCTCGATCCATTCCTCCGGGCCTTCAGGAAGCGGATGGAAATCCACTTCTTGAGTCGCCTCAGGCGTGGAGTTGGATTGGCTTGGTACTGCCGGCGCCGAACATAATTCGGCCGGTTGAGACGCCCCTGGCTCAGTATCAGAAATTAGAGGCGCAGCGGACGGGGAAGACGCTTCAATCTGTTCGACGGTGGGCTCGGAGTCCGAAAAACTTAGCTGCCGCTGAAGTCCGCGCCGATGCGCCGCCATTATTTAAATTGTCCTTCGTGGTCTTAAAGAAGGTACGCGAAGAGATCCCTGAGGTCAAGCACAGGTTGGTTTTCTTGTCGGCGCCTGCTGCGTTGCGGCAAGTCCTACGAGCCGAATAATTCCAAAGTGAGGCCGCTGATGAACGACGGCCAGCTCACCAAGTCTTTTATCGAGCGTAACCAGGATTCGACTCTCGAGGTGAGCGCGCTGAAGGATTTCGTCGTCACCGGGATCTTCGGTCCAGTCCCCTGCCCAAACGACGTCATGACCGGCGGCCGTGAGGAATTCCATCGCTCCGCCCCAAACGCAGGCGTCCAATAAGATTCTCAAGAACCGGTCTCGATCGGAAGGGGTTCAATACGTTCATGGCCGACCAGGCGGCGCGCATAAACCAGACAAGCCTGGATGTCTTCGCGTTCCAGCCAGGGATAGCCCTGCAGGATCCCTTCCGGCGTATCTCCGACTGCCAGCATTGCGAGAACGTGTTCCACGGCCAGCCGGCGTCCCCGGATGATTGGCTTGCCACCGAAGATTTTCGGGTTCACGGTGATCCGTTCGAGTA
>JACQSX010000014.1 GCA_016211105.1 Acidobacteriota bacterium | reverse complement strand
TATGTGCGGAGCCAACGGTCGGGGCAGCGTGGGATGGTCGGCATCATGCGTTTTATTGAAAAGCGCTTGCGCTTGAAAGTGAATGCGGACAAGAGCGCGGTGGCGCGACCCGAAGAGCGGCACTTTCTGGGATTTCGGCTGCGCCGGAATCCGGAGGATGGGAGTGTCGACGTGCTGCTGTCCAAGCGCTCCAAGGAGCGGGCGGATAGACGCACGCGGGAACTGACACCACGGAATTGGGGTCAATCGTTGCGAGATTGCATCGGAGGCCTCAACGCGTATCTGCGAGGTTGGGGGGAGTTCTTTCACATATGCAGTGAAGCGGAACTTTCCACGCTACGTGGGCTGGATGCCCACATCAGACGCCGTTTACGAGCCCTGCTGTTGAAACAGTGGAAACGCAAACGGACCCGGGCCAAACGCCTCATCCAGTTGGGGGTGAGACCGAAAACCGCGTGGCAGACTGTCTACAAGGGACACCGTCGCTTGTGGGCATTGAGTCACACGCCCGTCGTGGATTGGGGACTACGCAACGCATTCTTTGCCGCACGTGGACTCATCTTTCTGGCGGATTGGTTTGCGGTGCGCAACGGCTGGAGCGTTTTCGCCCCGGCCAGCTCAGCCATGCAGTTGAGCCTACGGCTGGGATAACTGCGGGTGGCAACACCGGCATCGGAGTACGAGAGGAACACTTGAACGCTGATGTCCCGAAGAGCCGGATGTGGGGCCCACCAATCCGGTTCTGTGAGAGCCGGGGGAGGGTGACCTCCCCTGGCTACTCGAACCGCAGGGCAGACCGCAGAGGGCATCCGCTGATGTTACCTGTGCTGCTTCAACATGTGCGAATTCTCACGGGCTTTCCCCCAGGGGATTCTCTTACCTTTCCCCCACCTCCTGGGCTTTGTGTGTTGGTTCTACCTCTTTTTTCGTTTCATAGCAATTGTGTGCTGTAAGGCAGCGTTTTCATGACCGGCCGCGAGGCCGGTGTTGTTTTGTTTCTAAAAGAAAAAACCAGCAGTAGAAGCTGTGGGGAGTGTGGGAAACGCGGAACCATTTCTTGCGGAGCGTTTTCCAAGCGTGGTGGGAACGGTGGAAAACCAAAAAATGGTTTTCCACCGTTCCCACGGCGCGGCAGTTTCCACAGCTCTGTAGGTCGGATCCGCCAGATGGAGTCATCTGGGGGCAAAAAATTCGTTTTAAAAGCCCGCTGCTGTATTTTCTCTTATGGTCCTTATCTTAGAACCCTGTCTTTTTGCCGTTTTTGTCCCGCTGCTGGCGTTCCCAGAGGCGGTAGCTTTTACCCCGGATCAAGGTTATCTCCGAGGTGTGCAGGCGCTTGATCAGAAGGCGTCACTCCTAACGGATGACATTAAGGATTTCAGGAAGGTTAAGGGACTGACCGTACTTTCTCTGCGCTGACCACATTAAAGGGGGAGCAGGGGCTTTCAGATTGTCGGCTGGCTTTCCGCAAGACTGTCAGACATCCATCTCCGTGGTTTGCACCAACGCTTATGGCACAACTCTGACCGTATCAACTCCTGTAATACAAGATCCGTCCGCGGTCGTCCCTTGTAAAGTCGCTTGCGTGTCTGTTTCGGCGAGCTGCAGAGCCTCAGTGCTAACGTGCACGACCAGATCCAGCAGTCCGTCCCCGTTTACATCTTGGATAGAGGTCATGGGCGTACCCTGCCCTCTAAGTTTCACCGGAGCGCTGGCCAATGTAACAGTGATGGGATCTATGGTCCTGGCATTGAAGGTGGTCGTGCTGAAGATTGCTATCGGAACCGTTCCTCCGGAGCCCAGATTGATACTGTTTGGGAAACTACCAGGCTTGATGCCGATGACGACGCCAAAACATAGCTGGTCAGTGATCTTGACCACAAAGGCGTCGAACGCGCCGCCGGCGTACGTGGCCTGCAGAGGACTTACTGTGGGGAAGTTGGTGGAAGAACTATACCCCGTCACGTAAGCGTTGCTGGAGGAATCCACGGCGATACTACGGCCCAAGTCTTCCGCGCTACCGCCCAGGTAGGTGGAATAAACGAGCGCAGAGCCTGCCGCATTGAATTTCGTCACGAAGCCGTCGTCTCCGCCAGCGTTAGCAGGCTGCATGGGATTCACTGTGGGGAAAGGGATGCTGCTCGAAGGAGAAGAAGTTGTATAGCCAGCGACGTAGGCGTTACCGGAGCAATCCACAGCAAGGTTGGTGCCTTCCTCCTTGTCGCTGCCACCAAGGTAGGTCGAGTAGACGAGCGCGGAACCTGCAGCATTCACCTTCGTCACGAAGGCGTCTCCTTGCCCGAAGCTGCCTCCAGCAAAAGCAGGCTGGAAAGCTCCCGGAGTCGTGGGGAAGTTGGTTGAAGAGGTCTGTCCGGTCAAGTAGGCGTTACCGAAGGAGTCCACAGCGATGTCGGAGCCCAGGTCGTAGTCGCTCCCACCCAGGTAGGTGGAGTAAACCAAGACTGGATCAATCACCAGGGTTTGGCTGGAATCATATGATGCCACCTGAAAGCCAACAGTGTGAGTTCTAAGTTTCAAGTCTGCAGTTTCGAGTCGCGAGTCTTGAGCTGCCAGGTCAAGGAGAACGTAGCCGCCGGGAATGGGTTGTTTGACTCCATTGATCTCCTGATAAATCAAAGGCTTTAGCAGACGGACCTCCCCACCCGTGGTGCGACAAGGTTCACCACAGGCGGTATGCACGATGAGATCTCCCTGGGCATCGACTTCAATTTTGTCTGCACCTTCAAAGGCGAGCTGAATGGCCTTGGGATCGGCGCCAGGAGTGACGACAAAATCGTATTCCAACTGCCGTTGGTTGCCGTAGTAAACCAGGTCCACACCTGAATAGACATCCCGGTATTCGACCTTCCCGTAAGTTGGAATATCGGCTCTCCAGTTCTTGGGATCATTTCCAACGAAGTAGTTGACCTTGCCGGGCAACGGATCTGTGCCTTGCACTCGTGGTTTTCTGTTGGTGCCGAGAAGTTTCATGCGCACGACAGAGGACTGGAGGTCTTGGTATTTGGCCTTCGGGCTGTCTAGTCTCCAAGTCTTTATCTCTCTTGCGTCCTCGTTCTGCTCGATTCTTGAAAGAACCAACACTGCCTCGGTGGAATTCAGAAACAGAGTGTGGCCACCACCGCTAGCCAAAAATTTCACGTTTGGATTGGCTTGCCCGCGGTTCTCCTCAAAACTTAATGGAAGCTTTGCGAAGCTTTCCGCCGCAACAGTTTCGCTTCAGCATGGCCGGCTGCCGGATCCTGGTTTGTCAACATTTGGATGACACCCTGAGTCTTTACTACGGTCCTCATCTGCTGGGTCGCTACAACGCGCAAGGGGAGCTGATTACAGCTCCTGTGAGCCGGAGAAAAAGGCGTGTCGCCTAACAGAATGTGAAAAAGTCGTCATGTCCAAAGAAAGAAAAAAAGCACCAAAAAAAGAAAGAAACCAGCCTGATGGAAAAGTGAAAACCCGCCTAAAAAGCAGGCGGATTCCGCACTTTCCCACAGGCCCTACGACTGCTGGTTGTTACATGGGAAGTCTAATTCTCAAATCAATAAAAGCGGACAGATCATTTGCTATAAAAAGCGGTCATTTTAATTTGCTATTGACAGAGAATAAGTTACGTTAGGAAAACCTACTCATGGTCTGCTGTTCTCAAAGAAAAGATTCAGCTCAAGAGCGAGAGCGAGTAAGGGAGTGCTCAGCGGAACGGGAAGATGTACAGCCTGGGCAGTATTGGGATGAAGCAACCCGCGAGCCGCCATGCCAACGAACAAGGGGGGTGGTGTGCCAATCCGGCTAGACCTGGCAAGCGAGGTGGCTTATGATTTGCGGAAAGGTAAAGTTGAAAATTGGAAATCTCTCGCGAGACGCTTTGCGGTATGAGCTGAACTATGTGCCTTCCGATGATTCTCTTTCTCGGTCTCTCCCGGGGATGGCAGCAGGCCAAAGGAGGAAAATATTTATGTCCCGAATAAAGAGTGTGACACCTGAAAGCGCCACCGAGATTCAAAAGGACCTGCTCGCAAACATCAAGCGGCAGTATGGGGGCGTTGTTCCTGGCGTCTACAGAATCTTTCTCGTTGACCTCGCCCTTGGCAAACCCATAGGCGACATCTATCAGTACCTTCACCTGCGAAAGTCGTCTCCGCTAACGAAGCTCCAGCGTGAGATGCTCGCGGTTGTCGTTAATGGCATCGTGGGGGGAGCCCCCTGACTGGGTCTCCATACAGCGGCAGTTCGCCGCCTTACAGGGGACGAACACGTCAGCCCTGAGTTTGCCACCAGCTGGCCCCAATACGATCTGGACCAAAAGACTCGGTCGTTGCTCTCCTACGCCAAAAAATTGACCGAGACACCTAGCTTGATAGACGACTCCGATTTAGAGGCCTTGCGAGCCGCGGGCTGGGATGAGCAAGGAATCTACGAAGCCACGGCCCTGATCTCATTTTTCAACTTCAGCGGCAGGATGGAGGCAGCGTCCGGTCTCCCTCAGGACCAGATTCCCAGAGGAGCCGCTTTTGCCGAGGCGGACCCTGTAGGTTTGGGCTAATAAAGCGTAATAAAGCATCGAGAGAACGTAAATCGCACCTGATCAAGAGCGCATGAGGCATGCGCGCAGGCTACCAGATGACTTCAAATCGAGACAGTCGTACCTACAATCGGCAAAATGGAGCTAGGTAATAGCGTATGGTCATCAGGGCAAAGTACGAGAATGGCGTCTCACAGTCTGGCTTAAGGCGATCCCAGC
Organism: Acidobacteriota bacterium; assembly: GCA_016211105.1. Taxonomy (GTDB): domain Bacteria; phylum Acidobacteriota; class UBA6911; order JACQSX01; family JACQSX01; genus JACQSX01. The sequence goes on along the minus strand of JACQSX010000014.1, from coordinate 570 downwards.
GGCGATGCCAACCTAGGGTGGACCGTTGACGATCTCAGCTATAATACCCTGACCAGGCAGCTGGCTATAATCTCGCGGCAAGTTAAGGTTGAAATGCCAAATCCCGGTTCCTAAAAGGAGGAAGAGATGTCCCACCTAAATCTGCGTTGGTACATCATGGCAGTTGTGTTCATGCTCGCACTCGCGGTCGCCCCAACGGTGCTGTGGGCGCATGGAGGCCACATAAACTTCATCCACGCCTGCATCAACCCGAGCGGTGTGACTAGGATTGTTGGTGCGAATGACAATTGCAATCCAAGCGAGACTGCAATCCACTGGAGCATAGCCACCACTCTTGAGGGGTTGGTGCCCAGGCGTGTGTACGCGGCCAATCTTGGAAGTAACTTCGTCTCGGTGATTGATCCTGCCCATGCACTTCATTCAGAAGATGCTAGTCTCCTGTCCCATTGATTCGTGACATATATTGAGAAGCCTGCACATCGAGGGTTTGGCAAGCGAAGCGAGCGATATTGGCCAGGATTTGATCGGCGGACTTAGTCCACTGAAAGGACTTGGGTTGAGCGTTGTGCG
>JACQSX010000013.1 GCA_016211105.1 Acidobacteriota bacterium | reverse complement strand
TATGTGCGGAGCCAACGGTCGGGGCAGCGTGGGATGGTCGGCATCATGCGTTTTATTGAAAAGCGCTTGCGCTTGAAAGTGAATGCGGACAAGAGCGCGGTGGCGCGACCCGAAGAGCGGCACTTTCTGGGATTTCGGCTGGAATGATTCAGTTTCCGCCCAGTTTGCTTGCTTTGAGGATAAACTTGGGGCGAGAGGAATTTAATAAAGTATGGACTTGAATGAAGCCCAGAAAATCGTCGCAGCAGGCGAGTCGGAAGCAGTTGAATTCAAGAAATCTACAGCGCAGCTCAATCGCGCCGGGGAGACTCTGTGCGCCTTGCTCAATGCAGCCGGCGGCGTGGTTATTTTCGGGGTTACGTCTACCGGAGAGATTGTTGGTCAGCAAATAAGCGATAAAACCCTGCAGGACGTCGGGAATATGGTGCAGATGTTCGAGCCCCCTGCCTCTATCAAAATCGATCGCATTGCGCTTCCCGGCACTGACCAAGAACTCCTGATTCTCCGAGCCAGACCATCAAGTGAAAGTTTGCCATTCACTTTCGATGGGCGACCTTACGAACGCAATGGAACGGTCACCGCTGTAATGCCACAGGAGCGCTATGAACGCCTGCTTCTCAATCGAGTTCACAGCCGCCATCGTTGGGAAAATACGCCTGCGCCGGGAATTACTATTGACTGCTTGGACCAAGAAGAGATTCTACGCACCGTTCGGCTGGGAACAGAAAGTGGCCGCTTGCCCGAGGCGACGGGCACAAATCCCACAGAAATCCTTGACCGCTTGGGACTACGTCTAAATGAAGATCTATTCAACGCTGCTCTCGTACTCTTCGGTACAAACTTTCTTCCCCATTATCCCCAATGCCAGCTCCGGATGGCTCGTTTCAAAGGGACCGAGAAGACCGAGTTCTTAGATAATCGCCAGTTGAATGGTCATGCCTTTCTTCTGTTAGAAGAAGCGATGCTCTTTTTAAGACGTCATCTCCCGGTAGCAGGCCGGATTGAACCGGGTATTTTTGAGCGCATAGACGAGCCACTATTTCCACTGGCCGCGTTGAGAGAAGCACTGGTGAATGCCCTCTGCCACCGTGATTACTCGGAACCAGGTGGTGGGGTCAGTCTGGCCATTTATGACGATCGTCTTGAGATTTGGAATGAGGGACCTCTTCCCCTTGGTTTGCGCGTCGAGGACCTGAAAAGAGATCATCCGTCTCGCCCCCGAAATCCTTTAATAGCGGAGGTGTTTTATCGACGCGGATTGGTAGAACGATGGGGTCGGGGAACCCAAAAAATCGTGGAGCTGTGTGTCAAGGCGGGTCATCCTGAGCCGGAGTACGTCGAGCAATCGGAATCTTTCGGTGTTCGATTCCTCCCAAGCGGCTATATTGCCCCGCATCGAATTGCCCATGATCTTACGCCACGACAGCGTGAGATCCTGCAGATCCTCGCAGGGCAGGAATCGGCGCCGCTGCGGAGGATAATGGAAAAACTCTCCAGTCCGCCGGCAGCCGCGACGGTACGGGATGACTTATATCATCTTAAACGACTTAAACTCGTTGATTCCAAAGGGCACGGCCGTGGAGCCGTCTGGTTTTTGACCGCGGCGGGGAGCAGTGAGCGTTAGATGCTGCGTCTGCCAGCCCCCGAGAAATAGGCGGCCAAAATAAGCTGGAATAAGCTGCCCAATAAGCTGGAATAAGCTGCCCAATAAGCGAAGTTCGAACTTTGACCAGCTCGTTGCGAAAGAGCGGGTTTTTAAGGTTTACGGCTAACCAATTCGCGGACTGTCAGCAATAGCCTCTGGCACCACTGAAATGTTATATTCCCACCGGTGAATCGATTCTGGCTCTTCCTTCTCTTCCTGTCGTCAGACCTCTACGGCTTTTCCTTGCTTGGCCGCAGAATCATTGCCTACCAATTCCTTAGGGAAGCGACCTAGATTCAGGGAAATCAGAACGCCGGTGCTACGGTAAAGTTGCTCCAGGAAATCGCACAATCCCAAGAGTTGACCGCCGCTTTTCTTCAGGGTGCCATCGATCCCGATCGCAATTTGGCTTTGGGTGGAGTTCCCGATATTCAGGATGAGGTGCATTACTACCACCCTGACTTGTGGGCGAAATCCGTCGACCAAGCGGCTCAAGAAATCAACAGCCCGGTGGCCAGAGCTTATGCGGCAGGATGGATGACCCATTACGCCACGGATCTGACCATTCATCCATGGATGCAGAATCAAAGACTGGATTTCTGCGACAAACCGCTCGGCCATATTGTCTTTGAGCAGGTCATGGACGGGGTGGTTTTCGCTTCGCTGCCCCAGAGTGATACCCAAATTGTTGCGGAGCAAGGAAAATACCGGGCCAAAGCAAGACAAGTGGCTGACGCCGTATTGCAGCGGGCCGTGCAGCTTGTTCAGCAAGAGGTGTTCAAAAACTCGAAAGCGAAAAGCTCAACAGGCTCAGGCACGGACAGAGTCATCCAGGCCGACCCGTATGAAGATACCGCTCGAAAACATGCCCAGCACTGCCGCGATTATCGGCAGACGTTAAAGGTTCAATTAGCCCTCCTGCCGGCAGCAATCAAAGTCTGGATCCAGCCGGAGCGCTTGCTGGACCGGGCTTCGACCAGCATGTTCTTTCTGTATCCAGTCACCTTACTGCAGCGAAGCGGCCTCCTCGTTCCGGCCGATTCCAGTCAGGCGACCGTGAACCAGGTGATTTCTCGGCTACGAGAGATGCTGCCAATGAAGCCGCCCAAAAATCCAAGAGAGTTCGTCCAGCTCCAGCAATTGAGAATGGCCGAGGATCGGGAGATCGCGAACCTCTACCAGTCGGCCCGCCACGCCATTGGAGAATTCTTGGCAAGAATCGGAGACTGGAAATTCTTCGATCGGAATTTGGACTCGGGGGAGTTACTGAACGATCCGGCGGTGCGATAGAAACTGCATGCTAGGTACGTTTATCGACCCGTATCAGTCGGCCAGAAAACCGTGGTTGCTGGAGAAGACATCGCGGCAGTTGGACGACCCAGCCGCAACTCAGCTACTACGGATCAGTATCATGCGAGTAAAGCGTAACAAAGGCCAAATCGTTATCTCGGCCTTCGCGACTATGCTGATCGTAGCCCACCTTTTATTCCCAGCTGTTCGCGTTGACGGTTTTACTCTGGTCCTGTTCGCCATTGCCGTGCTCCCGTGGCTGGGAACGATTTTCAAATCTGTTCAGCTTCCCGGTGGCTTTAGGATCGAGTACCACGACCTAGAAAAGGCGAAGGAAAACGCCGAACGAGCTGGACTGTTGGAAGTGCCAACAGACAAAAAGATGGAACCGCCTTTCGTTTCCCGCGCGAGCGAAGATCCAAACCTTGCCCTTGCTGGGCTGCACATAGAGATCGAAAAACGGCTCCAGAAAATTGGCCAAAAGTATGGACTCAATCCACAACAAGGCGTCATGAGACTCTTGCGACACCTTTCAAATGAGGGTGCAATTTGTGAAAGAGAAGTATCCGTGATCAGCGATTTAATCGGTCTGTTGAATGAAGCCGTACATCGTGCCACAGTAGATGCCCGTGCAACACAATAGGAATCGAAACAGGTCAAAAGCTGCTGGCAGCTTTAGATCATCGAGCGACTGGTAATAAAGGACTGACGTAGTCGTACTCGCCCACGATATTCCAACTCCCGTGGATAACGTGCCCGGCTTGTCATCAAGAGATCATGATTTCTTCCGCATGATAAGACTGGCCGATTGAGGAGCCCGGCGCAAAGTACCAACCACTACAGCGGCCCCTATTCCTCCCGCGAAGGCCCTCTACAGACGATCGGCCAATTTGGTTCTGAATGTGTGGACGGGTTTCTCTTCAGCTGCTCCGGCGATCAGGGATAAAATCTACATTACGAGCGATGCCCCAATGACAATTTTCGCACCGTGGCCGGACGGCAGAGCGGTCTTTGGGGCTGGGTTAGGAGTAGCCGAGTGTGAGATTTCGTTCCCTTTAAGTCCCGAAGTGTGTATCTGGATAACGCATAGGAAGGCCCCAGTTTTCGGGCGAGCCGGTCAGTTTGTGAGAGAAATGAATCGACGGACCGCATGTGGTGCAGAGAGATTTCTGATCTCTCCAGTCAGAGCCAAAAAAAGTCAAAAATTGGTTGACGAATTTTCTTGGACCTACGGCCACACGAAAATAGATCGCGAGGAGTTTTTAGAGAGATATCGCTCTGACCGACAGAGGACCTCCCGGAACCAGGTGCCCCAATAAAAAGGCTTTGCGGTCGGGTCCGTGGGGCACTATCATGCTCCCCAAAACATCTCAGGCTGGACGGAGGAAAGGCGCGCAGTGAGGGGCCCGGTTATTCTCAGAGCTGCCGCTATGGAGTACGATGCCTTTTCAACCTCGTTCGTTGGTGGATATCGTTGCCCATTATCGCGCCCACAAGATGAGAGAGGCTGATGGGGAGCTGCGCTTTTTTACGATTCAGCGAACTTTTTCTGAGGCGATCCGCCTTGCCGGGCTTGCGCAGGGACCTAGCGGTAAAAGCCTCAATCACCAACGGCGGATTCCCTCGCGAGCGTTACAGGAAGCGATGCGGGTTCTTCAGAATCACGAAACCCTTCTGGCAACTGCATCCGACTTTGACGAGCTTCACTCGTACATTGAAAACCTGATCCGAGCCATTTCGGGGATAGGCGAGCTGACCGTGTATGACACGGCGCTGAGAATAGGAGCCTTCAAGCAACTCGAGCCCACCACCGTTTATTTGCATGCCGGGACCAGGGTGGGAGCTAAAGCGCTCGGCGTCAACGGAAGCCGCAAGACAGCGGGACTTCACGAGCTTCCCCGACAGTTTCGCAAGTTTCGGGCTTGGGAAGTGGAAGATTGCCTCTGCATCTACAAGAGAGTACTGGAAAAACTTTCAAAGTCCACGCCGCGGAGCACGTTTGCCCGATCAAAAGGCAGCCGAACCAGGATTTCCCGATGCCGCTGACCGAAAACCAACGACGAGTGATTGGCTACAATGGGACCAACCTGCAGCTCATCGCCTGTGCCGGGTCAGGCAAAACCGACGTTGCCGCCTACCGCGTCGTTCATCTCCTAAAGTCCAAGCCAGCAGGCGGAGGATTGGCTCCGCGCAACATCATCGCGTTCACATTCACTGATAAAGCAGCAGCCGAACTGAAGGAGCGGATCATCAAGCGCTGTCGGGAAACCTTCGGGGAGGTTACCGGCTTGGCCGAGATGTTCGTTGGAACCATTCACTCCTTTTGTCTGGAAATTTTAAAAGCGGAGGTCCCGAAGTACCTGAAATTTGGAGTCTTCAACGAGGTCAAGCAGATTCTGTTCACGGATCGACACAGCACCAAAAGCGGTTTGACCAGCTCTACGGACCTTCGCGGCCGGCCTCTGCAGCGCTACAGAGATACTCCTTTTTATTTGGAGGCTCTTTCGATTTTGCGCGAGGCCGACCTCAATGACACTGCTCTGAATGGCTGCTCGGTCGTAAATGGATTGGACGCTTACCAGAGCCTCATAGACACTCAGAGTTACCTCGACTATTCAGCGATTCTCTATGCTGCCGTTGACGTTCTGACGAGCGATGACGGCTTGCGCTCCCGTTTGTCTGAGCGTATCCGATACGTCATTGTTGACGAGTACCAGGACGTAAACCCGATTCAGGAGGCGATTGTTTGGTCACTTTACGACCTTGGAGCGCAGATCTGCGTCGTAGGCGATGACGATCAAACCATTTATCAATGGCGCGGCAGTGATGTCGAAAACATCCTCTCATTCGCTGACCGATACAAGGAACTCGAGAAAATCCCGCTTGAAGAAAACTTCCGTTCAAGCCGAGGCATAGTCGAAACGGCGCGAGATTTCATTCTTCAGAATCCTGACCGCCTGGCAAAGGCCATGAAGCCCACAGAGGCCCAAATCTATGAGCCCGGAGACATTGTTGCTCTCAGCTTTTCGTCGCCAGAGGAAGAAGCTAAGTACATTGCAGAGACGGCAAAATCCCTGCGCGGCGTCGCGATTCGAGAAGACCAGCGCGAACGTGGGATCTCCTGGTCAGATATGGCCGTCCTGCTTCGAAGTGTGAAGCGAAACGGAGAGCCGATTACTCAAGCATTAGAAGCGGCCGGCATTCCTTTTGTTGTCGTAGGCATGACGAATCTCTTCAGCGCAGCAGAAGCTGAGGCTACACGCCAACTGTTTTACTTTATGGCCAACCGGGCTGGAGTGGACGCCTCGATTGTTGAGCGCTTTTGGCTGGAGGCAGATTTAGGCTTGGACCAAAAGGATCTTCAGGCCGCGATCAAGAGTGCTGAAAAGGCAAAAACTTCACTAAACGAAGAAGACCAGAAGCGCTGGGGGCTATACTCGATCCAACGGCTCTTTTTAACTTTCCTGGACGAAGCCGGCGTCCGGGAAGAACGCGTTCCGGCTGGCCTGGGAGAAGTAATTTTCTACAATCTCGGTAAATTCAGCCAGCTCATCTCCGATTTTGAAACGATCCACTACCACTCAAAACCAGCCGAGAAGTACAAATCTTTTGCCGACTTCCTTCAGCACCGCGCCGAAGATTCCTATCCCGAGGGTTGGCAGGAGAACCAATACGCAAATCCGGATGCCATCCGAATTATGACTGTTCACCAGGCCAAGGGAATGCAGTGGCCGGTGGTCTTTGTGCCTGCATTGCTGAAGAACCGTTTTCCGGCGAAGAAGCCCGGAGGTCGAAGCGTTTGGCACCTCTTGCCGCGCGCTGGCGTCAAGGGGCAGCCGCGGTTTGAGGGAACGCTGGAAGACGAGCGCCGGCTGTTTTATGTCGCCATGACCCGGAGCCAGAAATTCCTGCATCTGACCTGGGCTCCGGTCACCGGAAATCAGCTCTTCCAGCAACGCTCTGAGTTTTGGGATGATGTTCTCGCATCTAAATGGGTAAAACGCCGCCGTCCGGACTACTCGAAGAGAAAACAACTGGTCCCCGAACCGCGAGCAGGAGTGGCAAATGTCGCTTTCTCCTTTTCGGATTTGAAGTACTTTTTCGAGTGCCCCCATCAATTCAAACTCCGGGTTCTCTTCGGGTTTAATGCTCCCATCCATGAAGCGCTCGGCTACGGCAAATCGCTTCACGATGCTCTGACGGAGGTGCATGCTCGCGCAATCCGCGGCGACGTCGCAAATCAAGACGAGGTAGCGCGGCTGGTGGAAACACATCTCCATACGCCTTACGCCTACCCGGCGCTCCGGCAAATGCTTGAGCAAGCGGCCGAGCAGGTTCTGCGAGATTACCTCGATGATAACCGTGAACTTTTCGACAAGCTCGAGTTCTCTGAAAAACAGGTTGAGATCGGCTTGGGCGATGGCGTGACCGTCAACGGCCGCATCGATCTGGTCCGCCGAGTGGATACTGGAGAAACGACAATCGTTGACCTTAAATCGAGCGATCGCGCCCAGCCTGAGGAGGTGACGGAAACCCAGCTCCACGTCTACGCCCTCGGCTACCAGGAACTGACGGGCCGCCGGCCCGACTACGTTGAAGTTTATGAGCTGGACGACCGGAAACGAAAACCCCGGTCCGTGGACGACGATTTTATTGCCGATGTAAAGGTCAAAGTTCGTGGGGCGGCAGACGCCCTACGCCAGAGCAGTCTTCTTCCTGCACCCACAGTCAAAAAATGCGCAAGCTGTGACTATAGAGGCATGTGCACTGCCGCTGCTGGAGTTAGCCGTTCGAAGGCGTGATTTCTTAGGGAGCCAAGATGGCGAAGAAACGGACAAGTGGAAAGAATGGGCGAAAAAAAGTAACCCGGTACACCTACGAGGAAATCAAAGAACCTCGAACTCCAGAAACGGGTCACACAGCGCTGCTGCCGGCCGACGAGCAGGTTGTAACCCTTCCTATGGATAACGGGTGGAGCAAGGCGATCAACATTGGCAAGCTGCCCGATAGGGGCGAGCAGCCGGTCGTCATTGATATGGACCCCGCTGCTGACCCGGTACTCTTTTGGGCCGGGAAACGCAATAAGCGCCAAATCCCTGTATTGCCGCTTCAGCGCAACGAGATTGTCTCCGAGTCGCGCATCGCGCAGATCATCGATCGTGCCCGCAAGGCGGCAAATGAGAAGGAGCCGCAGGCGCGGCAGGGCTCGCTTTTTGCCGAATTAGAGAAGACGCCCAATCTGAAGGCGGCTCTGAAAGCAGAGATCGATCCTGAAGAATTCAAGCTCCAGGTTATGTCACAGCCTTTTCCGGTGCGCGGGTACAAGCGGATTGCCGTCAAGGTCGTGGATGTCTATGGGAACGAGTCAACCGTTGTCCGAGACCTGCCAAGCGCGCGATGAAAATCCTGTACGATTATGCGGGACTTTCTGTCCGGTTGAGTGATGAGCGACTGGCCCATATCCTGGAGCATCCAGAAATGACCGGAATGGAGCATGCGATCGAAGAGACGCTTCGGGACCCGGAACAGGTTGTTGAATCTTTTAGTGATCGTGAAGCTCGACTTTATTACCGGTTCTATTCCACGACGCGGGTGGGCAAGAAGTACGTTTGTGTCGTCGTGAAGACCAAGGATGTCGATTATTTTGTCCTCACAGTCTACTTGACAGATAAAATCAAGAAGGGGGTTCCACTATGGCCGAAAAGAAGTTGAAAATCTGGTACGACACCGAGGGAGACTACCTGGAGGTTCTGTTCGACCAGAAGCCCGGATATTTCAGGCAAACGCCGAATGACCAAGTGATGGAAAAAGTCGACGAGCAGGGCCATATTCTCGGTTTCTCCGTGCTGAAAGTGAGCGCTTTAAAAGATAGGCCCCTCGAAGTAGCTCTCTAACCCCTCGCCTGCAAAGTCTAGCAATGGCTTACATTGTCGATCGTGTCGTCATCTGCGACGCGTTCCGCGAACCCGACAAGCACTACCAGCTTCTGGCCGGTGGCAAATCAAAGCTGGTCCAGGGGCGGCGTCCCTCGATGCGCTTCCTCGCGTCGGCCAAAGATGTCAAGGGCGGTATCGCTGGAGTCGTCGGCAAGGAAGCTGGCCTTTTTGAAGACCTGCTTGCCTCAAGCGAGCAGCGCAACGATTTTGTTAACCAGCTCCGAGACGAAGTGCGTGAATGGCGGGAGGCAGGTTACGGCGGGACCGCACTTGTCACGCGGCGACTCCTGGAGTGGTGGTTCGAGCGGGAAGAGGAGCGAAAGGCGATCGGCAAAAGCTTCTTTTTCTGCCAGCGGGAGGCAATTGAGACTGTCATCTACCTGTACGAGGTGCACAAGCGGCGGAAGATGCCTGAGACGGCAGATCTCCTCCGCTACGCGCTCAAGCTCGCCACTGGAACGGGCAAGACTGTGGTCATGGCGCTACTTGTGACCTGGTCTACTTTGCATAAACGCAAAGTGAGTGGTTCGTCCCTGTCTACAAACTTCCTGGTGCTGGTTCCAAATTTGACTGTCCGCGACCGGGTCAGCGGGGTCCCTCGCGGCGACGGTCTCGATCCAGCCGGAGAGCAGAACCTTTATGACGCTTTTGACATGGTTCCATCCGAGTACCGAGATGAGTTCCATCCCAATATTCTCGTTCGCAATTGGCAAGGAATCCCTCTAGAAGGAAAGCGCGACGACTGGATTTCAGAGGAGGTCGCCGAGGAAAGGCGGTTCATCCCCGCTGCTGTGCTGCGCGCCATGCGCCGCCGTGCCCGGCAAGATCCCAATATGCCGATCCGGCGGAGGCTCGGCGGTTGGCGAGACGTGGTGGTCATTAACGACGAAGCGCACCATGTCTACGGTGAGAAGCGAACGAAGAAGGGAGAAGATCCTGCCCATATCAAGTGGAGCAAGATTCTGGATCGAATCTCCAAAGCTGCCAGAGTGTCACTGGTCGTGGATCTTTCGGCGACCCCGTGGTACGGCTCTGGTTCTCCAAAACCCGACGGGACATTGTTCGAATGGTTAGTCTCCGATTTCTCCGTTTACGACGCCTTTGAATCTGGTTTGGTCAAGGTCGTCCGGCTCCCTGATCCAGACGAGCATGGCCGCATCTACCTCGACCTTTGGGACCTGGTCAAAGGGGCCAGCACAAAAGAAGAGTACATCCGAGCGTGTAAAGGGGCGATTGCCAGCATTTACTCTTCCTGGAAGAAAGACTTTGACGACTGGGGCTCGACGTTCGACTTTGCCCGTGGCCCGAGCCCCGTGCTGCTGTGTGTTGCCGACAACGCCACTCGCGCAGCGTGGCTCTTCGAGCATCTGACCCGTGAGTACGAACACCTCCGCAATCCGGACGACGAGGACCGGAAGCGCTGGGTCACCATTCAGGTTGACTCCAAAGTCTTTGACGCCGACAAGGGGAATGAGGCGGTCCTGCGCGGGATGGTCAATACCGTTGGCAGGAAGGGGAAGGCAGGCGAACAGGTGCGCTGTATCGCCAGCGTCAATATGCTCTCTGAGGGCTGGGACGTGCAGAGCGTAAGTCACATCCTCGGCCTGCGGGCTTTTGGCTCACCCCTTCTGACGGAGCAAGTTATCGGCCGCGGACTTCGCCGCACCAACTACGACGTTTTGAACCAGCCGCTTGAGGAACGCACCGAAGGCTCCGAAGAGACGGTCGATGCCTTCGGCATCCCGTTTGTCGGCTTTCCGGTCGAGAAAAGAAAGCGGCCACGGACGGGTGACTGGAGCAGGAAACCGATCTGGATTGAGGCCGATCCAAAAAAGGAGAAGTACCGAGTCCGCATGCCTAACGTGCGGTCTTGGGCCGTGGGCGTAGTCCAGTCGCTTGCCGATCTGATACGTGTCGAGGAGTTGCCTGCAATCCGCATCAATCCCAGGGAGACTCCGCCAGAGGTGCAGGTGCGTCCCGTAGTCGGCGGCCAACCCGAGGCGGTAATGACTCTGGAGGAATTCCGGCGAGAATGGCCGGTACTCAAGACTTCTTTCCTAATGGCCGAGGAACTGTTTGAGGCGACCAATCCCGGAGCTGCCGTCGAGCTGGGTATCGGTCCGACATTTGACGAGCTGCTGGAAGTCAGCCGGTGTTATCTGGATCTTCGTGTCTCCGCTCTCCGCGCAAACGGCCTGAGGAGTGATCTGCGGGATATCGGAATCTATTACTGGAGGCGGCGTGCGCTCGACGTTTTGGAAAACGCTGTCCGCAGCGCCGGGTTGGCGGGAATGCATCCTGTGCCAATTCTTGCTGTCCCAGAATGGCTCGATTCATCCAGCCTTCGCCGTTTCCAGTGGACCGGGATTACGGCAGATGGAAAACGATGTCATACCAACAAGGTTCCCTGCCACACGGAATTAGAAAAGCGGTTTGCTGATTTTCTCGATCAGGCAACCGATGTCGTGCGCTACTTTAAGAATGAGAGATTTGGCTTTTCAGTCACTTATTACGAAGGAAATCGCCCACGCCAATACTACCCGGATTTCATTGTGGCGGTGCGCGAGAAAGACGAGCGAGAAGTCATCTGGCTGGCAGAGACTAAAGGGGAGATCCGGTCCAACACGGCCTTGAAGTCAGAGGCAGCAACACTCTGGTGTGAAAAGATGAGCCGGACATCCTACGGCCAGTGGCGCTATCTCTTTGTGCCGCAGCGGAAGTTTGAAACGGTCTTGTCGGCCCGGCTTAATTCATTTCGGGATCTGGTGGCTGCACTGGTCGTGCCACCAGCGACGCCGCAGCTCCGTCTTGTTATCCTCGAGGATCCAAGAGCCGAAGCGGAAGCGTTCAAGACGCTGTTGCCCCTCTATAGCCTGAAGGCGGCGGCAGGTTACTTCGGTAATGGTGAGGCCGTTGAGCCGGACGGCTGGGTAGAGGCGGCGAGCTTTGGTAAGCTCAATGATCGGATGTTTGTCGCGCGCGCCGTCGGTCACTCGATGGAGCCAACAATCCACGATGGCGATTATCTAATCTTTAGGGCAAACCCATCGGGCACGCGGCAGGCAAAAATTGTTCTGGCCCAGTATCATGGCGCGGCTGACCCTGAAACCGGTGGCTCCTTTACAGTGAAACGATACTCTTCTGAAAAATATCAAACCGATGATGGTAGCTGGCGGCACACGCGCATTGTTCTCTCTCCATTGAACCCCAACTACGTGCCAATCCCAATCCCCGAAGAGCACTCCGCACAGTTCCGCATCCTGGCTGAGTTTGTTGGAGTCCTGAGAGGACTGTAAATGTGGGTGGCGACAGCCCTAGGTACTATCTGAAAATGCATGGTTCTCTCCATTGGTATGTCTGTATCAATGGTGGCTGTACCGCACAGGGACGTATTTTGCGGCAAAAACTGGAGGGTCTGGAACCCAAATGTGGACCCTCGACTGTGACCCGATGCGCAGAGTCGATGTGGCATTCCGCAACTATTGTCACTAACGGGGCTGTTAAGACTAGCCCAAGTACTGGTATCTATGGACCGGCAACAGGCAATTAAAACTTTTGTCGAATCACACCTTAAGATCCTGACGAGCCCAGACTTCTCGCGCCAGCTCTTCCGAAAATTGGAGCGAGATGTCTTTTACGGGAAATATCAAAACAAATACGGGAGACCTACACTGAAAGACGTCCTTCTTGCGTTAGTTCAATACCTCAGGTCCCGAGGGGTGGCACCTGAGCGGATTCGTCAGTACATGGACGACCTTCCCATCTTTAGAGAGATAGGTAATGTTGCGCTCTCCCAGTTGCATAGCCTTGTTGACGAGACCTGCCTGGCCGAGGGTCTCGAAGAGAAGGACATCGAAACAATTAAAACTGTTGGTGCCTACGAAGCCGTCAAAAAGAGCAAGTCGGCGGAGATTGAAAGAGAAGCACAGAAGGCGCTAGATGACCTACACAGGGAAATCGAACAGAGACGCACTGAGTATGAGAATTTGCCCAGCGTCTTGGATTACGAGGCCGTGGTGGAACCGGATTTCGATCCCCAGGTTGAGGTCGTCAATCATTGGTGGGAGCATTTTTATCTAACTGCCGATCCATTTCCACGCAAAGACGGCCTCTCGGACATCTCGGAGGATCTTTATGAGCTGGTTCTCGTCAAGACGAAACCTTTTCGCGAGACACTCAGCGCCCTGGAGCACAATGAGAACTGTTTGTTCCATACTGGCTTTCTTCTTGCTGGTGATTACGGATATGGAAAAACTACTTTCATTGATTACATCAGCTATTACCTGATCCACCGTTCAATTCTCCTTGAGCAACCGGGAAGATAGGTAACAAAATAAACCGGGGACATGGGTAACACTTTAGTTAACCGCAGTAGGGCCTGCGGTAGCTGTGGAAAACGCGGTTTTGCGTTTTCCAAGGAGTGGTGGGCGCGTTTTGTGCGTCCCCGGCTCCGGCAGCTTCCACAGGCCGTGTTGTTTAAGGGCGAATAATGTAATCACGTTCGTCAATCCGTCCCAGTAAGACATTGCAGAAATAGATCGAGCAGACGCCATCGTCGACTTCCTCAAGGCCAACGGGGTGGTGAGTAAGGGAATGAGCGAGAAACAAAAGCCTGGCTTTGAATCGGATCGTGCCGGCGTTGGTGACTTTCTTGACGATGAAGTGTCCAGGATACTGGATGGGT